>NZ_CALNVW010000008.1 GCF_940670765.1 Streptomyces sp. A 4/2
GTACTGCCGCCACCCACGAACGCTCCAACATCACCAGTAGCGGTACTCCCAAAGATCGCGTTCACTCCACCGTGACCACCTACGACGGCTATGGCATGGCCGAAACCGTCGAGGACAAGGGCGACGACGCCGTCACCGGCGACGAGAAGTGCAGCCGCACCTGGTACGCCCGTAACGACGATGCCGGCATCAACTCCCTCGTCTCCCGAACCCGCGTGACCGGCAAGCCCTGTGCCACCGCGGAAGACGCTCTCGACTTGCCCGCGGACTCAAGCCGGCCCGGTGACGTCATCTCCGACACCGCCACTGCCTACGACACCACCACCTGGTCATCCACACAGAAGCCCACCCAGGGCGAGGCCCAGTGGGCCGGGCGGGCCAAGAGCTACACCGCGAGCAACAACCCCACGTGGCAGAAGACAGCCACCACCACGTACGACGACCTGGGCCGTCCGCTGACGGTCAAGGACACCAACGACGCTCTCGTCACCAGCGTCGCCTACACACCGTCCAACAAGATCGGCCCGCTGACCGCCAACTCCAGCACCAACATCAAGGGCTACACGACCACCACAAATGCGGACTTCGCCACCGGGTCACCGGTCAAGGTCACCGACCCGAACAACAAGGCCACGGAGTCCGAGTACGACGCTTTGGGACGCGTCACCAAAGTCTGGCTGCCGAACCGCCTCAAGGTCTTGAACGCGTCCCCCAACTACGTCTACAGCTATGGCGTCACCGCCACCGACCTCCCGTGGGAGTCCACCGGCACCATCAAGGGTGACGGTTCGGGCTACAACACCAGCTACACCATCTACGACGGCCTCCTGCGACCGCGTCAGACCCAGACTCCGTCGCCGCTCGGCGGCACCGTCATCGCCGAGACCCTGTACGACGAACGTGGCCTCGCGGTCACTTCCCAGGGCGACATCTGGGGTGACAAGACGACGCCGTCCGGAAATCTGATCGGCACCGAAGGCGCTGCGGCGCCGAAGGAAACGGACACCACCTACGACGGTGCCGGACGGGCCATCAAGGCCGTCACCAAGGTCCGTGGCATCACCCGCTTCACCACCAACACCACCTATACCGGCGACACCGTGGCCACCAGCGCGCCGGACGGCGGCCAGGCCACCATGGTCACCACCAACGCGATCGGGCAGACCACCGAGCGACGCGAATATGCCGGGCCACAGCCCACCGGCACGTACACGACCACCGGATACGAATACTTCCCGGCGGGCCAGCAGAAGAGCCTCACCGGCCCGGACCAGTCCAAGTGGTCCTATACCTATGACCTGTTCGGACGCCAGGACAGCGCCACTGATCCGGACAAGGGCACTACGCACACCTTCTACAACCCACTCGACCAAGCCACCAGCACGCGTGACGCGCGCGAAAAGACCCTCATCTCCGAGTACGACTCCCTGGGACGTCAGACGGGCCTGTGGGACGGCACCAAGAGCGACAGCACCCAGCTGGCCGCTTGGACGTTCGACTCTCTGGCCAAGGGCCAGCAGGACACCGCCGTTCGCTACGACGGCGGCCTCTCCGGCAGCGCCTACACCAACAAGGTCACCGCCTACGACAACCTCTACAACGTCACCGGCAGCCAGTTGATCCTGCCCGACAAGACCAAAGAACCCCTGGTCGCCGCCGGAGTCCCCCAAACCCTGTCCTTCTCCACCGGCTTCAACCTCGATGGCACCGTCAAGCAGTCCTCCCAGCCCGCCGTCGCCGGTCTCGCAGCCGAGTCCACCTCCTTCGGGTACAACACTCTGGGCCAACAGACCACCCTCAGTGGCAGCACCGGCTATCTCCAGGGTGCCGCGTACTCCCCGCTGCGCGACCTGAACCAGCTCAGTCTGGGCACCGATCCCACCAGCTCTGCCAAGAAGGCGTACCTCACCAATTACTACGAGGACGGCACCCGTCGTCTGAAGCAGTCCACCGTCACCGACGACCTGCACGGCTACGCGACGCAGGACCTGAACTTCACGCAGGACGACGCGGGCAACGTCACATCTGTCTTCGACAAGTCCACTCAGGGCGGCACGGCCAAGACCGACTACCAGTGCTTCACCTACGACGGCGACCAACGCCTGTCCGAAACCTGGACCCCGAAGGCCGCTGACTGCGCCACGAGCGGGCGCACCACCCAGAACCTTGATGGTGCCGCCCCTTACTGGTCCAGCTACACCTACAACGACGCGGGCGAGCGCAAGGCAGAAACCACCCACGCCACCGCCGGTGACGTAACAACCAACTACACCTACAGCACCACTAGGGGCCAGCCGCACCCGCTGACCAGCACCGCCGGACCCAAAACCAGCACGTACGACTACGACGAGACCGGCAACGCCACCAGCCGCCCCGGTACCCAGGCCCAGCAGACGCTGAAGTGGAACACCGAAGGCCAGCTCGTCTCCACCAGTGAGCCCGCCACGGGCACCAAACCCAAACTCGACACCAGCTACCTCTACGACGCCAGCGGAGAACTCCTCATCCGCCGGGCATCCGGAGACGGCGACACCGTCCTCTACCTGGGCGCCACCGAAGTCCACCTCACCACCAAGGGCACCACGAAAACCCTGACCGGCACCCGCTACTACAGCGCAGCGGGCCAGACCATCGCGGTACGCACAGCTACCAACGGCATCACCGGAAGCAAGCTCTCCTTCCTTGCCGGCGACCCGCACGGCACCGCCAGTCTCGTCATGGACTCCACAACGTGGGCCATCACCAAGCGCTACACCACACCCTTTGGCGCCCCCCGCGGCACCAAGCCCGCCAACTGGCCGGACGACAAAGTCTTCCTCGGTAAACCCGCCGACGCCAGCACCGGTCTCACCCACATCGGCGCCCGCGAATACGACCCCACCATCGGCCAGTTCATCAGCGTCGACCCCCTACTCGAAGTCGACAAACACCAGTCACTCAACGGGTACTCATACGCAGAGAACAACCCCGCAACCAGCTCCGACCCCTCTGGCCAAGGATCATTCAGTTGCAGCGGGAACTGCGACGGGCAGACCAACTTCGTGGATTCCCACAACGCGCCGGACTTCACCTCAGGACAAACCTGGCAGAAAAAATATCCGAGCTACCCAGCCAGCTCCGGCTACCACCACAGCATCAGTGGTGGCACCAGTGCCGCCAACACCAGCAGCGGGAGCGGCAGCAGCGCCTGGCACTGGCTCAAGGGAGCAGTCGACAGCACCTTGAACTACGGCTCCGCCATTTTGGGCAACGGAGATATATGGCAAGGCGCAGCTGAGACCTTCGTCAGCACGCTTGCCATACAGGGTGGCCTCGACCTCGACCTGGTTGGCGGAGCCGAATGTCTCACCCTGGTGGGATGCGTCGGCAGTGCATCCACCATTGCCACGGGATCTACACTGATCACAGGCGGCATATTCGGCGTAAAGGATGGCATTGGCCGCATCGACAAGGGGCTCGGAAAAGCATTCAGCGAGGCCCAGGGCGAAGCATCATCGTCAGGCGGAAGGGCTGCCGAAAGGGCTGGCAAGGCATACGAAAACCATCTGATCGATGAACTAGGAGGTGGCGGAAGTTTCTCAGAGAAGGGCCGCGAGTTCGACGGAGCCTTCGTTGACTCTGCCACGGGTCGCGGAACATGGTATGAAGCAAAATCTGGCCAGTACTGGCAGAGCACAATGAAACGCAAGAACGGGATGAGTAAATTCTTCTCAACGGAAGGACAGAAACTTGGAATCGCCAAGGATCACGGGGTGGATTATCGGGTAATCTCAGAGAATCCAATACCAAAGGAATTCACAAACTGGCTAGACAGAAAGGGCATACCATGGCAAATAACACCGTAACGGATGAGGCAAGAAGGGGAAGCGAATATGAGTAGATCAGTGGACATAGACTTCACTTTCAATATTCCTATTTCCGTCACCGAAGTATTGCGTGCGGCACTCAGGAGTGGAGGTGAACTTTCTCGCAATGGAGAGATTTCCTACCTCATCGACGAGGACGGAACGTTCAACTGGCATCAAGAGACCGGCAGTAGTATCGAGCGAGTGATCACCGAAATCGGTAAGGATCACTGGACTCAACACACCGTAGGAATATCGCTGATCATTCCAGGTTCCGATCGTGGCGGAGATCTAATTTTCCATCCCGGAAGATCGACAATCTCTTTCATTGTCGCGATCAACCGAAAGACCCTTCCCGGATCTTCGAAATTTTGCGACATCGGATGGTACCTGAGTTCCCTAGTTCCCATTCTGGAACCGTTCGGTCTTAGCGAGATCGAAACCGTAGATTCCGCTTAAAGAATTGAAAGTAAGTCCGGCATATCGGGGGCCTGCCCTGCGCAAACAAATTCACTCGCCCCCGATGATGTCGGATTCCGTATTCAGTTAACCGATAGGACGGCCCCGCATTGGCTACTCGGCTCAGGTGCTTGGCTACACCTGACCGAGTGACAGCCAAGCACTCCAGGCAAAGAGGTCACGGAGGGCCGTCGTGGTTACAGGATGGGCGCAGGGATAGGTACGCAGGCAAGGGGCCAGCGGTTGGTTTTCCATCAGTGCACCAATGTTTCCTGGACGGAGGTCGCAGCAGGCGCCCGACGGAATTCCACTACTGTGGTTTTCCTGGAACGCCGAGTCTCTGGCTACAGCGTTCTTCGGGGCGAAGATGCAACGGGTGGCCCGGACTGAACTCACCCGCTTGGTGGCGCCGCTGAATGGCGACTCAAAGTTGTCGCGTACGGGGGAATTCACCACCATACCCGGCGAACCAGAACTGCCTCCGGGCAGCGAGCTCGGCTTCTTCGAGTGGCCGGATGAGGAGGGGTCACTCGCGGTGGCGGTGGTACCGGGCGAGGACGGGCGGATCGTCGCCCGGTGGCCGGATCCTCAGGCCGAATGATCGGGCTCGATCCGGCTCCCGGCTGCGCAGCCCGGTCGGCTCAGCCCAGCCCCGCCGCGTCCAGCAGATAGTCCGTCATCGGGTCGTAGAAGCGCGGGTCGGTGACGTGGTCGTCGAGCGGGACCGTGATCTGCATCGTGCCTTCGGCCTCGCCGAGGAAGAGGGCCGGGTCGTTGCAGTCGGCGTAGCCGATCGCGTCGAGTCCGCGCTGGCCGGCGCAGCCCGCCCAGCCGTGGTCGGCCACCACCAGGCCGGGCTGCGGTCTGCCCACCCGCTCCAGGCCGTCGAGGACGGCGCGCATCGGCTCCGGTGAGTGGGTGTGCCACAGGGTCGCCCCGCGTTCCAGTACCGCGACGTCGGCGAACTGGAAGATCATGCCCTCGTCGGCGGTGAGCCCGCCCGGGATCCGTACGATCTCGCAGCCCGCCCTGCGCAGCGCGTCGGCGGTGGCCCGGTGGACGTCGAGCAGACCGCCGGGGTGGCCGGTGGCGAAGAGGACGCTCTCCCTGGCGTCCGCCGCCTTGCGCAGCCGGGCGGCCATCCGGTCCAGTGCGTCGATGGTCAGTTCCGGGTCGATGGTGTCCTGCCCGTGCCGGTGCTCGGGGTCGTCGATGACACCGCAGCGCTCCGCCATGACGGCGAGCACGTCCTGCTCGTCGGCCCACCGGTTGCCGAGTTCGATGCCGAGCCAGTAGTGCCGGTCGCCGTTGGAGAGCTTGCGGTAGTGGGAGAGGTTGTTCTCGCGGGGCGTGGCGACGTTTCCGGCTATCCGGGTGCGGACGAGATGGTCGGCGAGTTCGGCACGGCTGGGTATCGGCATGCCCCCATTGTGCCGTCAGCGCCCGGCCCCGTCAGGCCGGTATTGCCGCCGGTATCGCGGGCTGGATCACCATCGGTACGGCCGTCGGTACGGCCGTCGGTACGGCCGTCGGTACAGCCGTCGGCCACCGGCCGCGTCAGTCCCGTACCGGCGACCCCTCCGCCTCCTGCGCGAGCGCCGCGAACGCCCCGTGGGCGAGGCGGCGCAGCAGGCTCTCGGTGGCGGTCCGGCCCGGCAGGCCGCCGGTGCCCAGGTGCGGGGTGGAGTTCAGCAGCCCGAAGACCGCGTGCACGGCCGCTCGGGCCTCCTGCTCGGGGGTGTGCGGGTACAGCTCCCGTACGACCGTGACCCACAGTTCGACGTACTGCCGCTGGAGCCTGCGGACCGCCTTGCGGTCGGTGTCGCGCAGCCGGTCCAGTTCGCGGTCGTGGACGGTGATCAGCGGGCGGTCGTCGAGCGCGAAGTCGATGTGCCCGTCGATGAGTGAGCCGAGCACCGTCTCGGGCCCGCCACCGGCCCGCTCGGCGCGCATCCGGCCGCCGTCGAGCAGCCGTTCGCTGATGCCGACGAGCAGTTCGGCGAGCATCGCGTCCTTGCCCGCGAAGTGGCGGTACAGCCCCGGCCCGCTGATGCCGACCGCTGCGCCTATCTCGTCCACGCCGACGCCGTGGAAGCCGCGCTCGGCGAAGAGACGCGCGGCCTCCTTGAGGATCTGCTCGCGCCGCGTCGGGGCGTCCGTCCTGGTGCTCATGGCTCCATTCTAGACAGCGGGGTTAGCGAGCGTTAACCTGGCGACCGAAACATGTTAACGGTCACTAACCACAGTCGCCGATCGACCGCGGTGGCTCAGCGACCGCATGGACCGAGCAGAACAGAGCAGAGGGGCCCACGAATGCAGCAGGCACCGGTGCTGGCGAGCGCGGCGGACCCCGCGTCCGAGGCCTGGCAGGCCAACGAGGCGGCGCACGGCACGCTCACCGCCGAGCTGCGGACCCGGCTGGCGGCTGCGCGCCTGGGCGGTGGCGAGAAGTCCCGCGCCCGCCATGTGGCGCGCGGAAAGCTGCTACCGCGCGACCGCGTCGACACCCTCCTCGACCCCGGCTCCCCGTTCCTGGAGCTGGCGCCGTTGGCCGCCGAGGGGATGTACGGCGGTGCGGCCCCGGCGGCGGGAGTGATCGCCGGGATCGGCCGGGTCAGCGGGCGCGAGGTGGTGGTGGTCGCCAATGACGCCACCGTCAAGGGCGGTACCTACTACCCGATGACCGTCAAGAAGCATCTGCGCGCCCAGGAGGTGGCCCTGGAGAACCGGCTGCCCTGCGTGTACCTGGTGGACTCCGGCGGCGCGTTCCTGCCGATGCAGGACGAGGTCTTCCCCGACCGGGAGCACTTCGGCCGGATCTTCTACAACCAGGCCCGGATGTCGGGCGCGGGCATCCCGCAGATCGCGGCGGTCCTCGGCTCCTGCACGGCGGGCGGGGCGTACGTCCCCGCGATGAGCGACGAGGCCGTGATCGTCCGCGACCAGGGCACGATCTTCCTGGGCGGGCCGCCGCTGGTGAAGGCCGCCACGGGTGAGGTCGTGACGGCGGAGGAGCTGGGCGGCGGCGAGGTGCACTCCCGGGTCTCGGGCGTGACCGACCATCTCGCGGAGGACGACGCGCACGCGCTGCGGATCGTCCGGACCATCGTGTCCACGCTGCCGGAGCGCGGCGCGCTCCCCTGGTCCACCGAGCCGGTCGAGGAGCCGAAGGTGGACCCGGCGGGGCTGTACGGCGCGGTGCCGGTGGATTCCCGTACGCCCTACGACGTACGGGAAGTGATCGCCCGCATCACCGACGGTTCGCGGTTCGCGGAGTTCAAGGCGGAGTTCGGGACGACGCTGATCACCGGCTTCGCCCGGATCCACGGCCACCCGGTCGGCATCGTCGCCAACAACGGCATCCTCTTCTCCGAATCCGCCCAGAAGGGCGCGCACTTCATCGAGCTGTGCGACCAGCGCGGCATCCCGCTGCTCTTCCTGCAGAACATCTCCGGCTTCATGGTCGGCCGCAGCTACGAGGCGGGCGGTATCGCCAAGCACGGCGCGAAGATGGTGACGGCGGTGGCCTGCACCCGGGTACCGAAGCTGACCGTGGTGGTCGGCGGTTCGTACGGGGCGGGCAACTACTCGATGTGCGGGCGCGCTTATTCGCCGCGCTTCCTGTGGATGTGGCCGAACGCCAAGATCTCCGTGATGGGCGGCGAGCAGGCCGCGTCCGTGCTGGCCACGGTCAAGCGCGACCAGCTGGGCGACGACTGGAGCGCCGAGGACGAGGAGGCGTTCAAGGACCCGATCCGCGCCCAGTACGAGCAGCAGGGCAACGCCTACTACGCGACGGCGCGGCTGTGGGACGACGGGGTGATCGACCCGCTGGAGACCCGGCAGGTCCTCGGCCTGGCGCTGACCGCCTGCGCCAATGCCCCGCTGGCCGGGAAGGACCCGTCAGCGCCCGGCTACGGCGTCTTCCGGATGTGAGGGGGGTGACGGACGTGGTGAGGGTGACGGACGTGACGAACATGGCAGACGCGGCAGACGTGGCGGACGTGAAGAGCGTGGCGGACGTGGCGGACGTGGCGGACGTGAAGAGCGTGGCGGATCCGATGAGGGTGGAAATGTTCGACAGCGTTCTGATCGCCAACCGGGGCGAGATCGCCGTACGCGTCATCCGTACGCTGCGGGAGCTGGGCATCCGCTCGGTGGCCATCTTCAGCGACGCGGACGCGGACGCCCGGCACGTACGGGAGGCGGACACGGCGGTCCGTATCGGCCCCGCGCCCGCTTCCGAGAGCTATCTGTCGGTGGAGCGGCTGCTGGACGCGGCGGCGCGCTCCGGCGCGCAGGCGGTCCATCCGGGCTACGGGTTCCTCGCCGAGAACGCGGCCTTCGCGCAGGCGTGCGCCGACGCGGGTCTGGTCTTCATCGGCCCGCCCGCCGCCGCGATCTCACTGATGGGCGACAAGATCCGCGCCAAGGCGACCGTGCAGGCGGCGGGCGTTCCGGTGGTCCCCGGATCGTCCGGCAGCGGGCTCACCGATGCCGAACTCGCCGCCGCCGCGCGGGAGATCGGTATGCCGGTGCTGCTCAAGCCGTCGGCGGGCGGCGGCGGCAAGGGCATGCATCTGGTCCGTGACGAAGCGCTCCTCGCCGACGAGATCGCCTCGGCCCGGCGCGAGGCCCGCTCCTCGTTCGGCGACGACACGCTCCTCGTGGAGCGGTGGATCGACCGCCCGCGCCACATCGAGATCCAGGTCCTGGCGGACGCCCACGGAAACGTCGTCCACCTGGGAGAGCGCGAGTGCTCCCTCCAGCGCCGCCACCAGAAGATCATCGAGGAGGCGCCCTCGGTCCTGCTCGACGAGGCGACCCGCGCGGCGATGGGCGAGGCGGCGGTGCAGGCGGCGCGGAGCTGCGGGTACACGGGCGCGGGCACGGTGGAGTTCATCGTCCCCGGCAACGACCCGTCCTCGTACTACTTCATGGAGATGAACACCCGTCTCCAGGTCGAGCACCCGGTGACCGAGCTGGTCACCGGAGTGGACCTGGTGGAGTGGCAGCTGCGGGTCGCCGCCGGTGAGCAACTGCCGTACCGGCAGCAGGACATCACCCTCACCGGGCACGCCGTGGAGGCGCGGGTCTGCGCGGAGGACCCGTCCCGCGGGTTCCTGCCGTCCGGCGGCACGGTGCTCGCCCTCGACGAGCCGCAGGGCCACGGCGTCCGCACCGACTCCGGCCTGAGCGAGGGCGCGGAGGTGGGCAGCCTGTACGACCCGATGCTGTCGAAGGTCATCGCGTACGGCCCCGACCGCGCGACGGCGCTGCGCAAGCTGCGGGCCGCGCTGGCGGCCACCGTCACCCTGGGCGTCCCGACGAACGCGGGCTTCCTGCGGCGGCTACTCGCCCACCCGGCGGTGGTCGCGGGCGAACTGGACACCGGCCTCGTGGAGCGCGAGGCGGACGGCCTGGTGCCGGACGCGGTCCCGGCCGAGGTGTACGCGGCGGCGGCAGCGGTACGCCGGGCGGAGCTGGCCCCGACGGCCGCGGGTACGGGGACCACGGTGGCGGGTACGGGCGGCTGGACCGACCCGTTCTCGGTACCGAGCGGCTGGCGGCTCGGCGGCGCCGACGTCCCGGTGACGCACTGGCTGCGGGTGCCCGGACACGAGCCCGTACGGGCCGGGGGCGAGGGCCGGGTGACCCCGCGCACGGTGTCGGTCACCGTCGACGGGACCGTCCACACCTTCCGCCGCGCCGGCGAGTGGCTGGGCCGGGACGGCGACGCCTGGCACGTCCAGGACCACGACCCCGTCCAGGCCACGCTGGACGCCGCGGCGGGCCGGGGCGGCGCAGGGTCGCTCACCGCGCCCATGCCCGGCACGGTCACCGTGGTCAAGGTGGCCGCCGGGGACGAAGTCGTCGCCGGGCAGGGGCTGTTGGTGGTGGAGGCGATGAAGATGGAGCACGTGATCACCGCCCCGCACGCGGGCACCGTCACCGAGCTGGACGTCGCCCCCGGCACCACGGTCGCGATGGACCAGGTACTGGCCGTGGTCACCCCGGCTGCCGATACCCCGGCTGCCGATACCCCTGCCGCCGATACCCCCGCCGCCGATACCCCGGACGCCGATGCCCCGCAGGAGGAGTCATGACCGACGGCCTTCCCATGTCCGTTCCGGCGCCGGATCTGCCGCGCCGGGTCCGTATCCACGAGGTCGGCGCGCGCGACGGCCTGCAGAACGAGAAGACGGTCGTGCCGACCGAGGTGAAGGCGGAGTTCGTCCACCGCCTCGCCGCGGCCGGTCTGACGACCGTCGAGGCGACCAGCTTCGTCCACCCCAAGTGGGTGCCCCAACTGGCCGACGCCGAGCAGCTGTTCCCCCAGCTCGCCGACATCGAAGGCATCGCCCTGCCGGTCCTGGTGCCGAACGCGCGCGGCCTGGACCGCGCGCGGGAGCTGGGGGCCCGCCGGATCGCGGTCTTCGGGAGCGCCACCGAGTCGTTCGCCCAGGCCAATCTGAACCGGACCGTGGACGAGTCGCTCGCCATGTTCGAGCCGGTCGTCGCCCTGGCCCGCGCGGAGGGCCTGCATGTCCGCGGTTACCTCTCGATGTGCTTCGGCGACCCGTGGGAGGGCCCGGTCCCGGTCGGCCAGGTCGTCGGCGTGGCGAAGCGCCTGATGGACCTGGGCTGCCACGAGTTGAGCCTGGGCGACACCATCGGGGTGGCCACGCCCGGCCACGTGAAGGCGCTGCTCACCGCCCTCGACGAGGCGGGCGTCGGCACGGAATCCGTCGGCGTCCACTTCCACGACACGTACGGCCAGGCGCTCTCCAACACCCTGGCCGCCCTCCAGTACGGGGTGACCACCGTGGACGCGTCCGCGGGCGGCCTCGGCGGCTGCCCGTACGCGAAGTCCGCCACCGGGAACCTCGCCACCGAAGACCTCGTCTGGATGCTCCAAGGACTCGGCATCGAGACCGGGGTCGACCTCGGCCTACTCACCGCCACCAGCGTGTGGATGGCCGAACAGCTGGGCCGCCCCAGCCCGTCCCGCACCGTACGCGCCCTCTCCCACCAGGAGCAGTGAACGATGGACCACCGTCTGAGTACCGAGCACGAAGAACTCCGCCGCACGGTCGAGGCGTTCGCGCACGACGTGATCGCCCCGAAGATCGGCGACCTCTACGAGCGGCACGAGTTCCCGTACGAGATCGTCCGCGAGATGGGCCGGATGGGCCTGTTCGGGCTGCCGTTCCCGGAGGAGTACGGCGGGATGGGCGGCGACTACCTCGCCCTGGGCATCGCCCTGGAGGAGCTGGCCCGCGTCGACTCCTCGGTCGCGATCACCCTGGAGGCGGGCGTCTCGCTGGGCGCGATGCCGGTGTTCCGCTTCGGCACGGAGGAGCAGAAGCAGGAGTGGCTGCCGCGGATGTGCGCGGGCGAGATCCTGGGCGCGTTCGGCCTGACCGAGCCGGAGTGCGGCTCGGACGCTGGCGGCACCCGGACGACGGCCGTGCGCGACGGTGACGACTGGGTGATCAACGGCTCCAAGTGCTTCATCACCAACTCCGGTACGGACATCACCGGCCTGGTCACGGTCACCGCGGTCACCGGCCGCAAGCCGGACGGCCGCCCGCAGATCTCCTCGATCATCGTCCCGTCGGGCACTCCTGGTTTCACGGTGGCGGCCCCGTACTCGAAGGTCGGCTGGAACTCCTCGGACACCCGCGAGCTGTCGTTCTCCGACGTCCGGGTCCCCGCGGCGAACCTGCTCGGCGAGGAGGGCCGCGGCTACGCCCAGTTCCTGCGCATCCTCGACGAGGGCCGGGTCGCGATCTCCGCCCTGGCCACGGGCCTGGCGCAGGGCTGCGTGGACGAGTCCCTGGCGTACGCGAAGCAGCGCCACGCGTTCGGCCGCCCGATCGGCGACAACCAGGCCATCCAGTTCAAGATCGCGGACATGGAGATGAAGGCCCACACGGCGCGCGTCTCGTGGCGGGACGCGGCATCACGGCTGGTGAGCGGCGACCCGTTCAAGAAGGAAGCGGCGCTGGCGAAGCTGTACTCGTCGACGGTGGCGGTGGACAACGCCCGCGACGCGACGCAGATCCACGGCGGGTACGGCTTCATGAACGAGTACCCGGTGGCGCGGATGTGGCGTGACTCCAAGATCCTGGAGATCGGCGAGGGCACGAGCGAGGTGCAGCGGATGCTGATCGCACGGGAGTTGGGGCTGCCCGCGGGGTGAGCGACCAGGCTGAGGGTGGCTCGGCGCGGGTGTGAACGCGGGCACGCGGTACGGGGTGCGGGGTGCGGGGTGCGGGGTGCGGGCGTGAACGCGGGCACGCGGTACGGGGTGCGGGTGTGAACGCGGGCACGGGGTGCGGGTGTGAACGCGGGTACGGAGTGGGCGGCGCCGGATCGGCGGCCCACCCCGTACCCCTCCCCCGCGCAGGTACGTCAGTTGATGGCTTCGGCGAAGATGTGCAGTTGCGGGTTGCTGGGCAGTGTCACGTACTTGACGGTCTTCCCGCCGGTGAGCGGTACGGACGCCGCGTACAGGCTGACCTTGTGGTCCGCGGGTTTGGTACTGCCCGGCGGACGGTTCCAGTGCGCGGCGGTGGCCACCAGCGTGCAGCCGTCGGTGGCCGCGTTGCTGTACCAGTCCGCGACGTCCAGCGTCGAGGTCGATGTGCTGCCGTCGGTGTAGGTGACGGCGACCGTGCCGGTCTGGCTGCCGTTGGTGCCCACGGTCAGGAACGACAGCTGCGAGCCGCTGCCGGAGTCCGCGACGACCTGTCCGTGGGCGGTGACCGCGTCTGCCCGGCCGGCGGGGACATCGGGCCAGGTGAGGGAGGCGCCCGTGGCGGTCACCTGGCTGCCCGGCGTGATACCCACCGAGGCCAGGGCCTGCTGGGAGAAGCTGTAGCCCACTCCGTCCAGGTTGCCCGGTGTCTGGTCCGCGTCATCGGTGACGCCCACGGTGTCGCGGGCGGCTGCCAGGTCGGCGTAGGCGACCTGGACGGCTGCGCTCCCGGTGCCCGCGGGCAGGTTCTCCGAGCCCCGGTAGCCGGTTCGGGCGGTCAGCTTCACCTCGCCGCCCTTCGCCGTGGCGTCCACCCGCACCTGCCACTCCGTCGAGACGGACTCCCCGGCCCGCACCGTGTGGAAGGTGGTGGAAGTGACGGCCTTCTTCGTCCAGCCGGCGGGGACGGTCAGTTCGGTGGCGGCCTCCTTCACCTCCTGCGTCGACCTGTTGGTGAATGTGGTGGTCACAGACTGGGTGGATCCGCCGGTCACCGCGTCCGGGGCGGTCACCTTCGTGTAGCGCGGTCCGCTGGTCCTGGTGACGGTGAAGGTGTCCGACAGCGGAAGATTCCGCGAGGAGTCGCCGGCCTGGAGGGTGTACGTGCCGGTGCCGAGCGTCCAGGCCTGGGCGTCGGTGTTCCAGTACGACGCGTCCTGTGCGGAGATCTCGAAGGTGACCCGCTTCGTCTGGTGCGCCCTGAGGTCCACCTTCTGGAATCCCTTGAGCTGACGCGCCGGTTCCCCGGTGGAGGACGGCGCGCTCAGGTAGAGCTGGGCGACGTCGGCCCCTCGGCGGCTGCCGGTGTTGGTGACGTCCACACTCGCCCGGAGTGTCCCGCCGTCGGTCAGCTTCTGTCCGACGTGCAGGTGGGAGTAGCGGAACGAGGTGTACGAGAGTCCGTACCCGAACGGGAACAGCGGTGTCAGCTTCTTGGCGTCGTACCAGCGGTAGCCGACATCGAGGCCCTCGGAGTACTGGACCTTGCCCCCGGTGCCGGGCCACTGCGCCGAGGTCGAGGCCGGGACCTGGTCGAGGGACGTGGGGAAGGTGACCGGCAGCTTCCCGGACGGATTCACATCGCCGAACAGGAGTTCCGCGATGGCATGGCCCGCCTCCTGACCCGGGTACCAGGCCTCCAGGACTCCCCTGACCTCGTTCAGCCAGGGCATCGTGACGGCCGAACCGGTATTGAGCACCACCACGGTGTCGGGGTTCGCCGCGGCCACCGCGCTGATGAGCTTGTTCTGGTCACCGGGCAGATCGATGTTCGCCAGGTCGCTGCCCTCGGACTCGAAGTCGTTGGCATACACGACCGCGACATCCGACTTCTTCGCGAGCGCGACCGCCTGGTCGATCAGCGGGCCGTCGTCCGGCCGGGTCCAGCCGAGATCGACCCTGTCCCCACCGCCGCGCTGGTAGTAGTCGACCTCCACCTGGATCGTCTTGCCCGCGGTCAGGTCGGCCTTCGCGGTCTCCGTGGCGCCCCCTCCCTGGTCCCGCCAGTTGTCGATCACCTGCTTGCCGTCGATGAAGAGGCGGCTGCCGTCGTCGCTGGTCAGTCCGAAGGTGTACGTGCCGGTCACCGGCGGGGTGATCGTCCCGGTCCAGCTGGCCGAGAAGTTCGTCGCGGGGACGCCCTTCGCGGGCGCCGCCCCTCTCCAGTTGAAGTCGACCTGGGGGTCGGTCCGGGTGGCCGCCGGCGGGCCCGTGAGCGTGGTGTTCGGGTAGTAGTCGCCCTGCAGACCGTGCCCCGTCCCCGACGGCGGGGTGAGGAAGGAGGTGTCGATGGGCGGCAGCGCCCCCGAGGGCCCCAGGCCGCCCTGTGCGTAGGTGGCGGTGGCCTGCGAACCGGCGCGCGCCTTGATGCCCTGGTAGGGGGTGACCGTACCGGTGCCTGCGACAGCGGCGCTGCCGCCTCCCGCGGTCATGGTGTCCGTGCCCGCACCGTCGCCGATCACCGCGATCGACTTCACCCTGCCCGTGTCCAGCGGCAGGACCTTCTGTGCGTTCTTCAGCAGGACGGTGCCCGCCTCGGCCGTCTTCTTCGCGACATCGACGTGGGCCGGGGTGGACGCCTCGGCGCCGGGGGTGTCCGGGGAGGGATGGTCGAACAGACCGAAGCGGAACTGTTCGCGCATGATGCGGGTGACCATGTCGTCGACCCGGCTCTGTGGCACCTGGCCCTGCTCCACCGCCGTCTTGAGCGCGGCCCCGAAGTACTGGTTGTCGGGCATCTCCATGTCCATCCCCGCGTTGGCCGAGGCAACCGTGCTGTGGGTGCCGCCCCAGTCCGAGGTGATGAACCCCTGGAATCCGAAGTCCTTCTTGAGGATGCCGTTCAGGTACGAGTTCTCGCAGGCGTACGTGCCGTTGACGGACGAGTAGGAGCACATCGCCGACGCCGGATGTGCCTGGTCGACGATCGCGCCGAAGGCACTGGCGTAGATCTCCCGCACCGTACGGTCATCGATGACAACGTTATCGGCCGGGGTGTTGCGGCTGGTCTCCTGGTTGTAGACCGCCCAGTGCTTGACCTGGGCCATCACGCCCTGGCCCTGGATGCCCTCGATGTCGGCGGCGCCCATCCGGCCGGTGAGATACGGGTCTTCGCTGTACGACTCGAAGGACCTGCCCCAGCGCGGGTCACGCACGATGTTGACCGTCGGGCCCAGGTCGACGTCGACCCCCTTGGCCTTGTCCTCGGCGCCGATCACCGTCCCGTAGGACTTCGCGACCGAGGGGTCGAAGGAAGCGGCGATGCCGGCCGCCGCGGGCAGCTGGGTCGTGGTGGCCATCCGGACGCCGGTCGGCCCGTCCTGCAACTTCAGCGCGGGGATGCACAGCCTGCTGTTGCCGGGGACGTAGCCGGTGTACGCCGAGACCACCCCGCCCTTCACCATCGCGATCTTCTCGTCGAGGGTCATCCGGGAGACGACGTCAGCCACCCGGGAGTTCACCGGTGCGCTCGAACCCACCCAGGGGCAGTCGGCGTTCGGGCCGTCCGCCGAGCGCTGTGCGGCCTGCGCCGCACCCGTAGGCGACACGGCGAGTCCCGCGATGGCGGCGGCTGCGGCGAGCAGCACCGTCGCCGTTCTGGAGCGACGTAACAGGGCCAGGCGTTTCGCTGGGAACATCACAACTCCTTGGTCGACACCGCAGGCCGTCATGGGCGAGCGGGCGTGAAGTACGGCATCGGGGCCGTCCGCACGAGTTCAACGAGTTCAACTGTTCAACGAGTTCAACGAGCTCTGCGAGCTCTGCGAGGGTGAAGCTATGCCCCGGAGGACACAGCCGCCAGCGATGTGCGGGTACGGATTCCCGCCTCGCGGACCGACCCGGCTGCTGCGGTTCGGCCCGGCTGCCGCGTTCCGGCTGCCGACCCGGGCCCGCTGCGCTCGTCGAGGTCGTCCCGCTCGCCGCGTCACCAGCTCCTCGGTCCGGCATCCTATATGCACCGATATCATGCGTTCCGACCGAACCCGCCGGGACCTGGGGCCCGCGTACGGAAGAGGACGCCCATGCCCGACCACGGACACGACCTGCGCTTCGGCGCCTTCCTCACCCCCACTGCGGAAGGCCACGGCGAGGTGGTACGTCTGGCACGCCTCGCCGACGACATCGGTCTGGACCTCATCGGCGTCCAGGACCACCCCTACCAGCCGACGTTCCTCGACACCTGGACCCTGCTGACCCACCTCGCGGCCCGCACCGAACGTGTCACTCTCTTCCCGCACGTCGCCAACCTGCCGCTGCGCCCGCCGGCCGTCCTGGCCCGGTCCGCCGCCACCCTGGACATCCTCAGCGGCGGCCGGGCCGAACTCGGCATCGGTGCCGGTGCCTTCCAGGACGCGATCGCCTCACTCGGCGGACCGCGCCGCACGCCGGCCGATGCCGTCGACGCCCTGGAGGAAGCCGTAGCGGTGATCCGTGCGTTGTGGGCCCCCGGACCCGCCGTACACGTACCGGGCCGTCACTACCGGCTCGACGGAGCCCGCCCGGGGCCCTTTCCCGTCCACCCTCTCGGCATCTGGATCGGCGCGTACAAGAGGCGCATGCTGGAACTCACCGGCCGTCTCGGTGACGGCTGGCTCCCCTCCGCGGCCTACGCACCCCCGGGTGATCTCGCGGAGATGAGCCGGACCCTCGACGACGCCGCCCGCGCCGCAGGCCGTTCCCCCGACCGGATCCGGCGGATCTACACCGTCAGCGGGCGCTTCTCCCGCCTCGCCTCGGACCGGTTCCTCGACGGGCCTCCCGAACAGTGGGCCCGCGAGCTGACCGAACTCGCCCTCACCCACGGCATCAGCGGCTTCGTCCTCGCCCCGGGAGCCGACGCCGAGCGCGAACTGCGCATCTTCACCGAAGAGGTGGCGCCACGGGTACGGGAGGCGACCGCCGCCGCACGTGACGCGCGGCGGCCCACCACGGAGACACCACCCGCAGCGGCGGCTTCCGGTGCCCCCACGAGGGCGCCGGAGGACGTCGACCTCTGGTCGTCCGACCCCCTGGACGAGGCGACCCGCCCCCGGGCTCCCAAGCACCAGCCGGGTCCGGCCCTGGGGAACACCGGCGCCCGGCTCACCCTCATCCACGACAACCTGCGTGCCGAGATGCGGCAGATCGCCGACGCCGTCTCCCAGGTCGCCGCAGGACAGCGGGACGCCGCCGCCGCCCGCTCGATGATCAACAGCCTCACGCTGCGGCAGAACTACTGGACCCTCGGTTCCTTCTGCACCGCCTACAGCCGCACCCTCACCACGCACCACACCATCGAGGACCAGTACATGTTCCCCGAACTGCGGGAGAAGCAGGCGTCCCTGACTCCCGTGGTGGAGCGGCTGGAGCACGAGCACGAGATCATCGCCGAGACCCTGGCCCGGCTCGACGCCGCCCTGGTCACCCTCGTGCAGGACGAGGGCCACATCAGCGAGGTCCAGGACCTGACCGATGTGCTGGGGCGCATCCTCCTCTCCCACCTCGGCTACGAGGAGGAGGAACTGGTGGAGCCGCTGGACCGGCTCGGCATCAACGTCTGACCCGACCGGCAGTTGCTCGACGACGCGCCGCGCACCCCACGACCCGGGCGTTACGGCGTCCACGCGTCGCGCTGTACGGCTGCCACGGAGGAGGCCCGGGCGGACCGCTCCACCGCGACGTAGAGAGGGCCGCCCGGGGCCAAGAAGCGCTGCTGCCGACGCAGTCGTGCCCTGACACGGTCCTCCACCTCCTCACCAGTTGCGATCTCGGAGAACAACGCGCGGGCGTACAGCCGGGGGCGGGCCTCCCACCCGCGGTGGAGACGGGTTTCCACCCGCGTTCCACCCACGGGCTGAAGGATTACGGGGCCGCGAGGCGAATAGTCGAAGTCATGACGCTCACTGACTGGATCATCGACATCGCACTCCTCCTCATCGTCTTCCGCCAGCTGCGGGAGGAGCGGCTCAGCGCCCGTACGGTGCTGCTGCCGCTGGCCATCATCGGCTGGACGGCCATCAGCTACCTCGACGACATCCCGACCGCCGGCAACGACGTGACGCTGGCCGTGGTGTTCGCCGCCGTGGGTATCGCCTTCGGCCTCGTGTCCGGCCTGCTGACCCGGGTCCGTTACGCGGACGGACATGCGCGGATCAAGGCCACCGCCGGCGCGGCGGGGCTGTGGGTGCTCAGTATGGGATTCCGGCTGGCGTTCGCCGTCTGGTCCAGCCACCCCTCCGGCGCCGCCCACGTCGCGCACTTCTCCGCCGCCCACGACATCACCAGCGGCCAGGCGTGGGTGGTGGCTCTCGTCCTGATGGCCTTCGGTGAGGTCATCGTCCGCATGGGTACGATCGTCGTCCGGGGCGGGCTCCTCGTCGCGCGCAACAAGCAGCACGACCCGGCCTCCGCCCTGACCGCGCCCCGTACCGACGTCCACATCTGACCGGGCGGCACGGCACGTACGAATCGATGACCCGAGGAACAGGTTCCGTGCCGGAGGCTGTGAAGCGGCCGGCGGCGAACGGAGTACGGGGATGATGAGCAAACAGCGGTGGACCGGTCCGGTGGACCGGGCGATGCTCGACCGGCACAGCCTGATCGGCGCGACGACCCTGGTGATCTGCATGGCGATCTCCGTGGTCGCGGCCCACGGCACGACCCTCAAGATCGTCGTCGCCGTACTCGGGGTCCTCGCCGAGCTGGGCATGGTGCTGGGCCGGCGGGTCCTGCCGTCCCCCCTGGGCGCGCTCGGCGCGACGCTCGCCATTGCCACCGGGCTCGCGATCACGCTCCTGGCGCCGAGTGGGCTCGGATCGGTCCCGGTGCTGGCGGGCACGTCCGTCCTGCCCCTGCGCCTTCCGGCGGGGCCGGTGCGCCACGCGGGGGTCGGGGTGGTCTCGGTCGCGTTCGGGATCTCGATCCTGGTGGTCACCGGCAGTCCGGCCGGGCTACTGGCGGGCGTGGGGGCCTGGTTCATGGCCGACCGGTCCGTGGAGCACGCCGCCCTCCAGGCCGAGCGGGACCGGGCCGTCGCGCTGCTGGCCGAGGTGGAGGCGTCCCGGCAGGCGCTGCAGGAGGCGGCAGCCGTCGAGGAACGCAGCCGTATCGCCAGGGAGATGCACGATGTCCTCGCGCACAGCCTCGCCGGTCTGTCCGTGCAGTTGCAGGCCGTGCGGGCGATCGCGAACCGGGAGGGCTCCCCCGCCGTGCTGACCGGCCCGCTCGACCGGGCCGCGGAACTCGCCCGCGAGGGCGTCCAGGAGGCGCGCGCCGCTGTCGGTGCGCTGCGCGCCGCGCCGCTTCGGGGGGTGGACGACCTCAAGGGGCTGGTCGGCGGGTTTCCCGGCGAGGCGCACCTGTGGACCACCGGTCGGGCCCGCCCGCTCCGCCCCGAGGCGGGCCACGCGGTGTACCGGGGAGTGCAGGAGGCCATGACGAACGCGGCACGCTATGCGACCGGGAGCCCCATCGAGGTGGAAGTGGCGTGGGCAGAAAGGGAGTTGCGGGTGGCTGTCCGCGACCAGGGGCTGCCGCCCGGCCGCGCCCTCTCGGGCGTGAAGGGGAGCGGCACCGGTCTGGCGAGCATGGCCGAGCGGATCGAAGCGGTCGGCGGGTCGCTGTCCGCGGGGCCCGCACCCGGCGGGACGGGCTGGCAGATCGAGATGCGCGTACCGGTCTGAGGGATCGGCGGCGGTGCGGACCGTACGGCTTCCCCTGTCCGTCACGGCCCCCGGTACGGACCGCCCGGTACGCAGAAGGGCGTGCAGGCGGCACGGTGGCGGCGAACGGCACCGGGGGGCAAGGAAGATGAGGGCGTGAAGACACGTGAGTACATCGGTCGGCGTCCCGGCGCCGCACACGGGCGGAAGGCGGACGGGTGACGATTCGGGTGCTGGTGGCGGACGACCAGGCAGTGGTGCGGGACGGCGTCGTACTGCTGCTGTCGCAGGCCGACGACATGGAGGTGGTCGGCCAGGCGGGTGACGGGCACGAGGCCGTGCGGCTGGCCTCGGAGTCGCGGCCCGACGTCGCCATCGTCGACCTGCGGATGCCGGGGCTGGCCGGAGCCGAGGTGACAGCCCGGGTCGTCCGGGCGGACATCGGGGTACGGGTGCTCATCCTGACCACGTACGCGGACGACGACGCGGTGATGCCGGCGCTGCGGGCGGGCGCGGCCGGGTACCTGACCAAGGACGCCACCGGCGAGGCGCTGCTCGCCGCGGTCCGCGACGTGGCGGCGGGACACACCGTCCTGGACCCCGCGGTCCAGCGCCGACTGGTCCAACTGGTCGTCAGCGAGCCGGAATCCACCGTGCCGCCGCCCCCGGCCGGGCCCGCTCCCGAGGCCGGGATCCCGGCCGAGGCCGAGGGCCTCACCCGGCGGGAGGTCGATGTCGTCCGACTGGTGGCACAGGGACTCAACAACCGCCAGGTGGCCAGGGACATGGTGGTCAGCCAGTCGACGGTCAAGACGCACCTCAACCATGTCCTCGCCAAACTGGCCCTGGAGGACCGCGGCGCGCTGATCGCCTGGGCCTGGCGGTACGGGCTGGCCGACAGGACCGGCGACCGGTAGGGCGCCGACCGATCGTGCCGTGGTCCGGCACGGGTGACGTCGCCGGAGCGGGGCCGTCACCCCGTACGTCGACCGCCCCCTGGACACTAGGTCAGGTTAGGCTAACCTGACCTGAAGCTGCCCAGCGGCCACACCCCGGCACGTACGGAAAACGGAAAGCAGAGCCCCGCCATGCCCCACGCCCGCTCTTCCCACCCCTCCCGCCGCAACTTCCTCGCCGCGACCGGCGTCATCGGTATCGGTGCGGCCCTCACCGCCTGCGGCAGCAGCGATTCGAAGAGCGCGGGCTCTGCGAAATCCGACTCCGGGCCCTGGACGTTCAAGGACGACCGCGGCATCACCGTCAAGGCCGCGTCCACGCCCAGGAAGATCGTCGCCTTCACCGGCACCGCCGCCGCCCTGCACGACTTCGGCGTGGAGGTCACAGCCGTCTTCGGGCCGACGAAGACCAAGGACGGCAAGGCCGACGTGCAGGCCGGTGATCTCGACGTGAACAAGGTCGAGATACTCGGCAACGTCTGGGGCGAGTTCAACGTCGAGAAGTACGCGGCGCTCGGCCCCGAACTGCTGATCACCGGCATGTACGACAAGGGCGCGCTCTGGTACGTCCCCGACGAGTCCAAGTCCAAGATCCTCAAGCTCGCCCCCAGCGTCGCCCTGATGGTCGCGCGCACCACGATGCCCGCCGCGCTCCAGCGCCACGCCGAGCTGGCCGCGTCCCTCGGCGCCGACCTCAAGGCCAAGAAGGTCACCGACGCGAAGGCCCGCTTCGAGAAGGCCGCGGCCCGGTTGCGTGCCGCCGCCAAGGCGAACCCGAAGATCAAGGTCCTGATCGGCTCGGCCAGCGCCGACCTGCTGTACATCTCGACACCCGAACCGTCCGCGGACCTGCGGTACTTCAAGGAGCTGGGCGTCAACATCGTCGTCCCGGACAAGGTCGACAAGAGCGGCTGGTTCGAGAGCCTGAGCTGGGAGAACGCCGACAAGTACCCGGCCGACATCATCATGATGGACAACCGCACCTCGGCGGTCCAGCCCTCCGCGCTGAAGTCCAAGCCGACCTGGGGCGAGCTGCCCGCGGTCAAGGCCGGGCAGGTCATCCCGCGCTCCACGACCGACCCGATCTTCTCCTACGACAAGTGCGCCCCGGCCCTGGACGCCCTGGCCGCGGCGATCGAGAACGCGAAGAAGGTCAGCTGACCCATGACGACGGCTGTGTCCGCCCCGTTCCGTTTCTTCGGCCTGCATGTCGTACGGACCCGGCGGCTCAGCCCGTCGATGGCCCGGATCACCTTCGGGGGCGAGGACCTCAGGGGCTTCGCCGCCGGGGGGCGCGACCAGAGCCTCTCGCTCTTCCTGCCGCGTCCCGGGCAGTACGAACCCGTACTGCCGGCCGGCGACAACTGGTTCGCCGAATGGCGGGCGCTGCCCGACGGCGTACGGGCCGTGATGCGCTCGTACACCGTCCGCGAGCAACGCCACGACCCCGACGAGGTCGACATCGACTTCGCTCTGCACGGGCCGGCATCAGCTGCTGACACGGCGGATGTCGGCCCTGCCTGTCGTTGGGCCCGACAGGCCGCGCCGGGGCAGCGGGTGCGCGTACTGGGGCCCGCGACGAGCGAGAACACCGCCGTCCGCTTCCAGCCGCCCCCCGGCACCGACTCGGTGCTGATCTGGGCCGACGAGACCGCGCTGCCCGCCGCGTCGGCCATCCTGGAGTGGCTGCCCGCCGGCACCAGGGCGCGGGTCTGGCTGGAGGTCCAGCACGCCGGTGACCGGCTGGCGCTCGACACCGCCGCCGACGCCCGGATCACCTGGCTGGTACGGGACGAGGGCGCCCCCTCGGCGGCCGATGCCGTGCGTGCGGCGGAGTTGCCCGGCGCCCGCCCGTACGCCTGGATCGCGGGCGAGTCCGGTGCGGTGCGGGAACTGCGCCGCCACCTGGTGCGGGAGCGTCAACTCGACCGCAGGCACGTCACGTTCGTCGGCTACTGGCGGCGTGGGCTCAGTGACGAGCAGGTGAGGGCGGCTGCCGCGGAAGCGGCCTGAGAGACAGGTACGACCGCCGGTTCGAGAGAGGCACCACGCCGACTTGAGAGACACCCCCGCCGGGGGGAGGGCTCATTGCGACGCAGAGTTTAGTTAGGTTAGGCTCACCTAACTACGACGTCGCAGTGCCGCTCTCCCCCCTCTGTCGTTTCTCCCCCTTCCGGAGGACTGCCCATGCGCTCACACCTGCTCAACGACACCACCGCGGAGCAGTACCGCCGCACTGCGACCGCAGCAGTCGAGCGGGTGGCGGCCCAACTAGCCTCCACCACAAGACCGTTCACCGGCATCTCGCCCCAGGAGCTCTCCCCCGCCCTGGCCGCCGTCGACCTGGACCGGCCCCTCGGCAGTTCGGGCGCCGCCCTCGACGAGCTGGAGACCCTCTATCTGCGGGACGCCGTCTACTTCCACCACCCCCGCTACCTCGCCCACCTCAACTGCCCGGTCGTCATCCCGGCCGTGACCGCCGAGGCCGTGCTCTCCGCCGTCAACTCCTCCCTGGACACCTGGGACCAGAGCGCGGGCGGCACCCTGATCGAGCAGCGCCTCGTCGACTGGACGGCGGGCCGCATCGGCTACGGCCCCGCCGCCGACGGCGTGTTCACCAGCGGCGGTTCGCAGTCCAACCTCCAGGCCCTGCTGCTGGCCCGCGAGGAGGCGAAAACCCAAGACCCCTCCGTACTCAGGGTGTTCACGTCCGAGTGCAGCCACTTCAGCGTCCAGAAGTCCGCGAAACTGCTCGGCCTGCCGCCCGAGGCGGTCGTCCCGATCCCCTGTGACCGGGAGAAGCGCATGCGGACCGTCGTACTCGCCCGGGAGCTGGAGCGCTGCCGCGCCGAGGGCGCCGTCCCCATGGCGGTCGTCGCCACCGCGGGGACCACCGACTTCGGTTCCATCGACCCGCTGCCCGAGATCGCCGCGCTCTGCGCGCAGTACGGCACCTGGCTGCACGTCGACGCGGCGTACGGCTGCGGGCTGCTCGTCTCGCGCAGGCGCGCCCGCCTCGACGGCATCGAGCACGCCGACTCGGTGACGGTGGACTACCACAAGTCCTTCTTCCAGCCGGTGAGTTCGAGCGCCCTGGTGGTGCGTGACGGGGCCACCCTGCGGCACGCCACGTACCACGCCGACTACCTCAACCCGCGCTCCGCCGCCGAGGCCCGGATCCCGAACCAGGTGGACAAGTCCCTCCAGACGACCCGCCGCTTCGACGCGCTGAAACTGTGGATGACGCTGCGGGTGATGGGCGCCGACGGGGTCGGGCAGCTCTTCGACGAGGTGGTGGATCTCGCGGAGGAGGGCTGGAAGCTGCTCGTCGCCGACCCGCGCTTCGACGTGGCCGTGGAGCCGCAGCTCTCCACGCTCGTCTTCCGCTTCGTCCCGTCCGACATCACCGGTCCGGCGCTCATCGACCGCGCCAACCAGTACGCCCGTAAGGCGCTGTTCGCCTCGGGTGAGGCCGTCGTGGCGGGGACGACCGTCAACGGCCGCGCGTACCTCAAGTTCACCCTGCTCAACCCCGAGACCACCGTCGACGACATCGCCGCCGTGCTCGAACTCCTCGCCGACCACGCCGGCCAGTACCTGGGAGAGACCCTTGTCCACGCCTCCTGATCCCCAGCGGGTCCACGAATTCGCCCCGGATCCCCAGCGGATCCACGACTTCATCGCGATCGGTCTCGGACCGTTCAACCTGGGGCTCGCCTGCCTGACCGAGCCCGTCGACGGACTGGACGGGCTCTTCCTGGAGTCCAAGCCGGACTTCGACTGGCACAGCGGGATGTTCCTGGAGGGCGCCACCCTCCAGACCCCGTTCCTCTCCGACCTGGTGACGCTGGCCGACCCCACCTCCCCGTACTCCTTCCTCAACTACCTCAAGGAATCGGGGCGGTTGTACTCCTTCTACATCCGCGAGAGTTTCTATCCCCTGCGCGAGGAGTTCAACGACTACTGCCGCTGGGCCGCCGCGAAACTCCCCACGGTCCGCTTCGGGGAATCGGTCACCGAAGTGACGTACGAGGAACAGGACGCGGTGTACGCGGTACGGACCGCGACCGGCGCCACCCACCGGGGCCGCAGGCTCGTCCTCGGCACCGGGACGCCCGCGTACATCCCGGAGTCCTGCCGCGGCATCGGCGGCGACCTGATCCACAACTCCCGTTACCTGGAGGCGAAAGAGAGCCTCCAGGCCAAGGAGTCCATCACCGTGGTGGGCAGCGGACAGAGCGCGGCCGAGATCTACCACGACCTGCTCCAGGACATCGACACCCACGGCTACGCGCTGAACTGGGTCACCCGCTCCCCCCGCTTCTTCCCGCTGGAGTACACCAAGCTCACGCTGGAGATGACCTCGCCGGAGTACGTGGACTACTTCCACGCCCTGCCCGCGGGGACCCGCGACCGGCTCAACGCATCGCAGAAGAACCTCTACAAGGGCATCAACTCCGAGCTGATCGACGCCATCTTCGACCTGCTGTACGCGAAGAACCGGCGCGGCCCGGTGCCGACCCGGCTGATGACCAACACCTCGCTGGAGAGCGCCCGTCACGACCACGGCACCTACACGCTGGGGCTGCGCCAGGAGGAGCAGGGGAAGGACTTCACCCTCGCCACCCAGGGGCTGGTCCTCGCCACCGGCTACCGGTACCAGGTGCCGGAGTTCCTGGCGCCGGTGCGCGACCGGATCCGGTGGGACGAGCAGGGACGGTTCGACGTCCGGCGCAACTACAGCATCGACGCGGACCGCACGCTCTACGTCCAGAACGCCGAGCTGCACACCCACGGGTTCACCGCCCCCGACCTGGGAATGGCCGCGTACCGCAACGCGTGCATCATCCGCGAGCTGCTCGACGGCCAGGAGTACTACCCGGTCGAGAAGACCATCGCTTTCCAGGAGTTCGCCGCATGACCGCGCTCGCCACCGATCAGTTCACCTTCCGTCCGCTGGATCCCGGCTCCGACGCCGGGCTGGTGCACGGCTGGGTCACGCACCCCAAGGCCGCCTTCTGGCTGATGGGGGACGCGAGTCCGGCGGACGTCGAGCGTGAGTACCGGTCCATCGCGGCGGCCGAGCACCACGACGCGTTCATCGGGCTCCACCGGGGCGTCCCCGCGTTCCTGATGGAGCGTTACGACCCGGCGCACGTCGAGCTGAAGGGGCTGTACGAGGCGGAGCCCGGCGATGTCGGCATGCACTTCCTCGTCGCGCCGGCCGACACCCCGGTCCACGGCTTCACCCGCGCGGTGATCACGGCGGTGATGACGGAACTGTTCGCGGATCCGGCGACGCGCAGGGTGGTGGTGGAACCCGACGTACGCAACGAAGCGGTCCACGCCCTCAACCGCGCCGTCGGCTTCGAGACCGTGCGCGAGATCCAGAAGCCCGAGAAGACCGCCTGTCTCTCCATATGCACCCGCGCCGTGTTCGAAGGAGGCCGTCGATGACCTCGCATCTCACCCCCGTACTCTGGGCGCAGGCCGAACGGCTCCTTGTCCGCAAGGCGCTGGCGGAGTTCTCGCACGAGCGGCTGCTGTCCCCACAGCCGCTCGGCGAGAACACCTACGCGGTACGCAGTGACGACGGAGCGACCGAGTACCGCTTCACCGCCCGCCTCCGCGCCCTCGACCACTGGCAGATCCCCGCCGAGTCCGTCACCCGGCACCGCGGCGACGCCGAACTCCCGCTGGACGCGCTGGAGTTCTTCGTCGAACTGCGGGACACCCTGGGGCTGAGCGAGACGGTCCTGCCGGTCTACCTGGAGGAGATCTCCTCCACCCTCTCCGGTACGGCGTACAAACTCACCAAGGAACCGGTCACGTCGGCCGAGCTGGCCACGTCCGGATTCCAGGCCATCGAGACCGGGATGACGGAGGGACACCCCTGCTTCGTCGCCAACAACGGGCGGCTGGGCTTCGGTTCGGACGAGTACCTCGCCTACGCGCCGGAGGCCGCGAACCCGGTCCGGCTGATCTGGCTGGCCGCCCGCCGCGACCACGCCACCTTCACCTCGGGCGCCGGACTCGACTACGCGTCGCTGATCCGCTCGGAGCTGGGCGAGGAGACACTGCGCAGGTTCGCGGAGACCATGGCCGGTCTCGGGCTCGACCTCGACACGTACCTCCTCATACCGGTCCACCCCTGGCAGTGGTGGAACAAACTGTCCGTCACCTTCGCCGCCGAGGTGGCCCAGCAGCGCCTCGTCCCGCTCGGGCCCGGCGACGACACGTACCTCGCGCAGCAGTCGATCCGTACCTTCTTCAACACGAGCGACCCGGCGAAGTACTACGTCAAAACGGCCCTCTCGGTGCTCAACATGGGCTTCATGCGCGGGCTCTCCGCCGCGTACATGGAGGCCACACCCGCCATCAACGACTGGCTCGCCCAGCTCGTCGGGAACGACCCGGTGCTGAAGGCCACCGGGCTGACGGTCATCCGCGAGCGGGCGGCCGTCGGCTACCACCACCGGCCGTACGAGGCGGCGACCCGGAAGGGTTCGCCGTACCGCAAGATGCTCGCCGCGCTCTGGCGCGAGAGCCCGGTGCCCACGCTGGAGCCGGGCCGGCGCCTCGCCACCATGGCCTCGCTGCTGCACACCGACCGGGCCGGGGCGTCCTTCGCCGGGGCGCTGATCACCGAGTCGGGCCTGGCGCCCGCCGTCTGGCTGCGCCGCTACCTCGACGCGTACCTCACCCCGCTGCTGCACAGCTTCTACGCCTACGGCCTGGTCTACATGCCGCACGGCGAGAACGTGATCCTGGTGATCGAGGACGGCGTGGTGCGCCGGGCGGTCTACAAGGACATCGCCGAGGAGATCGCGGTCATGGACCCGCAGACGGCGCTGCCGCCGGAGGTGGAGCGCATCCGGGTGGACGTCCCGGACGACATGCAGCTCCTGTCGATCTTCACGGACGTCTTCGACTGCTTCTTCCGCTTCCTCAACGCGACGCTGGCCGCCGAGGGCGTCCTGGACGAGGACACGTTCTGGGCGACGGTCGGCGACTGTGTACGGGAGTACCAGGCGTCACAGCCCCAGCTGGCCGATAAGTTCCGCCGGTACGACATGTTCGCGCCGGAGTTCGCACTGTCCTGCCTCAACCGGCTCCAGCTCCGGGACAACCAGCAGATGGTGGACCTCCAGGACCCCTCGGGCGCTCTCCAGCTCGTCGGGACCCTGAAGAACCCCCTCGCGTAGCCGGCTCCGGCCCGCGAGGGACCGGCGCCCGGAGAACGGTCTCTCCGGGCGCCCATCACTCACTCTCATGGCCCAGACCTGCCCGATATCGGGCAGAAATCTTGCAAAAGGTCAGCGCCCGACCCAATATCGACGGGTGCTCGCATCCCGTCCGTCGTACGACGACCTCATCGACCACCTGGTGCGCAGCACCGCGCTGCAGCGCGGCGAGGCCGCCCGGGTGGTTCTCGACGTGCTGGCCTACTTCGACGAGACGACGGAGGAGTTCGTCCGCCGCCGCCATCGCGAGCTGAAGTCCCGCGGACTGACGAACCCGGACATTTTCGAGCAGATCTCGGTCGAGTTGCCTCATCGTGCGGTGGCACCGCCCGAGCTCTCCCTGCGGCAGCTGCGCCGCATGATCTACGGCTAGGACTCAAGGAGCGATATGTGCGGAATCGTCGGGTACATCGGCAAGCGTGATGTGGCACCGCTGCTGCTGGAAGGCCTGCAGCGACTGGAGTACCGGGGTTACGACTCCGCGGGCGTCGTCATCTCCTCACCCAAGGCCCCCGCGCTGAAGATGGTCAAGGCCAAGGGCCGCGTCCGCGACCTGGAGGCCCGGGTCCCCAAGCGCTTCGCGGGGACGACCGGCATCGCCCACACCCGCTGGGCCACCCACGGCGCCCCGAGCGATGCGAACGCGCATCCGCACCTGGACACGGAGAACAAGGTCGCCGTCGTCCACAACGGCATCGTCGACAACGCCTCCGAGCTGCGCGCCCGCCTGAACGCCGAAGGCGTCGAGTTCCTGTCCGAGACCGACACCGAGGTACTGACCCACCTCGTCGCCCGCTCCCGCGCGGAGACGCTGGAGGAGAAGGTCCGCGAAGCGCTGCGGGTCGTCGAGGGCACGTACGGCATCGCGGTGATGCACGCCGACTTCCCGGACCGCATCGTCGTCGCCCGCAACGGCTCCCCCGTCGTCCTCGGCATCGGCGAGAAGGAGATGTTCGTCGCCTCCGACGTGGCGGCCCTCGTCTCGCACACCCGCCAGGTCGTCACCCTCGACGACGGCGAGATGGCCACCCTCAAGGCCGACGACTTCCGTACGTACACGACCGAGGGGTCCACCACCTCGTCGACGCCGACCACCGTGGAGTGGGAGGCCGAGTCGTACGACATGGGCGGCCACGACACGTACATGCACAAGGAGATCTCCGAGCAGCCCGAGGCCGTGGACCGGGTGCTGCGCGGCCGGATCGACGACCGGTTCTCCACCGTGCACCTGGGCGGGCTGAACCTGGACGCCCGGGACGCGCGGGGCGTACGCCGGGTGAAGATCCTCGGCTGCGGCACCTCGTACCACGCGGGCCAGATCGGTGCGCAGCTGATCGAGGAGCTGGCCCGCATCCCCGCGGACGCCGAGCCGGCCTCGGAGTTCCGCTACCGCAACCCGGTGGTGGACCCCGACACGCTGTACGTGGCGGTGTCCCAGTCCGGCGAGACGTACGACGTGCTGGCCGCGGTGCAGGAGCTGAAGCGCAAGGGCGCCCGGGTGCTCGGCGTGGTGAACGTGGTCGGCTCGGCCATCGCGCGCGAGACCGACGGCGGGGTGTACGTGCACGCCGGGCCGGAGGTCTGTGTCGTCTCCACCAAGTGCTTCACCAACACGGTGGTCTCCTTCGCGCTGCTCGCCCTGCACCTGGGCCGGATCCGCGACCTGTCGGTGGCGGACGGCAAGCGGATCATCGCGGGGCTGCGGAAGCTGCCCGGCCAGATCTCCGAGATCCTGGACGGCGAGAGCGAGATCGAGAAGCTGGCGGTGGACTACGCCGACGCCAGGTCGATGATGTTCATCGGCCGGGTGCGCGGCTACCCGGTCGCCAGGGAGGCCTCGCTGAAGCTCAAGGAGGTCTCGTACATCCATGCCGAGGCCTACCCCGCCTCGGAGTTGAAGCACGGCCCGCTCGCGCTGATCGAACCGGCGATGCCGACGGTCGCGATCGTCCCGGACGACGACCTGCTGGAGAAGAACCGGGCCGCGCTGGAGGAGATCAAGGCGCGGGACGGACGGATCCTCGCGGTCGCGCACCAGGAGCAGCCGAAGGCGGACCACACGATCGTGGTGCCCAAGAACGAGGACGAGCTTGACCCGATCCTGATGGGGATCCCGCTGCAACTGCTCGCCTACCACACGGCGTTGAAGCTGGGCCGCGACATCGACAAGCCGCGGAACCTGGCGAAGTCGGTGACGGTCGAGTAGGAATCCACGGAACGAAGCCTGCCCCGGTACGCGACCGCGCGTACCGGGGCAGCTTGCGTACGAGGGACCACACGTACGGGGACGCCGTACGCACAGCGGCAGTTGACGCCCCGTCAACCGCTGGATGCGGGGCGTGCGGCTTCAGGGAATGACGATCACCGGGCGCTGGGCACGCCGCGCGAGCCGTCCGGCCACCGAGCCGAAGATCCGCCCGACGATCCCGTGGGTCGAGCCCACCACGATCGCGTCGGCCGAGTACTCCCGGCCGACCTCCTCCAGCTCGTGGCAGATGTCACCGCCGCGCTCGACGAGGATCCAGGGCACCTCGGCCAGGTAGTCCGCACAGGCCAGTTCGAGGCCGAGCACTTCGGTCCGGTGATCCGGCACGTCCACGAAGACCGGGGGTTCGCACCCCGCCCAGACCGTGGTCGGCAGCCGGTTGGCGACATGGACGATGATCAGCCCCGAGCCGAGGCGTACGGCCATGCCGATGGCATACGCGAGTGCCCGCTCACTGGAGGTCGATCCGTCGAAACCGACGACGACCCCGTGCCTGAAAGCGGGATCACATGCGTGACGTGGTTCTTCCGCCGCATGGAGTTCGGCCGAGGGATCGGCGACCTGCTTGCGGTCCGCGGGTTCAGAGAATTCGTAACCGGCCATGGGTATCTCGGCGAAGAAGATCCTCTTGGGAGGGAACGGCAGTTGGCGGTGGAGCTGTGTCTCCGGTGGAGCTGTGTCCGGGAATCATCTTCCCAAGCCCATACCCTCCAGAGTACGGCGACACTCCTTTCCTGCCCACTGCCCGCCGATCCAGTCCGGCGTTCCAGGGAGCATGCCCGAGCAGGCCGGGAAATGGCAATGCCCGTTGGCATCTACAGTTTCCCACTCCGCCGGAGGACTCCGCCTCCCGGACTCCCGTCCGGCTTCCGGAGCGCTTGAGTCCGGCTGGAGGGCGGCTCGCGCCCGGCTCAAGAAGTGCGGCGGTTCGGGGGTCGCACACCGGGCCGCTCCCCCGGCGCGCCGCTTCCGCCGCGCACCGGCTGTCACCGTGCCTGCCACCGTGCCGGCCGGAGCCGCGTCGCGGCCGGATCGGACCCCTCGGAGAGCGGTTCCCGGCGGCGCCGGGCGGGCGATCGGGGCCGGGAGCGCACCAGGGCGGCTGTCACACCGGGCGGAGTGCGCCGGTTGACTGACTGATTCGCACGCACACGCCCGTTGGTTTTCAGCCAACTTATGTGCACCACCCCGACCTTGGCGGAACGGTACGCCAACCCCGGTGCCACCAGGGAAGAAAGGACCAACGGTGGCTCCCGCACCCTACGGGGACGGGCCATGCGCGTGACGCCCACTTCCCTGGGGGCTTCTTGAGTGAAACGCTTCGTGATCGAATGCTTCGCGCCAAGTTGCCTTGTCGACATAGTGCCGTCGGGCGAACTTGTCACGCCGGCACCACGGAACACAGTAGATTCGATCATGGGTAGGACGGCGGGGGATCTCGTTCTGGACCGAGGGGCCGTGACGATTAGAGGCAGTGTGCAGGAGCGACAGTCCCGACAAGAACAGGGAGCCGCGAGCACCGAGGGGGGCTTAGCACCATGAGCCAGGGCCAGGACTCCAGCGCCACGACGGAGACCGCAAGAAAGCTTTCCGGGCGTCGCCGCAAGGAGATCGTCTCGGTGCTGCTCTTCAGCGGCGGCCCCATATTCGAGAGTTCCATTCCGCTCTCGGTCTTCGGTATCGACCGGCAGGACGCCGGAGTTCCCCGATACCGACTACTCGTGAGCGCGGGCGAGGACGGCCCGTTGCGCACGACGGGTGGACTCGAACTCACCGCGCCGTACGGGCTGGAGGCGATCAGCCGGGCGGGCACCGTCGTCGTACCGGCATGGCGTTCGATCACCTCGCCGCCACCGCCCGAGGCACTTGACGCCCTGCGCCGGGCCCACGAGGAGGGCGCGCGCATCGTCGGCCTGTGCACCGGCGCGTTCGTGCTGGCCGCAGCAGGACTGCTCGACGGCCGGCCCGCGACGACGCACTGGATGTACGCGCCGACGCTCGCGAAGCGCTATCCGTCGGTGCACGTCGATCCGCGTGAGCTCTTCGTCGACGACGGCGACGTGCTGACCTCGGCCGGGACCGCGGCCGGGATCGACCTGTGCCTGCACATCGTCCGTACGGACCACGGCACCGACGCGGCAGGGGCGCTGGCCAGACGGCTGGTGGTGCCTCCGCGCAGGACCGGCGGGCAGGAGCGCTACCTCGACCGGTCTTTACCCGAGGAGATCGGCTCCGACCCCCTCGCGGAGGTCGTGGCCTGGGCCCTGGAGCATCTCCACGAGCAGTTCGACGTGGAGACCCTGGCCGCGCGCGCCTACATGAGCCGCCGTACGTTCGACCGCCGCTTCCGCTCACTGACCGGCAGTGCGCCGCTCCAGTGGCTGATCACCCAGCGGGTGCTCCAGGCGCAGCGGCTGCTGGAGACCTCCGACTACTCGGTGGACGAGGTCGCGGGCCGCTGCGGCTTCCGGTCGCCGGTCGCGTTGCGCGGCCACTTCCGGCGCCAGCTGGGTTCGTCCCCGGCCGCGTACCGGACGGCGTACCGGGCCCGGAGGCCGCAGAGCCCCGAGCCACCCGTGGTGGCCGACGCGGTGCCGCAGGCCCGCCGGACCCCCGCCGCGAGCCAGGTGTCGGGCCCTCCGGCCGCCTCACCGGCCCTCCCCGACCCCGGAAAGCCGGGCTCGGACCTGTACGCCCCCGGACGCCCCACGGTGCCCGGACAGCGGAGCGCGACGTAGGAGCGTGCCGCCCGGCCCCGACGGGCCGGGCGGCCGTTCGTACCGTTCGGTCGGCTGTTCGTACCGGCCGGTCGGCTGTTTGTACCGGCCGGTCTAAGGTGGGGGCCATGAACGATCGCATGGTGTGGATCGACTGCGAGATGACCGGGCTCTCGTTGACGGACGACGCACTCATTGAGGTGGCCGCACTGGTCACCGACTCGGAGCTGAACGTGCTCGGTGAAGGGGTGGACATCGTGATCCGCCCGCCCGCCGAAGCCCTGGAAACCATGCCCGACGTGGTGCGGAAGATGCACACCTCGTCGGGCCTCCTCGACGAGCTCGCCGGGGGCACGACGCTGGCCGACGCCGAGGCGCAGGTGCTGGCGTACGTACGCGAGCACGTCAAGGAGTCGGGCAAGGCCCCGCTGTGCGGGAACTCGGTCGGTACCGACCGGGGCTTCCTGCTGCGGGACATGGCCCAGCTGGAGGGCTTCCTCCACTACCGGATCGTCGATGTCTCGTCGATCAAGGAGCTGTCCCGGCGCTGGTACCCGCGGGCGTACTTCAACAGCCCGGAGAAGAACGGCAACCACCGGGCGCTGGCGGACATCCGTGAATCCATCGCGGAGCTGCGCTACTACCGGGAGGCGGTCTTCGTACCGCAGCCGGGGCCGGACTCGGACACCGCGAAGAAGATCGCGGCGAAGTACGTCCTGCCTGCGGATTAGGACCTTCCGGGACCCGCCGGAAAAGGCGGGAGCGAGCACCCTCCCGGACCCTGTACACTTTTTCTCGGCCGGTCGGAAACGACAACGGTCGTGGTGGGTATAGCTCAGACGGTAGAGCACCTGGTTGTGGTCCAGGATGTCGCGGGTTCGAGTCCCGTTACTCACCCTGTTGGAACTGAGGCCCGGCTTGCGCGAGCAGCCGGGCCTCAGTCGTACCCCCGTGCACTCCCCACGCGCCGCCCGACGCCTGGGTCAGGGACCGGGGAGTGCCGGACGTCCGACTCCCCGGCCGCCCCGCCTCACGAACTGAGCCGGGGCACCAGATCCGTCGGGAGCACCACCTGCGTCCGCTCGACGGCGTCCGCCCCCGCGCGGCGGGCGGCGATCTCCGCGAGCAGCAGCCGGGCCATGGCCCGGCCCATGTCCTCGATCGGCTGGCGCACGCTCGTCAGCGGCGGGTCCATGTGACGGGCGATCACCGAATCGTCGAACCCCACCAGGGCGACGTCCTCGGGCACCCGCAGACCGCGCTCGCGCAGCACCTGGCGGGCGCCCGCCGCCATCACGTCGGACGCGGCGAAGACGGCGTCCAGGTCCGGCCGGCGTTCGAGCAGCAGCTCCATGCCGCGCCGGCCGCCCTCCTCGGTGAAGTCGGCCTGCGCGACGAGCGCCTCGTCGCTGTCGACGCCCGCGGCGGCGACGGCCCTGCGGTAGCCGTCGAGGCGGCACTGCGCGCCGTACACATCGAGCGGCCCGGTGATCGTCGCGATGACGCGCCTGCCACGGGAGACCAGGTGCCCCACGGCGCTGCGCGCGCCCTGGTAGTTGTCCGAGTCGACGGACGGGAGCGTCTCCCGGTCGGAGCGCCGACCGCTGACCACGGCCGGGATGGCGAGCTGTTCCAGCAGGTCGGGCAGGGGGTCGTCGGCGTGCACGGAGACCAGCAGCACCCCGTCCACCCGGTGCGCGGCGAGGTACTGGGCGAGCCGGTCGCGCTCGCGGTCGCTGCCGACCAGGGTGAGCAGCAGCTGCATCTCGGTGTCGGCGAGCGCCGCGCCCACGCCCCGGACGATGTCCGAGAAGTACGGCTCGGCGAAGAAGCGGGTCTCCGGCTCGGGGACGACCAGGGCGATGGCGTCCGTACGGTTCCCGGCGAGTGCGCGGGCCGCGCGGTTGGGTACGTAGCCCAGCTCGGCCACGGCCGCTTCGACGGCCTCGCGGGTCTGCGCGCTGACCCGGGGTGAGCCGTTGATGACACGTGAGGCCGTGCCGCGCCCTACGCCGGCCCGTGCCGCGACCTCTTCGAGCGTGGGCCGCCCGCCGCTCCGTACTCGCGCTGCCGCCATGGCTGCCTCCCGTTCGCGGTCAATTTCTCACAGTCGGATAAACCGAGCCAAGTCCGGTCCCCGGCTCCCCCGACGTGCACCGGGGCCGCGTACCGCTTCGGTCGCACCAGTCTATGGGAGCGCTCCCAATCCATGGGGCGGGGCGGCCCGCCGGACGTCCCGTTCCCGAACGCGGACATCCCGTTCCCGAACGCCGGAGACCCGGCGCGAAGGCCGGGTCTCGTGAGGATGAGCGTGACTGGAGCGGATCGGTTCGGTTCGGTTCAGGCAGGGGCAGGGGCAGGGGCAGGGCTATCCCGCGTCGGTGGCCGGGGGCAGCGCGTGGCGGCGGATCACGTCGGCGTACCAGTGCGCGCTCGCCTTGGGGATCCGGCGCTGCGACGCGTAGTCCACGTAGACCGCGCCGAAGCGCTTCGAATACCCGTACCCCCACTCGAAGTTGTCCATCAGGGACCACAGGAAGTAGCCCCGGACATCGGCGCCGTCGGCCACGGCCCGCTGCACGGCGGCGAGATGGCCGTGCAGGTAGTCGATCCGCTCGGGGTCCGCGACCCGGCCCTCGGGGGACACGTAGTCGTCGAAGGCAGCGCCGTTCTCGGTGACCATCAGCGGCAGGCCGGGGTGGTCCCGGGTCACGTCCATGAGCAGGCTGTACAGCCCGTCGGGGTCGATCGCCCAGTTCATCGCGGTGCGCTTCTTCCCCTCCGCGAGGTGGAAGGCGACGTGCTCGGAGCCGGTCCACGGCGAGTGGTCGCTGTTGCCGTGGCCGTCGTCGCGGGTGTCACCGGCACCGGAGACGGGCGCGGAAACCAGTGTCGGGGTGTAGTAGTTGACGCCCAGCACGTCGACGGGGCGGGAGATGGTGGTCAGGTCGCCGTCGTGCACCAGCTCCGACCAGTCGACCAGGCGCGAGGTGTCGGCGATCAGGTCCTCCGGGTAGGCGCCGTTCAGGATCGGCCCGGTGAAGATCCGGTTGCCGACCCCGTCGATCCGGCGGGCGGCGTCGGCGTCGGCCTCGCTGCCGGTCAGCGGACGGACCTGGTGCAGATTGAGGGTGACCGAGACCTGTGCGGCAGCGGGGAGTTGACCGCGCAGGACCTCGACCGCCCGGCCATGGGCGAGGTTGAGATGGTGGGCCGCCCGGAGCGTGGCACCCGGCTCGGTGCGTCCGGGAGCGTGCACTCCGGAGCCGTAGCCGAGGAAGGCGGAGCACCACGGCTCGTTGAGCGTGGTCCACATGCCGACCCGGTCGCCGAGGGCTCCGGCCATGATGGCGGCGTAGTCGGTGAACCGGTCCGCGGTGGCGCGGGCGGGCCAGCCACCCGCGTCCTCCAACTCCTGTGGCAGGTCCCAGTGGTAGAGGGTGGCGACCGGGGCGATGCCCGCTTCGAGCAGTTCGTCGACGAGCCTGCGGTAGAAGTCCAGACCGCGCTCCACGGCCGGGCCGCGGCCGGTGGGCTGGACCCGCGACCAGGAGACGGAGAAGCGGTAGGCCTTCAGCCCCAGCTGCTTCATCAGGGCCACGTCGCCACGGTAGCGGTGGTAGTGGTCGGCGGCGATGTCTCCGGTGTCGCCGTTGCGGACCTTGCCGGGGGTACGGCTGAAGGTGTCCCAGATGGAGGGCGTGCGACCGTCCTCGGCGGCGGCGCCCTCGACCTGGTAGGCGGCGGTGGCGGCGCCCCAGACGAACCCGGTGGGGAATCCGGTCGGGGGGTCCGTCGTCTCGGGAGCCTGTTTCGGGGTGGTGTCGGATCGTACGGCAGTCATGCGGGAGCGCTCCCAGAGGTCGGCGAACACGGGCTGTTGAGCAGGGGCTGTACGAGGTGGTTGTACGGAGTGGGCCGGACGGCGTGGTTGTACGGGGGTGGGGCGGACGGGGCAGGGCGCGGGGCGGACTCCCCCGCCCGCCCGTACGGCCTGTGGTCAGGCACAGGCCGTACGGGCAGTACCGGGGCCCGTACCTGAGGCGGCCGGGTGGAAGCGGGCGGGCCGGGACGGGTGACGGGGTCTCACCCCTTCACGGCGCCCGACATGATGCCCCCCACGATCCGCTTGCCGAAGAACACGAACACCACGAGCAGCGGCAGCGTGCTGATCAGCGCGCCCGCCATCACGATGCTCTGGTCGGGCGTGAAGGAGGCGTTCAGCTGGCCGAGGGCCACCTGAAGGGTCGGGTTCTGCTGGTTCAGCGCGAGGTAGGGCCAGAAGAAGTCGTTCCACGACTGCACGAAGGTGAGCATCCCGAGCACCATCATCGCGGGGCGCGCCACCGGCAGCACCACGCTCAGCACGATGCGGAAGTTGTTCGCCCCGTCCAGTTTGGCCGCCTCGACGAGTTCGTACGGCAGCGCCTCCAGCAGGTACTGCCGCATGAAGAACACCCCGAACGCGCTCACCAGGGTCGGGAAGATCACCGACTGGAGATTTCCGCCCCAGCCGAGGTCGGACATCATCATGAACAGCGGGACGACGCTGAGCTGCGGCGGAACGGTCAGCGTGGCGATGACCGCGGTCATCAGCCAGCCGCGCCCCCGGAAGCGCATCTTGGCGAAGGCGTATCCGGCGAGGGTGCAGAAGAAGAGCGTCGCCGCGGTGATGCAGGAGGAGACGATGATGCTGTTGACGATCGCCTTGCCGAGGTGGGCCTGGTTCCAGGCCGCGTCGAGGTTGTGCAGCAGCCGCCCGCCGGGCAGGAACGGCGGCGTGGTGTTCAGTACTTCGTCCTGGGTGTGGGACGCGGCCACCAGGGTCCAGTACAGCGGCAGGATCGAACCGATGCCGACGACGATCAGTGCGATGTAGGCGAAGGGGCCACCCTTCATCTGCTGGCCGGCTCGCTCCTTGAACCGGCCTGGTTTGGGGGGCGTACCGGTCGCGGCCTGCCGGACGCGGAGGTCCGGGGCGTCGGTGGGGCTGGTCATGGTCATGGATATCGCTCCCGGTCAGGCCGCGGACTTGCGGACGAAGCGGCCGATGAGCCAGTTGATCGCGGCGATGAGCAGCAGCAGCACGAGCATCGCCCAGGCCACTGCGGCGGCCGGACCGAGATGTCCCAGGTTCCAGCCGTAGTTGTAGAGGTAGATACTGAGCGTCTCGTACTGGTTCTCCGTGCCGCCGGTCGCTCCGATGGCGCCGCCCTGCAGCAGCAGCGGCTCGCCGAACAGCTGCATGGAGCCGATGGTCGAGATGACGATCGTGAAGAGGATCGTCGGCCGCAGGGAGGGGATGGTCACCTTGCGGAACTGCTGCCAGCGTGAGGCGCCGTCGATGGACGCGGCCTCGTACAGATCGGTCGGTACGGCCTGCATCGCGGCGAGATAGATCAGCGTGTTGTAGCCCGTCCAGCGCCAGATCACGATGACGGAGATGGCGATCTTCGAAGTCCAGTGCCCGTTGGCCCAGTTGGTGTGGCCGAGACCGATGAAGTGCAGCAGCCAGTTCAGCACGCCGCCGTCGGCCCGGAAGACCAGGGCGAAGACGAGAGCGGCGGAGGCGACCGAGGTGGCGTACGGGGTGAGGATGAGCGTCCGGAAGAAGGTACTGGCCCGCAGTTTGTAGTTCAGCAGATGGGCGAGGCCCAGCGCGACCAGCAGCTGCGGGACGGTCGACATGACGCCGATCAGGAAGGTGTTGCTGACCGCCGTCCAGAATTCGGAGTCCTGAAGGATCTTCGAGAAGTTGTCCCAGCCGACCCACTGCATCTGGTCCAGGCCGGTCATCTCCACCCGGTGCATGGCGATCCAGCCGGTGTAGACGAGCGGGTAGAGGCCGAAGGCCCCGAAGACGAGGAAGAAGGGGGCGATGTAGGCGTAGGGCGATGCCTTGTCGTCGAAGCGCCACAGCCGGCTCCGCCACTTCTGCCGCTGGGCAGACGTCGGTCCGGAGCTGCGGGGAGGTGGGGCGTGCGTGTCCCGGGTGGGTGTCGAGGTGGCCACAGGCGGGAGTCCTTCCCTGGGGTGCGCCGGTCCGGCGCGGTGGGCGGACCGGTCCGGCCCGGTGCGTTGCGGTGCGGCGGTGTCGGAACGCTGGTCCATGTGCGGTGCCCGGCCCCGGGGTGTCCGGCCTGGTCGGCCGGGCACCCCCGGGAGCCGGCGCTGACGCGGGGGCCCGGAGTCCGCCCGCGTCAGCGGTGCTCAGCCGACGGCCTTGTCGATCACCTTGATCGCGGCGTTCCAGGCATCGGCGGAACTGGTGTGCCGCTGCTCCATGTTGAGGATCTGCTTGGAGAAGTCGTCCTTGATCACGCCGTCCTTCGGGCCGAGCACGGCCGCCGGGATGGTCGAGGCTTCGTCCGCGTAGATCTTCCCGATCGGCGCGTCGTTGAAGTACGGCAGCTTCGCGTTCTTGACGTCGGGGAGCTCCCACGCGCCCTTGTTGGACGGGAAGACGCCGATCGCCTTGAACACCGCGGCCTGCTGCTCCGGCGCGGTCAGCCACTTGACGAGCGCGCTGGCCTCGGCCACGTGCTTACCGCTCTTGGGGATGGCCAGGAACGAGCCGCCCCAGTTGGCCGAGGTCGTGCCGGGCGCGGTGGTGATGTCCCACTTGCCCTTGTTGGCCGGGCCCGCGTCGGTCGAGATCTGACCGGCCATCCACGCGGGGCAGGCCACGGTCGCGACGGTGCCCTTGCGTAGCGCGGGGACCCAGGTGTCGGGATCGAACTGGGCGAGCCCCTGGGAAAGCTTGCCGGCAGCCGCCTGGGAGGCCAGCCCCCAGGCGTCCTTCACGCTGGCGCTGGTCTCGTAGATCGGCTTGCCGCTCGCGTCGTAGTACTGCTGCTCGTTCGAACTGACCACGGCGTTGAACATCGCGCTCGCGGAGTCCATGAAGTACGTGCCCGCAGGCGCGTGCTTCTTGTACTCGTCACCGAGCTGGAGGTAGGCCTTCCAGCCGCCGGCGAGCTTCTTGGCGACGTCTTCGCGGTCGGTCGGCAGACCGGCCCGCTGGAACAGGTCCTTGTTGTAGCAGAGCGACATCGGGCCGATGTCGGTACCCGCGCCGATCACGGCACCGCTGGAGGTGGTGGCCTGCTTCTCCTTCCAGGACACCCAGTCGTTGACGTCGATCACCTTGCTGAGGTCGACGAACTGGTCCGCCTTGGTGTCGACGACCTCCTTGATCCGGCCGACCTCAAGACCCTGCACATCGCCGAGACCACTGCCCGCGTTCAGCTCCTGGAGCAGCTTGGGGTAGTAGACCTCCTCCTGAGCAGTGGTGTTCTCCTTGACCGTGATGTTCGGGTGCAGCTTGTGGTACTGGGCGAAGAGACCGGCTTCCTTGTAGCCGAACTGACCGTAGTCGGCGACGGTGAGCGTGATCTTCCCGTTCGCGTCGGAACTCTTGCCGGAGTCCGAGTCGCTGCTGCAGCCGGCCAGCAACAGGGCCGTGGCCGTCAGGCCCGTGGTGGCTATGACCGCGGCTCTGCGGCGTCGTCCGCCGACGGTGCGGGTGATACGCATTCCACTACTCCTTGTTCCAGGGGGGACTGGCGTTCGTAGACCGTGCGAGGCGAGGGGGGAGGTACGGGCAGTGCTGTACGCACGGGAAACGGGCCCGTGCGGCATGGGAGCGCTCCCATGCGTCGTTGCCGGAAGGTTGCTTCCTCGGAGGGGTGGGTGTCAAGAGTTGAAGACGGTTCCGTTGCCCGAGCGTGTCCTGCAAGTCACGAGAACGTGTCCGGCGCGGGCCTTGCCATGACGGGAGGGGCACTCGCGCCGCCGCCCGGAGCTGGTGAATTCCCGCAGGCCAAAGGGGTGATGACGGTTCGCGCACGCGGCCCTCGCCGGGACAGGCGCACCGGACGCCCCTGGATCGTGCAGGCACCCGGTCCCGCGATGCGGGTGGACCGCCCGGCGCACGTGCGCGTTCTTCCTCCGAACCCGGGGCGTTGCCGTCCCGCCCCGAGGGGTGCCCGCCTCCGGCCCGCGCGACCCCGGACAGGCCCTACCCGAACACCGCCCGCGGCGGCGCCGGTGACGCCTGCGCCCCGGCGTCCGTCACGGGCCGCGCGCCACCCGCGAAGTCCAGCAGCCCGCGTCCCGACTCCACCCGTCCCGCATATCCGTCGCCCGCCACCCGCCGGGTCAACTCGGCCACCGGGAGGGGCGTACCGGCCGCCACCAGCACCGCGTTCCCGAACCGCTTGCCCCGGAGCACGGTCGGCTCCGCGGCCAGCGCCAGTTCGGGGAAGACCTCCGCCGCGGTGGCGATCTGGCCGCGCAGGTACGCGAGGGGCGGCCCGTCCGCCAGGTTCGCCGTGTACCAGCCCCCGGGCTTCAGCGTTCTGCGGACCTCCGCGAGGAATTCGGTACTGGTGAGATGTGCGGGGGTGCGGGTGCCGCTGAAGACGTCGGCCACGACCAGGTCCGCCCAGCCGTCAGGGATCTTCGCCAGACCGGCACGGGCGTCGGTGGAGCGCACACGGATGCGCGCCTGGGGGTCCAACGGAAGCTCCCGGCGCACCAGTTGGACCAGCGGTCCGTCGATCTCGATGATCTGCTGGGTGGCGCGGGGCCGGGTCGCCGCGACGTACCGGGCGAGGGTGAAGGCACCGCCGCCGAGGTGGACGACGTGCAGGGGCTGCTTCGGCGGTGCGGCCAGGTCGATGACGTGCCCGATCCTGCGCTGGTACTCGAAGGCGAGATACGTCGGGTCGTCGAGGTCCACCTGGGACTGCGGGGCGCCGTCGATCAACAGCGTCCAGCCGCGTGGCCGGTCACGGTCGGGACGCAGCTCGGCGACCCCGCCGTCCACCTGCTCGACGACGGTCTCGGGTGCGGAACGGCCCTGCCGCTTGTTCTTCGCCACGCTCCCAGTATCGCCGGGTACGTCCGGGCCCACCGCCGGGCCGGGGGTGCGACGGCGTCAGCGGCAGTTGTCGGCCGCCTCGATCAGCCGCGCCGCCTCGCCGAGCGCCGCCCTGAGGATCGAGGGGTCGGTGACCGGTGCGTCCTTCCCGGGCGGCAGCAGCCAGCCGGTGCCGCGGACCGGCGGGTCGTGGGGGACCCGCAGCCCCCGGCCGTTGGTCTGCGTACAGGCGCTGCCCGGCATGTCCCAGCTGTAGGCGGTGCCGGGCGGCACCAGGAATCCGAGGGTGTCGCAGGCGCCGTCGTGCAGCACCGGCCCGACATCGGCCGGGGCTGCGGCCCGGCGCAGGATGTCGACCGCCTCCAGCCCCTGGCGTGCGGGGACCGTCACCAGGTCACAGGGTTCGGGCGCACCGTCGGGCGGTGCGCTGAACTCCTGACTGGGCCGGTGCTGGGCGTTCGTACGCGAACTGCCCGTCTCGGTGCCGGTCTCCAACAAGGCAACCCCTCCTCGTTCTCCGCATGGTTCAACGTCTGCGGGCGTCAAGGGCTACGGCACTGCGCCGCCGTAAAGGATGGCAGTTCATGGCAAATCGCGGGAGAGATATCCCTTTTGTAGCGAAACCGCCCCTGTGCGGGTCGGCGCAGACGGTACGTTTTGCGCGCCGGAGCGGTCCGGGCCGGCAGCACCATCCGCCAGAGAGGGCTCGGCCATGGCGACGTCACGGGCAGTACCCAACCCGGCTTTCCGGCAGTTGCGCGGGCAGCGCTCGCCCGGCGAATTCGCGGCAGCGGTCCGCCGGGCCGCCCGCGAGATCGGCGAGCAAGTAGCGTGCGACGCACGGTACATCGGGCGGGTGGAGGCAGGCGAGATCCGCTGTCCCAACTACGCGTACGAACGGGTCTTTCTGCACATGTTCCCCGGTTCGACCCTGACGGACCTCGGGTTCTCCGACCGGGAGACGGTACGCGGCCGTGGTACGCACACCACTTCGGCCGGGCCACCGTCACCTCACCACACCAGCCAGAACAACGAGGAGAGCGACGTGCTGCGTCGCGCATTCATGGCCGGCGGCTCCGCTGCGATGACCGCCGTGTCCCTGGGCCTGAGCCCCGGATCCGTACCGTCACCACGCCGGGTCGGCGAGGTGGAGGCCCCACGCCGGGTCGGCGAGGCGGAGGTCAGCGCCGTCGAAGCGGCCGTACGGCAGATCCGGCTGCTCGACGACCGGCACGGCGCCGACGGTCTCTACCGGCGGGCCGCGCAGCCGCTGCAGGCCGCGTACGCGCTGCTCGACGCGGGCACGGCCCACCGGGGCGCCGCCGACCGGCTGCACGCGGGCGCGGGTGAACTGGCCATCTCGGTGGGCTGGCTGGCGCACGACTCGGGCCGTTTCGACGACGCGCGTTCGCACTACGCCGAGGCCCTGGCGACCGCCCGGGTCTCCGGTGATCCCGCGCTGGAGGCGCACGCCTTCTGCAACACGGCGTTCCTGGCGCGCGACGCGGGGCGTCCGCGGGAGGCGGTGCGGGCCGCGCAGGCCGGGGAACGCGCGGCGAGGCAGCTGTCGTCGCCCCGGCTGCTCGCGCTGCTGACGCTGCGGGAGGCGGGCGGCTGGGCGGGGCTCGGGGACCGCACGGGCTGCGCGGACACGCTCGGCCGGGCCAAGTCCCTCTTCGCGCAGGGGCCGTCCGACGACGACCCCGAGTGGATGACCTTCTTCGTCGAGGCCGAGCTGGAGATGCTGGAGGCGCAGTGCTGGTCGACGCTGGGCGACTGGCCGCGCGCGGCCCTGCACGCCCAGCGCGCGGCGGATCTCCAGGATCCGCACTTCGCCCGCAATCTGGCCCTCTACCGGGCCCAGCTGGCCGACGATCTGGTCCGGGCGGGCGCCCCCGACCGGGCGGCGGCGGCCGGGCACCAGGTGCTCGACCTGCTCGACCAGGTCCAGTCGTCGCGGATCCGGGGGATGCTGGCCGGGACGGCCCGACGGCTGCTGCCCGCACGCAGGGCGGCCGGGGTACCGGACTTCCTGGAGCGGCACGCGTCCACCCCGCGCCAGGCCTGAGGCCCGCCCGTCTCGTCAGGAATGCGCGCTGCACCCGGAGTTCGTACGGCCTCCGGAGTTCGAGCTACATCCGGAAATCCGCGCTACCGCTCCAGGTGACCGGTGTCGTTCCACCGCTCGACCGCGGGCGCGTCGTACGCCCAGCCCAGCACCGACAGGGACGTGGGGGCGAGCCGGACCCGGGCGCCGAAGGTCAGGTCGTACCCCAGCCAGCGGGCGGCGAGCGCGCGCAGGATGTGGCCGTGCGCGAAGACCAGGACGTCCCGGTCCGCCGAACGGATCCGCTCGATCACCGAGTCCGCGCGGGCGGTGACATCGGCGACCGACTCCCCCTCGGGCACCCCGTCGCGCCAGATGAACCAGCCGGGACGGATCGTCTGGATCTCGGCGGGGGTGAGCCCCTCGTACGCCCCGTAGTTCCATTCGAGGAGCGCGTCCCACTCCTCGGCGCGGTCGGCGAACCCGGCCAGCGCGCAGGTCTCGCTCGCCCGCACCAGCGGGCTGGTGAGCACTTCGGCGCCCGGCACCGCGTCCCACGGCGGCCGGTGCAGCCGTTCGCCCAGGAGCTTCGCTCCCTGGCGTCCCTCGTCGAGCAGCGGGATGTCCGTCCTGCCGGTGTGTTTCCCGGACAGGGACCAGGCGGTCTGTCCATGCCGGGCCAGCAGCATGCGGGGTGCCATGAAGCTCTCTCCTACGGTGCGGTGATGCTGCTCCCATCATCGCGTACGGGAATCGCGCACCGGATCCGCGAGCAACCCGGCGGAAGGAACCGGCGTCCCCTCTTGAGACAGGGGGCGGCTGAACTGCTCATCACACAAGCCCTAAGGTGGGATGCCGGGTGACAGGCCCCGTTTGAAGAGACGATGGAGAGCATTCGGATGCCGTACACCGCGAACCGCACCCGGCCCCGCTGGTGGACAGAGATCCTGGTGCTCGCTGTCGTCTACACCGCGTACTCCTCGGGCAGGCTGCTCGCCCGGGGCAACACGGAGGACGCGGTCGAGCACGGGCTCTCGCTGCTCCGGGCCGAGAAGTTCCTGCACATCAACATCGAACACCCGCTGAACAGGCTGTTCACGCACACCCCGGCGCTGGGGATACCCGCCGACTTCATCTATGCCTCGCTGCACTACGTGGTGACCCCGGGCATCCTGATCTGGCTCTTCCGGCGCCGTCCCGTGCAGTACCGGGTGGCACGCACCTGGTTGATGATCTCCACGCTGCTCGGCCTGATCGGCTTCACGCTGGTACCGACGTGCCCGCCACGGCTGCTCGCGCCGGCCGAGGGCTTCGTCGACACGATGGCCCAGTACAGCTCGTACGGCTGGTGGGGCAGCGAGGCGAGCGCGCCGCGCGGGCTCGGCGGGATGACCAACCAGTTCGCGGCGATGCCCAGCCTGCATGTGGGGTGGGCGCTGTGGTGCGGGGTGATGCTGTGGCGTTACGGACGTACGCCGCTGACCCGGACGCTGGCCGTGCTCTATCCGCTGACCATCACCTTCGTGGTGATGGGGACGGCGAACCACTACCTGCTCGACGCCCTGGCGGGCGTCGCGGTGATGGGTGTCGGACTGCTGCTCACCCGGCCCGCGGTGCAGCTGACCGACCGAATACGGGCGCGGTTCTCCTCCGGCACCTCTGACACTCCTGACGTACCGGCCCCGGTTGTCAGTGGCGGATGCAAGACTTCCGCAGGTGAGCGATTCCCCGGGCAGCGGACCTCCTCCGCCTCAGCAGCCTCCGCGGCCTCCGGAGCGGCCTCAGCCGGTTCCCCGGCCGAAACCGCGGACGACGGCACTCCGACAGCGGCTCGCTGAGCTGCGCGGACCGGCCGTCCCGCCACAGCCGCTGGACGCCCGCGCCCTGGCGGCCCTCGCCGCCAACCCCGGCTGCGAACGGCGCGCGCTGCTCGACGGCGCCGGGGTGAACAAGACGGTCCTCGCGAAGGCCCTCGGAGCGCCCTCGGCCTTCGGCCAGTCCCAGTTCGCGTTCATGCGGGGCAATGCCTTCGAGGCCAAGGTCAAGGCGGACGGCGGGGCCGAGCTGATGCGGCTGCTCGCGGAGCGGATGGGCACCGCCGAGCCGGTGGACGTCACGGTCCCGGACCTTTCAGCGGCGGGGCCCGAGGGCCGGGCCGCCCGTACCGCACTGGCTCTGCGCGAAGCGACCTCGGCGGCTCCGCACGGGGGCTGGACGCTGCTCGACCACCCCATGCTGGCGCTGGAGGTGGCGGGCTCCCCCGCCTATCTGGAGCCCGACGCGGTGGTCGTGGACCCGGCGGGCCGCTGGACCGTCATCGAGATCAAGTCCTTCCCGATGATCGACGCGTCGGCGGACGCGGCGAAGGTGGGCGCGGCGGCGCGCCAGTCCGCGGTGTACGTACTGGCGTTGGAGCGGATCGCGGCCCTGGTCGAGGGCGCTTCGGTGCACGACCGCGTCCTGCTGGTCTGCCCGAAGGACTTCTCCAACCTGCCGACGGCGTCGGCCGTGGACGTACGCAAGCAGCTCTCCGTCACCCGTCGCCAGCTGGCCCGGCTGACCCGGATCGAGGACATCGCGGCGGCCCTGCCCGAGGGCACCACCTTCGACCCCGGCCTGCCGCCCGGGGAGCTGACGGCGGCGGTCGAATCGGTGGACGCGGCGTACGCACCGGAGTGCCTGGCCGCGTGCGAACTGGCCTTCCACTGCCGGGAACGGTCGCGCGCGGCGGGCGCCGTGGAGTCGCTGGGCCGCGGGGTCCGCGGTGAACTCGGCGGCCTGACGACGGTCGACGCGGTGCTGGCCGCGGCCCGGGGCGAAGCGGGTGACCCGGCGGACCCGACGGTGGCGGCGCTGCGGAGGGCCGCGGCGCTGCGGGCCGAGGCGCTGGGGGGTGCGGCGTGCTGACGCCGCGTGGGTGCGTGCTGACGCCGCGTGGGTGCTGCGTGCTGACGCCGCGTGGGTCCGGTCCTGCTGTTCCCGGGGCGCCGTCCTGTGCGGGCGGGCGGCCGGGTGACGCCGGGAGGACCCGCGCCGCCGAGCCGCCCCGCGCCACTGATGAAACGCGCGCCACCGAGGGAACGCGTGCTGTCGAGGCAACGCGCGCCGCCGAGGAGACCCGATGTCCCTGATCACCACGCTGGCCCGGCTGGAGGCCGTCCGGGACGGGCGTGCCCGGCCCACCGCCACCGTGCGCCACCGCCATCTCGCCGAGCACCCGCTCGTCCTCGTACCGCTCACCACCGCGGGCGAAGCGGGCGCCCCGCTCGGCGCGCTCGTCGGGACCGATCCCGGGGAGCCCCGGCTGCTGATCGTCGCCCAGCCGCGCGACCGGGACCTGCGGTTCGCCTTCCTCGCGGAACTGGCCGAGGCCGTCCTGCCGTACATCGAGGCGTACGCCGACGACGTGGAGGCCGCCGAGCGCTCCGAGGCGGACCCGGAGACCGGCAAGAAGGTCAAGGTCGAGGTCGAGCTGTGCGCCGATGCCCCGCAGCTGATCGTGCCGGGCCGGGCGGGCATCGACTTCGTACGGCTCCTCGGGCGCTCGATGCGTTTCCGGCGCACCGCCGAGGAGGACCCGGAGGCGCCCTATCCGGCGCCCCCGCGCGTCCCCCTGCTGGGCCGCTGGATGACGCATTTCGGTGAGCGTGCCCGGGTGCCCGGGTCGTCGCTGCTGCTCGCCACGACGGATCTGCTCAACCGCCACTGGGCCACCGGGCAGAGCAGTCTGGAGGACCAGCACCTGGGCGCGCTGCTCGCCTGGATCGACCCGGGGGCGGGCGAGTCGGGCGCGGAGGCCGCGCTCCGGGCGGAGCTGGAGCGGGACCGGGAGGGCCAGTTGGTCTGCCCGCCCGCCGGACCGGCCACCGACCCGGCGTTCGACAACGGGCTGCTGGCTCCTGCCGTCGAGCGGTACGACCGGGCCCGTGCGGCGCTGGCCGCGGCCGAGGACGGACCGGCCGCCGACGACCGGCTCGGTGAACTGACGGCGGCCGAGCGGGAGATCCGCCGACTGCTGGCCGGACAGCTGCGCCCCACCTGGGACGCCGTGTGGCGCGGCCTCGGGCTGCTGCGGGAGCTGCCGGAAGGGACCAGGGCGGACGGGCGGTGGACCCGCGACCGCTGGTCGTTCACCGGCCACCGCGACCGGGTGCGGGCCGGGGAACCCCCACAGCCGCGGCACGACGACGCGGTGACCGCCGCGCAGAAGCTGGCCTCGCGGGAGGCCGCGCAGACCCAGCTCGACGCCCAGGAGGCGCTGGACGATCCGCTGGTGATGGCGGGGCGGCGGCTCGCGGGCGAGGCGTTCGCCGGTGAGGTGACGGAGGTGGTGATGGCCTGGAGCGAGTCGAAGCGCCCGAGCCCGCGCCCCTTGATCACGTTCCGCACGGAGGACACCCCCCATCTCGACGGGCGGGCCAAGGTCCACCGCACGCAGCCGGGCGACCCGCCGAAGACGCAGAGCGCCGAGTTCGTACGGTACGAGGAGGACGGCTCCCTGGTGCTGCGGCTGGTCAACGGCATGGGCCGCGCCAAGGATCCGGCGCCGGGGACGGTGCCGGAGAAGGGCGACCGGCTGTGCTGGACCCTGTTCGAGCACAGTTCGCGTGGCGGGCCCGAACTGCCCGCCCAGGAGGACACCCCGTGGACCCACGGCGGGCCACCGGGCGCCACCGGCGCGTCCGAAGGCTCGACGATCCCCGACCCCGTCACCCCGGAGGACCTGCTGTGACGACCTTCGACCCCACCACGGCGGCCGGTCCTGCTGCGGCCGGTCCTGCGGTGGCCCGTGCTGCGGTGGCCGATCCGTCGCGTGCCGGCCGTCCCACGGCGGCGTTCGATCCCGGCGCCGAGGCGGCCCGCGCGACAGCGGCCGTGCTGGACGACACGCTGCACGGCACGGCCCGCGGTGTGGTCGTCGACTCCCCGCCGGGCGCGGGCAAGTCGACGCTGGTGGTGCGTGCGGCGCGCGAACTGGCCGCGGCGGGGCGGCCCCTGATGGTGGTCGCCCAGACCAACGCCCAGGTCGACGACCTGGTGGTCCGGCTCGCCGGGAAGGACCCCGACCTGCCGGTCGGCCGACTGCACAGCAGCGACCCCGACCCGTACGACAAAGCACTCGACGACCTGGCGAACGTCCGCACCTCGGCCAAGGCGGCCGACCTCGCGGGACTGGACGTGGTGATCTCGACGGCCGCGAAGTGGGCGCACGTCAAAGGCGTCGAGCCGTGGCGGCACGCGATCGTCGACGAGGCGTACCAGATGCGGTCGGACGCGCTGCTGGCCGTGGCGGGGCTCTTCGAACGGGCGCTGTTCGTGGGCGATCCCGGCCAGCTCGACCCGTTCAGCGTGGTCGGCGCCGAGCAGTGGGCGGGACTGACGTACGACCCGTCGTCCAGCGCGGTCTCCACGCTCCTGGCCCACAACCCGGAGCTGCCGCAGCACCGGCTGCCGGTCTCCTGGCGGCTGCCCGCCTCGGCGGCGCCGCTGGTCTCGGACGCGTTCTATCCGTACACGCCCTTCCGTAGCGGTACGGACCACGGCGACCGGCGGCTGACGTTCGGGGTCGCCTCCGACGGATCGGGCCCGGACCGGGTGCTCGACGAGGCGGCCGAGTCGGGCTGGGGCCTGCTCGAACTGCCCGCCCGCCACACACCGCGCACGGACCCGGAGGCGGTACGGGCGGTGGCACTGGTGGTCCGCAGGCTGCTGGACCGTGGCGGCGCCGCGGTGAGTGAGCAGTCGCCGGATCCGGTACCGCTGACCGCGGACCGGATCGCGGTCGGCACCGCCCACCGCGACCAGGCGGCGGCAGTCCGGGCGGCGCTCGCGGAACTGGGCATCACCGAGGTCGCGGTCGACACGGCGAACCGTCTCCAGGGCCGGGAGTTCGACGTCACGGTGGTTCTGCACCCGCTGTCGGGGCGCCCGGACGCGACGGCGTTCCACCTGGAGACGGGCCGCCTGTGCGTCCTGACCTCCCGGCACCGGCACGCGTGCATCGTGGTGTGCCGGGAGGGCGTGGCGCAGCTGCTCGACGAGCACCCGTCGACGGAGCCGGTCCAGCTGGGGGTCACGGTCAAGTTCCCGGACGGCTGGGAGGCGAATCACGCGGTGCTGGCACACCTGGCGGAGCACCGGGTGCGATACCGGCCGTAGGAGCTGTCCGGCCCTGATGCGCCGGACAGCCTCATGGTGACCGGACCGGCGGCGGCCCTACGGTGTCCGGACCGCCGGCCGGGCGACCTCGGCGGCCAGCGCGGTCACCCGGGTTCGGGCCGCCGCCAGCGAGCTCGCCGCCAGCGGCCGGAACCGGGCCAGGTGCGGCACGAGCCCGGCCAGGGTCATCTCGGCGCTGACGAGACGCAGACCGTCCTCCGCCATGCCCAGCTTGCCGAAGTAGGCCCGCAGGTACGGCGTTTGGAAGTCCCAGGCCTCCTGCGGGGTGCCCGGACCGTAGGCACCGCCCCGCGTGCTGACCACCACCACCCTGGTACGCCGCAGCAGGCTGTCCCCGGTGTCCGGGTCGGTGAACGCCCCGGGGAAGCTCACCCGGTCGATCCATGCCTTCAGCGAGGCGGACACCGCGTAGTTGTACATCGGGGCGCCGATCAGCACGGTGTCGGCCGCCAGCAGTTCGGTGATCAGGGGGCGGGTGAGCGCCCACTCCCGCTTCTCGGCCGGGCTCTCCGTCAGCGCGTCCACTCCGGCCGGCGGGACGAGGCCGTGTTCTTCCACTCTGCGGCCGAGGGCGCAGTAGGCGCTGTCCAGCGGCGGTACCGGGTCGGCGGCCAGGTCCCTGTACCGGTAGCCGGCCGGGCCGTGCGCTGCCTGCCAGGTCTCCGCGAACAGTGCGGTCAGCTGCCTGCTGACCGAACCGCCGGAACGGTCGGCACTGGAATCCAGGTGCAGCAAGGACGTCACGGGGCCATCTGCCACTACTGGCTCTCCTGTCACTGCTGGTTCTCCTGTCACTCCTGGTTCTCCTGTCACTTCGATCAGGTTGCGTTCGTCATGAGAGGTGACGGAGCAGGACGGCGAAAGGTGACCGGTGGACGCGCGCGAGGGACTGGCAGAACGATTCGAGGCCCAGCGTGGTCAACTGCGCGCGGTTGCCCACCGGATGCTCGGCTCGGTGGACGAGGCCGATGACGCCGTGCAGGAGGCATGGCTCCGCCTGGGCCGGGTCGATGCCGGAGAACTGGACAACCTGGCCGGCTGGCTGCGGACAGTGGTGACTCGCATCTGCCTCGACATGCTGCGTTCCCGCAGGTCACGACGGGAAGACCTGGCCGAGCAGCAAGTACTGGACCATGCGCTCGCCCCCCTCTCGAACGCGAACACCACTCACGGTGACGGAAGCACTCCGGAGGACGAGGCGCTGCTGGCCGACTCGGTGAGCCGGGCGCTGCTCGTCGTGCTGGACACACTGGCCCCCGCCGAGCGGATCGCGTTCGTGCTGCACGACATGTTCGCCGTCCCGTTCGAGGAGATCGCGCCCGTCGTGGGACGCACCCAGGGCGCCACGAAGAAGCTCGCCAGCCGTGCACGGCTGAAGGTGCAGGGCAGTCCCGTGGTCCCGGCGGCCGAACTCGCCCGGCACCGTCGGGTCGTCTCGGCCTTCCTCGCCGCCGCACGGGCCGGTGACCTCACCGCGATTCTTGCGGTGCTGGCCCCCGATGTGGTGCGCCGTGCCGACCCCAGCGCCTTGCCACCGGGCGGAGCGGCCGAGGTGCGCGGCGCACGGGCCGTCGCGGAGGGGACAGCGGCGCTCGCCCACCGGTCCCGGCTCGCCGAACCGGCGCTGGTCAACGGCACCGTGGGAGCCGTGGTGGCCCCGCGGGGCCGCCTGCTGTTCGCGCTGACCTTCACCATCGAGAGTGACAGGATCACCGAGTACGAGGTGATCGCCGACCCCGCCCGGCTCCGGCGCCTGGACCTCGCCGTCCTCGACCGACCGGGGACGTAGGACGTTGTCCTCCCCCGCGGGCCGGGGTAGGAGCCGTACGACGGCGGCGCCGGGGGAGGCCCCCTTGCGGGGCGCGGGACAATGGACGGTGGTCCGGAACCCGGAACCACGCACTCCGGCCCGGCACCGCAACACCGCACAAGCAGTGGCCCGGCACCGCAACACCGCACAAGCAGTACAGAGCGACGCACAGCAGAGCGACACGCACAGCAGGAGGCACACATGGCGGAGCCCGAACAGCGCGAGCGCAAACCCCGGCCCGCACCTCTGCTCTTCGAGCCGTCGGAGGCCGCCGCCGACCCCGAGCACTTCTTCGACCTGGAGTCCATCGAGGACCCCGCGGCCCTCCTCGGCCGGGCGACGGAGCTGACGCTGGCCTTCCGTGCCGCGACCGACCGGGCGGTCGAGTTCCAGGCGATGGCCGCTGCCCAGCTCGCCGATCCCCGGCGCTTCGACCGGCTCACCACGGCGGACATCGCCGAGCGTGCGCACTGGACCGAGGACTACGCGAAGAAGATGGTGGAGTTCGGCCGGGACCTCCTGCGCGGCGCCCCGCCGTCCTGAAAGCGCCGCCGCCCTGAAAGCGCCGCCGTCCTGGAAGCCCCGCCGTCCTGAAGCCCCGCCGTCCTGAAGCCCCGCCGTCCTGAAAGCGCCGCCGCCGCAAAGCGGACTCCGAGGCTCCGGCGCCCGTCCCGTGTCATGACTTGGCTTGGCATATGCCCTATGACGGTGCGCAAGATACGCCCTCCCGCCGCCCCTGTCCCGATTTCCGCCAACCCCCCGGAGCGGAACCGTCCGTGCCGGTAGATCTGTCGGCATGAGCGCATGGCAGCGAAACGACAGCAGCGTGGGAATCCTCTCGAACACGGGCGCGAACACAGGCGCGAGCACGGGCGGGGTCCGGGGGTCCGGGGGCCGTTCCCCCGCGGAGTCCTGCCGCGTCCCGCACGACGCGGCAGGACAGCACGCCACCGCGGTCACCGCCGCCGGAGCGGGCTGGCTCGCCTCGGCGGCGGCGTACCCGCGCACTGCGCTCTCGCTCTGGGAGTCCCGGCCCACCGCCCCCATCGTGCTGGGCTGCGGCTCGGTCTTCGACGTGGTCAACGTTCCCGCGATCTTCGGCCGCCGGATGCTGGACACCCTGTGGTCGGAGGGTCCCGGGTCCGGCCCCGTCGCCGGTCATCGCGGCCGGATGCTGCTCTTCACCGCGCCCGGCACGGCCCAGCGGCTACCGTCCCTGCTGGAGTGGGAGGAATGGGGCGAAGCGGTCCCGCCGCTGCTCTGTCACGGCGCCGGCGACGCGGTGACCGTACCGCCGCTGACCTCGTCCGTTCGCCGCTCGGGGCCGCGCTGGCTGGTGGCCCCCGACACCCGGCAGCCCTGGCTCCCGGGACCCGAGGTGGTGCTCTGGGCCTGCGTCCGCGCAGCACGCGACAAGCCCTCCCCCTCGGTGGGCTTATCGATTTTTCCCCGCACCGATCCGGGTGCTAAGGTCTACGACGTCAGCAAGCGCCGCTAGCTCAGTTGGTTAGAGCAGCTGACTCTTAATCAGCGGGTCCGGGGTTCGAGTCCCTGGCGGCGCACAGACGGGAGAAGCCCCTCGCGAAAGCGGGGGGCTTCTTCGTTGCGCTCTCACACAGCGGGTGTGATCTTGATGGTCCACGCCCCCGACGGCGTACGGTCCGCCACCTCGACCTTCATCCCGTTCCCCGGGACCGTGAACGTCTCACCGACCCCCAGCGGCGCGTCGGCCAGCGGCGGATAGACCGACTCCCCCCAGCACGCCGACGCGTGCGGATGGGTGTCGAACACCTTGACCGGGCCGTCCCCCGAGGCCGTCTCCCCCTTCACCCGGTAGATCAGCACCCCTTCCGTGCAGGCAGCCGTGTCGTTGCCGGTCGCGGTGCGCACCTCCATGGCGATGGCGCTGTCGAGTCCGGTCCGTACGACCGCGAGCCGGGTCCCCGCCGTGTCCGTGCCGGGCTGCGGCACGTCCTCCAGCGGTTCCAGCGTGAACATCCGGGTGCCGGTGCCCTGCACACAGCCGATCTGCCGCCGGTCCAGCCAGCCCAGCTTCCACTTGTCCCAGCCGAGGAAATCGGGGGCGAGCCCGAACTGGCTGCCCATGACGTCCCAGTCCCCGACCGAGGTGTCCCAGTCGCCCTTGTCGTCCGAGGGGCGGTGGTAGAGATCCGGCAGGTCGAAGACGTGCCCGGTCTCGTGGGCGAGGACGTTGTGGTCCGGCGGGTGCTGCTCGAAGCCCGTGACGAGGCGGCTGATGTCCGTGCCGTCGGCGTGCAGCGGGGTTTCGAGGTTGACGACCTTCGTGGCGTCGGAGTCGACCCCCGGCGCGTCCGGATCGGCGACCAGGTAGACGACTTCGTACTTCCTGAAGTCCACGGTCGGGTCCGCCGCCGCCACCGCGTCGCGCAGATACGCGTCGCGCCCCTCCTCGCCCCAGTCCCGTTTCACCGCGTACGCCGAGGCGGGCTTCGGCATCATGATCCACTTCTTCAGCGGGTGCGGGCGCAGGGTGAACTTCCCGTACGAAGCCCGGTGGAAGAAGGTGGTGGTCGCCGGGAAGTAGTCGCCCGCCAGTTCCTGGGGCGTGGTGTCCGGCACGGAGCCCGGGAAGGACAGGAAGATCATCACCGCGTCGAGCGTGCCGACCGGTCGCGTGTAGGCGGAGTTCCAGCTGTCCAGACCGAGCGAGTGGTGGGCATCGGTACGCGGCAGGGCGCACGGCCCCGCGGGCCCCGAGGTCGCGACGGCGGGCCCCGCGACCAGCGAAGTGGCGGTGAGCGCCAGGAACGAGACGGTCACCGCGGCGGCACGTTTCAGACGTCCCCGGTCCACTCCCCCGGGTGCCTGCGGACGCTGCACGTCGACCTCCGGGTTCGGGATGCGGGACACCTGACCCACTCTGTGCCGGTTCGCCCCGTTACGCCCTGTCCAGATGCCCCACTGGAGTGACCGACCCGACACCCCGGGCCTTCACGGAAAGTCACAACTGGTCATACAGGAAAGGGCCCGGACCACAGCCGCGCAGAAACGATCACCTTGAGCACCGGAGTGACCACGGCGCCCCAACAAGGCTGGAACGGTCCTTGCTTCAACCTCTATGATCGGCACACTTTCCCCTGCGGACCACGCCTCCGGCGTTTCTCCACCGTCCGGCCGACGACCCAGACCTCACCTGTTCAAGACGACTGCACTGCGGGAGCCAGCCGTGAGCGGAACCCCTGAAGGGCCGGGTCCGGTGCCCGCCTCCGTCCGGCCGCCGGTCACAGAGCGTCAGGCCGTCGGCCGGACCGCAGCCGAACTGAGCGACTACCGCGCCGCCTTCAACACCGCCCGGCTCGGCATGGCCGTCGTCGACAGCGAAGGCCTGGTCGTCACCGCCAACGACGCCCTCGGCGGACTGCTCGGCGCCGAGCCCGCAGGGCTGAACCGGCAGACCGCGGCCGACCTGGTGGACCTGGCCACGGACGCCCGGACCTGGCACGCGTACCGCGAAGTGCTCCGGGGCCGCCGCTCCAGCTTCCGCTGCACCCGCAGGCTCAAGCACGCCGACGGTCACTCGCTCTGGGCCGAGGTCAGCGTCGCGCCGGTCCCCGACAGCTCCCAGGTGCTGCTCTCGGTCGCCGACGTCAGCGACCGGCGCGAACTCCAGGCGAAACTGCGCCACCTCCAGATGCACGACCCGGTGACCCGGCTGCCCAACCGGGCGCTGTTCTTCGAACGGCTGTCCGCGGCGCTCGACCTCTCCGCGTACGGGCACGGGAGCACCGCCCGGATCGGGCTCTGCTATCTGGACCTGGACGGTTTCAAGGCGGTCAACGACACCCTCGGCCACCGCTTCGGCGACCGGCTGCTCGCCGTCGTCGCCTCCCGGCTGACGCACTGCGCCGACCAGCCCGGCTACGGGCGCAGCGGCGGCCATCTGGTGGCCCGGCTCGGCGGTGACGAGTTCGCCCTGCTCGTCGAGGACTCCTCCGGTACGGAACACCTCGCCGACCTCGCGGGGTCGGTGCTGGCGGCGCTCCAGGAGCCGTTCGACCTGGGCGGTCAGCGGCTCTCGGTGTCCGCGTCGATCGGAGTGGTGGAGCGGCCGGCGGCGGGCACCAGCGCCACCGGGCTGATGCAGGACGCCGACACCACGCTGTACTGGGCGAAGGCGGACGGCAAGGCCCGCTGGACACTGTTCGACCCGGAGCGCAACGCGCACCGGATGACCCGCCAGGCGCTCTCGTCGAAACTGCGGCCCGCTGTCGAGGGCGGCGAGTTCGTGCTGGAGTACCAGCCGCTGGTGGATCTGGCGGACGGCGCGCTCAAGGGCGTGGAGGCGCTGGTCCGCTGGGACCATCCGCAGTTCGGGCGGCTGACGCCCAACCGGTTCATCGGGCTGGCGGAGGAGGACGGCTCGATCGTCCAGCTCGGCGGGTGGGTGCTGCGTACGGCCTGCCGGCAGGCCAGACAGTGGCAGCTCGACCACCCGGGCGCGCCCCCGCTGTTCGTGAGCGTCAATGTCGCCGTGCGGCAGGTGTGGGACTCCGACCTGGTCGCCGATGTCGCCGGGGTGCTCGCCGAGACGGGCCTCGCGCCGGAGCTGCTCCAGCTGGAGCTCACCGAGTCGGCGGTGATGGGGTCGGCGGGCCGCCCGTTGCAGGCGCTCCAGGACCTCAGCGACATGGGTGTGCAGATCGCGATCGACGACTTCGGCACCGGCTACTCGAACCTGGCGTATCTGAGCCGGCTGCCGGTGTCGGCACTGAAGCTGGACGGGTCCTTCGTCCGCGGGTTCCGCTACGACCAGGGCACCCACCCGAACCCGGCCGACGAGATGATCGTCGAGGCCCTGGTCCAGCTCGCGCACCGGCTGGGGCTCACGGTCACCGCGGAATGCGTGGAGACGGTGGGCCAGGCGACACGGCTGCGCCGGATCGGGTGCGACACCGGGCAGGGCTATCTGTACTCGCGGGCGGTGGCGCCGGAGCACATCGGGGCGATGCTCGAAGGCGTACCGCAGCGGGGCTGACGGCCCGCCGGCCGGGGCGACGGTCCGTGGTCGGCCGGCCGGCGGGCGATGCGGGTACGGATTACCCGGCAGCCCGTAGGCGTCAGGGTTTACCCGGGCAGCCCGTAGACAGCAGGGGTTTACCCGGGCAGCCCGTAGGCGTCGGCGATCAGCTCGTACGAACGCAGCCGCGCGTCGCCGCCGTGTGCGTTGGCCGTGATCATCAACTCGTCGGCGCCCGTGCGCTTCTGGAGGTCGTCGAGACCGGAGCGGACCTCGTCCGCCGTGCCGCTGATGATGTTGTGCAGCCAGCCGTCGACGAACTCGCGCTCCATGGGGGAGAACGAGTACGCCGCCGCCTCGTCCGGCGTCGGCACGAGCCCCGGGCGGCCGGTGCGCAGCCGGACCATCGAGAGGGCTCCGGAGAGGATCTGCCGGTGGGCCTCCTTCTCGTCGTCGGCCGCCAGTGCGGCGACGCCGATCAGGGCGTACGGGGCGTCGAGCACCGCCGAGGGCCGGAACGACTCGCGGTAGAGGTCCAGGGCCGGGATGGTGTTCTGCGCCGAGAAGTGGTGCGCGAAGGCGAACGGCAGCCCGAGCGTCCCGGCCAGCCGGGCACTGAAGCCGGACGAGCCGAGCAGCCAGATCGGCGGGCGGCCGACGGGCCCCTGGACCGGGCCCGGTACGGCGTGGATGCGCGCGTACGGGTGGCCGTCCGGGAAGTCGTCGTCCAGGAACCGGGTCAACTCGGCCAGCTGCTGCGGGAATTCGTCGGCACCCTCGTGGAGGCGTTCGGACCGGCGGAGCGCGGCTGCGGTGGCGCCGTCGGTGCCGGGTGCCCGCCCGAGCCCGAGGTCGACCCGGCCCGGAGCCATCGCTTCGAGCGTGCCGAACTGCTCGGCGATCACCAGCGGGGCGTGGTTCGGCAGCATGACCCCGCCGGAGCCGAGCCGGATGCGGTCGGTGTGCGCGGCGAGGTGCGCGAGCAGCACGGCCGGTGAGGAGGAGGCGACCCCCGGCATGGAGTGGTGCTCGGCCACCCAGTAGCGGTGGAAGCCGCGGCGCTCGGCGAGCCGGGCGATGTCCACGCCGGTGCGGATGGCCTGGGTCGCGGTGCGGCCCTCGCCCACGGTCACCAGGTCCAGTACGGACAGAGGGACGGGGGCGGTTCCGGCCGCCTTGCCTTGAATCGGGTCCACCGCGCTGGAGCCTTTCTGGTTGTCGGCCTGTACAGCTGGCGGAAACACGGGGACGCTCTCCGGTTATTCCCCCGGGGCCGGACCCACCGTCGGGAAGGCTCTCGGGAAAGCCTCTGGAGAACTAGGCGCGCCGGGCGAACAGCTTGCCCAGCTGATCGCTCCAGACTCGGCGCTCGGTCAGCCGCAGTCCTTCCCACACCGATACCTGGTTCGCCGTGAGCACCGGCTTCCCGAGGACCTGCTCCAGTTCGCGCAGGTACGCCGCGGTGTGCAGCGCCGTGTCCGGCAGCAGGACGACGTCCGCCGACGGGTGGTCGCCCGCCAGCGCCAGTTCCAGCACCTCGTCGCGGCCCCAGGCGCCGACCTCCTCCGCCGTGACGATCCCGCGGCCCCGGCTCGCGACCACTTCCACGCCCGCCGCCTTGAGGAAGGCGGTGAAGTAGCCGGTCACGTCCTCCGGGTACGTCGCGGCGACCGCGACCTTCTCGGCGCCCAGGTACTGGATCGCGTTGGTGAAGGCGAACGATGTACTGGACGCGGGCATCCCGGCGGCCTTGGCCAGGTTCCTGACCTGCTCCCGGGCGCCTTCCCAGCCGTAGACGAAGCTGCCGCTGGTACAGGCCCAGACCACCGACTCGGCCCCGGAGAGCCGCAGCTCCTCCACCCCCGCGGCGAGCCGCGCGGCGGAGCCCATCTCGATCAGCGCGTCCACCCGGTGGGCGTCCTCACCGATGTCCGTGTGGACAAGGTGCAGCCTGACGTCCTCGGTCACGAGCAGCTCGAAGCGCTCGTAGTCGTCCTCCGCGGAATGCCCCGGGTAAAGGAACCCGACCGTTGTCATGTCCAGCCTCCCTGTTCTTCGGGCGGATCTTCTGCCAGTGCGGTGGCGGGCTCGGGAAGCGGCGCGGGTGCGGGTGCGGGCGTCGAGTCGATCAGCAGCCGCTGGTACGGGCCGATCGCGAAGGCGCCTATGTGCCGCAGCGCCGCCCACATCGTGACCTGGTTCGCCGAGAGCACCGGCATCCGCAACTCGGCTTCGAGCTGCGGGATCACGTCGTACGTCGGGAGGTTGGTGCAGCTGATGAAAAGCGCATCGGCCGCGCCGACCACCGCCTGCCGGGCCATGTCCACCACATCGCGGTACGGGACTTTCCAGATACGGCTCGTGAGACCGAGGAAAGCCCGTCCGGTGACCTCTGTCCCGGCTTCGCCGAGGTATTCCTCCAGCGCGGACGTCACAGATTCAGTGTAGGGCGTGACCAGGGCGATCCGCTGGACGCCGATCTCCCGGACGGCCTCCAGGAGCGCGCCGGACGTGGTGATCGCCGGGATGTCACCGGCGACGGTCATGGCCGAGCACATGGCCCGCTCACCCGCCAGTCCGCCGACGAAACTGCCGCTCGCGCAGGCGTACACGACGACCTGCGGCGCCACCGCGCTCAGCGCCCGGACCGCCTCACCCAGCGTTTCGTGCTCGCTGACCAGCCGGGCGAGGTCGAGCGAGACTTCGACGGGGACGAAGGGGGTACGCGTGAGGTGGAGCGAGACATCGTCCGGCACCCACCGCCACAGTTCCCGGTCGAGCGCGAAGTCGAAGGGGGCGACGACACCCACACCGCGTTGCGGCTGTGGTCCGCCGATAAAGGAGATGTCCATTGCTGACCCCAGGTGGTGCGTGGGCGAGGCCGTGTTGCTTCTGATGTCGACGGTAGGTTCATGGGGCGATCCCGGTCAATCAACGCATCCCTGACGTCGCGATGTGCTTACGTGAAGGAAACACGGCCGCTCTCAGCCGAAGGACCGCGCCCATGTCCGAAGCCTCAGTCCCCACCCTTCTCGTACTGGACGCCGACCCGCCTCCGCGCCTCGGAAAGCTGACCGGCCGGGCGCATGTCGTGCACGCCGGCGCAGAGACCCTGGGCGGTCAACTCCCTTACGCGGACGTCCTGCTGGTCTGGGACTTCCACTCCGACGCGGTGCGCCGGGCCTGGCCCGGCGAGGGCCCGCGGCCCGGCTGGGTGCACACGGCCAGCGCCGGTGTGGACCATCTGCTCTGCCCCGAGCTGGTCGCGTCGGACACCGTGGTGACCAATGCCCGCGGCATCTTCGACCAGCCGATCGCGGAGTACGTCGCGGGTCTCGTCCTCGCCTTCGCCAAGGACCTCCCCGGCACCCTGGAGCTCCAGCGCCAGCGCCGCTGGCAGCACCGCGAGACCAGGCGGCTGGCCGGCAGCCGGGCGGTCGTCGTCGGCTCGGGCCCCATCGGCCGGGCCATCGCCGCCACGCTGTCGGCGCTCGGGGTGAAGGTGGCCCTGGTCGGGCGCACCGCGCGCCGCCCGGTGCACGGGCCCGAGGAGCTGGACCGGCTGCTGCCGCGCGCCGACTGGGTGATCTGCGCGGCCCCGCTCACCGGGACCACCCGTGGCATGTTCGACGCCCACGCCTTCGGCACGATGCAGCCGTCCGCGCACTTCATCAACGTCGGGCGCGGGGCACTCGTGGTCGAGGACGATCTCGTCGAGGCGCTCAGGAAGCGCTGGCTGGCGGGCGCCGCGCTCGATGTGTTCGCCGAGGAGCCGCTGAACGCGGGGAACCGCCTCTGGGACGTCCCCGACCTGCTGATCTCTCCGCACATGAGCGGCGACACCATCGGCTGGCGCGACGCTCTCGGCGAGCAGTTCCTGGAGCTCTACGACATGTGGGCGAACGGAAGGCCGCTGCCGAACGTGGTGGACAAGAAACGTGGGTACGTCCACACACATGACTGAGCTCTGCGATCTGTCTGCCCGTCAACTCGTTGCCGGATACCGGAAGGGCGCCTTCACCCCGGTCGACGCGGCCCGTGCCGTCCTGGACCGGATCGAGGTGGTGCAGCCAGGAGTGAACGCCTTCGTCCGGGTCGACGCCGGCCCGGCCCTGGCGCAGGCGCGGGCGTCGGCGGCCCGGTGGAGCGCGGGTGAGCCGCAGGGCCTGCTCGACGGGGTGCCGGTCACGGTCAAGGACATCCTGCTGCTGCACGGGGAGCCGACGCTGCGGGGATCGAGGACCGTACGGCCGCAGGGCAGGTGGTCCGAGGACGCGCCGTCGGTGGCGCGGCTGCGGGAACACGGTGCGGTCTTCGTCGGCAAGACCGCGACGCCCGAGTTCGGTTGGAAGGCCGTCACCGACTCGCCGCTGCACGGGGTGACCCGTAACCCGTACGACAGCGCCCGTACCTCCGGCGGCTCCAGCGGCGGCGCCGCGGCGGCGGTGGCGCTGGGCGCCGGGCCACTGGCGCTGGGGACGGACGGCGGGGGGTCCATCCGCGTACCGGCGTCGTTCTGCGGGGTCTTCGGGCTGAAGCCGACGTACGGGCGGGTCCCGCTCTATCCGGCCAGCGCCTTCGGGACGCTCGCCCATGTCGGCCCGCTGGCGCGCGACGCGGCCGACGCGGCGCTGATGCTGGACGTGATCAGCGGTCCCGACCCGCGCGACTGGTCGCAGCTGGCCCCGCCCGCGGGCAGTGTGCGGGACGGACTGGACGGCGGGGTGAAGGGGCTGCGGATCGCCTACTCGCCGACCCTGGGCGGCCAGGTCGCCGTCGAGCCGGCGGTCGCGGCGGCGGTCCGTGCGGCGGTGGGGCGGCTCGCGGAACTCGGCGCGTACATCGAGGAGACGGATCCGGACTTCACGGATCCGGTCGCGGCCTTCCAGACGCTGTGGTTCAGCGGGGCCGCGCGGGTGGCGCAGCACCTGGGCCGGGAGCAGCGCGCGCTGCTCGATCCCGGGCTGCGGGAGATCGTCGCGGAGGGCGAGCGGTACTCGGCGCTGGACTATCTGGCCGCGGTGGACGTACGGATGGAGCTGGGCCGGCGCATGGGCCTCTTCCACCAGCGGTACGACCTGCTGGTCACCCCGACCCTGCCGATCACCGCGTTCGAGGCGGGGGTGGAGGCGCCACACGGTTCGGGGCACCGGCGCTGGACGGGGTGGACGCCGTTCACGTATCCCTTCAACCTGACGCAGCAGCCCGCGGCCACGCTGCCGTGCGGGGTGGACGGAGCGGGCCTGCCGGTCGGGGTGCAGCTGGTGGGGGCGCGGCACGCGGACGCGCTGGTGCTGCGGGCCGCGCATGCGATGTACGGGGCGGGGGTGGCCGCGAGGGTGCCCTCGGTCACCGGCCGGGCTCCGCTCGGCCCGCCCGCGTAGCCCGGTCGCTCAGCCCGGCCCGCGTGGCCCGGCTGCGTAACCCGTCCGGTCAGCCCGGCCGGCGTGGCCCGGCTGCGTAACCGTCCGGTCAGCCCGGCCGGCGGAAACCGATCAGCTGGTCCGGCGGAAACCGATCAGCCGGTCCGGCGGAAGCTGAGTGTCTCGCCCAGGGCGCCCGACCGCCAGAGGTCCTGACAGGCCGCCGCCATCCGGTCGAGGCCCTCGACCACCGTGCCCCACACGATCCCCGGGACCCAGCCGGTGTCCCCGTTGATCAGCAGGTTGTTCCGCTCGTAGAAGAGCGCGAGGTCGACCACCGTCGTCCGTCCGCGGTGGTCGGCCGCCGTCTCGTATCCGTACGCATCCGTGCCCAGCACCGTCTCGGAGAAGGTGAAGTAGCAGAGGTCGCCCGGGACGGGGGTGACCGTCGGGTTCTCCAGCGGCGGCTCCTGCGGCGCGAAGCCGGGCAGCAGGGCGTAGATCTCGTTCCGGGCGTACTTGGCGTGGTAGACGTCCCCGCCGAGCGGCAACGCGTCCCACACCGCCGCGCAGGTCACCGGGGCCTTGTCGTCGAGGAGCCGCGCGGTGCAGCTCACGCCGCGCTTGTCGAGGGACAGTTCCACGAATCGATCGCTCATCTCCCCATGGTTTCCCCCCGGAGGCCCACGCGGTCGAGGCCGACCGGCAAATGGTGGGGCCTCGGACCAACTCGCCGCACGATGGGCTGAAAATGATCTGCATACCTCGCGCGGAGTCGGGTAGCCGCGCGCCCATGGCTCCACCACCAGGGAACGACTCAGAAAGCACACCAAGACACTCCATACGGTCCATACGTTCCACACCTTCGACACCACCCGTACGACGCCGTTCGCTGCTGCTCGGCGCGGCAGGCCTGGGCGCCGCGGGGGCGCTCGGAGCAGCCGGGTGCAGCCGGGTGCCGACGGGCGACACGCTCGCCCGCCTCAAGTCGCAGGGCACCGTCCGGCTCGGCATCGCGGGTGAGGTGCCGTACGGCTACATCGACGAGCAGGGCGACTTCACCGGCGAAGCGGTGGAACTCGCGAAGATCATCTTCAAACGGCTCGGTGTCGACCACGTGCAGCCCGTGGCGACCGACTTCGCCTCGTTGATCCCCGGCCTCAACTCCCAGCAGTTCGACTGCGTTTCGGCCGGGATGTACATCAACAAGGAACGCTGCCAGCAGGTCATCTTCGCCGATCCCGAGTACCAGATGCTGGATGCCTTCATCGTCCGCAAGGGCAACCCGAAGAACCTGCACAACTACGAGGACTGCGTGCGGGCCAAGGCGAAGTTCGCCACCGGTACCGCGTACGCCGAGATCGCCTACGCCGTCGCCGCCGGGTACAAGGAGAAGGACATCCAGATCCTCCAGGACCAGGTCGCGGGGCTGAACGCGGTCGAGTCCGGCCGGGTGGACGTCTTCGCGGGGACCTCCCTGACCGTCCGTGAAGTGGTGAAGAAGAGCCGGAAGGCCGAGGCGACCCCCGCCTTCGCGGCCACCGTCGACGGCAAGAAGAAGATCGACGGCGGCGGGTTCACCTTCCGCCCCACGGACACCGCGCTCCGTGACGCCTTCAACGTCGAGATCCACAAGATGAAGAAGAGCGGTGAACTCTTCCGGGTGCTCCGGCCGTTCGGGTTCACCCAGGCGGAGATGACCACGCTGACGGCCAAGGAGCTGTGCGCATGACATCGGGACTCTGGCAGCACTGGGTGCTCCCGGGCATCTGGATCACCATCCAGCTCACCGTGTACAGCGCCGCCCTCGCCGTGGTCGTCGCGTTCGGGATAGGCATGGCCAGGGCCCACCGCTCACGCGTGGTGCGGTTCCTGGCCGGTTTCTACACCGAGATCTTCCGCGGAACGTCGTCCCTGGTCCTGATGTTCTGGATCTTCTTCGTCCTGCCCAACCTGGTCGGCTGGGCACTGGTACCCATGTGGGCGGCCGTGCTGGCGCTCGGGCTCTCGTACGGTGCGTACGGGGCCGAGATCGTCCGCGGCGCGCTGAACGCGGTGGCACCCGCGCAGCGTGAGGCGGGCGTCGCGCTCAACTTCACCCCCTGGCAGCGGATGCGGCTGATCCTGCTGCCGCAGGCGATACCCGAGATGATGCCGCCCTTCTCGAATCTGCTGATCGAGCTGCTCAAGGGCACCGCGCTGGTCTCGCTGCTCGGCGTCGGCGACGTGTCGTTCGCCGCCTATCTGGTGCGGCTCGCCACCCAGGAGAGCTCGCAGATCTACTCGGTCGTCCTGGCCATCTACTTCGTCATCGCCTTCGTGCTCACCCGTGGGATGCGGGCGCTCGAACGCAAGACCCGGGCCAATCTCGGCCTCCAGACCACCGGAGGTGCCCGATGAACAGCTGGGACTGGTCCGCCGTCGGGCACTTCATGCCGCGCTTCTGGGACGGGCTGCTCACCACCCTCCAGATCCTCGTCCTCGGTTCGGTGCTCTCCTTCGCGCTGGGTCTGGTGTGGGCGCTGGGCTACCGGGTGAAGACGCGCTTCGTGCGGTGGCCGGTGAACTTCGTCACCGAGTTCATCCGCAACACCCCCCTGCTGGTGCAGCTCTTCTTCCTGTTCTTCGTGCTGCCCGACTGGGGCATCCAGTTCTCCGCCCTGACCACCGGCACGGTCGCGATCGGGGTGCACTACTCGACGTACACCGCCCAGGTCTACCGGGCCGGCATCGACGCGGTGCCGGTCGGGCAGTGGGAGGCGGCCACCGCGCTGTCCCTGCCGCTGACCCGTACCTGGACCGCGGTGATCCTGCCGCAGGCGATCCGCCGGGTGCTTCCCGCCCTCGGCAACTACGTCATCGCGATGCTGAAGGACACCCCTCTCGTGGTCGCGATCAGCGTGCTGGATCTGCTGGGCCAGGCCCGTATGGAGGGCGGCATGACCTTCCAGTACAACGAGGCGCTGACCGTCGTCGGCGTCGCCTTCATCGTCATCGCCTATCCGGCATCTCTTCTTGTACGAGCCCTGGAGCGCCGTCTTGTCCGCTGACGCGAACCCCGCGACCCCCGAGATCCCCGCCACCCCCGAGATCCCCCGAACCGAGGCCCCCGGCGCCGAGTCCGCGGCCGGAGGCGCCACGTCCGAGCTGATCCGCTTCACGAACGTCACCAAGCGGTTCGGCGGGAACACCGTGCTCGACGATCTCTGCTTCTCGGTCCGGCCGGGCAAGCACGTCACGCTGATAGGACCTTCCGGTTCCGGTAAGACGACGATCCTCAGACTCCTGATGACCCTGCTCAAGCCGGACGAAGGGGAGATCACCGTCAGCGGTGACCGGCTCTTCCCCTCGGAGGGCGAGAAGCAGCTGCGTGAGGTGCGCAAGAACATCGGCATGGTGTTCCAGCAGTTCAACCTCTTCCCCAACATGTCGGTGCTGCGGAACATCACCGAGGCCCCGGTCCGGGTCCTCGGGATGTCCAAGGACGAGGCCGCCGAACGCGCCAAGGGCCTGCTCGACCTGGTCGGACTCGGTGACCGCGCCGACGCCAGGCCGAACCAGCTCTCCGGCGGCCAGCAGCAGCGCGTGGCCATCGCCCGCGCCCTGGCGATGCGCCCGAAGGTGCTGCTGCTCGACGAGGTGACGTCGGCGCTCGACCCGGAGCTGGTGGCCGGTGTGCTCGACGTGCTGCGGGACATCGCGCGGACGACCGACATCACCATGCTGTGCGTCACGCACGAGATGAACTTCGCCCGGGACATCTCGGACGATGTCCTGATGTTCGATTCCGGGAAGGTGATCGAGTCCGGTTCTCCGGAAAAAATCTTCAGCGATCCCGAGCACGAACGTACGCGCGAGTTCCTGAGCGCAGTGCTCTGACCTGATACTCCACGTTCGAATTGTGACTCTGGCATATGCCACGGTGGCGCGCCCCAGTACAGAGCACCGGTGCGCGCCACCAAGTCATCAACAGCCGCCCCACAACGGTCTCTTGACCGCTATCGTGGTACGCGAGCAAACGGTCACAACCTGTAGGGGGAACCGTGGCGCTGAAGCCCGAGCCGACTGCGCCGTTCCATTCGGTGCAGTACGCACTCCGCGTGCTGGAGACCGTCTCCAGATACGGAGGCGGCGTGACCGACACCGAGATCGCGCGTGAAACCGGTCTCCCCACCTTCCATCTGTCCGCGCTGCTGCTGATGCTGCGCCGCGAGGGATACGTCGAGCAGATCAGTGACGGCGCCTACGTCATCGGCGACTCGCTCGTCCTGCTCGGCTCCGGTGCCACCCGCAAGTCGGCCCTGGAGGCCAAGCTCCAGGACACCCTGGCCCGGCTGCGGGACTCGGTCGGCGCCGCGGTCTACATCAGCCGGTACATCGACGGCGAGATGAAGATCACCCAGATCGCCGACGGCCCGCTGACACCGGCGGTCCAGGAGTGGGTGGACTTCCGTTCCTCGGCCCACGCGAGCGCGGCGGGCAAGTGTCTGCTGACCCAGCTCGACCAGAACGGCAGACGCGACCACATCTCCCGCCACAAGATCGCCCGGCTCACGTCGAAGACGATCACGAACGAGCGGGTGCTCTTCTCCAAGCTGGACTCCCAGCCGGCGACGGTCCCGGTGCTCGACATCCAGGAGTACGCGGTGGGCACGGTCTGCGCGGCGGTGCCGCTGACGGCGGGCGCCGCGGTCGGCTGTCTGGCGCTCTCGCTCCCGATCGAACATGCCCATCGGCTGCGTGCCGCGGCGGACTCACTGAACCGGCAGGCGGCGCCGGTGGTGCTCTCGCTGGCGATCTGATGCTGCGCGCCCTGTGCCGGGCGGTCTCCGCCCGGTGACCTCGGCCGGTAGCCGGGCGGTCTCCGTCCGGTGATCTCGGCCTGGTTTGGAGCACCCCTCCGGACCAGCTACTATTTCTGAGTCGGCAAGCGCCGCTAGCTCAGTTGGTTAGAGCAGCTGACTCTTAATCAGCGGGTCCGGGGTTCGAGTCCCTGGCGGCGCACAGACGGAAGAAGCCCCTCGCGGAAGCGGGGGGCTTCTTCGTGTCCGCGGCACACTCAGGCCGGCCCGCCGGGCTCCACTCCCCGCGTTGCGTACTCCGCCAGCAGCTTCGCCACGTCGTCCCCGGTGAGCGCCCGGTACTCCCCGTCCGCCCGCTGCCACACCGGATCCGCGCAGCGGAAACCCTCCCTGCGCAGCCCCACCCGGTGCACCTTGTTCGTCGCCGTCACCGGCATCGCCGGTACGACCCGGACGAACCGCGGCGCCATCTTCGTCCCCAGGTCCGGCTGTTCGCCGAGGAAACGGGCGAAGGCCGCCGGGTCGAAGGTGACGCCCGCACGCAGGGCGAGTGCCGCCATGACCTGGTCGCCCGCGACCGGATCGGGTACCGCGTAGACGGCGACGGCCGCCGCGTCCTGCCACCGCGCGAGGATGTTCTCGATCATCGCGGCGGCCAGGTTCTCGCTGTCGACGCGCAGCCGGTCGTCCGTGCGGCCCGCGAAGTAGAGGAAGCCCTCGGCGTCGCGGAAGAAGAGGTCACCGGTCCAGTACCAGCCGCCGCGCCTGCGGTCCGCTTCCGCCGTCTCGTTGCGCCAGTAGCCCTCGAAGGGGTTCGGGCCGCGGTTGACCAGCTCTCCTATCGCGGCGGTCCCGTTGGTGAGCCGGCCGCCCCGATCGAAGGCCGCCCGGGGTTTCTCCTCGTACGTCTCGGGGTCGACCACCGCCAGATCGTCGCCGGGCGCCGCCCTGCCGATCGCTCCCGGCGGGGTGTCGGCGGTCCGCTGGACGGCCGCGCCGCCCTCCGACGACCCGTACCCCTCCACCAGCCGCACGCCGAACCGCTCGGCGAAGCGCGCGGCGTCCACCGCCCCCGCCTCCGTGCCGAAACCGGTCCGCAGCCGGTGCGCGCGGTCGTCGGGGTGCTCGGGGGTGGCCAGCAGGTACTGCACGGCGCGGCCGACGTAGGTGAAGTACGTGGCGCCGTACGCCCGTACGTCGTCCAGGAAGCCGGACGCGGAGAACCGGGGGCGCAGGGCGACGGACGCACGGCCCGCCAGCGCGGGTGCCCAGTTGGCGATCACCGCGTTGCCGTGGAACATCGGCATGCAGATGTAGTGCACGTCGTCCTCGGTGATCCCGAAATGGGAGACCAGCGAGGTACCGGCGGCGGCGAGCCGGCCCTGGGTGCAGATCGCGGCCTTGGGCGCGCCGGTGGAACCGGACGTGAAGTAGAGGAGCATCCGGCTGGACCGTGAGACGGGGGCCACGGTCGCCTCGCCGGGGACGGCGTCGGCGTACGGGGCGAGCAGCTCCCGGTAGGCGTCCGTGTCGGTGACCAGGATCCGTACGCCCGGCAGCGCCAGGCCGTCGAGCAGCGGCAGCAGCTCCCGGGAGGTGACCAGTACCCGGCAGTCGGTGTGCACGATGTCGCGGGCCAGTTCGGCGCCGCGCCGGGTCGGGTTGATCCCGGCCACGGCGGCCCCCGCGAGGGCCGCCGCGCTCAACCACAGGGGGAACTCGGGGGTGTTGTGGAGCAGCACCCCCACGTGCGGCTCTGCTCCGGCGGGGAGCAGGTCCACGAGGAGCGCGGCCCGCGCGGCGGCTCCCGAGGCGACCTGGTGATGGCTCAGGACGAGGTCATGGGCTCTCAACCCGGGCCGGTGGTCGCCCCATTGCTGCCGCACGAGCTCCGCGAAGGTACCTGCGCTCCTCATGGCGCCGCAGATTAACTGACCAGCCGTCAGAACTGAACGCCCCGGGACGGCCCGGTCAGCGGCGGCCGGTCAGAAGTTGACGTCCGAGCACGCGTAGAACGCGTTGCCCGTGTCCGCGATGTTCCACACGGCCAGAATCACGTGGTGCCCGGTCTTCTGGGTGGGGATCGTGCCCTGCTGCTCGACGGTGCCGGGCGGCTGCCGGTTGCCGTACGGGACCGTCATGAAGGGCTGCGGGTCGAGGTCCGCCCTGGTCAGCGGCTTCGAGTCGTCCCAGCCGTTCTTGGTGATGAAGTACTCGAAGTCGGTCGTGGCGTGCCGGGCGGTGAACTGCCAGCGGAAGGTGTACCCCTGACCGCCCGTCAGCTGTGTGGTGGGCCACGCGTTCCCGTTCGGGGCCTTCGCGCCGTCCAGCTCACCGAAGGTGTCGTGCTGGCCGGAACAGATCTTGCCGTCGGCGGGCCCGGCACCGGGGAAGCCCTTGGGGCCCTCGACGCTCTGCGGTTCGTACTGGATGGCACCGCAGTTGGTGACCGTGCCGTTGGCGCAGAGCTTCTGCCGGCTGATGGGCTGGTCGGTGTATCCGTGGCTGCTGGCGCTGCCGGTGGCGAGCAGGGAGACACCCGCGACCGCAAGGCCGACCACGGCCGCACCTAGTTTCTTGCGCATGCTGCACTCCTGTAAGACGTGGGGGAGTTCGATGTGCCGGGCTGCGGTCTAGACCAAGGCCCAGAGTATGGATGACAGTTCGCCGTGTCCATATCAATCACAGGTCTGCACCAATTCGGGTGCTCACATCGGACCCCCTTCACGTCGGACAGCACCTTCACGTCGGACAGCACCTTCACGTCGGACGGCACCTTCACGCCAGGAAGCACCTTCACGCCAGGAAGCACCTTCACGCCAGGAAGCACCTTCGCGTCAGGAGGCGCCGCCGCGCCCCGCGTAGAAGGCGACCGTCAGATCCTTGACGAGTGCGTTGCGCTCGTACGCGTCCAGATCGACGAGCCCGCGGGTGGTCAGCCGCGTCACCGTGTCGTCCACGGCGTCGACCACCGCGGTCAGTACGCCGTCGCGGTGCCGTGCGTCGATCGCCTCGATCCGGCGCAGCCGCATCGCACCGGCCACCTCGGGCGCGTAGTCGATCCTGGTCGGCCGGGCCGAGAACACCTCGATGCCGACCGCCGCCGTCTCCGCCCTCAGCACCCCGGTCAGCGCGTCACCGACCGCCTCCGCATCACGCAGCGTCGGCGCGTCCTGGTGGAACGCGTCGGCGGGCAGCTGCGAGAGCACCTGTACCGTCGCCGCCTCCACCAGTTCGCACAGATACGCCTCGTGATCCTGGACGGCGTACGTGGCCCGCGCCGTGTCCTCGACCTGCCACACCACGAGCACGACGGCCCGCAGCGCGGTGCCGTCCGCGTCCACCACCGGCATCGGCTCGCTGCGCCAGTGCCGCAGCCGTACGTCGACCGGCCGCCGCAGCAGCAGCGGGCTGGTCCACATCAGCCCGGTCCGCCGCACGCTCCCCCGGTAGGCACCGAAGAGCGAGAGCACCTGGGCCTGCCCGACCCGTCCGCGCCCGAGCCCGCCGAGGGCCAGCAGCACCAGCGCCGCGAGCAGGAACAGGACCGCGCCCGTGGCGGGGCCCATTCCGTCGTACGGAACCGGGTCCCCCGGCAGCAGGGCGGTCAACGGCTCGGGGACCGCTCCGGACCGCCACAGCAGCACCACGATCAGGGCGAGCGCGACGGCCCCGCCGAGCAGCGCGACCGAGCCCGGCAGCGCGGGCCCGTCCCGCTCCGAGAGATGAGGGTCGACGGGCGGCGCGGGCCTGGCCGGGGCCTCGCCGCGTACCTCCGTACGGGGCGCCCACGGCTTCCCGGCCGCCCGGCTCGCCGTCGCACCCTGCGCCGCACGCCTGGGCACGCCGGTCGCCGGCACGTCCCCCGGTTCCCTCTCGCCTCCCTCGTCTCCCGCACCTCTCCCGTCCTGCTCGTACCTCTCGCCCCTCTCGGGGAGGTCGTCGTCGCGGAACAGCAGATGGACCGGGATCTCGATCGTCGACTCGTTCATGATGACGGCCGTCCTGCGCATCGACAGCTGCTCCGCCCCAGCCGCCGACTCCTGAGTCATCTGCGCCTGGTTCAGCGGCACTTGATCCTCCGCCGGGTCCGCCGGGGAGCCGGTCGCCGCCCCGGGCACCGCTGTGGTCTCGGTCATCCGAACAGTCGCCTCCATGTCTCGGGGCCGGGGTATCCGTCGGCCGTACTGCCGGTCCATCCCTGGGCCCGCTGGAACGCTTCGACGTTGCGCCGGTCGGCCTCGGTCCACTGCGGCCCGGGGCCCGAGGTGTAGTACGTGCCGAAGCCCTTCTTCACCAGCTGCTCTCCGAGCTGCTGCACCTGCGCGTTGCTCTGCCCCGGCCTGAAGTACCGCGCTCCCGGATAGCCGGTGCCGGTCGCGCCGGTCGCGCCGGTCGCGCCGGACGTGGTGGTCGCACCGGACGTGCCGGTCGCACCCGACGTGGTGGTCGCGCCCGACGGAACGGCCGAAGGGCTGCCGCCGGTCGGTGCGCCCGGGATGTTCCTGCCGCCGCCCTTCACCAGCAGGTTCCAGGTGGCGGGCCCCGGCACCCCGTCCGCCTCGGCGCCGCTCCAGCCCTGCGCACGCTGGAAGGCCCGGGTCGCCTGCCGGTCGGCCTCGCCCCAGCTCGGGTCGGGGCCCGTCCGGTAGAACCGGCTCCCGCCGTGTGCGACGAGCATCCGGCCGAGCCGGGTGACGTGCGCGCTCTTCGCCCCCTTGCCGAAGGACTTCGCGCCGGGATAGCCGGTGGCAGCGGAGGCCGGGCCACCGGCACCGGCCGTCAGCCCCTTGTAGCGGTAGGGGACGAAGTGGCTGGAGTTGGTCCAGTACGCGTACGGGGTGGGCTGGGCGCGTGCGTGCGGCGGGGTCTCCTCGTACGCCAGGTACGAGGTGTGCGCGCTGTTCGTCCAGCCGCCGAAGATGGTGACGTGCGAGCCCTTGGTGGGATTCGCCGGGTTGTGGAAGAGCAGGATGTCACCGGGCTGCAGCTCACTGGGGTCTATCCGCACCCCGTACTCCGCGATGCTTCCCGTCCACTCGCTGCCGTCCAGCCCCCAGGCCATCGAGACATAGCCCGAGCAGTCCTGCCGGTACCCGTCCGACCAGTTCTTGTTCATGTCGTACGGGACTGCCGACGACACCCACTTCTCCGCGCGGTCGATGATCGCCGCCCTGGTGGTGGCGGGCAGCTTCAGCGCCCTGGCCGGTGCGGTGGGTACCCCCTGGGGCCCGCCTCCCGGATCCTCGGCCGCCGCTGTCGCCGCCCCTGTGCCGAGTACCACTCCGGCGGCGGTGGCGAGGACGAGTGCCCGGCGCACACCGTGTGCCGCGGGGTGTCCGCCGTCCCTGCGGGACAGGGTGCGGAGGGCCGGGCGGCGCCGGGCGGCGCATCCCGTACATCCGCAGTCGCTCGCAGGTTCGTACTCCTCGAAGACCGGAACCGTCATACGTGTCCCCTCCGCGTTCAGGAAGATCTGCTGCCGCATCTGCACAGTCGTCACCTTCTCAACTGTCCGGGCACATCGCATTTTGACGGTTGAAATGGGGAGAAAACGAACATATGACCCGTCGTGAGGTTCTGAGCACCTCTCCGGGTCCGGTAAAGTTCTCCAGGTCAGCAGGCGCCGCTAGCTCAGTTGGTTAGAGCAGCTGACTCTTAATCAGCGGGTCCGGGGTTCGAGTCCCTGGCGGCGCACGCGATACCGAAGCCCCGCACCTCACGGTGCGGGGCTTCGGTCGTACGGGAGGCGGCCCGGGGGCCGATTCCCTGAACGTGATCCACCGCAACACCGCCCGGATGCAAGGCAGTTGGCGCCGCCCGCGCGCCTTCCGGGCCTACGGCTTCCTCCCCCTCACGGTTCGCGTCACGGTTCGCGTCCGGACGTTCAGCCATCCGGCACCGACGGCACGCACCACGCCGGTGAGCACACGGACGGACACCATGCGTGACCACTCCCCGGGGCAGCCACCCGCGCATGTGGAGAGGCGCCCGGCAGTCTGCCGGGCGCCTCTCCACATGTGCGATGTCCAGCCCTCGGCTCACCCCTTGGGCACGCCCGTGAGGTAGGCGGAGACGACCACATTCGCGGTGTACGCCTGCGCCGTACGGTCGAACGAGCCGCCGCAGGTGATCAGCCTCAGCTCGGCGCGGCCGTGCTCGCGCGGCCCGTACGCCTTCTTCGCGTCGAAGTGGCTGCGCTGGAAGACCTGGACGTCGTCGACGGTGTACTCGGTGATCGAGCCGTCGGTGGCCGTCACGCGGACCTTCTCCCCCGGGCGGACCGCGCTCAGGCTGTAGAAGACGGCCTTCCGGGTGTCGGTGTCGACGTGGCCGACCAGCAGAGCGGCACCGACGGCACCCGGGCGGGTACCGCCGTCGAACCAGCCGACGGTGTTCGGGGTGGCGAACGACGGCGGATCGACGGCCCCGTGACCGTCGAGCCCCCGGGGGACGATCGGGGCGGCGATGCCCACCGAGGGAATCTCCACCCGCCGCGGCTCCGCGCCCTTGAGGGGATCGTGGGCGGGGGGCAGCCGGACACCCAGCGGGCGGCCGACCGCGGCGACGTCACCGGTCTTCGGCCCCGAGCTGAGCTCCGGTCCGTTGGTGATCTGACGGCCCCAGAGCCAGAGCCCGAGCAGCAGCACGGCCCAGGCCACACCGGTCAGGAACCGGCCCGCCCCCGGCGAAGAGCTCCCGGACGCCATGATCAGGCGTTGTTGCGCCGACGGCGGACGCTACGGCCGGCCACCGCTACGGCGGCGATCCCGGCGAGCACCAGGCCGACGAGGGTGTGCCGCGTTCCGGGGGCGTCCTCCTGGGCGGCGACCGTGGCGGTCGCACCGCCACCCGCGTGCACGGGCGCGGTGGGCGTGGTGATGGGCATGGGCCGGTGGCCGTCCTGGTTCTGCCGTACGACGGTGATCCGGCCGGTGACGACGCTGCCCTTGCATTTGACCTGGACGGTGTAGTCCCTGGACTCGGCGTCGGCGCGGATCCTCGCCTCGGCGTACATGGCGCCTTTGTCGGCGGCGGGTGCGAATTCGGCCCGTGAGTCGAAGGCGTCCGAGGTGCCGAAGGGCTTGCCGCTGCCGCACCGCACTCTGAGGTCCACCTCCTCGCCGGGAGCGATGACGGAAGGGCTGACCGTGACCGTTCCTGAGGACCCCTCGCCCGGTGCGGCGATGGCGGTCGCGGGCAGCAGGGCAGCCGCAGCCGCCGTGGCGGCACAGAGAGTGATGGATATCAAACGCATGGTGAACCTCCTGTTCGAAGGTTCACGTCTCCGGGCCCGCCCCGCATCCCGGGCGATCCGTACGGGCGTGCGACCGGGGGTCCGGCCGGTGGCCCGTACGGCTGCGCGCGCGGCGTTCCGTACGGGCCGGTGACCGGGTCAGATCCGGTCGACCAGGTCGGCAATCGAGTTAACGACGGTGGTCGGCCGGTACGGGTAGCGGTCGATGTCGCCCTTCGCGGTCAGGCCGGTGAGCACCAGGAAGGTCTCCATCCCGGCCTCCAGTCCCGCGAGTACGTCCGTGTCCATCCGGTCACCGATCATGGCGGAGGTCTCGGAGTGGGCGCCGATGGCGTTGAGTCCGGTCCGCATCATCAGCGGGTTCGGCTTGCCGACGAAGTACGGGTCCTTGCCGGTGGCCTTGGTGATGAGCGCGGCGACGGACCCGGTGGCGGGCAGCGCGCCCTCGGGCGACGGGCCGGTGTTGTCGGGGTTGGTGGCGATGAACCGCGCCCCGTTGTTGATCAGGCGGATCGCCTTCGTCAACGCCTCGAACGAGTAGGTCCGGGTCTCGCCCAGGATCACGAAGTCGGGGTCGGAGTCCGTGAGGACGTAACCGGCTTCGTGCAGCGCCGTGGTCAGCCCGGCCTCACCGATGACGTAGGCGGTACCGCCGGGGTGCTGGTTGTCCAGGAACTTGGCGGTCGCCAGGGCGGAGGTCCAGATGTTCTCGACGGGGACTTCGAGACCGATGCGCTTCAGCCGGACGTGCAGGTCCCGGGCCGTGTAGATCGAGTTGTTGGTCAGCACCAGGAAGGGGCGGCCGGCCTCCCGAAGACGCTCGATGAAGGCGTCGGCTCCCGGAACGGGGACGCCCTCGTGCATCAGCACGCCGTCCATGTCGGTGAGCCACGATTCGATGGGCTTGCGCTCTGTCATGAGTTCGGACTCCTGGCGACTGGCGACTCGGCGGGGCGATCACCCGGTGCCGCCGACGGGGCGGAGGCTCCGGGATCACCATCTTATTCATTCCTTCACACCGGCTCCGTCGCCAGAGTGGGGAAGGAGACCGCTCCTTGATACGGCGCGGCAGCTGCCCGCCTGCGCGGAGGGGCACGCGGCGGGCAGCCACCGGACCATCGGCGATCCCGGGCCGTGCGGTCGCCGTGCGGTCTCGGACTAGGTGGTGATCTTGACCCCGTCGACGGTCCAGAACCAGTTGTTGCCGCCCGTGTAGCGGAACCGCACCTGCGCGGTGGAGACGCCGCGCGGCACCTGGAGCGTGAGGGTCTCGGTGCGGGACGAGGTGTCGGTGGTGTACGTCTTCACGCTCACCGGGGTCCCGCCGCCGTAGCTGACCAGCACCTCGCCCTGCTGCGGGGCCTCCTGGCGGTAGTACGTCGTGTACGTGAGGGTCGCCGTGCGCCCGCCCGTGACCCGGAAGGCCGGGCTGATCAGGGTCGAGTCGAAGGTGCCCGTGAAGGTCTTGTCGGACCACTCGTCCCCGTCGGCGACCGCGAAGACGCCCCGGGCCCGCACGTTGGACTCGCGCTGCTGGTCGCGCTCGGCGGCGGTCCAGAACTCGTCGGTGGTGAAGGACCAGCCGCGCCATTCGGTGACGCCGCCGGTGCCCATCGCGCTGTTGTCGATGGACCAGCCGGGCGGCGGGGTGTGGGTGAAGCCGATGACACCGGCGCCGATGCCGGTCTCGTCGACCGGGCCCTGGAGTTGGGGGCGCAGCGCGTCGAAGGCGTCGTCGCCGGGCTGCTGGAGGGGGCGGCCGTCGAGGTCCCAGGCCGGGTCGACGGCGATGCCGAGGTGGGCGAGCGCGGAGGCCGCGACGTCCGGCATCCTGATGTCGTAGCGGACCGAACCGGCGCTGATCCCGGGCCCGTCGGCGATCAGGAAGGTCTGCCGTTCCTGCCAGCTGGAGCCGCCGTGGCCGCCGGGGTCGGTGTGGCCGTGGTCGGCGGTGACCATGATCAGCCAGTCCTCGGAGCCGTAGCTCTTACGGGACTTGACCGCTGCGACGAACTGTCCGACGGAGTCGTCCACGGCGTGGATCGCGTCGAGGTACTGCTGGCTGGCGGCGCCGTGCTCGTGGCCCGCCTCGTCCACGCCGTCGAGCTGGACGAAGAGCGCGTCGGAGTCACCGGTGGCGAGCTGGGTGACGAGGCGGGAGGTGGTCCCGGTGTCGTACTCGGCGCTGGGGGTGTTGACCCGGGTGTCCACCTTCGAGGAGAAGACGGTGGTGGTGATCGGGTTCCAGGAGGCGATGGCGTACGTGTTCAGCGTGGGCTTCACCGTCTCGATCCGGGTCATGAAGTCCGGGTACTGGGCGAAGTTCTGGCCGGTGAAGTTGTTGTCCATCACGTGGTGCTTGTCCGGCCAGACACCCGTGATGATCGTCGACCAGCCGGGGCCGGAGAGCGTGGGGGCGAACGGGTTGGCGTACAGCGGGCTGGCGGCGGTGAGACCGGCGGCCATCAGGGCGCCGAGGTGCGGTGCGTCGGCGACCTTGATCTTGCTGAGCAGGGTGCCGTCCAGGCCTATGACCAGGACCTTCGGTGTCCGGGCTCTCGCCTGCGCGACCGTGGCGAGGGGACCCGCGGCGACGGCGATGGCGGCGGCGCCGACGAGGAGGGAGCGGCGTGACAGCTGCGAGGACACGTAAACCTCCGGTGAGGGACGGGGCAGCTCAACGCCCCTGCCGCAGCAGGGGCGTTGAGCGAGGGACTAGACCCGTTATCTTTTCGCAACAGATCGCTGATCGCCAGGCTTGTGCGGTGAAGTTCTTCCGAACGCCCAGTTGCGGTTCTCACCGGCGCCCGGTCGGGGCTCTTCCCCCGGCGCCCGGTCGGCGCTCTTCCCCCGGCGCCCGGTCGGCACTCTTCCCCTGCGCTCAGCTGTCGGTCTCCCCCGGAGTTCAGCTGTGCGTGGCCGACTTCCAGTCGCTGACGTACGACGTCAGGTTCTTGGAGACGTCGTCCCAGTCCGGCGCGAAGACCTCGACGCCCTTCATCAGAGCGCTGAGCGCGGTCGCGTTGGCGTCGGTCGCCTTGACGTCCTGACGGGCGGAGAAGCCGCCGCCGATCTCGCTGACCTGCTTCTGGGCCTGCTCGGCGAGCATGAAGTCGAGCAGCTTCTTGCCGTTGGCGGAGTGCGGGGCCTTGCTGACCAGACCGGCCGCGTACGGCAGGGCGAAGGTGGTGGGCTTGCCGCCGGCCTTCGCGGGGAACCAGATGCCGAGGTTCGGCATGGTCTTGGACTGGGCGTAGTTCATCTGGACATCGCCGTTGGCGGCCAGGATCTCGCCCTTGTCGACCTTCGGCGCGAGCTTGCCGGTGGAGGCGGACGGGCCGACGTTGTTGGCCTGGAGCTTGCCCAGGTAGGCCATCGCCGCTTCCTTGGAGCCGAAGTCGTGCATGGCCTTGATGACGACGGCGGTGCCGTCGCCCGCGACGCCCGGAGTGGAGTACTGGAGCTTGTTCTTGTACTTCCCGTCGAGCAGTTCGTCCCAGGTGGCGGGGGCCGTCTTCAGCTCCTTCTTGTTGTAGACGAAGCCGAAGAAGTTGTTGACGACCGAGGTCCAGGTGCCGTCGGCGGCCTTGTCGGCGCCGGAGACCTGGTCGGAGCCCTTGGGCGCGTACTTCTGCAGCAGCCCCTTGGAGTCGGCCTGCTGGATGAACGGCGGGAGCGTGACGAGCACGTCGGCCTGGGTGTTGGACTTCTCGCGGACCGCGCGCTGCACGACCTCGCCCGAGCCGCCCTCGACGTACTTGACCTTGATGCCGGTCTGCTTCTCGAAGTCCTTGAAGACCTGGTCGTACCAGCCGTCGTTGTTCTCGCCCTTGAGGCCGTCGGCGCTGTAGACGGTGACGACCTTGGCGTCGGACGCGGCGGAGGAACCACCGCAGGCGGACAGGGAGCCGGCGAGCACCAGGGCTCCGGCGACGGCGGCGATCGGCTTGATGTGGCTGCGCATAACGTGTCGTTTCTCCTGAAAGTCTGGTGAGGTCAGCCCGGGTCAGCGGTAGGAAGCCCGGGTGCGGATGCGGGAGACGGCGAACAGGACCAGCAGGGTCGCCGCCATGAGGACCACGGCGACCGCCGCGCCCGTGAAGAGCGAGCCGCGGTCGGTGGCCGCGAAGATCTGCACGGGGAGCGGTGTCCAGTCGGGCGGGTAGAGCATCATCGTGGCGCTCAACTCCCCCATGGACAGGGCGAAGCAGAGCCCGGCCGCCGCTGTCAGGGACGGCAGCAGCAGGGGCAGCCTGACCCGCCACAGGACGTACGCGGGACGGGCGCCCAGTGATGCCGCCGCCTGCTCGTACACCGGGTCGAGACGCAGGATGGCAGCCGAAACCGACTGGTGGGCGAACGCCGTGACAAGAATGGTGTGCGCCAGGATCACGATCGTGGACGTGCCGTTGAGCAGCACCGGCGGTTTGCTGAACGCCACGAGCACGGCGAGGCCGACGACCACCGATGGCACGGCGACCGGCAGCATGAACAGCGCGTCCATGAACCGCCTTCCGCGCTTCTTCAGTGCGGCCCCGGCGAGCGCCGCCCAGGTCCCCACGGTCAGGGCGAGCAGGCTGGCGCTGACCGCGGTGATCAGGCTGGTGGTGAGCGCCTGGAGGGAGTCGCCGCTGGTGGCCGCCGCGTAGTGGTGCAGGGTCGGGCCCGAGGGGAAGGCACCGGACCAGTTGGTGGCGAACGAGGCCAGCAGGATCACCAGCAGCGGCAGCGCGAACAGCGGCAGGAAGAGCGCGGCGAAGAGGACCCAGGTGGCCCACTTCCCGGTACGGCTATGCACCAGCACGGCGGGCCACCATCCGGTAGAGGGAGTAGAGGCCGACGGAGATCGCCACATTGACGACGGCGACCACACAGGCGGCCGGGTAGTCGGATTCGAGGATCGCCTTGCCGTACACGAGCATCGGCAGGGTCGTGACGCCCTTGGCGCCCGTGAAGAGCACGATGCCGAATTCGTTGAGGCACATCACCAGGACGAGGCTGCCGCCGGCGGCGAGCGCGGGAAGCGCCTCAGGCAGGATGACCCGCCGGACGATCCGGCCCGGTCCGGCGCCCAGCGACGAGGCGACCTCCAGTTGCGCGGTGTCGAGCTGCGAGAAGGCGGCGAGCAGCGGGCGCATCACGAACGGGGTGAAGTAGGTGATCTCCGCGAGGAGGACACCCCAGGGCGTGGTGAGGAACTGGAAGGGGCCGCTGCCCCCGCCGGTGATGTCCGTCCAGACGCCGTTGGCCATGCCGACCGAGCCGTAGATGAAGAGCAGCGCGAGGGTGATCAGGAAGGACGGGAAGGAGAGGAAGACGTCGATGAACCGGGCGACGGCCTTCCCGCCGGGGAAGGGCACGAAGGCAATCACCACGGCGAGCACGAAGCCGAGGACGAGACAGCCGACGGTCGCCCCGACGGCCAGCCAGACGGTGGTGGTCAGTGCCTCGCGGAACGCGTCGGAGGCGAAGACCTGGGTGTACGGGGTGAAGGAGGTGCCGCCCGTGTCCGGGGTGACGGACTGCTGGACGACGAGGGCGAGCGGGTAGAGGAAGACCAGCGCGAGGACGGCGACGGGCGGCAGCGCCCAGATCCAGCGCGGGACCGAACGGGACCTGCCCGGGGCGGTGTCGGTGGGGTCGGTGGGGTCGGTGTCGGCGGCCGGGACCGCGGTCGCGCTAGCCATCCGAGACCCCGGCCATCGCACCGGCCGTACTGCTCGGTGCTTCCGCCGCCCCGGTCGCGCGGCTCGGTGCCCCTGCCGTCACGTCGGCCGACAGGAGTACCGCGTCGTCCGCGGCGAAGTGCAGGGTCACCTCGTCGCCCAGCGCCGGGGTCTCCCGCAGTTCGCGTACGTCCGCCTTGAGGTCGTGGCCGCCCACGTCGACCAGCAGCCGGTGGGTGGAGCCGCGCCACTGGACCTCGGTGATCCTGCCGCGCAGGGCGTTGGGGCCCTCGCCGAGTCCGACCAGGTGGGGGCGGACACACAGGGTGGCGGTGGCTCCGTCGGCCGCGCCGTCCGTGTCGCTCACCGCGAGTTCCGTACCGGCGAAGGAGACTCCCCCGGCGCGGACGGTGACCGGCAGCAGGTTCGCGTTGCCGACGAACGAGGCGGTGAATTCGGTGCGCGGGCGGCGGTAGAGCTCCTGCGGGGTGCCGCAGTCCTGGAGGCGGGCCCGGTCCATCACGGCGATGCGGTCCGCGAGGGTGAGCGCCTCGACCTGGTCGTGGGTGACGTACAGGATCGAGACGTCGGGCAACTCCCGGTGCAGCCGCGCCAGTTCGACGAGCATCCCGGACCTGAGCTGGGCGTCGAGTGCGGAGAGCGGCTCGTCGAGCAGCAGCACGCCGGGCCGGATGGCCAGGGCCCGTGCGATGGCGACGCGCTGCTGCTGGCCGCCGGAGAGTTCGCGCGGGTAGCGCTTGGCGTACGCGGCCATGCCGGTCATGGCGAGGGCTTCCCCGACCCGGGCCGGGATCTCGCCCTTGGCGACCTTCTGGGCCTTGAGCCCGAAGGCGACGTTGTCCTCGACCCGCATGTGCGGGAAGAGCGCGTACTGCTGGACGACCATGCCGATGCCGCGCCGGTGCGGGGGCAGCGCGGTGACGTCGCGGCCCCCGATGAACACCCGCCCGGCGGCCGGCTGGACGAATCCGGCGACGGCGCGCAGGGCGGTGGTCTTGCCGGAGCCCGACGGGCCGAGCAGGGCCATGACCTCGCCCGGCTCGACCGTCAGGTCCAGGGAGTCGAGGACGGTGTTCCCGCCGTACGCGACCGAGACCCCGTCGAAGCGGATACCGCTGGTCATATCTCCACCCGGGCCAGCAGGTCCGGCAGTTCGGCCACGGAACCGAGGACGTGCGTGGCGCCGTTGCTCTCCAGCTGCCCCCGGTCGTGGGCACCGGTCAGCACACCGGCGACGACGCGGGCCCCGGACCGTACGCCGCTGAGCATGTCGTACGAGGTGTCGCCCGCGACCGCGACCTGGTCGACCCCGTCGACGGCGCCGGTCCGCAGGAACGCGGCGAGCACCATGTCCGGGTACGGGCGCCCGCGCCCGCCCGCGTCGGCCGGGCAGAGCGTCAGGTCGGCGAGGTCCTGCCAGCCGAGTGCGGCGAGGATCGCGTCCTGGGTGACCCGGGCGAACCCGGTGCTCAGGACCACGGTCCGGCCCTCGGACCTGAGGCGCTCGACGGCCTCGCGGGCGCCGGGGACCGGGGCGATGTGCCCGGCGGTGACCAGCTCCCCGTACGCCGCCTCGAAGGCGGTGTTGGCCTGCTGGGCCTTCGCCTCGTCCCCGAAGAGGTGCCGGAAGACGGAGATCTTGGACTCGCCCATGGTGGCGCGCACGTAGTCGAGCATCGAGTCCGGCTCGGCGCCCATGCGCTGCGCCGCCGCGGCGAACGCCCGCTCGACGAGACCGCCGTCGGCGACGGTGGTGCCCGCCATGTCGAGCACTACCAGATTGATCGGGTTGTTCACGGTCAACTCACTCACCAGCCCAGGTCGTTCGCGGTCTTCTCGGCTATCGCCGGGGAACAGGTCATGCCACGCCCGCCGGGCCCGGTCACCAGCCAGACGCCGTCGCGCACCTGCTCGCGGTGGACGACGCGGGTGGTGTCGGTGCACTGCGCGTACACCCCGGCCCAGCGGTGACGGATCTTCGGCAGCGGGCGCCCGAGGAAGGACTCGGCGACCCGGGCCACGTGTTCGTACGGCTCCTCGCGGACGTCGAAGGCGAAGGGGTGCTCGTACTCGTGGGTGTCGCCGATGGTCAGCCCGCCGTCCTTGCGCTGCACCATGAGCAGCTGCATCTTGTGCGCGGCGGCGACCGGGTCCTGGGCCTGCGAGGCGTTGAGGGCGTCGAGGGCCTCGGAGGCGTACGCCGGGTAGTAACGGAAGGAGTCCGCGTCGGCGACGGAGGTGGTGAGCCGCTCGCCGAGGGGTTCGGTCTGCATCATCTGCAGGCGCACCCGGCGCACCGGCAGGTCGGGGGCGAGTTCGCGCACCAGCCCGCCGAGCCAGGCGCCCGTGCAGAGCACCACGACGTCGCCGGTGTGCAGGTCGCCGTGGTCGTCGCGCACGGCGTTGCCGCCGACGACCTCGCGCACCTCGCGCCCGCCGAGGAAGGTGTACCTGCCGGACGCCAGCAGGGCCTTCTTCAGCTCCAGCTGGGCGACGCGCGGCTCCACGGCCGCGTCCCGCTCGCACCAGAGCGCGGCTTCGAACTCACCGCGCAGCGCCGGGTTGATCTCCTGGGCCTCGGCCCGGTCGAGCAGCCGGTAGCCACGGGCCGCGGCGTCCGTACGCCGCAGAGCGGCCTCGGCGACGGCCTGTTCGAGGGCGTTGCGGACGGGGGTGAGGGACCCGGTGGCGCGGAAGCCGATACCGGGCACCCGCTCCCCGATCTCCTCCCACAGCACCCGGGCCCGCAGAGCGGTCTCCAGCTCCTCACCGCCGGCCCGGCCACTGACCCACACCTGCCCGAAGTTACGGAGCGACGCGCCCCGGGCCTCGGTCTCGCGCTCGATCTGTACGACCTCGTGGCCGCGTTCCACTGCGTGCCAGGCGTGCATGGTTCCCACCACGCCGGCTCCTACGACTATGACTCTCACGACGGCAACGTTGCTCGGGGGGAATGACCCGCCGCCGTCCTGAAGGCGACCAGCCGGTGAACAGCCCTCCAAGACTGGACTAGACCCGTTATCTCGCCGTTACGTGATCCATCCGGCGCGAGGCGCCGTCAGTGGGATTCGAGCCGCGCCGTGAAGCTGAACCGGTCCCCGCGGTACAGCGTCCGTACACGTTCCAGCGGTCGCCCCTCGGTGTCCCGCGACACGCGGTGGATCAGCAGCATCGGCAGCGCGGGCGGTGTCCCGATGAGCAGCGCCTCGCGCGGGGTCGCGAGGACCGTCTCGATCCGTTCGTCGGCGTTGCCGAAGGCGATGCCGAGCCGGTCGCGGAGGTAGCCGTAGAAGGAGGAGTCGGGCTCGAACTCACTGTCCAGGGACGGGACTCGGGCCACCGAGACATAGGTGCTCTCCAGGCCCATCCGCTCGTCGTCGGCGAGCAGCACCCGCTCCAGGTGCCAGACCGGGTCACCCTGTTCGATCCCGGTCTCGGCGGCCAGCGCCGGGGGGCAGGGGAAGCGGTCGAGGGAGATGAGATGACGTCCCGGGGTGCGGCCCTGCCGGCGTACGCCCTCGGTGTAGCTCGCGAGTGACAGCGGCTGTTCGAGCTTGGGGCCCGCGACGACGGTCCCCCGCCCCTGCCTGCGCAGCCGCCCCTCCAGCAGCAGCTCGCGCAGCGCCTGCCGTACGGTCTCGCGGGCGACCTCGTACCGTACGGCGAGATCGCGTTCGGTGGGCAGTGCCCCACCTTCGCCCAACTCGTCTATGAGCAGCGCGACTTGGGCCTTGACCGCGTAGTACTTGGGGATGCGGCCGTGCTCCGGGATGCCGGAGCGGATCGGTGCGCCAGGTGTCTGGCCGAGCGGGTAGTCCACGGGGGGATGGTCGCAGACGAGGGTGAACAGCGGATGCGCGAACCGTCGGAGCGGGTGCGCGCCGGGTACGGGTCCTGGGGGATATCGTCTGCGCAGCTGGTCCTGGCCTCGGCGCGGCGGCGGGTACGGGCCCTGGGGTCTATCGCCTGCGCTGGATGCGCGGGCGGCGGGATCCCACGACCAGGGCCGCGCCCACCAGCACGCAGGTGATGGCGGCGGTGGCGATGCCGCGCAGCTGGTGGCGGCCGGTCGCGGCGAGCCGGCCGGGGGACTCGGGGGCACTGGGCCAGGGGACGACGGTACGGCCGCCGGTACCTTCACCGGGGTCGGCACTGACGCGGCCCCGCGCGTCCCCGACGTGGGCCCCGCCGGGGACACGCTCGCCGGGGACGTCCACCCGGTCCGGGGTGGCGGCGGAGGCGGCGGGGCTGTCGGGCGCGGCGGGGGTGGCGGCGTCCGGGGTGCTCGCGCGCGGCGGGGTATCGCCGGTGACTCGCGGCGGGGTATCGCCGGTGACTCGCCGCGGGGTGTCGCCGGTGACTCGGGACAGGATGTCGGCGATGGCGAACCGGTAGTCGCCGGACTCGCCGACCCAGTCGCCGTCGTTGCCGTGGCGCTGGATGACGGCAGCGTTGGCGGTGACGTCGTCCAGCGCGGTGCTCCCGGTGAACCCGAGACGCACCTTCACGGAGAAGGTGCGGCCCGCGGGGATGGTGAAGCCGGGGAAGCCGTCGTCGAAGGGGCCCATGTGTTCGTCCTGATCGGTCGTGGTGAAGGACACCGGGCGCCAGCGGTGGGCCACCGGGTCGTGGAAGTCCAGCTTGATCTGACTGTCCTTCAGCATCCGTCCGTGGTCGACGAGGTCGATGACCGGGTGGATGCTGCGGCAGGTCCGGTCGGAGTTGTTGGTCAGCTCGATCGACCAGGTCTCGCGGGCACCGCCCGGCACGTACGTGGTCGGACCGCCGTGGATCCCGGTGTCGATCGGGAAGACGGAGCTGTCCGGTTCGGCGCAGGTGGCCCGCGCGTCCTGCCCGGCCTTCGCGTCCTGTCCTGCCTTCGCGCCCTGCCCGGCCGACGCATCCTGTCCGGCTTTCACGTCCCGTCCGGCCGACGCACCCTGCCCGGCCGGTGGCGCGGCGGCGATCAGGGCGGGGGTGAGGGCGGCCGTGGCCGCTCCGGTGGCGAGGGCGCTGCGCAGTCGCATGGGAGGCCTTTGCTGATCACGTAGGTCCGGGCACCGCACACCGAACCCCACCGCGGCGGGCGGCCCCGGCCCGCCACGACCGCGTACCGCCGAATGCCCTGCCGTTTCCCGCCCGATCAGCCCATTTTCATCCGATCCCATCACGGCATCCGGTCGCATCCCACCACGGCATCCGGTCGCTATTCGGGGCCCGCATTGCTTAAGTAGGCCCCATGACTGCAGCACCGCACCGCGTAGCGCTCGTCGGCTACGGCCTCGCCGGATCCGTCTTCCACGCCCCGCTGATCGCCGCCACCGAAGGCCTGGTCCTCGACACGGTCGTCACGTCGAACGAGGAGCGGCGGGAACAGGCGCGCGCCGAGTTCCCCGACGTCCGTTTCGTGGACGCTCCGGAGGACCTGTGGGCCCGCGCGGACGAACTGGACCTGATCGTGATCGCGTCCCCGAACAAGACGCACGTCCCGATCGCGACCGCCGCTCTGGAGGCCGGTCTGCCGGTCGTCGTGGACAAGCCGATCGCCGGAACGGCCGCCGAGGCCCGGGAGCTCGCCGCGCTCGCCGACGCCCGCGGGCTGCTGCTCTCCGTCTTCCAGAACCGCCGTTGGGACAACGACTTCCTGACTCTGCGCAAGCTGATCGACGACGGCGAACTGGGCACCGTACAGCGCTTCGAGTCACGCTACGAGCGCTGGCGCCCGCAGCTCAAGGGCGGCTGGCGCGAGTCGGGCGACCCGTCGGAGATCGGCGGTCTGCTGTACGACCTGGGCAGCCATGTGGTCGACCAGGCGCTGACGCTCTTCGGCCCGGCGGTACGGGTGTACGCGGAGGCGGACGTACGCCGTCCCGGGGCCCGCGCCGACGACGACACCTTCGTCGCGCTCACCCATGCCAACGGCGTGCGTTCCCATCTCCATGTCTCGGCCACCACCGCCCAGCTCGGCCCGCGTTTCCGGGTGCTCGGTTCCTCGGCCGGATATGTGAAGTACGGGCTCGATCCGCAGGAGGCGGCGCTGCGCGAGGGCAAGCGGCCCGGCACCGCCGCGCGCTGGGGCGAGGAGCCCGAGTCGCAGTGGGGGCGCCTCGGTTCGGGTGAGTCCCCGCTGACCGGCGGCGGTGTCCCCGTACCGACGCTGCCGGGCGACTACCCCGCGTACTACGCCGCCGTCGCCGCGGCCCTGCGGGACGGCGGCAGGCCGCCGGTCACGGCGGGCGAGGCGGCGGCGGCGCTGGACGTGCTCGAAGCCGCGCGCCGTTCCGCGCGCGAGGGGATCGTGGTGGAGCTCTGAGCGCTGCGGATGCGCGTGCCCGGAGCCCACGGGCCGCCCGGCACGCGCGTCCGGAACGGGACGGCCCTACGCGTCCTTGAGAACCTGCCGCTGGCGCCCCAGCCCCTCGATCTCCAGCTCCACGACGTCCCCGGCCCGCAGGTACGGCTTGGGGTCGGGCTGTCCCATCGCCACCCCGGCGGGCGTCCCGGTGTTGATGACATCGCCCGGGTAGAGCGTCATGAACTGGCTCAGGTAGCGGACCACTTCGCCGACCGGGAAGATCTGGTCGGCCGTGGTGCCGTCCTGCTTCAGCTCACCGTTCACCCACAGCTTCAGCGGGAGCGCCTGCGGGTCGGGCACCTCGTCGGCGGTCACCAGCCAGGGGCCGAGGGGGTTGAACGTCTCGCAGTTCTTGCCCTTGTCCCACTGGCCGCCGCGCTCGATCTGGAAGGCCCGCTCGGAGACGTCGTGCGCGACCGCGTACCCGGCGACATGGCCGAGCGCCTCCTCGGCCGAGCCGAGGTAGCGCGCGGTGCGCCCGATGACGACGGCCAGCTCGACCTCCCAGTCGGTCTTCTCGCTCGCCCGCGGGACGAGCACGGTGTCGTCGGGGCCCACCACCGTGTCCGGCGCCTTCATGAACACGATCGGTTCGGCCGGGATGGCGGCGCCCGTCTCCGTGGCGTGGTCGTGGTAGTTCAGCCCGATACAGACGATCTTGCCGATACGGGCCAGCGGCGGACCGGTACGCAGCCCCTCCGCCCCCTCCATCGCGGGCAGCACGCCGGCCGCGGCGGCGGCCCGTATCCGGACGAGCGCGGCATCGTCGGCGAGCAGCTTCCCGTCGATGTCGTCGACCAGCGCGGAGAGGTCACGGAGGGTGCCGTCCTCGTCGAGCAGTGCGGGGCGCTCGGCCCCGGCCGTTCCGACACGCAGCAGCTTCATGGTCGGTCTCCCTACGTTTTCGACTGGCCCGGCCGATGGGGTGCGGCCACCGGGGGGACTGGCTGATCCTCCAATTTCGGGGTCCACTCCGCAAGACCCCGTTCACAACCTGGACTTCTGCGGCTACATCGGGCTGGCCAGCGCCGCGCCGCCGGGCACCGTGCCGCGGTAGAGGAAGGCCCGCTCGACGGCGGTCCAGGTGGTGCTGGTCACGACGTACAGCGCGGCGGCGAGCGGGACGACGCCCACGGTGAAGAGCGTCATGAAGGACATCAGCGGCATCAGCTTCGTCATCGTGCCCATCGCGCCCGCGCCGGGTCCCTCCACGGCGGGGGTGGGGGCGGCGGCCATCATCCGCTTCGTCCGTCCGTAGTTGAACGTGGCCACGACGGCGACGATCACGAAGAGCACCAGATACACGACCCCCTGCTCGCCCAGCATCCCGCCGTGCCCGAACGCGTCCTTGAACCGGCCGCCGAGCGGGCTGCCGAACAGAGTGTGGCCGAGCAGCGCGTTGTCCTTGCCGCCGATCTGCGGGTTGGAGAACAGGTGGTACATCAGGAAGAACGCGGGCATCTGCAGCAGGCTGGGCAGGCAGCCGCCGAGCGGGGAGATGTTCTCCTCCGCGTGCAATTCCATGATCGCCTTCTGCATCTTCTGCGGGTCCTTGGCGTGCTTCTTCCGCAGCTCGGCGATGCGCGGGGCGAGTACGGTGCGGGCCTTCTGCCCACGGGCCGCCGCCCGGGACAGCGGGTGGATGGCGAGCCGTACGCAGGCGGTGAAGAGGATGATCGCGGCGGCGGTCGCGGAGTCGTGGAAGAGCGGCTGGAGCAGGTCGGCGAGGTGCGTGACCAGGCTGGCGAACACGGCGAAGATCGATGACAAGGGGAACCCTCCGAGGGGTCTCGTCGCAGGCCGGACAGGTGTGATGTCGGCGTGACGGACCACGGAGGAGGGGGGGTCGTGCGAGTGGAGCGAGTCCTACGCGGCCGTCGCGACGAGGCGGCCGGGCGCTCGGGGCCTGGGCCGCCCGGAGGCGTCGGGATCGCGTTGCGGCAGGAAGGCCGTACGCCGCTCGCGGTCGCGGATCGCGGTCCGGATCCGGGTGCGCGGCACCGCGGGCACATTGCGCGAGGAGACCAGCGCGCAGGCGGCCAGCGCGGATCCGACCGCGGCGGTGGCGGCGAGCGCGACGGCGGAGGAGAGGGTGCCGCCCTCGGCGAGGAGCACTTCCGCGAGGAGGAAGAGCAGCACCGCGAGGGCCGGGCGGGACAGCCGGACGAGGCGTCGGCCGGGCATGGCTTCCCCTCCTCCGGGCTCGTCTGCTGAATTTCGTACCTTCAGCCGTTATACACGACCGGTTCTACCCGACCGCCTCCGCACCGAGGCATTCGTCGTCGATCGGATCGTGGGCGAGCACCTCCGCGTCCGCCCGTGGGTCCCGGTCCGGCCGCCCCGCGTACGTCACGGCGAGCGCGACCACGAGATTCGCCGCCAGCGCGACGATCCCCGCGTTCACGCCCCACACCGGATCGTGGTCGCTGAAGACGAACGCGCAGACCACCGCCACCCCGACCACCAGCCCGCTGCCCGCGCCGAGCAGCGTCAGCCGCCGCCAGACCAGCCCGAGCAGCAGCATCGGCAGGAGCTGCGCCATCCCCTCGTACGAGATGAGCGAGAGCCGTACGAGGGTGTTGGGGGCGGTGTACGTCAGCAGCAGCGCCAGCGCGCCCGCGACGACCACCACCACCTGGGACGCGCCCTTCTGCCGCTCGCGCCAGCGCGGGACGAGCGACAGCACGCTCCGCCCCCACATGGTCCCGATGACCAGCATGAAGATGGCCATCGGGACGATCGAGGAGAGCGCGGCGGCGACCCCGATGATGCCCACGGCCCAGGCGGGCAGCGAGTCCGTCACCAGCTTGAAGAGCGCGAGGTTGGACTCGGCGCCGGTCAGGTGCGGCACGACGAACAGCGCGGCCAGGCCGAGGAACATCGGCACGAAGAGCAGCAGGTTGTAGGCGGGCAGCCAGACGGCGTTCTTCCGCAGGACCTCGGCGTTGCGCGCCCCGAGGTACCCGGCGACGGTGGTCGGGAAGATCACGACGGTGAGCGAGTTGAGCAGCGAGGTGGTCACGTACCAGGCCTGGCCGAGGCCGCTGTCGCCGTGGCCGGGGAAGGTCAGCCAGTCGCTCTTCTCGGTGACCAGCCGGTCGAGGAAGGGCCCGTACCCGTCGAAGTAGTGCAGCGGGACGTAGCAGGCGAGGAAGGCGAGCGTCCCGATGACGAGGGCGTCCTTGAGCACGGAGACCCAGGCGCTGCCCTTGAGCCCGCTGACCACGACGAAGCCGGTGGTGACGGCGAAGGCCACGAAGTAGGCCCAGTTCAGGCTGATCGCTCCGTACGAGATCGTCGAGACGACGACGCCCATGCCGGTGATCTGGAGCTGGATGTACGGCAGCAGGAAGACGGTGGCGAGGACGGCCACCACGGCGCCGAGCCAGGGTCTGCCGTACCGGTGGGCGATCATGTCGGTGATCCCGACGAGGCCGTGCTTGCGTGCGTACGCCCAGAGCATCGGCCCGACGACGTAGCCGAGGGCGTAGCCGCAGGACATGTACGCGACGACGTAGAGGACCGGGGCGCCGTAGTTGTAGCCCCAGCCCGCGGCGCCGAGGTAGCTGAAGCTGGTGTAGCCCTCCCCCGCCATCAGCACCCAGATGAAGACGGAGCCCAGGCTCCGCCCGCCGACGGACCACTCGGCGAGCCCGCCGCCCCGGCCGCCGCGGACGGCGACGAGCCCGAGGGCGACGGTGGCGACCATGAACACGGCGAAGATCGAGGTGGCGACGGTGGCGTTCACCGGCGGGCCCCCCGCCGGTCGGCGCGGTGGGTGAGCCAGACCGCGAAGGGGGTCACCACGGTCGCCCCGACCAGCCAGACGACGAGGAAGGGCAGCCCGAGGAAGACGGGATGCACACGGTTGACGAACGGCAGCGCCCCGAGGAACAGGACGAAGGGCGTGAGGAGCCACAGCAATTGAGGACGGCGTCTGAGCACGGCAGGAACTTTAGTGCCGCGACCGGCACTGGTTCCGACGGTCATCGGGGCCGCACCGAGCGCAGCGTCGCCCAGATCGCGAGCCGGTAGCGGGAGGTGTACTCCGGGGTGCAGGTCGTCAGCGTCAGGTAATGACCCGGATTGCTGTACCCGTACTGCGGCCGGACCGTACTGCGCGGCACCGGGGCGATCACCCCGCTGTCGCGGGCGGAGGTCTGCGGGAGCCCCTTGTCGACGACGTACGTGTAGAGCGCGTCCTTCGTCTCGACGGTGACGGTGTCCCCGTGGTGCAGCCGGTTGATGTACCGGAAGGGCTCGCCGTGGGTGTTGCGGTGCCCGGCGAGCGCGAAGTTCCCGGCCTGGCCCGGTCCTGCGGTGTCGACGTAGTGGCCGACGTACCCCTTGTTGAGGACGTTCGCCTTGCTGACGCCCTGGGCGATCGGGGCGGTGATGCCGATGCGCGGGATGCGGATGACGGCGTACGCCTTGTCCCAGGCGGGGGCGGAGGTGCGGGCGGCCTGCCGGGTGGTGGAGCCGCCGGTGCCGGGCCGGGAGGAACCGGCGCCGTCCCGGGTACCGCCCGTACCGGTGGCGGCACCCGATGAGGGCGCGGGCGCCGGCGGCGCACCGCCTCCGTGGTCCCACTGCCGTTCCAGGGCCTGCACCTGGTGGGCGGCGTCCTGCCGGGCCTCCCGGTTGGTCCACCACAGCTGGTGCACGACGAACAGCAGCACCACCAGTCCCAGGCTCACGGTCACCTCGGCCGAGGTCCACAGCCCGCGCGCGACCGCGACGCGGCGCCGGGACGCCCGCTGCTGCACCACTACCCGCATCGGCTCTCGCACGGGGCGCACGATAAGCGCTGGATCCGCAACTCTCCAGAGTCCCGCACGGCAGTACGGTGTGCAGCATGCGTCCCGACACTCCTGCTGACCACCACGCCGAAGCCGAGCGCCTGCTGCGCACCGCGGCGCAGTACCCGGAGGACCAGGAACCGCTGCTGCTCCAGGCCGCGGCCCACCTGGAACTGGCCGGTGACCGCGCCCGTGCCACCACGCTCTACGGCCAGTTGCTCGCGGCCCCGGCCGAGAACCTCGCCCTGGTCAAGGCCCTGCACGCGGCCAACCTCTGGGAGTACGGCCACGAGGCCGAAGCCCGCGCCATGATCGACGGCATCCGCGCCTCCACCCCGCAGGACCCGGCCCCCTGGGCCATCGTCGCGGAGACCCTGGAGGCGCACGACGAACTCGACGCGGCCCACGCCACCTTCACCAAGGCGCTGACCCTGCTGGTCGACCCGTCGGAGGAAGTCCCTTACGCGGCCCGGGCCCTGCTCACCGGCCGCCACCGGGTCAGCCGCGCGCTGGGCAAGCAGCACGACGAGTGGGACGCCCTCGCGGACCGCCTGCACACCGGTGACATCGGCCTCGACGAGCTGCACGACCCGAAGCGGCTGTGGGCCCTCGGCTCGAACGACCCGGCGGTGCTGCGCGCCGAAATCGCCCGCTTGCAGGCGGAGTTGGGCTCGTACCGGGCCGCGCTGTCCCGGCCGTTCCCGGTGGCGGTGCTGTACTGGCCGGCGGCCGAGTTCGCCGAACTCCTGGCGGCGTACCCGGCGCTGGAGCCGGAGTACCCGTCCCACGCCACGCATCTGACCCGGATCGAGTCGGCGCTGCGGGAGCTGTCCGCGGGCGGCACGACGAACCTGGGCATCGTGACGGGGAACGTCCCGTCGTACGAGGCGTTCGCGGCGTCGGAGTCCGCGTCCCCCTCGGACACCGATCTGCTGCCGCAGTACGCGACCATTCTCGCGGCGCGGGGCCGGGCCACGTCCTGGCCGCCCGCGCGCAACGCGGCCTGCTGGTGCGGGTCGGGGACCGCGTACCGGGACTGCCACGGGGCAGCCTGACGAGCAGGCTCGCCACCCGCGGTCAACTCCCGTGCGGTGGCGGCCTGTTCAGGTCCCGGGCGGTCAACGGGCCGACCGGGCTGGCATATGCGAACGGCATATGAACATTCTGTGCCTACCCGTGATCCAGACCCTTACACCTGTGCTGTTGTTCACCATTGAACAACAGCGATTTACCCAGGCATTCGGGACAAGTCGGCACGTCGTGCTCCTCTAGGGTCCGGGAGCATGAGCACTGCCATCACCCCCCGAACCACCGCACAGCACCCCGTACCCGACCGCGTGCAGCACCCCGTACGCGTCCTGCGCCACGTCTGGATCCCGCTCAAGGACGGCACCCGCCTCGCCGCCCGCATCTGGCTCCCGGCCGACGCCGAAGGGCCCGTGCCCGCCGTCCTGGAGTACATCCCGTACCGGAAGAACGACGGCACCGCGGCCCGTGACGTGACCCTGCACGCCCCGTTCGCACGGGCCGGTTACGCCGCGGTGCGGGTCGACTGCCGGGGCAGCGGTGACTCAGGGGGCGTCATGCTCGACGAGTACCACGCCACCGAACTGTCCGACGCCCTCGAAGTCCTCGCCTGGATCGAGGAACAGGACTGGTCCGACGGCCAGGTGGCCATCATCGGCAAGTCCTGGGGCGGCTTCAACGGCCTCCAGATCGCCGCGCTCGAACCGCCGCAGCTGCGCTGCATCGTCACCGTCTGCTCCACCGACGACCGGTACGCCGACGACGTGCACTACGCGGGCGGCTCGCTCCTCGCCTCCGAGATGCTGCCCTGGGCGGCGACGATGCTCGCGTACAACGCCCGCCCCGGCGACCCGGCCGTACTCGGCGAGTCCTGGCGCCAGGAGTGGCTGGACCGGCTGGAGCAGACCGTCCCGTACGCCGAGGAGTGGGTGACCCACCAGCGCCGGGACGCCTACTGGCAGCACGGCTCCGTCTGCGAGGACTACGCGGCCATCAAGGTCCCGGTCTACGCGGTCGGCGGCTGGCTCGACCAGTACCGCGGCGCCGTCTTCCGCCTCATGGAGAACCTGGACGTCCCGGCCAAGGCGATGCTCGGCCCGTGGGCGCACACCTACCCCCACCAGGCCGAACCCGGCCCGGCGATGGACTTCCAGGGCGAGTGCGTGCGCTGGTTCGACCACTGGATGGGCGGCGTCGACACCGGCATCATGGACGAACCGGCCGTCCGCGCCTGGATGCCCGACCCCACCCCGGTCGGCTCCGACCTCGACGTACGCCCCGGCCGCTGGGTCGGCGAGCCGTCCTGGCCCGCGCCCGGCATCGAGGCCCGCGCGATACCGCTGACCGAACTCGGCGGCGACAGCACGAACACGGGCAACGGCGACGGGAGTGGCAACGGTGGCGGGAGTGGCAGCGATGGCGGCAGCACCGCCGTGCTCCGCTCGCCGCTCGCGCTCGGCTCGACCGGCGGTGACTTCCTGAAGTTCGGCGACGTGCCCGGCCAGTACGCGGACCAGGCCCCCGACGACGGCCGCTCGCACACCTTCACCGGGCCGCCGCTGACCGAGCAGTTGGAGATCCTCGGCGTCCCCGAGGTCACGCTCCGCGTCACCAGCGACCGCCCGCAGGCCCAACTCGCCGTCCGGCTCTGCGAGGTCGCCCCCGACGGCAGCTCCAAGCTGGTCACCACCGGCCTCCTCAACCTCACCCACCGCGACGGCCACACCGACCCGCAGCCCCTGGAACCGGGCCGCGCGTACGAGGTGACGGTCCCGCTCTTCGGCATCGGCCACGCCTTCGCGGCCGGCAACCGCGTCCGGATCTCCGTCTCCGCCTCCCTGTGGCCGTGGGTCTGGCCGTCCCCCGAGGTGGTGGCCCTGGACCTCGACACCTCGTACGGCACGCTGACCCTGCCGGTCCGTGCGCCGCGCCCCGCCGAGGAGGCGGCGCTGCGCCCGTACGGCCCGCCGCGCGGGGTTCCGCCGCACAGCATCGAGTCGGTGGGCATACCCGGCGACCGCAAGGTCAGCCACGACGTCGAGACCGGCGAGCAGATCATCGTGACCACGCCCGCCGACGGCACCATGACCGACCACACCGACGGACTCACCCGCACCGGCAGCGACCTCAACCGTTTCCGGATCGTCGAGGGGGACCCGCTGTCCGCGACGGTGGAGAGCGACCGCGAGGAGTCCATCAGCCGCGGCGCGTGGGCGACGCGGGTGCGCACCCACTCCCGGATGACCGCCGACGCCACCGACTTCTGCGTGGTCAACGAGCTGTCCGCGTACGAGGGCGCCGGCGAGGCCGAGCGGGAGATCTTCACCCGGACCTGGTCCTTCACCGTCCCCCGGGACCAGGTGTGAGGCGCCGTACGCCGGGCCGCCGCCCGGTGCGGGTGCTGGCCGCCGGGCTGCTGGCCTTCGTGTCGTTCGCCGTCCTGTCGGGCTGCGGCAGCGCCGCGTCCGTCGGCGGCGGGAAACCGACCGTGGTCATCGGGGCCAAGCAGTTCACCGAGCAGTGGATCATCGGCGAGCTGTACAAGCAGGCGCTGACCGACGCCGGTTACCACGTCGAGCTGAAGTCGAACATCGGCTCCACCACCATCATCGACGGCGCCCTCACCTCGGGGCAGATCGACCTGTACCCCGAGTACACGGGCGTGATCCTCCAGGTGCTGGCCAGGAGCAAGTCCGTACCGCACACCGCCGCCGAGACGTTCCGCCAGGCCAAGGCGTACCAGGAGACGCGCGGTCTGACGATGCTGCCGCCGACGCCCTTCCAGAACCGCAACGCGGTCGCCGTGAAGCCCGCGTTCGCGAAGAAGTACGGGCTGAAGACCATCAGCGACCTGAAGAAGGCGGACCATGTCGTCTTCGCCGAGTACCCGGACAACATGGAGGGCGCGCTCGGCTACAAGGACATGGTGCGGTCGTACGGCCTCCCCAACACCTCGGTGAAGACCCTCAACATCGGCCTTCAGTACCCCGCGCTCGACCACGGCCAGGTCGACGCGGCCGACGTGTTCACCACCGACCCGCAGCTGGCCCGCGGTGGTTACACCATCCTTGAGGACACCCAGGGCTATTACGGCTTCCAGAACGTGGCCCCCGTCCTGCGCAAGGGCGTGCAGGAGGAGCAGGGCCCCGGCTTCGCCAAGGTGCTGAACCAGGTGGACGCGCTCCTCACGGACCAGGCGATCCGCGAGATGAACCGGGGGGTCGACACCGTTCGGCTCGCCCCGTCCGAGGTCGCCGCGAAGTTCCTGAAGGCCAACGACATCCGCTGACGGGGCCGCCCCGGCCACTGCGAGCCGGGCGCCCTCGCCCGTACCCATGCCCATGCCCAGGAGAAACTCCCCATGAGCCAGGAAAGCCGTCACGTCTCCCGCTCCGCACCGGAGGCTGTCCGTACCACCCTTGCGGGCGCCACCGCGGGCGCCGCCCCCACCGCGCAGGAGATCGTCTTCGACCATGTGGTCAAGACGTACCCCAACTCCCCCTCCCCCGCGGTCGACGACCTGTCGCTGACCGTTCCCGCAGGCGAGATCTGCGTCCTGCTCGGCCCGTCCGGCAGCGGCAAGACGACCGCGCTGATGATGGTGAACCGGCTGGCCGAACCGACCGGCGGCGACATCCGCATCGGCGACCGCTCCATCCGCGATCTCGACCCGATCCAGCTGCGCCGCTCCATCGGCTACGTCATCCAGCAGACGGGCCTCTTCCCTCACCTCTCGATCGCCGCCAACATCGCGACCGTCCCGAAGGTCCTCGGCTGGGACAAGAAGCGCATCAAGGACCGGGTGGCGGAACTCCTCGACCTGGTCGGCCTGCCGGTGGCGGAGTACGGGTCGCGCTACCCGGCGCAGCTCTCCGGCGGCCAGCGCCAGCGCGTCGGCATCGCCCGCGCGCTCGCGGCCGATCCCCCCGTGATGCTGATGGACGAGCCGTTCGGCGCGCTCGACCCCATCACCCGTGAGCACGTGCAGGACGAGTTCCTGGCGCTGCACGCGCGCATCCGCAAGACCGTGATCTTCGTGAGCCACGACATCGACGAGGCCGTGAAGATGGGCGACCGCGTGGCGATCCTCCGCGAGGGCGGCAAGCTCGCCCAGTACGACACCCCGCAGACGCTGCTGCAGAAGCCGGCCGACGACTTCGTCGCCCGCTTCGTCGGCGCGGACCGGGGCCTGAAGCGGCTGTCCCTGATACGCCTCCGCGACCTGGACCTGACACCGGACCCCACCGGCTCGCCCGAGCTGCCCGCCCTCCCCGGCGATGCCACGCTCCGTTCCGCGCTCTCCCTGATGGTGGCCGAGGGCACCGACGCCGTACGGGTCACCGGGGACGACGGCGCGGTCCTCGGCACCGCCTCGCTGGACGCCGTACGGAAGGCGGGCACGGCATGAGCGTCAGCCCGGTCATCCCCGACTACGGGGACCCCTCCACCTGCGTCGCGAACAACTCCACGTTCTGCGCGGACTGGTTCTCCGACCACTGGTCCACCCTCTTCTGGCCCGCGCTGGTCCAGCACATCGAGCTGACCGTGGCCGCCGTCGCCATCGGTTTCGTGATCGCCTTCCTGATGGCCGTACTGGCCCACTTCCAGGGCTGGTTCGCGATGCCCGCCTCCGCGGTGTCGTCGTTCCTCTACACCGTGCCGCCGCTGGCGCTCTTCCAACTCCTGGTGCCGGTCACCGGGTTCTCCGTACTCACGGTGGAGATCGCCCTCGTCGCGTACAGCCTCTACCTGCTCTTCACCACGATCCTGACGGGGCTGCGCGAAGTACCCGAGGACGCGGTACGGGCGGCGCGCGGCATGGGCCTCACCCGGCGGCAGATCCTCTTCAAGGTCGAACTGCCCATGTCCCTGCCGTCGTTGATCTCCGGGCTGCGGGTGACGACGGTCATGACGATCGGCACGGTCGCCATCGCCGCGTACGTCATCGACTCGGGCCTCGGCTCGCTGATCCTCAAGGCGCTCCAGTCACCGTTCAACACCCAGTTCATCGGCGCGGGCGCCCTCGCGGTCGCCCTGGCCCTGTCCGCGGACGGGCTGCTGGTACTCGCCGGACGGCTGCTCACCCCGTGGGCCCGGAGCAGGAAGGCCGCGTAAATGGACACCTTCATGGGCTCGTTCACCTTCATGCACGACCGGCTGCCGCTGATGCTGGAGAAGACCGGCCAGCACATCTGGATGTGCGCGGTGGTCATCGCCATCTCGCTGGTGGTCGCCGTACCGGCCGGACTGTGGCTGGGACATCTGCACCGCGGCGAATTCCTCACCACCAGCATCTCCAACATCGGCCGGGCCCTGCCCAACCTCGCGGTCATCGCGATCGGCCTGGGCATCTTCGGCCTGAACTTCGTCAACATCGCGGTGGCCCTGCTGATCACGGCCATCCCCCCGATCCTCAGCCAGGCCTATCTGGCGGTCGACCAGGTCGACCCGGACATGGTCCGCTCGGCCCGCGGCATGGGCCTCACCTCCCTCCAGATCCTCCTCAAGGTGGAACTCCCCCTCGCCCTCCCGCTGCTCTTCTCGGGCATCCGGATCGCGGTGGTGTACGTCATCTCCTCAGCCACCCTGGCCACGGTCGCGGGCGGCGGCGGCCTCGGCGACATCGTCCTGGGCCAGGCCAACTACGGCCTGGAGGGCGTGATCGCGGCGGCACTGTGGGTGGCGGCGCTGGCGCTGCTGGCGGACGGGGCTATTGCTCTGGTTCAGCGGGTGTTGGTACCTAAGGGGCTGCGGGTTTCGCGAGGGTAGCAGCAAAGACTGGCTGCCGGACGGCTGACCTCTGCTGGGCGCGTGCTGAGCAGAGGTCAGCCCCTCGTGTGCCAAACCCGTGATTCGCCACAGATCCAATACTTGTACGCACTGAGGCCAATACTGACCGTCAGATTCCGACCCGAACGAGCCCAATCGCCCTAAAAGTCACGGCTGTGGAAAGCTCTGCTCAAGCCACTGCCGTACTGCGTGCAGGGTCGTACGGCCATGATGGCGCAGCGCATCGACAATGTCGCGCCCACAGACCAGGGCAATGGGGTGCCCGTCCTCGTGGACTTCCTCCTGTACCTGCTTGTGGAAGTAGGACGTCGTGACCAGCACGCCGAAGTTACGGTGCCGAAGCCGTGAGATCAGCCGCGAGACCTCCTTCACCCCTACCGCGTTGGTGGGCGCATAGCACTTGGCCTCAAGCGCGAAGTCAATCGTGATCGGATTCGCCACCGGTCCCAGGATGTAGGTACCCACCGCGTCTCGCCCACCATCCCGGCTAGGACGCGTCACATCAACGGCACCCGTTCGGGGGGCGATCAGCCGCCAGATGGCTACGGCGCAGGCTTCGAACTCGTGCTCTTGTCCGCGGAAGTACTCGCGAATCTCACCCAGCACGGCCTGCCCCGAAGTATCTTCCGGCAGTTGATCGGCTCTGGTCCGGATGACGGTGGTGGATGGCGCCAGAAGCGGCCGGTAGACCCGTCCCTCGACCCAAGCCCTCCACGCTCCAGGGCAATCCCCCTCAAGTGGGTCGCCGCCCTTCAACACATGCTGAAGCCAGCTTCGGGAGACTCTGGCGTGGTCAAGCACGGTGAAGTGTGAACGGTAGTTCTGGAAGCGACGGTCTCTGGTAGCTCGCCAAATCGCTGACAGCTCCTCGTCAGATGTCATGTTTGGTCCGCCCGGAGCGAGTAGCCCTCGGAAGCGCACCGACCGCCCAGACGTCCCAGCCTTCTCGAAAAGGAAAAACGGAGGCACGCCTGCGGCTCGCTCGGCAGCCGTACCGTGGGAGGCCGCAAAGGCGTCCCGCAACAGCAAATTGCCTGACCGCGGAGTGTCATGCAGACTTCGCCCCGGTGTCCTGTTGTCGCCGTAGTACGTGAACGTGCCTGTCTGGACGTCAAGATGATCGGGCCAATCAACCTCGCCACCGCTGGTGTAGAGGACCGCCAGACGCACAGTCCCCTTCGCTGGTGAGCCGGCATAGCGAAACCCACCCTGGTTGCCCACACCAGGTATCAGCTTGGACATGGGGTCATCACCTGTGTTGCCATTCGATCCGCCGGCGTAGACCCCGTCCACCACGAGGTCCGCAGTAGCTAGGTCCGCGAACGCAACGTGTGGCTCTAGAGCGGTAGAAGCAGTCATGCTCCAAGATCTACCAGTCCGCACAGACACTCCGCTTCAGAACCTCAGGGCGGACTGTGCTGGGCACCGGCGTTGCAACCATGACGGGAAGCGATGTCAGTGCCGCGGCATAGGCTCTGCTTCATGACGCTGGTGATCTTGGGGGACAGTTGACGAAGCTATTGCGAGTGATGGATCTCTTTGCGGGTTGCGGTGGGTTCGCCGAAGGGTTCCGGACTTTTCGTAACTTGGGAGGAACTGAGCCTCCTCTCTTCCGGACCGTCACCGCAGTTGACCTCGATCCGGTAGCGCTCGCCACCTTCGAGGCCAATCACCAGCTGGACACACCCGAGTGCTGCGACATCAAGGAGTTCGACCCGCTCCCGCACCGAGATGAAGTCGACGTCATCACAGGCGGGCCTCCCTGTCAGGGTTTCTCAAGCCTCGGGAAGCAGCATCAGGACGATCCTCGCAACGCCCTGTGGGAGGAGTACATCCGAGTGGTGTCAGCCGTCAGGCCAAAGATCTTCGTACTGGAGAACGTCGACCGCTTCTACGCTTCTCCTGAGTACTCACGACTGGTGGACTCCGCGAAGCCAGGTGGTCCGCTTTCCGACTACACGCTGTCGACAGAATTACTCAACGCGGCTGACTACGGCGTGCCACAGGCACGCAAGCGCGTGATAGCGATCGGCACGCACAAAGACCTTGGCTCACCGCTGACGCCCCCCGAACCGACGCACGAAAGACCCTCATCACTCAATGACGACCTCCTTCTGTTCAATGCGGTCTCCCCGCGCCTTCCCTGGGTACCAGTGGACACGATCTTCCAGCTGACGTCTTGCATGGAAATAAGTGGGACAGAGCTACCGCAGAGGCGTGATTCTCACGGCAGGGCAGGTCCGTACCAGACCAACGAACTCCACTTCGGGCGCACCCCAACAGCCCTTTCTATGGCACGCTACAGAGCTATTCCACCTGGCGGTAACCGTGCTGACCTTCGACAGCAGTGGACCTTGATTAACGGGAAAAAGCAGTACCTCAGTACAGATGCCTGGGACAAGCACCAAAGCGGGAGCGGCGACGTGATGGGGCGCCTCCGCTTCGGTGTTCCCGCCGTAACCATCCGCACCGAGTTCTTCAAGCCCGAGAAGGGCCGTTACCTCCACCCAACGGAGCATCGGCCCATCACGCATTTTGAGGCAGCGCTCATCCAGGGCTTCCCGGTGGACTACCTCTGGTACGGAACAAAGATCCAAATCGCCCGTCAAATCGGCAACGCAGTCCCTATCGGTATGACCAGAGCCCTCGCTGGCGCTATTTATCAGCACCTACGTCAAAGCTAGGGCGCCACCTAGGCCATCAGCTCTCAGTTGAGAACACCAATTGAACGGAAGGCAAACGGAATTGTTGCCCATGGATATCTCCGCCGCGGACAACATTGCGGCCAGCGCACTCCTGCACGAAGACCCGGAACTCGCGGTTGTCTACGAGCACCTGCGGGTTCTTGACCCCACAGGCCAACGCTTTGCCGCTGTACTCCGCGACACGATCGATCAGTTACTGAACGGCGAGATCACAGGGCGGTACGACTGGAAGACCCTCTTCAAGACTGAGAAGACTCACGCGGGAACGCTGGTCGAGATCAACCTGCAACGCGAGTTCAAGTTCGCTGACGGCGAGAGCATGGACTATTGCATCGCCGGAGTAGACGTCGACTGCAAGTATTCGCAACAGTTCGGCGGCTGGATGATTCCTCCGGAAGCCATGGGACATATCTGTCTGCTCGTCTGGGCCGACGACTACAAGACGTGCTGGAGCGCGGGACTCATGCGGATTCAGCGTGAGTGGCTCAATGGCGGCAACAACCGGGATCTGAAACTGACAGTCAAGGCCGAGCACCGCGACAAAATCGCTTGGCTGTGGCGCGACACCGAGTTGCCGGAGAATGTTCTTCTCCACATGAGCCCCGTAGACCGCGAGGCGGTTTACGCCCAGTCGTCAGGCCAGGCCCGGCTGAACGAGCTGTTCCGCCGGGTCCAGAAGCGCCGCATCAGCCGGAACGTCGTGCGAACACTCGCCCAGCAGAAGGACTACATGAAGCGAGTCCGAGGGAACGGCGGCGCCCGCTCGGCGCTCCGCGAAGAAGGCGTCATCATCATGGGCGACTACGAAAGTCACAAGCAAATCGCGGTCCAGCTGGCGATCCCTGTTCCGCTGGAGGGGGAGTTCGTCAGCGTCCGAGTGACCAGAGTCTCAAACCCCCAGGACATACGCCCCAGCACCGCCCTTGACGGTGAAAGGTGGGCGTGTGCGACTTCCGCCGATCTTCCGGAACGAGCCCCGTCGCTTCCTACACATGTCCGATAGATCAGACAATGCAGGGAGCTCGCCAGTCGATTTTCTCCCATTCCTTCATAACCGAAGCCAGAGAGCATGGAAGAATTTCTACTCCTCTCTCAACAGTGAGGCAGAGGCTGCGTCAATATGTTCACGGGAAGGCAAATGAACCTTCCCGAACTTCGTCGCCGCCGTCAACTCTATCGTCTCAAATTCAAGGGGCGGAAGAACATCAGCGAGAAGTTGCTCTGCCGGGGTTTTGCGCCCGCTCGTCATTCCCGCTCGAAATTTTCTGTTACTCACACGCAAGCTCAGGGCTCTACGTCCAACCCATCCGTCCACACGGAAAAGGGCGTCCGCAAGGGGATGCATTCGCAGATCGACACCCCGGGACCTCAATTCCACGAGCGTATAGACTTCGCGAAGAAAGCTGTAGTAGGCGTTCCCGACCCTCCATCTCATCGCCGCTTTCGCCAAATGGTTCGCGACTCCGCCCTCAGTAACCTCTTCCACTCTACGACGGACCGGCGTGCCAAGCATTCCCATCCCAAGAGAGTCCGTCTCAGCGAATTGCCTGAACTGCTGATACGTGGGCAAATTTCCACCCCGCTCCAGACAGACATGGAACATATGAGTGAAGGCGAAATCTGGATTCCAATCAACGATTGCGCGGACAGCCTCCCCCTCCTCCCTCCGGACGTCACCAAGAGCGTGCTCGGTGCGATTACACACCTCCCGCACATCAGCCGCTGAAAGTTCATAAATCGCTTTTGCCCGGTGTTCCATGACGACGGGAACGACCGCTGCGCGCTTTGGGTCCGATTTCCAGGAAACAAATACCGCCTGCGTCCTCCGTGTCGTGCAGAACTCCCGCAACACGTCCTCCGCCGATGTCATCACAGTCACGGCAGCCCCCTCTCGACACAGCTGACAACTCTCCAGCAGAACAGGGTAGTTCAAGACTTCGGCAGACGCGAGGCCACACATCCGAGTGGACCCGTCCGGCGCCTTGGGTAGCCTGTGGGGCATGGCCCTACAAGACCCTGCCGCCAACATCGCAACCTCCCCTGGATCTGCGGCAGCGTCTCCAGCTGCCTCGTCCAAGGCCGTCGCGGAAACAGCCGAGTGGTTTCGCTCGTTTCCCGACATGGAGGCCGCCTTCGGGGCGTGCATCAGAAGAGCAATCGATGAAGTACTGGACGGTCCCAGAACCGGCCGCTATGACATCACAGATAAAGAATTGGTCGCGAGCACAGAGAAGACCTACCTAGGGACAAAGGTAGAGATCATTGTCCGGGACCGATTCAAGCTGCCACGGGGAAAGCATATGGACTTCCTTGTGGCGGGGCATGAAGTTGATGCCAAGTGGACCATTCGAAAGAACTGGACCATCCCGCCGGAAGCTGATGGTCATGTTTGTCTTCTCCTGGCAGCCGACGACCACACATCAAGTTTCCGGGTGGGACTCCAGCAGATCGGCCACACCCTCATCAACCCAGGAAAGAACCGAGACCAGAAGAGTGGACTTTCCGCCGCTGGGCGCAAAACCATTGACTGGCTAGTTCCGTCAGGGAAACTCCCCGTCAACCTCTTGCTGCATCTCCCGCAAGAGACCCGCAACCTCCTGTACCAGCCCACTACGGGCCAGAAGCGGGTGAATGCCCTTTTCCGCCACGTCCTGGGGACCCCCATCCACAGGAGCGTCATCCAGACGCTTGCCCAACAGCAGGACTACATGGCACGGATCCGCGAAGACAACGGAAATTCGCGTGCGCGCCCGGTTCTGCGACGTGAAGGTATCGTTATCCTTGGTGGTGACCGGAATCGTTCACGGGAAATCGCAGCCGCGCTAGGCGGACCCGTTCCCGGGTCAGACGAATTCGTGGCATTCAAAATCGCAAGGAAGACACACCATCATACGGATCGCCCATATGCAGTAATTGATGGGCATCCTTGGGTCGCGGTAGATACCGGAGAGGAAGCCCCGGATCATGCGCCGAAGATTCAAGCGTCGGGCTCATAGAGGCCAATATGTCGAATGATTGGCAGCCCCCAGAGGGATCCTGGGCATCTTCAGCTGCACGACGCAGGAATATGCAAGCAATCCGAAGCCGCGATACGCAGCCTGAACGGCTCATTCGCCGACTCGTGCACGCACAGGGGCTCCGCTACAGAGTCTCAGCCAAGCCACTGCCCGACCTTCGCCGGACAGCGGACATGGTGTTCCGTCCAGCGAAGGTCGCGGTCTTCATCGACGGCTGCTACTGGCATGGCTGCCCCGAGCACTACGTGCCGCCAAAAACCAACTCCGGCTACTGGTCGGACAAAGTAGCTGGGAACATGGCCCGTGACCGGGACACCGACCACCAACTCACCGCAGCAGGCTGGACCGTACTCCGATTCTGGGAACACGAATCACCTGACGCCTGCGCTCTCAAGATCGCTGCGACGGTCAGCAGGCTTCATCCTGGCAGGAGTTGAAGGAACCGACACCTCGAAGAGTGTCCCCCTCTTCGAGCCTGCTTCCAGGGCCGCAATAATCTGTTCCCCTACCGCTTGTGCAACCGGCGGAGGGAAAGCGTTGCCGACCTGGCGGTAGGCCGCAGTCTTCCGGCCGGCGAACTCCCACTCGTCAGGGAACCCCTGGATGGTCGCCGCCTGGCGCACGGTGAGCTTCGGGCCTGCGGCAGCGAAGAGATCGCGGTCCGCATCCGTCATTTCGAGGGGGTCGTTCGCGACACCAAGGCCACATACACCCAGTTCGCCCCATGCCTTCTTCGCCCTGGTCGGGCCAAGATCAGCCCCACCGTGCTTCTTCGAGCCACCCACCAGAGTCGGCGCTACACCCTTCGACGCCTTGACGAACCAGCCCTGGAACGTCTCTTCAGCTCGGGGGTCGTCCACGGCATCAAACCGGGATTTCATCGAATCCTTCAGCGCCTTGCCAACCGTCACGACAGGGCGCTCCGCAGGCTCCGCCCACAAGAAGTGCTGCGCATACTCCTTCTTCATCGCAACCAGGATTGCGCGCGGCCGGAGCTGCGGTACGCCATAGCTTTTTGCTTCCAGGACTTCCCAATAGCACTTCACGTACCCCATGGATTCCAGGTCCCTGAGGATACGGTCGCGGTAGCCCTGGAACTTCTGGTCGAGCAGACCGCGAACGTTCTCGATCATCACGGCCTTGGGCTGAAGTTCGTCCACTAGCTTGAGCATGTAGGGGAACAGGTCCCGCTCGTCATCTTCGCCCAGCTGTTTTCCCGCAACTGAGAACGGCGGGCACGGCACGCCTCCCGCCAGGAGACCCAGGTCCCCCTTGTTCAGCTTCAGGCGCTTCCTCAGCTCAGGAGGCTCAAGCTTCGTAAGGTCCTCTTTCATGACCTCACAGCCGTCCCACTCCGAGTTGCCAACCACGTTCTTCTGGAGAGTGGCGCACGCGTGTGGATCGATCTCGATCAGCGCGAGGTGCCTGAACAGAGCGTTATGGAGGCCAACAGCCTGCCCTCCTGCCCCGGCGCAGATCTCAACCGAGGTGAACTTCCTCTCAGTGCTGGTCATGCACCCTCCTTACGAACTTGCACGGCGGACGCTGTGTGCACTCCGCCCTCACAGAGGGTGACAGACCCCACTGACAATGCTGATTCTCATAGTGTGCGGCACGCCCTCTCATGCTCAGGACAACACCCACGCCACGGTGAACACCTCTACGATATTGCCCGTGCGTAGCCCTGACTGGACCTGGGACGAGTTGCTGCTGATCTGTTCGCGCGTCGTCAACAACGACTGGCGCCAGCTCAGGGCGTATCAACGGCCGACGCAGGATCTTGCAGAGCTGCTGCGTTCGCTGCCCCTCCATGGGGACGCTGCAAGCGAGGTCCCCGAATTCCGCTCGGCGGCCAGCATCAGCCGCAAGAGTGCGGATCTCCTCACAAGTCGGCCGGACTACACCGGCCCCGCCACCAGAGGCGGAAAGCTGACCAAACTGGTCACCGAGGCGTTTATCGAACGCGAAGCAGAGATGCTTCTCGCCGCCCAGGCCATCGAAGACGGAATCGCGTCTGGTGAACTCGTACTCATCCCCGAGCAGCCGGACGAAGTCGCCGAAGACGGCATGCCCGCCACCGAGGGACGTCTCCTCGCCCGTTGGGCGATCTCCCGCGAACGGAACCCTGGCCTGCGTAAGCGAAAGATCGCCCAGGCGCTCAAAGCCGGGCAGCCTCTCCAGTGCGAAGTGTGCGGATTCCACTTCGGCCAGAGGTATGGGGGTCTTGGCGAGGGCTACATCGAGGTGCACCACGTACTCCCCCTCCACATCTCAGGCCCCCGCGAAACGAGGCTGGAAGATCTCGCTTTCCTCTGCGCGAACTGCCACCGCATGTGCCACAGAGGCCACCGCGGCGCATCGTGGCGTACACCCTCGGCTCTGCGGGCGGAGATGGGCGAGGGCCGCTGAGGCCAGCCGCCTCGCGTAGCCCACTCCCGCCATATCGTCCGCATCAGGCTGCCTCCGCCTCGAAGTGCATCTGGGCCCGGTCCAAGATCGCATCCGGGTCACCGCCCTGCGCAGCGAGCCAGTGGAGCAGGTCCGCGATGAGGTCGGTCGCTGACTCCTCAAGGACGGACCGGTGGCCGCTGCCGGCCAGCACCGGCATCCCAGCCATGCGTCCGTAACCGTCGAGGAGCGCCGCCGCCCGCTGAATCCGGCGGCACTTCTGATCCGCGCCAACCGCCATCTCGCACCAGACCGCCTTGCCCGTGGCCGTGGCGACGGTGCCCCACTCCGCGAAGAGGCCGGCCAGCAGGTGAAGCCCGCGACCGCACTCGTCGTCACACTGAGCTTCCTTCTGAACAGGCACCACCGGGCTCGTGTCGTGCAGCTCCACGCGCAGGCGGCCGTCTCCGGACTCCATCACGAGAGTCGCGGGCGCGCCCTGGCCCACGTGCTTGATCACGTTCGTCGCGAGTTCAGTGACCGCCAGTTGAATTTCGTCCGCCAGGCCGGGCAGTCCCCAGCCGGAGAGCTGATCGCGCACAACCCTTCTCAGCGACCGGAGTTCAGCCGGCTCCGCCTCGAACGGCAGAACACAGCGGAGTCGGGGTCCAGTGACTTCGTAGCCAGACATGGCTGCACTCCCTCCCGCGCCACATCAGCCCTGCACCAGTCGTATCCGTACGACTGCGCTGCGTAGCGCTACGGCAGTGAGTATGGCACTAAGAAATCTCGCTGTGTAACTTCTCACGGGACTCTTCCGGGTGAATCCGGTAGTTCGTGAACTTCACGGCCGCATAGCCTGGCCACCGGTCAGAGCAACTGACCGGCCTGTAGCGAAGGGTTACTTCCATGTCAGCTGGGGCCACCACGAGGCGTCGCCAACTCGGCGCCATGATGCGCAAGTTGCGCGCCCGGAAGGGCATGACACTGGAGGAGGCAGGCCGCCTGGTTGACGTCTCGAAGGCCACCATCAGCCGGTATGAAACCCAGCAAGGGCCCGTGAAGTGGCCCGTCGTGGACGCGCTGTGCCGCGAGTACGGGGCGAGTGAGGCCGAACGCCGAGCGCTCGTCTCCATCGCCAAGGACGCCAAGCGGCAGGGATGGTGGAGCACCTTCTCGGACTCCATCCCGGAGACGATGAATCTGCTGCTCACCCTTGAAGACGAAGCGGTGCGCGAGGACCACTTCAACTGCTTGTACGTGCCGGGCCTGCTGCAGACCCGCAGCTACACAGAGGCCGTACAGAACGCATCCGAGATGCGGCTGCCGCCGGAAGAGACCAAGCGGCTCGTAGACATCCGCATGAAACGCCAGGAGATCCTCGCCCGGGACAAGCCACTGCATCTCTGGGCCATCCTCGACGAGTCGGTGATCCGCCGTGTCGTCGGCTCGCGTGACGTCATGCGGGAGCAGCTCGACCATCTGCTTCAGGCCAACCAGTCCCCGGACATCACACTCCAGGTACTCCCGTTCTCCAAGGGCGCGCACTCCGCTGCGATGGGAAGCTTCGTGATCCTTGGCGGCGCGGAACCCAGCCTGGATGTCGTCTACGTCGACATCCATCTCGGCTCACTCTTCATGGAGAAGGACGAAGAACTGGACCGGTACCGACTTGCGTTCGACTACCTGCGCGCGCAAGCGTTGGACATGTCTGCCTCGTCAGCCATGATCGAACGCGTCCGTGAGGAAATCTGATGCAGAGCCGCCCGGCTATACCAAACAGCTCCTGGTGCAAGTCCTCGTACAGCGGGGCCAACACGAGTGAGTGCCTCGAAGCCGCTGCAGTGCCCTCCGGGACAGCGATCCGGGACAGCAAGGACCCACTAGGCCCGCAACTCGCCTTCGGGAACTCCGCGTGGACCGGCTTCATCACCGCCTTGCGATCTGGCCGAATCGACTGAGGTCACTTGGCAACCCCTGTGCTCGCTGGAACAGTTGGCCCTCAGCGGAGCATCAGGGGGCGCACGCGGCATGGGTCACTTACGACGGCAGGCTGCGCTTCTCGTCTGTTCGCTCGGGCTCGTCGGACTCGCATGGGGCGTGCCAGCCGACAAGGACACGGTTGTCGATGCCACCCAGTTCTCCGTGGCCTTCTTCGCGACGCTGCTCACCGGCGAAGCCGTGATCTTCGCGCTCACGTTCTCCGCCGAGAGCTCCTGGCCGTCCCTCCACGCCATCGACAGCCACATCGCCTTCCGCGAGTGGGTGTTCATCGGCTGGGTCGCCGCGATGTTCACGGGCTGCGGTCTGCTCTGGAAGAACGAGATCAGTGCGACCTACGGCGCGCTGCTCTTCCTCCTCGCGAATATCTTCGGGGTCTTCTCCTTCATTCAGCTGTTCGGCCTGGCCAGCGTTGGAGGCCGAAACCGCCTGCTGACAGCCACCCTCACACGCGGCCTCGTTGAACTGCGCAACCAGGAAATCAGCTTCGACGAGCAGCTGAGCAACGATCCCCTGATTGCCGCGTATCTCGGCACACTCGACCAGATCATCAGCCGCAACGATCCCAGCGGCATCCGGAATCTCGTCGGCCAGCTCATCGCAGCCCGCGTCCCTGCTCCCGCGAATGAGAACTCCGTCGCCCTCCACCTCGAAGTGCTGCACCGGCTGTGCCGGGCAGCACTCGTACGCGGGGCGGACCCCGTCGTTGTCACCGGCAGTGCGGAGTCCCTCGTCAGGTCCATCCTCGTCCAGGCGCGTGATCTGCCGGATCCGGCTGCGGTACTCGGGGCGACCAGCCGCTACCTGGCCTGGCTCGGCAGTACCTCGATGCTCATGTCCGTACGCGGTATCGCTTCCAGCAGGGCCGCGCGGGAACTCGTCGCCATGTCGGTCGAGTGCCGACTGCGCATCCTCCTGTGCGTCGACCCGGATCCGAAGACCGTCGACGACCCGGACGACGTCGCCTCGGTTCTGACCGACCCGGTCGGCGTACTGCTCTGGGTGCGGGACTACAGCGAGTTCCACGGCGCCCATCAGGCCAACGCCTTCTACGGCGTGTTCCAGTTCCTCACCGGCCGGAAGTTCATGGGGAATTACTGGGACGGTGCGTCAGTCCTCAGCCAGATGCGAGGCGCCCTGTACGGCGCGGCCGATCCCGCTTCCGGCGAAGCACCGGATGCTGCTCGGGAAGCCTTCGGTTCGGTCGTCGGCTTCGACCGTTTCTGGTGTCTCGCCTCGGTGGGCGCCATTGCCACCTTCCGAGATGCCCGACTCGTCCACCCGCCCGAGCTCATCCGCCCGGAGTTCACACCGGATCCACAGCTGTTGGGTGCCTACCTGCGCACCTTCGCTACGCACCGCTGGTTCACGACGGCTGCGCAGGCCCGCAAAGAGCTGCTCGTCCTCATGGCACGCGCGGATGAGCCCGGTTCACCGTGGCGACAGGTACGCGAGCGCACGGATCGGATTCCTCTTCCCAGCCCTTCGCCACGCGCCGAGCCCGAGAAGCGGCTGGCCGCCATGGTGCTCGCCATCGCCTGCCGCCTGGCACCTCTCGCCTCCGGCGATCCAGCTACCGAGCTCCGGGCCTTCCTTGCCGGGCTGCCCACGCCCGTACTGAAGTCGACCGCGGCTCTCGCCGCGCGCGTACTCCCCGTACCAGTCGGCATCACCGACCGGACAGAGACAGTTGTCGTGGGACTCCAGGTTCTTCAGTTGGTGGGCGCGCAGGACCCGGTGCTCTCATGAATGCTGAACTCTGGCTACAGCGCACGGCCCGGCTGACGGACCCCGCTATCGAACGGGCGGTCATCGTCCAATGTGACGTCAATTGGCTACGGCCCCAGCGCATGGACCTCCGCAACGAGATCGACCAGGCGGTCCTCACGGCTCAGCTGAGGCGCGGTGCATCGCTGCGAATCACCCGAGTAGTTCTGCACAACCTCCCCGCGTCCTCCGGTCGAGCGCCCGATTCCGACGCCGTACGGAGAGCATTCGACGAGTGGAACTACCGGCTCGCCGCTACGGGCGCACTGTTCTCAGGCCCGGCGGCCCAGGTACACCGCTTGATCATCCCGGGCGATCAGGCGGTGGTGTCCGTCCCGGATATGGTCGAACTGTTGGAGGATGGCCGGTGGTCCAACCCGCAGAACGCGGTACTCGCCTTGCGCACGATCGGCGCTGACGGCGCCAGCACACCCCTGACTGGTTACGACGTGGATCTCGAAGGGCCCTTCAGCGACGGGGACCCCTCGGTCCACATGTGAGATGAGGGAGATTCGGTTGCCTTTCGCCCCGGAGAACTCAGAGGACCGTACGTTCCTGGAACAGGCCGTAGCCATCTCGCGGAAGGCCCTGACCGACGAGGGCAAGACGCCCTTCGGCGCGATCGTCGTCATCGGCGGCAAAACGGTAGGTACGGGGACCAGTTCCGTCATGGAGCTCAACGACCCGACCGCGCACGCGGAGGTCATGGCATTGCGTTCAGCGGGCAGTGCGCTCGGCCGTCATCTCATGGAGGACGGTGTCATGTATTCCAGCAGTGAACCCTGCCCCATGTGCCTGGTCGCCTGCTACTGGGCACGGATCTCACGCCTCGTGTACGCAGCCAACAGCCATGATGTCGGCGTCAATGGCTTCGAAGACCTGCAGTTCTACCGCGAGCTGTCGCTGCCGAACAAGGACCGGACTCTTCTGTCAGAGGTCCCGGTTGAGGGCGATCTGCGCGAGCAGGCATCCGGGGCGCTCGCTGAGTGGTCGGGTCAGTTGCCCTTCCCTGTCGTGCCCAAGCTCTGAGCGTTCAGCGAACGCCACGGCCTCCGCCGCCTCCTCGCGTCGGACGGCGCCGCAACTACAGGGGGCGTTGATGAAAGGGCAGTTCCATCCCCGCTGGTTCAAGTCGACCTACAGCGGGGGCAGCGGCACGGAGTGTGTCGCATGCCTGCTCATGCGCGATGGCGCGCTGGTACGGGATTCGAAGCAGCCAAACGCTGCGCTGCTGACCGTCAGTGGAGCTGCGTGGGCGCAGTTTGCAGGAGCCGTACGAGTCGGTCGGCTCGGCTGAGTCGCTGGCGGTTCCACGCTTGCCGCGCCTCAACGGTCAGACGGCTTCCCCGCTTGCTGTCGCCCGGGGACGCACCGTCATCCACACGCGGCGTGTGGGGGTATAGCGCGACCGGGGCCGCTGAGGTAAAGATGCTCCAACACGGTACACGCCGGACCGGGGGAGCGATACAGGGTGCGGACTGGGGAGTTATCGGCGGGCGAGTCACCGCCGCAGGCGGCAGGTTCCGATGTCACACGACAACTCTGCACGGCGCTCTATGCGCACTCGGCCCATGTCGCCGACCCCATGCGGTTGAGCGAGGCGCGGCTGCTCCGGCTCGTCAAGGACGTGCTGCGCGACCCGGCGCGCTCGGTCCCCTCGTACGGCTTCGATCTGATACCGGTGCTCACGCACGGAGTGCGCGTCCGTCGGCGGCAGCTGCTTCGCCGGGGTGTAGTAGTGGCGGTGGTCGGCTTGGTCGTGGCCTGGGCACCAAGCTCGGCCCTGACATGGCTGGGTGCGCTCGGCGTCGCATGGGTGCTGGGCCCGTCCGGGACGGGCTGGGCGCTGTTACCGCTGGTCGGCTACTGGCTGTTCACCCTCGTCGCGATGCAGAAACACAACAACTTCTACGAGCTGTGGGCACACAGCGCCCAGCTCCCTTTCGTGCTGGCAGCCGCCGTAGCCCTCGTGTATGTCGTAGACGAGGCGGTCGCCCGGTCGGCGCGAAAACGGGCGAGCCGATACGGCGGCGCCCGAGAGCGGCTGCCTTTCGCCAGGCCATGGGTCCGCAGACACCTGGCTTCGGTAGACGCCCGGCAATACGGCACCGCGCTGCCGTACGACGTTCAGGGTCGTTTCATCGGCGCGGGCCGGATAGTCCGGGGCGCGGCGGAAATCCGCGTGCCGTTGCGGCCCCGGCAGCCCGAACGGCCCGTCGTGGCAATGCGCGAGACAGAGCTGCTGGAAAGCATCGGGGCCGCGCTGACCACTGTCGGCCACGGTGAGAGCAGGCCCGGCGACCTCACGGAGACCGCTCCGCTGCCCGGCTTCTCGGTAGCCCGAGTGCTGGCCCTGCCGGCCGACCTGTGGCTGGCGCGTAACCGGAGCGAGGCCGGAACGTCGGAGATGACGGGCGGGCTGGGTCGGCCGGAGCGGCCGTATCTGCGGGCGCAGTGCGTGAGCTGGCAGGGGCAGTTGGTGGTGAGCCTCTTCGCGCACGTGGCACTCCAGGCCGGTGAATTGCGACTCACACTGCGACCACAGGTGATGGCACCACTGCTGCCGCTGCCCGAACCGGCCAGTCGCGCGGTGTTCGAGGGCCTGCGCGGTGCGGCGGGGCCGTGGCTGACGCTGTGGCGGCGGATCCGGAAGACACCGGCGCAGGAGACGGATCCAGCCGGGCCTGACACCCCACTGAGCCTGCGCGATGACCTGTCCCTGCCCGAGATTTCCGACCTGCACCAGAGGGGCGACGCCGAACGCCACGTCGAGCTGATGCAGACGGCCGTCCTCAGCGCTGTGGAGGCCCTGCTCGAACACCACGGCTTCGCGACGGAGGCGTTCTCCGACCGGCACACGGTGATCAACAGCATTCACGTGCTGGGCGACAACAATGCGGGGATCCAGCTCGCGGGTGGTGTGACGCTGACGCAGGTGGCGCAGACTGCGCCCACGGCACCCGACCCCGCCTCGACCGAAGGAGTGTTCATGAACCCAGGATTACCGCACCGGACCCCGGATCCCGAGCCCGCACGGACCCCGGATCCCGAGCCCGCACAGGCCCCCGGGTCCGGCATCAACATCGGCCGCGACAACACCGGCACCGCGCAAATCGCCGACGGCCACGTCCTGTCCCACGTCACTCAGACCGGCACCGGCCAGAGTGGCGTTCCGCTTGACTCCGTCGCCGCCCTCCTGACGGCGTTCCGTGCGGACATCAACCGCAATGCGGAATTGCTGGCGGACCCGGAGGCCCTGCGAGATGAGACGACGGTGCTGGCGGGCGTCCTGACGGACCCGGAGAGTGACGGCTTCCGCCCTGCTCTGCGCATGGCTGCCCGTTCCCTGCCCGCGCTGGTCGCCGGAACGGCCGTCCAGCACACGGGCGAGGCACTGGTCACGGCGATCAGAGGGCTACTGGGCTGAGCCTGCTGCACGGTGGTGCCGTCCCGGTGGTGCCGTGAGCGTGGCCCGCATGCCATCGATGACGACAAAGCCGTACGCCACATCGCCGCCCCGGGACCGTATTTCCTCAAGCCCGAACAAGGGTCCGGCTGCCCCGCCGCCGGACCATCCCCATCGGTCAACTGCGCCCACTCCGACCGGTTCCGCCCCCGCGCATCCCGCAGGCCAGGACCGCCCTCCACCGTGGTCGACTTCGCTGACGAAATTCGCTTGATCCGCCTGATTACCTTCCTCGTATGACCACTACGACATCTACGCCGACTACACCCGCTGCACCGACCACGCCGTTCCGGCTGGCTGAGATCACTGCCGCCAACTTCGATGACGCGATCGGTCTGAAGGTCCGTGCCGATCAGGAGCACCTGGTCGCGCCGGTCGTGAAGTCGCTCGCCGAGGCGTACGTACACCCGGGCGTCGCCTGGCCCCGGCTCATCCTCGACGGTGACCGGCCCGTCGGTTTCCTCATGGCGTTCCTCGACATCGACTTCGCGGGCGACGGCACCGGCACCGACATCCGCTCGGGTCTGTGGCGGCTCAACATCGCGGCCGGGGAGCAAGGGCGCGGCTGTGGGCGCTTCGCGGTGGAGGCCGTGGCGGCGGAGATCCGGCGTCGTGGGGGCAGCCGTCTGACCGCCAGCTGGCATCCGGGCGGGGACGGGCCCGAGGGCTTCTACCTGGGGCTCGGGTTCCGGCTGACGGGAGAGACGAGTGGGGATGAGACCGTCGGGGAGCTGTTCTTGGAGTAGGAGTGCCGGGCTCGGAGTAGGAGTGCCGGGCTCGGAGTCGGGCTGAAGGCCGGGCCGTCCCTGCGAGGTGGCCCGTGGGGCTGCGGCAGAGGGCGGGGCAGTCCCCCCGGCGTTATCGTGGGATCGCGGTCCGGGCAGGTGCGTCGGCAGCACGGCCTCCGCCGACCGTCCACCCCCCTCATCTACATCTCAGGAATATCCATGATCTTCATCACCGCCAAGTTCCGTGTCCTGCCCGAGTACGCGGACGCGTGGCCCGACATCACTCGCGAGTTCACCCAGGGCACCCGCGCCGAGCCCGGGTGCCTGTGGTTCGACTGGTCCCGCAGTGTCGAGGACCCCACCGAGTACGTGCTGGTCGAGGCCTTCCGCGACGGCGAGGCCGGTGCCGCTCACGTCGGCTCCGACCACTTCATCGCTGCCCAGAGCACTCTGCCGCCCCACCTGGTGGAGACCCCGCGGGTGGTCAACGCGACGATTCCGCAGGAGGACTGGTCCCTTCTGGGGGAGATGGCCGTCCCGGAACGGAACTGAGGCAGACCGCACAGCGGAGCGGCGGGGGCGTGGGCGCAGGCCCCTCGCGTACGGCCGGGCGCAGGCCCCTCGCGTACGGCCGGGCGTGGGCTCCTCGCGTACGGCCGGCGGGCTCCTCGCGTACGGCCGGGCCCGCTATCCGGCGGCGGTCAGGATCTTCCCGTACGTCGTGGAACTGTGCCGGACCGTCATTCCCACCCGTTCGTACAGCGACAGCGCGCCCGTCCCCGAGTGGGTCCACAGCGTGCAGGTGCGCTGTCCCCGGCGGTAGAACGCGCGGAACGACTCCTGGAGCAGTACGCGGGCGATTCCGCGGTTGCGGTGGTCCGCCCGTACCGCGACCCGGTCGATGTAGCCCTCGCCGGATGCCGGGGCGTCCAGGGCCAGTACGGCGCCCGCCATGCGGTCACCGGCGTACGCCACCCACGAGGCCGACAGTACGAACGTGGGCCGGTCGACCGCGAGTTGGGCCCATTCCTCGTACGGCTTCCGGCGCTTCTGCCAGCCCGCGAACGCGTCCTCGGTCAGCTCGTACGCCGCCCGTTCGTCGCCGGGGCGGAACGGTCGTACCTCGATGCCCTCCGGCGGGGCCGGTACCGATGGCTCCGTGGGCAGGGTGATCTCCAGTTGCCACTCGGTGACGAACGGGACGTACCCACGGGAGCGCAGCAGCGTGGCCGCCGCGCCGTCGCTGTCCGGGACCGTCCGGGAGAGGCGTTCGCTGCCGCTCCGGCGGGCCCGGGTCTCGGCCCAGTCGAGGAGTGCGGCGCCGAGGCCCCGGCCCCGGTGGCCGGGGTGGACGTCGACCGTGCTGCGGCGACCGCCGGTCACCCGGGCTCGGGCGGCCAGTTCTCCGGCCGGGCCGTGTACGAGGAGGGTGTCGGCCGCCAGGTCCGGGCCGGGCCGTACGAGTTCCGCCGCGACGGCCTCCGGCCCGGTCTCGGCGCGGCCCAGCAGGTCGCGTTCGCAGGCGGCGACCAGGTGGTGGACGGCGCGGGCATCGGCGGCGGTGGCCGGGCGGCTTCGGTAACCGGTCGGCAGATGCGGAGCCGGGGCTGGGGCGGGAGCGGGAACTGAGGCCGCGGCCGGAGCCGCGGCCTCGGCCGGAGGATCTGTGTCGGTCATGGGTAGACCATGCCCGGTGCCGTCAGTTTTCGCCGCTCCGTGCGACCGCGGCCGGTTGATCGGGCCAGTCGACCGCGTACGCCGCGTCCCGTCCCGTACTGATCCGGGCGAACCGCAGCAGCTCCCGGAGGATTCCGGCGTTGCCCATGGCCCAGCCGTTCCGTGGTTCGAGGACGCTGGGGTTGACGCGGTGCTCGATGTTCGACCAGCGGGCGCCGTGCTCGTCGACCGTCGCCCGGGAGGCGATGTCCGCGACGAGGACGCGCGCGAAGTCCAGCCCGTCCCGCTGTTCGACGGACCGGTCGCAGGCCAGCGCCAGTACCCCGGCCGTACCGCAGCACCGGCCGCTGTTGTCCCAGAAGCCGGGGCGCAGCCGTTCCGGCAGGCCGGAGTGGGTCACGGTGTGCCAGCAGCGGTCCGCGAGCGCCGACCAGGACGGGTCCTGGAGTACGGAGCCGAGCAGCCGGAACGTCTGGGCGTCGCCGGCCGGGCCGTGGCACCAGCCGTAGCTGTAGCGCTCGATGATGTCCGGCTTGTGCTGCGGGTCGGAGTGCGGGACCAGGAATCCTTCGGCGTCCGCTTCGTTGCGGGCGACCACGTCCGAGGCGCCGGCCACCGCGAGTTCGACCAGGTCGGGCCGGTTCGCGGCCCGGCCCACCGCGGCCAGCGCGTGCACGATGCCCAGCGTGCCGTGCGAGATGTGGTGGAAGCGGGCCGGTGTCCCGGCCCGCACCTCCCAGTGCACGCCGCCCGCCGTGGGTTCGGCGGTACGGAGGTAGGGCGTCACGGCGAGCACGGCCAGCTCGGTGTCGCCGACGGCCAGCGCGCCCAGTGCGATACCGGCGTTGCCACCGATGAGTTCGAACAGGTCGCCCCAGCGGGTCCCGTCGAACCGTTCACGCACCCGCACCAGCGCGCGGTCGGCGGCGGCACCGGCCGCCTTGTCCCCCAACTCGGTGTGGACGGCGTGGAGCGCGACGGCCATCCCGGCCAGGCCCCCGTACAGCGAGCTGGCCTCCCACTCCGCCACCGCGGCCTCGATGGTCCGCGCGGCGCGCAGGGCGGCGTCGCCGTACCGGTCGTCGCCGAAGTGGCGTCGGCCTTCGAGCAGGGCCGGGATGATTCCGGCGGTGCCGCTGTAGAGGTCGAAGTCCAGCTCGTTGTCGCTCGGTGTGTCGGTCCACACCAGGCCGGTGCGGCTTCCGGGGCCGGGGCCGGTGTGCGTACCAGCGCCGGGGCCGGTGCCGATACCACTGCCGGTTCCGGTGCCGGTTTCCTTCGCCGACCGGAGGAGCCACTCCAGAGCCTGCCTGCCCAGGGCCTCGGCTTCCTTCGGTAGTGCTTCCTCTGTGCCTTCTGTGCCCTCTGTGCTCTCTGCGACCTCTGTGCGCTCTGTGCCCTCTGCGACCATGATCCGAGCCTGCCACAGCCCTCCCCAGCCGGAACAGGCGCCGTACGCAGACGAGTTCACCCGATCCGGGACCCGGCTCCGCCGGACCTCGACCTTCTGCCGCTACACGTCGAGCACGGGAACCTTGCCCTTAAGGGACACCTGATGCCCCTTCCGAAGCGCCCTGAGCCAGGGAGAATGGGGGCCAACTCCCCGCCCCGTGGAAGGAACCGCCGTGCACTCCCGTGACACACACCCCGCACACCACCCGGACCAGGCGCTCGGCCGCGCGACGGGCGCACGCCCGCGGGCGCGGACGGGTGGGTCCGGGAACCCCCTGCAGACCTTGCACAACTCCGCGGGGAACGCGGCGGTGGCCAGTACCGTGGCCGCCGCGAGGGCAGGTGGGCAGCAGCGCGCGGGGTCCGCGGTGCCGGTGCAGAGGGCGGAAATGCGGAACACGCCCCAGGGTCAGGCGGAGGGCTTCGGCGGCTCCCTCGACAACGACGACCTCCGGCTGCTCGGCGAGACCGCCCACCGGGTCCAGCAGGTCATGGATCAGGCGCGGGCCAAGGACCCGGACAAGGAGGTGATGCTCTTCATCGGCGTCGGCACGGGCAACCCGGCGAGCGCCTGGGGCAACCCCACCAGCGGTGGCACCGGCACGATCACCGATGCGCACCAGCACTCCCCCGGCTTCCTTTCCGATGCGGAAGGGGCGGGCTACACCGTCATCGCTGTCAATTTCAACGTCGGGGGCGGGAAGGACATCTCCGAGTCCGGTGGCGGGGGCCCCGTGGTGAAGCTGAACGTGCCTGCCCGCTTCCCGCTCGACGCGGCGGGACAGGAGAAGGCGAAGGGCGCCCTGGACGCACTCCACGCGTCGGCCGGACAGGCCACCCGCTTCGCCGTCATGAACGCCGTCACCCAGGCCGACTACCAGCCCCTGATCAACCTGGCGAACGCCAAGTCGAAGGGCCAGTCCGCCTACCTGAAGTCGTACATGCAAACCGGTGCGACCAGCTCGTTCTCCCCGATGAACAAGAAGAAGGGGCTGCACACCGACGGCGGCACGTTCGCCTCGATGGGCGAGGTCTTCCCCGCGGACGCGTAAGGGCAGGACGGGGCAGGACAGGGCGACTGACGCCGTCAGCTGGGCTCGGGCGCCGGCCGGCCGCCGCGCAGGAGCGCGCGGAGGTGGCCCACACGGTCGGGCACCAGGTCGGCCGCCAGGGGCGCCGGAGCAGGGTCGGCCAGGCTGCGATCCCCCGTACGTACGACCCCGGCGCACTCCCCGCAGATTCCCGTGGTCTGGCCGGACGGCAGCGGGTCGCGGCAGTCCGCGCACTCCGCCGGGGGCGCGGCCGGGGCCGCTGCGTCGCGGCTGGTCCGGTGGGCCGGAAGCTTGCGCTCAAGTCGCGCGGCCAGGAAGGACTTCGGCGCGTGGACGACCGGGGGCAGGCCGTCCGCCAGCAGGGAACGGGTCTCCAGTTCGGTGACGCCCCGGTCCAGCCACCGGGCCGCCATGGGGGCCAGGGTCAGCGAGTCGGCGGCGCTCAGTGCGAGCTTGGGTTCGTGGACGCCGAGGCGGGCGAGTAACGCGGCGGCGCGGGCGAGGAGTTCGGGCTTCTGGGCATCGGCCCCCGCCCCCGCTTCTACCGGTCCCGGTCCCGGCTCGCGCGCCGGATCCGGCTCCTTGGGGGAGGGTTCTTTCTCCTGGTTCTTTTCCCCTTCGGGGGACGCTCCCGCCTTCCCGCCTGCTGCCCGGCCGGTTCCCGGCCGCACGGACGTCGGGCTCCCGGTCGGCGTCCCGGTCGGCGGGCCCTCCGCACCGTCCGCCCTATCCGCACCTGGCGGGCTCTCGTACACGTACGTCTCGGTACGGAGTCGGCCCGTCGTCTCGTCCCGGTGGGTCCGGCGTACGTAGTACCCGTACTGGATCAGCTCGTCCAGGGCCTGGGCCACACCCCGGCGGCCCAGTCGGGGGTTGCGGTCGGCCAGCGTGCGTACGTCCTCCCGGGCGCCGTCGGGCAGCGAGAGGAGGTGGCAGAGGATGCCCCGGGCCGTGAAGCTGAGTCTGCGGTCCCGTAGGACGGAGTTGGCCAGGACGGTGAAATGGCGCGCGTGGGCGCTATTGTGGATGCGCATCGAAGTCCTTCGCTTGCTCTTCGGTGTCGGACCCCGGGGTGTTTGGTGCACCGCCGGGGTCAACTACGTGTGGTTTGCGTGATCTGAGCGTATCCGGGCGTCCTTTTCAACTGTCAAGCCGAGTACTGCACTTGCACGCCTTTGACGGGATGCGATCGATCTGGCGCTGCACCTGGCTGGTCAAGTGGCGCTATCTGGCAGCCCGATGCGGCGTACCTGACATAGCTGGCATACCTACTTCCCTACCTGGCATACCTACTCCGCATCGGTCACGCCCTCGCACTCGCCTCCACCTCAGCGGTCTCCAACACCTCACACAGGCGGCCGACCTGCCCCTCGTCCAACGCCAGCAGTTGCTGTATTTCGCGCAAGTCCTGGCGCACGGTACGGATCCGCACCTCCTCGGGGTCACTCGCCAGCAGTTCCGTCAGCCGCACCTCCGTCGATTCCCAACGGGACTGCGCGCATGCGGCAATCAGGAGATTGCCACGGGCGCGCGCAGCGGAAATGGGGGAACCCCCTGTCTGTTCGGTGAATAATTCCTGGGCACGCAGCCAATGGGCGTGCTCCTCCGACCTTCCTGCCATGTGGCACACAACGGCCAGTTCCAGGGCGTACCAGCCGTCGGAAGGGTCGAGTTGAGCCGCACGGGAATAGTCGGCGATCGCCTCTTCATACCGTCCAGTAGAGCGATAGATATCCGCCCGATTGACGAGGGCCCACAAGTAACCTGGATAGATCGCGAGCGAGCACGTCAAATCAGCCAAGGCTTCTTCGCGCCGCTCAAGTTCCCCATAGATCCGCCCACGGATCGCGAAGGCCCAGCTGTCATCGGGGTCGATCTCGATCGCGCGAGTGAAATTGGTGAGCGCCTCTTCATAGCGCCCCACCAGGCGGTAGATCTCCCCGCTGCCGGCCCAGGCCCGCCCAAGTCCCGGATCCAGTTCCAGGGCAGTGCCGCAGTCCGCCAGCGCGCGGCCGTACTGCTTGGCCTTGCGGTGCTCGCGGGCGCGGACCGTGTGCGCGAGAGCTCTGTCTTTCGTGCCCAGTTCCGTACGGGCCAGGAGCAAGGTGAGGACGGCAGTGAGCACACCGGTGCTCTCCTCGGCATCCGCGATGCTCTCCAACTGGCGGCCCAGCATGGCGAGCGAATCGGCTCCGGCGTCCCCTCCTACCCGGACAAGCAGCTGACTCCAGCGGTTCATCTCCGCCGTGCCAGGAATGCAGGACCACACCGTCTGGCCCAAGGCAGCAGGCAGCGCCTCCCGAGGATCGGCGCAGAGGCGGTGATACATCTCGTTGAGGTGGTGCTCCCACCAACCGGCGTCCCACAAGCATGCCCTTTCCCTACGGAGGACACGTTCGACTGCCAGTCTCCGGCTCCTGAACACGTCGGCCAGTCGCAGATGTTGCTCCCGCCAGCGGATCGGTGACTGCTTCCGCTGCAGGCGCAGCATCTGCGTACGTACGACATCGTGGTACCGGCACCTGCCCGCCTCACCGCTGATGAACGGCAGGCCCTGGAGCCAGGCGTACTCCTCGCCCGTACCGCCGCCGCTGTCTCCCTCCCCCACCGCCACCCGGTACACGTCCTCGTCCAGCCGCAGCGGCAGCGCACACGCCAGCGCCGCCGCCCGCCGCTGCGGGTCGCTCTCCCATTTCAGGAAGCGTTCCACGGCGGTGTCGGACGGGTCGCCGACCGCCGTCGGCTCGTGCGGGTTCTTCTGCGCGAGCATGTCGACGAGGACCGGAAGCCTGCCGGACAGATCGAGGATCGCGTCGATGACCTCGTCCTCGGTGACGCCACGGGTCGCCAGCAGCCTCCTGGCCTCCTCATCGGTGAACACGTCCAGCGGGATCTCGGCCACCAGGTCCAGCCAGTCGCCCCACACCCGGGCGTTGAGCCTGCCCTGGCCTGCGGCCACGGCCACCGTGTTGAGCGGCAGCGAACCGTACCGGTCCGTCATCAGGATGTCGCGCAGCCAGGTGTCGAGCACGGGCGCGGTCCGTTCGTACGTATCGAAGAACAGCGCCACCCACGGCCTGCGCTCCCCCGCCTGGGCCAGCCCCTCCAGGAAGGGCGGGGTCAGCATCCGTACGGGGTCCAGGACCAGTTGCACGTCGTCGTGGCTGCGGAATCGCGCGCTCAGCGAGGCGCGCAGGCGGTCGGTGCGCTGGGCCAGTTGCTGGGGGTCGACCGCGCCGGTGAACGCACCGACGCCGGGCAGCATGCCCAGACCGGTGAGGCCCGCCTGGACGGCGAGGGTGCTGGACAGCGACGCGCCGCCCGAGTCCGTACCGCCGGGGTTCGCCTCCGACTGGAGGGCGGGGGGCGACTCGGCTTCCTGACGGCGCTGCCGGTACGTCGCGAGGAGACGGTCGAAGTCCTTGAACGGCAGTCCCTGAGCCCGGAGTTGGGCACTGACCGACTCCATCACTTCGAGCGCGCTGTGCACTTCGTCCCCGACGGAAGCGATCGCCGCGCCCTTCTCGCGGGCCACGTCCTCCCACTGCCGCACCAGCGTGGTCTTGCCGACGCCCGCGTTGCCGTGGATGTGGAAGAGGAACTGGTACTGGTCGTCCTGCGGGTCCCGCGCGAAGTTGTCCTGGAACGCGGCGATCTCACCGCGCCGGCCGACGAACCCCGTTCGCCTGCGGCGCCTGATGATCTCCTGCCGTGACGGCACCTGTCCCGACACCTCGCGTCACCCCCGTAGCTCGCGGTCTCCCTCATGATGACGACTGCCCCCACCGCACGAGAAGTCAGTCCCCGAAATCTCCCCGGGGACAGCCCTGTGCCGCCGCCCCCGGGAGGGGACGACGGCACAGGTATCACGATGGCGTACCGCTACGGATGCGGCAGCGGATCAGGCGCCGGCCTGCACCGGGCCGATCTGGGTGCCCGCGTCGACGCGGAACGAGCCCTCGGCGAAGGACTGGCCGGGGATCTCCCCACCGGGAGCCATCAGCGTGAACCGGGCCTCGTCGGCCTTGGCACCCTTGCCGGTGCTCGGGACCTGGATGTCGAAGTGGACCGGGTGGCCGGGGCCGAAGGTCACTGCGGTGGTCTGCGTTCCGTAGGACTTCGCGGTGACCCCGTCCCGCGAACCGTTGTTGTAGAACTGCACGCCGCTGGGGGAACCGGCCAGCTTGCAGGACGAGTATCCGGGTGCGGCAGTCAGGGTGACGCGGTAGTGGCTGTGGCCCGCGCTGCTCGCGTCCTGAGCGATCTTCGCGATGTGGTTCGCCGGACGGCAGGAGGACGGCGCACTCGCGGCGGCTGTTCCGGACGCGTGCCCCGTCGTGGATGCCTGCGCGACTCCCACCCCGGCCGCTCCTGCGAGAACAGTGGCGGCAATCGTCACGACGAGCTTGCGAGACTTACCCATGGCCAACTCACTTTCCTTGGTACCGGGTTCGGCTGGTCGAGTCCGAACCCCTTCAGCGGACAGCCTGCCTCGCCGATCCCCGTGGGTTTGTCACAGCGGGGCAACGCGACTGCTACAGAGGAGGGGGCGACCGGTCGGACGTGTCTGCTTGCCCTGCGGACCGACCCACAGACCGCTGGACCGGCCGAACCGAGTCGGACCCGCTTCCGTTTGCCCGGGGGCCGGGCGGGCGACATGCTGGGCCGGTGCCAGGACAGCGTAAGCGCAGGAATCAGCAGCGGGGCGGGCCCCTGCGGGGTGCCGGTGCGGGCCGTTGGGAAGTGGTCTTCGAGACCCAGGACGCGGCGGAGTGGCAGAGCGCGGTGCCGCGCATCCGCGCCGAGCGCGGGCTGACCGACGCGTCGATGCTGCGGGTGGAGACGCTGTGCGGACGCACGGAGCAGCCGACGACGTACCGGCTGAGCGTGTTCGTGCCTTACCCGACGGCGGAGCGGGCGGACTGACGGGCGTGGGGGTCTGCGGTGCGGGGCGGACCAGGTCTGTTACGGCCGCAGCGCCTCCGCGCGTGCCGTCAGCGGGCCGATGAGGAGCGGCAGGCGCCCGGGGACCCTCTCCCGTACGAAGTCCGCCAGCTCCATCGCCGTCAGGGCGAAGCAGTACGCGAGTACGTCCGGTCCCGCCACCCGCTCACCGGCCGCACGGATCAGGTTCCAGGCCGACTCGTCCACCTCGTCCTCCGTGAGCAGCGTCGCGTAGTCGTACGCGCGCGTGCCGCTGCCCAGCGCCTCGATGTCGACGGCGACGGGGCGGCCGTCCGGTGGGACGACAACGTTCGCGAGGCGGAAGTCCCCGTGGACCAGATCGCCGGTCGGGAGTTCGACCTCTCCGTACGCCTGGAGCAGCGCACCGACCGCCGTGATGAAGCGACGGCCGTCGGGTCCGGTGGCGGCCAGCCGGCGGCGTAGCTCGGCGCCCCCGTCGGCCAGCGACTCGTACACGTACCGCGACCAGCAGCGCTCCGGGTCCGGGTCCAGGCCGCGCTGGCTCTCCAGGAGCGGAACGAGCAGTCGCGCCGTGGCGTCGGTCAGCCTGTCGGCCTTGCCCCCGGGTGCGAACTCCTGGATGTGGTACGGGAATCCAGCCTCGGTGACGCCGGTCGCCACCCAGGCCGGAGTCATGTATCCCGCGGCACGCACCTCTGCCACGGCCTGCGCCGCACGCAGCGTCCGGGGCACCAGGCCGGGGTTCGGCGACCACTTCAGGACGGCCCGGCCCGCATCGGAACCGGTCTCGTCGGCTCCGGCCAACAGCCAGGTGTGGGACTGGAATCCGCCGGTGAGTGGGCGATCGAGGCGGAAGCGGGTTCTGTGCTCGCGGTTGGCCCGGGTGAGGATGCTGCGAGCCTCGGTAGGACCACCGGTTGCTTCGTTATCCGGCGCGGTCAAGGCGGTTCGCTTCGTCGTACGACTCCCGGGCGTCGAGCAGTTCGTCCCAGTGTTCCGCTGTCCAGGCGCAGGCGACCGCGATCGTGCGGAGCATGCTGCGGCCCATCGGCGTCAGTTCGTACTCGACGTGCGGGGTGGCCTCGGCGTAGACGGTGCGCTTGACCAGGCCGTCCCGTTCGAGGGCGCGCAGTGACTGGGTCAGGACCTTGGGGGTGACGCGGCTCAGCGGCACGCGCAGTTCCGAGAAGCGGCGCGGGCCGTGTTCGAGGCAGCGGATGACGAGCGCTGCCCACTTGTCGCCGAATCGGATCGGGTTGAGCGAGGACGGGCACAGTTCGTCGAACATGTCGGCGGGTAGCGGTTCCCTCATGGACTCAGCCTAACGACCTCACCCGCGATGGAGAGTGGATCAGCGAGCGGCGTCATGCGGCTTCGCATCCAAGGCGGAGGAGGGAGCGGATGGGGTCTCCCCTGCTCGAGCGGAGCCGAGAGCTCGGGGAAGGAGCCCTCGTGACTGACGACAACGCCGGAGGCGGAGCCGCAGGGCGTCGGGAGCCCGCTCGCTGTCGCGGGTGAGGTCGTAAGGGCTGTCCGGCCGGTATCCCTGTGGTAACCAGGGTCCTCGATAGCGTCCGAGGACTGGCCGGGGTGCTCGAACTCCGGCTCCGGACATGGGGAGTTCGTCGTGAACATTGTGGTCTTCGGTGCCGGGGGCAGGGCCGGGCGGCAGGCCGTCGCGGAGGCGCATCGGCGCGGACACCAGGTCACCGCCGTGGTGCGCGACCCTGCGTGCCACAGCGATCTGACCGGCGCGCGGGTCGTGGCGGGCGACGTCATGGACGCGGCGAGTGTCGAGCAGGTGGCCGCGGGGCATGACGCCGCCGTCAGCGCCGCTGCGGACCTGTCCGTGGCGCCGCACGAGTTCTTCACCGAGTCGTCCCGCGCCCTGGCCACCGGCCTGGCCGGCGCGGGCGTGCACCGTCTCGTGGTGGTCGGGCTCTCATCGGTCATGCCCGGCGCTTCCGGCGCCCTCCTCATGGACGAGCCCGGCTACCCGAACGAGTACCGGTCGTTCGGCCTCGGCCACGCGGCGGGCCTCGACGAGCTGCGGAAGTGTGACCTGGACTGGGCGTACGTGGCCCCGGCGGGCGACTTCGACCACGAGGGCACGCGCACCGGGCGGTACCGGATCGCCGAGCACGGCGACCCGGCCAGCCGGATCACGTACGCGGACCTGGCCATCGCGCTGATCGACGAGGCCGAGACGCCCCGCCACCACCGGGCCGCCGTCAGCGTACGGGAGGCGTGACCGCCGCTGGACGGGTGGCCAGGGGTGGCGGACCCGGTGCGCGGTGGGACGGACGGCGGGCGCGGTGGGACGGACGGCGGGCGCGAGCGTCGGGTGCGGTGGGACGAGCGGCGGGCGCGGTGCCGTCCGTCGGAACGCGGCTACCCGGGGATTTCCCGTGGTGCGTCCCCGACCGAGTCGATCAAGGGGGTGAACTCCGTGTAGACGGCGGCCGGTTTGGGTGAACCCCAGATCTGCTGGGCGAAGGAGCGCAGCCATGGGCCGAGGCTCTCCGACACCTGCTGTTCCGTCTGGAAGTCCGGGTTGTCGCACCAGATCGACAGGTGGCTCCCGGACATCGGCGCGCCGTCGGCCAGCTGTGCGTCGGCCCCGGGGCTGCTCATGAACGTGCGCGGCGTCCAGACGTCGTAGAGGTCC
>NZ_CALNVW010000009.1 GCF_940670765.1 Streptomyces sp. A 4/2
TACTCCCCGATCAGGTCCGCCACCAGTTCGCGGGCCACGGGCTTGCTGTAGTCGAGGTTGCTGGCGTCGCGGGTGCCGTCCTTGCGTACGAGCTGGAGCTCGGGGTGCGCCTGGAGAAGCACCGCCAGATGCCCCGGGGAGTCGATCTCGGGGACGATCGTGACGTGGTGGCGTTCGGCCACGGCGATCAGGTGCCGCACCTGGTCCTTGCTCAGCGCGGGACTCGTCACCACCTCGGGGTGGGTCTCGCTCTCGATCCGCAGGCCGAGGCTGTCGCTCAGGTGGAGGTGCAGCGTGTTGAGCTTGAGCCAGGCGAGTTCGCGGATCTTCGCTTCGAGCCACTCGGGGGTGAAGTGTTTGCGGGCGACGTCGACCATGAGGCCGCGCTGGGCGTACTCCGGCCAGTCGGTGATGCTTCCGGTCGTCTCGTGGCGCTGCCGGAGGACCTGCAGGAGGGTGCGGGTGCCGTGGAAGACACCGGCGGCGGTGCGGCCGGTGATCACCAACACCCGTCCGCTGTCGATGCGGTACGCCTCGGGGGAGGCGGAGCCGGGCACCGGGCCGAGCCGGAGCGCGAGGTCGTGAGGGCCGGGCCTGGAGGACACGGTGATCCTCGGCGGATGCTTCACGTGGCCTTCCTGGACCAGCTCCGCGGCGAGGCTCCGGGCCTCGGACCGCAGGGCCCCCGCGTCGTCCGGCGACAGGACGAGGCGGGTGGCGGGGCTCGGGCGCCAGGCCGTGCCGCCCGGCGCGAAGTGCTGTACGGCCGGGATCGTCGGTGGTGACTGCGGAGACAGCGGTGACAGCAGTGACTGGGGCGACCGGGGTGACCGGTGGGCAGCCGTGCCGGCGGCCCACGCCGGGTTCGTGGCGCCCGTGAGCAGTGCCGATCCGGCGAACATGCCGACCGTCACGGCCGACCTTCTGCTGAGCATGTTCTTCTCCCTCGCTCGGAAACCGCCGGGCACGCGTGCGAGGAGGACGCATCCGCGTGCCCACGGAGGGGTACAGGGTGCCGGGCCCGCCCCGGGGTGTGAGGGGGGCGGGCCCGGCGGGGTCAGTGCCGGCGCTTCGCAGCGGTGCCGAAGACCGTCTTGTAGTCGGGCGAGGCGTTCGGGCGGCCGTCGACGCCGCCGAGGACCGTGCCCTGGTTCACGAGCTGCACCGAGTCGGGGCCGACGCCCGGCTGTTCGGCGGTTATGGCGAGGGCCACGGTGTTCTGGCCCTGCGCGGTGAGGAAGCCCGACGGGATGACGAACTCGGTCTGCGGGCCGACGTTGTTGACGTACTGCCCGGTGTTCCAGCCGTTGACGAAGATCTGGACCCGGTACTTGTCCGCCCGCTCGCTCGCGTCGTTGATCCGCAGACCCACCGCCGTGTCGGTGCCACGGGCCAGGTCCAGCCGTACCGCCGTGCGGTACCAGCGCACGCCCGGCCGGTCGCTCTTGAGGGACCGGGTGGTCGGCCAGGAGGAGTCCGGGGCGCCCGGCAGATGCCAGCCCTCGCGCTCCCCGTGGAGCCCGCCGTTGTTGTAGAGGCCGCGCACGACGTCCACCGGGTCCGGCCCGCCGAGCGCGCCCTGGATGCGCCAGTCGACCTTCCCCGAACCGGCGATGGCGACATCGGCCAGCCCCCGGCCCGTCTTCGACCTGCCGTCGGACGACCAGTCCTCGTACTGCCCCATGTTCCGTACCAGGACGGCCAGCACAGCGGGTTCGCCCGGCCCGGCCAGGCCCGCCGGGACCGTGTACGTGGCCGAGCCGTCGCCCTGCGCACCGAGGTAGTGGCCGTTCAGCCAGGTGAGGGCATCCCCGGCGGTGCCGGTCTTCACGGTGACCTTCACGGTGCTGCCTGCCGCGGTCGGGGTGTAGTGGCCGCGGTACCAGGTGTCGCCCTCGTGGAAGCCGTACTCGTCGGTGTCCAGCACCACCCCGGATGCCGCGCCGGGGCCGTGCGCGGGGTTGGCTGCGGTGGTCCGGTCGGCCTTCGTCCAGGCCGAGTCGTCGTGGTCCGGGGAGCGTTCGGGGTCGGAGTCGGCGACCCGCCACGCGGCCAACTGCGGGAGTGCCACCGGCTTTCCGGGGCCCGGCAGGGTGGCGACCAGCGCGCCCGCCGCGTCGCGGCGCGTGGCCAGCGGGCGGTTGTTCCAGGTGAGCACCTTCACACCGGTGGGCGCGAAGACCCGCAGCGGACCGGATTCACCGGTGTCGCCGGTCAGCGCCAGCCGGCTTCCGGTGACACGGGCGGTACGGGCCAGTTCCGGGCCGGTGAGCAGGACATCGCTCTGCCCGGCGTCGAGCTGCCAGATGCGGGCCACGCCGTCCCGGTCGGTGATGAGCAGGGTGAGATCGCCGCTGCCGCCGCCGGTGATCCGGACCGTACGGGTCCCGGAGTGCGCGTAGTTGAGCCGCAGCTCCTTGCGGTCCGCGTCCCAGGTGGTGGTCACCGGGGAGCCGTCCAGGGTCGTGACCTTCGGCCTGGTGTCGTACCGCAGCACGGTCTCGCCCGCCTCGCCCTTCGTCCCGTCCAGGACGAGCAGGTCGCCCCCGGCGGACAGGTGGGTGAGTATCTGCGAGGTGGAGTACACCAGGCGGTGCGGGCCGAAGGCGTAGTCGGCGACGAGGGTCTTGGCGTCCCGCCCGGCGATGGTGATCGTGGTGTCCTGCTGCTGCGGGACGCGCGGGTGGTCCGTGTCCAGCGCGAAGGTCACCTGGCTGGTGGAGGTGTCGTTGGAGTCGGGGTGGCGCAGCATGATCAGGCGCATGCCGCCGCCCGAGACGGAGGTGGTCCCGGCGTCCTCGGTGGACAGGCGCTGCCGGGCCTCGACGGGCCCGCCCCCGGTGACCGTGACGGCGGGTGCTGCCACGGCCTGGGCGGAGGCGATGGGCGTCACGGCGCGCTGCAGGTAGCCGAACTCCTTCTGCACCGCCAGCTTGGGCGTGATCCGCCGGTTCTCGGATATCGCCGCACCGTAGTCGTAGGAGGTGAAGCCGGACCCGGGGTCGCCGGTCCAGCCCCAGTTGGTGCCGCCGTACTCCATGTAGTAATTGAACATGGTGACGCCGTTGGTGAGGTTGTTCACCGCGAACTGCCGGGTGAAGGCGGGGTCCACGAAATTCCCGCAGTCCTGGGTCTGGAAGTCACGGCCCCAGGCGGTGAACGCGCCGCCCTGCCCCTCGGCGATGAACACCGGGGTCTTCGGCGAGTAGCCCCGGACACGGGACTCGAAGTCCGGCAGGGTGCCACGGCCGCCCGCGCAGTCGAAACCCAGCGGGTAGGTGTCGAAGGCGTAGAGGTCGAGCTGTGAGCCGCCCTTGCTGCCCGGGGTGTTCCAGCCGTGGCCGTTGCCCCAGTCGTTGTGGAACAGCGGCACCGTGATGCCGTCGGCCTTCACCGCCGTCTGCAGCTTCTCGATGTAGTCGGTGTGCTCGGACGAGTTGTCGATCTGCTCGTTCTCCACCTGGTAGGCGAGGACGCTGCCGCCGCCGTCGGTGATCTGGTGCTTGGCGATGATGCGGTTGACGGCCTTCAGCCACTCCAGGTCGGCCGCCAGGTTCTGCGGGTCGGAGGTGCGCTGCTCCCCGGCGTAGGTCGTCATGTACGGGGGCAGGCCGCCCATGCTGACCTCGGCGTTGATGTACGGACCCGGGCGGGCGATGACGTACAGCCCCTCCTCCTCGGCTGTCGTCAGGAGCCGGTCGACATCACGGACGCCGTGGAAGTCGTAGGAGCCGGGCTTGCTGGAGTGGTAGCCCCAGAAGAAGTACAGCGAGACGGCGTTGAAGCCGGACGCCCGCATCTTCTGCAGCACGTCGCGCCACTGGTCGGGGCTGGGCAGCCGCCAGTAGTGGAACTCGCCGGACCACACGGCCAGCCGACTGCCGTCGATCTTCAGCGACTTGGCGTCCCAGGTGACGGCGTGGGGCTTGCCGTCACGACCTGCGAACCGTCGGCGGGCGGCGTCCGTCGCGGCGGTCGCTGTCGTCGCTCCCGTCGCACCCGTCGCGGCCGGGGACCGGTGTCCGGACGGTGCTGCGGCGGCGGGCAAGGCGCCGAGTACGGGGGTGGCGAGGGCCGCGGCGAGGCCGGTCAGGCCGCCGACGACCGTGCGCCGCGACGGGGAGCCGCCGGTTCGGCTTCTTCCAGGACCATCTGGGAAATGGCTCATGACGCCCTTTCAGCTGATCGGTGGGAGGTGCGAGGTGTACGCGGTGCTGTGCTGTGCGGCTTGCGCGGTGCAGATGTACGCGGTGCTGTGCTGTGCGGCTTGCGCGGTGCAGATGTGCGCGGTGCTGTGCTGTGCGGCTTGCGCGGTGCAGGTGTGCGGTGCGCTCGTGTTCGCCGGGCGCTGTCCGTGGCGCGCTCACGGCCGGGGTGCGGGCCGAGCGGTTTTGAGTGGCTCACGAGTGGTCTAAACCAATTGCGTGCCTGGCAGCATCTCGCGCCACCTACCCGGGGTCAAGAGGTTGTGGGGGATTCTGTGCGGCGAGCACGGTGAACTCGTTGGATTGTGGTGTGATTTGTCGCCGATCCGCTCCTCTACGCGCGAACGGAACACGAAGGAAACGCGGAAGAGAAGGCGAAAGGAAGGGGGGTGGGGCGCACGAGAACCCGGCTGATTACTCTCGTACGCATGCCAAAGATTCCCGCAGCAGCCGTAGCAGCCTCCGGTCTCGTAGGCGGTTTCGCCGTCGCCCGGTGGACAAGGAAGCGCCCGCTCGGCGGTGTCGCGCTCGCCGCAGCCGGGGCGGTCGCCGCCCGGCAGTGGCAGCAGGAGGCCGGTACCGGCAAGGCCGCCGCGCTGACCGGTGTCTATCTCGCCGCGTTCGGCGGGTCCCACCCGCTCGCCAAGAAGATCGGCGCCTGGCCCGCCGTGTTCTCCGTCGCCGGAGTGGTGGCCGTCGCCTCCACCGTGGTGGCCCGGCGGGCCTGAGCGGCCGCCGGGTGACCGTTGGGACCCCAGCACCCAGCACCCGGGCCACCCCGGGACACCGGTCACGCCCCTCGATACGCCCGGATCACGCTCCGAGCGCCCGGGACACCGAGTAGATCACCAGGCCCGCGAGCGCGCCGACCACCGTGCCGTTGATCCGGATGAACTGCAGGTCACGGCCGATGTGCGCCTCGATCTTGCGGGAGGTCTGCTCGCCGTCCCAGCCCGCCACCGTGTCCGAGATCAGCGAGGTGATCTCGGAGCGGTAGGTCGTCACGACGTACACCGCGGCGTCCTCCAGCCACCCCTCCAGCTTCCGCTGGAGCCTGGTGTCGGTGGCCAGCCGATTGCCGAGGGACAGCAGCGAGGCACGGGCCCTGAGGCGGAGTTCGCTCTGCTCGTCCTCCGCCGCGGAGATGATCATGGTGCGTACGGACGCCCACGCCGAGGCGATCACGTCCTGCACCTCGGAGCGGCCCACCAGGTCGGACTTGAGCCGTTCCACCTTCGCCCGGACCTCGGTGTCCGACTGGAGGTCGGACGCGAAGTCCGCCAGGAAGCGGTCGAGGGCGCCGCGCGCCGGGTGGGCGGGCATGTCGCGCATCTCGGTGAGGAACCGGAGCAGTTCCTTGTAGACGCGGTCACCGATCCGCTTGTCGACGAACCTCGGTGTCCACCCCGGCGCCCCGCCCTGGACGGCGTCCATCACCGAGTCCGAGTGGAGGACGAGCCAGTCGTGCGCGCGGGCGCACACCAGGTCGACCACGCGCCGGTGGCCGCCGTCGGCGACGACCCGCTCCAGCATCTTGCCGATACCGGGGGCGACCTCCACGGCGTTCGCCCGGCGGGTGATCGCCTCGCCGACGACCGCCTGGACGTCCGAGTCACGCAGCACGGTCAGGGCGCCCCGCAGCGCCGTCGACAGCTCCGCGGTCACCCGGTCGGCGTGTTCGGGCTCCGCGAGCCAGGATCCGAGCCGTCCGCCGATGCCCACGGCGCGCAGTCTGGCCCGTACGACGTCCTCCGACAGAAAATTCTCGCCGACGAAGGAACCAAGTGACTCGCCCAACTGGTCTTTCTTGTTGGGGATGATCGCGGTATGAGGAATGGGGAGGCCAAGTGGCCGGCGGAACAGTGCCGTCACGGCGAACCAGTCGGCCAGCGCGCCCACCATGCCGGCCTCGGCGGCGGCCACCACATAGCCCGCCCAGGACCCCGACCCGGTGTGCTCGGCCCAGGTGGCGAGTACGAAAATGAGGGCGACCAGCAGGAGAAGTCCGGTGGCGGTCGCCTTCATCCGGCGGACACCACGGCGCTTCTCCTCGTCGGCCGCGCTGGGGGCGACGGAGCCCAGCGGAGCAGTGCCCGGGACGCCACCCGCCCCGGCTGCGCCACCGGCCCCGCTGCCAGCTTTACTGTCGGGTTCTCCGTCAGCTTTCCTGTCGGTACGTTCCATCAGTTCCGCCTGCTCCGCCCGTTCCGCCCGTTCACGCACCTGCAACACCCCCGTACGTATTGTCCCTGCCTGAGCTACTCCTGGGACGCACGTCGAGTTCCCGAGGAGAACGACCGCTCATGACCAGGCGCCATGGTTACGTCCTGCTTGCCGCACTCGCGGCCGTGGTGACGTTCGTCTCGGTGGGCATCTACGCCATGGTGAGGCCACCGGCCACCACCGTCTCGTCCGGGACCCCCTCGCGCGTGTCCTCCGGGGTGCCCGCGTCCGGCACCTGGACGGGCACCTGGTCGGCGTCACCCGTCGGCCCCGAGCCCGGTACGCCGAACGGTCTTCCCGGAACCACCGTCCGTAACGTCGTGCACACCAGCATCGGTGGCTCCCTGGCCCGCATCACCCTCTCCAACCTCTTCGGCACCCGGCCGCTGAAGATCACCGAGTCGACCGTGGCGGCCGACAACATCGTGCGGGCGGTGACCTTCGACGGACATACGTTCGTCACGATCCCGGCCGGTGGCCAGATCGTCAGCGACGCGGTCCGCATCCGGGTCCCGGCCGACGCCGACGTGACGGTCTCCGTCTTCTCGCCCTCGCCGAGCGGCCCGGTCACCTACCACCCGCACGCCCGGCAGATCTCGTACCTCTCCGGAGGCGGGCGCACCGTGGAGACGCCCTACTGGCGCTACCTCACCGCCGTCGACGTCCTCACCCACGAGGCGCGCGGTTCGGTCGTCGTCTTCGGCGACTCGATCACCGACGGCATCACGTCCACGACCGGTGCCGACCACCGCTGGACCGACGTACTCGCCCAACGGCTGGGCAGCCACTACGGCGTGCTCAACGAAGGCATCAGCGGCAACCGGGTCCTGCTGGACGGCCAGGGGCAGAGCGGTCTGCGGCGCTTCGACCGCGACGCGCTCGCGCGCTCCGGCGCCCGGACCGTGGTCATCGACCTCGGGGTGAACGACATCCTGCGCAGGCCGAACCAGCTCGACGCCCGGCAGATCACCGACGGACTGCGCAGGCTGGCCCAGGAGGCGCGGGCGCGCGGACTGCACGTGGTCGGCTCGACGCTGATGCCGTTCACCGGCCACCGAGGAGCGAGCCCGCAGCTGGAGGCCGTACGCCAGCAGGTCAACGCGACGATCCGGTCGGGCGGTGTGTACGACGCGGTCGTCGACTTCGACCGGGCGCTGCGCGACCCGTACGCGCCGACCCGGCTGCTGCCCGCGTACGACTCCGGCGACCATCTGCACCCGAACGACGCGGGCTACCGGAAGATGGCGATGACGCTCGACCTGGACGCGCTGAGCGAGTCCGTCCCGGCGCGCGCCTGACCGGTCGACGCGCGGCGCGTCCGGACGGGACCGGCCCCGTACCTGCCCGTGGTGGGCGGGTACGGGGCCGATCCGTTCAACGGGCAACGGGCAACGGGCAACGGACCGTGGGCAACGGACCATGGGCTGTGGGCCACGGGCTGTTGCTGCGGACCACAGGCTGCGGACCACGGGCAACGGACCACGGGCTGTGGACCACGGGCCGCAGGCGCCGGGTCAGTTCCCGGTGGTCCTCCGGCGCCGCCACCAGACGAGGGCCGCCCCTGCGGCAAGGAGCGCCGCCGCGATACCCGTGAGGGTGAGGACCTGGGTGCCGGTGGCGGCCAGCCCGCCACCGCCGTCCTGCTTGCCCGGCGGGGTGGACGGCGCCTGGCCGCCGGGCGGTGTGCTGTGTCCCGGCCCCGGGGTGTGGCTCGCCGGGGCGGACGGCTGTCCGGTGGGCTTGCCGGTGGGGGTGGGGGTCGGTGTCGGGCTCTGACCGCCGCCGGACGGGAGCTTGCCGTCCGTGTTGCCGCCGAGGAGCAGCTCGTGATCGTTGTCGGCGTCGTCGGTCATGGCCTGGACGGAGGTCTGCGTGGAGCGCTGGAGGTGCGGGTGCTGGGCCTTGAACTCCACGTCACTGATGTTGCGCTTCGGGCTCTTGGAGAAGTCGACGCCGCCCATGACGCAGATCTTCTGCTGTCCGGCCATCTCGCACGGGTAGCTGTAGTCGCCCTTGGTGAACGACTTCACGTACTCGTCCCAGGTCTTCCGGGGCGTCCAGGAGGCGTTCTTGCCGCGCACCGGCCACCGGTGCACATCGTTGCTGTTGATCATCGCGTGGTAGTCGCTGGGCGCCTTGGCGTCCTGCTGGCGCACGTACTCGGCGGCCACCCGGGAACGGTAGACGCGGCGCAGGTCCGCGTACTGCGGCGCGGTGTTCACCTTGTGCTCGACGTCGGGGATGATGATCTGGTTGACCAGCCGCTGGGAGGTCTTGCGCTGGGCGGCGGTCAGGTCGCACGGGCCGTTCGGACTCGGCGTCTTCACGTCGGAGGCCACGGAGTTGACCTTCAGCGGCGCGTCGAGGATGTAGATGCCGGTGTCGTGGACACGGACCTTCGCGGGCTCGGGCACGATCCAGTTGCGGACCACCGTGCCGCACGAGAGCCCGGCGGCCTTCATGGCGTCCCAGTACTGCTTACCCAGACCCTTCCGGGGGTCCATGTCCCTGGCGTAGTCGTGCTTCATCTCCAGGTCGGCCTGGAGCAGCACCCGTCCGGCGTCGGTCTTCCCGAACGTCTTGTCCATGATCTTGTCGGGCTGATCCGGGTTGAGGTTGACCCAGAACTTGTCCGGCGTGAGGGCGAGCCAGGTGAAGTAGGCGTCGGAGATGAGCTGGGCCTTCTCCTTGCCGCCCCACCCCGCGTCCTCGTTCGGTGCCTTGTCCGCCGAGAAGGAGTAGTCGACGCCCTTGCCCTTGACGGGCTTGCCGACGTAGCTCAGCTGCAGGGTGGAGAAGTCCACCCCACCGGGTCCGCGCACGCGCATCCCGCTGGGGTCGTTGCGGCGGACGGCCTCGACCTGCTTCCGCATGGTTTCTGGGGTGGGCGCGGAACCGTTGACGATGTCGGTCGCGCCACCGCGTGCCGTGGAGCCCTTGGGCGCGAGGTAGGGGGAACTGGCGGAGTACTTACCCGGCTTGAACGTCGCGCGCGGCGTCGAGTTGTGCTCGTACGTCGTCACCCGGGGCTTGCCGTCCGGACCATTGCCGAACTGGGCGGCGAGATTGCGGTAGAAGGTCTTCGTCTCGTCGGTCTGCGACTGGCCGAAGACACCGCGCAGCCGGTAGTCCTTGTACTTGGGGTCGCTCAGGACCGCACGGTCCTTCGGCCCCTGATCGCCGGCGTAGTTGGGGCCGGACTTGATCTCGACGAGTTCCTTCGTCCTGCGGTTGACCGCGTCGTAGATCCGGTAGCGCTTCTCCCCTGTCTTGGCGTCGGTGTACTCGACCGGCTCCTGGCAGATCCAGTCCGGGCCGACCAGGCCGAGGTCCTTGACCGCCTTGCGCTCGAAGGCCTTGCCGCGCGGGTTGCGGCCGGCCATGTCGATGTACGAGTCGTCGAGCCAGCCCTTGAACGAGCCGTACTCGTTCGCCCCGTTCTGGCCTTCGAGGTAGCGGCTGTACGAGGCGAACACCTTGCGGGGGTCGCCTTCCTTCCACTTCTTGGGGTCGGTCCCGGCCTCCCGGAGGATCTTCTGCTGCTCGGCCTGGTCGTCGGGCAGCGTGACACCGTCCATGGCGTTGCGCTGGTTGGTGTAGTCGTAATCGTCCCAGTCGCTCTTGGGACGGCTGCCGTTCTGCCCCCAGGAAGGGCTGGACACCGGGGTGCCGGACAGATCGTAGAGTTCCTCGCACGGCACGCCCGGCTTCGGCACCGACGCGGCTTCCGCGAGGTGCAGGCCGGGCAGTCCGGTCAGCGTCAGGGCACCGGCGCACGCGAGGGCGACGGCGAGGCGCTTCCCCGCAAGGGAGCGCCGATGGGGTGATATCGGGTGGATCATCATTCTCCCGGGGCCCAGTCGGCGTTGGGTCCGGTGTGGCGCCAAGGGCCCCCGCACTGATCGGCGCCACACAAGCAATCCACAGACTAGGTGCCGAACTCGCCTGTGTCGCAAGGCAATTGCGGCGTGGCGCGTCCCGCCATCGGCTCTCCACGGGATCCTTACACGTGTGGGCCCGGCCGTAGGATCTCGGAGCATGGACACGATCGACAGCCCCGAGTGGTCCGACAACCCGCGCCTGAACGGTTGGCTGGCGGAGCAGCGGTCGGCGTTCCCGGCCTGGCGCGAACAGGCCCCGGGTTCCTGGGACTTCACACCCGATTCCGTCGACCGGCTGGAGGAGCTGGTCCGGGGCGCGTTCTCCTCGTACGAGGAGGCGGACGCGGCCTCCGACGGGCCACTGCTACAGGTGGCCGCCTGGTACCTGGGCGAGGTGCAGGTACGCGGCCACGGGGCCGAGTGGCGGTGCGCCCCTGCACCCGGCCCCGGCCGCTTCGCCAGGATCCGCCCGCTGGTCACCCTGTCCAAGGAGCGGCTGGACGAGGACGAGCGGGCCGAGCTGCGGGAGCTGGAGGAGCTGTACGAATCCGACTGGCCGCTCTGCAACCCGCTCGACGAGCTGCTCGCCCTGTTCCTCCGGGGTCCGGACAACCACCTGCGGGACGTGCTGGATCAGTACGCGGGCGGGTCCTGACCCGTCGGCGGGGTGGGTGCGAACGGGATCCGGGTAGGCACGCATCTCGGCGCGCCGTCCCGCCCGGACACGCCGCCCGGCCGCTCACACCGCCCGGCCGCCGGACCGGGCCGGGAGCCTCAGCCCAGCTCCTTGCGCCTGGCCCGCGCCTCTTCCTTCAGCCGCTGCTTCTCGGCCCTGGTCACCTTCCGCTCCACCCCGACACCGCCGAACATGGCGAACCCGGTGACCTTCACCCGGGGCGAGCCCGGCGTGCCCTCGCCCGACCCGCTGTCGCCGAAGCCGCCCATGAGGCCAATGCCGTTGACGTCGCAGTGCAGGTCCGGGGGGACGATCACGGCGATACCGCCGAAGAGCGCGAAGCAGCGGATCGTCACGTCCCGCGCCTCGAAGCGGGCCTCCCGCAGATCCAGCTCGCCGCCGCCGAACATCGCGAACGTGGTGACCGTCCGGCCGACGGTCCAGCGGCCCTTCCGGTGGAAGCCGCCGAAGACCGCGACTGCCTTGCTGGACGTCGCGGTGCCACCGATCCGGTCCGCCCACTCGTCCCTCTTGCCCAGTGACGTCGCCGGGGTGCCGGCCTTGAAACTGCCCGGGGCCGGAAGGTCGCGTACGAGCGGTTCGAGTTCGCCGTGCGTACGGGCCTGGTAGGTGGCGTCGAGGCGGTGCTCGAACTCCTCCATGTCGAGCCGCCCCTCGGCAACAGCCTCGCGCAGCGTCTCGGCAACACGCTCGCGCTCGGCATCGGAGGCACGCATCTCGGGGAGTTCGTTTGTCATGCCGACAGCTTATGGAAGGGCGCCTACTGGAGGCCACGGTCGGCGTACATCTTCGCGATGACCGCCTCGATGTCGGGCTCCCGTACGGAGAGATCGACGAGCGGGTACGCGTCGGCGACGGCCGCGACGATCGGCGCCGCCGACGCGGAAGCGGGGAAGGCCAGCCACTGCCGGGGCCCTTCCACCTTCACCGTACGCGCCAACTCCGTTTTGATCGGCGGAAGTTCACGCTCCAGGTCGACCACGAGCAGCCGCTCGCTCTCCCCCACCTCGTGCAGCCCGGCCAGTGCGCCGTCGTACATCAGCCGCCCGTGGTCGATCACCATCACCCGCTTGCAGAGCTGTTCGATGTCGGTCAGGTCGTGGGTGGTGAGCAGGACGGTGGTACCGCGCTCGGCGTTCAGGTCGTGCAGGAACTCACGGACCTTGGCCTTGGATATGACATCGAGGCCGATGGTCGGTTCGTCGAGGTAGAGGACTTCCGGGTCGTGCAGCAGGGCCGCCGCGATGTCGCCGCGCATCCGCTGCCCGAGGGAGAGCTGCCGCACGGGGACGTCCAACAGGGCGCCCAGATCGAGCAGTTCGATGCACCGGTCCATGTTCTCGCGGAAGCGGTCGTCGGGGACCCGGTACATGCGGTGGGCCAGCCGGTACGAGTCGCGCAGCGGCAGATCCCACCAGAGGGTGGTGCGCTGCCCGAAGACCACACCGATGCGCTGGGCCAGCTTCGTCCGCTCGCGGGAGGGATCGAGCCCCGCGACGCGCAGCCGGCCGCCGCTGGGGGTGAGGATGCCCGTGAGCATCTTGATGGTGGTGGACTTGCCCGCGCCGTTCGGGCCGATGTAGCCGACCATCTCGCCCCGGGCCACGCGGAAGCTGATGCCGTCGACGGCCCGGACCTGATGCTTCTCACGGCGCAGCAGGCCGGACTTCCGGCGTACGTCGAAGACCTTCTCCAGGTCTTCGAGCTCGATGAAGTCATCGTTGGAGCCATCGTTGGAGTTATCGTTGGAGTTATCGTTCACGGCAGGTCAACTCCCCTCATGCGTAAGACTCTTGCCTGCGGACCGTCCCGGCGAAGCGCACGCGTCAGCGCCGGACGGAGCGCGCCACACGAAACCCCACGTCGTCGATCCGGAACGTCGGGTGACTGCGGCGCCGCACCGAGGCCCGGCAGCTCCACTCCTCGTCGAACCACCCGGCGCCGCGGAGCACCCGGTAGGCGCCGTAGACCTCGGGGTCGTAGAGGTCCCAGCACCACTCCCAGACGTTGCCCAGCATGTCGTACAGGCCCCACGCGTTGGGCCGCTTGCCGCCCACCTCGTGGATCCGGTCCTGCGCGTTCCCGCGCTGCCAGGCGATCTCGTCGAGCGGCCCGTACCGCGGCCCCTCCGTACCGGCCCGGCAGGCGTGCTCCCACTCGGCCTCGGTCGGCAGCCGGTACCCGTCGGCGGAGGGATCCCACTCGGCCCCCTCGGCACCGGCATCAGACCGCTCGCCTTCGCCGCCACCGCCGCCGTCACCGCCGTCACCGTCGAGGCGGTACGCGGGCGTCAGACCCTCCCGCCGGGACAGGGCGTTGCAGTACCGGACCGCGTCCCCCCACGAAACGCCCTCGACGGGCAGCCGGTCGCCCGTTGCCGTGCTCGGCCGGGCGCCGGTGACCTGCGCGTACCGCGCCTGGGTGACCGGGTGGGCAGCGAGCCGGTAGGCCGCCAGCTCGACCGGCCAACTGCGCTGGGTGCGCCGGTCCGACAGCGTCACCCGCCCCGCCGGAACGGCGATCATCTCGTGCGCTGCGTTCGCTTCCATGAGTCGGCGAGCGTACCAACGGCCTTCCTCGCGGGACGAGCGGGTTCTGTTCCGGCCTGCGGGGTCACGCGCGCGGCGGAAGCTGGTCGTACGTCTTGAAGGTGTACTGCGCGTTCAGGGTGATCGCGTTCCCGGCCGCCGCCGGAAGGCCGAACCGGTCGTTGACCAGCTTGCCCAGCGGGCCGCATCCCTCGGCGGCCGGGGCGGTGAAGGCGTCGTCGTACGCGACGAACTTGATGACCGGCGGGTTCTTCGAGACCCACTCGGAGTCACCGTCCCGCTTCAGGTGCAGTTCGACGGGCTTGTCGGCGCCGATGACACACCCGTGCGGCAGCAAGGGGCTGACGACCCGGAAACGCATGGTGAACAGACCCATGGTGTCCCCGGCGGGATAGAAATCGGATCGGCCGCCGTACTCCGGCTGGAGGGACAGCGCGGACAGGGGGTTGTGATCAGCGGCGTTGCGGTCGGTGGCGTTCCGGTCAGCGGTGTTGCCGAGGAGCCCACCGGGGACGGCGGCCGGGGCGCTGCGCATGGCGCCCCACACCTGCCCGGCGCTCCCGTCGGGCATCGGGCCCTCGGCGTGGGTGATGGTCATCGGCGCCAGTTCGGGAATGCTGCGGCTGCCGAGGGTCAACGGGCCGGTGGCGGTGAGGACTTCACACTTCCAGCTGGCCGCGTCGACACCGGCCGGGATGTCCGGGCAGTCGCTGAAGTCGTACGAGGGGGCGGGAGGCGCGTCGGCGGCGACGGCGGGGGCGCTCGCCGCACCGGCGACCAGGGCGGCGACGGCGGCGGCGAAGGCGAGCCCGGCGGCCCCGCGTCGGACGGTCGAGGAGCGCTTCTCAGTGGTGGTCTGCATGATCCCCAGCCTGCCGCCGCACCCCACCCAGCAGCCACGGGGAAGTCCCTCGCCACACCCTGAGCTGCCCCTGACCACCTGTCAGGGTCCGCCCCTCAGAACGGACATGGCCCGTGCGTGGTCGGCGGACGTACTCGGTGCGCCGCATCGTGCCCCTGCCCTCGCACGGCAGCCCGCGCGGCCCGGACGGCAGAGGCGTACTGGACGACGGCCGACTGAGCCGGGCCGAGCTGACGGACGGCACTCTGGACAAGGTGCCGGCCGGACTGACAGCGCTGGGCGTGGTGGTCCTGGCGATATCCGTCGCGTGGGCCGCGGCGCGCGGGCACCGACACCGGCACCGGCACCCGACCGTGCACCCAGCCGGAAAGGACGCCCCGGCCGCCGGTCCCGGCGGCCCCGGGCACGTCGGGTCCGGTACGCCGCCGGAGCCGCCGCCAAACTCCTGACGAAAAAGGCAAGTTGCCCCTCTCGGACGTTCCCCCGGCACTTCAGGTCCGAGTCCACCCGGCTCGGCCAGGACCGACCGGGCCGATACGGAGCACAGCATTCCGTCACTTTGGGTAGCCTGACGAACACGGGGCGAAGTGCCCTGCTTGTCGCCGCTTCGAGGAGGCCCTCCATGCGTGCAACTGTTGGCGATCGACTCCACGTCCACAGTCGGTCCGTGGGACTGACCGACCGCCAAGGGGAGATCATCGAGGTCCGGGGCGAGGACGGCGGACCGCCGTACATGGTCCGCTTCTCCGACGGCCACGAGGGCCTGGTCTATCCGGGACCCGACTGCGTCATCGAATCCCGCTCGTCAGAAGACTGAGCAGGCCCTCACGCGGCCTTCGCAGCTGACGAGGTCGCGACGGGGCCTGTCCGACCCCGATCCGCCGGACAGGCCCTGGGGCTGCACCCCCGGCCATTCCTCATTCGCGCACAGCCTCGTTAGCCTTGCGGGATGCCCCGACTCCACCTGCTCCACCTCGACCACGCCCCGGCACTCCTTGAGTTCGAGCAGGAAAACCGGGCCTATTTCGCCGCGTCGATCCCCGACCGCGGCGACGAGTACTTCGCCCAGTTCGAGGCACGCCACCGCGCCCTGCTCGCCGAACAGGCCACCGGAACCTGCTTCTTCCACGTACTGCTGGGCAGTGAGGGCGAGGTGCTGGGGCGGGTCAACCTGGTCGACGCGGCGGACGGTTCGGCCGAACTCGGATACCGGATCGCCGAGCGGGCCGCCGGGCGGGGGCTGGCCACATCCGCCGTGCGCGCGGTGTGTGACCTGGCTGCCGCCGAGTACGGCGTCACCACCCTGCGGGCCAGGACGACGCTCGGCAACGCCGCTTCGCGGGCCGTGCTGGCCCGTACCGGGTTCCTGCCCACGGGCGGGATCTGGCTGAACGGCCGGCCGGGGCTCCGTTTCGTACGCGACGGGGTCACCGCGGACCGCCTCCGCAGGTGACCGCATATGCCGGGGCCTCATGTCGATCCCTCGTGGGCGGGACAGGACTTCCGGCCGAACGGATCGCGCCCGGGGCCCCTCCCCGCCTTCAGCCTCTTGAGACGCCCGGCCCCAAACCGCCTATTTTCAGATGCATTTGTAATTGATCCACTTATCAACCTGTTTGGCGTACTCGTCCGACTGCCAAAGATGTCCCCGCAAGCATCGGTGCCGACAGAAGGCGAGTTCGACATGGCTGACTGGGTGAAGGTCGCAGGCGGTCTCTCTGCCATCTCGGCAGGATCCAGAACGACCGTATGGGGTGTGAACTCCGCCGGCGCCATCTACCACTACACGAACAACGACGCCAACCCCTGGATCAACATCCCCGGGTCCCTCAGCGACATCGGCTCCGCTGCCGACGGCACCGTATGGGGCGTCAACAGGAACGACCAGATCTACCGGTACACCGGAGACCAGTCCACGACGAACTGGGTGGGCATCCCCGGCAGCCTGGTCCGCATCTCGGCAGGATCCAGGACCAACGTATGGGGGGTGAATTCGGGCGGCGGCATCTACCGCTACACGAACAACGACGCCAACCCCTGGATCAACATCCCCGGGTCCCTCAGCGACATCGGCGCCGCCGCCGACGGCACCGTATGGGGCGTCAACAAGAACGACCAGATCTACCGGTACACCGGAGACCAGTCCACCACCAACTGGGTGGGAATCTCCGGCAGCCTGGTCCGCATCTCGGCAGGATCCAGGACCAACGTATGGGGCGTCGACTCCGCCGGCAGCATCTACCGGTACACCAACAACGACGCCAACCCCTGGATCAAGATCCCCGGCAACGCCAGCGACATCGGCGCCGGTGCCGACGGCACCGTGTGGCACGTCAACAAGAACGGTGAGATCTACCGGTACACCGGGGACCAGCCAAGCTGATCCGAGTCCCCAACTCCCGCTGCGGCGAAACCGGTTCGGGGCGCGATCCCTTCCCCTCCCGGTCGTCCGCGAACGGCCCCGGCGCCCTCCCCCACGGGACGGCGCCGGGGTCGTGATCCGTCCGCGCCCACACGGCCCGGAGCCCCGCCGGCGGCCCGGCCGTCAGCTCCCGGTGCTCCGGTACGACCGCAGCCCGTACCGCCAGGCCACCCCCGCCAGCGCACAGCACACCGCGGCCACCACCGGCGGCGCGAACGCCCACCAGTGCGGGACGTCCAGGGGATACGGGCGGCCCAACACGTACAGCGCGGGCAGCCAGTTGACGAAGGACAGCGGGACCACGAACGTCACCCCGCGCAACAGGTCCTTGGCGAACACCGTCGGCGGGTACTGGAGCAGCGTCACCCCGCCGTACGTGAAGGAGTTCTGCACCTCCGACGCGTCCTGCGCCCAGAACTGGAACGCCCCGCCCGCCACGAACACCGCCGCGAAGATCGCCCCGCCGCTGAGCACCATCATCGGCACCATCGCCACCTTCAGCGGTGTCCAGTCGATGTCGAGGGCCAGCAGCGCATACCCGAGGACCAGCAGGCCCTGGGAGATCCGGCCCAGCCGGCGCAGCGCGAAGCGGTCCGCGGCGACCTGGGCGAGCACCGGGGCCGGGCGTACGAGCAGGGTGTCCAGTGTGCCGTCGCGGATCCGGCGGCCCAGCCGGTCCATCGAGCCCATCACCAGGTCGGAGAGGCCGAAGGCGGTGGAGGCGGAGCCGTACAGGAACGCGATCTCGCCCAGCGAATAGCCGCCGAGCCGCGTCACGTGCGAGAACATCAGCAGGATCGCGACGAAGTCCAGACCCGTCGCGGCGAAGTTCCCGAAGGCCGTCATCGCGAACGACGCCCGGTACGTCATCGTCGAGCGGATCCACATCCCGGCGATCAGCCGGTACGCGCGCAGCCCGTCAGCCACCCTGCACCACCACCCTCCTGGCAGCGGCGGACTGGAGCAGCCGACCGGCGCCGAGCAGCACCACCGCCCAGCCGAGCTGGAAGGCGTACGCCGTCACCAGGCCCCAGCCGGTCCGCTTGCCCAGGGCGATGTCGGCCGGCACCTGGAGCAGCACCGACCAGGGCAGCAGCCGTGCGATCTCGCCCAGGAGACCGGGGAAGAGGTTGAGCGGCAGCACCATCCCGGAGAAGAACATTCCGGCGATCCCCGCCATCTGCGCGACGCCCACGCCGTCCATCAGCCAGAACGCGGACAGTGCCACGAGATAGCGGATCGCGAAGCTGACGATCACCCCGAAGAGGAGTGAGACCAGCAACGCGAGCCACACGAAAGGGTTGGTCGGCAGCGCGAGGTGGAAGGCGAGCGCCCCCAGCACCATCGGCGCCACGCCACGGCCGAGGAACTGGAACGCGGCGCGCCCCAAGTCACCTGCCAGCCACCAGAGTTGCAGGTCGACGGGGCGGTAGAGGTCGATCGCGATGTCACCGGTGCGGATCCGCTCGACCAGTTCGTCCTCCAGGCCACCGCCGAGCAGCGCCATCGTCGTCATCAGCGCCTGGCCGAGCCATACGTAGGTGAGGGCCTGCGCCTGGTCGTACCCTCCGAGGTGCGGACGCTCGTCCCAGAGCGCGATGTAGGTGTACGCCAGGATGAAACCGAACACGGTGTTGGTGAACACCCCGGCCGCCGTCGCCACCCGGTAGGTCGCGAAGCGTCTGAATCCCCCCGCGGCCACGACCGCGTACACCCGCATGTGACTTCCCCCACCCGTGCCCCGCCCGCCACCCCGGCCGCTTCCCCTCAACGGCCCTGCACCGAAGCGGATGACCTTAGTCCAAGGGGGTCGCACGCCGCGACCGAATTGACCACCCAGTTCGAACCGGGCACCGCAACAGTGTTTTATTGGCGTACCACACGATTGCCCCGATACGACACTCTTGTGCCGGACGCTGGAGAAACAGTGAGCGACGAGCAGCCACAGCAGCCCGGCTGGACCCCGCGGGAACCGCTCGACGGCGGCGCCCCGCCACCCGACGGCACCAGTGCCGCACCCGGGAAGAAGGGGAAGAAGCGCAAGCGTCCCAAGCGGCACGGCTGGCGCCGCCTGATCCCCACCTGGCGCATGGTCCTCGGCGGCGTCGTGGTGATCGTCCTGCTGCTCGTCGGCGGCTTCATCGCCGGTTACAACCTCGTCGACATCCCGCCCGCCAACAAGGCGGCCACCGCGCAGAGCAACGTCTACCTCTACGCCGACGGCACCGAGATGGCCCGCGACGGCGAGGTCAACCGGGAGAACGTCCCGCTCGCGCAGATCCCCCTCGACGTCCAGCGTGCCGCGCTCGCCGCGGAGGACCGTGATTTCTACTCCGAGAGCGCCGTCGACCCCCAGGCCATGATCCGCGCGGCATGGAACACCCTGACCGGCAAGGGCACGCAGGGCGGCTCGACGATCACGCAGCAGTACGTCAAGAACTACTACCTCGGCCAGGAGCAGACCCTCAGCCGCAAGGCCAAGGAGTTCTTCATCGCGATCAAGCTCGACCGGGAGGAGACCAAGGACCAGATCCTCGAGGGCTATCTGAACACCAGCTACTTCGGGCGCAACGCGTACGGCATCCAGGCCGCGGCCCAGGCGTACTACGGCAAGAACATCCAGGACATCGACGTCGCACAGGGCGCCTATCTCGCGTCGCTGCTCAACGCCCCCAGCGCGTACGACGTCGTGGCGCACCCGGAGAACAAGACCCGGGCGGTGGCCCGCTGGAACTACGTGCTCGACGGCATGGTCAAGAAGAAGTGGCTCAGCCAATCCGACCGCGCCGCCGAGAAGTTCCCGGTACCCGGCAAGATCAAGGGCGCGTCGGGGCTCTCCGGACAGCGCGGGTATCTCGTGCAGGCCGTCAAGGAGTACCTCACCAGCAACAAGATCCTCGACGAGGACACCCTGGCCACCGGCGGCTACCGCATCACCACCACGATCCAGAAACCGAAACAGGACGCACTGGTCACCGCCGTCGACGACCAGGTGAACAGCAAACTCAGCAAGAGCCGCACCGCCGACCGCAATGTCCGCGTGGGCGGCGCCTCGGTGGAGCCGGACTCCGGCCGGGTCGTCGCGATGTACGGCGGGATCGACTACACCAAGCAGTACGTCAACAACGCCACCCGCCGCGACTACCAGGTCGGCTCGACCTTCAAGCCGTTCGTCTTCGCCTCCGCCGTCGAGAACCGGTCGACCACCCAGGACGGGCGCCGGATCACCCCGAACACCATCTACGACGGCACCGACCACCGCATGGTGCAGGGCCCCAACGGGCCCACCGGCTACGCCCCCGGCAACGAGGACGGCCGTTCCTACGGCAACATCACCGTCAGCACGGCCACCGACAAGTCCGTCAACGCCGTGTACGCACAGATGGCCGAGGACGTGGGCCCCGCCAAGGTGGAACAGACCGCGACCGACCTCGGCATCCCCAAGAACACCCCCGACCTCAACCCCTACCCGTCCATCGCGCTCGGCCCGTCCACCGCCAGCGTGCTGGACATGACCGAGGCGTACGCGACCCTCGCCGGGCACGGCAGGCACGGGATGTACACCATCGTCGACTCGATCAGTAAGAACGGCGCGAAGGTCGCCCTGCCGGCGAACAGCACCGTGCAGGCCGTCACCCGGCAGTCCGCCGACACCACCACGTCGATCCTGAAGAGCGTCGTCGAGAGCGGCACGGGCACCGCGGCCAAATCGGCGGGCCGCCCCGCCGCGGGCAAGACGGGTACCGCGGAGGACGACAAGGCGGCCTGGTTCGCGGGCTACACGCCCGACCTGTCGACCGTGATCTCGGTGATGGGCCAGGACCCCGACACCGGCGTACAGAAGCCGCTGTACGGGGCGCTCGGCCTGCCCCGCGTCAACGGCGGGGGCGCGCCCGCGCAGATCTGGGGCCAGTACACGGCAGCCGCGCTCAAGAACACCCGGGCCACGCCCTTCACCCTCGATCTCCAGGCGGGTGCGAGCCAGGACGCGCTGCCGACCCCGGCGTCGTCCTCCGCATCCCCGTCGGGGTCGGCGTCGCCCTCGGCGAGCGCCAGCGCGACGGGACCGTCGCCCACCGGGTCCGGCAACCCGTCGTCGCCGCCCCCGTCCGTACCGTCCGAGACACCGAGCGAGAGCACCGGCGTCATCGGCGGACTCACCGGCGGCGGCACCGAAACGAGCGGCGGCACCAACGGCGGCGGAGGCCTCACCCCGGGGAACGGCGACGGGGGCGGCACCGGCTGATCCCGGCTGATCAGGTCAGCGTGCGGGGACCGGGGCCGGAACCGCGGTCGGTACACGAGGCGGGACCGGGGCCGGAACCGCGCTCGGAGCACGAGGCGGGACCGGCGCAGGAACCGCGCTCGGGACACGAGGCGGGACCGGCGCAGGAACCGCGCTCGGGACACGAGGCGGCACAGGCGCCGGAACCGCGCTCGGGACACGAGGCGGCACCGGGGTCGAGACATGGGCCGGAGCCGGAGCCGCAGCCGCAGTACGCACCGGCTGGCGAGCGTGCACCGGGGCAGGGACAGACGTGGCGGCGACGGCGGCGGAGCCGCCCGCGATGACCACCGCGCCTCCGGCAACAATGCCGAAGAACAGACGGCGGGTACGGCTGGCCGGACGGGTCCTCTTGTGAATCGTCAAAGCAGTTCCCTCTCAACGGGGGTTGACCGGATCCTCAGCTGTTCGACCGGGCTGAGGCCCTTGCATGAGAGGAGTACGGGACCGGGCTCCCGACAGGTTGCACGGAATCCCGGAAAAACAATTCCCGCCGCGCATGCAACCTGCCCGGACAACTCCACGTACATACGTAGGGACGGGGGCGGGTCCAGCGGAAGGTGGCAGGTGAGAGAAGCAGTCCGGGAGCGGGAGTTCCGGGAGTTCGCCGAGGCCCGGCAGGCATCGCTGAGGCGCAGCGCGTACCTGCTCTGCGGAGACTGGCACCAGGCGCAGGACCTGACCCAGACCACGCTGATGAAGCTCTACGCGGCCTGGGGCCGGGTCCGCCGGGACGGCAACGTGGAGGCGTACGCACGCACCATCCTCACCCGCACCTTCATCGACCAGTACCGCAAGGCGCTCTGGCGTGAGGAGCCGGTGGAGGACGTGCCCGATCTGCCGTCCGCCGAGGCGGACGTACCGGAGATGCGCCTGGTGATGCGGTCGGCGCTGATGGAACTCCCGCCCCGCTACCGGGCGGTGCTGGTGCTGCGGTACTGGGAGGACTGGACCGTCGAACAGACCGCGGAGGCACTGCGGGTGACACCTGGCACGGTCAAGAGCCAGAGCGCCCGAGGGCTCGCCCGACTGCGCCGGATCGTCGAAGACCTGTCCACCGAAACGAGCGGGAGGTGAAGGAGCGGATGAACGAGCAGGGGAACAGTGCGATGCGCGTCGCCTTCGAGGCGATCCTCGACGCATCGGCGGAACCGCAGCTGCCCAACGTCACCGATGCGGTGGTCCGGGGCGGGCGCCGGATCCGGCGCCGTCGTACGACGATCTCGGCCGCCACCGCGCTGGTGGTGGCGGCACTGGCGGTCACCGCGGCCGTCCATCTGCCCGGCACGGACGCCGACCGTCATCCGGCGCCGCCCCTGGGCACGGTGGACAGCCCCGCACCCACGCCGCCCCCCTCGCCGAGCCCCAGCCCGCCGAGCACGCCGACACCCGTGACCGCTCCCGCGAACCCGGCGGGCGTTCCCTCGCCCGCCTGGTAGCCGAACGGCGGGCTGAGGGAACGGACAAGATCTCAGTGACCGCTGGTCGCCTTCAGGCCGACGACGGCGACCAGCAGCAGGCAGACGAAGAAGATCCGGGCCGCGGTGGCGGGCTCACCGAGCAGGACCATGCCGAACACCGCCGCACCGGCCGCGCCGATCCCCACCCAGACGCCGTACGCGGTACCGATCGGCAGGGTCTTGGCCGCCTGCGAGAGCAGCAGCATGGACACGACGATGCCCGCGCCAGTGAAGAGGCTGGGCCACAGCCTCGTAAAACCTTCGGTGTACTTCATCCCGATCGACCAGGCCACTTCGAGCAGACCAGCAACGATGAGCAGAACCCAAGCCATGACGACGAACCTCCGTGAGACGGATCAACAGGGGGTGCGTCGTCTTTGCTGCCCGGTACGGCGCGTCTCGTCGGGTTCGTTCCACCGTAGCAAACCGCCACGGGCCATTGACCAGCTCACAGGCCATGGGCCGACTCACGGGCCATTGACCAGCTACGGACACTGCTGCGGATACCGCTACAGATACAGCCCGGTGGAGTCGTCGGAGACCCGCTCCGACGCCACGGCGTGCAGATCGCGCTCCCGCATGAGGACGTAGGCCACGCCCCGGACCTCGACCTCGGCGCGTTCCTCCGGGTCGTACAGCACCCGGTCGCCGGGGACCACCGTGCGGACGTTCTGCCCGACCGCCACCACCTCGGCCCAGGCCAGCCGCTTGCCGACCGCGGCCGTCGCCGGAATCAGGATGCCGCCGCCCGAGCGCCGCTCGCCCTCCGGGCTGTCGGACTTGACCAGCACGCGGTCGTGCAGCATCCGGATGGGCAGCTTGTCGTCGTGGGTGTTCTCGCTCACGGGCTCGAACCTACCTGGCCGCGGGCCTGCCGTTCACCGAAGGGTGGAGCCCGGTGCGAGCGGATGCAGTGCGCGCACCGCTTCTCGGCCCACGTCCCGCCCCACGTCCCGGCTCGCCTCCGGGCTCACTTCTTGCAGCGCTTGGACGACACGCACAGCCCGATCAGACCCACGCTGAGCAGCGCCACCGGAATCACCCGTTCCAGCCGAGGAGCGCCGGTGTCCGAGACGAACTGGGCCCGGACCCCGTTCGCGGCCCTGTTCAGCGCGACGAAGGCCCGCCCCGCGGTCTGGTCGACGGCAGAGGCGACCTTGGCCTTCGCGTCCCCCACGATCGTGCTGGGGTGCAGCCGCACACCGATCTCGTCCAGCGTGTCCGCGAGATCCGCGCGCCGGGTCTCGATGTCGGCCTGGATCTGCGCCGGGGTCCTGGCATCCGTGGCATCCGACACTGCGCTGCCTCCGTGGTCGTGTCCGGTAGTCGTTGCTCGACAGTCTGTCAGCTTCAACGGGAACGCACCCCGCGGCACCCCTATTACGCTCGGCCCCATCCGTACCTCACGGCCCACGCACCCTCCCGAGGAGACCTTGATGAGCGAGCGACTCCAGCCCGGCGACACCGCTCCCGCCTTCACTCTGCCCGACGCGGACGGCAAGGAGATTTCCCTCGCCGACCACAAGGGCCGCAAAGTCATCGTGTACTTCTACCCGGCTGCGCTTACCCCCGGATGCACCAAGCAGGCCTGCGACTTCACCGACAATCTCGAATTTCTGGCAGGCGCCGGGTACGACGTCATCGGCGTCTCGCCGGACAAGCCGGAGAAGCTCGCGAAATTCCGCGAGAAGGAGTCCCTGAAGGTCACGCTCGTCGGTGACCCGTCCAAGGAGACACTCACCGCGTACGGCGCTTTCGGGGAAAAGAAGCTCTACGGCAAAACGGTGACCGGAGTCATCAGGTCGACCGTGATCGTCGACGAGGAGGGCAAGGTCGAGCGGGCCCTCTACAACGTCAAGGCCACCGGCCACGTAGCCAAGATCATCAAGGATCTCGGCCTCTGATCCGGGCCGACATCCGCTGAGTACCGCCGGGTAACGCCGAGTCCTGCCGGGCTCCACCGAGAATGCGTGACCAAGGTCCCATTACCCGGGACCTTGGTTTGCGGCCACCATCGCCGTGCAGAAGTTCCTCTTGCGTGTTTTTGTATGCCCAGAGAGAGGACGGAAACCATGGCGGACCACGGCAGGGAGACCGCGGCCGACCCCGAGGCGGTCAAGCGCCATCGCGACCTCTACCGCATCATCAACCGCCGGAAGCACCCGCGACTGCGCCGCACCGATATCACGGTGACCGACGAAGCCGCCATCAAGCGCGCGGTCAAAGCGGCCTCTCTCGGTAATGCCATGGAGTGGTTCGATTTCGGCATCTACAGCTATCTGGCGGCCACCATCGGCCATGTCTTCTTCCCTTCGGGAAGCAGCACGGTCCAGTTGCTCTCGTCGTTCGCCACCTTCGCGGTCGCCTTCCTGATCCGCCCGGTCGGCGGCATGGTCTTCGGGCCGATGGGAGACAAGATCGGCCGCAAGAAGGTCCTCGCCATGACCATGATCATGATGGCGATCGGCACCTTCGCGATCGGGATCCTCCCCTCGTACGCGGCGATCGGATTCTGGTCCCCGGTCCTGCTGATCTTCTTCCGCCTGGTGCAGGGGTTCTCCACCGGCGGCGAGTACGGCGGCGCCTCCACCTTCATCGCGGAGTACGCACCCGACAAGCGCCGCGGCTACTTCGGCAGCTTCCTGGAGTTCGGCACGCTGGCCGGGTACGTCGGCGCGGCGGGTCTGGTCACGCTGATGACCGCGCTCCTCGGCCACGACGGGATGAACAGCTGGGGCTGGCGCATCCCGTTCCTGGTCGCGGGCCCGCTGGGCCTGGTCGGTCTCTATCTGCGGCTGCGGCTGGACGAGACCCCGGCCTTCCAGCGACTGGAGGGCGAGAGCGTCCACGCGGGCGAGGCGGCCGACGGGGTGGAGACCTCCGCGAAGGGCGACCTCCGCAAGATCTTCCGCGACTACTGGCCGTCGCTGATCCTGTGCATCGCGCTGGTCGGCGCGTACAACATCACGGACTACATGCTGCTGTCGTACATGCCGACGTACCTCACGGACGAACTGCACTACGGCGAGACGCACGGCCTGCTGATCCTGCTGGGTGTCATGGTCTGCCTGATGCTGATCATCAACCAGGTCGGCAAGCTCAGTGACCGCTTCGGCCGGAAGCCCCTGCTCATGACCGGCATGCTCGGCTTCTTCTTCCTGTCGCTCCCGGCATTCCTGCTGATCCGCCAGGGCTCCGTCCCGGCGATCGTGGCGGGCATGCTGATGCTCGGCCTCTCGCTGGTCTGCCTGCTGGGGACGATGTCGGCGGCACTGCCCGCCCTGTTCCCGACCCACGTGCGGTACGGCTCGCTGTCGGTCGGCTACAACCTCTCGGCGTCCCTGTTCGGCGGTACGACCCCCCTGGTGATCACCGCCCTGATCAGCCTGACCGGATCCAAGCTGGTGCCCGCCTACTACGCGATGGTGGCGGCCCTGGTGGGGGTGGTCGCGGTGCTGTGCATGAAGGAGACCGCCCAGCAGCCGCTGGAGGGCTCCCCGCCGTCGGTGGAGACGAAGGAGGAGGCGGCGGAGATCGTGGAGTCCCAGACACCGGATCCGCGCTTCTGAACCCGGCCCCACCCGCGACTCCCCTCCCGGCCCCCTCCCACGGCCCCCTCCCGCACCGGCCCGTACCGCCGCCGCCACCCGGTACGGGCCGCTCCGCTTTCCGGACGTGACGGTCCGATCAGCGGATCGTTACTCCGTACGAGGTCGCGAACGCGCGACCGGGACGGAGTGGAACCGTGCCGACGAGGTACACCCGCGAGCTGCTGGAGGAGGCAGCTCGCGAGACAAGCAACTGGGACGACGCGGTGCGCTGGTGCGGGGGCACAGCGACACCGGGCAGCCGACGTTATCTGCGGAGAAAAATGACCGAGGCCGGTGTGAACACATGCCACTTCCCGGACCGGTGGGTGCGACACACCGAGGAGAAGCTCCGCGTTGCGGTCGCTGCCTCGAAGAGCATCCGGGAAGTTCTCTGCCATCTGGGCATCAACCCGGTCGGCGGGAACCACACCCACATCGGCCGTCGCATCAAGTCGTACGGAATCGACATCTCGCACTTCACCGAACGCCGGAGCGGAGGTCCTCAGCGCTCGCGGGTCCAGATCCTGACGGTCCGGTCTCGCGACGAAGGCAGAGTCCCCGGTGAACGCCTGCGCCGCGAGTTGTTGCGGATGGGGATAACGGAGCGTTGCGCCGCGTGCGGGACCGGCCCGGAATGGAACAACCGGCCTCTCCGCCTCGAAGTCGACCACATCAACGGCGAATGGTGGAACAACGCTCCCGAGAACCTGCGGCTCATGTGTCCCAACTGCCATGCGGTTACGGACACTTATCGCGGACGCAGGCGGCGAGCAGCGGCATGAGCACAGCGAGGTATCCCCGTGATCTGCTGGCCAGGACCGCGGCCGTCTCCACGAGCCTCGTGGACCTGATGCGCCGGTTGAACTCCCCCATGGGCGCACGCACCTTGCGTTATCTGCGCCTCAGACTGGAGCACTACGGCATCGACACATCGCACTTCGCCGACGAGCCGCTCCCGGTACGCGAAAGACGCAGCTACTCGCGGCAACTGCTCGAAGACGCGGCCGCCCACTCGTACAGCATCCGGGAAATGATGGAGTACCTGGGCTATCCGCCGAGCGACTGCCCGTACGGACTCATCAGCACCAAACTCGAACGCTTCGGCATCGACACATCGCACTTCCTCAGTGGACGCAAGCACGGCCCGTCCGTACTTCCCCGTGAGCCACTCGCCACAGTGGTCGCCCGGTCCGTCAGCCTGGCCGGCGTTCTCAAGGAGCTCGGGCAGGAGAACTCGGGTGCTGCCAGGGCCCGTGTCAGCAGAAGCCTTGCCGCCCACGGGATCTCCACCGAGCACTTCACCGGCCAGGGACACGCCGGTGGCAAAGTCTCACCCCTCCGGGGATCCGCCGACGAAATCCTGCGGCAACGAGCCCCTGGTTCGCCCCGGACGAGAACCGTGAAACTGCGGCGCGCGCTCGACGACTTGGACGTCCCGCACATCTGCGCCGAGTGCGGCATCGGTGACACCTGGCAGGGCAGACGACTGGTGCTGGAGATCGACCACATCAACGGCGACCGGCTGGACGACCGTCGCGAGAACCTCAGGTACCTGTGTCCGTCATGTCACAGTCAAACGGGTACGTTCGCCGGCCGCGGACCACGGGACGCGACCACTTGGCACCTACGCCACGGGGCACAGTAAGGTTGACGCGGGTCCGTACCCCAGTCTGGCCAGAGGGCGCCGGTTTAGGTCCGGTGTGTCGTGGGTTCAAATCCCACCGGGCCTACGGGTGAATCCAGTGAACCCCCTTCGATTCGAAGGGGGTTCACTGTTGAAGGCTTACGGTGCGAACTCAGCCCAACAGCTCCCGCACCACCGGCACCAACGCCCGGAACGCCTCCCCCCGGTGGCTGATCGCGTTCTTCTCCCCCGCGGTCAGTTCCGCGCAGGTTCGCGTCTCGCCCGCCGGCTGGAGGATCGGGTCGTAGCCGAAGCCGCCCGATCCGGCCGGGACGTGGCGGAGGGTGCCCAGCAGGCGGCCCTCGACCACCCGTTCCGTACCGTCCGGGAGGGCCAGCGCCGCCGCGCACGCGAAGTGGGCGCCGCGGTTCGGGGCTTCGATGTCCGACAGCTGAGCCAGCAGCAGACGGAGGTTCGCCGCGTCGTCGCCGTGGGTGCCGGCCCAGCGGGCCGAGAAGATGCCGGGGGCGCCGTTCAGTACGTCGACGCAGAGGCCCGAGTCGTCGGCGACCGCCGGGAGGCCGGTGGCCCGCGCCATGGCGTGGGCCTTCAGCAGGGCGTTCTCGGCGAAGGTGATCCCCGTTTCCTTGACGTCCGGGACTTCGGGGTACGCATCGGTGCCGACCAGTTCGTGGGGCAGGCCCGCGTCGGTGAGGATCGCTTCGAGCTCGGTGATTTTCCCGGCGTTGCGGGTGGCGAGGATCAGACGGGTCATGGGTCCAGTATCGGGCCCGCCGGGATCAGCCGGGTGCCTCGGCAGGCGCCGGGCGCCCGCCGGTGTTGCGTGTGATGCGGACGGGCGCACGGTTCGACCCGTGCGCCCGTGCCGTACGGACGCACGGGGCGCCGCGGTGGGTTGCTTCGGCTCCGCCTGCCGGGAGTTCCGGTCCTGGCTGCCGAGAGCCGCGGCGCGAAGCCCCGGTTCGGCCGCCGGGGCCTCGGTTCTACTTGCCGAGCGCTTCGACCTGGAGCGCCGTGAGGTCCGCGCAGCCGGCGGTGGCCAGGTCGAGCAGGGCGTTGAGCTCCTTGCGGTCGAAGGGCTCGGCCTCGGCGGTGCCCTGGACCTCCACGAAACGGCCGTCGCCGGTGCAGACGACGTTCATGTCGGTCTCGGCGCGCACGTCCTCCACGTAGCAGAGGTCGAGCAGCGGTGCGCCGTCGACGATGCCGACGCTGACCGCGGAGACGGTGTCGGTGAGGGGCTTGCGGCCCGACTTGATGAGCTTCTTGGACTGGGCCCAGGTGACCGCGTCGGCGAGGGCGACGTACGCGCCGGTGATCGCGGCCGTACGGGTGCCGCCGTCGGCCTGGAGGACATCGCAGTCCAGCACGATCGTGTTCTCGCCGAGCGCCTTGTAGTCGATGACCGCGCGCAGCGAACGGCCGATCAGCCGGGAGATCTCGTGCGTACGGCCGCCGATCTTGCCGCGTACGGACTCACGGTCGCCGCGGGTGTTGGTGGAGCGCGGGAGCATCGAGTACTCGGCGGTGACCCAGCCCTCCCCGCTGCCCTTGCGCCAGCGCGGGACTCCTTCGGTGAAGGAGGCGGTGCAGAAGACTTTGGTGTCGCCGAAGGAGATGAGGACAGAGCCCTCTGCGTGCTTGCTCCAGGCGCGCTCAATGGTGACCGGGCGGAGCGCTTCGGGGGTGCGGCCGTCGATACGAGACATGGGGCCGAGCCTATCGGCCGCGGTGGGGAGGGGTGCCGGGCGGCTGCGGACGGGCCGGTCCGGGACGCCTTTCGGTGCCCCGAACGGGCCCTTCCCGTGTCGGTGATCCGCCGGGCGGGTCAGTCGCCCGGCGGCCCGGTGGTTCCGCGGCTCACACGCGGCTCACATCATGTCTTCGATGTCGGCCGCGATCGGGTCGGCGTCGGTGCCGACCACGACCTGGACCGAGGTCCCCATCTTGACCACCCCGTGGGCGCCCGCGGCCTTGAGCGCGGCCTCGTCGACCAGGGAGGGGTCCGCCACCTCGGTGCGCAGCCGGGTGATGCAGCCCTCGATCTCTTCGATGTTGTCGAGTCCGCCGAGCCCGGCGACGATCTTCTCAGCCTTGGTGGCCATGTCCGACTCCTGAATGTCTCTTCGTGTGAATGTCTCTTCGCGAGGCGCCCGTTCGCGAGGTGTCCGTTCGCGACACGTCTCTTCGCGATCCGGCGAGCCTGTGAACCGGCAACCCGGCGATCCGGCGATTCGCCGCTCTGTCCGTTTGGTTACGGTAACGCACGTTTGGACCAGTTATACGAGCGTGAAACGGCACCGGATCGCAAGCTGACGATCACGGGTGCCGCGCCCGGGGCTCGGCGCCGGCGCACGCCGTGCCGGGGGCCCGCCTCCGTGCGGCGGATCGCCCGACAGGCCGACGCCAGGAGGACGCCGAATGAGCACCAGCAGCGCGGCCGTGCCACAGAACGTGCCGGCGAAGAAGTGGTGGAACGGCCTGTTCCAGGGGCTCCAGAAGGTCGGACGCAGCCTTCAGCTACCGGTCGCCGTACTGCCCGCCGCAGGTCTGCTCGTCAGTCTCGGCAACCTCTTCTCCGCCTACCTGCACGGCGCCTTCTGGGACAAGACCTCCAAGGTCTTCCTGGCCGGGGGCAACGCGATCCTCGACGGGGCCTTCGGGCTGCCCCTGCTCTTCTGCATCGGCGTGGCGATCGGCTTCGCCAAGAAGGCGGACGGCTCGACGGCCCTCGCCGCGGTCGTCGGCTTCCTCGTCTACCACGGGGTCCTGGGCGCCTTCCCGATCGGCGGCAGCGTCACCAAGGCGCTCCCCAACGGCACCCCACAGAACCCCGGGGTGCTCGGCGGCATCCTCATCGGGCTGCTGACCGCGATCGTCTGGCAGCGGTTCCACCGCACCCGGCTGGTCGACTGGCTCGGCTTCTTCAACGGCCGGCGGCTCGTCCCGATCCTGATGGCCTTCATCTGTGTCGTGCTCGGGGTGGCGTTCGGGCTGCTGTGGCAGCCGGTCGGTGACGCGCTGACCTGGTTCGCGAAGCATCTGATCGACCTGGGCGCCTGGGGCTCGGCGATCTTCGGTGTCGCCAACCGGCTGCTCATCCCGATCGGTATGCACCAGTTCCTGAACACCTTCTTCTGGTTCCAGGCAGGCAGTTACACCAAGCCGGACGGGACCGGGGTGCAGGGTGACCTGACCCGTTTCTTCGCGGGCGACCCGAGTGCCGGCCAGTTCATGTCGGGGTTCTTCCCGATCATGATGTTCGGCCTGCCCGCCGCGGCGCTGGCCATCGCGCACTGCGCCCGGCCGGAGCGCCGCAAGCAGGTGACGGGCCTGATGATCTCGGTGGCCCTGACGTCGTTCGTCACCGGGGTGACCGAGCCGCTGGAGTTCTCGTTCATGTTCGCGGCGCCGCTGCTGTACGGCCTGCACGCGCTGCTGACCGGTGCCTCGATGGGGATCACCTGGGCCCTCGGGGTCCATGCGGGTTTCAGCTTCTCCGCCGGGCTCATCGACTACGTCATCAACTGGCACCTCGACACGAAACCCTGGCTGATCATTCCGATCGGGCTGTGTTTCGCGGTCGTGTACTACGTGGTCTTCCGCTTCGTCATCACCAAGTTCAACGTGATGACGCCGGGGCGCGAACCGGACGACGACGTCGACGACGTGACGAAGGCGTAGCCCCCGGCGGACCGACGGGGGGCGGAGGCTCAGATCTCGTACACCGCGCCGGGCCGGGCCAGTTCCACCGGCCCGTCGTACACCGCCCGCGCGTCCGCCAGGTTGCGCTTGCCGTCCGTCCACGGCGGGATGTGGGTGAGCACCATGCGGCCCACCCCGGCGCGCGCCGCGTGGGCGCCGGCCTCGCGGCCGTTGAGGTGGAGGTCGGCGACGTCCTCCTTGCCGTGGGTGAAGGACGCCTCGCAGAGGAACAGGTCCGTGCCGGTCGCCAGGTCGTGCAGGGAGTCGCAGACGCCGGTGTCCCCGGAGTACGTGAGCGAGGAGCCGCCGTGCTCGATGCGGATGGCGTACGACTCGACCGGGTGGCAGACCTCCTCCGTGCGTACGGAGAACGGTCCGATGTCGAACGACGCCGGTTTCAGGTCGTGGAAGTCGAAGACCTCGCCCATCGAGGAGGACGACGGCGTGTCCGCGTACGCCGTGGTCAGCCGCTCGGCCGCGCCCTCGGGCGCGTACACCGGGATCGCGGGGCAGCGTCCGCCGTCGTGCCGGTAGTAGCGCGCGACGAAATACGCGCACATGTCGATGCAGTGGTCCGAGTGGAGATGGCTGAGGAAGACGGCGTCGAGGTCGTAGAGACCGCAGTAGTGCTGCAGTTCACCCAGGGCGCCGTTGCCCATGTCGAGGAGCAGCCGGAAGCCGTCGGCCTCTACTAGGTAGCTCGAACAGGCCGATTCCGCGGAGGGGAACGACCCCGAGCAGCCGACGACGGTGAGCTTCATGGAGTCGGAACCTCCGTGGACGGGCCGGGCGACGGGGGTCGAGCGGTTTGTCGAGCCTAAGGCGCGGGAGCGGCGGTCGCTCCTCCACGGAGGGCCGTTGTGGGGGAACTCACCCGCGCTGTCACCGGTTCGGGTGGGCCGCACGGCCGTGCACGGCGCTGCGGGGCGCGCCGGTACGGTCGGGTGCATGGATACGCGCTGGCTGCTCGCCCTGATCGTCGTCGTACTGATCGCCCTGGTCGCCTCGGTCGTCGACGGGCGGGCCCGGGGCGGGCGCCGGTCGAACGGCCGGACGCGGCCTCCCGGCAGGCCGGGAGGTGGCCGCGGTCCCGGGCGCCGGACGGAGCGGCCCTCGGACCGGGGGCGTGCGCCGGGGCGGCTGCCGGTGGCGGGCGAGATCTGGTGGGCGTTCGTGCCGTACGAGGACGGGCCGGGCGGCAAGGACCGGCCCTGTCTGGTGCTGTCGGTACGGGGGAAGGCGGCCCTGGTCGCGAAGATCACCAGCAAGCACCACGAGGAGCGGCCCGGGGTGATCGCGCTGCCGCCCGGAACGGTGGGGGACGTGCAGGGCCGGGCGAGTTTCCTGGAGACGGACGAGCTGCGGGATGTGCCGGTGGCGGAATTCCGGCGGCGGGCGGGGGCCGCGGACGCGGCGCTGTGGGACCGGGTGCGGCACTTGGCGCGGTAACCGGCTGAGAAGCGCGGTAACCGGCTGAGAGGCGGGGCAACCGGCTGGGCGCGGTAACCGGCTGAGGGAGTTCCGCTGTCGCACTCCTCGGCCGCCGGGGAAGTCCGGTTCCACTCCCTCCGGCGGCCGGGAACGACTCACGCCCAGAGCTGGCCCTGGAGGGTCTCGATGGCGGCCTCCGTCGTCGGCGCCGTGTAGACCCCGGTCGACAGGTACTTCCAGCCGCCGTCGGCCACGACGAAGACGATGTCCGCCGTCTCCCCCGCCTGTACGGCCTTCTTCCCGACCCCGATCGCGGCGTGCAGTGCCGCGCCCGTCGAGACACCCGCGAAGATGCCTTCCTGCTGGAGGAGTTCACGGGTGCGGGTCACCGCGTCCGCGCTGCCCACCGAGAAGCGGGTGGTGAGCACCGAGGCGTCGTACAGCTCGGGGACGAACCCCTCGTCGAGGTTGCGCAGGCCGTACACCAGGTCGTCGTAGCGCGGTTCGGCGGCGACGATGCGGATGCCGGGCACCTGTTCGCGCAGGAAGCGGCCGACGCCCATCAGGGTGCCGGTGGTGCCCAGGCCCGCGACGAAGTGGGTGACGGAGGGCAGGTCGGCGAGGATCTCCGGGCCGGTGGTCGCGTAGTGCGCGCCCGCGTTGTCCGGGTTTCCGTACTGGTAGAGCATCACCCAGTCCGGGTGCTCGGCGGCAATTTCCTTGGCGACGCGCACGGCGGTGTTGGAACCGCCCGCGGCCGGTGAGGAGATGATCTCCGCTCCCCACATGGTGAGCAGGTCGCGCCGTTCCTGCGAGGTGTTCTCCGGCATGACGCAGACGATGCGGTAGCCCTTGAGCTTGGCCGCCATCGCGAGCGAGATGCCGGTGTTGCCCGAGGTGGGCTCCAGGATGGTGCAGCCGGGTGTCAACCGGCCGTCCTTCTCGGCCTGTTCGACCATGTGGAGCGCGGGGCGGTCCTTGATCGAACCGGTCGGGTTGCGGTCCTCCAGCTTCGCCCAGATCCGGACGTCGTCCGACGGGGAGAGGCGCGGGAGCCGTACGAGCGGGGTGTTGCCCACCGCCGCAAGCGGGGAGTCGTATCGCATCGGGCTCAGACCATGCCGCCGGCCACGGCCGGGAGGATCGTGACGCTGTCGCCGTCGGCCAGCTTGGTGGAGATGCCGTCGAGGAAGCGGACGTCCTCGTCGTTGAGGTAGACGTTCACGAAGCGGCGGAGCTGGTCGCCGTCGACGATGCGCTCGCGGATGCCGTTGTGCCGGGATTCGAGGTCGGCGAACAGGTCGGCGAGGGTGTCACCGCTGCCTTCGACGGCCTTGGCGCCGTCGGTGTAGGTGCGGAGGATGGTGGGGATGCGGACCTCGATGGCCATGGCTGGGCTCCTGTCGGGTGGTGAGGCGGAGGGCGCGGCAGAGCGCGTGTGGTGCCGAAGGATGGTGCGTCGTGCGTACGCGGGGCCGCGGCTCAGACGGCAGCGCGGCGCGGACAGATGGCGCTCGCGAGACGGCACAGGTCGACGTGCAGCCGCGAAACGAGCAGCAGGGCGCTCGGCGTCTTTTCGCTCACGTCAGGGGGAACCATGGGCTCATCGTATCGATTCCCGTCCCGTGAACCCGAGTGTGATCTCGGTATGCGGGATCGATCGGTCCGCCTACTGGACAATCACCGGGAAGCCGTCGGGCGGTCACTGGACGATCTTCACTTCTTCCTCGGTGATGACGCCTTCGAGGATCCGGTAGGAGCGGAACTGGAAGGGTCCCGAGCCGTCGGTGTCGGCGGTGGAGACCAGGACGTAGTGGGCGCCGGGCTCGTTCGCGTAGCTGACGTCGGTGCGCGACGGGTAGGCCTCGGTCGCGGTGTGCGAGTGGTAGACGATGACGGGTTCCTCGTCGCGGTCGTCCAGGTCGCGGTAGAGCTTCAGCAGATCCGCCGAGTCGAACTCGTAGAACGTGGGCGAGCGGGCGGCGTTCAGCATCGGGATGAACCGCTCGGGGCGGTCGGTGCCCGCCGGGCCCGCGACCATGCCGCACGCCTCGTCGGGGTGGTCGGCGCGGGCGTGCGCCACGATCTGGTCGTACAGGGCCTGGGTAAGGGTCAGCATGCTGTTCAGGATAAGCAGCAGGACCAAGGGGGCCGCGTGGAGCGCGTCAGGCAGGGTGGCGGTGGGCGACGGGTGGGCTCCGGCGTACCGGAGTTCGGTACGGCGGAGCCCACATGCTGAGAAGTTGTCGGTGATCAGCGCTTGTTGAAGGCCGCGCCTGCCGGGTTGCGGGACTTCAGCACCAGGTAGGAGAGGCCGAGGATCGCGGCCCAGAGCGGGGCGCAGTACAGCGAGATCCTGGCGTCCTTGTCGATGCCCATCATCACGATGACCAGGCCGATGAAGCCGAGCGAGAACCAGCTGGTCCAGGGGGCGCCGGGGGCCCGGAAGCTGGATTTCGGGAGTTCACCGCGGTCCGACTTCGCGCGGTAGCGGATCTGGCAGACCAGGATCATGATCCAGGCCCACATGCCGGAGATGGTCGCGAAGGACACCACGTAGGTGAACGCGTCGCCGGGCCACTGGTAGTTGATCCAGACGCCGACGAGCATCAGCGCGGCGGAGACCGTGGTGCCGACCAGCGGGGTGCCGCTCTTCGTCAGGGTGGTGAAGGCCTTCGGGCCCTGGCCGTTGAGTGCCAGGTCGCGCAGCATCCGGCCGGTGGAGTACATGCCGGAGTTGCAGGAGGAGAGCGCCGCGGTCAGGACGACGAAGTTGACGATGGCGGCGCCGAGGCTCAGGCCCATCTTCTGGAAGGCCGCGACGAAGGGGCTGACGCCGGGCTGGAACGAGGTCCAGGGGACGACCGACAGGATCATGACGAGTGCGCCGATGTAGAAGACGGCGATGCGCCACGGCACGGTGTTGATCGCCTTGGGCAGGACCGTCTTCGGGTTCTTGGACTCCCCCGCGGTGACACCGACCAGTTCGACGGCGAGGAAGGCGAACATCACGATCTGGAGGGTCATCAGGGTGCCCGTGATGCCCTTGGGGAAGAAGCCGCCGAGGTCCCACAGGTGGGTGACGCTCGCGGTGTCACCGGCGTCGGAGAAACCGACGGTGAGGACGCCGGCGCAGATGAGGATCATGCCGATGATCGCGGTGACCTTGACCATCGAGAACCAGAATTCGAGCTCTCCGAAGAGTTTTACGGAGATCAGGTTCACGCCGTAGAGGATCAGTGTGAAGACCAGGGCCGAGAGCCACTGGGGGATGTTCCACCAGAAGGTCATGTAGGTGGCTGCCGCGGTGACTTCGGTAATGCCGGTGACGACCCAGAAGAGCCAGTAGGTCCAGCCGGTGACGTATCCGGCGAAGGGGCCCACGAATTCTCGGGCGTATTCGGAGAAGGAGCCGGAGACCGGGCGGTACATGAGCAGTTCGCCCAGCGCCCGCATGATGAAGAAGATGACCAGGCCGGCTATGGCGTAGGCGAGGATGAGGCTGGGACCGGCCTTCGATATCGCCTTGCCCGCACCGAGGAAGAGGCCGGTGCCGATGGCCCCGCCGATCGCGATCATCTGGATCTGGCGCGCCCCCAGACCCCGCTGGTAGCCCTCGCCCGACGTGACGTCCCCGGTCTCGCTGTCGTCGAATTCCTTGTCGACCTGCACTGAGGTCATGTGTTGCGCCTTTCTCCATGCCGACCCGGCCGTACGAGGCTCGGACCGGCTGTGACGATCCTGGAGAGCAGAGCCCGGGAATCCGGCTGGAGTGCTGCCGACGGTCGGTCGGCTTTCAGGCCCTGACGCCCTCGGGAACGATGGGGTGGCGTCCCGAGTGGTCGTGAAGATTTATCACGGCGACAACAGCGATCTTCCAGCGGAAATGTGACCCACGCCACTGGAAGAACCGGACGAAGAGCACCGGGCGGACCAAAGCATTCCGCCGCGGTGACGTCATCGTTATCCGGATTTGAGCGTCCCCTGAGCGGGGAGAAGAGCGGGGGCGTTACCGAGGAAGCGGGCAGGCATTACGGCATAAGGGTTTCCACGAGCGATTCCTGGAGTGCGCCGAGCCAGAGATACGCCATCACCATCGGCTTGCGCGGATCGTCGTCCGGCAGCCGGTACAACTGCCCGTCCTCGTCCTCGTCGGTGACTTCGAGACGGGTGCCGATGGTCAGCCGCAGGTCGTTGAGCGCGCCGAGCCAGTGGCGCGAGTCCTCGGCGGAGAGCTTGAGCACCACGACGCTCCCGCCCCGCCCCACGGCCGCATCGTCCGCCGGGGCGCCGGCCTCGTCCAGTGCCCGGACGACCGCCAGGGCGTCCTCGCGCTTGCGCGCGCGCAGGTCGTTCTCGGTGAAGCGGCGGAACTCCGAGGAGAAGTCCGGCTCCTTCTCGCCGTACGCGTCCGGGAAGAGGCGGGCCAGCGCCGGGTCGGCGGGCGGCTCGCTCGGCCCCTCGGCGAACAGCTCGGCCAGCGGGTCCTCCCCCTCGACCGGAGCCTGGCCGGGGCCGACCAGCTCCAGGAGCTGCACGACGAGCGAGCGCAGGATGGACATCTCGACCTCGTCGAGCCCGATGGCCGCCCCGCCACCGCTGATCGCCTCGAACGGACCGGCCATCAGTTGCGGTCCTGGGTGAGAGTGGCCCACAGGCCGTACCCATGCATCGCCTGCACGTCGCGTTCCATCTCCTCGCGGCTGCCGCTGGAGACAACGGCACGGCCCTTCTGGTGCACATCGAGCATCAGCTTGTGCGCCTTGTCCTTCGAGTAGCCGAAGTAGGCCTGGAAGACATAGGCGACATAGCTCATCAGGTTGACCGGATCGTTGTGGACGAGAGTCACCCACGGCACGTCCGGTTCGGGAACGGCGAAGGCCTCCTCGGCCGATTCGGGACGTTCGATCTCTACGGGAGCAACACTCACGCCCCCCATGCTGCCACCCCGGGAGTGGCGGCGCACACACCGGTAGCCACATCTCGTCACTCTGACGAAATAGGGGGTAGCATCCTTCGCACGCCCCATCCCCTGGGGAGACTCCCCCGGATTCCCGGCCGAACCAGCCCGGCCGGTCCGGACGAACGTGCGAGGTTGACCGTTGTGAACGTTGCGGACCTTGGCCTGCCGGTGCATGTGCCGTCGACAGCGCTCTTCACGGACCAGTACGAGCTCACGATGCTCCAGGCCGCCCTCAAGGCCGGCAGCGCGGACCGCAGGTCGGTCTTCGAGGTCTTCACCCGGCGGCTGCCCGAGGGGCGGCGCTACGGCGTCGTGGCGGGCACCGGACGGGTCCTGGACGCCGTCGAGAACTTCCGCTTCGACGAGAGCCAGCTGCGCTTCCTGCGCGAGCAGGAAGTCGTCGACGCCCCCACCGCCGAATGGCTCGCCTCCTACCGCTTCAGCGGCGACATCTGGGGCTACCCCGAGGGCGAGGTGTACTTCCCCGGCTCCCCGGTCCTGCGGGTCGAGGGCTCCTTCGCGGAGTGCGTCCTCCTGGAGACCGTGATCCTCTCGATCCTCAACCACGACTCGGCCATCGCCGCCGCGGCCTCGCGGATGAACGCGGCGGCCGGCGGGCGCCCGCTGATCGAGATGGGCGCCCGGCGCACCCACGAGCTGGCGGCCGTCGCCTCGGCCCGCGCGGCGTACATCGGCGGCTTCTCCACCACGTCCGACCTGGCGGCCGGTTTCCGCTACGGGATCCCCACCGTCGGCACCAGCGCGCACGCCTTCACCCTGCTCCACGACGACGAGCGGCAGGCCTTCACCGCCCAGGTCGGCGCCCTCGGCCGGGACACCACCCTGCTGGTCGACACGTACGACGTGACCGAAGCGGTCCGTACGGCGGTCGAGGCGGCGGGGCCCGGACTGGGCGCGGTACGGATCGACTCCGGGGACCTGCTGCTCGTCGCGCACAAGGTCCGCCAGCAGCTCGACTCGCTGGGCGCGACCGACACGAAGATCGTGGTCACCTCCGACCTCGACGAGTACGCCATCGCCTCGCTGGCCGCGGCGCCCGTCGACGCGTACGGGGTCGGCACCCAGCTCGTCACCGGCAGCGGGCACCCCACCTGCTCCATGGTCTACAAGCTGGTCGCCCGCGCCACCTCCGCCGACCCCGCCGCACCGCTGGAGCCGGTGGCGAAGAAGTCGATGGGCGCCAAGACGTCGCGGGGCGGGCGCAAGTGGGCCGCGCGCCGGACCGACGCCGACGGGGTCGCCGAGGCCGAGGTGATCGGCACCGGACCGGTGCCCGTGGAACTGGCGGACCGGCAGCTCCTGGTGCGGCTGGTCGAGGACGGCGAGATCATCGAACGCGAGCCCCTGGACACGGTGCGCGAGCGGCACCTCACGGTCCGGGGCACGCTGCCGATGTCGGCGATCCAGCTCTCCCGCGGCGAGCCGGTCATCCCGACCGAGTACGTGTGAGCCGACTCGGCAGGTGTGAACCGAGCGCGTACGTGTGAACCGACCGAGCACAGGTGAACCGACCGCGTACGTGTGAAACCGGCCGAGCGCCCGGGAATCAACCGGGCACGCACGAACCAGCCGAGTACGCATGAACGACTGGTGAGCGGGAATGCAAGGCCAGGCCGGACGGCACTCCGTGCCAGCAGCCCGGCACCCGCACCTCTCACCCGAACCCCTGCGTCCGAACCTGCGAAGGAAGCCCGCCATGCACCGCGCCCTGATCGTCGTCGACGTGCAGAACGACTTCTGCGAAGGCGGCAGCCTCGCAGTCACCGGAGGTGCGGACACCGCTGCCGCGATCACGGACCTGATCGGGCAGTCCTCCGCCTGTTACCGCCACGTGGTGGCCACCCGCGACCACCACGTGAACCCGGGCAACCACTTCTCCCGGAACCCGGACTTCGTCCACTCCTGGCCCGCGCACTGCGTGGCCGGTACGGAGGGGGTGGGCTTCCACCCGAACTTCGCACCGGCGGTGGCGTCCGGCGCGATCGACGCCGTCTTCGACAAGGGCGCCTACGCGGCGGCGTACAGCGGCTTCGAGGGCCTGGACGAGAACGGCGTGTCGCTGGCCGACTGGCTACGGGCCCGCGAGATCACGGCGGTCGACGTGGTCGGTATCGCGACGGACCACTGTGTCCGGGCCACGGCGCTCGACGCGGTGCGGGAGGGGTTCGGGACGCATGTCCTGCTCGACCTCACGGCCGGGGTCGCCGAGGCGACCACCGGCCGTGCGCTGGAGGAGATGCGGGCCGCGGGGGTGGAGCTGACCGGCAGCCCGGTCACCAGCCCGTCCAACACGTGAGCCCACCGCGTACGCCCCGCGCACCCCGCGGGCCTCGCTCGTCCCGTACGCCCCGCTGACGACCCCGCGTACCGCGTACGGCCCCGTACGCCCCGCGTCACGACCGCAGCAGCGCCCTGATCGGGTGCCACAGCTCCGCCGTCTCCTGTGGCACCGCGCGCCACAGCAGACCGTCCGGATGGTGCAGCACCGCCGTGATCTCGTCGGGCGTCGGCGGCTGTGTGTTACCGCGCAGATACACCGCGCGCAACCCCAGATTCCGTAGCCGGGTCAGCGCCCGCGCCCGGTTTCCGGCGTGGACGAGTATCCGGACCTGCGTCAGCCTGTCCGGGCTGGGCAGCGTGAGCGCCACCACCACGCTGCCGTTCGGCAGTCTGCTGAATCCGCCACCTGGCATACCGTTCATCTCCCCCGTGAGACGTCGTGTCAATAAGAGCTGTGCAAGACGCACCTAAACACGATCGGCCGCCGCCCGCTAGAGGGCGACGGCCGATCATGCTTTGACCTGCGGAAACGTTGATCAGCGGTGCGAGGGACCAACCTGGAGCGTGATCGTCGAGCCACTCAGCGGCTGCTGGAGGATCGAGATCCGGGTGTTGGTGTCAGTTACCTGCACACTGCCGGTCCCATTCTCCTTGTACCAGTACGTACCCGTGTGGTCGTCGAAGGCCGGTACGCCCAGCTGCGGGGCGATCCGCTTCGCGACGTCCGCGTTGTGCAGCGTGAACCCGTTGGTCGGGTACCAGCTGAACGGTGCGTCGAAGGGCTGGATCTTGTTCCGGATGACCGTGCCGTCCGCCCACTTCAGCGGCTTGGCGTGCGAGTCGACCGGCAGGATCAGGCCCTTGCCCGGGTGGGCGCTGACGTTGTTGTCCGGCTGGGAGGTGTCCCACTGCCAGACCATCAGGCCCTTCTGGTACGGGTAGTACTCGACCCAGTCCGGACGGGTCTTCGAGAAGCCGAAGTTGTACGGACCGGTCTTCAGCGTCTGGTCGTACGAAACGTACTGACGGTTCTCGGCGATGTAGTACTGCGGGTAGTCCTTGGAGAACGACTCACCGATGCGCGAGAAGCCCTTCGAGGTCCAACCCGCGTCGTCCGTCTCGGCGTTGTCCGTGAAGAGCGGGGCGCCGTCGGCGTTCACCGAGATCTTGTCGGCCGTGAAGCCCTTGCCGGACACTCCGCCGTCGGACGTGTAGCGGAAGCGGAGGTCGATCTTCTTGCCCGCGTAGGCGTCCAGCGGGAACGACAGGCTCTTGTACGCGGCGGACGAACCGGTCAGCGCCGGCTTGTCGCCACCGTCGCGCGGGATCTGCGCGCCGTCGGCCTTGCCGTCGATCGCGGTCCAGTTGGCGCCACCGTCCGTCGACACCTCGGTGTAGAGGAAGTCGTAGTCCTTCTCGATGTCCCACCAGCCCGAAAGGTCCAGCGAGGCAGCGGACTTACCGGTCAGGTCGACCGAGCGGGTCAGGGTGTTGGACAGGTCGTCGCCCATCCCGCTCCACCACTGCTTGGTGCCCTCGGCCGGCTTCACGACCGTGGTGGTGACGGCCTTGTCCGGCAGCGAGACGACGAGCGCCTGCTTGTTCTTGGTGTTGTACTCCGAGACGCCCAGCTTGTGGGTCGACTTCGTCGCGGCCTTCGCCGTGTCGTAGTCGAGCCAGCCCAGCTGAAGCTTGTCCCAGGCGGACATGTCGCCCGGCTTGTTGCCGATGGCGTTGTCGCCGGTGCTCAGCCAGGAGCCCGCCGACATCAGCGACCAGAAACCGACGCCGTTCTCGGCGGTGTTGGTGGTGTCGTACTCGTCGGGCAGGCCCAGGTCGTGGGCGTACTCGTGGGCGAAGACACCGAGGCCGCCGTTCTCGGGCTGCATGGTGTAGTCGCCGACCCAGATGCCGGTGTCACCGACCGGCGTGCCACCCGACTTGTTGTCGGCCGGGCCGGTCTTGCCGGTGTCCGTGCCGTACACGTAGGAGCGGTGTGCCCAGAGGGCGTCCGGGCCCTGCGCGCCGCCGCCCGCGGACTCGTCCTCGCCCGCGTGCACGATCTGGAAGTGGTCGATGTAGCCGTCGGGCTCGTTGAAGTTGCCGTCGCCGTCGTAGTCGTAGCGGTCCCACTGGTCGTAGCTGGCCAGGGTCGTCTTGATCTCGGCGTCGGTCTTGCCCGCGGCCTTCTGCGCGGCCACCCAGGCGTTGACGCCGTCGCGGACCAGGTCACCGGCGTTGGCGCAGATGCTGGAGCCGCAGTAGTTGGAGCCGTAGCGGGCCTCGTTGTTCGGGACGCTGACCCAGTCGGCGACCTCGCCGTCGACGGAGTACCGGCCGGACGAGGTCTTCTCGTAGTACGACTTGAGCGAGTCCTGGCCCTTGCCCGTGCCGAAGTACAGGTTCTGGAAGTGGTCGCGGTTGTAGTCCGCCTGCCACGCCGTGCTGTTGTCCTTCTTGCGGTCGGGCTGGGCTATCTCGTTGTGCGCGGGGCCGGGCGTGCCGCCGTACTTCTTGACCGGGGGCTTCGGCCCGTCGGGGCCGTCCGGGTCGTACATGGTCGTGTCGTCGACCGTGTCGCCGAACTGCACCAGGATCGTGAAGATCTTGTCGGTCTTCTCGCGGCCCAGCTCGACGTACTTCTTGTCGTCGAGGCGCACCACCTTGGAACCGTCGTGCGACTGCGTCTTCTTGTGGCCTGATATGACCTGCTGGAGCGCGGCCTGGCGCTCCTTGTTCTGCTGCTTGCTGAACGGGCTGTCGAGGTTGTGCTTCTGGCCCTTCAGCAGGGTCGCCGGGTCACGGCGGTCGATCTTCTTCGAAGTCGCCGTGCCCGTGGGCGCCTTGGTGTCGGCCTGGGCGGTGGCGTACGTCGAAGCGGTGGCTGTGGTCGCGGCGATGGCCACGAGCACGGCTGCCACCCGGGTTGTCGCCCGTCTCTTGATATTCACCTGGTGCTGTCCTCCCGGAACGCGTCTCAAGTGACGACATTCGATCGGAGGTGCGAAAGAAAAGACAGATCTTGACTTGCGCATACCAACTGCACTATGCAGGGCGCTGTTTCCGGTATCCGGACGGCTCACAGCGTCCCCACAGTCCCTCCAAAGTCTCTCCGGAGCGGCTCCGCAACACCGTCACGGAGCGTCAACAGGCGCGTCGGTCTCGCCAGTTGGATGGGGCCGTGACTCCGTGCGCCCCCCATGCACCGGCACCGTGGGTTAGGCCACGCTTACCAGCTGTTCCGCTCGGGCATCCGTCGGATTAGAGTCGCACTCGACTGCGTGATGTCACGCTTTGTCGACCCGACCACCTCAACCGCTGTCCCTAGGACGGATATCGCCATGACGCGTCCGACTGCCGCACAGCTTCCGACCGCCGCACAGCTCTCGTACGGTTCGGCCACTGTCGTCTCCTCCTCCTTCGCGATGCTGCTGCTCTCGCGCACCACGTCGGGCGTCGGAGTCGCGGTCATCGCACTGGCGGCTCTGATCCTCGGTCTGCTCGTCGCGGTCACCGTGCCCATGCCGAAAGCGGCGCGTCTGGCGCGGGCCGAGAGCGCCGAGGCCGAGAACGCTGCGAACGCCGAGAGTGCCGCGAGCGGCGGATCCGGTACGGGCCGGGCCACCGCGCCCGCCGGCGGCACCACCCCGCCGGCCGCGCTGCGGGTGAGCTCGCCGCAGATCGGTGCCGGCCGGGTCGGGGAGCACTCACTGCGGGGGTGAGACCACCACCACGGTCTTCGCGGCCTTGTCGTGCAGCCCCTGCTTGTACGGCTTGTCGAAGAAGCTCCAACCGCCGCAGATCGCGGTCCAGACACAGGCGCAGCAGAACACCGCGGGCAGCCACAGCACACAGGCCCGGACGAACGCGGCCTGAGTGGTGGGCGTGGTGCCGTCGTTGAGATTCGCGGTGCGCAGGCCCAGCAGGCTCTTGCCCAGGGTCCGGCCGTTGCACCTGACCGTCATGAGCACGTCGTAGCCGATGAAGAGCACCGCCGCGAGCACGCTCTGCCAGACCGACCGGCCGTAGTCCGTGTGGTCCGTGTTGTACCGCAGCCCGCCCCAGATCAATGAGATCAGCCAGACGATCACGGCGATGAGCACGATGTCGATGATGCGGGCCAGCACCCGCTTGCCGCTCGGCGCGAGCGGCGCCATCCCGGAGAGCGGGTCGTTGCCGCCGTGGGGGCCACCGCCGCCGTACGCGTTCGGGTCGTAGGGCGGAGGCGTACTCCCGCCGTACGGGTCACCACCGCCCGGCGGGGGGCCGTACGGGCCGCCGCTACCGCCGCTGCTACCGGGACCGTACGGATTGCCGCCACCGCCACCCGGGCCGTACGGATTGCCGCCGCCCGGCGGGGGCGGCGGAGAGCTGTTGTACGGCTGCCCCGGCGACGGCGGCGGGACACCGTCGTACGGCCTCCCCGCGAAGGGGTCGTCCTCGGGCCGTCGGCCGGGCCAGGGCTGGTCGGTGCTCATGGCCCGAGTCGACCGCGCCCGGCCCGGTACCGCATCCGGTCGAGGCCGTACGAGTGACCGGGCACCGGGGCGGACGGACTTCCGTGGTCGGTCTCCGGTGGTCGGACTTCTGTCGTCGGACTTCCGTGGTCGGTCTCAGTCGGCTGCCACGAACGTGCCCGCCGCCTTGTCGTGCAGGCACTGCCGCCAGGGCCGGTCGAACAGGCACCAGAGCACGTCGACGACGCCGACCACCAGCACACCGAGTACGCCGTACAGCAGCCAGCGGATCAGCGCGGGGCGGAAGCCCGGCGCCTCGTACGACTCCATGCCGCGGACCTGGACCCCGCAGAGCTTCTTGCCGAGGGTCCGGCCCCAGCGGGCCGTCGGGACGGCCTCGTACAGCAGCCCCAGGACGAGGAACGCGCCGATGACGGCACCGAGGCAGCCGGCCGTGGTGCCGTCGATCAGCCAGACCGTGACGGTCGTACCCGAGAGCTTGGCCTCGTCGATCTTGCCGTTGATGTGGTCGGCGGCCTTGGTCAGCAACGGCACGGCGATCACGCCGACGACCGCGCCCAGCACCACGGCGTCGATCAGCCGCGCGGCGAACCGCTTGCCGAGGCCCGCGGGTCGGGCGGCGGCCTGGGCGCGGGCGGCCTGGAGGAAGGGGTCCTCCACGACCGGCTTCCAGGCGGGCAGCCCCTGCTGCTCGGGCTCGGCGGCGGGCCTGGCGAGCTCGTGCACCTGCTGAGGCCAGGGGGGCGGTGCCTGCTGCTGAGGCTGCTGCTGAGGCTGCTGAGCCTGCTGCGGGGGGAACTGTTGCTGTTGCTGCGCGGGGAACGCGGGTTGGGGCTGAGCCTGCCGCTGGACAGGCTGCGGCTGAACGGCCTGCGGCTGAACAGGCTGCGGCGCCTGCTGTTGCGACGGCAGTTGCTGCTGCGGCGCCTGCTGTTGAGCATGCTGCTGCGGTTGCTGCTGCTTGGGGCTTATGGCCCGGATCGACAGGGTTCCGTCGGTCCTGCTCGTACGGCCCGCATCGCCACCGGGGCGCAGCGCCCGGAGCGCGACCGTGCCGTCGGGCGGCTCCTGACGGCCCGTGGGAAGTGCAGGCCGGGAGGCCTGCTGCCCGGCGGGCAGTTCGGCACGGCGCGGGTCCGGCACCGGTTCGGCGGGACCGGGCTGCTGGACACCGGGCGGGGCCGGGGCCTCCGCAGGGGTACGCGGGTCCGGGCCGCCCCAGGAGACCCGGCGGTCGCGTTCGCCGCCGAAGCCGCCCTGCCGCGAGGCGTCGGCCTGCCAGGCGGACGAGGGTTCCTGACGGCTGTCGTACCCGGGCTCCTCGTCGAAGAAGACCGGACCGGTCTCCTCGACCTGCGGGACGGCGGGTACGCCGGGGGCCCTGCGTACGGCAGGGAGCGGCGCGGAGGGCGAGACGGGCGCGGGCGCCGTGCCGCCGGGCGGCACCGGCATGGCCTGGCCGCTGTCCTCGGGTGCGGGACGGCTCGTGCCGGGCACCCAGGAAGCGCCGTTCCAGTACCGCACGTATCCAGGAATGGATGGGTCCGGGTAGTAGCCGGGCGTGGGGCTGCCGTCGCCGGTTGCCGAGGTTGGGGCGCTCATCACCGTGGTCCCGTATCTCCTTGAGATCCGCAATTGAGCCCGACCGGCCGTCGGACGGCGGTCGGTTTAAAGGCTCCACATCTATCAGACCGCCGCATGGCGTCGGACCGGTCCTGCTGCTTCGACCACTTTCCGGTCATCGGCAAATCATCCTCGAAACCCGCGTAATGAAAGCCGGGCAGGGCGCTCTCACCCTGTACGGCCCGCCGTCGGGCGTACGTACAAGGAGAGGAACGCACGCCATGCATACCGTGGTCGAACGTGAACTGGAGCTCAAGCTGGTGCTGTCGCCGGAGCGCAGCATCCCCGTCCCCGCCCGGCTGAGCTACCGCACCCAGGACCCCTACGCCGTGCACATCAGCTTCCACATCTGTTCCGACACCCCCGTCAACTGGACCTTCGCCCGCGAGCTGATCGTAGAGGGGGTGTTCAGGCCGTGCGGTCACGGTGACGTACGGATCTGGCCGACCAAGGTGGACACGAAGAGCGTCATCTGTCTCGCGCTGACCTCGCCCGACGGCAACGCCCTGCTGGAGGCGCCGACCGCCCAGGTCTCCGCCTGGCTGGAGCGGACCCTGCGGGCGGTGCCGCCCGGTTCGGAGAGTGCGCATCTCGGCCTCGACGACGGTCTGGCCGCGCTGCTCAGTCCGCTGCCGGCGGACGATCTGTGGCTGCGCGACCCGTGGCCGTCGGACGAGTCCGACGACGACGGCCAGTGAGAGCGGCCGGTCGACGGGGTCGGAGTGAGGAGGATCAGAAGAGTTTGCCGGGGTTGAGCAGGCCCAGCGGGTCGAAGGCCTGCTTGACTCCGCGCTGCATCTCCAGTCCCACCGGGCCCAGTTCACGCGCCAGCCACTCCTTCTTGAGTACGCCGACGCCGTGTTCGCCGGTGATCGTGCCGCCCAGCTCCAGGCCGAGGGCCATGATCTCGTCGAAGGACTCCCGCGCCCGGCGGGACTCCTCGGCGTCGTCCTGGTCGAAGCAGACGACGGGGTGCGTGTTGCCGTCGCCCGCGTGCGCGCAGACGCCGATGGTGAGGTCGTGCTTGGCGGCGATGGCTGCGGTGCCTTCGAGCATCGCGCCCAGCTGCGAGCGCGGCACGCACACGTCGTCGATCATCGTGGCGGACTTGACGGTCTCCAGCGCGACGAGCGACAACCGTCTTGCCTGGAGCAGCAGTTCGGACTCGGCGGCGTCCCCGGCGGGCACCACGTCGGTGGCACCGGCCGCCGTGCACAGCGCGCCGACGGCGGCCAGGTCGGCCGCCGGGTCCGGGGTGTCGAAGGCGGCGAGCAGCAGGGCCTCGGTGGTCTCGGGGAGGCCCATCCGGGACATCCGGTTGACGGCCTGGATCGTGGTGCGGTCCATGAGTTCGAGGAGTGAGGGGGTGTGGCCGAGCTCCATGATCCGGCAGACCGCGTCACAGGCCTCGGCCGCCGAGGCGAACTCGGCTGCCAGGGCGAGCTGCTGGGGCGGGGTGGGCTTCAGCGCGAGGACCGCCTTGACGACGATGCCGAGGCTGCCCTCGGAGCCGACGAAGAGCCGGGTCAGGTCGTACCCCGCGACGCCCTTGGCGGTACGGCGGCCGGTACTGAGCAGCCGCCCGTCGGCGAGCACGACCTCCAGGCCGAGTACGTACTCGGCGGTCACTCCGTACTTCACGCAGCACAGGCCGCCCGACGCGGTGCCGATGTTCCCGCCGATGGTGCAGGTCTCCCAGCTGGAGGGGTCCGGCGGGTAGTAGAGCCCCTTTTCGGCGACGGCCCGGGACAGCACGGCGTTGACGACGCCCGGTTCGACGACCGCGATCCGGTCGACGGGGCTGATCTCCAGGATCCGGTCCATCTTCACGAGGGACAGCACGACGCAGCCGTCACTGGCGTTGGCCGCGCCGGAGAGCCCGGTACGCGCGCCCTGCGGGACGACGGGCGTACGGAGGGCGGTCGCGGTCCGCATGATGTGCTGGACCTGCTCGGTGGTGCGCGGCAGCACCACGGCGGCGGGGGCCCCGGCCTCGCAGAATCCGGCCATGTCTCTGGCGTACGAGGCCATGATGTCGGGGTCGGAGATCAGAGCTTCGGGCGGAAGTCCGGCGCGCAGCCGTTCGAGCAGATCGTCCATGATCCCAGCGTGACACCGGGGCGCGGTGGTGGGAAGGGGCGCGCCGCGAGCGCGGACGCCGGGGGCGGTGCGTCGCACTGCGCGGACGCCCCGCCCCTTCGTAGACCTCCCCCACGGTTCAGCGGCGCACCACCCTGACCAGGCGGTGGGCGGGCACGCGCAGCGGGCTCCTGGCGGTGAAGGCGAGGACCACCGCCGCGCCGCCGGTCGGGTAGCGGTCGAGCCGGAGCGAGGTCACCTCGCACCAGAGCCCGCGTACGAGTACCAGGTCACGCGCCCGCACGCGTACGGCACAGAGCTGCTGCTCATCGGCCGTCATGGCGCCCGGCTCCGTCCTGGGCGGCCCCGTCGGTGGCCTCGGGTGCCTGGTCCGCCGCGCGCTCCGTCGCGTACTCCGCCCAGACGATCTTCCCGGGGCCGTTCCGTTTCCCGTACCCCCACCGGTCCGCCAGCGCGGTCACGAGGGCCAGCCCCGCCCGGCAGAGTCAGTGGGCTCGGGCTGCCGCACGACCGGCAGTACGGGCGAGGCGTCGTGCACCTCGATCCGCACCCCGTGCGGCAGCCGGACGAAGCGCGTCTCGATCTCCCGTCCGGGCGATACACGGGCGTGCTGCCCTGCGTTGGTCAACAGCTCGGAGAGCAGGAGCGAGGCGGTATCCGTCACCGTCGCCAACTCCCAACCCGCCAGGGCCGTACGCAGCTCCGCGCGCGCCTTCCCGACCTGTCCCGGGTGACGGCTCCACCGCAGAACCACTTCCTCCCTTTTCCGGGTCGCCTCGGTCATCAGCGGACCACCACGCCGTGGATGATGCGCGGCCCGGCGTCGATGCCGTGCGCGGCGAGCCAGAGCACGGTGCGGCGGGCCCGTCGGTGGCGTGTAAGGAGCGTCGACATGCTGTCGCTGGCCCAGCGCAGTCGGGAGCCGGGCTGGGTACAGCGGGCAGGCCTGGCGCGTCCGTCGTACACGGACTTCATCGACTACGAGAAGACCGCCGACTATGTGCGGTCGTTCCAGAACAACCTCATCGCGGGCCTTCTTCAGACCCCCGACTACGCGCGGGCCATCCTCTCCGCGCCACCGTCGACTCTGGACAGCAAGGCGGTTGACGCGCTGGTCATAGCTCGCATGAAGCGCCAGGAGATGTTGCAGACCCCTACGGCTCTTCGAGTCCGCGATATGGCGCAAGAGCAGTTACAGCGGCCAGGGCGGCGACTGTGTAGAGGTCGCCGCCCTCACCACCGGCACCGCCGTCCGCGACAGCAAGAACCCCATGGGACCCGCCCTCCGCTTCGACGACGGAACCTGGGCCGCCTTCCTCGCCGTGACCAAACGGGCGCAGTAGGCCGAACCGAGGCTGCACGCCCATACACCTACGCCCGGGACGGAGTTCCGTCAGCGCGACTCGTGGGACAGCAACGTACCGAGCGGGCCCAGGTCCAGGTTGAGGTCCTCGCGGCGCAGTCCGTGCTGCTCGCAGAGTTCCGTCATCCGTTCGTCGAGGAGCATCAGCGTGGTGCCCACGCGCTCTTCCTGGTCCTCGGTCAGCTCCCCGCTGTCGAACCGGCGGATCGCCTGGCGCTCCATCAGCTGCCGGAGCAGTTCCACGACGGTGAGAACCAGCGAAGCAAGATCACGGCCGGCGCTGTGCGGGTCGATGTCCACCCGTGCGTCGCTCACAGGGGCCCTCCGTCGGCCCACGGCGCAGGCACTCGCTCGCTGACGGATGCCAGCAGGGCGTGCAGGGAGAGGCGGATCAGCGGGACCTCCGCAATGGCGATCACCAGGTCGCCGCTGATGACGACGCCCGTACCGAGTACCCGGTCGAGCAGGTCGACCAACGGGACGCCAATGGGTGCCATGGCCTCCGGGCCCTGCCAGGCGACGGGCTTACGGGTGCCCTGCAAGATCTTCTCCATCCGTGAACGAGTAGGGGGCCCAGGGCCCGGACACCTCGATCTCGATGCCGTCGAAGCCCGGAGAGTTACGGAGCCGCCCGATCGTGGTCGCCAACTCAGCTTCCCGCTCCTCCGCGAGCAGGTAGGCAGCGTTCAGGACCTGGGTGCGGTCTCTGCCGGTCGCCTCGGAGCCGTGCGGACGCCGCCGGACCGAGGCGACGGCCAACTCCCGTACTGCGCTGTCGACCTGCTCGGCTGCGGCCAGTGCGCTCTCCCGGTTCACCTCGCGTGACTGCTGACGACTGCGCAGGCGGTTCAGGTAGTCACGGCCAGAACCTCGCGGGGATCCCGGCATGGTCGTCACCGGTGGTACGGGCGCGGCGGACCGGGCCGTCGTCTCGGACTGCGTCACGTAGACCTTGACCCCCCATTCGACCCTTCCGGCGATGCGGTCCAGCGCCACTCGAAACCGTTCGTGGTTCACACCGAGGGCAGCTGCGGCCCGCTCGTCGGTGAGATAGAGCGTGGCCAGCGGGAGCGGCACCGTGGGGCTGACCGCGGCAGCAGCCGTGACGACGGCGTGGTGGGCTCGCGCGCAGCGTTCGAGTTCGGCAACGTCTGCGAGCCGCTCCCGCAGCGCGGTCTCCGAGAAGGCAGCCGCAGGTACGTCCTGGACCACGGCCCACAGCTCGCCGACCGGCAGGAGACGCAGCGGGCCGCCCCCCACGTGTCCGCAGGTGGCGGTGGGTGTCGCGGGGCGGGCCGGACCACAGACAGCGAAGACGTACGTGGCGGCGGAGCTGACATCGGCAGCGGTACCGGGCGGGTGGTGCGCGGTCACACTCATCGGTGGCGCAGTTCCCTTCCGCTGTGAGCTTCCGCGGTGTCATCGCCTTCCAGGGCCTCGATCCGCTCGCGCAGCCGCTTGTTCTCGTCGGACAGCGCATTGTGAGCGGCACGCGACGAAAGAGCTGGATCGGTCTCCCACCAGTCGATTCCCGCCTTCTTCGCTGTTTCGACGGACGAGATGAAGAGTCGTAGGCGAATCGTCAGCAGTTCGATGTCCAACAGGTCGATCTTGATGTCGCCCGCGATCACGATCCCTTTGTCCAGTACGCGTTCCAGAATTTCGGCCAGGTTGGTGGTGGAGGCGTGCGTGGGAGGCGGCGCGCCCCGCGTTTGCATCTCCGTCACGCTGTGCCTCCAGTCATCGGCTTCGTCCGCATGGCCACGCCAGTGCACTTCATACGTGAGTTCCCGGGGATCCGTGGATGTCGCCGAGAGGTCTCAGCGGCTTCCTGTCGAGAAGGTCCAACAGCCGCTCTTCCTCGCGTTCGAACTGCGGCAGGTCGATTTCTCCTTCGTCCAGTGAACGGTTCAGCGCTGCAAGCCGCGCGCGAATCACACCGGGGTCGTACAGTTCGGCCTCCGCCGCGTCGATGAGCCGGTCGGACACCCAGATCACACCGCGCACCGGAGCCAGCGGCAGGAGCAGCACACCGGAAAGCAGCCCCATGTCAGACCCTGGCCGGGGCAGATTCCGAGCCTACGAAGCTGTAACAGGGCAACGGCCCAGTCAGCCGCAGTTCCAGCCGGTCAAGGTGGTCCGCGGCGAATTGCTCGGCGACGGTACGGAATCGCTCTTCGAGGCGGCGGGGAACAAGGAACGACGTATTGAGCACGCAGCCTTCCACTTCCGGTCCCGGTCGCATGTCGTCGGCGATCTCGGCGAATTCGACCGGCAGCCGGGCCGCGGCCACTGCGGCCCGCCGCCGCAGACCGGACGCCACGGCTTCACCGAGCCGGACATTGGCTTCGTAGCCGGGGTGACGGCGCGTTTCCTCGCGGATCCTGCGGACCACCGGGTCCTCGCGGACCAGTGCCTCCAGGTTGTCCTGCACCGGCATGACCTTCACGTTCATCTCGATGCGGGAGTCGAGTCGCTCCAGAACCCCGGAGTGCTCGTTCTCGCGTACCTCGACATCGCGCAGCACCGTAGCTTCGTCGGGTGCGACCACTCCGAAGCGCATGGGCAGCACAGGCCCGGCTTCGGCCAGTGCGAGGAGCAGCCCCTGGTGCGCCAGGAGGTCGCGACGCCGTGCCCGGAGACCGGGGTGGGTCTGGCTGACCACGACCGCCAGTTCCCCGGCCGGCAGCAGCCGGATCTCGGCCGGCGGTTCGCCGACTCCTCTGGCTGTCGGAGGGAGCACGTGAGAGCTGCCCACGATGCCGTACACATAGATGCCTGCTTCGGCCATCGGTCAGTGCTCCTCTTTGTGACGCCGAGCACGACCGCTGTCGGTGCTTCGCGAGCGTGACGACTTGGTTTTGCGCGGCCGTTCCTCTTCCTTGGTTTCGTCGTCGTCATCGCCCATACCGACGGCCTTCTTGACCTTGTCGCCCACGGAATGCGCAGCCTTCTTCGCCCCGGCTTTACCCACGCCCTTGGCCATACCGCCGCCGAAGAGCTCGGGTACCGTCCGGCTGCTCGTGTCGTTTTCCAGATCGAGCCGATTACAGGCTTCGGCGAACCGCAGATAGGTGTCGACACTGGCGACGACGATCCGTGCATCAATCTTCAGAATTTCGATGCCGACCAGCGACACACGCACAAAGATGTCGATGACCATGCCTCGGTCCAGGATGAGTTCCAGGACGTCATAGAGGCTGCCTGCGCGCGGAACGCGGACGACCTCCTCGCTGTATGTGCTCACGGGATGACCGTCTCTCCGGATTGGGGCTGATGCAGGGGCGCTCATGTGTCAGCCTGACCGCGGCGGTAGCGACGGACCCTGCGGTATTGCAGCAGTGAGCCGCCCTCGTCGATGTCCACCTCGTACGTAGCCAGAAGACTGGTGGTGTCGGGAATGCGCGGGAGTTCCAGCACTTCCACGTCGACATGCCAGCCTTCGTCGTTCCGTGAAACAGCTGAAACACCCTCGGTCCTGTGGGTGATCAGCCTCTTCAGGCTCTGACATGCCCTTTCGGCCGCCTCCTCCGCTCCTTTTACGTGCTGTTTTCCCGCAGCGGGGCGGGGGGAACGGGAGGTCCGGGCACGCTGTTCTGACATGTTCGTCATTCTCTTGGCCGTCCAGCCGCCACGCACGCGGTGTGGACCGAACGACTGGTGACAGCTACCGCGGCACGTCCGCAGAATCCACCCGAATGGCGGCTTACCGAAGGCCGGAGGACATTGGAAGGAGAGATGCGCACCGCCATGCGGTCAGCGCCCACCGAAGCATCCCGGTGCCACTCGCCGACAGGCTCTTCTTCACGACGGAGGATCTTCCGATGGCCAGCAACGACAACGCCGACAGCGCCGGTCCCGGTACGAGCAGCGGTGGTGGCGGGACACGAGGCACGACCACCATCGCCGATACGGTCGTCGCGACCATCGCGGGCATCGCGGTACGCGAGACCGATGGAATATACGCAGTGGGCGGCAGCGCCTCCCGGGCTTTGGGATCTGTCCGGGACCGGGTGTCGAAGTCGCCCGCTCACAGCAGGGGAATCAAGGTCGAGGTCGGTGAGACAGAGGCCGCCATCGACCTGGATGTCGTCGTGGAGTACGGCGAGTCGATCTCGGACATCGCGAAGGAGATCCGCAGCGGGGTGACGGACGCGGTGGAGACGATGACCGGCCTGAAGGTCGTCGAGATCAACATCAAGGTGCTCGACGTCCACGTACCCGGAGCGGACGACGACAGCGACGACGAGGACGAGGACAGCGGCGGCCGGAGCGTACGGGCGCGGTAGATACCTGCACCTGCGGTAGCTCTCGCAGCGCCCGAAAGGCTCGTTCCTCCCCCATGTGCCATGCGCGCTCACGTGCGACGGCGAGAACACTGCTCGTGTCCACGGCGGAGCGGGCATGGCTTCGTTCGATGGGACTCCAAGTAGCCTCAATTCGACGGGAGTTCGGATATCTCGCCATGCGGCGGGTCGACCGGGAGTGGGGCGGACCGGTACCGGACCGATCCAAGGATGCACGGGGGCGGAATTCGGGGGAAAGTGGAGTGGCGGGGGTACCGGGGCCTCGTTCCGCGCCCTCCCGAGCGGGGACACATCGAGGTTCAGAACGGTGAAGGAGGCACGCGCCCGCTCTGCCGGGGCGTGTTTGGACCGCTTCTCTCCAGCCCTTAGAGGCACTCATGGAAAACAGTACGAAGGTTTCTCTCGCCGCCGCTGTAGCGGCTGGCTACGTCCTTGGCCGAACCAAGAAAGGGAAGCTGGCCATCGGTCTCGCATCCCTGGTGGCGGGCCAGCAGCTCCCACTGAATCCACGGGAACTCGTCAGCATGGGCGCCCGCAAGCTGGCCGCGAATCCGCAGGTGGCGCCCCTCATCGAGCAAGCACGGGGTGACGTGCTGGACGCTGGGCGCACTGCACTGTCGGCTACAGCCAACCGTCGCCTCGAAGCCGTCGCCGATGCGCTCCAGGAACGCACCAACGCGTTGCTGGAGCCTCCTCCGGACGAGGACGAGGACGAGGACCACGACGAGGAAGAGGACGAGGACGAGCCTGAGGACGAGGAGCCCGAAGAGGAAGAGGAGGAAGAAGAGGAGGAAGAACCTCCTCGCCGTCGTCCGACGAAGCGATCCGCTGGAGCGGCGAAGAAGACTCCCTCGAAGAAGGCACCGGCGAAGAAGGCACAGGCGAAGAAGGCACCGGCGAAGAAGACCGCCGCCAAAAAGACCGCGCCCAAGAGGACAGCGGCAAAGAAGCCCGCCAAGAAGACAGCGGAAAAGAAGCCGTCCACGAAGGGGGCTGCTGCGAAGGAGTCTTCGAACCGCAACAGCCGTAGGAGGTAACTCTCATGGCCAAGCAGGAGGACAATCCCACAGACAAGGGCCAGTCCGGCCTGGACCAGGTCAAGGAGCAGTTGTCGGCCTACCTAGGGGCGCAGGGACAGCGGCTTGTCGATTCGGCCACCGGAAAACTCACCGACCTCGCGCAGGGCATTGGAGACACGGACGGAGACGACGGGGGTGGTCTTCTTGACGTCGGAAAGCGAGTACTCGGCGGTGAGAATCCGGTCAAGGCCTTCGTGGGCGAGAAGGCCGGTGCAGTGAAGGACAAGGCCGTGGATTCGGTCAAAGGCGCCTTCGGCGGGGGCAGCGATGGCGGGAAGTCCGGAAGCGTCAAGGTGACCAATATCGTCGAGGTCATCGACATCGGCATGCCCTTGCGCACGGTGTATGACCGGTGGACCGAGATCGAGGAGTTCAGCTCGTTCACCAAGGGCGTCACCGGCGTGTCTCAATCGGACGAGATCGAGAGCGACTGGAAACTCAAAGTCGCCTTCTCCAACCGCAGTTGGAAGGCCACAGTTCAAGAGCAAGTACCCGACGACCGCATCGTATGGACATCCGAGGGCGCGCAAGGGACGACCCACGGCGCCATCAGCTTCCACGAACTGGCCCCGCGACTGACGCGCATCGTCGCTGTCGTCGAGTACACCCCCTCCGGATTCTTCGAGAAGACCGGCAACATCTGGCGGGCCCAGGGGCGCCGACTGCGGTTGGATCTCAAGCACTTCCAGCGGTACGTGACGCTTACCGACGACGACGAAGTCGAAGGCTGGCGTGGCGAGATCCGCGACGGGGAAGTCGTGCGGAGCCACGAAGAGGGCCTCGAAGACGACGAGGACGAGTCTGGCGGCGAAGAGGAAGAAGACGAAGAGCCAGAAGACGATGAGGACGACGACGGCGAGGAGTACGACGGCGAGGAGTACGAGGACGAAGAGGGGGACGAAGAAGAGGAGCCGGAGGACGAAGAAGAGGAGTGAGAGCCGAATCGCCGACGTCCCGGAATTTCCCCTGACCACCTCGCCACTCTGTTTGAGCCCGAGGCACTTCGACCGACTGCTCACTTCGGGCACTACTCGGGCACTGTCGCACCGTCCGGCCGACCGCCCGTCCCGTACGCATGCTGATCGCCGTGCTGTACGGCGAAGACCGACCCGGACCCGTGGACGATGTCGGTCTGTTCGAAGGTGATGGTCCGACGGTCGTCCGGCAGCGGCGGCGGCCTCCGCCGCCAGCCGCGCCAGCGCCTCGCGGCAGGAGGGGTCGCGACGTATCAGTGCCGCGAGTTCCAAGGCCCAGAAGCCGAAGAGCGAACGCCGGATCTCGTCGGCGTCCGGGGGCGGCCGGGCCCGGGTGCTCGCGGCTCAGGTACCTGCGTGGATTCCCGCGCGCAGGATCACGTCCACCAGCCTGTCCGCCGCGTCCGGACGCCCGTGGGCACGCGCCCGTTCCGCCATCGCCGCCCGTCGTGCCGGGTCGATGAGCAGCGGGCCCACCGCGTCGCGGAGACGCGCTCCGGTGACGTCGCCGATCAGGGCGACAGCGGCGCCGGCCTCTTCGAGGTGGCGGGCGTTGTGCGCCTGTTCGTTCCCGGCCGATGAGGCGAGCGGGATGAACACGCCGGGCTTACCGAGGGCGGTCAGCTCGGCAAGCGTGCCCGCGCCGCTGCGGGAGATCACCACGTCGGCCAGCGCCAGGACGTCGGGGAGTTCGGGACCGACGAACCCGGCAAGGTAGTAGCGGCCCTGCAGGCCCGGAGGGAGCGCCGACACATGGTGGTGCAGCTCCGCGACGTTGGCCGGTCCGCACTGGTGGATCACGTTCGCGCGTTCCAGCAGCCACGTCAGCGAGTCTCGCACCACGCCGTTGATCTGCTGCGCGCCCTGCGCGCCGCCGGTGACGTACACGGTCGGCAGGCGCCGCTCGAAGCCGTGCAGCCCCAGTGCCTCAACTGCCTTGTCCGGGTGGCCGGTCAGCACCTCGGGGCGGACCGGATTGCCGGTCACGACGCCGGCGGCGCGCACCGACTCCGGGAGGAGCGGCAGCGACGATTCCGACGACAGTGCGATCCTGGTCGCCGAGCTCGCGAGCTTCCGGTTGGCCAGGCCCAGGCGCACGGTCTGTTCGTGCAGGACCAGCGGGCGGCGGCACATACGGGCGGCCAGGCCTGCGGGGACGGCCACGTAGCCGCCGGTGGCGAGTACGACGTCCGGCTGGAAGTCGGCGACGATCTTCCGGGCCTGTGCCACACCCAGCGGCACCCGGGCCATGTCCTTGACGTTGGCCGGGGACACCATTTTGAGCGGGTTGCTGGAACGGCGGATCTTGCCCGTGGCGACCGTGGTGAACGGGATGCCCTCGGCCGGTGCGACCCGGGCCTCCAGGCCGTCCGGCGTACCGATCCACAGCACGTCGAGCGACCTGCCCTCTGCCGCCAGCCGAGCCCGTAGCGCGCGGATCGCGGTCACTGCGGGGTAGGTGTGGCCCCCTGTACCTCCCCCCGTGACGATCAGACGGAAGGGGCGAGGAAGAGAAGAAGGACTGTTCACCCGGCGCACCCTACTGGCTGCGCTCCAGCCCATGACAATGCACAAGCTCTGCTGCCGTTCCTGCGGGGCCGATCCGCCTGGTGGGACGGCCCGTCCCACCAGGCCGTAACCGTTCCGGGAACCACGCGAATGGCGGCATGCCGGAGACGGGAGGAGATTGGGAGGAGTGAGATGCGCACCGCCATGCGGGCGAGCCCTCGCTGAAGGGCGTGTGGCGTTCGCTGAAGGACGTGTCGCGTTGCGCAGACCAGCTCTTCTTCCTCTGGAGGATCTCCGATGGCCAGCAACGACAACACCGGCAGCACCACTCTCGGTACGGGCAGTGATGGTGGCGGGACACGAGGCACCACCACCATCGCCGATACGGTCGTCGCGACCATCGCGGGCATCGCGGTCCGGGAGACCGAGGGGATCTACGCGGTCGGCGGCGGCACGACCCGGGCCCTGGGATCGGTACGGGACAAGGTGGCCAGGACGCCCGCCCACGGCAGGGGCGTCAAGGTCGAGGTCGGCGAGACAGAGGCCGCCATCGACGTGGACATCGTCGTGGAGTACGGCGAGTCGATCTCGGACATCGCGAAGGAGATCCGCAGCGGGGTGACGGACGCGGTGGAGACGATGACCGGCCTGAAGGTCGTCGAGATCAACATCAAGGTGCTCGACGTCCATGTGCCGGGAGAGGACGCCGACGAAGACGAGGACGAGGACAGCGGCGGTAAGAGCGACCGGGTGCGTTGAGCGGTCGGGCCGTTGACCGGTCGGGCCGTTGAGCTCGGGCGGGACGAGGGCCCTACCGCTGTTCCGCGTCGCGCGGAGGTTCGGCCGGGGCCGTCCCGTACGCGTGCTGGTCGCCGTGCTGCACGGCGAAGACCGACCCCGAGCCGTGGACGATGTTGGTCTGTTCGAAGGTGAAGGTCCGGCGGTCGTCCGGCAGCGCGGCGGCGACCTCGGCCGCCAGCCGCGCCAGCGCCTCACGGCAGGACGGGTCGCGGCGCAGCAGCGCCGCGAGTTCCAGGGCCCAGAAGCCGAAGAGCGAGCGCCGGATCTCGTCGGCGTCCGGGAGTACGGCCTGCTGTACGAGAGCCGCGTTGCCGTCCAGTTGGGCCTCGATCGCGGCCCGGCGGGCGCGGTCGGCGCGGCCGGTACGGTCGGTCCGCTGGAAGAGGGCGAGTACGGCGCTTCGCGTCCCCTGCCATACGTCCGTGGCCATCGCGGCGACCACCGCTGCGGCTCCCGCTTCCGCGAGTGCCGTCAGTTCCTCGTTCACGACGCCTCCTTCTCGGTCAGGGCTTTCCGGTGATGTGGATGTGCTGGATGCCGTTCTGGGTCGCGTAGACGGTGCCGTGCCCCGACGCCTTGTTGATCATCTCCGAGAGGCCGCCGGGCACTTCGGCCGTGGGCGCGGGTGCCGCGTGGCGGCCCGGCTGCCCGGGTTCTCGCGGCCCGGATTCTCGCGGCTCAGGTAGCTGCGCGGATGCGCGCGCGGATGCGTGCGCGGGTGACCCGTACCCGGACAGGTGGAGCCAGGCCGGTGCGGTGAACTCCTTCTCGGCGACGGCTACTTCGCGGAAGGTCTCCGGGTCGAGACCGGGGTAGCCGTGCGGCACCGTCTCCTCGTAGTAGTGCTGCGAGACCAGGAGCGAGGCGGCCACCGAGTCCGGCGCCTCCGCCAGGGCGGCGCGGGCCGGGGCCGCGTCGAGGAGCCGGGCGAGGACTTCGAGCGGTCGCCCGGTCACTCCGCCGTCCCAGCCGATGCACACGTCACCGGCGTGCAGGGCGGTCCGGACGCGGATCGAGGTCTTCTCCCCCGCAGTTCGGTTGTGGGCACGGAGGCGGGCCGCGAGTTCAGGGATCAGCGGGTGGATCAGCCTGGGCTTCCGCACTCCGGCCGGGGCCGTCACCCGGAAGCCGTCGCCCAGATCGTCCCGCAGGCAAGCCTCCCAGTCGATGCCGCTCACCTCGAACGACTCACGCAGCGCCGTCGCCAGTACGGATCGGATCTGCTGCAACGCGACATTGCCACGCCCGCCCGAGCCGACGATGTCGACGGCCAGCACGGCCCGGTACTCCCACACGTCTTCCCTGGGTCGCATTCCGCTCACTTGTTTCACTCACTCCTCCTGGGGCTCGCGGCCTGCCGCGCAGCCGTCTGTGCGTCGCGGCTCGTCGTAGCAGTACCCCAAGTACCCCTGTGGTGCTGGAAGTCCACTCTGCTCCGAGGAAGCCGTCCACATCTCGTCGCAATACTGGATCCGCACCGTCCGCACGGGAGTTCCGGGAACGGGTGTCGGCGAACACGGCGCCGGGCGTGCGCCCGGGGCGCAGACTGGTTGCCGCGGCGAAGCGAAGCCCGTAGGTGTGAGGAGACAACAGGACCATGGCGGACGGAGATCCGGGCCGGGGTGCAGGGGGTCGTCGGCCGCGTGAGAAGTGGGCCTGGCCGACATCGAGCCTGCTCGGCGGCCTCGCACCGGCCGCGCGCGAGCGGCTGCTCGCCCTGGGTGCTCAGGTGCGGTATCCGGCCGACCGCGTACTCATGCGCGAATCGGAGCGGACCACCTTCGTACTGATCCTGCTCGACGGCGTGGTCAAGGCGACCGGCCGTACCCACGACGGCCGGGACGCCCTGCTCGCCGTACGGATGGGCGGGGATCTGGTCGGTGAGTTCGCCGGGGTCGACGGACGGCCCCGGTCGGCGACCGTCACCACCTGCGGGCCGGTCGCCGCGCGGAGCGTCACGCGCGGCGACTTCCTCGACTGCATGCAGCGGGACCCCCGGATCGCCCACGCGGTCAACGCGTCCATCGTGACGAAGCTGCGCGTCGCCAACAGCCGGCGCATCGACTTCACCGGGTGCGACGCCGCGACCCGGCTGGCGCGGGTGCTGCACCAGATCGCGTTGACGTACGGGGAACGGGCCGGCGAGGGAGCGGTGATCCGCTGGCCCATCACCCAGCCGGAACTCGCCACGCTGTCCGGCGCGGCCGAACCCACCGTCCACAAGGCGCTGCGCAGACTGCGCGAGACGGGGGTGGTCTCCACGGGCTACCGCACCATCAGGGTGGAGGACCTGGCTCTGTTGAGCAGCATCGCCTTCGATGCGGGAGATGCGGACGACGCGGATGACGCGGGCGCGGGGCTGTAGGAAGTCATTTCATTCGGCCATACCGGTAGGCCGGGGCCTGGGCGTCGAAGATCACCCCCTTCGGCTCGCTCCCGTCAGCCGGCAGCACCCCCGGCCTGCCCTCATGCAGAGGGCTCAGCTGTACACGAGAAGGTGGTCACACGTATTCGTGCCGTCGTGGAGCGAAGAGTCGCTGTTGAGGACGTAGAAAGCCCCGGCGAATCCCGCAGCCGTCATCTTCGGCACCACGATCAGTGTCTGGTTCGCCATGTTCAGCCCGTTCGGCTTCACCACGTGCTGTTGCAACTGCGCGAAGAGATTCATCCCGAGACTGGGCAGCCTGAGGGCTCGGTACGTACGGTCCCCCGACCCGTCCGAGCCCGTGACCGGTACCCGGTACTTCACGGCGTCCCATTGCGCGGGGTTGGTGGCCATGCGTCCCATCATCTCCAGGTCCTGCAGCCGCCGTTGCGTGCTCGCCCGGACCCCGGCCATGTGAATGTGCAACTGGTTGAGGACCCGGGCGCTCTGCGAGTTGATCCCCAGACCGATATTCGGATACTGCACGGGGACGCTCCCTCCGCTCCGGGCGTTGTCCCATGCGTCGTTCCAGTAATTCGGCGCGCCGGAGGTCTCGATGAACGGGCATTCGATACCAGTGATCCGGCAACTGGGGGTCAGGAGAAAGTTGTGCTGGCTCGACGGCCTGCCGTGCAGTACGACGTAGTCCGAGGTCACCTTCAGGCAGGCGGGAGGGTTCTGCCCGGGGGGCAGGGGTTTTCCATGCGTGCAGTACTCGACGTCCCGCCACAGCGAATCGTTGTCGGAAGGTTTACCGCAGAGGGGCTGGAGCTGGGCAGGGGGGCAGGTCGGGGTTCCCCCGGGAGGTGGAGTGGGACACGTGTCGGGGGTGGGGTCTGCGTACGTCGGGGCGGCTGCCGAGGCGGTGCGTCCGGTCGTCGCTTCCACGCCGGTCAGGAGCGTCGCCGCACCGATGACGCCGGAGAGCGCCACGAACCGACGCCGAGGCAGCTCGTTCGAAGTCTTGTCGTCATTCATGCGTGCTCTCCGATGGTGATGTCCACTGCATGGACTTCCCGGCCGCGAGTCAGAAAGGACGGCCCGCCCAGTTCTGGCCTCGCCGATTCGGTCACAGGGTAGGGAGCGACGAGCGGGTTACCTATCGACTGCCCCGGTCGGTGCCACGTGTTCCGCCATTCAGCGGCCATCCCGTTTCTCCTCCTCCGAGTGGTGCTCGACCGAGTAGCCGATCACGACGTCAACCGGCGGAAGCGGGGCGGTGGCGATTCGTCCCGTAGGCGTGTGCCACCGCGCTCGCGGCCACGCAGGCGCCCACGCCCAGCCACAGCAGCTGAGGGTTCTCCATTCCGAAACCGATCGCCGCCGGGCCGACGGCGTACGCAAGAGTCCACGTGAGCTGGAACACCGCCATGTACGGCCCTTCGTCGCCCGTCGGCGCGAGCGACACGGCTGCCGCCGCGGCCGTCGGTTTGGAGGCCAGCTCGGCGGTGGCCAGGACGGCCGCGACCAGGGTTGCGACAACGCCCTGCGCCGCATGGGGAGTTGACGGGATGGCAAGAGTCATCACTATGGCCGCACCGACTGCACCGATGGCATAGAGCAGAACGCGAGATCTGGACCACGACGCCACCCGTGCAGCGAGGGGGACTTGCAGAAGGGCGATCACGCCGTATCGCACGGCAATCACGACCGTCGGCCAGAACGGGCTCTGATCGAGCACCTCCACCAGATATATCGGGAAAGCCACCGCAGGGATCAGCCAGGCGGCGGAGAGCAGGGTCTGCGAGGTGACGAGTGACATGAATTCCCGGTCACGCATCACCTGAACAACCGTCGAACGCCTCCTGGATTCCGAGGAGGTGCGCGCGGGAGGAATCCGCACGAGGAAGACAAGCCCCCCGGCTACCAGACTGCTGACCACATTCAGAACGAGAGCGACCGCCAGCCCTTGCGTACCGACGAAGGCAAGGAGTCCCGTCGAGACCACCGAACCCAGACCCAGGCATGTGGTCCTGAGGAAATTGACGAAGGAGAACCACTGCGTCATTTCCCCGGGCCTGGCGATTCGGGCAATGGTGGTGGGCCATGCAGCTCCGTACAGTCGATCCGCCACCATCACGAGGACAGCAGCCGTAGAAATAGGGGCGAACCCGTCCCCCAGAAAGAAGACCCCGTACCCGGCAGCCGACAGTGCGTTGCTCGCGATCATGCAGGCTTTGGGGCCGAGCCACTGGACCATGCGGCCACACGCAGGGATGAAGAGGAAGGAGGCGAGAGAGCCGAACGTCACAGCCGATCCCGCGACGGCTGCGGGGACTTCCTTGTACGCGACGAAGAAGAGCAAGGAGAGCGGAAGAAACAGACCGGCGCCCGCCATGTCTATGAACACGGCTGCAAAGAGAGGTCTTTGGGTGCTATCGGTCAGCGATACACCGAATCGCGCTGGTCGCTTCAGTTCAACGGTCAGCGATCTACTGCTGATGACCCCTCCATCGATTCACCGGCAGCCTGCGTCTCCCGTTTCTGCGAGTTGACGAACCGCAAAGGGAGGGCCGAACGCGAAGTGACCACCACCAAGGCCTTTATAGGTATAGACCAGTGGATCGATCAAGACTCTTGACCTGTTCTTGAATCTTCCTTGGGTTCTTGAGGCGAGCGGAAGTTACTGGACCACGCCCCGCGCCGACATCGCATTCGATGCCGCTTTCTTGCGGTATATGGGAGCTTAGTGGGGAGCAATTCAGTGAATCCGTGACGGACCATTAGGAATATCGGTACGCGGCCGGACTTGACCTTTGGCGGCGAGTTCGGGGAGCTGCTCCTGCAACCGAGGTGCAACACAGCGACGTCCACCAGTCGTTGGGGCTGGTGCGCGGCTGACCGTCCACAGGGTTCGGCCGGTGAAGTGGGCAAGCAGAAACAGTCGTGTGACGGGATTGCTTACCGGGGTCGTCGCTAGCGTGAAACGCGGAGGCCGCCCGTCTGACCCGTCGGGCTCGGGAACTTCGATAGGGGCGACCGCCGTCCGACGGCCGCCAGGGGGCGGTCGCGTCTTCCGTGACCGGGAAAGCGGTGGTGGAGCGATGGAAGAAGCACACCAGGCGGACCAGCAGGAGCAGCAGGAGCAGCAGGAGCAGCAGGAGCAGCAGGAGCAGCAGGAGCAAGCGAATCAGCCGGATCAGCCGGAGGGAACGGCCGTGGGCCCCGGGCAGGACGTGCCGGAGGGCGGCGGGCGGGCCGAGTACCGGATCGGCATCGAGGGGAACGCCGCCGGGCCGGTGGTCGCGGGCAACCACAACGTCGTGGTCGACGCACAGCACGGGTCGACCGTCACCCTGCTGATGGAGCGGGAACGCCCCCGGCCCGTACGCCGCAGCGGTGTCGAGCTGCTGCCGCGCCGCCAGCGCGAACCGGTGGGCCGGGAGGCCGAGATCACGGCGCTGACTGCGGCTGTCCAGGCCGGGGGGCCGGTGCAGTTGTGGGGGCCGCCCGGGGTCGGCACCAGCGCGCTGCTGAGGCATGCGGCACGGCGCCTGGAGCCGGGCCCGGACGGGGTGTTGCTCCTGACGGCGGCCCATCGCGAGGTCGAGGACCTGGCCCAGGAGGTCTTCGAGGCCTGTTACGAGGCCGCCGGGTACGCGCCGTCGGAGACCGAGCTGCGGCGGCTGATGACCGGCGTGCGGGTGACGGTGTACGTCGACAACGCCGACCTGACCCCCGAACAGCTGCAGAAGCTCATGGACGCGGCCCCGGACGCGACCTTCGTCTTCGCGGGCCACGAGCGGTCGCTGCTGGGCGAGGGCACCGTACTGGAGCTGAAGGGCCTGGACCGCACCGCCGGGCTGAAGTTGTTCGCCCGGGAACTGGACCGCACGCTGCGGCCGAGCGAGGTGCCCGATGCCGCCGCCCTGTGGAAGGCCGCGGCCGGGCGGCCATTGCTGCTGCTGCGCGCGGCCGGGCTGGCCCGGTTCGCTCCGTCCGGGGACGGGACGCTGCCCCGGCCCGGTGCGATCGCGGATCTGATCCCGCTGCTGCTCGACCAGCTGGACAAGGCGGCGATGAGTGTCCTGCACCTCCTCGCGACCCTGGGGGACGCCGAGTTGGCGCCCGAGCACATCGGCGTGCTGACCTCCGTACCGGACCCGGCGGCGCTGTGCGAGCGGCTGGCCGCCCTCGGTCTCGTCCTGCCCTCGGAGCACGGGTACCGCTGTGTGCCGGATGCCGTTCCGGCGGTGCGTCTGCGGAACCCCGAGCCGTTCCCCGCCGACCGGCTGTGCACCCACTTCGCCGGCTGGGCGGCGCGCTCGGCGACCGACCCGACCCAAGTGGCTCTGCACAGCAGGGCGTTGGAGATGGCGATCGAACTGGCCGAACTGGCCGGGCGGCCGGACCTCGCCGTGAAGATGGCGCGCGCCGCTTCGCCCTCGCTGGCCCGCTCGCTGCGGTTCGGCGACTGGGGTCGGCTGCTCGGCCGTGGCTGGGTCGCCGCCGAGCGTGCGGGCGACGCGAGCGCCATGGCGTACTTCACCCACGAGGAGGGCATCCGCACCCTGCTGACCGGCCGGCGCGTCATCTCGGCAGTGCTGCTGGCCGAAGCGGTCCTGTTGTGGCGGGAGTTGGGTGACCTGCACGGCGCCAGTGCCGCGCTGCACGCGCAGCAGTACGCACCGGCCGTGCCGCACGCGGCCACGTCGGCCGCCGCCCACGGAGGGACCACCGGTGCGGCCCACGGGGCCGCCGCGCACAGCGGATCCGCCGGAGCCGGCAGCGCGGCCCACACGGCAGGAACCAGCACCGCGGCCCACACCGCGGGAACCAGCACGGCAGGTACCAGCACCGCCGGGACCAGCACCACGGCCCACTCCGCAGGGACCACCGGCGCCGCCCACGGCACCGCGGCGCACAGCGCGACCACCGCTACTGCGCACACCACCGCCGCGCACAGCGCGACCACCCACACCGCGGCGTCGCACATGGCGTCGCTCGGGCACAGCGCCGCCGGACACGGAGCCGTCCCGCACCTCGTGCACGGCGCGGGGCACGCTGCCGGTCACGGAGCAGCGCACGCCGCAGGGCACGCCGCAGGGCACGGAGCAGCGCACGCCGCCGGACACGGAGCCGCGCACGCCGCCGGACACGGAGCCGCGCACGCCGCCACCGGAAGCGTCGCCGGTTCCACCGCCACCGGGACCGCCGCCACCGGCACCGCCGCCGGTGTCCACGCCGGTGCCGGAGTGGCCGCAGCCGTCACCGCCAAGGGCACGTCCCTCGCCGTCGTGGTGCTCGTCTCGATCGCCAGCGTCACCGCCGTCGCCATCGGGGTGGTCCCGGTCGTCCGGGACCACCTGGCGTCCTCCCCGTCGGGCACCGGGTCGTCGTCCTCCCAGGGAGCGACGTCAGCGGGCACCGGCAGTGGCAGCGGCTCCACCGCCACTCCGGTGGGCAACGACCTCGCCGGGCTGTGGCAGGACGGCCACGGCGTGTCCCACGGGATCGTCGCGTCGGGCCCCGGCACGTACACCGCGGCGAACCCGGGCTGCAATCCGCCCACCGTCGAACTCACCGGCAGCAACGGGACGTACACCGGTCAGGAGCCGCTGTACGCCGACCCCACGGCCTCCTGCGCATCGCCGCTCGGATACGCCGCGATCACGATCACCGTCGCCGATGACGGGTCCACCGCCGAGGTGCAGACGACAGAACCGTCGGACGGCGACACGACCTGCTACACCTGCGGAACGGAGACCTGGACCCGCCAGCAGGCGTCGTAGCCTGCACGCCCCTCGCACCCTCAACCCCCGTCGAACGGAGTTCCCCCATGGCATCCAGCTCAGGCGACCAGTACACGGTCCGGATCGGCGGCGCCGCGTCCGGCCCCGTCGTCGCCGGTCACCACAACCGCGTCGAGACCCACCCGGACCCGGCCGCCGCCCCCACCGCCGCCGGCGCAGCCCCCGGCGTCGCGGCCCCCGACGCCGTACCGGCCCCGGACGCCCAGCCGGCCGGCCCGACGCAGACCAACACCGCCCACGGCCACAGCAGCCTCTTCACCGTCATGAACGGCGAACTGCACGTCCACCACGAGAACAGCCCCCCGCCGCCCCCGGAACAGTGACCGGGGCGGCAGGGGGCCGGGGCGGGCGGCAGTGGCCGGGCTGCAAATGCCCGGTCGGCCGCGTCCCTACAGGTTGCCGCGTCGCTCCTGCTCCCGCTCGATCGCCTCGAAGAGGGCCTTGAAGTTCCCCTTGCCGAAGCCCATCGAGCCGTGCCGCTCGATCATCTCGAAGAAGACCGTCGGCCGGTCCTGCACCGGCTTGGTGAAGATCTGCAGCAGATAGCCGTCCTCGTCCCGGTCGACGAGGATCTTCTCCTGGCGCAGGATCTCGACGGGGACGCGGGTCTCGCCCGCCCACTCGCCCAGCGTGTCGTAGTACGAGTCGGGGGTGTCCAGGAACTGGACGCCCGCCGCCCGCATCGCCTGCACGGAGGCGACGATGTCGTTCGTGGCGAGCGCGATGTGCTGGACGCCCGCGCTGCCGTAGAACTCCAGGTACTCGTCGATCTGCGACTTCTTCTTCGCGATCGCGGGCTCGTTGATCGGGAACTTCACCTTCAGCGTGCCGTCGGCGACGACCTTCGACATCAGGGCGGAGTACTCGGTGGCGATGTCGTCGCCCACGAACTCCTTCATGTTGGTGAAGCCCATGACCTTGTTGTAGAAGGCGACCCACTCGTTCATCCTGCCGAGCTCGACGTTGCCCACGCAGTGGTCGATGGCCTGGAAGGTCCGGCGGGCCGGCGGATCGACGATCGGGTCGGCGGCGTCGAAGCCCGGCAGGTACGGGCCGTCGTAGCCGGTGCGCTCGACGAGCGTGTGGCGGGTGGTGCCGTACGTGGCGATGGCGGCCAGCACCACGGTGCCGTGCTCGTCCTTCAGCTCGTGCGGCTCCTCCAGACCGGTGGCGCCGTGCGCGGTGGCGTAGGCGTACGCGGCGCGGGCGTCCGGCACCTCGATGGCCAGGTCGACGACACCGTCGCCGTGCTCCGCGACATGACCGGCCAGGAAGCGGCCGTGCTCGGTCGCGGCCTTGATGACGGAGGTGAACACGAAGCGGGCCGAGCCGTTCGTCAGGACGTAACTGGCGGTCTCGCGGCTGCCGTTCTCCGGTCCGGAGTAGGCGACGAGCTTCATGCCGAAGGCGGTCGCGTAGTAGTGGGCCGCCTGCTTGGCGTTGCCCACGGCGAAGACGACCGCGTCCATTCCCTTCACCGGGAAGGGGTCGGCCTCACGCGCGGTGTCAGGGGTGTGCTGGCTGGTCTCAGTCATGGTGGAAGCGTCCCGCCGTATCGCAAGGTGCGCAACAGTTCGCGTTTTCACTGGGCAATCTGTGCAGTGCCTGACCAGGATGGGCAGCACATCTGTACAGGGTGACCATCAGGACGGGCGTCGGAGTGACCATGAACGGGAGGCGCCCCCGAGCCAGGAGTGAAGCCATGGCGATCGACGAACTCGACGGGCAGCTGATCGTGCTGCTGGCCCGCGAACCCCGGATCGGCGTGCTGGAGGCGTCCCGGCGGCTCGGCGTGGCGCGCGGCACCGTACAGGCCAGGCTCGACCGGCTCCAGTCGCATGGCGTAATCCGCGGATTCGGTCCGGACGTCGATCCGGCCGCCCTCGGCTATCCGGTGACGGCGTTCGCGACGCTGGAGATCAAACAGGGCCAAGGGGCCGATGTGCGGACGCACTTGAGCGGGGTGCCGGAGGTGCTCGAACTGCACACCACGACCGGGCAGGGCGACATGCTGTGCCGTCTGGTGGCCAGGTCGAACGCCGATCTTCAACGGGTGATCGATCTCGTCGTGGGTTTCGATGGCATCGTGCGCGCCTCCACGGCGATCGTCATGGAGAACCCTGTGCCTCTGCGGATCATCCCGCTGGTGGAGCAGGCCGGCCGGGGAAGGAGCCCTGAGGGATGAATTTCTGGGAGTACCTCGGCAACCGGTACCAGCAGTTGCTCGTCGACGCGGGTCAGCACGCGAGCGCGGTGTTCCAGGCGATGGTCATCGCGACCGTAATGGGGGTGCTGATCGGGGTGGTGTCGTACCGCTCGGGGTGGGCGGCCAACGTCGCCATCGCGACGACCTCCTCGATCCTGACGGTTCCCTCGCTGGCCATGATCGGTCTGCTGATCCCCATCGTCGGGCTGGGGGTCGCACCGACGATGGTCGCGCTGGTGCTGTACGGGCTGCTGCCCATCGTCCGCAACACCATCGTCGGGCTGCGCGGGGTGGACGGTGACCTGGTGGACGCGGCCACCGGCATCGGGATGTCCCGGATCGCCCGGCTGGCCAGGGTGGAACTGCCGCTGGCCTGGCCGCCGATCCTCACCGGGATCCGGGTGTCCACGCAGATGCTGATGGGCATCGCGGCCATCGCCGCGTTCGCCTCCGGCCCCGGCCTCGGTAACCAGATCTTCCGCGGGATCTCCAGCCTCGGCAGCGCGAACGCGCTCAACGAGGTGCTGTCGGGGACCCTCGGGATCGTCATCCTGGCCCTGCTGTTCGACGCCGCGTACGTGCTGATCGGGCGCCTGACCATTTCGAGGGGGATCCGTGCCTGATTCGAGGGTATCCATGTCCGATTCGAGGGTATCCGTGTCCGATGCGAGGGGTGTCCGTGTCTGACTCCGCACAGGGCGCCTCCCCCGGGCAGGGCCCCACTCCCGGGCAGGGCGCCACCCCCGCACCGCTCGCCGTACCCGTGCCGGGCTCCGGCACCGCGGCCTCCCCGGTCACCGGCGCCACCATCCAGCTGGAGAACCTCACCAAGCACTACCCGGGCACACCGCTGCCCGCCGTGGACAGCGTCAACATGGAGATCGCCGCCGGGGAGATGGTGATCCTGGTGGGTCCCTCGGGGTGCGGGAAGTCGACCACCCTGAAGATGATCAACCGGCTGATCGAGCCGTCGTCCGGGGTGATCAGGATCGACGGCGAGGATGTGACCGACATCGATCCGGTGGGGCTGCGCCGCAAGATCGGCTACGCGATCCAGTCCTCGGGCCTCTTCCCGCACATGACCGTGGCCGACAACATCTCGCTCGTACCGAAGATGGTCGGCTGGAAGAAGCAGCGGGTGAAGGACCGGGTCGAGGAGATGCTCGACCTGGTGGGGCTCGACCCGCGCGAGTTCCACGGCCGCTATCCGCGCCAGCTCTCCGGCGGACAGCAGCAACGCGTGGGCGTGGCACGGGCGTTGGCCGCCGACCCGCCGGTGCTGCTGATGGACGAGCCGTTCGGCGCGGTGGACCCCATCACCCGCGACCACCTCCAGGACGAGCTGATCCGGCTCCAGCACGAACTGCACAAGACGATCGTGTTCGTCACCCACGACTTCGACGAGGCGATCAAACTCGGCGACCGGATCGCGGTGCTGCGCGGGCAGTCGCACATCGCGCAGTTCGACACCCCCGAGGCCATCCTCACCAACCCGGCCGACGACTTCGTCTCCGGATTCGTGGGCGCGGGCGCCGCGTTGAAGCGGCTGAACCTCACCCGCGTACGGGAGGTCGAGATCGCCGACTTCCCGACGGCGACCATCGACGACCCGTTGCAGTCCATCTTCAACATGCTGCGCACCGGCAGCACCAACGAGGTGCTGCTGCTCGACAAGCAGCACCGGCCGTACAAGTGGCTGCGGCGCGGCGACCTGATGCGGGCGCGCGGCTCCCTGGCGCGGGCCGGGACGCTCGTCCACGACCATGTGACGCGTGATGCGACGCTGCGCGACGCGCTGGAGGCGGTACTGACCGACAGCGGCGGGCGCACCGCGGTGACCGGGCGCAGGGGCGAGTTCATCGGCGTGGTCACCATGGAGACGCTGATGAACTCCGTGCACGAGATGCTCGAAGCGGACCGGCTCGCCGCACTGGAGCACCAGCACGATCTGGCCGAGCTGCGCGCCCAGCACACGCACGCCGTCCAGGAGGGTGTGACCGGCGTACAGGAGGACCCGTCGTGAGCACCCCGCAGCGCCGCCCCGAGCAGCGGCCCAAGGGCGAGCACGAGGTCCGGGGGCTGGCCTTCCGGGACGACCGGGAAGAGGCGGAGGAAGAGGGGGAACAGCAGTCGGCGGGCAGGCCGCCGGCCCCGCCCGCCCGGCGGCTGACGTGGCTGAAGCTGACGTTCATGCCGGTACTGCTGGCCGCCGGGGTCGGCGCCACGCTGATCTACATCAACACCACGTCCCTGGACTCGATCTCGCGCAACTCCCTGGCGAACGACGCGACGCAGACCGCCCTGTGGCAGCACATCCAGCTCACCGCGATCTCCACCTTCTTCGTACTGATCATCGCGATCCCGCTGGGCATCGCGCTGACCCGCAAGGCGGCGCGGAGGGCGTCACCGTTCGTCATGGCGCTCGCCAACATCGGCCAGGCGACGCCCGCGATCGGCCTGCTCGCCCTGCTGGTGGTCTGGCTCGGCACCGGCCGGGAGCCCGCCCTGATCGGCATCACGATCTATGCCGTACTGCCGGTGCTCAGCAACACCATCGCGGGGCTGCGCGCCACCGACCCGACGCTGATCGACGCGGCGCGCGGCATCGGGATGTCGGCGCCCGGCGTCCTGTTGCGGGTCGAACTGCCCCTGGCCGTACCGCTGATCCTCGCGGGGGTGCGGACCGCGCTGGTACTCAATGTGGGTACCGCGACGCTGGCCACCTTCGGCGGTGGCGGAGGGCTCGGGGACCTGATCAACGCCGGGATCACCAACCAGCGGATGCCGGTGCTGATCCTGGGTTCCGTCCTGACCGTGGCGCTGGCCCTGCTGGTGGACTGGCTGGCGTCGATCGCCGAAGTACTGCTGCGACCGCGCGGACTGGAGACGTGATGCGGGTACGGACGACGCTCGCCGCCGCCGGGACCGGAGTGCTGCTGGGATCCGCCGCCCTGTCGGGGTGCGGGCTGACCAGCGGCAGCCCGATGGTCGACGACGTGAAGCCGGGGTCGGTCGGCCAGGGGCTGCCGTTGAAGGGCGCCAGTCTGACGGTCACGTCGAAGCAGTTCACCGAGCAGATCATCCTGGGCGAGATGATGGGCCTGGCCTTCAAGGCGGCGGGTGCCTCGGTGCTCGACCGGACGGACATCCAGGGTTCGATCGGCGCCCGGGAGGCGGTCAAGTCCGGTTCTGCGGACGGGATGTACGAGTACACGGGCACCGCCTGGATCACCTACCTCGGCCATACGAAGCCGATCGCCGACCCGATGAAGCAGTGGCAGGCGGTGCACGACGCGGACCTGAAGAACGGCCTCACCTGGCTGCCGCCCGCACGGCTCGACAACACGTACGCACTGGCCACGAACAAGAAGAACGCGGCGAAGTACCACCTCAAGACCGTCTCGGACGTGGCGAGACTGGCGAAGACCGACCCGTCGGCGGCGACCATCTGTGTCGAGGCGGAGTTCGCGGTGCGCAACGACGGGCTGCCGGGGCTGGAGAAGCGGTACGGCTTCTCGATCCCGCCGTCGCGGATCAAGAAGATGGACAGCGGAGTGGTCTACACCCAGGTCTCGGGGGGCCACACCTGCACACTCGGCGAGGTCTTCACCACGGACGGGCGGATCCCCCACCTGGGGCTGGTGGTCCTCACGGACGACAGGAAGTTCTTCCCCAACTACAACGCCGCGCCGGAGATGTACTCCAAGGCGATGAAGAAGTACCCGGCGATCGCGGACGTGCTGAACCCGATCACCAGGAAGCTGACCACGAAGGTCGCGCAGACCCTCAACGCGAAGGTGGACGTGGAGGGGCAGGACCCGCACGACGTCGCGAAGGACTGGCTGGTCGAGGAGGGGTTCATCAAGAAGGGCTGAGCCGGTGAGGTACTGATCGGCCGGACAGGTCCCGGGGGCGAGCCGGTTGAGGACCCACCCGCTTGAGGACCCACCCGTTTGAGGTGCCCGCTCAGCAGCTCGGTACCGACGCACCCTTCCGCAGCGCGTCAAGGGACGAGACCGCGCCCTTCAGCGTCGTGACGGGGATCAGCCGCAGCCCGTGCGGGAGCCCGGACCTGGCGTCCGAGCACTCGGCCTTCGGTACGAGGAAGACGGTCGCCCCGTCACGGGCGGCGGACTGCGTCTTCAGCGCCACCCCGCCGACCGCGCCGACCGTCCCGTCCGCGCTGATCGTTCCCGTACCGGCGATGGTCCGGCCGCCGGTGAGGTCGCCGCCCGCGCCGTTGCCGTCCAGCTTGTCGACGATGCCGAGCGAGAAGAGCAGCCCGGCGCTGGGGCCGCCGACGTCGGCCAGGTGCAGGGTCACCTTCGCCTTGTCCGCACGGCCGCCGAGGTAGGAGAGGGCGGCCTGGGTGGCGCTGTTCTGCGAGGCGGTCATCTCGTCGAGGTTGTGCTGCTCGATCTGCTTGTCGCTGCCGCCGCTCGGGTACACCGCGTCCCGCGGCATGACCGCCCGGTCGGTGCGGAACCAGGCGTCGACCACCTGTCCCAGATCGACATCGGTGGAGGGCCCGGTCGCCTCGATCGTGACCATCCGCAGCTGGCCCGAGGTCTTCCGGACGGGCTCTCCGGTGATGGTGATCACCGGTTGGCCCTTGTCGTTGCCCAGCACGTCGGCGGTCAGACCGGGCTGGGCCACCGAGAACGGCAGCGGTGCGAAGGCAGCCGAGCCGAGCAGGGCGAGCACGATCACGGTGCAGACGGAGAGGACGCGGAAGCGCGGGTTGCGGAGGAGCACGGATCCAATCTAGCGGGCGCGGCGGGGTGGGTGGACGGGCCGGTTCGGACCGCCCGGGAAGGGGCGGCCCCCGGGCGCCGACGCGGCTCGTCCGCTCCGGGCCGCGCGGATCCGGGCCGGGCCGAGCGGATCCGGGCCGGGCCGAGCGAGCCGGGCCCGCGGGCGTCGACGTGGCGCGTCCACGCCGAACCGCGCGGCCCCCGGCGTCAGCGCAGCGCCTCCGCGACCTCCCGGGCCGCGTCCATCACCCGCGGCCCGACCCGCTCCGGGACGGAGTCCGCGAGCATCACCACTCCCACGCTGCCCTCGACCCCCGTCACCCCGACGAGCGGCGCGGCGGCGCCGCTCGCGCCCGCCTCCAGTTCGCCGTGGGTGAGTGTGTAGCCGGGATCGTCGGTGCGGCCCTGCCGGGAGGCGAGGATCGCGCGCCCGGCGGCCCCCCGGTCCAGCGGGTGGCGGAACCCCGCCCGGTACGCCACGTGGTAGTCGGTCCAGGTCGGCTCCACCACCGCCACGGCGAGCGCGTCCGAACCGTCGACCAGGGTGAGGTGTGCGGTGGCTCCTATGTCCTCGGCGAGCGAACGCAGCGCGGGCAGCGCCGCTTCCCGTACGAGCGGATGCACCTGGCGGCCCAGCCGCAGCACGCCGAGCCCGACGCGGGCGCGGCCACCCAGGTCGCGGCGGACGAGGGCGTGCTGTTCCAGGGTGGCGAGAAGTCTGTAGACCACGGTGCGGTTGACCCCGAGTCTGGTGGACAGTTCGGTGACGGTCAGCCCGTGGTCGGTGTCGGCAAGCAGCTTGAGGACGCGCAGTCCACGGTCCAGCGTCTGAGAAGTCTCGGCGGTCACGACGCCCACTCCTTAAGTGGTAGTCGCGGCGGCTCAGCCACGGGGATCACGACGCCGGTCCCATCGGCGACGCGCGCGGCGGCCGCCGGCAGGCCAGGTCACCGGCTGCGCTCCGCGGCGGCGTTGCCACGGGGCGTATGCGTTGCCGGGGACAGTAGCGAAGCCGGTCCGCTCAGCGGAAGGGTTAGTCCACAATCCGGGCAGTCGGTGCACTGTTTGCCCCGAACATGACGAAAGAGCGGTGCACCGTGATCGGAACACCGCTCTTTGACGTCGTTTTTCTATGCCGAGCTTTTACGTCCCGACGACCATCGCCGGGCTTCCACATCGCGATGAACATCCCAACAGCTGGCCACCGGAACAGCAGTTGAGCCGGAACGCACGAGCCGGGGACGGGCGGGACCGGGGACGGGCGGAACCGGGACGGACGGAACCGCACGAGCCGGGACCGGACGGCCGCGGAACCGGTGGGCCCCTCACCGCATCCGGGTGGCCCACTCCTGGACCTTCTTGATCCGCTCCTTGAGCTGACCCGCGGTCGCCTCCGCGCTCGGCGGCCCCCCGCACGTCCGCCGCAGCTCGGTGTGGATCACGCCGTGCGGTTTGCCGCTCTGGTGGGTGTACGCCGACACCATGGTGTTGAGCTGCTTACGGAGTTCGAGCAGCTGCTTGTGGGTGACGACGGGCCGTGCCTCCGCGGCCTTCTCCAGCAGGTCGGCCTCCGCGGCCGGTTTCTGCCTGCTGTGCGCGATCTGCCGGGTCTGCCGCTTCTGGAGCAGCAACTGGACCTGGTCCGGTTCGAGGAGGCCGGGGATGCCGAGGTAGTCCTGCTCCTCCTCGCTGCCCGGGTGCGCCTGCATCCCGAACTCGGCGCCGTCGTACAGCACCCGGTCGAAGACCGCGTCCGACTCCAGTGCCTCGAAGGGCAGTTGCTCCTCGGTCTCCTCGTCCTCCAGCTTCTCCGCGTCGGCGAGGAGCTTGTCCTCCTCGGAGAACGGGTTCTCCTCGTCGCTGCCCTTCTTCGGCTTGTCGAGGACGTGGTCCCGCTCGACCTCCATCTCGTTCGCGAAGTCGAGGAGCATCGGGATCGTCGGCACGAAGACGGACGCGGTCTCACCGCGCCTGCGGGAGCGGACGAACCGGCCCACCGCCTGGGCGAAGAAGAGCGGGGTCGAGATGGTCGTCGCGTACACGCCGACCGCGAGACGTGGGACGTCCACGCCCTCCGACACCATCCGGACCGCGACCATCCACCGGGACTCGTCCGCGGCGAACTGGTCGATCTTCTTCGACGCGGCCTTCTCGTCGGAGAGCACGACGGCCGGCCGGTCACCGGTGATCTTCTTGAGGATCTTGGCGTACTCGCGGGCGGTGTCCTGGTCGGACGCGATGACCAGTCCGCCCGCGTCCGGGATGCCCTTGCGGACCTCGGTGAGCCGCTGGTCGGCGGCGCGCAGCACGTTCGGGATCCACTCGCCGGTCGGCGCGAGCGCGGTCCGCCAGGCCTGGCCGATCGCGTCCTTGGTCATCGGCTCGCCGAGGCGGGCGGCGATCTCGTCGCCCGCCTTGGTGCGCCAGCGCATGTTGCCGCTGTAGCTGAGGAAGATCACGGGGCGGACTACGCCGTCGGCGAGGGCGTTGCCGTAGCCGTACGTGTAGTCGGCGGAGGAACGCCGGATGCCGTCGTTGCCCTCCTCGTACGCGACGAACGGGATCGGGTTGGTGTCCGAACGGAACGGCGTACCGGTCAGCGCGAGCCGCCGGGTCGCCGGGTCGAACGCCTCCTGGCACGCCTCGCCCCAGGACTTGCTGTCTCCGGCGTGGTGGATCTCGTCGAGGATGACGAGCGTCTTGCGCTGCTCGCAGCGGTTGCGGTGCAGCATCGGGCGCACGCCGACACCGGCGTAGGTGACCGCGACGCCGTCGTACTCCTTGCTCAGTGGTCCCGCGCTGTAGTCCGGGTCGAGCTTGATCCCTATCCGGGCGGCGGCCTCCGCCCACTGCTTCTTCAGGTGCTCGGTCGGCGCGACCACGGTGATCTGCTGCACGACGTGGTGGTGCAGCAGCCAGGACGCGAGGGTCAGCGCGAAGGTGGTCTTCCCCGCGCCGGGGGTCGCGACCGCGAGGAAGTCCCGCGGCTGCTCATGGAGATAGCGCTCCAGGGCGCCTTCCTGCCAGGCACGCAGCTTGCTGGCCGTGCCCCAGGGGGCCCGGCCGGGGAAGGCGGGTGAGAGCGTGTGGGAGGCGGTAGTAGTCACGGTCTCCGAATCGGTTCTCAGGTGCACGGGGCGTCCGGGCCCTCGGATCCGTACGGGGCTTCGGAGCCGGGTGTCGGGCACGGATGTCGGGCACGGATGTCGGGCACGGATGTCGGTACGACAACCGGGCCACCCTACCGGTGAGGTCATGGTGCCGCCGCGGTTACGCCGCCGGGACGGCCATCATGTGACTCTCCTCATGACTCCGGGCGTCACACCCCGCGTCATGGTGCCGCGTGATGACCCGCGATCGGACCATGGCTTTCTTCGCCGGAGAAGTTCCCGCTGCGGCAGGGGCCTCGCCAGTGCCCAGCTGATCGCCCGGTGGGCAAGCTCCTCCGGGGTGATCCCCTCCGCCGCTGCCCGAGTGCGCACCGCTGCTTCTGTCCCGGGCAGCAACTCAAGCCTGAAATCGGGCACGGCCGCCGCCCTCAGCTCTCATCCATGGGGTGTTCCCAGCGCAGATCCGGAAAGCGCGCGAAGCCGCGGTCGGCGCTGTAGAAGGTCGAGCCCGACTCGATGGCCAGAGCCGCGAGATAGGCGTCAGGCACCAGGTTCGCGCGGGCACCGATCTTCCGGCACAGACGGTCGAAGATCTCCCAGTGACGTGGGCCCTCGAACAGCGGAGTGGACACCGGGGCATCCCGGACGGCCGCCAGGAAATCCAGCGCTTCGGACGCCGCGACGGGCTTGGGAAAGATCCGGGGGTGCGTGACGAGGCGCACGAATCGGCTGGCCACCGTGGCGTTGAAGGCCACCGGTTCATCGCCGTTCAGCCGGTCCGTCAGCCAGGTGCGGTAGGCCTGGTGCTCATCTGCTTCCTCACGGAAGGCGTACACCAGGACATTGACGTCGCAGAAGATCACTCAACACCGTCCATGATGTCCAGCAGAGCGGCGTTGTCGTCAAGGCTGACCCCGTGACGGAGCCCGCCGAGATCGGCGGTGGGCAGCGTGACCAGGTTCTCGGCCGCTGCGACATCCCGGGCGAAGGACACCCGCATCGCATCCTCTATCACCCTGCTGACAGACACCTGTCTGCGTGCGGCACGGAGCTTGGCCTGCTGAAGCAGGCTCTCGGGGAGATCAACCGTGGTCCTCATGCATCAAAGCGTAAGGCGGGCGCATCATGATGCACAAGTGGACTACCGCGCGATGCCCCCGCTCTTGAGGCCCAGCCGCGTAGCCACCCACACCCCCACCAGCGCCACCCCCGCCATCGGCAGGAACACCACGGCGAACGCCCCCGGGTGCGGGGCCGAGACCCCGTCGGTCAGGGCTCCCACCGCTCCCCCGCCGAGCGCCGCGAACGCCGCGCCGCCCACCGCGAGCAGCAGGACGTTGGAGAGGCCGTCGGAGATCTGCAGGGCCGCCGAGTTCGCGCCCGCCTCCTCCGGTGCCGACAGCTTCAGCATCATCACGCTGGTCGAGGCGATGACCGTGCCCATCCCGTAGCAGCCGACGCCCCAGGCGACCGCGACCGTCCACACCGGTACGGAGTGGATCAGCACGCTCGGGGCAGCCGCGATGGCCGCGGCGACCATGAACATGCCCACCACCATCAGCCGCTGCCGGTACGGCTCCATGCGCGGCCTGGACTGGACGTACGAGCCGAGCGCCCAGGTCCCGCCGCCGGCCGCCAGCGACAGGCCCGCCAGGGTCGGCGACAGGCCCCGCTGGGTGACGAGCATCAGCGGTACGAAGCTCTCGGCCGCGATGAACGACCCCGCCGAGATCCCGCGCAGCAGCACCACCGAGGGCAGCCCGCGCGCCGCCCGGCAGGTGCCGCGCGGCAGCAGCCCGAGCACCGCGGGAACCAGCAGCGCGATCCCGGCCGCGGCGGGCACCAGGGACAGCCACCGCAGGTCCTGTCCCGCGTACTGGAGCAGCCCGGCCCCGACCGAGATGCCCAGCGCGAGCCGGATCCGGCGCCGGTCGATGGTGGGTGCGGGGACGGACGGGTCGGCCGGGCCCGACGCCATCCGGCGGATCGCGGGCAGGGCGAGCGCCAGCGGCGGAACCACCAGGACCGGGATGCCGATGAACACCCAGCGCCAGCCCAGGTGCTGGGTGACCGTACCGGCGGCCAGCGGTCCGACCACCGAGGGCACCACCCAGCTCGCGGCGAAGGCGGCCATGATCGAGGGACGCAGATGTTCCGGGTAGGCGCGGCTGACGACGACGTACAGCGCGACGATGACCAGCCCGCCGCCCAGCCCCTGTACGGCCCGGCCGGCGACGAACAGCCACATCGTGGACGCCGTGCCGGAGAGCAGCAGCCCGGTCGCGAACGCGGCGATCCCGGTGGCGAGCGGCCTCAGCGGCCCGCTCCGGTCGGCCCACTGGCCGGAGAGGACCATGGCGAAGAGCGACGTGGTGAAGTACGCGGAGAACGCGAAGGCGTACAGCGAGATGCCGTGCAACTCCCGCGCCGCGACGGGCATCGCGGTGCCGACGGCGGTCGCCTCGAAGGCGATGAGCAGCACCACGGTGACGATGCCGATGCTGAGAGCCCGGTGCGCGCTGCCGAGGATCCCGTCGGTCGCGGAGGTGGAGATGCCCTCGGGCGGGGCGGGGGGTGCGACCTCGGCGTCGCGCGATTCCAGGGCGGTCATCCGACCAGAGTAAGGGGCAAATCGCTGGATGAACCCTGTCTGAGGCGGGAGGGGGGCTCGGCCATTGGTCGTACGACCATGAACGCCGTATGGCAGTCGCGTTGCGGGCCCGCCCGTGCCCTTGAGGCGGTCCGGCCGGGCGCCTACGTTCGGGGTGTTCCGGTTCGCCCGGCCGTGTGCCCGAGTGGTTCAGGGGCTCGACTGCAAATCGAGTTACGTGGGTTCGATTCCCGCCACGGCCTCCGACGCAGCGCAGTCCGCCCGCTTATTACGCCGTAATAAGCGGGCCTCCGATTCAGCGCAGTACGCCGTAGTGCGCCGCAAACAGGCGCCCCCGCCGCCGGACAGGCAGCAGGGGCGCCCGGAAGAAGTCCGCACGGGACCTACTGCGGCGCCTGCTCCTGCCCTTGCCCGCCCTGCACCTTCCGCGCCTCCTGGACCATTTCCTTCAGGTGCTCCTCCTGCTCGGTGGAGAGCGAGGTCTGCACCAGCTGACCGCCGAACTGCGCGAGCTGCGGGATGACCTTGTCGGCGGCCTCCGACTTCGCGAGGACGAAGAGCGCCGCCGTGCCGGGGCGCAGGTTCGCGCTGACATCCCTCATGAAGTTGTCGTTCACCCCCGTGTCGGTGGCGGCGCCGCCCGCGGCGCCCGCCGCGGCGCCCACGGCCGCGCCGAGGAACGGCACCAGGAACAGCATCCCGATGACACCTCCCCAGAGCGCGCCGCCCGTCGCGCCGGTCGCCGTGCGGTTGACGGCCTGATGCAGTTTGATCTTGCCGTCGGACTCGCGGCGCTCGACGACGACCGCGTCCTCCAGGTCGACGAGGCGCTCGCGGCTCAGGCTGAAGAGCTTGTCGCGGACCTGATTGGCAGTGGCGAGATCGTCGTAGGCGACGACGAACAGATTGCTCATGCGGCTGACTCCTCATCGGGGTGCGGGACATCGAAGTGCGGGACACCGGGAAACGGGGCGTCGAGGGACGGAACCCAGCCCACTATAGGAAATATGCCGCAAATGGGACAGGCGAGGGGCGCCATCCGCAGCACCCCTCGCCTGGATCCCTCCCGGATCACCCCACGGGTCACCCCCGCGGATCACCCCGCGCCGACTACCTCACCCCACGGCTCACGAGGTCCGCCAGCCGCAGCGCCGACGTACCGAGCCCGGTCGGAACCGGCGGCAGGAAGCGGGAGCCGGGCCCGCCCGACAGCAGGTCGGCCTCCGCGTACCTGCGGGTCTTCCGGTGCCAGTTCAGGATGGCCGCCATCCAGTCCTCCAGCTCCCGCACATAGCCCCGCAGGGCGTCCCGCGCCTTCCCGTCCAGTGCGAAGTCGTCGAAGAGGACGGGCAGTTCGTGCTCCGCGACATGCTGGAACTGCCGCATGCGCGAGACCATCAGCTCGTCGACCATGGCCAGCGCCGTCGGGTAGTCCACCCCGAAGAACGCCTCGACGACCAGGACCGCGTTGTGCACCTCCCCCTCGAACTCGATCTCCTTCTGGTACGAGAAGACGTCGTTCATCAGGCAGGCGTAGTCGGCGGCCGAGCTCTCCAGGGCCTTCACCGTGCCGCTGGCGAAGACCTCCTCCGGGATCTCGTGGCCGTGACCCAGCCGGGCCAGGGCCATGGTGAGGTCGGAACCGAAGGTCTTCCGGCGCATCTCGATGTAGTCGACCGGTTCGGGGATCCGGTGCTGTGCCTGGTTGGCCAGCTCCCAGAGCCAGCTGGCCGTCATGGACTCGACGGCCGTACGGAAGGTGCGCCGCGCGGCCAGGTCCATCGGCGCCGCGGTCCGCGCCCACAGATCGGCCAGCGCCCGCTCCATGACGTTCGACGGCTGCGGCGCCGCCTCCCCGTCCAGCGGCATGAACAGCGAGAACCGCTCGTTCTGCGCGTGGGCGCTCGTCAGGTCGCGGGTCCGCCCGTACACCAGCGGGAAGTAGTCGTCCGCGTACGTCCCCCAGGCGAGCCAGCCCGACGACAGCGCGAGCTCGTCCGGGGTGGCGTCCGGGTCGATACCGGCCGAGCAGAGCGGGAAGTCGAATCCGACGAGCTGCCGCTCCTCCCAGATGTCGTCGAGCATCCCCATCCGGTGCGCCCAGTCCAGGAGATGGCTCCGGGCCGCGTCGAGATGCGGCGACAGCGACAGCGCGAACGGCATCTCGAAGTCCAGCAGTTGGGACGGCCCGACCCGCCGGTGCGGTAGGTGCGTGTGGTTACGGAGCCGGGTGAGCCCCGTCCTGCCGAGGAACTGTTTGATGTCGGCGGCGGACGCCCCGAGCCCCACCGGCCCGAGCGGCAGCCGGGACTCCGCGGCCTTGCCGCCGTCGTTCATGTAGCGGCTGGACCGCATGTGCCACTCGTGGCCGCCGGACTGCCAGTCCTGGAGCCCCTTCGCGTACGTGAGCGTGTCGGCGACGCCCTTCGGGTCCACGCCGAACTCGACGAAGAGAGGCCCGAGTTCGGTGAAGAAGGTGTTCTCGAACTGGTGCAGCCGCGCGGTGAGCAGATCGTTGACCGCCTCGGCCGCCTCCTGCGTCGTGCATTTCAGGAAGTTCTCCAGGACCAGGACGCCGTTGCTGAGTTCGCCCTCGTCCAGGATCTCCCGCTCGTACGAGAAGAGGTCGTTACGCAGGTGGACCGCGTCGGAGAACGTGTCCTTGAGCACGCGCAGCGGACGTGATCCCGCGACGGCGGCCGGGACCTCCGCACCCGTCGCGTACTCGATGAGCCCGGCCGACCACGGCGCCCCGCCGACCTTGCGCCGCATCTCGATGTACTCCACGGGGTTGGAGATCCGCCCCGCGTTGATGTTGGAGAGCTCCCAGAGCGACTCGTTGAGCAGGTTCTCGGTGCTCAAGGCGAAACGTTCCCGCCACTCCATCGACATGCTCGGGACCGTCCTGGCCCAGAGGTCGGCGAGCCCGGCCTCGACCGGGTTCCGCGCTTCCGGGAATCCGTCGGACAGGTCCATCGGCATGAAGGCGGGCAGCCGGTCCAGATACGCCTTGCCGCCCTGCCGGTCCTGGGACCGCTTGAACTCCTCCAGGAAATGGTCGTCGAAGAAGAACACCCACACGTACCAGTCGGTCACGAGAGACAGTTCGGGGCCGCCGCAGTCGGGATGGGTGTAGGCGCAGAGCAGCGCGTAGTCATGGGAATCGAGGTCGTGCTCCTCCCAGATTCCCGAGCCTTCCAGCATTCCCATGTCCCGGGCCCACTGCTTCGTATGGACCCGGGCCTCTTCGAGACGGGAATTCAGCCTGGCCGGATGCGGCAAGTAGAAATCCGGCAATTCAAAAGGCTTTGACACTGACGTTCGGCCTTTCCGCGAGGTCACTGATCGGCCGAGCACTACCCCGGGTCCCGACCGGTCATCCGTCCGGCGCGACGGACCGCCCATACGTATGACAAGGGCGGTAAACCCCTGACAGGAGCGGCCCTTCGTGCTTGGGTCACGCGCCAGTTCGGACGTACCGGCTCGGACGCACCGGTTCCGCACGGGCGGTCAGGCCGTCACGCCACGGTCAGGCCGTCACGGGTGATCAGGTCACTGCGGGCGGACCGGGCGTCACGGCGCGGTCGTGACCACCGCGGCCTGCGGCCGGATCGGCAGTCGGCTGACCGGGCGGCCGGTCGCCGCCCGCACCGCCGCCGCCACCGCCGCCGGAGAGGTGACCACGGGCACCGCGCTCGCCGCCTTCGCGCCGAACGGGGCCACCACGTCACGCTCCTCGACCAGCTTCACGATGCGGATGTCCGGGGCGTCAAGGGCCGTGGGCAGCGCGTATCCGGTCAGGTCGGGGTGGCGGATCACACCTCGGGTGGTGCGCAGGTTCTCGGTGAGCGCCGCGCCGACGCCCTGGGTGACGCCCGCCTCGATACGGGAGGCCAGCAGCCGGGGGTTGAGGACCCGGCCGACGTCCTGGGCGACCGCCATCTCCACCACCCGCACCGAGCCGACCTCGATGTCCACGTCCACGACCGCGCGGATCGCGCAGAAGGCGAGGCCCACGAACGCGTCGCCCTGGCCCGACTCGTCCAGCGGCTCGGTCGGATGGGGGCGGCACTGGGCCGTCGCCCAGAGCTCCTTGCCGTCCATCGCCTCGGTGACGGTGGTGGAGAGCACCCCGTCGTACGAGGTGATCTTGCCGTCGGCGATCTGCAGCAGCTCCGTGGACATGCCGAACTTGTGGGCCAGCGGCTGGAGAAGCTGGGTCCGGACCATCTTCGCCGCCCGCTCCACCGCCCCGCCGGAGACCCAGGTGTGCCTGCCGTGCGTGGCCGGGCCCGCCGGGGGCTGGTCGGTGTCGACGGACGCGACATGGACCTCCTCGATACCGAGGGTGTCCTGGACGATCTGCCGGGCCAGCGTGGAGAATCCCTGGCCGGTCTCGACGGCGGCGCAGATCACGGTGGCGACGCCGTCGTGGACTTTGACGGTCGCGGTGGAGACCTCGTCGGCGCCCTCGGCGCCGAGCATGTGGACCATGCCGAGCGCGTAGCCCACACCACGGCGCACCGCGCCGGGTTCCCCTGCTCCCTCGGGGCCGCCGGGCAGCAGCCAGTCCCCCTCGGGGCTGTCCTTGGGCAGCACGGGAAGCGGGAAGTCTCTTACGGAGTTCAGGAGTTCGGCGACGGGGGCCGGGCAGGTGACGGTCTGCCCGGTGGGGAGCAGATCGCCGGTGGCCAGGACGTTGCGCAGCCGCAGTTCGGCCGGGTCGAGGGAGAGCTTGGCCGCCAGCTTGTCCATCTGGCCCTCGTACGCGGCGCAGACCTGGAGGGCGCCCTCGCCCCGGACGTGCCCGGACGGCGGGTTGTTCGTACGGACCGCCCAGCCCTCGATGAAGGCGTGCGGGACGACGTACGGACCGCAGGCGAACGCGACGGCAGCGGCCAGCGATTCGGACGAGGCGTCGGCGTACGCGCCCGCGTCGAGCAGGATCTGCGCCTCGACCTTCACCAGGCGGCCCTCGGCGTCCGCGTGGTGGCGGTAGCGCAGCAGGGTCGGGTGGCGGTGCGCGTGGCCGAGGAAGGACTCCTCGCGGGTGGCCGCCAGCTTGACCGGGCAGCCGGTCTTCAACGCCAGCAGGCCGAGCGGGAGTTGGAAGCTGGTGTCCTCCCGGTCGCCGGTCGCGCCGGGCACCCCGGTCACCACGACCTTGACGCGGTCGGGCTCCAGACCGAAGCAGGCGGCGGCCAGATCGCGGTCGGCGTGCGGGTCGGTGGACGCGGTGTAGATCTCCACGCCGCCGTCCGGCCTGGGCACGGCGAGCCCGGCCTCGGCGCCGATCGGCGCCGGGTCCTGGCGGCCGATCCGGTAGAGCCCTTCGACGATCACCTCACCGGTGATGTCCGGGTCGCCGAAGCGCAGCGGGATGTGCCGGATCAGATTGCCGTCGGGGTGCAACGGCTCGGCGGTGAACGCCTTCTCCGGGTCGGTGACCGGCTCCAGTACCTCGTACTCGACCGCGATGGCGGCGGCGGCGAGCCGGGCGGTGTCCGGGTGGTCGGCGGCGACCGCGGCGATGGCCTCGCCGTGGTGGCGGACGAGCTCGGAGGCGAAGACGGGGCGGTCGGCGATCCCGCGGCCGTGCGCGCTGTCGCCGGGGATGTCGGCGTGGGTGACCACCGCGCGGACGCCGGGCATCGCGGACGCCTCGGCGGTGTCGATCGAGACGATCCGGGCGTGCGGGTGCGGGGCGCGCAGGACCGCCGCCCAGAGCAGCCCCTCGGCCCACAGGTCGGACGCGTACGGGAAGGTGCCCTCGGTCTTCGCGCGGGTGTCGGCCGGTGGGAGGGAAACCCCGAGACCGTGTGCGGGCGGCTCCTGTTCGGGGCCGTCCGCCTCCGGGGTCGTCGCGGTGGCCTCGGTGGCCGCGTCGCTGCTCACGCCATGCCTCCGTCGTGCTGCTGCTGCGGGTGCGAGGGCTGTGCGCCGCCCGCCCCGGGGGGTGCCTGGTGCGGGATGCGGGCCTCTTCGGTCGCGGTGGCCGCGGCTGCGCGCCCGGCGACCACCTCACCGACCGCGTCCAGAACGCCCCGGTAACCGGAGCACCGGCAGAGGTTGCCGCAGAGTGCCTGTCTGGTTTCGAGCTCGGTGGGGGCGTGGTTGCCCTCCAGGAGGTCGTGGACCGTCATGGCCATGCCGGGGATGCAGAAGCCGCACTGGACGGCCCCGCAGTCGGCGAGGGCGCGCTGGACGTCGGAGGGCTCACCGTTGACGGCGAGGCCCTCGACCGTACGGACCTCGGAGCCCGCCGCGGTGGCCGCGGGGACCAGGCAGGAGGCGACGAGACGGCCGTCGACCTGGACGTTGCACGCACCGCACTCGCCCTGCGAGCAGCCGTCCTTGGCGCCGGCCAGACCGAGCCGCTCGCGCAGCACGTAGAGCAGCGACTCGCCGATCCAGGCGTCGGTGACGGGCCGGTCGGAGCCGTTCACGCGCAGCACGTACGACGCGGGGGTGTGCTCGCTCCGGGCGGGCCCGGGGTCGGACACGGGCGCGGATGCGGCTACGGGGTCGGGCTCGGTCGCGGGCCCGGTGCCGGGGTCGGGCTGGGTCTCGGGCTCGGCGACGAGTTCCGCGCCGGTCTCGGGTACGGGTGCGGGTTCCTGGCCGGGTTCCTGACGGGGGTCCTGCCCCGGTTCCGTGCGGGGGTCCTGGCGGAGCCCCTGCCGCGGATCCAGCCCGGCACCGGGGCCGGCATCGGGTCCGGACTGCGCGCCGGGTCCGGTACCGCCGTCGAGATCGGCAACGGCTGCGGGCTCGGGCTCGTGGACTGCCAGCGGCACGGACACGGGTACGGATTCGACGGCGGGCACGGGCGTGCCCTCGGCCGGAGTGCTGTCATGCACCTGGGAGTTGACATCGGCCGGGGCATTGACATGGTCCAGAGCGCTGTCATGAGCCTGGGTGCTGCCGTAGGCCTGGGCACTGCCGTGGGTCTGGTTACTGCCGTGGGTCTGGTTACTGCCATGGGTCTGGTTACTGCCATGGGCAGGAACGCCGTCATACACCGGCGCATCGTCGTGGCCCTGGGCACCGTCGTGGCCCTGAACGCTGTCGTGCACCGGGGCACTGTCGTGGACCGGAACGCTCTCCGGTGTCCGGGGGTCGTGGACCGGAACGCTCTCCGGGGCCCGGGGGTCGTGGACCGGAACGCCGTCGTAAGCCGGAGCGCCGCCGTCGGCCGCCCCCGCCGCTTCCGTCCCGGCCGGTTCCGGCTGCTGCGCAGGTACCGCCCAGGGAGCAGGTGCCCCGCCCGGCAGTGTCGCCGGCCCCAGCAGCGACGACGTGGTGAACTCGCCGGATTCCTCCGGGACTTCGCCCTCCGCGACCGGGATGGTCCACTGCCCGGTCAGGTCCCCCGCGCTGTGCTGGTGCGGCTGCTGGTGCGGCTGCTCGTGCGGCTGCTGGTGCAGTTGCTCGTGGGGCTGGTGCAGTTGCTCGTGGGTCTGCTGCGGCTGCTGCGGGTGCTGGTGCTGCTGGGGGAACTGGTACGGCTCGTGCGGCTGCTGGTACGGCTGCCCGGGAGCCGGCTCGCCCTGCGTCTCGGTGAACGCCCACTGGCCGGTGGCCCTGGGGTCGTACGGGTACGCCTGCTCCGCCATCTGCTCGGGCGCCACGTCCTGGGCGGAACCGGGCTCCGGCCAGTGCGCCGCCTGCGGCACCGACCAGTGACCGGTGGCGGCCGGGTCCGTACCGGCCGCGGGCGTGAGCGGCAGGATCATCGGTGGCACGTACCCGTGACCGGGCGCGGCCAGCGGCGCGCCGTCCAGGTCCATGTCCTCGGGAAGCTGTACGAACGCGGTGGCTTCGGCGTCGTAGTCCCCGCCGTGCGGGACCGGCTGCCAGCCGCCGTGGTCGTTGTTGGTGGTCACGACAGTGCCCTCCCCAGTGCTCGCCGGGCCAGTGCGGCGACGGTCCGCCGCAAGTGCAGTACGGCCGGGGGCAACGGCTGCGCCTCGCCCCCGGCGGCGTGCGCGGTGTCACCCGCTCCGGGGGACGGCACCACGTCGGGGATGCAGGCGGCTGCGACGTACTCGCCGAAGGCGGTGAGCGCCTCCTGGGCGAGCCCGCGTTCGCCGTCCCAGTCGATCAACGAGGCGATCCAGCGCTCGGCTTCGAGCGGGCGCAGCGGCATCGGCGCGATGGCGCCGACCGCGCAGCGCACCCCGCGCCGGGCCGGGTCGAGGACCACGGCGACCGAGGCGGTCGCCCGGCCGGGGCCGGTACGGCCGGTGGCTTTGAGGAAGACCTGGGGGGCGTGCAGCAGCGGTACCCGTACGAAGCCCACGAGTTCGGCGGGCTGCAGCATGTCCCGGCCGGCGAGCAGGTGCGAGACCGGGGTCTCCCGGCGGGCGCCGTCCGGACCGGCCACGACCAGGGTCGCCTCCAGCGCGGCCAGTACCGGCAGCGCGTCGCCGGTCGGTGCGGCGGTGACGATGTTGCCGCCGAGCGTGCCCGCGTTACGGATCTGGGGCGGGCCCGCCGCGCGGGCGGCAGCAGCCAGCGCGGGGATCAGCGCCGCGAAGTCCGGCCGCCCCATCCGGGCGTGGGTGAGACCCGCGCCGAGCAGCGCGTGCCCGTCCTGGTAGTGCCAGCCCCGGATCTCGCTGATCCTGCCGAGCCCGACAAGTCCCGCGGGACGCAGCAGCCCCGAATTCACCGCCGCCATCAGATCCGTACCGCCCGCGACGGGCACGGCGGCGGGCATGGCGGTCAGCGCCGCCACGGCCTCGTCGAGCGATGTCGGCAGCGTCACGGACTGCGCCGCCTGCGGTGCGTGCGTGGTCAACCCAGCTGCCCCTTCCCGGTGTCCCGGTGTCCCGGCTGTCCCGGCTGTTGCGCCGTACGGTACGTGCTCGGAGCCCGGACGTGGCAACTCTGGCACATCTTCCGAGCCGCACGACGGGAGGGTCCGCGAAGGGTGGTTCCATCCTCCCCCAGGCTGATCGTCCTGATTCGTGCACCATTGCCGCGAAGTGCTGATTACTGCTCTTCTGCGTTCCTTGTACGACTTGTTCGGCACGGCCAGTCATGCTCCCAGCCGACCGGGTTCCGGCACATGCCTTCCCGCCACGCTCACACGTTTGGGGGCGTCCCCTCGATCGGGCGTCCGAGGTCGGCGGCCGTCAGCCCCTCGGGGGCGGGGCGCCGCTGCGCGGGCAACGGGCCGCCCGGCGGCCGGTAGTGCACACCGAGCGCGTCGAGCCGCGCGTAGTGCACGGCCATCCGCCGGTCGAAGTCCGGGTAGTCGCGCTCGGCCGGGGCGGGCAGCGCCGACCAGGCGACCTCGGCGAAGGCGACCAGCCTCGGGAAGGCCTGGTAGTCGACCCGGTTCTGGTCCTCCATCACCTCGGTCCAGACATTGGCCTGGGTGCCGATGACATGCGCGGCGGCCTCGGGGGCGAGCTGCGGCGGAACGGGCTCGAAGCGGTAGACGTCCTCCAGCGTGCGGACGTACCCGATGGGCATCGGCTCGTCCTCGCCGCCGTGCTGACGGTGGTCCAGATACACCTGCTGCTCCGGGCACATGACGACGTCGTGCCCGGACTCCGCGGCGGCGATCCCGCCCGCGTAACCCCGCCAGGAGGAGACGGCGGCGCCCGGCGCGAGGCCGCCTTCCAGGATCTCGTCCCAGCCGATGAGCCGCCGGCCGCGCTCGGCGAGCCAGCGGTCGAAGTGCCGGATGAACCAGGACTGGAGCTCGTCCTCGTCGGCCAGACCCAGCTCGGCCATCCGGGCCTGGGCGGCCGGGGACTTCTGCCACTGGTCCTTGGGGCACTCGTCGCCGCCCAGGTGGATGAAGGTCGAGGGGAAGAGCGCGAGGACTTCGTCGAGGACACCCTCGTAGAAGCGCAGCACCTTCTCCGTCGGGGCGAGCACGTGGGGGCTGACGCCCCAGGTGTCCCACACCGTGAGGGCGGCCGTGTCGACGACGTCGGTGTTGCCCAGCTCCGGGTACGCGGAGATCGCGGCCTGCGAGTGCCCGGGGATGTCGATCTCCGGGACGACGGTGATGTGCCGCTCGGCGGCGTACGCGACGATCTCGCGGATGTCGTCCTGGGTGTAGAAACCGCCGTGCGGCTTCTCGTCCCAGAGCGGGGACGCCCGGTGGCCCCACTTCGTACGGGAGCGCCAGGCGCCGACCTCGGTGAGCCGGGGGTGGCGCTTGATCTCGATGCGCCAGCCCTGGTCGTCGGTGAGGTGGAAGTGGAAGACGTTGAGCTTGTGGGCGGCGAGGAGGTCGAGGTAGCGCAGGACACCGGCCTTGGGCATGAAGTGCCGGCCCACGTCGAGCATCATGCCGCGCCAGGCGAACCGCGGGCCGTCCTCGATCGCGCAGCCGGGGACGGTCCACTGCCGGTCCTGCCGCAGCGGGGCGCGCCGGAACGCCTCGGGGCCGAGCAGCTGACGGAGGGTCTGCGCACCCCAGAACACCCCGGCCGCGCTGCCGCCGTGCAGGCCGATTCCCGCGCTGTCGACGTCCAGCCGGTAGCCCTCGGGCCCGAGGGTGTCCGCGACGCCGGCGTCGATCCGCAGCCGGACGGTCCGGTCGCTCCCGTCCGCCCCGGGGCCGAGGGGCAGTCCGGTGGCCGCACCGATCACCTGCCGCAGCCAGCGGGCCGCGCCTTCGGTTCCGGGGCCCGCGTCGATGACGGTCCGCTCGTCCACGGCGAAGCCGTCACCGGCCCGCAAGTCCTTGGCGCCCACGGGCGCGGGAATCAGATCCATGGATGCCATCCTGCCCGACCCACCGCGATTGGCATAGACCACTTCGGGCGGGCGGGCACGACTCGGCCGCGGCACCTCAGGGGGGAGGCGCCGCGGCCGTACGCGGGAAACAGTCGTGCGCGGAAAGCGGACGTCGGGGAAGACCGTCAGGGAGGACCGTCAGGGAGATGCGGCCGTCGGCAGAGCGCAGCAGGTGCTACTTCTTGCCGCCGTCCTTGCCGCCCTTGTCCTTGTCGCCACCGGCGCCCATGGACTCGTAGATCTCCTTGCACATGGGACAGACCGGGTACTTCTTCGGGTCGCGGCCCGGCACCCAGACCTTGCCGCACAGGGCGACGACGGGCGTGCCTTCCAGCGCGCTCGCCATGATCTTGTCCTTCTGGACATAGTGGGCGAAGCGTTCGTGGTCTCCGTCGCCGTTCGACACCTGTGGTGTCGGCTCTACGAGGGTCCCCGTACCTGCCCCGCGCTCGGGCTCAAGAGTGCTCATGGGGGCCAAGGATACTGAAGACCGGCGGGCATGTGGGGCGGCCGGTCCGGCTGATTCCGCCTTCAGTTGAGTGAGGGGTCGTCCGGATAGGTGGCGATCATCGCCAGCATGCTCCGCTGGCGTCGCAGCACCGACCGCCACAGGCCGTCCGGGTCGGGCGACGAGACGTCCCCGGGCTCCGAATCCACCACGTACCAGGCACCCGCTTCCACCTCGGCGGCGAGCTGTCCGGGACCCCAGCCCGCGTAACCGGCGAAGATCCGCAGGGAGCCCAGCGCCGCGGCGAGCAGTTCCGGCGGCGTCTCCAGGTCCACCAGGCCGATCGCGCCGTACACCCGCCGCCAGCCGATGGGATCGTCCCGGTCGGAGCGGCGCCGGAGACCCTCGGAGGCGTCCCCCCACGGCCTGCGCCGCGGGGTCGGCTCGTCGATGCCGGGAACGGCGGGCCCCGAGCCGCCGGGGATGACGGCGACCCCCAGCGCCGAGTCCAGCGAGACCGGGCCGCCCTGGAAGATCACGCCGGGCTCCCCGGTGAGCTGGTCCCAGCCCGCCAGGATGTCGCCGACGTCCACCGGGGTCGGGCGGTTGAGGACAACACCGAGCGACCCCTCCCCGTCGTGATCGAGGACGAGCACCACCGCGCGGTCGAAATTCGGGTCCGCCAGGGCGGGGGTGGCAACGAGCAGCCGCCCTGTGAGCGAGGACACCTCCGTCATGGCAGACATGATCCCGCACATTCGCTCTCCGTGGGGGGCGGGTGCGCGAGCACGCACCGGCGCAGCTCAGCGCACGAGGGGGGCGCGGTGGCGCGGGGCCGGGGCCCGTACGGCGCCACGCCGCCCCGTGACGGCACGGGTGCGTAGCGTGTTGTAGCAGAGTCATGACGGGCCGCGCACCCCCTCAGCCTTATGGAACGGGGGTATTCGCCCCTTACCCTTTGAGACGCATCCGCTGTATCGACCCCTGTCCACCCCTTCTCCGGAACGCGAGATTCATGACCGGCACTGGCACCGACGATGTACTGCTCGTCCACGGCGGCAACCCGCTCGAAGGCGAGATCCGCGTTCGCGGGGCGAAGAACCTCGTGCCGAAGGCGATGGTCGCCGCGCTCCTCGGCAGCGGGCCGAGCAGACTGCGCAATGTGCCCGACATCCGCGACGTTCGCGTCGTGCGCGGGCTGCTCCAGCTGCACGGTGTGACCGTCCGCCCCGGTGAGGAGCCGGGCGAGCTGATCCTCGACCCGTCGCACGTGGAGAGCGCCAACGTCGCCGACATCGACGCCCACGCGGGCTCCTCGCGCATCCCGATCCTCTTCTGCGGCCCGCTGCTGCACCGGCTCGGTCACGCGTTCATCCCGGGCCTCGGCGGTTGCGACATCGGCGGCCGGCCGATCGACTTCCACTTCGAGGTGCTGCGCAAGTTCGGCGCGACCATCGAGAAGCGGGCGGACGGCCAGTACCTGGAGGCCCCGCAGCGGCTGCGCGGCTGCAAGATCCGGCTGCCGTACCCGTCGGTCGGCTCGACCGAGCAGGTGCTGCTGACGGCCGTGCTGGCCGAGGGCGTCACCGAGCTGTCGAACGCCGCCGTGGAGCCGGAGATCGAGGACCTCATCTGCGTACTGCAGAAGATGGGCGCGATCATCTCCATGGACACCGACCGGACGATCCGGATCACCGGTGTCGACCAGCTCGGCGGCTACAACCACCGTGCGCTGCCGGACCGTCTGGAGGCCGCGTCCTGGGCCTCGGCGGCGCTGGCGACCGGGGGCAACATCTATGTGCGCGGCGCCCAGCAGCGCTCGATGATGACGTTCCTCAACACGTACCGGAAGGTCGGCGGCGCCTTCGAGATCGACGACGAGGGCATCCGCTTCTGGCACCCGGGCGGCCCGCTGAACGCCATCGCGCTGGAGACGGACGTGCACCCCGGCTTCCAGACCGACTGGCAGCAGCCGCTGGTCGTGGCGCTGACCCAGGCCAGCGGCCTCTCCATCGTCCACGAGACGGTGTACGAGTCCCGGCTGGGCTTCACGTCCGCGCTGAACCAGATGGGCGCGCACATCCAGCTCTACCGCGAGTGCCTGGGCGGCTCGGACTGCCGCTTCGGCCAGCGCAACTTCCTGCACTCGGCGGTCGTCAGCGGCCCCACGAAGCTCCAGGGCGCGGACCTGGTCATCCCGGACCTGCGCGGCGGCTTCTCGTACCTGATCGCCGCGCTCGCGGCGGAGGGCACGTCCCGGGTGCACGGGATCGACCTGATCAACCGTGGCTACGAGAACTTCCTCGACAAGTTGATCGAGCTGGGCGCGAAGGTGGAGCTGCCGGGGGCGGCGCTGGTCTGACGGGCAGTCTCTGCCCCGATCCCCGTCCGGACGGGCTCGGATTTGTCGAGCCCGTCCGGCGACCATCGAGCCGGTGCGGCGCTTCGAGCCCGTCCGGCGGGAACGAGCGCGCCGAAGGCTGCGCGATCCGCCCGCGCCCCTCGACGCCGTCCTCCGTTCACCGCTCGGCGACAAGCACCGGATTCTCGTGCGGCGAGAGCGTGCAACGGGTCCCCACCGTGAGCTGCCCGGCCTCCCAGCTGGGCAGGTCGGCCTTGAGCGTGAGGCCGGAGTCGGTGGTGAGGTGCAGCCGGGTCGTGGGTCCGAGGAACGTCGCCACCCGTACTGTCGCCTCTTCGCCGTCCGCTCCCGCCCTGCCCACCGCGAGACCCTCCGGACGCAGCAGGACGTCGACCTCACGGCCGGCCTCCGGTGCGGCGCCGTGGATGGGGAGCCTGCGGCCGAAGAACTCGACGACCCCGCCGTCCCGGACGGTGCCCGGCAGCCGGTTCATCGTGCCGACGAACTCCGCGACGAAGGGCGTCGACGGGCGTTCGTACAGCTCGGAGGGGGCCGCACACTGTTCGAGGCGCCCGTCCTTCATCACCGCGACGCGGTCCGCCATGGACAGCGCCTCCTCCTGGTCGTGGGTCACGAAGACCGTGGTGATGCCCAACTCCAGCTGGATGCGGCGGATCTCCTCGCGCAGGGTGAGCCGTACCTTGGCGTCCAGCGCCGACAGCGGTTCGTCGAGCAGCAGTACCCGCGGCTGCACGGCGAGCGCGCGGGCCAGCGCCACCCGCTGCTGCTGGCCGCCGGAGAGCTGGTGCGGGTAGTGGCCGTCGCGGCCGGGGAGGCCGACCAGTTCGAGGAGTTCCAGGGCCCGCGTCCGGCGCTCGGCTGTGCCCTTCCCCCGGACCCGGAGGCCGTACGCGACGTTCTCCGCGGCCGTCATGTTCGGGAAGAGGCTGTACGACTGGAAGACCATCCCGATGTCGCGGCGGTGGGCGGGGACGGACATGACGTCCTTCCCGTCCATCAGCAGCTCGCCGCTGTCGGCGGACTCGAAGCCCGCGATGATGCGCAGCGCGGTGGTCTTCCCGCACCCGGACGGCCCGAGCAGCGCGACCAGTTCGCCGGGTGCGATGTCCAGGTCGAGGCCGTCGAGTGCCACCGTGGAGCCGAACTCCCGACGGAGATTCCTGAGGTGCACGGGAACGCTCATGACGTGGTCTTCCTTCGGTTGCGGCCACCGGCCAGGGTGGTGAGCACGAGCAGCAGACCCCAGCTGATCAGCAGGCTCAGCATGGCTGCGGCGACGGAGAGCTGGGCCTCGCTGTCACCGATCTGCACCATCCACACGGCGAACGGCGCGAAGCCGAGCACGGAGGCGACGGTGTACTCGCCGAGCACCATGGCCAGGCTGAGCACGGCCCCGCCGATCACCGCGCCGCGCAGGTTGGGTACGACGACCCGCAGCAGCGTCTGGGTGCGGGAGGCGCCCAGGCTCCGGGACGCCTCGACGAGCGTGCGGAGATCGACGGCGCGCAGCCCCGCGTCCAGCGAGCGGAACAGGAACGGCAGCGACATCACCGTGTAGACGAGGACCAGGACCAGCGGGAAGTCCTTGTTCTGCAGCGCCTGGAACGTCCCGTACAGCGGCGTGGTCGCGAGGTCCTGCTGCCAGGAGAGCACCGTGCTCACCCCCGCGACCAGTGCGATCGGCGGCACCACCAGCGGCATCATGGAGAGGATCTCCACCAGGCGCCGCAGCCGGGGGAAGTACAGCGCGACGGCGACCGTCGCCGGCACCATCAGCGCGAGTCCGAGGACGACGGTCGCCAGCCCGAGCCCGAGGGACAGCAGCAGGCTGCTGGTCATCCCGTCGGAGCCGAGGCCCTTGGTGTACGGATCGAAGCTGATGCCGTCCGTGTTGTCGATCGTGAACCAGAGCGAGGCCACGACCGGGACCAGGAAGTAGAGCGCGGCCAGCCCGAGGACCGGGCCGCGGGAGCGCGAAGCCGTACGTGCGGCCGTCATTCGAGCCATCGGGCACTCCGTCGTTGCAGCGGGATCTGCACGGCCATCACCAGCAGCGCGATCACCACCATGTCGAGGCTCATCGCGAGCGCCAGGTTCTCCTGTCCGACCAGCACGTTGCCGTTCAGGGCGTTGGAGATCTGGAGGGTGATCAGCGGTACCGAACTGCCGGTCATCACCGCGGCGGTGGCCTGGGAGGCGAAGGCGGTGCCGAACATCAGGACGGCGCCGCCGAGCAGCGAGGGGGTCAGCACCGGGACGCCGATGTGCAGCCAGAACTGGCGGCGGGTCGCCCCGCAGGACGCGGCGGCCTCCTGCCACTGGGTGCGCAGCCCGTCCAGCGCCGGGAGGACGGTCACCACCATCAGCGGAATCATGAAGTACAGATAGGCGAGCACCAGGCCGGTGAAGCTGTAGAGGCTGAAGCCGGTGGACTGCAACGACAGCAGCTTGGTGAGGGTGCCGGTCGTACCGAGGGTGGCGATGAAGGCGAAGGCGAGCGGCGCACCGCTGAAGTTGGCGAAGACCCCGGAGGCCGCGACGACGGCCTTGCGCAGGGCGGGGCGCCTCGATGTGACGACGGCCTGCGCGATGAGCGCTCCGGCCGCGGTGGCCAGCAGGGCGCTGACGACGGAGAGTTCGACACTTCCGGTCAGCCCGGTCGCGTACGCCCCGGAGAGCGAACTGCGGACGTTGCCGAGGCCGTACCCGGCGGCGCCCGACTCCCCGGTGACCACGAAGGCGTTGTAGGCCATGGTCCCGGCGGGCAGGCCGAAGCAGAGGGCGAGGAAGGCGAAGTACGGGACGACGGCGGGCCAGCGGTGGCGGCCCCTGCGGCGTACGGCCCGCCTCGCACCCGCGACGGCGGCCGTACGGACGGCTTGGTCGGCCATGGTCAGCTGACCGCCTTGGCCCAGCCCTGCACGATGGCCGCCTTGGCCTTCGCCTCCTGCTGGGAGTCGGCGGTCTTCGGAGCGCCCTCGACCGGGGGGAGCTTGGCGTCGGCGGCCTTGTCGACCGTGCCGTTCTTCTCCATCACGTCGAGCAGGGCGGGCCGGGAGAAGCCCTGGAGCCAGATGTTCTGGCCCGCGGGGCTGTAGATGAACTCCAACCACAGCCGGGCGGCGGCCGGGTGCGGGGCGTACTTGTTGACGCCCTGGTTGTAGTAGTGGGAGTACTCGCCGTCCGACGGGACGGTGACCTTCCAGTCGACGCCCTTGGCCTTGAGCTTCTCGGCGTACCCGAGGTTGAGGTAGTCCCAGTCGATCGAGAGGGGTGTCTCGCCCTTCTGGATGGTGGCGAGGGTCGACTCGGCCGGGACGTAATTGCCCTTCTTCTTGAGCTCCTTGAAGAAGTCGAGGCCGGGCTGCACGTCGTCGAGCGTCCCGCCGTTCGCCAGCGAGGCCGCGAAGACGGCGGCCAGCGCGGAGCTGGACTCGGCCGGGTTCCCGTTGAGCGCGACCTTGTTCTTGTACTCGGGCTTCAGCAGGTCCTTGAACGTCTGCGGGCAGTGCTTCACGGCCTTGGCGTCGCAGCCGATCGACATGTAGCCGCCGTAGTTGTTCAGGTACGAACCGTCGGCCTGCTTCTGGGCGTCGGGGATGCCGTCCCAGCCGCTGACCTTGTACGGGGCGAGCAGCTTCTGCGCCTTGGCCTGCTGCATGTACGCGGTGCCGAGGTCGAGCGCGTCGACCGCCCGGTCCTGGCCCTTGCGCTTGGCCGCCGCGTTGAGGGCCTGCTGGCTGCTGCCGCCGGGGTTCTCGTTGTTGACCTTGATTCCGTACTTCTTCTCGAAGGCGGAAATCATCTCGCCGTAGTGCGCCCAGTCGGGGGCCAGGGCGTACACGTTCAGCGAGCCCTCCTTCTTCGCCTCCTTGACGAGACCCGCCATCCCTCCGAGGTCCGCCGCCGATGACGCCTTCGCGGCCTTGCTGTCCGCGGCGTCGGCGGTGGGCGCGGCGCCGCAGCCACCGGCGAGCACTGCGGTGACGAGCGCGGCTGCCGCTATGCCGGCACAGCGGGCCGGACGGGATGGGTTCACGTTTTACTCCTGCGGTCTACGGCCAGCCACTTGTCTGGATAAGCCATCAGTCAGTAAGCCTGGGCAAGTTAACAGCAAGGTGGACGTCAGACAAGCAGAAGAAGTCGCTAAAACAGCAGGTCAGAAGCGTTACGAAAGAAATGGTTTAAGCTGTCGAAGATCGGTGAGACGCATACCTCGACCCCCCGTCAGATACTTGTTGGTGTGCACAGATGAAAGGACCGGTCCGCCGCCCGGCGGACCGGCCGACGACGAGGAGTGACGTGACCCGACGGCATCAGGAGATCGCCGACAATCTCCGCCGTGACCTGGCCGAAGGCGTCTACCCGGTGGGTTCGGCCCTGCCGGCGGAGGCCGATCTGGCCGCCGCGTACGCCGTCTCCCGGGGCACCGTCCGCCAGGCCCTGGCCACCCTGCTCGCCGAGGGACTGCTCGGTTCCCGGCAGGGCGCGCGCCACACTGTGCTGAGTACCACACCGAGCCAGAGCTTCGCCGAACTGCGCAGTTTCGCGCAGTGGGCGCGGGCGGGCGGGCACGTTCCCGGCGGGCTCGTGCTGGATTCGGTACGCGGCGGGGCGAGCGTCCAGGAGGCGGCCCTGCTGCAGCTCGCCCCGGACGACGGAGTCCTGCGGGTGCTGCGGCTGCGCACCCTGGACGGGGCTCCTGTCCTGCTGGAGCGCACCGTCTACGCCGGCTGGACGGCCGACGCGGTCGAGGCGCTGCCCGACGACTGCGAGTCCGTCACCCAGCGGCTCCTCGACGACACCGGGCTGGTCTTCGCACACGGTGAACACCACCTGGACGCCGTCGCCGCCGGGACGGTCGACGCGCGTGAGCTGGCCGTCCGCCGCGGGAGCCCGCTGCTGCGGGTGCGCCGCACCACGCTCACCACCGACGGGCGCCCCGTCGAGACCTCGGACGACCGCTACCGCCCGGGGTCGGTGGTCTTCACCGTACGCAACTCCACCCAGGCCAACTCCCTGGCCCGTACCGCACCGGTCCGCACCTCAGCGGGCCCCACCTCACCGGCCTCCACCTCGCCGACCCCCACCTCACCGGAACAGAAATGCGAGCCCTCATGACCCTCCCCGCCGCCCTGCTGTGCGACATGGACGGCACCCTCGTCGACACCGAGCACGAGTGGCTCCAGGCGGTGGCCACGCTGCTGCGGACGCAGGGCGCCCCGGCCGGCCCCGAAGCGGTGGTCGGGTTCGCGGGGGCGGCGGTGGCCGACGCGGCCGACCGCCTGGTCCGCGAGCACGGCATCACCCTGACCGCCGCGGCCACGGCGACCCGCCTCGACAAGGACTTCACCGCCCGGGTGGCGGCCGGTGTCACCGTCCAGCCCGGCGCCCTGCGCCTGCTGGACCAGGCGGCCTCGCTGGGGATCGCGGTGGCCCTGGTGACAGCCTCCGAGCGGCATGTGGCCGACATGGTGCTGCGGACGCTCGGGGCGCACCGGTTCGCCGCTTCCGTGGCCTCGGGCGAGGCATCACGGGGCAAGCCCCACCCCGACCCGTACCTGACGGCCGCCGCGGCGCTGGGCGTGGACCCGGCGGAGTGCCTGGCCGTGGAGGACACCCCGACCGGGGCTGCGGCGGCGCTGGCCGCGGGCTGCCGGCTGCTGGCCGTCCCGACGGTCCCGGGCATCGTTCCCGGTCCCCGCACCACCCTGGTGCCCTCACTGGCGGACGTGGACCTGCGGGCGCTGCGGTAGGCCGCGTCCCGAAGGCCCCGCCCTTCCGGACGTCCTTCCGGACGGACGGCGCCGGAGCCTGCGGGCCGCACGGAACACCCGGTACGCAGAACACCCCGGTACACCGAACAGCCCGGTACACCGAACACCCCGGTACGCCAAAGGCGGCCGTCCCCGATGGGACGGCCGCCCTTTGGTCTGTGCCAGGCCTTGGACCGGTAGGTCCTACTTGCCCTTGGCGGCTTCCTTGAGCTTCGAGCCCGCGGAGACCTTCACGCTGTAGCCGGCGGGGATGTTGATCGGGTCGCCGGTCTGCGGGTTACGCGCGGTGCGAGCGGCACGGTGGGTGCGCTCGAAGGTCAGGAAGCCGGGGATGGTGACCTTCTCGTCGCCCTTGGCGACGATCTCGCCGACCGTCTCGGCGAGAGCGGCCAGAACGGCGTCGGCGTCCTTACGAGTCACCTCGGCACGATCGGCCAGGGCGGCCACCAGCTCACTGCGGTTCATGTTGTTACTCCCGTGTTCTTCTTGCCTGTAAGGCGTGAGATCGAAGCCGATGCTGCCAGGGCCCTAGGACAGTCCCCGGACCCGGGTCTGACGTCAGACCCTCGCGCCCGAATATGCATCCTGCCCCCACCAGCGGCGGGAAAGCCAATCCGGTACCCACCGGAGTCACACGAACGCGTCACTGCCCCGGGGTGGTGACGCTCTGTCGGCTCCGTGAAACCCGGCTGTGGGCGCCCTGGGATCCCCGCCACCCTAAAGGGGCGTTTGGGGCCGTGTGTCCCGCGACGCGCCGGGCGTCAGGCAGACGTGGGCGCCGTCACAGCCGGACCGGCCGCCTTGGCCGCCGTGCTGACGGCTCCCGCGACGGCCCCCGCGACCCGGTCGTTGAAGACCGAGGGAATGATGTAGTTCGCGTTGAGTTCGTCAGCGCCGACGACATCGGCGAGCGCGCCCGCGGCGGCCAGCATCATCTCCGTGTTGACGGTGCGGGACTGCGCGTCCAGCAGACCGCGGAACACACCGGGGAAGACCAGCACGTTGTTGATCTGGTTCGGGAAGTCCGAGCGGCCGGTGGCCACAACTGCCGCCGTCTGCCGGGCGATTGCCGGCTCGACCTCGGGGTCCGGGTTCGCGAGCGCGAACACGATCGCACCGTCCGCCATGGCCGCGACGTCGTCGCCGTTCAGGACGTTCGGAGCGGAGACACCGATGAAGACGTCGGCGCCGACGACGGCCTCCTTCAACGTGCCCGTCACACCTTCGGGGTTGGTGTTGTCGGCGATCCAGCGCAGCGGCGACTCGGGGGTGGCGTCGACCAGGTCCGCGCGGCCGGCGTGCACCACGCCGTGGATGTCGGCGACGACCGCGTGCTTGACGCCCGCAGCGAGCAGCAGCTTCAGAATGGCCGTACCGGCCGCTCCCGCGCCGGACATGACGACCCGTACCTCGCCGAACTCCTTCTCCACGACCCGCAGCGCGTTCGTCAGCGCGGCGAGCACCACGATCGCGGTGCCGTGCTGGTCGTCGTGGAAGACGGGGATGTCGAGGGCCTCGCGCAGGCGGGCCTCGATCTCGAAGCAGCGGGGGGCGGAGATGTCCTCCAGGTTGATGCCCGCGAAGCCGGGGGCGATCGCCTTGACGATCTCGACGATCGCGTCGGAGTCCTGGGTGTCGAGGCAGATCGGCCAGGCGTCGATGCCCGCGAAGCGCTTGAAGAGGGCCGCCTTGCCCTCCATGACCGGCAGTGCGGCCATCGGGCCGATGTTGCCGAGGCCGAGCACCGCGGAGCCGTCCGTCACCACTGCAACGGAGTTGCGCTTGATGGTCAGCCTGCGGGCGTCCTCGGGGTTCTCCGCGATCGCCATGCAGACACGGGCCACACCGGGCGTGTAGATCATCGAGAGATCGTCACGGTTGCGGATGGGGTGCTTGGACGCCATCTCGATCTTGCCACCGAGGTGCATCAGGAACGTACGGTCGGAGACCTTGCCGAGCTCGACCCCCTCGATGCCCTTGAGCTGCTGGACGATCTGTTCGGCGTGGTCGGTGGAGGTCGCGGCGATGGTGACGTCGATCCGCAGCTTCTCGTGGCCGGACGCGGTGACGTCGAGACCGGTGACCGAGCCGCCGGAGGACTCGACGGCCGTGGTGAGCTGACTGACCGCGGTCCCGCTCGCGGGGACCTCCAGACGCGCCGTGATCGAGTACGAGACGCTTGGCGCCGTTGCCATGGCCGACTTCCTTTGCTTTCCCTAGCTGTTCCTGAAACGCATCCGATGGTCGCACCTACCGGCCGGTAGCCGGTAATGGAGAGGCCTATTCGGAAAATCTTTTCCACCATACGAGAAGGCCCCTGGTCGGGGGAAGCCCTGCGGGAGACCTGCGGGTGACAGAAGACACGAAAAAGGTCCGTACCGCCCTTGGGGTGATACGGACCTTCTTCACAAGCTGAGCGACACCGGCCCGCCATGCTCGCCTCGCGGCAAGTGGTCGCTCGTAGCGACGAAGGTTGGGCCCGGGGGCTTGGATCGAGCCGGTGTCACCAACCAGGCTAACAAACCACCCTGGAAAGTGATTCCCCCGCGCCTATTGACTCGCCGACGGCCTGCTGACGCACCGTCCGGCCTCGCGGTGACCGACGGGGATCAGTCCCGCAGCAGATCCGGTACGCCCGCCCCGTCCGGCGCGTCACCCGCCGCCGAGACCACCGTGAGCTGCTGTGTGGCCCGGGTCAGCGCCACGTACAGCACCCGGAGCCCGGCCGGTGACTCGTCCGCGATCTCGGCGGGCGAGACGACCACCGTCGCGTCGTACTCCAGGCCCTTGGCCTCCAGGCTGCCGAGCGCCACCACCCGGTCGCCGAGTTCGGCCAGCCACTTCCTGGCCTGCTCGCGCCGGTTCATGGCGACGACCACACCCACCGTGCCGTCGACCCGCTCCAGCAGCCGCCCGGCCTCCTCCCGTACGGTCCGGGCCAGGTCCCCGTCGCGTACGACGGCGAACCGCGGCTCGACCCCCGTGGAACGGACCGCCGACGGCGACTCCATCCCCGGCATGGCCAGCGCCAGCACCTTCGCCGCGAGCTCGGCGATCTCCGCCGGGTTGCGGTAGTTGACGGTCAGCGTGAAGTGGCGGCGCGGGCGGGCGCCGAGCGCCTCGTCGCGGGCATCGGCCGCCTCGTCCGGGGTCGACCAGGACGACTGGGCCGCGTCCCCGACGATCGTCCAGGTCGCCTGCCTGCCGCGGCGGCCGACCATCCGCCACTGCATGGGCGTGAGGTCCTGCGCCTCGTCGACGATGACATGGGCGTACTCGGTGCGCTCCTGCGCCAGCCGCTCGGCCCGCTCCCACTGGGTCTCCTCGCGGTGCGGCATCAGCTCCTCCAGGCCGGTGAGCTGGTCGAGCGGGTCGTACTCGCGCTTCTTCCGGGGCCGGTGCGGGGTGCCGAGCAGGGTCTGCAGCTCGTCCAGGAGCGCCACGTCGTGCACGGAGAGCGCCTCCCGCTTGAGGGCGCGGGCCAGCTTGCGCACCTCGCCCTGGTTGAGCACCCGGCGGGCCCAGCGGCCCAGCCTGCGCTCGTCGGCCATCGCGGCGAGCACCCCGCGCGGGGTCAGCTCGGGCCACCAGGCGTCCAGGAACTCCAGGAAGCTGTCCTCGTTCGACACGTCGTCGTCGAAGGTGGAGCGCAGCTCGGCGGCCAGTTCGGGGTCCGTGTAGCGCCCGCGGCCGTTGGACTTCGCCCACAGCGCGTCGAGCACCAGACGCCGGGCGCGCGGGCGCAGCAGGTTGACGGGGGCGGTGCCGCCGAGGACGTTGTGGCGGATGCGCCGGAGCTCGTCGGCGTCCAGTTCGAGGCGCCCGCCGAAGGCGACGACGCGCAGCCGGTCCGGGGTACCACCGCGTGTCCCGTCCTGGGACGACTCCTGATCCGACTTCTGATCCGACTTCTGATCCGCCGGGGACTCGCCGAAGGCCAGCTGCTCGCCCTCCTGGGCGCCGCCACGGCTCCTGCCCCGGGCCGGGCGGCCCGAGCTGCCCTCCAGGGCCCCACGGGCCGCTCTGCGCAGCACCTGGAGCATCCGGGAGGAGCCCTTGATGCGGGCGACGGCCGGCTCGTCGTACGCCGTCGCCTCCGCACCGTCCACCAGCGAGCCGACCGCCCGGATCGCGACCTGTCCCTCCTCGCCGAGCGAGGGCAGCACGCCCTCGGTGTACGCCACGAGCAGCGGCGTCGGCGAGACGATCAGGATGCCGCCCGCGTACCGGCGGCGGTCCTGGTAGAGCAGGTACGCGGCCCGGTGCAGCGCGACGGCCGTCTTGCCGGTGCCGGGCCCGCCCGACACCTCGGTGACCGACGCGGCGGGCGCCCGGATCACCAGGTCCTGTTCGGCCTGGATGGACGAGACGATGTCGCGCATGGTGTGGCTGCGGGCCTGCCCGAGGGCGGCCATCAGCGCGCCGTCCCCGACGACGGCCAGCTCCGTGCCGCCCAGGGCCGCGGTCAGCTCGGGGCGCATCAGGTCGTCCTCGACGCCGAGGACCTTGCGGCCCTTGGACCGGATCACCCTGCGGCGCACCACCCGGCCCGGGTCGACGGGCGTCGAGCGGTAGAAGGGCGCCGCCGCGGGGGCCCGCCAGTCGATGACCAGCGGGGAGTAGTCGGAGTCCAGCACGCCGATCCGGCCGATGTGCAGGGTCTCCGCGATGTCGGCGGTGTTGTCGGGCCGTACGGCGTCCTCGGCGGGCTCCACGGCGGTGTACGCGCCGTCCGGGCCCTTCTTGCCGTCCTTGCCCAGGAGCAGGTCGACGCGGCCGAAGAGGAAGTCCTCGAACTCGTTGTTGAGGCGGTTGAGGTGGATGCCCGCCCGGAAGACCTGGGCGTCCCGCTCGGCGAGCGCGCCGGGCGTGCCGACCTGGCCGCGCTGGGCGGCGTCGTTCATGAGGAATTCAGCCTCGTGGATCTTCTCCTCAAGGCGGCGGTACACCTGGTCCAGGTGCTCCTGCTCGATCGCGATCTCGCGGTCTCTGACCGAGTCGACAGCGGCATCCTGCGCGGCCACTGAGGCCCCCTTCTTGCATGCATTGGGCGACCGTCAACCCTATGCGAAGGCGGAGCTTATGTCAGGCGGCGTTCAGCGGGTGTTCAGGGGGCCCGGGGAGAGCCCCGGAAGTCCGGGGGGCAGGGAGCCGCCGGAGCACCCCCCGGAAGTCCGCGGCGCAGGGGCCGCTGCCGAGCGGGCCCCGGGCCCCCTCGGCAGCGGGCCCCCCCCTCCGCGGCGGGCCACCGGCGAACCCTCAGGTGCGGGCCGCGACGGCCGCCCTGCGCCGGTGTCTGGCGACCCGCTCCCGGTTGCCGCAGACCTCGCTGGAGCACCAGCGGCGGCGGTGCCCCCGTGAGGTGTCCAGATAGAGCCGACGGCAGTTGTCGCCCTCGCACTGGCGCAGCAGGGCGCGGGCCGCGGGGTCGGTGAGCAGGTCGACGGCGTCGCGGGCGACGACGGCCAGCAGGGCGGCCGGACCGGGAGCCGCGGCCAGCTCCCCGACGAGCCTGCCACCCGCGCCGCGCACGGCCCGCAGGACCGGAGGCGCGACCGCCGCGCGGGCGTTGACCTCCGCGAGGGCGCTCTCCGCCACGCGTCCGGCGACCTCGGCCCGTATCAACTCCGCGATGTGGCAGCGGAGTTCGATGAAAGCGGCCACCCAGTCGGCGTCCGGCACCGGCAGCGGCGTACCGGCCGGGACCAGCCCGGAACCGGTGAGCCAGGCGGCCAGTCGCCGCCCGCAGTCGAGTTGTTCGACGGCTTCCGACTCCGTCGCCAACAGGTCCAGGCAGATGCGCCCTGAATCGAACCGCAACTCGTACGCGTGCGTACCCATACCCCTTACAGTGCCCGGCCGCACGCCGCCCCGTAACCCCCTGTCGGTCGCGCTCAGTTCCCGTCGTGCAGGATCCGCTGGAAGAGCCGGTGGTCGCGCCACTCGCCGTTGATGTGCAGATAGCGAGGGGCGACGCCGTACGGCTCGAAGCCGCACTTGGTGAGGACCCGCTGCGAGGCCACGTTGTCGAGCAGGGTTCCGGCCTCGACGCGGTGCAGCCCGAGCTCGTCCCGCGCGACCCGGCACATCTCCTCCACGGCGCCGGACGCGACACCGCGGCCCGTGCAGCCGGCGTCCACCCAGTAGCCGAGGGTGGCACTGCGGAACGGTCCGAGGGCGATGCTGTTGAGCGTGATGGTGCCCACGAGGCGCCCGCTCGTGGTCTCCTCCATCACCCACGGCAGCACCCGCCCGGCGTCCCGGTCGGCCAGCGTGCTCCGCAGCCGGTCCAGCTGGCCCGCACCCGTGAAGAAGGACTCTGGCCTGTCCGGCTCCCAGGGCCGCAGATGTTCGCGGTTGCGGCGGTAGGCGGCGGCGAGCGGCTCGGCGTCGGACAGCGCGGCCGAGCGCAGGAGTATGCCGTCGATCATCATTTCTGCACGGTAACCCGGGGCCGGACGTACCGTGATCCGACGGCCGCTGAAACGGACCGTGCTGTCGGCCGCCCCGGAGCCCCCGGCCCCACGATGCGCGGACCGCCCTACCCCACGTGCGCCCCCGGCTCCAGCTCCAGCCGGTAGCCCCGTTTGACGACCGTCCGGATCAGCTCCGGCGAGCCGAGGGCCGTACGCAGCCGGGTCATCGCCGTCTCCACGGCGTGTTCGTCGCGGCCCGCCCCGGGCAGCGCCGTCAGCAGCTCCGCGCGGGACACCACCCGGCCCGGCCGGCGGGCGAGCGTACGCAGCAGGGCCATGCCCGCCGGGGACACCGGGCGCAGGGTGTCGTCCACCAGGACCGCCTGGCCACGGATCTGGACCCGATGGCCCGCCACGGGCAACACCGGTGCTCCGGCGGGGAGTTGCTCGCAGAGGAGCTGGACCATCGGGGCCAGCCTGAAGCGTTCCGGCTGGAGCGTGCCGACCCCCTCGGCCTGAAGGGGCCGCGCGGTGACCGGGCCCACGCAGAGGGCCAGGACGTCCCGGCCGAGCGCGGCCAGCAGTTCCGTACGCAGTCCCCGCACCTCCGCACGGGCCAGCAGCGAGACGGCCGCGGGCGCGCTGGTGAAGGTCAGGGCGTCGACGGAACGGGCGAGCGTGTCGTCCAGCAGACGGTCGAGCGGGCCGATGTCCTCGGGCGCCACCCACCGGTACACCGGTACGCCGACGACCTCGGCGCCCGCCGCCCGCAGCGCGTCCACGAACCCCGGCACCGGTTCGCCGTGCAGCTGGATCGAGATCCGCCGGCCGTCGACGCCCTCGGCGAGCAGCCGGTCCAGCACCTCCGCCATCGACTCGGACGCGGGCGACCAGGTCTCGGTCAGTCCGGCGGCCCGGATCGCGCCCTTGACCTTGGGGCCGCGGGCGAGGATCTCCGTCCCGCGCAGCAGGTCGACGAGCGCCCCGGCGGGGCCCCAGCCGTCCGCGGCCTCTATCCACCCGCGGAACCCGATGGCGGTGGTCGCGACGACGACATCGGGCGGATCGGCGGTCAACTCGGCGGTGGCCGACCGGAGTTCGCTGTCGTCGGCCAGCGGTACGGTGCGCAGCGCGGGCGCGTGCCGGACCGTAGCGCCACGCCGCTGGAGCAGCGCGACGAGCTCTTCGGCCCGCCGGGCGGCGGTCACGCCGACGGTGAATCCGGCAAGGGGGCCGGGCTGGGGTGGTGCGGTGTCCTGCATGGTCGGCGAGTCTCCCAGGAACGCGTGACGGGTGCGGCCCGACAGTAATTCCTGAGCAATTCCTGGGTGTTACGCCCGCGTGTCACCCGGTTCCGCAGGGGGAGCCGCGCCCGCGAACTCCCTGTGTGGCGGGAGCCGCGCCCCGGAACCCCCTGCGTGCCGACGGGATCTACGCCGGTGTCTCCCCCGGCACCGCCCGCAGCCCGCCCGGCCACCGTCCGGTGCGCCGGTCCGCGCGCCCCGCGCCGTCGGGCCAGAGCCGGGGTCGGCGCCCGGCCGCCAGGTCCTCGATCCAGCCCACCGCCAGCACCGTCAGGCCGATCAGCGGCCAGACCGCCACGAACATCCAGACGTTGTACGTCGTGGTCAGCAGGGTGTCGAACCGGTCCTCGACGAACGGGATGTTGTACAGCTGGTCGATCAGCGGCACGGTGGCCATGATCAGCGCGTTGTGCCAGAGGTAGACGGTCACCGCGCGGTTGTTGGTCAGCGTGATCACCCGGTCGAACTTCGCCAGTCTGGCGGGCAGTTGCTGCCAGGAGGGCGAGTACGCGAGGAGCAGCGCGCAGGCGCCCAGCGACCAGGTGGCCTGCGCGAGCGGGATGTCGTTGAGGTCCCAGCCGTCCGGGCCGAGGTGGCCGGACGCCCACCAGAGGCCGAAGCCCATCACCGGGACCGCACAGGACACCAGGAAGTACCGCGGGACCTTCCGGAGCAGTCCGTCCTGGTGGGCGAAGCCCAGGATCCAGCAGGAGCCGTAGACCGCGAAGTCCGTGAGCGCCAGGCCGAATTCGCCGGGGACCGTCACCAGTCCGGTACCCACCACCGCGGTCAGCGCGAGAGGCGCGAACAGCGTCGGCCACGGGAGCCTGCGGAACGCCTTGAGCAGCAGCGGCGAGAGCAGTACGAACCAGAGGTAGGCGCGCAGGTACCAGAGCGGCCCCACCGCCTGGTCCGGCCAGCTCTGTTCCAGCCAGCCGGACGCGGAGCCGAGCGAGTCCGGGTACGGCGGGGCGCCGACCGGTACGACGTAGAGGAGCACCTTCGTGACGGAGGGCCGCCACCCGGCGTACACCATCATCCCGACCATCAGCGCGCCGAACGCCCACATCGGCGGCAGCAGCCGGCGGACCCGGCCGCGGATGACGCCCCACGCGGGGCGGGCCAGTGAGCGGGCCATGAGCGAGCCGGCGAGCGCGAACATCACGCCCATGGACGGGAAGACGACGGACAGCCAGGCCCAGCCGAAGAGGTGGTAGAAGACCACCCGGACCAGGGCCGTGGTGCGCAGCAGGTCGAGATAGCGGTCGCGGCCCGGCGGACGGGTCGGAGGGCGGTTCGGAGCGGGCGGACCCGGCGGGGCCGGGGTGGCTGCTGGGGTGGTGGCTGCGGTGGTGGCTGCGGTAGTGGCCCCGGCGCCGTCCGGAGAAGCGCCCGGCGTCGTGCCCGGCGTGATGCCCGGCGTGGTGGTGGCGGTCATCGGACGGGCCTCCGGTCGTCGTTGCTGTCGCTGCGGCCACTTCGGTCGCCGCCGTCACCATCGTCGCCGCTGTCACAGGCCTCCCCGACCCGCTGCCCACCGCGGCGGCGCGGGGCGGGCACCGCTCCCGGCGCCTCGACCACCCCCGTACGGCGAAGTTTCTGCCAGCGCAGCCGTCCCCCGGTGAGCGCCGTGATCCAGGACTGGAGCAGCACGGTGTACATCAGCTGCCGGTAGAGGATCTGCTGGAGCGGGAGCGACACCAGGTGGCGCAGCCGTTCCCGGTCGAGCCGGAAGGCGTACGCGGCGCACCCGCCCTGGAGGGCGAGCACCGCGAACCAGGCAAGGACGGTCTTCTGGGTCGGCCCGAAGATCAGCCCGTACAGCAGGAAGACATCGATGAGCGGAGCCAGCAGCGGTGCCAGGACCATGAAGAGGGCCACCAGCGGCAGCCCGACCCGGCCGAACCGTCCCGACGGGCCGCGCTCGACGAGGGCGCGGCGGTGCTTCCAGATCGCCTGCATCGTCCCGTACGACCAGCGGTAGCGCTGTGACCAGAGCTGCTGCACGGTCGCGGGCGCCTCGGTCCAGGCGCGGGCGTTCTCCGCGTAGACCACGCGCCAGCCACCGCGGTGCAGGGCCATCGTGACGTCGGTGTCCTCGGCGAGGGTGTCGTCGCTCATCCCGCCGACGGCGGCCAGCGCCTCGCGGCGGAAGGCACCGACGGCGCCGGGGATCGTGGGCATGCAGCGCAGTACGTCGTACATGCGGCGGTCGAGGTTGAAGCCCATCACGTACTCGATGTGCTGCCAGGCGCCGATGAGGCTGTCCTTGTTGCCGACCTTGGCGTTGCCCGCGACCGCGCCGACCCGTGGGTCCCCGAAGGGCTGCACCAGTTCGCCGACGGTGGACGGTTCGAAGACGGTGTCGCCGTCCATCATCACGACGAGTTCGTACCGGGCGTGCGCGATACCGGTGTCGAGGGCGGCCGGCTTGCCGGAATTGCGCTGGCGCACCACCCGCACACCGGGCAGCCGCATCGCCTCGACCAGGTCAGCGGTGCCGTCCGTCGAGCCGTCGTCGATGACGATGACCTCCACCGGGTGCTCGCTCGCCATCAGCGAACGGACGGTGTTGGCGATGCATTCCCGCTCGTTGTACGCCGGTACGAGGACGGAGACCGGTTCGGTGACCGGTGGCCCCCAGCGGAAGTCCGGGGCGCGCACCCGGCGGGCGTGTACGAAGGACAGCACCAGCATCAGTCCGAAGCGGGCGAAGACCAGGACGCCGACCACGGCGAGGCAGACGATCAGCACCCCGGTGGCGTCGTCGGAGAGACCGACGGCGAAGACGAACGCCTTGCCGCGCCACAGCTCGGGCCCGCTGACCGGGGTCTGCGCGGACGGTGCGCCCAGCGCGTCGGTGAGGCTGGCGAACTCGTAGCCCTGGTGCTGGAGTTCGGGCAGGTAGCGGCCGAGCGCGGCGACGGTCTGCGCCCGGTTCCCGCCCGAGTCGTGCATGAGCACGATCGCGCCCCTGCCGCCCACGGGCGTGGCGTTGCGCAGGATCGTGGGGACGCCGGGCCGCTGCCAGTCCTCGCTGTCGACGGAGTCGAGCACGGTGATGTAGCCACGGCTGCCGATGTACTTCACGACCGGCCAGTTCTTGTCGTCGAGCGCGTCCGCGAACGACGAGTAGGGCGGCCGGAAGAGCGAGGAGCGGATACCGGCCGCGCCTGCGAGGGCAAGCTGTGTCTGGGAGAGCTCCCAGTCGATCCGGGTCCTGGACTGGTACGAGAGGTCGGGGTGGTTGAAGGTGTGCACGCCCACCTCGTGCCCCTCGTCGACCATGCGTCTGACCAGGCCGGGATAGCGGGAGGCCATGGTGCCGGTGACGAAGAAGACCGCGTGGGCGTGGTACTTCTTCAGCTCGTCGAGGACCTTCGGGGTCCACTCGGGGTCGGGTCCGTCGTCGAAGGTCAGGACGATCTTGTGGTCCGGGATCCGCAGGCTGGTGGGCCCGCCCGGGGCGCGGGCGTCGATGACCGGCCCGCCGCCGAGGATGCGCCCGGGGACCTGGTCGGTCGCGGCCGGGGGGCGGACCCGGTGGTCGGCGACGATCTCGCTGTGCACGTAGCCGCGTACGACCAGCATGCCGAAGAGCGCGACGAGCAGCAGCAGCGGCAGGAGATAGCGCATGGGCACCCTGCGCCGGACGGTTCTCATCTTCTACGGGGCGCCTTCTGCGGAGTCGGACTGCGCCGGAGCGGGCGCGGTCGCGCTGTCGGAGGGGGTGGGACCGGCCGAGGGGGGTGGCACCGCGGTGCCACCGGTCGGCGGTCCCGGGGTCCCGGCCGGGACCTCGGTCCCGTCACCGGGGACACGGGAGGGGGGCTGGACGGGCCTTCCGGGAGCCGCCGCCACGCGCAGCTGCTTCGACCTGGCGGCGCCGACGCCGACCGCCACACCGCGCGACACGGCGGCCCTCGCCTTCGGCACTCCCGCATACGCGCCCTCCGCGGGTACGGGAACGTGCCCGCCTCCCACGACCGGTGCCGGGGCGACCGGCGCCCGGGGCGCCTCGGGCGCGGCCGGGATCCGCACCCTGTCGGCCTTCTTCCCGGCGGCCGGGCCCGGGATCGACAGCCAGGGTGCGGTGGAACTGCCGCCGACGACCGTGCTGAGCAGCAGCACCGCGTAACAGGCGCAGCCGAGGGCGACGAGCCAGCCGATACGGCGGTACTTCCGGCTTCTGCGCCCGCTCACGTCGACGAAGACGGGGCCGTCGGCAGCGTCGGCGAGCGTGCTCCCCTCGCGGGCACGGTCTTCACGGGCACGGCCTTCGCGGGCACGGCCTTCGCAGGCACGGTCTTCGCAGGCACGTTCCGGCGGACCGGGCAATTCCCGCCCCGCGCCGTCCCGTTGAACCGTCACGTCGGGCAGCTCACGCAGCTCATGCAACTCACGCAGCTCATCCAGCTGCCCGAAACGGGCACCATCTCGCCATTTATCCACCGTTGCACACACATCCCGCCCGAGGCCGATTCACCTACGCGTCATTGACCGGACGGATTCCGCCGGGCCCAGGGCGTGTTCGAGAAATCTCCACGCGGGCCCGAGGGCGCTCTACCCTCTGCGTCCGGTGGGCGAATCTAGCGCAATTTCAAGCCACCTCAGGACAGATGTTCACAGTTGCTCATATCGACCCCTGATCTGCCCGCACATCGCCATGTCCACAGCAGGGAGCCAAGAGCCAGGGGGCATCTCCAGCCATCCGTGACCTGCCACTGCCTCGTCGATCGCCGCATGAAGGGCACTGAGCCCCGGGTGTCGCAAGGACTTTCGCCAGACGAGGGAAACCGGCGACAGCGGTACGGGATCCACCACCGGCCGCAGCACCATGCCCGGAACGCCGATGAACTCGGTGCTCGCCAGGACCGACCAGCGCCGTTTGCGGATCACTCGCGCGAACTCCTCCGGTCCGTCGATCTCCGGGAAGGGTTCGGCCAGTTCGATGCCCCGGCCCGCGAACAGCCGTACCGCCAGATCGGTCCACTCGGCCGTGGCCGGGTTTCCCGCCGCCGCGTAGAGGCTCTCCCCCGCCAGCGCGGCCAGCGGTACCTCCTCCAGGGCCGCGAGCCGGTGATCGCCGGGCAGCAGGACCGCTATGCGCTCGAACCGGACCGGCCGGTGGTCGAGTACGTCGAGCAGTTCGGGCGGCAGCCCGGCGACCCGCCCGGCCGAGACGTCGAGTCGGCCTGCCGCGATCTCCGCCGCCGCGCCCGTGAGTCCGCTGTGGAACCGGGCCACGAACTCGACGTCGGGCGCGCTCTCCCGGGCCCGCCGAAGCAGGCGGTGGGCGGTGCTGACCGGGGCGCCGACGTCGAAGAGGAGCGGGCGGTCGTCGCGCGCCCAGGCCACCGCCAGCTCGTCGTACGCCGCGAGCACGCGCCGGGCGTACGGCAGCAGCCGCACGCCGTCGGCCGTGAGCGAGACCTGGCGGGTGGTCCGTACGAACAACTCGGCCCCCAGTTCCCGCTCCACCCGTCGGATGTCCCGGCTCAACGACTGCTGCGCGACGTAGAGACGGGCGGCGGCACGGGTGAAGTGCAGATCCTCGGCGACAGCCACGAAGGCCCGCAGCAGACGGGGGTCCAGGTGCCGAGGGTCGTGCGCCCGGGAATCACGGGGCCGGGAATCACGGGACCAGGAGTCATGAGGCCGGGGACCACGAGGCGGGGGATCGTGGGGCGGGGGATCGTGGGGCGGGGGCATCCGGTGAACTTACAACGCAGCCGCGTCAATCGCCCCGGAACAAGTGTTGGACCCCGTGACGGCGGCGCAGCCAGGCTGGGGCCATGCCGCACGAGTCCCGCTCGGGGATACCCACGCCCGCCACCACCACCGTCCCGCCGCCCACCACCGACCCGCCCAGCACCGGCACCACGTCCGGCACCGGCACCACCGCCAACCCCCCAGGACCTGTCCAGCCGATCTTTGCCGGGTCCGGAACGCCTGGCACTTCCCCAAGTTCTCGGCTCCGCTCGAACAGGGGAGACCCCATTCCTCGCCGCGTTGCCGAAACGCCCACAGGAAACCACCCTGCGGACCCTTCGGCGCCTTGCGATGCACCGCGCCAGACGCCCCGGACTGATCCGACAAGACCGACCGGACAGGTCCTCACCCCCTACCGCCGCCTTCTCACCACCCCCGGCGCCCGCGCCTTCACCGCGGGCAACCTCGTCGCCCGGCTGCCCAGCGGGATGTTCGGCGTCAGCGCCGTGATCATGATCGCCGGGGCGCGCGGCTCGTACGCCCTCGCCGGCGCCGTCACCGCCACCGGGCTGGCCGCCACGGCGCTCGTCGGCCCCTGGACGGCCCGGCTCATCGACCGGTACGGCCAGAGCAGGATCGCCGTACCCGCGGCGCTCACCGCGGCTCTCGGCTCTCTCGCGCTGCTGCTGTGCGTGCACTTCGACGCACCGGACTGGACGCTCTTCGCCGCCTACGCGGCCACCGCGACCACCCCCAACACCGGCGGGATGTCCCGGGCCCGCTGGGCTCATCTGCACCGCGACGACCCGGCCGCCCTGCACACGGTCAACTCCTTCGAACAGGCCGCCGACGAGCTCTGCTTCATGCTCGGCCCGGTGGTGGCGGCCTTCCTCTGCTCGGCGCTCTTCCCCGAGGCCGGGACGCTGGTCGGGGCGTTCCTGCTCGTCACCGGCGTCCTGGTCTTCGCCGCCCAGCGCGCCACCGAACCGCCCGCCACGCCCCGGACCACCAGGACCCGCTCACCGGTCCGCCACCCCGGCTTCCCCGCACTGCTCGCGGTCTTCCTCGCCACCGGTGCGGTGTTCGGCGCCATGGAGGTCACCACGATCGCCTTCGCCGACGCCCACGGACACCGCTCGGCCTCGGGCGTCGTACTCGCACTCCAGGCGGCGGGTTCCGGCGCTGCGGGACTGCTGTACGGGGCGGTGCGCCCGGCGCGGAACGTGCAACGGCGCCTGCTCTGCTGCCTGGCCGCCATGACCGTACTGATGACGGGCCCCCTCGTCGCGGCCTGGGCCACCGGCTCATTGCTCGTCCTCGCGGGCTCACTCCTGTTCGCGGGCGCGGCCACCGCACCGACCATGGTCACCGGCATGACGCTGGTCCAACGCCTCACCCCGGCAGGGCAGTTGAACGAAGGCATGACACTCGCCGTGACCGCGATCCTCGGCGGCATCGCCGCGGGCTCGGCCACCGCGGGCTGGGTCGTGGAACATACGGGCGCCGTCTCCGGCTACGCCGTGCCCACCTCGGCCGCCGCCCTCGCCCTGCTGCTGTGCGCGGCAACTCACCGTTCCCGGCGGGGATGAACCCGGAAACACCACCGGCCCGAAAGTCCGGAAAAGGCCTTGAGCCCCCTGCCTGGAAGGGCTACGGCCGGGCCCGGTACCCTGCATCGTTCATCACTACAGGGGAGGGCCTCATGGCCGTACGCAAGGCGACCATCCAAGAGCAGATCAACGCGGCTATCGCTCAAGCCAATCCGGGCGACCGCACACATGTGTCCATCCAGGCCATCGCGGGCCCGAACCCGATGCTGATGAGCATGCTGGGGATCATAGGCCAGTCGTTCCTCACGTATTACTTCGTGACGGTGACCGACCAGGCCGTACTGATCCACAAGGCCAGCCGCATGAGCAACCGCCCGCAGGAGATCGTGCACGCCCTGCCGCCGGCCGAGGCCATGCGCGCGGTCAGCGACATCAGGCGCGGCAGCCTGTGGAGCTCGTTCCGCCTCCAGCTCCCGAACAGCGCCAAGCCGGTCAAGATGAACGTGCACCGCATCTGGCGCAAGGAAATGGACCAGCTCCTCGGCATGCTGACCGGCTACCAGCCCTCCTCGACCTTGGCATAGGCCACAGGGCGGCCCCCAGGGGCTTGCGGGTCAGCGGTTGACCGACTGGATCTCCTGGACGTTCAGGTTCTGAGTGGCCTCGAAGGTCCCGTCCGGGAGATCCCCCTTGGTGCCGCCGGACCCCTCCCAGGAGATCCGCCACGTCACCGACGCCTTCAGCCGGTACGGCGCGCCGTCGGTCGCCCGCAGGTAGGTGACACCACAGGGCGGAGTCCTGGCCGAATCACCCTTCTTGTACGGGGCGCCGATGCTGCCGTCACCGTTGATCCCGCAGTCGCCCGACGCGGGGTACGTCTCCGCGTCCGTGGTACCCGGCTCCAGATGCAGAGCGACCGGCTTCGCTGTGGTCTCCGCCCACACTCCGGTACCCGGCAGCTCGGCGCGCACCTTGACGTCCTGGAACTTCGCCCGGTCCAGCCACACCCAGGTGGGCAGATTGACGGTGGACTTGGCCTGGGGCTTCAACTGAACCTTGGTTTCAGGGACGTTGATCCTGTCGTAGGCGTAGGCCGCGAGGACATCGGGGGTCGGGGCGTGCGGGTCGTCGGGGAGCGTGTTGGCGTCCTGCCAGAACAGGTTCCGCTCGCAGTCGTAGGCCCAGGGATCGTGCGCCACATCCTGGTTGATGACCCCGCGCCAGAACTTCCCGTCCTTGCCGATGTTGTAGTTCTTGTAGCTCGTCTCGTCAGGGTTCGAGGACTGGCCCTTCTCGTAATTGTTGACCATCAGCTCCTCACCCCAGCTGACCGTCGGAGTGACGGGCACCAGAGGCCCGCCCTTCTTCAGCCGCTCCACCCCGGCCTTCAACTCCTCAGGGGTCGCGACCGGTTCGTACCAGCAGGCGGGCGGCTTCCAGTTGGGGTCCACCGCGGTGAGGGGCTTGGGCGACTTACCGGGGGCGCCGCCGGAGACCTGCGTGACCTTGATGCTGGTGGCACCGGCTGAGGCCATCAGGGTGTTGCCCGAGGTGCCTCCGTGAGGGCCGTTGGGCTTGGTGTTCTGATGCTGGTCATCGTCCCCGAACGCGTAGGCCACACCTGAAGTAGAGACGAGAGCGAGCGCCGAAACAGTGAGACAGGTGCACAGCATCGCTATGGTTCGCATCAGCTGCACGCCCCGGGAACGGTCTCCAGCGAAACGGTCTGCCAGACTCCCTGGGAATTCTTGTCCAGCCTGGTCTGGTACAGGAGCACCGAATCGGCCTTGTCCGGGGTGCGTGTGACCTTGCTGGTCTTGCGATTCTTCGTGGACGCCTGCCGTTCGTCCACGCAGTAGAAGAGCACCCCTGAGCCCGTATCGTTGATGTGCACCTGCGGCGAGAAGATCCTGACCTTCCCGATCAGGCTGTTGTCGTCATCGACGAAGCTCTTGATCCACTTCTTGGCAGACGCCAGCGACCCGCCCGAGTTGTAGAACGCCACCCCGCCGGAATCAGGCTGTGCGTCGATGATCGCCGCGTACTCCGACTTCAGCTGCTCCGCCCCGTCATTCATGATCGCCTGAAGCTTCGGGTCACTGTTGGTCCAGCCCTCGAAGTTGGTCTGGAAATCCTTCGGGAACGCGACCTGCGGCCGCTTTACCCCACCGGGCGCGGCCGAAGCAGACGCACTCGCCGAAGCCTTCCCGCTGCTGCCGTCCGCCCCCTTGATCTTGTCCGAGGCCGAGCTGTCGCCTCCGCCGGAGGAGCCGCAGGCGGTCAGAAGGACGGCGGTGGACGCCGTGATCGCGGCCGTCACGAGCCAGGTGGAGCGGTTCACTCTGGATACTCCCGATGTTGATCGTGGGGTGGTGGCACAGACCGGCCAACGCTATCCGTGATCACGGGGTGACACCAGGGCAGCCTGAAAGCCCCGACCGGGTCCAGGCGCACAAAAACCGTCGGCCCGTCGTATGAACGACGGGCCGACGGTTACATGGGGTGGTGGAGATGGCGGGAATCGAACCCGCGTCCAACGGTGCAGAACCAGGGCTTCTCCGAGCGCAGTTCGCTACGATTTTCTCGGCCCCGGAGATCTCGCGAACAAGTCTCCGACGGGCTCAGTCACTGTTTGATTTCCCACCGGACCCCGTGACCGGGACCGGCGGTTTAGTTCCCTAGATTATGCCAGGATCCGGGTCGGGAACTTCCCCGGGCTGACACCCATTCAGGGTCCTTCAGTCACTGTTATTAGGCAGCGAGGGCGAAGGACTGGGAATCGCTCTTAGAGTTGGCGATTATTGTTTGCGACATATGGTTTACGAGATCATTGCCGCTTCCTCGGCTCGCTTCACCTGCTTCGACAGCCGCTGTCGAAACCGATCATCCCCATGTTGATTTTTCAAGGTGATACCGCGCCCCGAAGGGTGCAGTGCCATCGTACGTGACCAACCCGCGACGGTGCCACTGTATTCCCGCGGGTCAGCCCCGCTGCTTGCGCCGGACCGCCGACACCGCGCGGTCCGTCTCCCGCCGGTCCTGCTTCTCGCGCAGGGTCTGCCGCTTGTCGTACTCCTTCTTGCCCTTCGCCAGCGCGATCTCGACCTTCGCCCGGCCGTCCTTGAAGTACAGCGCCAGCGGCACGATCGTCAGGCCGGACTCCTGGGTCTTGGACTCCAGCTTGGTGATCTCCGCGCGGTGCATGAGCAGCTTCCGCTTCCTGCGGGCGCTGTGGTTGGTCCACGTCCCCTGCGTGTACTCGGGCACGTGCACGTTGTACAGCCATGCCTCGTGGCCCTCGATCTGCACGAAGCCGTCCACCAGGGACGCCCGCCCCATCCGCAGCGACTTCACCTCGGTCCCCGTCAGCACCATTCCGCACTCGTAGGTGTCGAGGATGAGGTAGTCGTGCCGTGCCTTTTTGTGCTGGGCGATCATCTTTCGCCCTGTTTCCTTAGCCATAGTGCGACCATTTTCGCACTAAGCCCCTCCCCCGAGGCCACTCAATACTGTCTCGGCCGTCGCTTCGGCCCGTTTGCCCGCTGTCACGTCGGGGGTGATCCCCCGGCCGTCGACGCTGCGCCCTGCCGGCGTGCGGTAGTGGCCGACGGTCAGCTCCGCCACGGCGCCGCCCGGCAGCGCGCTCGGCATCTGCACCGAGCCCTTGCCGAAGGTCCGTGAGCCGACGGTGACGGCCCGGCCACGGTCCTGGAGCGCGCCGGTGAGCAGCTCGGCCGCGCTCATCGTGCCGCCGTCGATCAGGACGACGAGGGGCCTGTCGGTGTCCCCGCCCCGGTGCGCGTACACCGCCCGCTGGGCGCCGTGCACGTCGTACGTGGCGACCAGCCCGCCGTCCAGCAGGGCCGAGGCCGCGGCGGTGGCCTCGGTGACCAGGCCGCCGCTGTTGCCGCGGAGGTCCAGGAGTAAGCCGCCGTGGGCGGGCGCGGCGCTGACGGCCTTCTGCACCCGCTCGCCCGAGCCCCTGGTGAAGGCGGTGACCTTGATCATCGTCGCCCGGTCGGCCAGCTGTCCGACGGTGACGGCCTCGGTGGTCAGCCGGGCCCGGCGCAGGGTCCGCGTCACGGTCGTGGGACCGCGCCGCACCCCGACGACCACCGGCGTACCCGGCGTGGACGCACCGTCGCCGCCACGCAGCCGGGTGACGACGTCGGTGACCGGGTTGGTGCCGACCTGGCGGCCGTCGATCGTACGGAACACGTCGCCCGCCCTGAGGCCTGCACGGGCCGCCGGGCCGCCGGGGCGGACCCGTTCGATCTCGATGTGTCCGTCGCGGCTGCGCCGGGCCCACAGGCCGACGCCGGTGTACTCGCCGTCCAGGGAGTCCTCGAACTCCTGGTACTCGGAACGGTCGTACACCGCGCCCCAGCGGTCCCCGCTGTGGCTGACGACCTCCTCGGCCGCCTTCGTGCCGGACTCGCCGGCGGCCTCGGCCTCCGACGCGGCCCTGACGAGTTCGCCGCGGTCGACGGTGTCGGCGGCGTCACGCGTACGGGTGGGTCTCGGCGTCCTCGCCTCGCCCGGCAGGGAGTTGGTGGCCGAGGCCGTGGCGAGCACGCTCACGAAGACCAAAGTCAGAACCGCCCCGCGGCGAACGCTGCGGGGCGAGGAACAGTAATCCGGGCCTGACATGGCGCCCACTGTAGGGCAACCCCCGTGCGCCGCAGGGCTCGTTCACCTGACGGCGCACAGGGCGAGTTTCACACCTTCAGGTACTTGCGCAGAGCGAAGAGAGCAGCAAGGGCGGGCATCAGCAGCCCGATTGCGAGCACCAGCGGCAACTTGGACAGGACGGCGTCCCAGCCGATGAAGTCGATCAGGTTCAGCTTCTCGTGCAGCGCGAGACCGTGGTCGATCAGGAAGTAGCGGCCGACGAGCAGCATGCCGCAGGCGACAAGTCCGCCCAGCAGCCCCGCGAACGCGGCCTCCATGATGAACGGCATCTGGATGTAGAAGCTGGACGCGCCCACCAGGCGCATGATCCCGGTCTCCCGTCTGCGGCTGAACGCCGAGACGCGGACGGTGTTCACGATCAGCATCAGCGCGATGATCAGCATCAGCGCCATCACGAAGAGGGCAGCCACGTTCATGCCGTTGAGCAGCGCGAAGAGGTTCTCCAGGATGCCGCGCTGGTCCTGGACGGTCATGACGCCGTCCCGGCCGGCGAACGCCGTCGCGATCACCTTGTACTTCGTCGGGTCCTTGAGCTTGACGCGGAGCGACGACTGGAGCTGGTCGGGCGTGATGGACCCCGTCATCGGGGCGCCCTTGAACTCCTGCTGGTAGTGCTTGTACGCCTCGTCCGCCGACTCGTAGGTCACGGTCTCGACGAGGTTGTCCATCTTCTTCAGATCGGCCTCGATCGAATTCTTCTGCTCCTCGGTGACGGCTCCCTTGGCGCACTTGGGAGTGGATTCCGCGTCACCCTTGGAGCAGAGGAAGATCGAGACGTTGACCTTGTCGTACCAGTAGCCCTTCATCGTGTTCACCTGGTCGCGCATGAGCAGCGAACCGCCGAACAGGGCCAGGGACAGGGCGACGGAGACGATGACCGCGAAGGTCATCGTGAGATTGCGGCGGAGACCCACGCCGATCTCCGACAGGACGAACTGGGCGCGCATGGCGTCCTTTCAGTGCTGGTAGCCGTAGACGCCGCGCGACTGGTCGCGCACGAGACGGCCCTTCTCTAGTTCAATGACGCGCTTGCGCATCTGGTCGACGATCTGCTGGTCGTGGGTGGCCATCACCACGGTGGTACCGGTGCGGTTGATCCGGTCCAGCAGCTTCATGATGCCGACGGAGGTCTGCGGGTCGAGGTTGCCGGTCGGCTCGTCCGCGATCAGCAGCATGGGGCGGTTGACGAAGGCCCGCGCGATGGCCACGCGCTGCTGCTCACCACCGGAGAGCTCACCGGGCATCCGGTCCTCCTTGCCCCCGAGGCCGACCAGGTCGAGCACCTGGGGAACGGCCTTGCGGATCTCACCGCGGGGCTTGCCGATGACCTCCTGCGCGAACGCCACGTTCTGCGCGACGGTCTTGTTGGGCAGCAGGCGGAAGTCCTGGAAGACGGTGCCGAGCTGGCGGCGCATCTGCGGCACCTTCCAGTTCGACAGGCGCGCGAGGTCCTTGCCCAGGACGTGCACCATGCCGTGGCTGGTGCGCTCCTCACGGAGAACGAGCCGCAGGAAGGTCGACTTACCGGAACCGGAAGAGCCCACCAGGAAGACGAACTCCCCCTTCTCGATCTCAAGGGAGACATCCCGCAGCGCGGGGCGGTTCTGCTTGGGATAGGTCTTGGAGACGTTGTCGAATCGGATCACGAGTGCACCACGTCGGCCGGGAATAGGTGAGCGTGACCTTACGCGAAGCGGATGTGCGCCCGCAGGCAGCGTCCGTCGATGCGTGGTATGTCCGCGATATGCAGGGGTACGGACCGGGCGGAATCCGGCGGGGCGCGCCGAATCGCGTGTGAACTGGCACAGTAGAAGAGGGAACAGTTGAGTTTCCCCGGGCGTTGTCCCGGGTGACAGCGCGTGAAGCGGTTCCGCCGCGCGGGAGGAGGAATGCGCATGACCTACGACCGACTGGTGTGCGCGAACTGCGCGTCTCCCGTCAGCGAGGGCCGCTGCCGGGTCTGCCGTGCCAGCCGCGAGCGGCTCCAGCAGGAGTCGGGCTCCTTCGGCGGCCTCAGCCCGGTGGCGTTGATCACCTTGCTGATACTGCTGGTGGCGGCGCTGGCACTGCTGGCGCAGCAGACCGTCTGACCGGACCGTCCGCGGACCCCACGAAGGCCGCCCCAAGGCCGCCCGTGGGCTCTGCCGGGACATGAGTGAGGGCCCCGGGTTCCGATCGGAACCCGGGGCCCTCACCGCGTACGTGCTGAACCTCAGGCGAGGTTGCCGCCGCGGCCCGCGAGACGCGGGAGCATGCGGAAGCCGATGCCACCGGCGATCATCGTCGCGGCACCGAGGATCAGGAACGTGGTCTCGCCCGCACCCGTCTCGGCGAGCTCCTGCTTGGGCTTGCCCTGCTCGACCGGCTGGGAGCCGACAGCGTCGGGCTCGGTGCCGGTGACGGGGGAACCGCCGGTCGTCGAACCACCGTTCGTGGAACCGCCGTTGCCCGACGTCGAGCCGGAGGTGCCGCTGTGGTCGCCGCCGGTCGTACCCTGGGACGAACCCGAGGTGCTGCCGGTCGAGCTGCCCTCGGACGTACCAGAGGACGTACCGGAGGACGTACCGGTGGACGTGCCCTCGGAGCCCGAGGACGTGCCCGTCGAGGTACCCGAGGACGTGCCCGTCGAGGTGCCGGTGGACGTGCCCTCGGACGTACCGGAGGACGTACCGGTGGACGTGCCCTCGGAGCCCGAGGACGTGCCCGTCGAGGTGCCGGTCGACGTGCCCGTCGACGTGCCCTCGGAGCCCGAGGACGTGCCCGTCGACGTACCCGTGGAGGTGCCCTCCGAGGTACCGGTGGACGTGCCCTCCGACGTACCCGTGGAGGTGCCCTCCGAGGTGCCGGTGGACGTGCCCTCGGACGTACCGGTGGACGTGCCCTCCGACGTACCCGTCGAAGTACCCTCCGACGTACCGCCGTTGTCGACGCCACCGATCGGGTCGGTGGTGCCGCCGCTTTCCTCGCCGGACTGGATCGAGGCGTTGAGACCCGCAACGTGAACATTGATACCGGCGGCCTGTGCGGCGCCCGCGGCGGTCAGCGAGGCGCCTGCGGCGATCACTGCGCCTGCAGCTATGCGCGCTACGCGAATCCGCGTCTTCTTGGTCATCTGGCTGCTACCCCCAGTAGCTCATCGTCAATGGTGCAGCGCACGGGGCAGGCAGGCCGTAGGGGTGTATGTCCGTCCCCCCGATCGCACGCGCCCCGGGAAATACGCATGCCGCGTGTCACTTTTCCCAGTTTTAAGAACCGCGTCAAGGTCGTTGCGGGCGCGATGCCGGAAATGCGATGACTTGCCCGGCGTACGGGAATACGACTGTGACGCAACCGGGGAACTACCGCCGCTGGGACGGGAGTTCTCCGGTTGCGTCACTGCTGACCGTGTCGATAAATCACTGTTGAACGGTGCGGGAACAGCAAAGGAAAGCGTTGCTACTTCTCCTGCTGCTTGCGCCAGCGAATTCCGGCCTCCAGGAAACCGTCGATCTCACCGTCGAGCACCGCCTGCGGGTTGCCGACCTCGTACTCCGTACGGAGGTCCTTGACCATCTGGTACGGGTGCAGGACGTACGAACGCATCTGGTTGCCCCAGGAGTTGCCGCCGTCGCCCTTGAGGGAGTCCATCAGCTCCTTCTCCTCCTGGCGGCGGCGTTCGAGGAGCTTCGCCTGGAGGACGTTCATGGCACTGGCCTTGTTCTGGATCTGCGAGCGCTCGTTCTGGCAGGAGACGACGATGCCGGTCGGGATGTGCGTCAGCCGCACCGCCGAGTCGGTCGTGTTGACGCCCTGGCCACCGGGGCCCGAGGCGCGGTAGACGTCCACGCGCAGCTCGGTCTCGTCGATCTCGATGTGGTCCGTCTTCTCGACGACCGGGAGCACCTCGACACCCGCGAAGGACGTCTGGCGGCGGCCCTGGTTGTCGAACGGTGAGATGCGGACCAGCCGGTGGGTGCCCTGCTCGACGGAGAGCGTGCCGTACGCGTACGGCACCTTCACGACGAAGGTGGTCGACTTGATGCCGGCCTCTTCCGCGTACGACGTCTCGTAGACCTCGGTGCCGTAGTTGTGGCGCTCGGCCCAGCGCAGGTACATGCGCTGGAGCTGCTCGGCGAAGTCCGCGGCGTCGACCCCGCCGGCCTCGGCGCGGATGTTGACGAGCGCCTCACGGGCGTCGTACTCACCGGAGAGGAGGGTGCGGACCTCCATCTCGTCCAGCGCCTTGCGGACCGCCGCGAGCTCCGACTCGGCCTCGGCGAGGGTGTCGGCGTCGTCCTCGGCCTCGGCGAGCTCGAAGAGCACGCTCAGGTCGTCGATGCGCCCCCGCAGCGTCCCCGCCTTGCGGACCTCGGCCTGCAAGTGGGAGAGCTTGCTGGTGATCTTCTGGGCCTCTTCCGGGTCGTCCCACAGGGACGGCGCCGCGGCCTGCTCCTCAAGCACGGCGATATCGGCCCTCAGCTTGTCGAGGTCCAGGACGGCCTCGATCGACCCCATGGTCGAGGAGAGGGACTTCAGCTCTTCGGATACATCGACGACTGCCACCTCACCAGCGTAACGGCTTGGAGCATCAGCAGTCCCCTGCCCTCGGCCCCGGGGCCCCTCGTGCGGGCCCCCGGGCTCCGGCTCCGGCTCCGGCGCTAAGGCTGCGCGGGCGCCGACCGCCCGTTGTCCTGCGGGGTGCCTCCGCCGTCGTCGCCCGAGGACGTCGCCAGCCAGCCGCCTATGCCGACGGCCGCCGCCACGACGAGCGCGGTCACGCCCAGCTTGATACGGCGCCTGCGGACCGCCTCCGCGGTGGAACGGTGGCGGGCCGAGCCCGGCTTGCGCTCGCCGGCCGAGCGAGGGGCGCGGGCAGTGCCCAGGGGGCCGCCCGCCAGCTCGTCGGGGGCGGGGACGCGCATGCTCGTGTGGGTGTCGCGGTTCGAGTCCGGGGTGGAGCCGGGGACCAGCGGGACGGCGCCGCGGCGGCGGGTCTCGGCGGGCGCGGCCGGTTCGTACGACGTCTCCTCGTACGGCTGCTCCTCGGGCTCCGGTTCGCCCGGCTCGTCGACGTCCAGCGGGGGGATCCCCGCGAGGTGCGGAAGCTGCTCGCGCAGCCGCTCGCCCAGCTCCGACGCCCGCAGCCGGGACGCGGGGGCCTTGGCCAGGCACTGGACCAGCAGCTGCCAGAGGTCGTCCGGGATGCCGGGGAGCGGGACGACCGTCTCCGTGACATGGCGGCGCAGGATCGCGCCGGGGTGGCCGCCGCCGAAGGGGGTGAAGCCCGCGAGGAGTTCGTACAGCACGGTCGCCAGGGCGTAGATGTCCACGGACGCGCGCGGCGGCAGGCCCTCGATGATCTCCGGGGCGAGGTAGTCGGGGGTGCCGATGATCTTCGACGCCTGGGGGCGGCCGGGCCCCGAAGGGCCCGCGGGGAGCGCGCGGCGCGGGGCGTCGATCAGCTTGGCGACACCGAAGTCCGTGAGCAGCGCCGGGTGGGAGCCGCCGGGGCCGAGCGGGCCCTGCATGTCCAGCAGGATGTTCTCGGGTTTGACGTCCCGGTGCACGACGCCCGCGGAGTGCGCGGCGGCGAGGCCGTCCGCGATGTCCGCGACGATCGCCACGGCGGCCTCGGGGCTGAGGCGGCGCTCACGGTCCAGCCGGGTGCGCAGGTCCGTGCCGCGGACCAGGTCCATGACCAGGGCGAGGTCGTTGCCGTCCACCACGAGGTCGCGCACGGCGACGACGTGCGGGTGGTCGAGGCCGAGCAGGGCCGTGCGCTCCTGGACGAAGCGGCCGACGAGTTCCTGGTCGGCGGCGAGGTCCTCGCGCAACAGCTTGACGGCGACGGGCCCCGAGGGTCCCTCGCCCAGCCACACCGTGCCGGCGCTCCCCCGCCCCAGGATCTGGTGGGCGGTGTACCGGCTGCCGATCTTCCGTGCCAAGACTGCTCCCTCAGCGGCTGGCGCTGTGCCTGTCCGGGGCAGCCCCCGGCCCCCCGGCTACCCGCTCTCAAAATACGCGGGCATCGGGGTGTTCAGTGCCCCGGATGGCGCCAACCCTCACTTCTACGGGGGTATTTCGCCCCGCAGAAGTCGACATGTTTACAGAGTGGGTGCTCCCGACGGAACTTACCGCGGGGTCAGCAGGTGACTTCTCAGCCGGTGACCTTGTTGACGAAGTCCTTGACCGAGTTGAAGCCGGAGGAGATCTCCGAGAAGAAGCTCTTGGAGGAGCCGATCCAGCCCTGCAGCGGCGTCAGTTCCCAGACCAGCCAGGAGCCCACGAAAAGGACGAGCACGATCACGAAGCAGCCCTTGAGGCAGCCGAGGCCAGGGATCCGCACCGGGTTCGCGCTGCGCCGCCGCGGCTCACGGGGCTCGCGCGGGGCGGGCGCCTGGGGCTGCTGCGGGGGCGCGTACTGCTGTTGCTGCGGGCGCTGTTGGGGACGCTGCTGCGGCTGCGGGGCGTACTGCTGCTGGGGCGCGTACTGCTGCTGCGGCGGCTGCGCGTACCCCTGGGGCTGCTGCGGCGCGTACTGCTGCTGCGGTGGCGGCTGACGGCGCTGGGGCGGCTGCTGCGGCTGGCGCTGCGGGCGGTGGCGCAGCGGGTCCTGGTCCGGACCCAGGTACTGCACCTGGGTCTGCTCGTTGCGGTCGCGGGCCGCGCTCAGCTGGCTCTGCCAGGGGTGCGGCTGCTCGGGCCGGTCCGGCGACCGATCGCCGGGGGCCTGCCCCGGCGGCACCGGCGGCAGGACCGCGGTCGGGTCGGCCGCGCCGGTGCTGGGCAGCACGCTGGTGCGCGCGGCGGGGTCGTACGAGCCCGCGTTGCTCGGCAGGACCTGGGTCGGGTCGGCGGCCCCGGGCGTCTCGGGCACCTCGGCGGGTGCCGGGTCGGGCGCGAGCAGCGCGCCCACCCCGAGCGCGGCGGCGACCTGCGCGGGGGTGGCGTGGACGCCGACGCCCTCGGCGACCGTACGCAGCCCGCGGGCCAGGCTCTCGGCGCTCGGGCGGCGGTCCGGGTCCTTGCTCAGGCAGCGCTCTATGACCGTCCAGAGCGCCTCGGGCACGGTGGTGGGCCTGCGGGGCTCCGCGTTGAGGTGCTGCTGGAGCACTTCGAGGGCGGTGCCGCCCGCGAACGGCGGCTGCCCGGTGACCAGTTCGTACAGCAGGATGCCCGCACCGTAGATGTCGACCGCGGAGGTCTGCGGGCGGCCCTCGGCGGACTCGGGGGCGACGTAGGCGGGCGTGCCGACGAACTCGTGGGTCCGGGTGAGGCCCGGGGAGTCCGCGAGGCGCGCGATGCCGAAGTCGGTGAGCATGGGGTGCATCTGGCCATCGGCGTCCTGCTTCACCAGGACGTTCGCGGGCTTCAGGTCGCGGTGCACGACGCCGTCGGCGTGGCTGGCGGCGAGCGCGTCGGCGATCTGCGCGGTGAGCAGCGCGGCGGCCACCGGGCTGAACGGGCCGTTGTCCCTGAGGTACCGGTGCAGGTCCGGGCCGTCGATCAGGTCCATGACGAGGGCGAGCAGATCGCCCTCGACGACCAGGTCACGGGTCCGCACGATGTTCGGGTGCGTGAGGCGCAGCAGGACCGAACGCTCGCGCAGGAAGCGCATCACCACGTCCGGGTCGCTCGCCAGCTCCTCCTTGAGGACCTTGATCGCGACGGTCTCGCCCGGCTGACCCTGCACGGCCGCCTCGGCGCCTGCGGTCTCCCGCTGGCTGGCCCGCCAGACGGTGCCCGTGGCGCCACGGCCGAGCGGCTCTTCGAGCAGGTACTTGCTGCCTACGGGCCGCACGTCATGCGCTCCCTGTGATCGTCGTCCCTTGCCTGGTCCATCGGCCCCCCGGCCCGGATGTCCGCCCCACTCTAGAGCCTGTCCGGCCGATCTTCGCCGGGCCGGGACCGATCCGGCGGGACCGAACCGGCAGGCCGCGGTGCCGCCCGGCGGGGCGCCGGCCGACGGTCCTCCGGTCAGGTTCCGGTGGTGTTCGAAAGGAAGACGCGAAGAGAACGACGTTGGTTGCCGCAAGACGCTGCCTCATAGGTCAGGCGCGATCCCAAGCAGGCATTTTTAGGTCCAGAGCCGACCATTCAAGATCACTTAGCGGCGACCGCCGGGCGTGTTGTCAGTGGCAGGTGCGAGGATGCCTCCAGCACGGCTTTGTGGGGGCGGGAGCCCCGTGATCCGTGCAGACCTGCCGGGTGGGGGAGATCACAGGGCGGCTCCTGCCAGGCACCCTCCGCAGAAGGGACCGCTGACGGCTATGCAGATCCGGCTGACCGTCCTCGCGCCGCGCAGCGGCCGATCCGCGTCCGGGACGCGCTCCTGCGACGTGCTCGTCACCGCCCCCGCCGGGGCGGCGCTGGCCACTGTCGCCTCCGGCCTGGCCACGGCCGTGGCAGGCCCGGAAGGGCCCGGCTCCAACGCCGTGGTGCTGTACGCGGGCGGGCAGCGCCTGGACCTGCAGCGCTGCCCGCTGGGCGAGCCGCCGCTGGTGGACGGGGCGGTGCTCTCGCTCCAGGTCCCCGGCGCCGACGACGCGGGCGACCCGTCCGCCACCCAGCTCCATGTGGTCGCGGGGCCCGACGCGGGCGGTGTCCATCTGCTGCACGGCGGGCAGATCAGGATCGGCCGCTCCGGCGAGGCGGACGTCCCGCTGGACGACCCGGACGTCTCGCGGCTGCACTGCGCGGTGACGGTCGCGGAGGACGGCCGGGTGACGGTCGCCGATCTGGGCTCGACGAACGGCACGACCCTGGACGGCTCGGGCGTGGGTGACCGCCCGGTCCGTATGACACCCGGGTCCCTGCTCCGGGTCGGCGAATCGGCGCTGCGGATCACTCCTGGGAACAGCAGCGGCACGGGCAGCGGCCCGCTGTCGGCGGTGCCGGACGGCGAAGGTCACCTGCGGGTGGCCCGTGACGGCGCGGACGGCGGGCGCAGTACCGGAAGCGGTCCGGGCGGCGGGCGTACCGGAAGCGGGCCGGGCGGCGCCCGGCCCGGACCGGCACCGGCCCACGACAGCGCGGCCCGGGGTTCCCACGGCTCCGTACCCGCCCAGGCCACCGGTCACGGCACCGGCACCGCGTACGGGCTCGGAAGCCCCGGCGGTCACCCCGGGCACGACGGACCCGGCGAGGGGTACATACCGGTGCAGGGCGGCGCCTCCGGCGCACGGCCCAGCTCCCGGCGGGTCAGCGCGGCCGGTTCCGTACCGGTCCGCGACCCGTACAGCAATCTCTACGACGAAGCGGCGGCGGCCTACGCCCAGGACGCGGGCTTCGCCGCCCGTGGCCGCCAGGGCACCCCGCCGCGCGGCACGCGGCTGCCCGAGCAGGACCGGACCGGCCGTCCCTCCGACGAGGCCGCCGGTGAGGGAGGCGGCGACGCCGAGGCCGCGCGCAGGCGCGGCGGGATAGGGGCCTGGGCGAGACGTCTGGCGGGCGGACGGCCCGACGCGGCGCACGAGGGCATGGCGGCCCCGGCGGCCGGGCCGTCCCGCGCCGCCGCGGACTCCTCGGCCGGGGTGCCCGGTGCGGACACCTGGCCCGACCCGGCCTCGCTGCTGCTGACCGCGCTCGGCCCCGGGCCCCGTCTCTGGGAGCGCGCCCCCGGCCACCGCGAAGAGCTCGTCGTCCGGCTCGGCACCGCCGACCGGGCCACGCCCGACGGCACGGGTGTGGTGCCCGCCGTGCCGGTGACCGTCTCGCTGCGCGAGGCGGGTTCGCTGGGGCTCGCGGGTCCCCGCGCCCGGCTGGCCGGACTGGCCCGCTCGGCCGTGGCCCAGCTCGCCGCGCTGCACTCCCCCGCCGACCTGGAGATCGTGCTGATCAGCACGGACCGGGCGCGCCCGCTCGAAGCGCGCCGGGCCGACTGGGGCTGGCTCGGCTGGCTGCCGCACGTGCGGCCCACGCACGGCCAGGACTGCCGGCTGCTGCTGGCGTACGACCGGGACCAGGCCACGGCCCGCACCGCCGAACTGGTGCGCAGGCTGGACGACGGCCCGCTGGGCACCGGCTGGGCGTCCGCCGAGGCGGGGGCCGTGTCGGCCGCCGCCGACCGGTACGAAGGACCCCACACCGTGGTGATCGTCGACGGCGACCCCGGCTCCGCCGCCCTGCGGGAGACCACCGCACGACTGGCCTCGGCGGGCGCCGCCTGCGGGGTCCATGTGCTCTGCCTGGCCGAGACCCCGCCGGCCTCCCCCGCCTCCCCGCTCGAAACGACCTACGAGATGGCCTGCGCGGCCTCGCTCGCGTTCCGTGAGTGCGGGGCGGCGGCCCTGCTGAGCGGCGATGTGGCGACCGCGCTGCGGCTGCTGCGTACGGCGCGCGGCGTCCACCCGGCGTACGGCAGGGAGGGCCGCCCCGCGGACCACGGCACGTTCGCCGTGGTCGACGCGGTCTCGGCGGCCTGGGCCGAGCGGTTCGGCCGGGCACTGGCTCCGCTGCGCGCGGAGGCCACCGCCTCCGCCAGCCCAGCCCGCCTGGCCGCCGAACTGCCCCCGACGGCACGGTTGTTGGACGAGCTGGGCCTGGCCCGCGCCACCCCGGCTTCGCTGATGGCCCGGTGGGCGTCGGACGCGGAGGCGACCGCGGTGCTCGGCGCGGGACCGCGCGGCCCGGTCACCGTCGATCTGGCCACCGAGGGCCCGCACCTCCTGATAGAAGGGCCGACCGGCAGCGGCCGGACGGAGCTGCTGCGGGCCGCCGCCGCCTCGCTGGCCGCCGCGGCCCGCCCCGACCGGCTCGGGCTGATCCTGGTCGACGGCGCGGGCGGTGACCGCGGTGACGGCCTCCGGGCCTGTACGGAGCTGCCGCACACCTCGACCTATCTGGTGGCGTCGGACCCGGTCAGGATGCGGGACTTCGCCCAGGCCCTCGGCGCCGAACTGAAGCGCCGCGCCGGGCTGTTGGGACAGGGCGACTTCACCGAGTGGCAGCGCAGCCACGAGGGCGCGGCCCGGGTGGTCGGGCAACGGCCCCCCAGCCCCGCCGAGCAGCGCGGCGACCTCGAATCGCCCGCCAGCGGCACCCTGCGGCTGCGCCCGGCCGGGGCCCGTACCGCCGCCGCGGTCCCCGGGCCCACCCCGCTGCCCCGGCTGGTCGTGGTCGTCGACGACTTCGACGCGCTGGTGGCACCGGCGCTGGGCAGCCCGGGGCGCCCCGCCGCGGGCTCGGTGGTCCGGGCCCTGGAGGCGGTGGCCAGGGACGGTGAGCGCCTCGGCGTCCACCTGATCGCCGCGTCGGCCCGCCCGGACCGTACGGCCGACACGGACCTGGCACGGATCAGCCGGCTGCGGGTGGTCCTCGATCCCCCGCCGCTCTCCCCCGCCCCGGACGCGCCGTCGCCGGGGAGGGGCCGCCTCGGGCGCCCCGACTCCGGGGTGACCCCGTTCCAGGGCGGCCGGGTGACCGGTCGCATTCCCCGTACGGCGACGCTCCGGCCCACCGTCGTGCCGCTCGAATGGGAGCGGATGGGCGACCCTCCGGCCCGCCGCCCGGTGCGTGAACTCGGAAACGGGCCAACGGACTTGGCGTTGCTGGCCAGCGCCCTGGACCGGGCCGCGAGGTCGGTGGACGCGGTGTCCGTACCCTCCCTGAATGTCTGACGTAACGTCACAGGCCCATCACGATCGGACTGTTGACTTCAGGAGTGGTATTGCGGCGCCGGAGTGCCCGGCGTAGGACTGTGCGCACGGGACAACGGCGTCGCCGATGTCATGGGCGCGCCGAATGCACGCGCATGGGAGAGGTCGGGGCACAGATGCGCACAACAGGCACAGCTCTACGTTCACGCAGGACCGTTCTGGCGGTCGTCGCAGCCGGCTCACTGGTCCTTGCCGCGGGATGCGGAAGCGACAGCAAGAAGAGCGACGGGGGAGACAAGGCTTCAGGGAAGAGCAGTGCGTCGGCGTCGAGCGTGACGCTGCCCGAGCTCAACGGTACGAAGCTCGAAGTGGCAGCGGTCTGGACCGGCCCCGAGCAGGCGAACTTCATCAAGGTCCTGAAGGAGTTCGAGAAGCGCACCGGGGCGTCGGTCACCTTCGTGCCCGCCCAGGACCCGATCGTCAACTTCCTCGGCACGAAGATCGCCGGTGGCGCGCCGCCGGACGTCGCGATGATGCCGCAGGTCGGGGCGATCACGCAGGCCGTGGCGAAGAAGTGGGCCAAGCCGGTCGGCCCCGACGCCCAGGCCCAGCTGGACAAGAACTACTCGAAGGTCTGGAAGGACCTCGGCGCGGTCGACGGCAAGCAGTACGGCGTGTACTTCAAGGCCGCCAACAAGTCCCTGGTCTGGTACAACGCCAAGGCCCTGCAGAACGCGGGCGCGAGCGAGCCCAAGACCTGGGCGGACTTCCTGAAGACCGCCGAGACGGTGTCGGCCTCGGGAGTCACCCCGGTGTCGGTCGGCGGCGCGGACGGCTGGACGCTCACCGACTGGTTCGAGAACGTCTACCTCTCGCAGGCGGGCCCGGAGAAGTACGACCAGCTCGCCCAGCACAAGATCAAGTGGACGGACCCGTCCGTCAAGACCGCGCTGACCACGCTCGCGCAGCTCTTCGGTAAGCCGTCGCTCATCGCGGGCGGTGCGACCGGCGCGCTCCAGACCGAGTTCCCGGCGTCCGTCACCCAGACCTTCACCGGCGGTGACCAGCCCAAGGGGGCGATGGTCTTCGAGGGCGACTTCGCGCAGACCAACATCGCGCAGACCAAGGCGAAGGTGGGCACCGACGCGAAGGTGTTCCCGTTCCCCGCGGTGGGCGCCAAGTCCCCGGTGGTGACCGGCGGCGACGCGGCCGTCATCCTGAAGGACTCCAAGGGCGCGCAGGCGCTGATGACCTGGCTGGCGTCCACCGACGCGGCGAAGATCTGGGCACAGGCGGGCGGCTTCGTCTCGCCGAACAAGGGCCTGGACCCGGCGGCGTACCCGAACGACGTGCAGCGCACGATCGCCAAGGCGCTGATCGCCGCGGGCGACGACATCCGGTTCGACATGTCCGACCAGGCGCCGCAGTCGTTCGGCGGCACGCCGGGCAAGGGCGAGTGGAAGGACCTCCAGGACTTCCTGAAGAACCCGAAGGACATCGCGGGGACGCAGCAGAAGCTGGAGTCCGACGCGGCCAAGGCCTACAAGAACTGACGACGCGATGACCTCCGCTGTCGCGGGGGGCGCCCTCGACGGGGCGCCCCCCGCCGGAAAGCCGCGCAAGAGCGTGACAGGCACACGTAAAGTCCTGGCGGTCGGCTTCCTGCTGCCCGCGCTGGTCCTGCTCGGCGCGCTCGTGGTCTACCCGATCGGGTACTCGGTCTACCGGTCCTTCTTCGACCAGGCAGGCTCCAGTTTCATCGGCATCGACAACTACAAGACCCTCTTCAGCGACGACTCGATCCGCACCGCGATCAAGAACACCGCGATCTGGGTCGTGGTGGCACCGACCGTGGCCACCGTGCTGGGCCTGATCTTCGCCGTCCTCACCGAACGGGTGCGTTGGGGAACGGCGTTCAAGCTGATCGTCTTCATGCCGATGGCCATCTCGATGCTCGCGGCGGGCATCATCTTCCGGCTGGTGTACGAGCAGGACCCGGCGCGCGGCGTGGCCAACGCCGTCTGGGTCGGGGTGCACGACACCTTCGCCGAGTCGGCGGGCTACCCGGGGGCGCACCCCCTGCCGGTGGCGCCGCTGAAGGCGGGCGGCGGCGGTTCGTACGTCACCAAGCAGCCGGTGCACGCGGGCACCCCCGTCCACCTGCCCCTGGTCGGCATCCTGCCGACGAAGATGCCGTCGTCGGCGAAGCCCGCCGGGCAGCCGAAGGCCGCGGCTGGTTCGGTGACCGGCACCGCCTGGCTGGACTTCACCCTGGGTGGCGGCGGCAAGCCCGACGTCATCGACCCCGAGGAGCTGGGGCTCAAGGGCGTCACGATCGAGGCCGTGAAGGACGGCAAGGTGGTGGCGAGCGCCAAGGCCGCGGCCGACGGCACCTTCACCCTGCCCGCGAAGGCGGACGGAGCGCTGCTGCGGCTGCCGGACTCCAACTTCCGTGAGCCGTACAACGGCGTCAACTGGCTCGGCCCGGCCCTGGTCACCCCGTCCATCATCGGCAGTTACGTCTGGATGTGGGCCGGGTTCGCGATGGTCCTGATCGCGGCCGGACTCGCCGGGCTGCCGCGCGAACTCCTCGAACAGGCACGGGTGGACGGCGCCAACGAGTGGCAGGTCTTCCGCAGGATCACCATCCCGCTGCTCGGCCCGGTCCTCGCGGTGGTGATGGTCACCCTGATGATCAATGTGCTGAAGATCTTCGACCTGGTCTTCATCATCGCGCCGGGCTCCTCCCAGGCCGATGCGAATGTGCTGGCCCTCCAGCTCTACCGCTCCTCGTTCGGCACGGACGCGGATCTGGGCACCGGCAGCGCGATCTCCGTACTTCTGCTGCTGCTGGTCGTCCCGATCATGCTCGTCAACATCCGCAGGATGCGGAAGGAGGGGCGCCGATGACCGCCGAAGCCCAGGTGCCCGCGCCCGAGAGGCCCGCCCCCGAGGCGCTGCCGCGCGCGGCGGCGAAGCCGAAGGAGCCGCTGGCCGCCCGGATCGCGGCACGCGCGGGCGGCAGTGTGATGCGGGTCTTCCTCGTCCTGGTCGGCCTGTTCTGGCTGATGCCGACGATCGGCCTGCTGCTCTCCTCGCTGCGCGGCTCGTCCGACATCGCCGCGTCCGGCTGGTGGAAGATCTTCACTGCCCCCTCCCAGCTCACCTTCGACAACTACGCCAAGATCCTCGACAACAAGGTCATCACCGACTCGCTGCTGAGCACGGTCATGATCACGGTCCCGGCGACCGTCCTGGTGGTGGTGATCGGCTCGCTGGCCGCGTACGCCTTCGCCTGGATGGACTTCCCCGGCCGCGACTGGTGGTTCCTGATCGTGGTCGGCCTGCTGGTCGTGCCGGTCCAGGTGGCGCTGATCCCGGTCTCGAAACTCTTCGGCGAGATCGGCCTCTTCGAGACCACGGCCGGTGTGGTGCTCTTCCATGTGGCCTTCGGGCTGCCCTTCGCGATCTTCCTGCTGCGGAACTTCTTCGCGGAGATCCCGAGGGAACTCCTCGAAGCGGCCCGGCTCGACGGGGCCGGAGAGATCAGGCTCTTCACCCGGGTCGTCATGCCGCTCGGCGGCCCGGCCATCGCCTCGCTGGGGATCTTCCAGTTCCTCTGGGTGTGGAACGACATGCTGGTCGCGCTGATCTTCGCGGACTCCAAGCACCCGCCGATCACCGTGGCGCTCCAGCAGCAGGTCAGGCAGTTCGGCAACAACATCGACGTACTGGCGCCCGGCGCCTTCGTGTCGATGGTGATCCCGCTGGCCGTGTTCTTCGCGTTCCAGCGGCAGTTCGTGAGCGGTGTGATGGCGGGCGCGGTCAAGTAACCCGTACGAACCGTACGGACTCGTGTCGAGCGGGGCCCGGCTGCCGGATTCGGTGGCCGGGTCCCGCTTCTGTATGTACGCACGGTCCGGGCGGGTGGGCCGGGCGGGTGGTCCGGGCGGCGGGGAGGACCGGGCGGCGTGGGGCCGGGCGGCCGGGAGGACCGGGCGGCGGGGAGAACCGGGTGGCCGGGAGGACCGGCTGGCCGGGCCGTCAACCTCCTGCCTCGAAAATGTGGTTCAGGGGACTCGGGCGCGCTCCGGCGCAACCGCGTATACCCGCTTTCGTTATCCCGGGCATGGCCTTCTGAGCACGGTCCGCCATCCCCCCACCCGAGAGAGCCCCCCATGCACAGGCACGAGTTTCTCCAGCAGCTGCACGCGGTCCTGAAGCCGCGCACCTACCTGGAGATCGGGACCAACGACGGCCGGAGTCTCGCCCTGTCCCGCGTCCCGAGCATCGCGGTCGACCCCGCCCCCAAGGTGCGGACCCGCCTGCACTGCGACCTCCAGCTGGTGAAGGCGACCAGCGACGCGTTCTTCGCCACCCGACAGCCCATGGGCCATCTGATGAGCGGTCGCAACCCGCTGCGCAACGCCCGCCGCGGCCGTCCGCTGCTGGGGGCGTACACCGGCACCAACCAGGTCGACCTGGCGTTCATCGACGGCATGCACCTCTTCGAGTACGTGCTGCGCGACTTCACCAACACCGAGCGGTTCAGCGGCTGGTCGAGCGTGATCGTCCTCGACGACATGCTGCCGCGCAACCCCGCGGAGGCCGTACGGGACCGGGTCGCCCCCTCCGGCCCGTGGACCGGGGACGTCTACAAGTTCATCCCGGTGATTGCCCGGCACCGGCCGGATCTCATCACCGTCCAGGTCGACACCCAGCCGACCGGCGTCTTCGTGGTCATCGGCGCCGATCCCGGCAGCACGGTACTGAAGGACCACTACGACGCGATCGTGCAGGAGTGGGTCACCCCCGACCCGCAGAAGGTCCCGGAGGCGCTGCTCGAACGGGTCGAGGCGGTCGACCCGGCGGCGCTGCTCGGCTCGGGCATCTGGCCCGCGCTGGCCCGCCACCGCAACCGCGCGGCCACTCTCCGGACGGTACGCAGGGAACTCGCGAGGCTGCGCGGCTTCTGAGCGGACCCGCCCGGATGACGCCCGGCGCGGATGAAGACCGGCGCGGATGGCAACCGGCGCGGATGACAACTGGCATGGATGACGCCCGGCGCGGATACCAGGAGTCCCGGATGCCGCCCCGGAGCGCGTCCGCCGGGGGCGCGGCGAACCCTCCGTACCCCCGGCAGACGCAGCGCTCCCGTCCCTAACGCGCGGCCATCCGCCGAACCTTCCGAACCGCCCGCCCCACCACGCTCGCCCGAAGCCTGCGCACCAGCCGTACCCGCTTCGGCATCAGCCCCTCGCCCGAGCGGCGCACCGTCATCGCGCCGGCCGCCGTCGTGACGAGCATCAGCGGCAGGGGCGTACGCGGGCCGTCCTCCGCGCCGAGGGTCACGGCCATGTCCCAGGCATCCGCGGGGAGTTGGCGCTCGGGCCGCTCCGCGCACAGGACCGTACCCGCACGCCCCTTGGACGTGGTGAGCGTGGCCGCTGTCCGTACGGTCTCCCGGGAGCCCGTCCTGCCGGTGAGGTGGAGCACGGCGGGCGCGCCGTTCACACCTTCGGAGTGCACCGGCAGCAGCGTCTCGATCAGCAGCGGTTCCGGCATGACCACGACGTCGTGCACGTCGAGCCGCCGGAAGTCCTTGGTGAGCCGGTCGGACTTCCGGCCCCCCGCGTCGAGCGCGAGGTTGCCGTGCGGCACGGTCCAGTACGGCACCACCAGCCGGGCGGACTCGCCCACCAGGCCCGCCCTGCGTCCGGCCGTGGCCCGCTCGGACCGGACGGATCCGAGCCTGACCTCGTTCTTCCACCCGCTCTGCTGCACCCGTACCCAGACGTCCCAGATGCCGTCGGCGAGCGGTGCGCCGCCCGCAGCCGTCCCGGGGGCGATCGTCGCCGTCCCCCGCAGGACCAGCCGGAACTCGTCGGGCCCCGGGCCGTCCACGCGTTCCGCGGTGAACTCGACGGGCTGGTAGAACTCGGCCGCGCTGACGCGCTCCCGCACCACCAGCTCCGCCTTCGCCCGGCCGATGTCCGCCAGCGCCACCACGCCGACGGCATCTGGGGTGTCCAGGCCCTCGGGCAGGGCGAGCAACTCCTCGCCGCCCTTCTTCACGAAGTGGACCGGCTCCTCCCCCGACCGCGTCCCGGCGGTGAAGGCGAGCTTCAACTCGTCGTCGTCCCAGCCGAGTTCGGTGAGTTCGGCGTGCGCGCGGATGCCCTTTTCCCAGCGGGCGAACTTCTCGACGTCCGCGTAGCGGTCCGCCTTGATGAGCGCGCCGACGATCTGCTGGGTGGGCAGCATGCCCTTCGTCACCCCGGGGCCGAACCGCTCGACGGCGACCTTGTGCATCTCGCGGAACATGTCCTGCCGGTAGCCGTCGTCCGGCGTGGCCAGCAGCCGGGCGCCACGCATCCGGTCGATCATCTCGTTGCGGAACCAGCGGCGGTACAACTGGTCCCGGAACGGCCCCGGCTCGGTGTACTTCTCGACGACGTCCAGGGCCTCGCGCAGATTGCCGAAGTAGCCCACCGGCTCGATGCGCCGGAAGCCCGCGTTGGAGGCGTCGTCCCGCTTGACGTGGTAGTAGCAGACGTAGTCGCTGAGCACCGCGACGCTCTTGGCGGCCAGGAACGCCTCGGCGACGAAGACATGGTCCTCCAGACGGCGGCGCCCTTCGAGGAAGCGCAGGCCCGTCTCGTCCATGAAGGACCTGCGGAACATCTTGTGCGGGGTGAGGCTGTCGATCAGCGGGGAGTTACGCAGGGTGGCGCGCGGCCTGTTGACCCGGAACAGCTCTCTCGGGACCGGCCGCCCGCGACCCGCCATCTTGCCCACGACGACATCGGCGTCGTTCTCGACACCGTAGGTGTACATCCGCTCCAGCGCCTCGTCACCCAGCCAGTCGTCGTTGTCGACGAACATCACGAACTCGCCCTGGGCGGCGGCGATCCCCACGTTGCGGGGCTTGCCCGACCAGCCGGAGTTCTCCTGGTGGATCACGTGCATGTTCGGGTGCTCGGCGGCGAGCGAGTCCAGCCTCGCCGGAGTGCCGTCGGTGGAACCGTCGTTGACAAAGATCGCTTCGTACGCGTCATCGGGCAGGCTCTGACGGAGCAGCGACTCGATGCAGTCCTCGATGTAGGGGCCCGGGTTGTAGACCGGGATGATCACGCTGACTTTGATCGACATGCTGATGCACTCGTTTCCCGCTGTCCTGCGCGACCGATCTCTCGCTGCCGCAGGCACACTACTAGCGATACGGACATTTAGCTCATCCGCCTAACCAGCCATGTACGGAATTGGTTCCGGTCGGACCCCGCGCAGCTGAGAGCTTCTCCGGACGGACACAGGGTCCTCACGGAACATACGAAATCCGGCCATCCGGCCCCGCGAATCAGGCCTTGAGCGCCGCCACCGCAGCCGTCGCGAGCCCGTCCAGATAGCCCTTCGGCAGCCCGTCCCTGACCACCGCGAGCCGCCAGTACAGCGGCCCGACGATCAGCTCCAGCGCCTTCGCGGGGTCGGTGCCCTCGGGGAGTTCACCGCGGAGCACCGCGTCGCGGACCACCGCCGCCGCGACCCCCTTCTGGTTGTCCAGCAGCGCCGCCTTGATCGCGTCCGCGATCTCCGGCTGGCGCGCGGCCTCGACCAGCAGATCCGGGATGACCTGCGAGGCGACGGGGTGGCGCAGCGCGGTCGCCGCCACGGCCAGCAGCGCGCGCACGTCCCCGTACAGCGAACCGGTCGCGGGCGCGGGCAAGCCCTGCGCGGCGAACGCCGTGACCAGATCGAGCACCAGGCAGAGCTTGGACTTCCAGCGGCGGTAGACCGCCGTCTTGCCGACGCCCGCCCGGCGGGCGATGGCCTCGATCGACATCCGCGCGTACCCGACCGATGCCAGTTCCTCGAAAACGGCGGCGCGAATCGCCTCCGTCACGTCCTCACGGAGCACTGCGGCCCCGGCCGGGGCTCGGCGGGGGGCACGGGGGTTCGGGGCTGCCATGGGGAGAAGTTTACCTATTCGTCGCGACGGAACGGTTGCGTTTCGACGTCGGGCGGTCCTAACCTCGGCGTAACGACGATACGGAACCGTTGCGACGCTACTGTCGCTTCGCCCCCTTTCCTTTCCCCTCCCCTCCGTCGAAAGCGAATGTTGTGAGCCCCACAGCCCCGGCCACGTCCGCCACGGAGGCGACGGCCCGGAAGGTCCCCTCGCGGCCGTCCTCGCAGGACCTGGCCGCGCTGGCCGCCGCACACGGTCTGACCATCAGCGGCGCCCGCCCCTCGCTGTTCGCGTACATCCGGCAGACCTGGAGCCGCAGGCACTTCATCACGGCGTTCGCCACCGCCCGGCTGACCGCGCAGTACAGCCAGGCGAAGCTGGGCCAGGTCTGGCAGATCATGACGCCGCTGCTGAACGCGGCGGTCTACTACTTCATCTTCGGTGTCCTGCTCGGCACCAGCCACGGTGTCCCCGACTTCATCCCGTTCCTGGTGACCGGCGTCTTCATCTGGACGTTCACCAGCAACTCGATCCAGACGGGCACCCGCGCGATCAGCGGCAGCCTGGGCCTGGTGCGGGCCCTGCACTTCCCGCGGGCGTCGCTACCCATCGCGTACGCCGTGCAGCAGCTCCAGCAACTGCTCTTCTCGATGGGCGCGCTCATCGTCATCCTGGTCTGCTTCGGCGAGTACCCGAAGGTCAGCTGGCTGCTCGCGATCCCCGCGCTGGTGCTCCAGGCGATGTTCAACACCGGGCTCTCGATGGTCATGGCCAGGCTCGCCGCCAAGACCCCGGACGTCTCGCAGCTGATGCCGTTCATCCTGCGCACCTGGATGTACGTCTCGGGCGTGATGTGGAGCATCAAGAAGGTCCTGTCCCACGACAACCTGCCGCACGTCGTGCTGCTGGCGCTCCAGGCGAACCCGGCCGCCGTCTACATCGACCTGATGCGCTTCGCGCTCGTCGACAGCTACAAGGCGAACCAGCTCCCCCCGCACGTCTGGCCCCTCGCCATCGGCTGGGCGGTCGTCGCGGGCGTGGGCGGCTTCATCTACTTCTGGAAGGCAGAGGAGCAGTACGGACGTGGCTGAGACCCTCACGAACCCCGTGACCCCCGTGACCCCCGCAACCCCCGTGACCGGCACGAGCGCGGCGCAGTCGGCGAACCCTCTGAGCGCCCCGGTGCCGGACCGGACCCCGACGGTCGTCGCCGACGACGTCCACATCGTCTACAAGATCTACGGCACCGGAGCGGGCAAGGGCAGTGCGACCTCCGCGCTCAACCGGATCGTCAGCCGCAAGCCCCGCCCCGGCGTCCGCGAGGTCCATGCCGTCAAGGGCGTCAGCTTCGTCGCGTACAAGGGCGAGGCGATCGGCCTGATCGGCTCCAACGGCTCGGGCAAGTCGACCCTGTTGAAGGCCGTCGCGGGGCTGCTGCCGACCGCCAGTGGCAAGGTCTTCACCCAGGGGCAGCCGTCCCTGCTCGGCGTCAACGCGGCCCTGATGAGCGATCTGACCGGCGAGCGCAATGTCATCCTCGGCGGCCTCGCGATGGGCATGACCCGCGAAGAGGTGCGCGAGCGCTACCAGGACATCGTCGACTTCTCCGGCATCAACGAGAAGGGCGACTTCATCTCGCTGCCGATGCGGACCTACTCGTCGGGCATGGGCGCGCGGCTGCGGTTCTCCATCGCGGCGGCGAAGACCCACGACGTACTGATGATCGACGAGGCGCTGTCCACCGGGGACGCCAAGTTCCAGCGCCGCAGCCAGGAGCGCATCGCCGAACTGCGGGCCCAGGCGGGCACGGTCTTCCTGGTCAGCCACAGCAACAAGTCGATCATCGAGACCTGCGAGCGGGCCATCTGGCTGGAGTCCGGCACCATGCGGATGGACGGTCCGGCGGAGGAAGTCGTCGCCGCGTACGAGGAGTTCACCACCAAGAAGTAGCTGCCCGTGTCAGGTCCGCGGACAGCCGCGGACCTGAGCCGCGTTGCCCGCCCGGAAACGCCGCGGCCCCGGCCCGCCTGTACTGACCAGGTGGGCCGGGGCCGCGGTTCTCGTGTCACGGGTACCTACGCCGCAGTTGCGCCGCGTACGTCCCGGACGCCCGCATCGGGCGTCAGATGTGCGTACGCAGCAGCGAGCGCATCGTCCGCATCGCGACCGACAGGTTCGCCAGGTCGAAGGCGTCCGAGGACTGGATCTCGTCGAGCGTGGTGCGCGAACGGCCCAGGATCGAGGCGTTCTTCTCCTCCCAGGCCTTGAACCGCTGCTCGGGAGTCGATGCGCCGTCCCCCACGGACAGCACGTCCAGGGTGAGCCCGGCGTGCGCCGCGTACAGGTCCTCGCGGATGGAGGCGCGGGCCATGGACTGCCAGCGGTCGGCCCGCGGCAGCTCGATGATCCGGTCCATCAGCTGGGTGATCGCCAGCCGGTTCCCGAGGTCGTAGTACACCTCGGCGACCGCCATCGGGTCCTTGTCCGTACGGTCCGCGATGGCCACGATGTCCAGCGCCGGGAAGACGGAGGAGAACCCGGCGACCCGGCGGGCCAGTTCCTCCGGCACGCCCTCGGCCGTCAGCTCGTCCAGGATGCCCTGGTACCACTCCTGGTCGGCGCCCTTGAGCATCTTCGGCAGGTCGGCCCAGACCTTCGCCACGCCCTCGGTGAAGAAGGCGATGGTCTCGCTCAGGTCCAGCGGCTGCGGGCGGTTGCCCAGCAGCCAGCGCGCGCCGCGCTCGACGAGACGGCGCGAGTGGAGCCTGATCCTGGTCTGGATGCCGGCCGCGACCTTGTTGTCCAGCGCCTCGACGGCGTCCCAGACCTCGGCCAGGCCGAAGATCTCCCGGGCCGCTGCCTGTGCCCGCACGATCTCCTCGATCGAGGCCCCGGTCTCCTCCCGCAGCCGGTGCAGGAAGGTCGAACCACCGGTGTTCACCGTGTCGTTGACGAGGACCGTGGTGATGATCTCGCGCCGCAGCGCGTGCCCTTCGATCGCCTCGTAGTAGCGCTCGCTCAGCTGCTTCGGGAAGTAGGCGTGCACCAGCTTCTGCAGGTACGGGTCGTCCGGCAGATCGGTGGAGATCAGCTCCTGGGCGGCGGTGATCTTGGTGTACGCGAGGAGCACGGCCAGCTCGGGCTGGCTCAGCCCCTTCCCGCCGTTGAGGAGTTCACGGACCTGGCGGTCGGTCGGCAGGAACTCCAGCGCCCTGTTCAGGTGCCCGTCGCGGCCCAGCCTGCGCATGAAGCGCTGGTGGGCGTGGAGCAGCGACGGGGCCTGGGCCACGGCGTTGGCGAGGGCGGTGTTCTGCGCGTAGTTGTTGCGCAGCACCAGGACACCGACCTCGTCGGTCATCGAGGCCAGGATCTGGTTCCGCTGCTTGACGGTCAGATCGCCCTCGGTGACCAGCCCGTTGAGCAGGATCTTGATGTTCACCTCGTGGTCGGAGGTGTCCACGCCCGCGCTGTTGTCGATCGCGTCGGTGTTGATCTTGCCGCCGGAGCCGTCGCCGCCCGACCTGGCGTACTCGATGCGGCCGAGCTGGGTCAGGCCCAGGTTGCCGCCCTCACCGACGACCTTGGCCCGCAGGTCCTCGCCGTTGACGCGGATGGCGTCGTTCGCCTTGTCGCCGACGTCCGCGTTGGACTCGGCGGAGGACTTCACGTAGGTGCCGATGCCGCCGTTCCACACCAGGTCCACGGGGGCCTTGAGGATCGCCTGCATCAGGTCGGCCGGGGTCATCTTGGCCACGCCCGACTCGATCCCGAGCGCCTCGCGGACGTGCGCGTTCAGCGGGATCGACTTGGCGCTGCGGGGGTGGACGCCACCGCCCGGCGAGAGCAGTCCGGTGTCGTAGTCCGCCCACGAGGAACGCGGCAGGTCGAACAGCCTGCGCCGCTCCGCGTACGAGGTGGCGGCGTCCGGCGTCGGGTCGATGAAGATGTGCCGGTGGTCGAAGGCGGCGACCAGGCGGATGTGCTCGGAGAGCAGCATGCCGTTGCCGAAGACGTCACCGGACATGTCGCCGACGCCGACCGTGGTGAAGTCCTGGGTCTGGGTGTCGTGGCCGAGCTCCCGGAAGTGCCGCTTGACGGACTCCCAGGCGCCGCGGGCCGTGATGCCCATGCCCTTGTGGTCGTAGCCCGCGGAGCCGCCCGACGCGAAGGCGTCCCCGAGCCAGAAGTTGTACGACTCGGCGACCGCGTTGGCGATGTCGGAGAAGGTCGCGGTGCCCTTGTCGGCCGCGACGACGAGGTAGGTGTCGTCCTCGTCGTGCCGTACGACACCGGCGGGCGGCACGACCTCGCCGGCCACCAGGTTGTCCGTGATGTCGAGCAGCGCGGAGATGAAGGTCTTGTACGCCGCGATGCCCTCGGCCATCCAGGCGTCCCGGTCCACGGACGGGTCGGGCAGCTGCTTGGCGACGAAGCCGCCCTTCGCGCCGACCGGCACGATCACGGTGTTCTTGACCATCTGCGCCTTGACCAGGCCGAGCACCTCCGTGCGGAAGTCCTCACGCCGGTCGGACCAGCGCAGACCGCCTCGGGCGACCTTGCCGAAGCGCAGGTGCACGCCCTCGACGCGCGGCGAGTACACCCAGATCTCGAACGCCGGGCGGGGCGCGGGGAGATCCGGGATGGCCTGCGGGTCGAACTTCATCGAGACGTAGGAGTGCTGCTGGCCCGGCTCCGCCTCCTGGAAGAAGTTGGTCCTGAGCGTGGCCTTGATGACGGTCAGGAAGGACCGCAGGATCCGGTCCTCGTCGAGGCTCGCCACCTGGTCCAGGGCGCCGTCGAGCTCTTCGAGCAGCCCGTCGGTCAGCTCGGTACCGGCCCGCTGGCGGCCCGGCGACATCCGCGCCTCGAAGAGCGAGACGAGCAGCCGGGTGGTGTGGACGTTGTTGCGGAGGGTGTCCTCCATGTAGTCCTGGCTGAAGGTCGATCCGGCCTGCCGCAGGTACTTCGCGTACGCGCGCAGCACCATGGCCTGCCGCCAGGTCAGCCCGGCGCCCAGCACCAGGGCGTTGAAGCCGTCGTTCTCGGCCTCGCCCGTCCACGTCGCGGCGAACGCGTCCTGGACCCGCTCCCGGGCGTCGTCACCGAGGTGGTCACCGGTGCCGCCGGCGACCTGCGGCAGCCGCAGTCCGAAGTCGTAGATCCACGCGTGTGTACCGTCCGAGCAGCGGAGCTCGTACGGGCGCTCGTCGGTGACCTCGACGCCCAGGCGCTGGAGCACCGGGAGCACGGCGGAGAGGGAGACCTGCGAACCGGTCCGGTAGATCTTGAAGCGACGCTCGCCGGGGGCCGCGCCCACCGGCTCGTACAGCGAGAGGGCGAAGTCCTTGCCGCCCGTTCCGAGCTGTTCGAGGCGGCCCAGGTCCGCGACCGCGGCGCGCGGCGAGTGGTCGGCCTTGTAGCCCTCGGGGAAGGACTGCCCGTAGCGGCGCAGCAGCGCGGCGGCGCGCTCCTCACCGCACTCGGCGGTCAGCGCCTCGCCGAAACCGTCGGCCCAGGAGCGGGCGGCCTCCACCAGCCGGGCCTCGATGCGGTCCGTGTCGGCGTCGGTGAGCTCGGTCAGCTCGGTGCCCGCCGGTACCCGGACCACGAAGTGCAGCCGGGAGAGGATCGACTCGGTGTTGCGGGCGGTGAAGTCGACGCTGGTACCGCCGAGTTCTTCCTTGAGGATGTCGATCAGGCGCAGTCGTACCGCCGTGGTGTAGCGGTCGCGCGGCAGGTAGATGAGCGCGGAGTAGTAGCGGCCGTACTCGTCCTGGCGCAGGTAGAGCCGCAGCCGCCGCCGCTCCTGGAGGTAGAGCACGCTGGTGACGATGGAGCGCAGCTGGTCGACCGGCGTCTGGAAGAGCTCGTCGCGCGGGTACGTCTCCAGGATCTGCAGCAGGTCCCGGCCGTCATGGCTGTTGGGCGTGAAGCCCGCGCCTTCGAGGACCTCGGCGACCTTGCGGCGGATGACGGGTACCCGGCGGACGGACTCGGTGTACGCGGCGGACGAGAACAGCCCGAGGAAGCGCCGCTCACCGACGACATTCCCCTTCTCGTCGAACTTCTTCACGCCGACGTAGTCGAGGTAGCTCGGGCGGTGGACCGTGGAGCGGCTGTTGGCCTTGGTGAGCACCAGGAGCTTGTGCTCACGGGCCTTGGCGCGGGCGTCGGCGGTCAGCCGGCTGAACGACGGCGAGACCGGGTGCTCCTCGTCGACGCTGCGGTGCGGGTCGGAGCGCAGGATACCGAGGCCGGTGCCGGGCACCGCGGTCAGCGAGTCGTCGTCCGTCAGCTGGTACTCGCGGTAGCCGAGGAAGGTGAAGTGGTCGGCGGCGAGCCAGCGCAGCAGCTCGCGGGCCTCCTCCAGCTCACGCTCGGACAGGTCACCGGCCTGGGGCTCGGCAGGCAGCTCGTCGGCGATGCGCAGCGCGGAGTCGCGCATCTTCTCCCAGTCCTCGACGGTCTCCCGTACGTCGGAGAGCACCCGGAGGAGGTCGGCGGTGATCTGCTTCAGATCGGCGCGGTCGGTCTCGCGGTCGATCTCGACGTGGATCCAGGACTCGACGAGGGCGTCGTGCAGGCCCTCGCCGCTCTCGTCCTTGCCGAGCACCTCGATGAGCTGGCCGGTGAGGTCACGGCGTACGACGACCTGCGGGTGGATCACGACGTGGATGCCGCGGCCCTGACGCGTCAGCTCGTTGGTGACCGAGTCGACGAGGAAGGGCATGTCGTCGGTGACGACCTCGACGACCGAGTGGCTGCAGGTCCAGCCGTTCTCCTCGACGGTCGGGGTGTGCACCTTGACGTTCGCGGTGCCCTGCGGGCGCTTCTCGGCGAGCCGGTAGTGCGAGAGCGCCGCGCCGAAGACATCCTCGGGATCGCGGTTGTCCAGGTCCTCCGGAGCGGTGTGCAGGTAATAGCGCTGGAGGTAGGCAAGGACGCGGTCCCGGTCCGGACTCCCGCCGCTCGTGGACCCGCTCGGAAGTTGCCCTCCGGCCGGGCCGTTCTCAGCTACCAGGGCTGCCCGTGCGAGCAGTTCGGCCTTGGCTTCGTCCAGCTTGGTCTGCATGTCCTCTGGCTCCTGTCGCGCGCCGTTGCGTGACGTAGGTGAAAGAAGCAGCACAACGCCACGACCACGACGCGAGGTATCCGGTCGGAGTCGACGTTATGCCGCGATGAGATACCCGGGACGTTATTGGCCAATTTCGGAGGCCTGTCCGGGTCAGGGGTGCCAGCGATAGCCCGGACACCGTAGTGCTCCGGGCGCGGGGCGGAGGCGTCGATGCCCCCGCGAGATATCGCGCTGATCACGGCACCAGGCTATCTCCCCCGGACCGGTGAGCGTCACGAGCCGTATCCGTACAAGTCCAGGAGTCACACTTCGACACTTTGGACAAGTGCGTGCACGGCCGTCCACCGTCCGGCGAAACCCCCGCCGAAGCCCCCGGGAAATCCCCCGGGGGGAAGCCCCTGCGACCGCCTTACAGCGCCCACTCCCGCGCTGCTCTCACGGCAGCCGCCAGCGAGTCGACGACCGGCACCCCGGCGGTCTCCAGACTGGCCCGGCTGTGCGAACCCCCGGTGTAGAGCACGGCCCGCGCCCCGGCGTGCGCGGCTGCCACCGCGTCGTCGACCGCGTCCCCGATGACCACGGTGCGTCCGGGACTGACCCCTTCCAGCGCGGCGAGGTGGCGCACCATGTGCTCCGCCTTGCCCGCACTCGACGGGCCGGTCCTTCCGTCCACGCGCAGGAAGTGCCGCTCGATGCCGTGGGTCCGCACGATCGGTATCAGATGCTCGTGCGGCGCCAGCGAACACAGGGACTGGGTGAGCCCCGATGCCTGCCAGTCGGTGAGCAGTTGCTCCGCGCCCGCGGCGAGACCGGCGCTCTCCGCCAGCGCCCAGTAGTGCCGGTGGAACGCCTCGTCCATGACGGTCCACTCGGCGTCCGTCGGCGGTCGGCCCATCAGCCGCTCGTAGAAGCGCGGTACCGGCACGCAGTACAGCTCGCGGTAGCGCTCCAGCGTGATCGGCGGCAGGCCGATCTCCGCGAACGAGGCGTTCGTCGCCCGGATCACGGCGTCGATGTCGTGGAACAGCGTGCCGTTCCAGTCCCAGACGATGTGCGTGCCGGTGCCGGCGCCCGGACCCGTGCCCTCGTGTGTCGTCATTGCGTCGGTCCCCCCGTTCGTTCCCACGTCCCATCCAGAACGGTACGCGCAGGGTCTGACAACGGGCCGCTCAGCCGATCAGGCCGGGGATCTCCTGCACCCCGAACCAGAGCAGTTCGTGGTCGTCGGCGCCGTCCACCGTGAACTGGGCGTCGTCGTCCCCGTGGTCCGCCGCTCCCAGCGCGGCAGCCGCCGCGGCGACATCGGCCTCGGCGTCGTCGGCGTCGGCATGGACGGCCGCCGCCTTGGACAGCGGCACCGCGGAAGCGATCCGCACCTCACCCAGCGCGCCCGCCTCCAGCCCGCGGTCGGGGTCCGCGACCGCGTCCTGGTCCGGCACGTCGACGGCGACGACGATCCGGCGGCGGGCGATGTCCGGCGCCCCGGCGAGCAGCCGCAGCGAGGCGGACGCGGCGCGGTTCAGCGCGGCGTACTCCAGTTCCTCGATGTCGTCGGAGACGTACCACTCCCGCAGGCCGGGGGTGACGGCATAGGCGGTCAGCGGGCCGGGGCCCAGCTCGCCCGCCGCGTGCGCCGCTGCGAGACCGGGGAGGGTCAGTGGGACGTACACACGCATGGCCGGCCGCTTTCGTCGTCGTACGGGCACCCGGCGCGAACCGGTCGGGCCCAGGTGAGGAGCCGGGCACGGAGCCCGGGTGAAGGCACCCAGGATACGTACCGAGTCCCCCATCGTGGTGACTGGAGAGGCCCCGCAGGCGTCCACCCCAGGATGACCGGCACCCGCCCGAGCCCCTCTCTGGCACGGGCCGGCCACCCGGATAGGTGATGTTCGGTGCCAGGGGCAGGGCGGCGGTGCCCGCCTTGCCCCGGCTTCCGTATGCCCGTAGAAGAAACCCAGCAGAAGTTACTGCCCGGTATAAACACCGGGCACAGCAGAACGGGGCGCTCACTTCATGAACCGGACCAGGCCCGCAGGCAGGCACGACCAGCACGGCCCGCGCACCACCCCACTCCAGCGGCGGCGGCTCAAGCCGCACTACTGGTTCGCCGAACGGCTCCTCGCGGTGCTCAGCGGGCAGCGGCCGGTGCACTGGATGCTCGGCCACACCATCGGCGAGGCGTACGAACAGCTGGTGCTGCTGGCCCCGGGAACGCCTCTGCGGGCACCGGGCCTCAGGCCCGTCGTACGCCACTGCGGCGAGTTCGTCCCCGCACCCGGCGTCATCGAGGCGTTCGCCCGCATCGGGTCGGGCGAGCACGTACAGGCGATGGCGTTCCGCCTGGAACAGGGCGCCGACCTGCGCTGGCGGTGCGCCGCGGTGGAGCTGGGCGGCGAGCGGGCCTGCGTATGAACCGCCCGCGGAGACAGCCGGGGCCGGAACCCCACAGACTCTGAGGTTCCGGCCCCGGCTCGTACGGCTTGCTGCGGGCGATACGTCTCGCCGCGGCGCTACTTCTTGCGGCGGCGACCGCCGCCCTTCTGCGCCTTCCGGCGCTCGGCACGCGTCATACCGTCCGCCTCCGAGCGGGACGCTCCGTCCTCGCTCTCAAAGTCGCCCTCGACGACACCGCCCTCACCGTCCACCGTGGGAGCCGAGAAGTGCAGCCTGTCGGGCCGCTGAGGGGCCTCCAGGCCCTTGGCCCGGATCTCCGGACGCGCACCCGCGGGCACGGCGTCCTGCTTGTCCAGAGAGGTCTTCTCGGCCTCGTCCTGGACCGGGACCTCCTCGACCTGCTGCTCGACCTGGACCTCCAGGTTGAACAGATAGCCGACGGACTCCTCCTTGATGCCCTCCATCATGGCGTTGAACATGTCGAAGCCCTCGCGCTGGTACTCGACCAGCGGGTCCTTCTGCGCCATGGCACGCAGGCCGATGCCCTCCTGGAGATAGTCCATCTCGTAGAGGTGCTCACGCCACTTGCGGTCCAGCACCGACAGCACCACGCGCCGCTCCAGCTCACGCATGATGTCGGAGCCGAGCTGCTCCTCACGGCCCGCGTACTGGTCGTGGATGTCGTCCTTGATCGACTCGCCGATGAACTCGGCGGTGATGCCCGCGCGGTCGCCCGCCGCGTCCTCCAGCTCCTCGACGGTGACCTTCACCGGGTAGAGCTGCTTGAACGCGTTCCAGAGCCGGTCCAGGTCCCACTCCTCGGCGAAGCCCTCGACGGTCTCCGCCTGGATGTACGCGTCGATGGTGTCGTCCATGAAGTGCTGCACCTGCTCGTGCAGGTCCTCGCCCTCCAGGACCCGGCGGCGCTCGCCGTAGATGACCTCACGCTGGCGGTTGAGCACCTCGTCGTACTTCAGGACGTTCTTACGCGTCTCGAAGTTCTGCTGCTCGACCTGCGACTGGGCGGACGCGATGGCACGCGTCACCATCTTGTTCTCGATCGGTACGTTGTCGGGCACGTTGGCCATCGCCATCACGCGCTCGACCATCTGCGCCTTGAACAGCCGCATCAGGTCGTCACCGAGCGAGAGGTAGAAACGGGACTCGCCCGGGTCACCCTGGCGTCCGGAACGACCACGCAGCTGGTTGTCGATACGGCGCGACTCGTGCCGCTCGGTACCCAGCACGTACAGCCCGCCGAGGTCCTTGACCTCGTCGTGCTCGGCCTTGACCGCCCGCTCGGCGTTCTCCAGCGCGGCGGGCAGCGCGGCGGCCCACTCCTCGACGTTCTCGTCCGGATCGAGGCCGCGCTGGCGCAGCTCCGCCTCGGCGAGGTCGTCCGGGTTGCCGCCGAGCTTGATGTCCGTACCACGGCCGGCCATGTTCGTGGCGACGGTGACGGCACCCTTGCGGCCGGCCTGGGCGATGATCGGCGCCTCACGGTCGTGCTGCTTGGCGTTGAGCACCTCGTGCTGCACCCCGCGCTTGGACAGCTGCTGCGAGAGGTACTCGGACTTCTCGACCGAGGTGGTGCCGACCAGGATCGGCTGGCCCTTCTCGTGCTTCTCGGCGATGTCCTCGACGACCGCGTCGAACTTGGCGACCTCGGTGCGGTAGATCAGGTCGGACTGGTCCATGCGGACCATCGGCTTGTTCGTCGGGATCGGGACGACACCGAGCTTGTAGATCTGGTGGAACTCGGCGGCCTCGGTCATGGCCGTACCGGTCATGCCGGAGAGCTTGCCGTAGAGGCGGAAGAAGTTCTGCAGGGTGATCGTCGCGAGCGTCTGGTTCTCGTCCTTGATGTCCACCCCTTCCTTCGCCTCGATCGCCTGGTGCATGCCCTCGTTGTAACGGCGGCCCGCGAGGATACGGCCGGTGTGCTCGTCGACGATCATGACTTCGCCGTCGATGACGACGTAGTCCTTGTCGTTCTTGAAGAGCTCCTTGGCCTTGATGGCGTTGTTGAGGTAACCGACGAGCGGGGTGTTCACCGACTCGTAGAGGTTGTCGATGCCCAGCCAGTCCTCGACCTTGGCGACACCGGGCTCGTGGATGGCGACCGTGCGCTTCTTCTCGTCGACCTCGTAGTCGCCGGTCTCCTCGATGCCCTTGAGCTGGTTGCCCGCCTCGCCCTTCGTCAGACGCGTGACGAGCTTGGCGAAGTCGCCGTACCACTTGGTGGCCTGATCGGCGGGGCCGGAGATGATCAACGGCGTACGGGCCTCGTCGACCAGGATCGAGTCGACCTCGTCGACGATGGCGTAGTTGTGGCCGCGCTGGACGAGCTCGTCCTGGGACCACGCCATGTTGTCGCGGAGGTAGTCGAAGCCGAATTCGTTGTTCGTCCCGTACGTGATGTCGCAGGCGTACTGCTCACGGCGCTGCGCCGGGGTCATGTTGGCGATGATGCAGCCGACTTCGAGCCCCAGGAACTTGTGGACCCTGCCCATCATCTCGGAGTCACGCTCGGCCAGGTAGTCGTTCACCGTGATCAGGTGGACGCCCTTGCCGGACAGCGCGTTCAGATAGGCGGGGAGCGTGCCGACGAGGGTCTTGCCCTCACCGGTCTTCATCTCGGCGACATAGCCGAGGTGCAGGGCGGCGCCGCCCAGCATCTGGACGTCGTAGTGGCGCTGGCCGAGGACACGCTTGGCGGCCTCGCGGACCGTCGCGAACGCCTCGGGAAGCAGGTCGTCGAGGCTTTCACCGTCGGCGTACCGCTGCTTGTACTCGTCAGTGAGGGCCCGCAGCTCGGCGTCGGAGAGGTTGACGAAATCCTCTTCGATGGAGTTGACCTGGTCCGCAATGCGGTGCAGCTTGCGCAGGATCTTTCCTTCGCCTGCACGCATGAGCTTGTTGAAGACGGACACGGGGGTTGGTCTCCTTGCCGGTCGGGCCTGGCGCGGTCGAGTTCATGGGCTGAACCTCCCGGGGTGCTACCCCCGGACCCCGGCCGGAGAAACAAGGCCGACCAGGGAGCCCGGCTTACTTTCACGCGGCAAACCGGGGTAGAGCAACGGCCATCGTAAGCGAGGACCCCGCCGCGCCGGGAGGCCTGCCGCTCAGGACAACGGTCGGGGCGTCCGGAAGGTGCCGGGAGAACCTCAAAAAGGCATGGCGCCCGGTCCGGCCCGGAGCGGAGAATCCAGCGATGGAGCCCTTCACTCTGACATCCGAGCGCCTGCTGCTGCGCCCTTTCACCCCCACCGACGCCGAGAGTGTGTTCCGGTCCTGCCAGGACCCCGACATCCAGCGCTGGACGATCGTGCCCTCGCCGTACGCGCGCAAGGACGCGGAGAACTTCGTCGGCACCATCGTCCCGACCGGCTGGGAGTCGGGCACCAACCTGGCCTTCGCGGTACAGCCGCGCGAGGGCGGCCCGCTGATAGGTGCGATCTCCGTCTTCCAGCGCGGGCCCTCTCATACGTGGGAGATCGGATTCTGGACGGCGAAGGAACACCGGGGCCAGGGATACACGGCGGAGGCGGTGTCCGTACTGGCGCACCACACGCTGAGCGCTCTGGGCGTCGAACGCCTGGAGTGGCGGGCCGAGGTCGGCAACGTGGGCTCGCGGGCCGTGGCGGAGAAGGCCGGATTCCAGGTCGAGGGCGTACTGCGCTCGGACCTGCTGAACAAGGGCACCCGCAGGGACGCCTGGGTAGGCGCCCTGCTCCCCTCCGACCTGGGGCTCTCCGCCGAGCACGCGTACCTGCCCGCGCGAGCCTGAGATCCGGGGCGCGAGGTCGGGCGTGGACTCCGTGGCCCGCGGCCCGACGGTGGTGGACTTCGGACCACGGCCGTCGGACCTCGGGCCCAGGCATCGTGCCCCGGCCGTCGGACCACGGCCGTCGGACCACGGCCGTCGGGCTCCGGTGTCGGGCTCCGGCCGGTCCGACGCCGTCCCTTCCGCGCCGCACCACCCCGCCCCGGACCGCCCCGGACCGCCCCGGACATCCGACGGCCCGGTCCGGCTGTCAGTGCCGCGGCCTATCGTTCCGTGCATGACTCCCGTGCCGCCCCCAGCCGTCGAACTCTCCGCCGACGAAGCCCGACGGATCGCACTGCGCGCCCAGGGATTCCTGGGCGCTCCCGACCGGCGGGGCGGGGTGCGCGGAGTACTGCGCCACCTCGGCGCGGTACAGCTGGACACCATCTCCGTGCTGGCCCGCTCGCACGAGCTGATTCCGTACGCCCGGCTGGGCGCCGTGGGCCGCAGAACCGTCGACGACGCGTACTGGACCGGGGGCCACTCCTTCGAGTACTGGTCGCACGCGGCCTGCATCCTGCCCGTCGAGGAGTGGCCGCACTTCGCCTTCCGCCGCCGCGCGTACCGCGACCGCCCGCACTGGAACCACGAACTCCCCGAGACCGCCTACGAGACCGTGATCGAGCAGCTGCGCGCGGAGGGCCCCCTGACCGCCACCGAGCTGGGAGGCGCGAAGAACGGCGGCGAGTGGTGGGACTGGTCGGCCTCGAAGGTCGCGGTCGAGCGGGCGCTGATGTACGGCGAGGTGGTGTGCACCGAGCGGCGCAGCTGGAAGCGGGTGTACGACCTGGCCGAGCGCGCGATCCCCGGCGCCCTCCTCCATGACGATCTGGACGACCTGGAGTGCGTCCGCCGGCTGGTCGCCCTCGCGGGCAGGTCCCTGGGCGTCGGGACCCGTACGGACCTCGCGGACTACCACCGCCTCAAGGGCGAACAGTTCGACGCGGTGGTAGCGGATTCGGGGCTCGTGCCCGTGAGCGTCCAGGGCTGGTCCAAGCCTGCCTGGGCCGACCCGGAGGCGCTGTCGTCCCCACCGCGCGGCCGGCACCGTACGACCCTGCTCTCCCCCTTCGACTCACTGATCTGGGAACGCGCCCGTACGGAACGGATCTTCGGCTTCACCCACCGCCTGGAGGCGTACGTCCCCAAGCCCAAGCGGATCCACGGGTACTACTCCATGCCGCTGCTGGCGGGCGGAAAGCTGGTGGGGCGGGCCGATCCTGCGCGCGAGGGCACCACGCTGGTGGCCCGGCAGGTCTCCCTGGACCACGCGAAGGCGGCCCGGCCGATGGCCGAGGCCCTGGCCGAGGCGGCTGCCTGGGTCGGCTGCACGGATGTGCGAGTCGAGCGTATGAACGCCCCGGAGCTGCGGGCCCCACTGGCCGAGGCCCTGGCAGAAACCCTGCCGACGAGCTGACCGACGGCCGGCCGACCGGCGACTGCGGCCGACGGCAGGCGACCGGCGGCAGGCGGCAGGCGGCAGGCGGCAGGCGACCGGCGGGACCACCTTGCCCCGGGGCACCGCTCAGCGGATTTCGAGAATCTTCTCCCGCATCGCGTACACCACCGCTTCCATCCGGGAGTGCAGCTGGAGCTTCTCCAGGATGTTGCGCACATGGTTCTTCACAGTGTTCTCGGAGATGAACAACTCCTTGGCGATGTCCCGGTTGTTCATCCCCGTGGCCACCAACTTCAGTACTTCCAGCTCGCGTTCGGTGAGCCGCGGCGCCGGTACGAGCCGACGCTCGTCCGTCCGCTGGATCATCGACTTGAACTCGGTGAGCAGTTTCGACGCCATGGAAGGGCTGATCTGCGACTGCCCGTCCGCCACCGCCCGGATCGCCGTGGCGACTTCGTCGGTCGAGATCTCCTTCAGGAGATATCCCGTGGCCCCGGCCTTGATCGCGTCGTAGAGGTCGGCCTCCTCGTCGCTGATCGTCAGCATGATGATCTTCGCGCTGGGTGCCACTTCCTTGATGGCCGTGCACGCCTCGATGCCACCCCGCTTGGGCATCCGTACATCCATCAGCACGATGTCCGGCAGCAGATCGGCGGCCTTGTCCACCGCTTCCGCTCCGTCACCCGCCTCGCCGATCACCTGGATGTCCTCCTCCGCGGCGAGGACGATCTCCAGACCGCGCCGGAAGAGCGCGTGGTCGTCGACCACCAGGACCCTGATCGGTTCCCTGCCCGAAGCCGGATCATGGTCCATGGGGCCCTCATCCTCGTCGTGCACCGGACCGAAGCTGTCCGCCATCGTTCCTCCCCCTGAAGCCATGGCCAGAAGTTCGTGTACCACGCCAACCACGGCTCACAGAGCACTGATTGGCGCGTGACGCCATGATTTCATGCCGCGACGACGGAACGGTGATCCGAACCCGCACGCCGGTGCCCCCGGGGTACGTGGACGCACTTCCAGGGGCACCGCACGGTTCATGAAGTCATCCGCCGAGCGCACCGCCGGCGCCGGCCGCCTCCATGTCGGCGAGCGGGTCGGTCATCAGGTGAATGACACCGTAGTCGTAGGCGTGCCGCCGGTAGACGACACTGGGCTCCTTCGTGTCCGCGTCGACGAACAGATAGAAGTCGTGCCCGACCAACTCCATCTCGTAGAGCGCCTGGTCGAGTGACATCGCTGCTGCGACGTGCGTCTTCTCCCGGACCACCAGCGGTCCGTCGCCCTGTACTTCGAGCGACCCGATCCTCGTGGTCGGAATCGTCTGGGACGCCTTGTCGGCGATGAACTCACCGTTGCCGTCGATCTGCGCCGTCTCCGGCACGGCATCCACGACCTCGGCGGCTGAAATACGCCCTGCGCCCCTGCGGTTGTGGCGCTTCTCGTTCTGCTTGCGCAGCCGCGCCTCCAACTTGTCCGTGGCCAGATCCAGCGCTGCGTACGGGTCGCCTGCCGCTGCCTCCGCCCGGATCACCGGGCCTCGGGAGTGCAGCGTGATTTCCACTCGGTCCGAACGGTCGGCCTGCCGCGGATTGGGCTCCTTGGACACCTCGACGTCAAGGCTGATCACCTTGGCGTCCAGCTTCTGGATCTTCTCAATCTTCAGCTTCTCGGCGACGTGCTTGCGGAACCGCTCGGGTACCTCGGTTTTGCGGCCCTTGACGACGATGTCCACGCAGAACTCCGTTCCCGGATCGCTCCGCTCACTGGCGGAGCAGCTCCCTTTTGCACCAGACTCCGGCGAGCACCGGAGTCTCGGACTTGGTGACTTTCACCTCCTCCTCCCCCGTCGGAAGATCCCCACACCCCACCAATCTCCGAGTTCCACGGAACCGGCGAAACCCGGAAAGCGCCTGTATGCACGTCCGTGCATTCAAGTGAGCCACAGCTTTCGCCATTCCTCACAACCGAACATAGCTCGCGGGGACGGGTATCGGCACCCGCTACTCACGCGTACCCCCGTTCCGGTGGTTTTTCTCCCTCACTACCTGCAACGATGGAAGTCCGCGGACAGTTCCGGTTTATTTCGAAAGAGAGTGGTGGCACCGCGACAACGGCCGCAGCGACCGGTTCCGGGCAGCCACCGAATTCCCTGCCGTCCACCGCCCGCACGGCCCGCGCCGCCTCCACCAGCGAAGCCCCGGTCGTCATCAGATCGTCCACCAACACCACCCTGCCCCCTTCCAGCAGCCGTACGCCCCCGGCAGGCACTTCCAGTGCACCCGCCAGATTCGCCAGCCGCTGACGGGCGTCCAGCCCCGCCTGATCCGCCACCCCCCGACGCTGCCGGAGCGCCGCCACGACCCGCGCCGGAGTCCCCGTCCTGCGCAGCTCGGCCGATGCGGACCAGGCGATCCTGCGGCCCGCGTCATGGCCCCGGGCCCGGACCGCGCCGCGTGCCGAAGGCACCGGCACCAGCAGCAGCGTCCCCGCACCCGCGCTCCGGGCCACGGCCGCCCGTACGGACCCGGCGAGCGCCCGGCCGAGCGCCCCGGCCAGCCCCAGCGCGCCCCGTTCCTTGTGCGCGAGCAGCACCGCGCGCACCGCGTCCTCGTACGCCGCCGCTCCCCACACCGCCGGCAGCCCCGCAGGCTCCGGGACCGGTCTCGCCCTGCGCGCCGGGCCGCCGGACAGCGCCCCGGCGCACTCCTCGCAGAGCGCCGTCCGAGGTCTGCCACAGCCCCCGCAGGCGACCGGCAGCACCAGATCCGAGATTTCCCGCCACCAGTTCCGCACGGCTACTACTCTGCCGAGGCACAAGGCATCGGGCCACCCCTGTGGATAACCACCCCGGAGGCCGGACCACCAGCTGGACAGCACGCCGGACAACACGTCGGACAACACATGTCGGACAACGAGCCGGCCGACGTGCCGACCGATATCCGACCGACGTGCCCGACACCCCACCGGCAACTACGCTGGTAGGGCAACTACCCCGGATAGACGGGTGACTTCCCTTCCGTCACCACTGTCTTCCAATTCGAGCGCGGCGGCATCCGCACAATTCCGTCCTCGTCCGAGAGCGCCATCAGCGGCAGCCGGTCGTCGTCCGAAGCGGCAACAGCCGTGATGCGATTCGCGCCCGGCAGCGGATTCACGCTCGAAACAGAACCGTCCGCCTGCATATAACGCACCTGCTGCACCCCGCCGGCCTCCTTGCCGACCACCACGAGGCGGCTGCGCCCCGCCCAGGACACCGCGGTGACATCGGCCATCTGCGGGGCCGCCGGGCGCAGTGCCTCGACGGCCGGGACCGTGGGATTGTCGGCGGTGCCGTGCCGCACCACCCTGCCCACCTTCAGTGTCGTGTGTCCGTCCTTGAACAGCAGCAGCGCGATCCGGACCCCGTCCGACGACATCCGCAGGCCCTCGATGCGCGCACCGTCCAACCCGACGAGCGGTACGTTCTGCGGCTCACCCGATCCCCCGGCGAACCGCAGCAACCGCGGATGCGACGGGTCCCGATCAGCCACCCACAGATCTCCACGCCCGTCCCAACTCGGCGCGGACAGCCGGTCCTTCTCCTGCTTGGCGTGGCTGGAATAGAGCAGTTCCGGCGCCTCGCGGCCCGAGACGATGGACGACGTGTACAGCGTCCCTCCGTCCTTGGACACCCCCGCCGCCCGGTGCTCGTCACGCGCCACCGCAACGGTGCTCAGCGGCTTCTCACCCGTCCCGAGCGGCCCCTGGACCGGCTCGGGATCGGTCCGCCCCGACGTGCCGCCCCCGGTGACCTGCATCTCCACGAGCCGCCCCTTGGCATCGACGAAGTACTCGCCGGCCGGGGTCCCCGAGGTGCGGTCGGGCGCGTACTCCTCCGCGTGATCCGCGCTGAGCACGCACAGCTGCGAGCCGTCCGCCCGCTCCAGCTCCACCTGATCGACCCGCATGGACGTCGTGTCCCGCAGGGTGAAGAGCAGTTGGGCGGCCATCATCCGGCACTGCCCCTGGCCGACGTTCTTCGCCTTGTCGTTGAGCGGCACCGTCAGCGCGTTCCGGTCGTCGAGCGCCAGCGTCTTGACGCCCTTCTTCAGCGCCGTACCGGCCGGGAAGCGTGAACCCACCACCGGCCGAAGCCAGTTGGTCGGCCCGTCGAGCAGCGAGGCGACCGTCTGTGTCAGCGGATCCATCCGCGTCTCGGGGTCGATCCCCTGGCGGAGATAGACGGGGTCGGCGACCAGCCAGTCCTGGCCGGGCGTTCCGGACGTCGGCGCCGAGGCGAAGTAGTACTTGTTGACCGAGTGGTAGTTGCGCTGGAAGTCGGACAGGCTGAGCAGCAGACCGGCGGGCAGATCGTCGATGCGCCACTCCTTGCCGTTCTGCCGGACCAGATGGATCGCGTTCCGGTACTTCCCGTTGTCCGGCCGGTAGGCGTGCTGCTTGTCGACCACAGCGACTTCCGTGCCGGTCAGCTCGAACGTGGAAGAGCCCTCCGGCGCGTCCCGGTCGTTCGCCGGACTCAGCCGGCGGGTGGGACCGTCGGCCAGCACGGTGGTCCGCGCACCCGGGTCCCAGCTCCGGGACGCGCCCTTCGTCAGATACTTCCTGGCCGTGGCGAACTGCAGATCGTCACTGGTCATCGCCTCCAGGAAACCGTCGACGATCTCGGCGGGCGCCGCCCCCTCCTTCGGAGGAACCGCGTACACCTTGACCTGCGAATCGTTGCGCTGCGAGGGATCGACCGCTTCGATGTCACCGCTGTTCGGCATGGACGCGCACCCGGCCAGCAGCACCCCGCCGCACCCCAGCCAGACGTACATCCGCAGTCCTCGGGCGCCGCGGCGCCCACCCCCACGATCAGCGCCCACGGGCGGTGTCCTCCCGGTCCGGTACGTGCGTTGCAGAGTCACCGACCCGCGGCACCACCCGGGCGCCACTGCCCGGCAGCGCCGTCGGATCGGCCGGTATCGCCCGAGCCGGCAGCGGCAGCGTCGACCGGTCGGGACCCGGCTGGACCGGCACGGCCACCCGCCGCCCCGCGGCCTCGGCCTCCGTCGCCGCACGTCCGCGCCGCGAGTCCTCGGGCTCCAGCGGTATCGGGGAGCCGCGCAACGGCTCGTCCGCCGTACGCGGCAGAGTCAGCCGGAACTGCGAACCGCCACCGGGCTCGCCCCAGGCCTGCAGCCAGCCCCCGTGCAGCCGCGCGTCCTCGACCGCGATGGAGAGCCCGAGCCCGGTACCCCCGGTGGTGCGGGCGCGCGCCGGATCGGCCCGCCAGAAACGGCTGAACACCCGGGTCGCCTCGCCCGGCTTGAGCCCCACCCCGTAATCGCGCACCACCACCGCGACAGCGCCTCCGGCCACACCGAACCGCACCACCACGTCCTTGCCCTCGCCGTGCTCCACCGCGTTGACGACGAGGTTGCGCATCACCCGCTCGATCCGCCGGGCATCGACCTCGGCGACCACGGGCTGCTCGTCCCCGACGACCCGGATCCGGCTGCCCTTGCGCTCGGCGAGCGGCTCGGCACCGGATATCACCCGGCGCACGGTCTCGCGCAGATCGATGGGTTCGGCCTCCAGCGCCGCGGCGCCCGCGTCGAAACGGCTGATCTCCAGCAGGTCGGCCAGCAGCGACTCGAAACGGTCCAGCTGGTCTCCCAGCAGCTCCGCGGAGCGCGCGGTCACCGGGTCGAAATCGCTGCGCGCGTCATGGATGACGTCGGCGGCCATCCGTACCGTCGTCAGCGGCGTCCGGAGTTCGTGCGACACATCGGAGACGAAGCGCCGCTGCATCCGGGAGAGGTCCTCCAACTGCTGGATCTTCAGCTGAAGGTTCTGCGCCATCTTGTTGAAGGCCTCGCCCAGCCGCGCGATGTCGTCCTCGCCGGTGACCTTCATCCGCTCCTGCAGGCGGCCCGCGGAGAGCCGCTCGGCGATCCCGGCAGCCATCCGCACGGGCGTCACCACCTGCCGCACCATGAACCAGGCGATCGCGCCGAGCAGCACGACCACGAACAGTCCCGCGGTGGCCAGCGTGCGCTTGACGAGGCTGAGGGTCTTCTCCTCCTGCGAGAGCGGGAAGAGGTAGTAGAGCTGGTACGGCTTGTGGTCGATGTCCTCCAGCCGCTGCCCGACGATCAGCCCCGGCTCCGGCGGACGACCGTCGACATACTTGACGTCCGTGTACGTCTTGTACGGGGCCGTCCCCTGGTCGACGTCCTGGCGCAGTTTCTCGGACACGCTGTCGGGGCTCACCTGCCCGGACGTACGCTGCCCGCCGTTGCCCGCCCCCGCTTCCTCGGACGCGGGAGCCAGGGTGATCACGTTGTACGCGCCCTGACCGCCGCTCGCGAGCTGCGCGACCAGGTCGGTACGCCACTGCCGGGAGTTGCTGGAAGCCCCGCTGTCGGCCGTTTCGCTGTCCACCACCGCGGTCGCGTTGGCCTTGTCCTTCGCCACGGTGAAACCACCGGCGGCCTGGCTGACGGCCGCCTTCTCCTTGGCTTCGAGCAGCCCGTTGCGCACCTGCCCGATGACGACGACGCCCAGCACCAGGACCACGGCGAGCGACATCAGCAGCGTGCCCGCCACCACCCTGAGCTGGATGTTCCGCCGCCACAGCCGCACAGCGGGAAGCAGCGGACGGCGCACCAGACGCGCCACCATCCGCAGCACGGGGCTGCCGGGCGCTCCGTCCTGGAACAGCCGGCCGCCCTGTACGAAACGCTCGCCGAGTCTCCCCCGCGAACGCGCCCCGGGGCCCCCGCCGGACGAACCGGCGGGGACGGTGTCCCGGGGAGAGGCGTCCGCCTCCCGACCGGCAGGCCGCTCCGTGCGCGCTCCCGGCTCCCCGGGCGTCGGAGCAGCACTGCTTCGGGTCATGTCAGCTCGGCCCGGCCTTGTAACCGACACCACGGACGGTCACGACGATCTCCGGGCGCTCGGGGTCCTTCTCGACCTTCGACCGCAGCCGCTGGACATGCACATTGACCAGCCTGGTGTCCGCCGCGTGCCGGTACCCCCACACCTGCTCCAGCAGCACCTCACGGGTGAACACCTGCCAGGGCTTACGGGCCAGCGCGACCAGCAGATCGAACTCCAGCGGGGTCAGGGCGATCGACTGCCCCTCCCGCTTCACGGAGTGACCGGCCACATCGATGACCAGATCACCGATCGCCAGCTGTTCCGGCGCGGGCTCCTCCGACCTCCTCAGTCTCGCCCGGATACGGGCGACCAGTTCCTTGGGCTTGAACGGCTTGACAATGTAGTCGTCGGCTCCGGATTCGAGCCCCACCACCACATCGACGGTGTCGCTCTTCGCCGTGAGCATCACGATCGGCACACCTGACTCGGCCCTGATAAGCCTGCAGACCTCGATGCCGTCCCGTCCGGGCAGCATGAGATCGAGCAGTACCAGGTCCGGCTTGGCCTCACGGAATGCAGCCAGTGCCTTGTCGCCGTCCGCTACAAATGACGGCTCAAAACCTTCACCACGCAGCACAATGCCGAGCATCTCGGCAAGTGCAGTGTCGTCATCGACGACAAGGACGCGTCCCTTCATGTTGACATCATCCCATTAGCTAATCGTTACCTGGCGTGACCTGGCACACAACGCGGTGAGTGCATCCGCGGTGACAGGCGAAACCGCCCCTGCCTCCGTGACTACGGCCGTCACGAGCTCGGGCGGTGTGACATCAAACGCAGGGTTGTACGCCTGCGTCCCCAGCGGCGCGACCGGCACCCCGCCGAATTCCATGACCTCCCCGCCCGCCCGCTGCTCCACCTCGATGGACGCTCCGTCCGGCGTGGACAGGTCGATCGTCGTCGTGGGAGCCACCACGACGAACGGCACGTGGTGGTACTTGGCCAGCACCGCCAGCGGGTAGCTCCCCACCTTGTTCGCCACCGAACCGTCGGCGGCGATCCGGTCGGCACCGATCAGCACCGCGTCCACCTCACCCGCCGCGAAAAGAGACCCCGCCGCATTGTCGGTGAGCAGTGTGTACGCCATGCCGTTGCGGGCCGCCTCGTACGCCGTCAACCGCGCCCCCTGCAGAAGGGGACGCGTCTCGTCCACCCACAACCGCCGCAACCTGCCGGCACGGTGTGCTGCCAGGGCCACGGCGAAAGCCGTACCTTCGCCGGCCGAGACCAGCGCCCCGGTGTTGCAGTGTGTCAGAATCCGGTGCCCACCGCCGGGCAGCAGCTCATCGAGCAGTTCCAGCCCCCGGAGCGCCATCTCCGCACTGGCCCCGGCGTCCTCCCGGTGGAGGTCCCTGGCCGCCGCGAGCGCCGCCGCCGCCCCGGCCTCGGCGTCCGCGCCGTTGCGTACGGCCGCCCGGTACACCTGAGCCACCCTGCGCACCCCGTACCCGAGGTTCACCGCGGTCGGCCGCGCACCCTCCAGCAGCGCGGCGGCCTCGTCGACGTCGTACCCGCGTACGGCAGCGAGCGCGACCCCGTACCCGCCGCCAACCCCCAACAGCGGTGCACCCCGGACCGCCAGCGTCTGGATCGCCTGCACCAGCGCGGGCACGTCCGTGCACACCAGCTCGACCTCCTCGCCCGGCAATCGGGTCTGGTCGAGAAGTACCAGGACGGGCCCCTCCGGCGGCTCGTCCCAACGCAGTGAAGGGATCATCGGAGGTCCGGCATCCAACGAGGTTTGCGCGTCCTGATCAGCCATCCGCACAGTCTGCCCCGTGAGGCACCGACAATTGAAGCGGCGATGGGGATGTGCGGCCCTCTCCGTCGCCGAACAGCGCACGACACCAAGACGGCCAAACCTGCTGCCCCGACTCGTGGGCAGACATGTGTAAGGAGCGACCATGAACGACTCTCCGGGTCGGGCCTCGCCCGGGTCCGCCCCCTCCGACGGTCAGGATCCGGGCGTTCCGCGCCCGACCGAACCGTCCGACCAGGGCGATACCGCTCCGAAGTGGTCCAGCAACCAGCCACCGCCCGGCCGGTGGACCACGCCGAGCCCGCCGGACACTGCGTCCGTCCCCCCTCAGCAGACCCCGCGCCGGGGCGCACGAGCATCACAGAGCGGCAACTGGGGCCGCCCGCAGAGCGGCAGTTGGGGTGGTCCGCCGCAGGGTGGCTGGGGACGTCAGCCCGACGCACCCAGGCCCGGCGTCATTCCGCTCAGACCGCTGGGCGTCGGAGAGATCCTCGACGGCGCCGTGTCGACCCTGCGCGCCCACTGGCGCGCCGTGTTCGGCCTGACCGTTCCCGTAGCGGCGGTCGTCCAGGGCTGTTCGATCCTCGTCCAGCACTACCTGCTCCCCGACCCCGTCCAGATCGACGCCGGAGCCAGTCCCACCGAGCAGCTGCGCCAGAACATCGACGCCCTCCGGACGACCCTGCTCGACCTGGGCCCCGTGTACGCGATCTCGCTGATCGGCACGATCTTCACCACGGCCGTACTCGCCATCGTCGTCAGCCGCTCCGTCCTGGGCCGCCCGGTGGCGCTGTCCGAGGCCTGGCGGGAGGCCAGGCCGCAGCTTCCCCGTCTGGTCGGACTGAGCCTGCTGCTGCCTGTCCTCTACGCGGTCGTCGCGACGGTCGGCATCCTTCCCGGCCTGCTGATCGGGGGCACGGGAGGCGCCGCGCTCACCGTCCTCGGGGCATTCGCCGTGATCGCTGTGATGGCCTGGCTCTGGGTCTGGGTCGGCCTGGCCGGACCCGCGCTGATGCTGGAACGACAGAGCATCGCGGACGCCCTCCGCCGCTCGGTCAAGCTGGTGAAGGGCGTGTGGTGGCGGATCTTCGGCATCATGCTGCTCACTCTTGTACTGACCTCCGTCCTCTCCGGCATCATCAGCCTGCCGTTCAACGCCATCGCCATGGCCGCGGACGGCAGCAGCGTCACCGAACTCGTCTCGGGCAATTCGCCCGCGTTCGGCTGGCCCTATCTGATCGTCAGTGGCATCGGAGGGGTGATCACCGCAGCAGTCGCCTACCCGTTCTCGGCCGGCGTGACGGTGCTTCTCTACATCGACCAGCGCATCCGCCGCGAAGCCCTCGACATCGACCTCGCGCGATCCGCGGGTGTACCCGGTTACGACACTTCGCAGAACTGATCGGCCTGTCGGCGCCGGGGCACAACAAGGTTCGCCCCGGCGCCGATGGACAACAGGGAGAAGTCCCTACGGTTTTGGT
>NZ_CALNVW010000010.1 GCF_940670765.1 Streptomyces sp. A 4/2
AGTTCTGAAATAATGAACGGCCGTGTTTGCTGTCTTTAATTAGACGCAGTCGGTGTTGGTTAATTTCATAGTGTTTCGGTGGTCATAGCGTTAGGGAAACGCCCGGTTACATTCCGAACCCGGAAGCTAAGCCTTTCAGCGCCGATGGTACTGCAGGGGGGACCCTGTGGGAGAGTAGGACGCCGCCGAACAATTTTTAGCCTCAACCCCGAGCCGATTTGGCTCGGGGTTGAGGCATTTTTGCGTTTATGGTCAGGGTATGCGCTACGACCTGGTCATCTTCGACAACGACGGCGTCCTTGTGGACAGTGAGCCGATCTCCAACACCATCCTCGCCGAGTACCTGACCGAGCTGGGGTACCCCACCACGTACGACGAGTCGCTCCGCGACTACATGGGTGCCGCCATGCACCGGGTGCACGACATCATCCAGGAGCGGACCGGGCAGCAGCTGCCCGAGGACTTCGACGAGACGTTCCACGCCCGTGTCTTCGCCGCCTTCGCGCGCGAACTGAAGCCCGTCGCCGGGGCGGCCGATCTGCTCGGCGAGCTGGTCGCCGAGGGCGTGCCGTACTGCGTCGCCTCCTCCGGCACGCACGAGCGGATCAGAGTGGGGCACCGGGCGACCGGGCTCGACGAGTGGTTCGAGGAGGAGTGGGTGTTCAGCTCCGAGGACGTCGGCCGGGGCAAGCCGGCGCCGGACCTCTTCCTGTACGCCGCCCAGCAGATGGGCGTCGCACCCGAGCGGTGCGTCGTCATCGAGGACAGTCCGCTCGGTGTGGCCGCCGCGCACGCCGCGGGGATGGATGTGTACGGGTTTACGGCGATGACTCCCGCCGAGCGACTCGCCGGAGCGAACGGGTTCTTCTCGAAGTTGTCGGAGCTCCCACAACTGCTTGCGTGATCCATCTACCCACGGGTAAGCCAGGGGCCTACTGTGCCGCCATGACGACAGATGCTCGCCTGCGGCACGGCAGGGTCTCCCTGGGGCTCAGCTTCTTCGCGCAGGGCGCCGCGTTCGCGCTTCTGGTGACGCGGATCCCTGCCATCCAGGACCGGTACGGGATATCCGACGGCCTGCTTCCCGTCTTCCTCGCCGCCGTGCCGGTCCTCGCCGGCGTCGGCAGCGTCGGCACCGAGCACCTGGTGAAGCGGGTGCGGCCGTCCGTCGTGCTGCGGTGGGCGCAGCCGGTGGTGCTGCTGGCCCTCCTCGGGGCCGCGGCCGGCGACGAGTTGTGGCAGGCGGCCGTCTCGCTCGGGGTGTTCGGACTCGGTGTGGGAGCACTGGACGCCTCCATGAACATGCTGGGGGTCAGCCTCCAGCGGGCGTACGGCCGCAGCATCATGCTCGGCTTCCACGCCACGTACAGCCTCGGCGGGATCGCCGGAGCCTCGCTCGCCTGGGTCGGGGCGCACTGGCATCTGTCGCTGTTCACCTCGTACTGGCCGGTGACCGTGGTGCTGGTGCCCGCGTGCCTGGTCGCGAGCCGCTGGTACGCGGACGCGCGGGACGGCGGTCAGCCGCCGGTCGCCGAGCCGGGCCGGGGCAGTGGGGCCGCCCAGGGCGGGCCCCTCGTCTTCAAGATGCTGCTGCCGCTCTGCCTGGTGATGGCCTTCACCTATATCGGGGACTCGACCGTCTCCAACTGGGGCGCGAAGTACCTGCAGGACGTGCTGGGGAGCTCGGAGCAGCTCTCCACCCTTCCGTACAACGTCTACACCGTCACCACGCTGCTGGGCCGGGCCGTCGGTGACTTCGGGGTGCGGCGGTTCGGGGCGGTGGCCGTGGTGCGGTTCGGGTCCGTCGTCGCGGCCTGCGGGTTCGCCGTGGTGGCGGCGGCGAGCGGGCCGTGGGTGGGTCTGCTCGGGTTCACGGTGCTGGGGGTCGGTCTGTGTGTGATCGTGCCGCAGACCTTCGCGGCGGCGGGGCGGCTGTTCCCGGGGGCCTCCGACGCGGCCGTCGCCCGGCTGAACATCTTCAACTACGTGGGATTCCTGGTGGGGTCACCGCTGGTGGGGGCGATCGGGGACGCCTGGAACTACCGCGGGGCGATGCTCGTACCGATGGTGCTGGTGCTCGCGACTCTCGTGTACGCCCGCTCGTTCGGGAACGGCGACGCCCGATACGGTGTCGGGCATGAGCGGGCGCGGACTGTTGATGTGGGACGAAGCAGTAACGAGGTATGACTTCGGGCCCGGTCATCCGATGGACCCGGTGCGGCTCGCACTGACCATGGGACTGGTACGGGCGTACGGCCTCGACCGGGCGGTCGACGTCGTGGCCGCGAAACCGGCCGGGGAGTCGACGCTGCGGCTGGTGCACCGGGCGGACTACGTGGATGCCGTGCGGGCGGCCTCGGCGGACCCGGACGGGGCCGACGCCTCGTACGGGCTCGGCACCACCGACGATCCGGCGTTCGCCGGGATGCACGAGGTCTCCGCGCTGATCGCCGGTCAGTCGGTGGGCGCCGCCGAGGCGGTGTGGCGCGGGGACGCCGCGCACGCCGTCAACTTCGCGGGCGGGCTGCACCACGCGATGCCCGGCGCGGCCTCCGGATTCTGCATCTACAACGACGCGGCGCTGGCCGTCGCCCGGCTGCTCGAACTGGGCGCCGAGCGGGTCGCGTACGTGGATGTGGACGTGCACCACGGGGACGGGGTCCAGGCGGCCTTCTGGGACGATCCGCGGGTGCTGACCGTGTCGCTGCACGAGCATCCCCGGACGCTGTTCCCGGGCACCGGTTTCCCGACGGAGACCGGTGAGGGGCCGGGGGAGGGCTCGGCCGTCAACCTGGCGCTGCCCGCCGGTACCGGGGACGCCGGATGGCTGCGGGCCTTCCACGCGGTGGTGCCCGAGCTGCTGGCCGACTTCCGGCCGCAGGTGCTGGTGTCGCAGCACGGCGCCGACACGCACTTCGAGGATCCGCTGGCCCATCTGGCGGTGTCGCTGGACGCGCAGCGGGCGGTGCAGGTGGCCTGTCACGAGCTGGCACACCAGTACGCCGAGGGCGGCCGGTGGCTGGCGCTGGGCGGCGGAGGGTACGCGGTGGCCGACGTCGTACCGCGATCGTGGGCGCACCTGGTGGGGATCGCCGGGCACGCGGAGGTCGATCCGGATTCGGTGATCCCGGCGTCCTGGCGGGACGAGGTGTACGCGCGGACCCGGGGGGTGGGGCCGGCGCGGATGACGGACGGGCGGTGGCCGGTGACCTGGCGGTCGTGGGACGCGGGATACGACCCGGCGGACCGGCTGGACCAGGCGGTGCTGGCCACGCGGCGTGCGGCGTTCCCGCTGCGGGGGCTGCTGGCTTAGACCGACCGGCAGTTGGGGCGGCCACCGGGGTTACGCCAACCGTGCCGCATATCCCTGGTTCCGGCCCGGACGCGGGGCCCGGTGCGGCACCATCGGCAGGGTGTTGACCACCGGCGCCCTCCGCGCGCATCTGCTGGCGGCCAGGCTCGCCGGGCCGGTGGCCACCCCGCGCGAGGTGAGTCTGCGCAGTTACCGGCTCTTCGCCGCGCGGGATCCCCGGGTGACCCTCGGTCTCCATCCCGAACAGGGCTGGAACGAGCGGGAGTTGCTGCGGCTGATGGCCGACAGGTGCGGGGTGTCGGACGATCCGGCGTATGTGTCGGGGTCCGATGTCATCGATCCGGAGCGGACGTTGGCCGCGCTCGACGCGTTCGCCGTGCGGCTCGGGGAGGCGGTGGAGCGGCGGGCGGCGGTGCTGTTCGGGACCGGGCATCCGCACCGGCTGCTCGGCTTCTACGCCGCGCTGGCAGACGCCTTGTCGGCGGCGGGATGTGTTGTACTCACCCCCGCGCAGGGTCGCCGTGTCGACATAACGACCCGGTTCGGCGTACGCACGTACTGTCTCGACTATGTGCGGGGCGTCGCGCTGATGCGCGAACCCGGCGTGCGGGTCCCGGGGAGTGAGCCCGGCGCACACACGCATTCGCCGCTCCCGGTCCGGGTCGCACTGGAGGCCGCGGCGGGGGAGCCGGAAGGGCTGCCGGGGCTGGTCGTCGGAGATCACGGGTGGGTCTGCGGGGCAGGTCAGCTGGGGATCGAGGCGATCGGCCTGGCGGACACGGACGACCCCGCGCTGTTCGTCGGGGAGGCCGAGGGACGGGTGTCCGTCGCCGTTCCGCTCGACGACGCGGTGCGGTCCGAGTACTACCGGCCGCTCACTCGCTATGTACTCAATCAGGCGTGTCTGTCCCGGTAGGTAATCGTCTGCTGCTCCTCTTCCCCACTCGTATCACCCGCACCTAGTCTGGTGAGTGAGCGCACAACGACGAAGAGTCACCGGAAGGGGTAGCCGGGGCGCGTCGGGTGCGGAAGGTTCAGGTGGGTCATGGCTGCTGGCGAGAGGCCTCTCAACGAGGTCAAGTTCCTGACCGTGGCGGAAGTCGCCTCGGTGATGCGAGTGTCCAAGATGACCGTGTACCGACTGGTGCACAGCGGTCATCTGCCGGCGATCAGGGTGGGCAGGTCCTTCCGGGTCCCGGAGCAAGCGGTGCACGAGTACCTCCGTGAGTCCTTCGTGGGGGTCCGGACTGCCTAGGGAGAGGTGTCAGGGGGGCCGGGGTTTCCCCTCGGATTACGTCCCTCACTCGGCGGCAGGTAGGCTAGGCCGACGTAGGTCGTGTGGGCCCAGACGCCCCGCACCGAGTGAAGAGAAGTGAGCGAGGGTAGTCGTGGGCTCTGTTATCAAGAAGCGGCGCAAGCGGATGGCTAAGAAGAAGCACCGCAAGCTGCTCAAGCGCACCCGCGTTCAGCGTCGCAACAAGAAGTAAGCGGCAGCTGTACGTGGTTCTGAGGCCCTCTCACCGACATGGTGAGGGGGCCTCGGCGCGTTGTGGAGGAATGGTTGCCGGGACGTGGACGGCCGGTCCTATAGATTTCGGTGACGTCACGCGGCGCATGGACATCACAGCGCAACAGCGAGCCGCTACGGTGGCCCGTACGGGAGTCCGAATGGGAAGGCGCTGATCTTGGGCAAGGTCGTGCTCGTCACCGGAGTGGCCCGGCAGCTCGGAAGCCGCCTGGTGCGCCGCATACAGCGCGACGCCGAGGTGGACCGGGTGATCGCGGTGGACATCGTGGAGCCCGAGCACGCGCTGGGGGACGCCGTCTTCGTACGGGCGGACATCCGCCAGCCGGCCATCGCCCGCCTGCTCGCCGAGTACGACGTCGACACGGTCGTGCACATGGACGTCACGGGGACCCCGCTGGGCGCGGGCGGCCGGACGGCGGTCAAGGAGACCAACGTCATCGGCACCATGCAGCTGCTCGGCGCCTGCCAGAAGTCGCCGTCCGTGCAGCGCCTGGTGGTCAAGTCCAGTACGAATGTGTACGGGTCGGCGCCCCGCGACCCGGCCGTCTTCACCGAGACGACACCCCCGAAGTCGCTGCCCAGTGGCGGCTTCGCGAAGGACACCGTCGAGGTCGAGGGGTACGTACGGGGCTTCGCCCGTCGCAGGCCCGATGTCGCCGTCTGCGTCCTGCGCTTCGCGAACATCCTCGGGCCGAGCGCGGATTCACCGCTCGCCGAGTACCTGTCCCTGCCGGTGCTGCCGACCGTGTTCGGTTACGACCCGCGGCTCCAGTTCGTCCATGAGGACGACGTCATCGACGTACTCCGCCTGGCACTGGGCGAACCGCCGCGCGGGACGCTCAACAGCGGCACCTTCAATGTCGCGGGCGACGGTGTGCTGACGCTCTCGCAGTGTTCGCGGCGGCTCGGCCGGCCGACGGTGCCGGTGCTGCTGCCCGCGGTGAACTGGGTCGGCTCCGCGCTGCGGGCCGTCGGCGTCACCGACTTCTCGCCGGAGCAGATCCGGCTGCTCACCCACGGCAGGGTCGTCAGCACGGCGCAGATGCGCGAGACGCTCGGGTTCGCGCCGAGGTACTCGACAGCCGAGACCTTCGAGGACTTCGCGGTCAGCCGCGGGGAGGGCCTGCTGCCGCCCCGGGCGCTGGCGCAGGCGGTCGACAGGGTCTCTTCGTTCGCCAACTCCGTCAGCAAGGAGCGCATCTGACATGGCCGATGCCAAGGTCATCCCCTTCGGAGACGAGCCGAGGGCGAGGCGGGCCAGGAGCGCCAAGGCCGTCAAACGGCCCGGGACGCGGAACAGGCCCGTGGGGTCGCTCGCACCCGTACCGGAGCAGCAGACGGGGCCTGAGCCGTCCTCGGGGACACCTGGGCGGGAGCCCGGGACCGACGTGGAGACCGGCGCCTGGGACCGGCGGATCGCGGGCGGGCTGGCGTTCCTGCGGCGGCGGATCACCGGCGAGTACGAGGTCGACGAGTTCGGCTACGACAAGGAACTCACCGACCAGGTCCTGATGTCGATGGTCCGGCCGTTGTACGAGAAGTACTTCCGCGTCGAGGTGAAGGGCATCGAGAACATCCCGTCGGACGGTGGGGCGCTCGTCGTCGCCAACCATTCGGGGACGCTGCCGCTCGACGGGCTGATGCTCCAGGTCGCGGTGCACGACCACCACCCGGCGGAGCGCCATCTGCGGCTGCTCGCCGCCGACCTGGTCTTCATGCTGCCGGTGGTCAACGAGCTGGCCAGGAAGGCCGGGCACACGCTGGCGTGCGCGGAGGACGCGGAGCGGCTGTTGCAGCGCGGTGAGGTCGTCGGGGTGATGCCCGAGGGGTTCAAGGGCATCGGCAAGCCGTTCGCCGACCGGTACAAGCTCCAGCGGTTCGGGCGGGGCGGCTTCGTGTCGACCGCGCTGCGGGCGGGGGTGCCGATCGTGCCGTGCTCGATCGTCGGTGCCGAGGAGATCTACCCGATGCTCGGCAACGCGAAGACGGCGGCGCGGCTGCTGGGTTTCCCGTACTTCCCGATCACGCCGACGTTTCCGTGGCTGGGCCCGCTGGGGATGGTGCCGCTTCCGACGAAGTGGACGATCCAGTTCGGCGAGCCGATTCCGACGGACGGGTTCCCGGCCGAGGCCGCGGAGGACCCGATGCTGATGTTCAACCTGACGGACCAGGTGCGGGAGCAGATCCAGCACACCCTGTACAAGCTGCTGGTGCAGCGGCGGTCGGTCTTCTTCTGATTCCGGTTGCTGGCCCGGGCGGTTGGTCCGGGCTGTTGGTCCCGGCGGTTGGTCCGGCCGGTGATGGTGGCGCCGCGTGCGCGTTCCGGTGCTGCGTACGCGGGAGTGCCGGGCCTGCGAGGAGCGGGCCCGGCACTCTCACGTACGTGTACGTCCTGCCTACGGTGCGTTCTCGCCGTCGATGCCGAGGCCCGGAAGGAGACCGGGGAGCAGCGGCGGGAGGGTGACGTCCGGGGCGGGCCGGTCGGTCCTGCCGGCCGGGCCGGAGCTCTCCGACGCCGACGAGCTGCTGCCGGATTTCGGCGGGTCGAGCAGTCCGCCGGTGTTTCCGCCGATCAGCCCCTGGTCCGCCTCGCTGCCGGAGCTGGACGGCTTCGGCCTGCCGCTCGCCGGACCGTGCTGGTTCGGGACGGACGCGGTGGGCCCGGGGCGGTCGGTCCCGGAGCTGCCCGGCCGGGAGGTGCCCGGGTGCTGCGGGGTCCGGAGGGCGTCCGGGGTGCGCGGCAGCTGTGACCGCAGCGGGGCGACCTCCTGGTCTATGGCGTCGAACACCGAGTTGACCTGATTGCCCACGTCGTGGAGCTGGACCGGCAGCCGTCCCCGGAGATTGCTCCAGGTCTCCCGGTGCGAGCGGGAGAACGAGGAGAGTGTCTGGATCGGGCCGAGTGTGCCGTTCCTCGCGTACGCCTCGTGCAGCAGCCGGTGGCCTTCGCCGGCGTCGTGGTTCATGCCGTTCAGCGCGCGCCTGACTTCGCCCAGTTGCTCGTGGTCGAGCTGACCTGCCCGGTCGCGTTCCATGAGGCGGCGTGCCTCCTGGAGACGGGTCGAAGCCTGGTCGAGGTAGATCTCACCGCGGGCGGCATCGTCGTTCGCCATCCCGAGCTTGAGGTCTTCCATGCCGCGCTTCAGCCCGTACAGCGAATCACCGGGGAGGGCGTCGGAGCTGGCAGCGGCGACGCCGCTGAAGGCTCCTGCTGCCACCCCTACGGTGAGACCGCCCGCAGCGAGGCCCTTCGACCAGCGGGAGCGGGGGCGCAATTTCCGGAGCGGGGACGCCCGGTGGGCGCCGCGGCCGGTCCGCTGTTCGGGCACCTGAGGGCCCTCGGACACACCTCCCTCCGCGCGCATCGTCTCCATGGCGGCCACGAGCTGGGCTCGTTGCACCACTTTGACCTCGGGGTCCAGCTGCGGTTTCGGTAGCTCTCCGAGACCGGTCGCCAGAGCAAGCAACTGCCCTGATGCGGTCGGTCTCGTAGGAGCTTCGGGCTGGTCGGCCGCCGTGCCCTGGAGCGTCTGCTCCTCCAGGGCCTGGGCGAAGGCGTTCGCCCGCCGGTGTGCCGAAACTTGTCCGATCACTGGCGGCACCTCCTCTCGTCATGACGATCGACTCCCCTCGGGGTCCGGAAGGTTGCACGCCTTGAGCGCTTCCACACGATCGGGTGAGCGCCTGCGGGTGTGACGTGACCACAGGGAGCCTGCATCCCACTCAACGAGCCGCACAGCACTTGGGTTACGGACGGAAGAGGAGCCGACCGTGGTGTTGTCGCGCTGTCATCGTCCTGTCACGGATGGTGAGTTGTGATCAGCGCGCGTCATCCGGGAGGAGTCGCGCGAGAGTGCGCACGGCCCGGTACTGGAGGGTCTTGATGGCGCCCTCGTTCTTGCCCATCGCACGTGCCGTTTCGGCGACGGAGAGCCCTTGCAGGAAGCGCAGGGTCACGCACTCCTGCTGCTGCGGGTTGAGTTTCCGCACGGCTTCGAGGAGCGCGGCGTTGGAGAGGGACTCCAGGACGGAGTCCTCGGGACTGCGCTCGACCTCGTTGGCGTCGAGCATTTCGCCCGTGGTCACTTCCAGTCGGAAACGGCTCGACTTGAAGTGGTCGGCGACCAGATTCCGGGCGATCGTGACCAGCCAGGCGCCGAAGTCGCGCCCCTGCCAGGTGAAGGTGGAGATTCGGCGCAGGGCGCGCAGGAAGGTCTCGCTGGTGAGATCCTCCGCCGTCGCCTTCCCGCCGACGCGGTAGTAGATGTAGCGGTAGACGGTATCGCTGTACTGGTCGTAGAGGCGCCCGAAGGCGTCGGCCTCGCCGGCCTGAGCGCGTTCGACGAGGTCCATCATGCGTGCGCTGTCGCTGTCGGCCGCAGGCCGACGGGCGGTGGACGTGCCGGTGCCGCCACGGCTGCGTCTGCCGACCGCCGCACCGCCCTCGGCGAGGGCATAGCAGGGGCCGGCAGGCACGGGTGTGGCAAATGCGGGGACGGCGTACGCGGTGGGGACGAAGCCGCGCAGCTGGTCAAGGACCGTTGCGCGCAGCGTAGCCAGGCCCGAGGCGTCAACCCCGACGTGTGGGTACACGGGACTCCCAGAGGCAGAGCTTCCATCACGTGCAGTGCTGGACCTTTCACCCGACGTGATGGCGAGTGGGGTCCGGTATGCGTCTGAGGAGAATAACGCTTCGTACAGGCAGTGCTACACCCAGTTGCTCAAATCATCGATTACGTCGTTTCTGTGACGACTACGAGGCCAATCAAGTGGCACTTCGTGACCGCTTATTGATCGGATTGGCTCACGATCGGCTTGATTGCGGGATCAGTTGTGCCTGTGAGGAGACGGCGGGACCGGCGACGGTCGCACGGGGTGAGAAGTTCGAACACTGTGCGAGCAGGCGCGGTGGGACGGGCACGGCGGCTCGCGCCGCGTACGGGGCCGGGGGCAGGGCCGTGCGCCGGTCAGCGGCGGCGGCGGTGCAGCGCGACCGCGGCGGCGGTGCCTCCGGCGAGGGCCCCGACCCCGGCCGCGGCCGGGATGCCGACCTTGGCCGCCTTGCGGCCGGTGCGGTAGTCGCGCAGCCGCCACTCGCGCTCGCGGGCGTAACGGGCCAGCTTGGCGTCGGGGTTGATCGCGTACGGGTGGCCGACGAGGGAGAGCATCGGGATGTCGTTGTGCGAGTCGCTGTACGCGGCGCAGCGGTCCAGGTCGAGCCCTTCGGCCGCGGCGAGGGCCCGTACGGCCTCCGCCTTCGCCGGGCCGTGCAGCGGTTCGCCGACGAGACGGCCGGTGTAGACCCCGTCCATCGACTCGGCGACCGTGCCGAGCGCGCCGGTCAGTCCGAGGCGGCGGGCGATGATCGTCGCGGTCTCCACCGGGGCGGCGGTGACCAGCCACACCTTCTGGCCCGCGTCCAGGTGGGCCTGGGCGAGGGCGCGGGTGCCGGGCCAGATGCGGTCGGCCATGTACTCGTCGTAGATCTCCTCGCCGATGGACATCAGCTCGGAGACGCGGTGGCCCTTGACGATGGACAGGGCGCTGTCGCGGGCGTCCTGCATGTGTTCGGGGTCCTCGACGCCCGCCAGCCGGAACCAGGCCTGCTGCCAGGCGAACCTGGCCAGTTCGCGGCGCTGGAAGAACTTCCGCTTGTACAGGCCGCGGCCGAAGTGGAAGATCGCGGCGCCCTGCATGACGGTGTTGTCGAGGTCGAAGAAGGCGGCGGCCAGATCGTCCCCGGCGACCGGGAACTCGGGCTCCGGGTCCTTGCTGTCCTCCGGTTCCGGCTCCGCCTGTGTCAGCTCTTGCGAGGACTTGCGGGCTGCCTCGGCTGCGGCCTCGCCTGCCAGCACGCTGCGTGCTGTTGCCGAGCGCCTACGAGGGGTGAGCCATCCCAGTGCGGCCATGTTGTGAGCATAGCCAGTCCGGTTGGTGGTTCCGGGTCCTGCGGGATGCGGCGGGGTGAACTGCGGGTTGCGGAGCTGTTTTCCCGCGCCTTCCCGCAACTCCCCGCGCTCCTCCGCGCCTCCGTGTGTCTCCGTATGTCTCTGCGTGCTTCCGTGTGTCACGCGGGTGTTCTCCGGGCGGACAATGGCCTCATGAGTCCCCTGTTGCGGCGCCGTGCCGGTAAAGGAAAGCCCGCCGACCGGGTGGTCACCCTGGTCGGGAAGCCCGGCTGTCACCTCTGTGACGACGCCCGCGCGGTCGTCGCCGAGGTCTGCGGTGAGCTCGGCGCGTCCTGGGAGGAGAAGGACATCACGCAGGACGCGGAGCTCAACGACGCCTACTGGGAGCAGATTCCGGTGGTGCTCGTCGACGGGGAGCAGCACACCTTCTGGCGGGTGGACGCCGGCCGGCTGCGTCAGGCGCTGCGGGCCTGACGCAGCACCGCTGGAATTCCACCGGTGCTGCGGGGGCCGCGTCACGCGCTGCGGGCCCGATGGCAAAAGGCAGTTACCATCGTGGGCGATTTGAGCAGTCTCGGGGGCGTAGGCGTGAGGAGTGTGTGCGGTTATGCCCCCTTTGGGATCCCAACGCAGCGGATCGGCCTCTGGTTCCGTCAATACGCCGTCGATGCGCGTGACCCCGGTCACTTTGCACGGACAAAACGGACACCATCTTTGTGCACGCGTTCACAAAGACATAGCCTGCATTCGACGGGGCGGTCCTGCTGCATATGGCCGCCTGCAGCCTCGCTCATCCCGCAGGAGCACCGTGGCAACTGGCCGAACTCACCGACCGGCGACCCGTAGCCGAGGAATCCCCGAGGCCACCGTCGCCCGACTTCCGTTGTACCTCCGTGCCCTCACCGGGCTGTCGGAGCGTTCCGTGCCCACGGTTTCATCCGAGGAGCTCGCCGCTGCGGCCGGGGTCAACTCGGCGAAGCTGCGCAAGGACTTCTCCTACCTGGGTTCGTACGGGACCAGGGGCGTCGGCTACGACGTCGAATATCTCGTATATCAGATCTCGCGTGAGCTGGGTCTCACCCAGGACTGGCCGGTCGTCATCGTCGGTATCGGTAACCTCGGCGCCGCGCTCGCCAATTACGGCGGGTTCGCCTCGCGCGGATTCCGGGTCGCCGCGCTGATCGACGCCGATCCCGCCATGGCGGGCAAGCCGGTCGCCGGTATGCCCGTCCAGCACAGCGACGACCTCGAAAAGATCATCTCGGACAACGGGGTCTCCATCGGGGTCATCGCGACGCCCGCCGGAGCGGCCCAGCCGGTCTGCGACCGGCTCGTCGCCGCCGGTGTCACGTCGATCCTGAACTTCGCGCCCACCGTGCTCTCGGTGCCCGAGGGCGTCGACGTACGCAAGGTCGACCTCTCCATCGAGCTCCAGATCCTCGCCTTCCACGAGCAGCGCAAGGCCGGTGAGGGCGCCGCGCCCGCGCCCGACGCCGACGCGCCTCCCGTACGGGGCGCGGCCCACGCCGCCCACCACGCCGACCGGAAGGGACCCGACGGGGACATGCCCGCCGTGATGCCGGCATGAGTCTCCTGGTCGTCGGACTGAGCCACCGCAGCGCGCCCGTCAGCGTGCTGGAGCGCGCCTCGCTCTCCGCTGATACGCAGGCCAAGCTGTTGCAGGACACGCTGGCCGCCGAGCCCGCCGCCGAGGCCGCCGCGCTCGCCACCTGCAACCGCATCGAGCTGTACGCCGACGTGGACAAGTTCCACGCGGGCGTCGCCGAGCTGTCCACGCTGCTCGCCCAGCACAGCGGTGTCGGGCTCGAAGAACTCACTCCTTATCTCTACGTGCACTACGAGGACCGGGCCGTCCACCACCTCTTCTCGGTGGCCTGCGGGCTCGACTCGATGGTCGTCGGGGAGGGGCAGATCCTCGGGCAGATCAAGGACGCCCTCGCGCTCGGCCAGGAACTGCACACCGCGGGACGGCTGTTGAACGACCTGTTCCAGCAGGCGCTGCGCGTCGGCAAGCGGGCGCACAGCGAGACCGGCATCGACCGGGCCGGGCAGTCGCTCGTCACCTTCGGGCTGGAACAGCTCGCCGGTGACGCGGACGTGTCCGCCTGGGCGGGCGGGAAGCGCGCGCTGGTGATCGGCGCGGGCTCGATGTCCTCGCTCGCCGCCGCCACGCTGGCCCGCGCCGGGGTCGGCGAGATCGTCGTGGCCAACCGGACGCAGGCGCGTGCCGAGCGGCTCGCGGAGATCCTCGGCGGCTCCGGTGTGGCCGCGACGGCCGTCCCCATGGACGCTGTCCACGGTGAGCTGGCCCGCGCCGACCTGGTCGTCTCCTGCACCGGCGCGACCGGTCTCGTCCTGACCGGGGAGGCCGTGGCCACGGCCCTGGGCGAGGAGTACACGCCCGCCGAAGCACCCGCCGGGGCATCTGCCGAGGCGCCCGCGGAACCGTCTGCCGGAAGTCCTTCGGAAGCCGTCGCGGCCGATGTGCTGGAGCAGCACGGGACCTGGGCCGAGGCCGCCGCGCTCGCCCGTACCCGCCGTCCCGTCGTCGAAGACGGCGCGCCGCTGCGGCTCGCCCTGCTCGACCTCGCGATGCCGCGGGACATCGACGCGGCCGTGCACCGCATCAGCGGCGCCCGGCTGGTCGACATCGAGTCGCTGGCCGACGCCTCCGCGGACGCGCCGATGGCCGCCGATGTCGACGCCGTACGCACCATCGTGTCCGACGAGGTCGCCGCGTTCGGCGCCGCGCAGCGGGCCGCGCACATCACGCCGACCGTGGTCGCCCTGCGCACCATGGCCGCCGGGGTCGTCGCCGGTGAGATCGCGCGGCTCGACGGACGCCTTCCCGACCTGGACGACAAGCAGCGCGCCGAGATCACCCAGACGGTGCGCCGTGTCGTCGACAAGCTCCTGCACGCGCCCACCGTGCGGGTCAAGCAGCTCGCCAGCGAGCCCGGCGGCGCCGGGTACGCGGACGCGCTGCGGGAACTTTTCGACCTCGACCCGTTGACGGTCGCGGCCGTCAGCAGGGCCGATCTGACCGACCTGAGCAACACAGACGTCAAGAACCGAGGGCGGGCATGACCGATGCCTTGAGGCTGGGAACCAGGCGCAGCAAGCTCGCCATGGCGCAGTCAGGACAAATTGCCGAGGCTGTTCGGCAGATCACGGGACGCCCCGTGGAACTCGTCGAGATCACCACGTACGGGGACACCTCCCGTGAGCACCTGGCGCAGATCGGCGGGACCGGTGTGTTCGTCACCGCCCTGCGGGACGCGCTGGTGAGCGGTGAGGTCGACTTCGCCGTGCACTCGCTGAAGGATCTGCCGACCGCGGAGCCGGACGATCTGGTGCTGGCCGCGATCCCGGTCCGTGAGGACCCGCGGGACGTGCTGGTCGCGCGCGACGGGCTGACGTTCGAGCAGCTGCCGGACGGGGCCCGGGTGGGTACCGGTTCGCCGCGCCGGATGGCGCAGCTCAACGCGCACGCCCGTAACCGCGGCATGCGCATCGAGACCGTGCCGATCCGCGGCAACATCGACACCCGCATCGGATTCGTCCGCGACGGGGAGCTGGACGCGGTGGTTCTCGCCGCGGCGGGGCTCCACCGTGTCGGCAGGGCCGCCGAAGTGACCGAGTACCTGCCGGTCGACATCATCTTGCCCGCCCCCGGCCAGGGGGCCCTGGCGATCGAGTGCGCGGCAGCCAATGCCGACCTCCTCGCCCAGCTCGCCGAGCTCGACGACCCGTACACCCGGGCCGCCGTGACCGCCGAGCGATCCCTGCTCGCCGCCTTGGAGGCCGGTTGCAGTGCGCCTGTTGGTGCACTGGCCGACGTCCTGGTCGACGGGCAGGCTGTCACCGAGATGCGCCTGCGCGGTGTCGTCGGCTCGACCGACGGTTCCACGCTGGTGCAGTTGTCCACCACCGGTCCCGTACCCACGTCGCACGAAGGCAACGAGGCGCTCGGACGCGAACTCGCGTCCGAGATGCTGGCCAAGGGTGCGGCCGGTCTTATGGGGGAGCGAGCACGATGAGCCCCACCACCTCGAACCTGCCAGCCCTTCCCGCCCACGGGCACGTCACCTTCCTCGGTGCCGGTCCCGGGGATCCGGGGCTGCTCACACTGCGCGCTGTCGAAGCGCTCGCGAGTGCGGACGTACTGATTGCCGAGCCGCATGTGCTCGACGTCGTACGCACCCATGCGCGGGCGACCGTAAGCACGCCTCAGCTGACGGTTGTTGACGAAGCGTCAACAGCCGCCGGAATCCCGGCAATCCGCGATGCGGGCAATCTTGTCATGGAGGCCGCACGGGGTGGCAGGCGGGTCGTCCGTGCTGTCACCGGGGATCCGGGACTCGACGGCAACTCCGGTGAGGAGATGCTTGCCTGCGCTGCCGCAGGCATCCCGTTCGAGGTCGTCCCGGGTGTCTCGACGGCGGTGGGCGTCTCCGCGTACGCCGGTGTACCGCTGCGGGACGCTCAGGGCACGGACGTGCGTTTCGTCGACGCCCGTACCGCGACGGACCGCTGCTGGAGCGAGATCGGCGCGAGCGATGTGACCGCAGTGGTCTCCACGACGCTCGACACGGTCGCGGTCGCTGCCGGTGAACTGGTCGCGGCGGGCCGTAAGCCCGACACCCCGATGTCCGTCACGGTCGCCGGGACCACCACCCGTCAGCGCACCTGGTCCGCGACGCTCGGCACGGTCGCCCAGGTGCTCAAGCAGGCCAAGGTGCTGCCCTCGCCCGAGGGCCACCAGCCGGTCATAGCCGTGGTCGGCGAGCGCAGCTCGGCCGCCCAGCGCGACCAGTTGTCGTGGTTCGAGTCGAAGCCGCTCTTCGGGTGGCGGGTGCTCGTTCCGCGTACGAAGGAGCAGGCGGCCTCGCTCTCCGACCAGCTGCGGTCCTACGGCGCCGTGCCGCACGAGGTCCCCACCATCGCCGTCGAGCCGCCGCGTACCCCGCAGCAGATGGAACGCGCGGTCAAGGGCCTGGTCACCGGCCGTTACGAGTGGATCGCCTTCACCAGCGTCAACGCGGTCAAGGCCGTCCGTGAGAAGTTCGAGGAGTACGGGCTCGACGCCCGCGCCTTCGCGGGGATCAAGGTCGCCGCGGTCGGCGAACAGACCGCCGCCTCGCTGGTCGAGTTCGGTGTCAAGCCCGATCTCGTACCGAGCGGCGAGCAGTCCGCGGCGGGCCTCCTGGAGGACTGGCCGCCGTACGACCCGGTCTTCGACCCGATCGACCGTGTCTTCCTGCCGCGCGCCGACATCGCCACCGAGACGCTGGTGGCCGGGCTCATCGAGCTGGGCTGGGAGGTCGACGACGTCACCGCCTACCGGACGGTGCGCGCCTCGCCGCCGCCGGCCGACACCCGTGAGGCGATCAAGGGCGGCGGTTTCGACGCGGTCCTCTTCACCTCGTCGAGCACCGTCCGCAACCTGGTGGGCATCGCGGGCAAGCCGCACAACGTGACGGTCATCGCCTGTATCGGTCCCGCCACGGCGAAGACGGCCGAGGAACACGGGCTGCGGGTGGACGTGCTCTCGCCGGAGCCGTCGGTGCACCGGCTCGCCGAGGCGCTCGCCGAGTTCGGCGCGCAGCGCCGGGAGGCGGCCAGGGAGGCGGGTGAGACGGTCACCCGTCCCAGCGAGCGCCGTCCCGGTGGTCGCAGACGGCGTACCACCTGAGGGGCTTTCGGGCCGACGAAGCGGGCGCCGCGTGGCTGGCAGGCGAGGCGTCCGGGGGTATTCGAGGCGTTTCGAAGAGGTAACTGAGGATGACTGTGTACGGATCTTTCCCCGGCGCCCGTCCGCGGCGGCTGCGCACCACCCCCGCGATGCGGCGCATGGTCGCCGAGACGCGGGTGCACCCCTCCGACCTGATCCTTCCCGCGTTCGTACGGGAGGGCATCAGCGAGCCGGTGCCGATCACCGCGATGCCGGGCGTCGTCCAGCACACCCGTGACACCCTGCGGAAGGCGGCCGTCGACGCCGTCTCCGCGGGCGTGGCCGGGATCATGCTCTTCGGCGTCCCCGAGGACAGCAAGAAGGACGCCATAGGGACGGCGGGGACGGACCCCGAGGGCATCCTGCAGCTCGCCCTGCGCGACGTGCGCGCCGAGGTCGGCGACGACCTCGTGATCATGTCGGACCTGTGCCTGGACGAGTACACCGACCACGGCCACTGCGGGGTGCTGGACGATGCGGGCCGGGTCGACAACGACGCGACGCTGGAGCGGTACGCGGAGATGGCCCAGGTCCAGGCCGACGCGGGCGCCCATGTGGTGGGCCCCAGCGGCATGATGGACGGTCAGGTCGGTGTGATCCGCGATGCGCTGGACACGATCGACAAGGAGGACGTGTCGATCCTCGCCTACACCGTGAAGTACTCGTCCGCCTTCTTCGGCCCGTTCCGTGAGGCCGTCGGTTCCTCGCTGCAGGGGGACCGCAAGACGTACCAGCAGGACCCGGCGAACGCACGCGAGTCGATGCGCGAGCTGGAGCTGGACCTCGCCGAGGGCGCCGACATGGTGATGGTCAAGCCTGCGGGACCGTACCTGGACATCCTGGCGAAGGTCGCGGAGTCGGTGGACGTGCCGGTGGCCGCGTACCAGATCAGTGGTGAGTACTCGATGGTCGAGGCCGCCGCGGAGAAGGGCTGGATCGACCGGGACGCGGCGATCCTGGAGACCCTGACCGGGATCAAGCGCGCGGGCGCGAACATGATCCTGACGTACTGGGCGACGGAGGTCGCGGGCCGGCTCTGAGCCGCGGGCGTCCCGGATCGTTCGGGACGTGCTCCCGGATCGCTCCGGGACAGTCTCGGAAGTGCTCTGGTACCGCTCCGGAACAGCCCCGGAAGTGCTCTGGTACTGCCCCGGAACAGCCCCGGAAACGTCAACGGGCCCGCACGTCGTCCGCCTCACCGAGGGCGGGGCGTGCGGGCCCGGCATCGTCGGTACGGCGCACCGCTCTGCCGGAGTGGCGCACCGCCACCTCTCACCACACTGCGTTGTCGCTGGAATACAGTGCGTGACGAACGGCCGGGACGATCACGGCCCCTGACGGCACGGAGTTGCCCTCATGCGACGTATCACCAGCAAGCTCAGCGCCCTCGCGGCGGTCGCGCTGCTCGCCTTCACGACCACCTCGGCCGCCCGCGCCGACGACCAGGGCAACGCGACCCATGTCGAGGTGGCCCCGGCGTACTTCAAGATGCAGGACATCCGCCACGACAGCTTCGTCATCAAGCTCACGGACCCCGTCAGGATCGCGGACGCCCGGGAGATCGTCCGGAGCGGAAGCCGCAAGATCGTCATCGGCCGGATCGTGAAGAGCCGTGCGGACTACAACGCGCAGTGGTCCTACCACTACAACCCCGACTCGGTCACCTTCGCCGATGCGGCGATGGAGGTGTGCGACTCCACGATCAGCTTCACCGAGGGGCACCTCGACCAGGCGGGCGGCGGCCCCTTCCTGCCCGGTCTGTACTGGTGCCCCTGGACGGGACGCCTGACCGAAGAGGTTGCCGGACGGTAGTCACGCCGGGACCACGGGATCACGGGACCACAGGACTACGGGACCAACTGACCACGGGACCACGCACCCACAGCACTGAGCGCCACAGCCGATGTTCCCCCGCCGGCTGCGGCGCTCCGTGCTGTGTGCGGGCCTGTGGCCGTGGTCAGTTGGTGAAGTAGAAGTACTTCCAGGCGCCGTTGGTCGTCGAGTTGACCGTGTCGCCCGACGAACTGTTCACGTACGACGACCGCATGCGCATCTTGTACCCGGTCGTGTGCGTCCCGGCCAGCTGCACCGCGGACTTCCCGTCGGAGGCGAGCTTGAAGTACTGCGAGCCCCCGGAGCGCCACTTGCCCTGGGCGTAGACCTCCAGGGTGAGCTTCTGCGCGCGGTTCTTGTACGCGGTCATGGTGGTCGTGAAGAGCGGGTTCGTCTTCTTGTGGAAGTACGCGTACGACGTCGAGCCGATCCTGGCCGTCCGGTACTGGCGGGACACCGAGGTGGAGATCTTCACCTGGGCGTACGCCGTCGACTTGACGGTCTTCGACGCGTACCGGGCGTCGCCCGTGAACACGGCGCTGACCGCGGTGTCGCGGGTCATCGCGACGGTGACCGACAGGTCGCCCTTCGCGTTGACCTTGCCCGTCTTCACCAGCTTCTTCGGCTTGTCCGCGCCGAACGGGTCCGACCAGAGCTGGACCGTCCGGTTCTTGTACGTGGAGCCGAGGTGGGCGGTGAAGGAGACCTTGGTGTTGTACGCGTAGAGCTTGCCGTTGCGGTTCAGGGTCAGCGTGGGCGTGGCCCGCGAGACGGCGACCGAGGCCGAGCCCGAGGCCGCCGTGTGTGTGGCGTCGCCCGCGTACGACACCTTGTAGGTGACCTTGCCGCCCGCGGGCGGGGTGTCGGCGAAGGAGAACGCGCCGCCCGCGCCGAGCTTCTTCGTACCGAGCGACTTGCCGCCCGGTGAGTCGACATCGGTCCGGGTGACGGTCACCGGAGTCCCGGACGGGAGCGGAACGGTGGCCGTGACGGTGCCCTTGACCGTGAGGGACTTGGCGCGGGTGGCCTTGGAGGGGGCGGTGACGGTCACCTTCGGCGCCGACTTGCCCGGCTCGGCCAGTACGCGCAGGGAGAAGGCGTTAGCACTGTTCTCGGAGACCGCGAACAGCCGGCTGCTGTCCGGTGCCCAGGCCAGGCCACCCTTCACCAGGAGGTCCGAGCCGCTGCTCGTTCCGGTGTTGGGGAAGTCGTACTCCCGGACCGGCTTGCCCGCGCCGGGGCTGAAGATGTGGACGTCCGGCTCGTACGAGGAGTCGGTGCCCGCGGCGACCGTGCCGTTGGGCGCGATGGCCACGGCGTTCGGGTACGAGGTGGTGGTGTACTGGCCGACCTTGGAGAGGTCCGTGGTGGAGAAGACCGGGTGGTAGTACGGGGAGCCGCTCGCCGTGACGAGTTGGCCGCCGTCCGGGGTGAGTGCCAGGTCGGACAGGTTCTCGCTGTCGCTCGGGTTCCAACTCGCCTTGCGCAGAGTGGTCTTGCCGTCGGCCACCGAGTACACGGCCAGGGTCGCCGGACTCATGCCCGGCTCCCCGACGGCCAGTACGTCGGGCGCTCCCGGTGCCGAGGCCAGCAGCGGTGAGTAGTACCAGGACTGGCCGTCGTCCTGCGCGAGCGTGACGACCGGCTCGTCCCCGGAGAGGTCCAGCGAGCCGATGTGACCCGAGTAGTCGGCCTGGTAGCCGAACCAGAGCGTGCTGCCGGTGCGCGCCAGATGGCGGGGATTGTCCGCCCCGGGCAGTGCGTAACTCCGGGTCTCCGTGGGCTTCTCGGTGTTCACGGAGACGATGGCGTCCTGGTCCGCCACGGCCGCGTACACCTGGCCGGAGTCGGCGGACAGCTCCAGCCCGGTCACCCCGGGCAGCCCGGCGAGGGTCGTGACGACCGTGCCCGCGTAATCGGTGACGACGATCTTGCCGCTCGTCGGGTCACTGATGAAGACGTGCTGGTGGACCCCATCCACCAGCACGTCGCCGACGGACTTCACCGGCAGGAGCTTGCTGGAATCGGCTGCGGCCGACCCCGCCGCGCCCGTGATGAGCGCGACGGAGCTGAACAGGACCGCGAGCGCTGTCGCGGCCGGAAGAGTGCGCGTACGCACGATAGTGGCCCCCCACTTGAGAGCCGCCCCGTCGAGTGGGGGCGGTGATCGCAGATTAGGGCATGCGACTGACAGGGGGCACACAGTTTCGGGGCGCCCCCACTTCGTCGTGGATGCCGAGTCGAGCCAACTGTGGCGGTTCGAACCGCCCCTCGATCTCGGGCGACCGACGGCGGCGGCAGCTCTCGACCGGCCGTCCGTGCTGCGGGCCGGTCGTTCAGCTTTTGCCGCGCCTCGTGGGGCGTGGTGTCGGACCTCACCGATACGGTCGTTCCGTGAGGCCTTCGGGGGCGTGCACTGTCAGAGGGTTCGTCCCGACTGAGCCGAAGTCGGTCCCGGCTGTGTCGGTCGGTCTTATGCGAACGCCTTGAGCTGGTCGTTCAGCGGGGCGCCGGTCAGCCGGTTGGCGAAGGTGGAGAGGGTGTACGTGCTGATACCGAGGACGATCTCCAGGGCGTTCCGGGCCGTGTAGCCGTGGTCGAGGAACTGCTGGACGCGCGCGTCGGCGACGCCTCCGGCGGTGGCGAGCACCTCCAGGGTGAAGAGGCGAAGTTCCTCCAACTTCGCATCGGGCAGCGACTGCTGGGCGCGCAGGGCCGCGATGAGGGCGGGGTCGGCCTGCATCGCCGTGAGCTTCTGGGTGTGCATGGCCACGCAGAACTCGCACGCGTTGCGGGCGGCGATGGTGAGGATCAGGGTCTCGCGGTCCAGCTGGTCGAGCGTGGTCGACTCGAAGAGGGCGCTGAGCTTGAGGAAGCCTTCGAGGGCTTGGGGCGAGGTGGCCAGCAGGGCCACGGGTGACGGGAGGAAGCCGAGCCGGTCGGTGGTCGCCTGCAGGGCGCGGCGGGAGGCGGCGGGGGCGGACTCGATGGTGTGGTGCGGGAACATGGCGGGCCTTTCGGGGTCGGGCTAAACTCGACAACGTGATTGACGAAAATGCGATGGACGAAAACGTAAACCAGGTTGTCGAGTTTTGCAATGTCTGAGGCCGGGGCGGGGGCGAGCGCTGGGGCCGACGGGCGCGGGTTCGAGCTGCCGATGCTGCTGTTCGCCGGGTTCCGCTCGATGGTCGACGCCCTGCATGCGCGGCTGGCCGACGAGGGGCACCCGGACGTACGGCCCGCGTACGGCTTCGCGATGCAGGCGATCGGGCTGCGCGGCGCGACGGCCAGCGAGGTGGGGCGGCGGCTCGGCGTCTCCAAGCAGGCGGCGGGCAAGACCGTGGAACGGCTGGAGGCGCTGGGCTACGCCGAGCGCGCCGCCGACCCCGCCGACGGCCGCCGCAAGCTGGTGCTGCTCACGCCGCGCGGGGTGGAGGTGCTGGTGCGGTCGGGGCAGATCTTCGACGAGCTGTACGCGCAGTGGGCCCAGGTGCTGGGCGCGGAACGGCTCGCCGGGATGGAGGCGGACCTGCGGGCCGTGGTCCCCGGCTCCGCGTCCGGGGGCGGCTTCCGGGTGGATGTGGCCGGGTGGTTCGGCGGGTAGGAGGGCGCTTGGTGGCCCGGGAGCCATTGACCTGCGGTCCACGGAGCCGGGGCCGTCGGCGATACGGTCCGGGCGGCGAAATCCGCCCGCCCGGGGGTCGACTCGCCTCTACCCTCGCTCCTCGTGGACGCGAACGATCACCCGCTGAACGTGGTTGATGTCGAAGCGACTTGTGGCGTCAGGCGATCGGTATCTTGGCGCCGTCCGTGATCGTCCGCAGGAGGACGCTCGTGTACTGGTCGGGCGCCATCTTCCCGGTGAAGTGAGTGAACGCCGGGGGGCGCTTCGAGCGCAGGCCCCAGTTGGGGTGGAACGACAGGTGGGCGTCGCTGAACGCGGCCCGGTCGGTGCGGTAGTTCTTGAGGACGAGAAATCCCGGTAGGACGGGGTCGTGGTCCGGGGACGTGGATATCGTCGCGGGGAAGGCGCCGCCGTCGATTCCGCTGTCGAAGGCGGAGCACCTGGGCGTGGTGCCGTCGGTCCATTCGAGCTGCGCCTCGGCGGTCTTGAGCGTCCGGTCGCGGCTGGATTCGAGTTGGAGCGAGATCTCGGGAAGGATGTGCGCGCCCAGGCCGGTCAGGGTGACGGTCAGGGGAAGCACCGTGTCGCGCTTCGGGTCGATCTTGGTGCAGGCGGATCCCAGGACCGCGACTTCCGACGTGTTGATGGCCCCGACGGTGTCGGTGGTGACCGGTCCCGACAGCAGCCCGGCGCGGGCCGGCCGCAGCGCGGCCGTGCGGAGGGTGATCCCGTACTCCAGTCCGTCCTGCTCGGCGATGTGCACGCTCGCCTTGTGCGGCAGGGAGAGGACGCGTGACGCGTCGATGGACGGGGATTCCGAGGGCGAAGGGGAGGGCGAGGCCGGGGGCGACGCGGAGAAGGGGGCGGGCGTGCTGGTCGTGGCGCCGTCGGAGGCGGCGGGCGTGGGCGCCTTCCGGCACCCGGTGGCCGTACCGGCGACAACCGCGGTCAGCGCGCATGCGAGCGCCAACGAGGTGAACGAGCTCAACCGCATGACGAATCCCCCAGCCTCGGTGGTGTCCCGAGCTGCCCCGGTCCTGCCGGGCCACCCCAAGTGGCGAGCTTACAAAGGGACTTGACCGGACACCACCACGGAATTCCGCCGTGCCGTCAGTCCCACCAGAACGACCACGCGGGCTGTCCGAGCACGACCTTCTCCGCGTAGGCCTGGATCGACCTGTGGGCGCTCTGGGTGAGGTTGTCCGGGCAGAACGCGAAGTGCTCGGCGGCGACCGCCTCGGCCTCTTCCTGTGTGGTCGGCGGGGATGCCACCGAGACGAACAGTTCGTCGAAGGTGAGGCCCACGACCCGTATCCCGAACCGGTCCTCCCAGGAGCGAAGCACCGAACTGATCGCCGCCACGTCGTGCTCGTGGTTGACGGGCCCCGACCAGCCGATGGCGGCCGGTATGTCCGCGCTGCGGCGGGCCGGTACGAGGGCGGCGCGGACGCTCATCGCCCCGGCCAGCTGCGCGGCGGTTTCGGCGGCCCGCTCGTCGGGGTCGACTCCCGGCACGGAGGCGGGTGCGGGGGCGAGTCCCGGCCATTCGGCGCCGAACGGGGCGAGCAGCTGGGGCTCGGTGGGGTCGGGCTCCCAGAGGCCCGCGAGGACTTCCTCGGCGTCGTGGTCGCCGGGGTAGGTCGTGTGGTCCGGGTCCAGCTCCCAGTCCTCCGGCAGCTCGTCCCGGTGGCCGCCGCCTATCAGCAGCGGCTGGAGCCCGGAACTCATCCGGTGGGGCAGGAGCTGCCGCCAGGTGTCGGCGGTCGCGGCGCCGTCGGCGTACCAGAGCAGGGGCTCGTGCCATGAGCCGTCGGCCGTGGTGTCGACCAGTGTGCCGGGCGGGAGCGCGCGTACCAGGGACGGGAGTTGATTAGGAAGCGTGGCCATGAAGTGACAGTACGTGGGGCCACTGACAACGCAGCAGCGTTGCCCTGTCATCGGGCGAACAGCGGTCGGCCGACTGCATCGTTGGCCGACCGCTGTTCGCCCGATGACAGAGGTTGATTACTGGAGAGCGGACTCCTCGCTCGACTGCCAGTAGGTGACCATCGAGCTGTCGCTGAGGGCGAGTCCGGCGGCGCCGGGCGCCGTCACCGTGGTCTGGCCGTCTATCGGGCCCATGTCCCTGCCGTGCAGGCTGATGGTGAGGGTCTTCTCGCGGTGCGTGTGGGCGCCACTCGGGAGGGCGATGGCGGCGTACGCGGACTGGCCCGGCGCGAGGGTGACCACCGCCTGGGGCTTGCTGTCCTCGTTGGCTCCGATGGCCGCCTGCGCTCCGGGGTAGCCCACGGTCGGGAAGCCGTAGATGTCGCAGCGGCCACCGGAGGCGTTGACGGCCTTGATGAGGATGACCGGCAGGGTGCCGCCCGTCTCGACCAGTGCGATCTTGGTGTCGTCGGTGGTGCAGGTGGCGTCGCCCTTGCCCGAGGACGAGCCGGACGTACCGCCCTTGCCCGAGGACGATCCCGACGTACCGCCGGTGTTCCCGGACGTCCCCGAGGTGCCGGAGGAGCCCGAGCCCTGCGCGGAGGAACCGGACTTGCCGCCCGTGGACGCGGACGTGTCGCTCTCCTTGCCCGACGACGACGAGGACGAGGCCGACGAGTCGGACGACGAGGAGTCGGCACTCGTGCTCGTGCTCGGGGAGTCGGCGGCGTCGTTTCCGGTCGGACCGCAGGCCGCGGTGGCGAGCACGGTCGCTCCGGCGACGGCGAGGAAGGTGAGGGCGCGGCGGGTACGGCGGATACGCATGGAAGATCCCTAACTGGATTCGGTGCTCAAGGCCAACGGTCGGTACGGCAGTGCGCCGGACGGTTACCAGACGAGTGCGTCGGCCGCGGTGGCCTGCCACCAGGTGACGGCGGCGGAGTCGTCGACCCAGGTCTTCTTGGGCACCGCGGGGAAGGCCGTGGAACCGACCGAACCGGCCATGTCGCGGCCCTGGAAGTTCAGGGACATCTCCTTGGCCCAGTGGCCGCCTTCTGCCCCGTCACCCGCGGAGGTGCGGACACCGGCGTACGCCGACTGGCCGGGCTTCAGCGTGACGACGGCCTGCGGCCGGCTCTCGTCCAGGGTCCAGACGGCCGCCTGCGGGTGGTCGAAGCCGATGAGCGGGGTGCCGTAGGCGTAGCAGGGGGTCTTGCCCTTGTTGGTGGTCTTGATCAGCACGTGGTTGATGGGGCGGCTGACCGTCGAGAGCGTGGTCTTGGTGTTGGCAGGGGTGCAGGTCACGGTCTTGGCGGCCTTCGCCTTGGCCGGTGTGGCAGCGGCGGCGCTGGTCGACAGGCCGGTGAGGGCGAGTACGGCGACCAGGCCGGCGGCGGCTGCGGTGGTGATGCGGGTGCGGCGGGTGTTCATGTTCATGGTGACTGTTCTCCCCGTAGGTGATGCGTCTGTGGGTGCGGGCGGGTCTGTGCAGGTGCGTCTGTGCAGGTGCGTCTGTGCGTCTGTGCGTCTGTGCGTCTGTGCGTCTGTGCGTCCGTGCAGGTGTGCGTCTGTGCAGGTGTGTCTGTGTGGTCAGAGGTGCGTGATGAGGGCGACGACCGTGGTGACGGACGCGGCCACTACGCCGAGGGCCAGCCCGTCCACGAGGTCCAGCCCCCAGCGGTTGCTGAGTCCGTGGCATCCGTGCCGGAAGCGGTTGAACACGAACTCAGCTTGTCGGGCGGCTTGTTCCGGCCGCAATCGTTCCCGGCCCATTGGGGACGCTGGAACGCCAACGCGTACTGTGACCTGGGGGGATGGAACGCCCCTGGAACGCTTGCCTGGAACGCCAGTCCGGGACGCGGGACGCGGGACGAGGGGGGAACGGTGGCTGTGGGCTCGGAGACCGAGGAATTTGCCGCGCTGCTCCGGAAGCTGAAGGAACGCTCCGGACGCAGCTACGGAGTCCTCGCGGGGAAACTCCACATGAGTACGTCCACGGTGCACCGGTACTGCAACGGCGACGCCGTCCCGGCCGAGTACGCGCCGGTCGAGCGGTTCGCGCGGCTGTGTTCGGCGACCCCGGACGAGCTGATGGATCTGCACCGGCGGTGGCTGCTGGCCGACGCGGCGAGGCGGCGGCCCAAGGACACGGCGGTGCCGCAGGCAGCGGCTCCGGAAGCAGCGGTGCCGGAGACCGTGGTCCTCGACGCGGCCGTCCGGGAAGCGGTGCTCGCGGACGCGATGGTTCCGGAGGCGGTCGTTCCGGACGCCCTGGAGTCGGATGTCCAGGCAGCGAACGTCCTGGCATCGGGCGTCCTGCCGTCGGACGTCCTGCCGTCGGATGTTCTGGCATCGGACATTCAGGCGTCGGACGTCATCGCGTCAGGACTTCCCGCCTCCGGGCCGGACCGGGGGCGGCGCCCGGGGCGCAGGAACACCCGTCTCTGGCTGATCGGTGCCGCCGTGGTCGCTGTCGTCGCCGTGGCGGTACCCGTCGCGCTGGCGCTGCGCCCCGACGGAACGTCCGGCACCGGCTCCGACACGGTGGCACTTCCGGCGGCCCCGTCTGGTGAGTCCCCGTCCGTGAGCCCGTCGCCGCGGCCGTCCGGCTCGGTGTCCCCTTCCCCCTCCCCTTCCCGTTCCGTGTCGTCCGGCGGCACGGCTGCCCGTCCCTCCAGTACCACGGGTGACCTGGGCGCGGACGGCGACAGCATCCCCGCGGTACCGCTGAGCGTGAACGTGCGGCCGTACATCTGGGACAACCCGTGCAGCCAGTCGTATCTGATCGACCGGTCGGCCTCGAAGGTTCCGCCGCCCCCGGCCGAACAGGACGCCAAGGGCTGGGCGAACGTGCTGGGCGCGGTGTCCGCCGGGGGCGCGCGGATCGAGCTGTCCGTGCAGGGGAAATCGACGGACGCGGTGGTGCTGCAGGCCCTGCACGTACGGATGGTGGGCCGTCACGCGCCGCTCGGCTGGGCCTCGTACGCGATGGGCAACGGCTGCGGCGGCGAGATGACCCCGGCCGCGTTCGACGTGAACCTCGACGCGGGGACGCCGGTCAGCAGGGCGGTCGCCGGAGTGCAGGGCGACCAGAAGATCCCGGCCACCGACTTCCCGTACAGGGTGTCGTCGACCGACCCCCAGGTGCTGGAGATCAACGCCCACACCACGGCTCATGACGTCAGCTGGTACCTGGAACTCCAGTGGAGCAGCGGCAACCGGCACGGGACGGTCCGGATCGACGACAACGGCAAGCCGTTCCGCGCCAGCGGTGCGCCGGGTCAGCCGCAGTACATCTACCCGCCGGGCAGCGACGCCTGGCAACCGGCCGCACCGCAGTAACCACGCGGGTGGCCGGTCCCCAGGGGTCCCTGAATCCGGAGCCGGGCGCCCACAGGCATCAGATGCCTGAAGAGGCCGGATGCCTACGGGCGCCGGATGCCTACAGGCGCTCGGGCGTCCGGATGCCCAGCAGGTTCATGCCCTGGTGGAGCGTGCGGGCGGTGAGCGCGCAGAGGAAGAGGCGGTTCTCGACGTGCGCCGGGGTCTCGGCCTTGAGGACCGGGCACTCGGCGTAGAACGTCGTGTACTGCGAGGCCAGTTGGTAGAGGTACGCGGCCAGCTTGTGCGGCGCGTACTCGGACGCGACCTCGGACAGGGTCTCCGCGAACCGGTCCAGGTGCAGCCCCAGCGCCCGCTCGGCCGGAGCCAGTTCCAGCTCGGGACGGGCGGTCGGGTGCACGTCCCCGGCCTTGCGCAGGATCGACTGGATACGGGCGTACGCGTACTGGAGGTACACGCTGGTGTCGCCGTTCAGCGACACCATCTGATCCAGGTCGAACTTGTAGTCGCGGCTCGCGGACGTGGACAGGTCCGCGTACTTCACCGCGCCGATGCCGACCTGGGCGCCGCGCTCGGCGATCTCCTCCTCGGTGAGGTCGAGCGCCTTCTCGCGCACGACCGCCGACGCGCGCTCGGTCGCCTCGTCGAGGAGGTCCTCCAGCCGCACCGTCTCGCCCTCACGGGTCTTGAACGGCTTGCCGTCCTTGCCGAGGACCGTGCCGAAGGCCAGCTGGAGGGCCTTGACCTCGCTGCCGTCGGCGGTGGTCAGCCAGCCCGCCCGGCGGGCCGTCTCGAAGACCATCTTGAAGTGCAGGGCCTGCCGGACATCCACCACGTACAGCAGGGTGTCGGCCTTGAGGTCGTGGACGCGGTTGCGGATCGCGGAGAGGTCGGTGGCCGCGTAGCCGAAGCCGCCGTTCGTCTTCTTGACGATCAGCGGGACCGGGTTGCCGTCCGGGCCCTTCACGTCGTCGAAGAAGACGCACAGCGCACCCTCGGAGCGGACCGCGACGCCGGACTCCTCCAGGAGGCGGCAGGTCTCTTCGAGCATGTCGTTGTAGCCGGACTCGCCGACGATGTCCGGGTCGTCGATCTCCATGTCCAGCTTGTTGAAGACCGAGTAGAAGTAGATCTTCGACTGGTCGACGAACCGCTGCCACAGGGCGCGCGTCTCGGGGTCCCCGGACTGCAGGTCGACGACCCGGTTCCGCGCGCGGTCCTTGAACTGCTCGTCGGAGTCGAAGAGCGCCCGCGAGGCCTTGTAGATCCGGTTGAGGGCGGCCATCGCGGCCTCGCCGTCGATGTCCTCGCCCTCGCGGCCCAGCTCGTCCGGGTGCTCGATCAGGTACTGGATGAGCATCCCGTACTGGGTGCCCCAGTCCCCGATGTGGTGACGGCGGACCACGGTCTCGCCCTCGAACTCCATGATCTTGGCCATCGCGTCGCCGATCACGGCGGACCGCAGGTGCCCGACGTGCATCTCCTTGGCCACGTTCGGCTGGGCGTAGTCGATGACGGTGGTGCCCGGGTGCGCGGCGTACGGCACACCGAGGCGGGCGTCGGCGGCGCGGGCGGCCAGGGTCTCGGTGATCGCCCGGTCGGTCAGCGTGATGTTGAGGAAGCCGGGGCCCGAGACCTCGATGTCCTTGATCAGGTCATTGGCCGGGATCGCGGCGGTGACGGTGGCCGCCAGCTCGCGCGGGTTGCCCTTGAGCTTCTTCGCCAGGGCCAGGATCCCGTTGGCCTGGAAGTCGGCCCGGTCACTTCGGCGCAGCAGCGGGTCCGCGGAACCGGCATCCGGCAGCGCTGCCGTCAGGGCGTCCGCGAGGTGCTGCTGGAGCGTCGAAGCGAGGGAATTGACCGAGACTGGCTCAGGCATGGGGCCGGCTGCCGTTTCCGTAGGGGTACAAGGGATCACCGCAAGTATCCCACGGCCCGTAAAGCCGTTTTCGCTCTGCTGCGGGGACCTGGGACAATGGCTTTCGCCCCTGCATGAACATGAAGGCGTACGAGGAAGAAGGACGTGCCGATCGTGGCTCAGAGCACCGAGACCGACTGGGTCTCCCGTTTCGCGGACGATGTCATCGCCGAATCGGAGCGCCGTGCCGAGGGCGCGAAACTCTCTGGCGCTGCCGACTCCGGCACCCCGGCGATCGTCGTCGCGTCCGGACTCTCTCCTTCCGGCCCGATCCACCTGGGCAATCTGCGCGAGGTCATGACCCCGCACCTGGTCGCGGACGAGATCCGGCGGCGCGGGTACGAGGTGCGGCACCTGATCTCGTGGGACGACTACGACCGGTACCGCAAGGTGCCGAACGGCGTCCCCGGCATCGACGAGTCCTGGGCCGAGCACATCGGCAAGCCGCTCACCTCGGTGCCCGCCCCGGCCGGGTCCGCGTACCCGAACTGGGCCGAGCACTTCAAGGCCGCCATGGTCGCCGCGCTGGCCGAGCTGGGGGTGGAGTTCGACCCGATCAGCCAGACCGAGCAGTACCTGGCGGGCACCTACCGCGAGCAGATCCTGCACGCGATGAAGCACCGCGCCGACATCGACGCGATCCTCGACAGGTACCGCACGAAGAAGGACCCCGCCGCGGAGGGCACGGGCGGCGGCAAGAAGCAGGGCCAGAAGCAGAGCCAGAAGCCGGTCGACGAGGCCGAGCTGGAAGCCGCCGCCGGGTCCGGCGCGGCGGCCGAGGACGACGGCAGCGGCGCGGGGACGGCGTACTACCCGTACAAGCCGTACTGCGGCTCCTGCGAGAAGGACCTGACGACGGTCACGGCGTACGACGACGAGACCACCTCGCTCTCGTACACCTGCAACAACTGCGGGCACTCCGAGACCGTGCTGCTGAGCGAGTTCAACCGCGGCAAGCTGGTCTGGAAGGTCGACTGGCCGATGCGCTGGGCCTTCGAGGGTGTCGTCTTCGAGCCGAGCGGGGTCGACCACTCCTCGCCCGGGTCGTCGTTCGTCGTCGGCGGGCAGATCGTGCGCGAGGTCTTCGGCGGTGTGCAGCCGATCGGCCCGATGTACGCGTTCGTCGGCATCAGCGGCATGGCGAAGATGTCGTCGTCGAAGGGCGGGGTGCCGACCCCGGCCGACGCGCTGAAGATCATGGAGGCGCCGCTGCTGCGCTGGCTGTACGCGCGGCGCAGGCCCAACCAGTCGTTCAAGATCGCCTTCGACCAGGAGATCCAGCGCCTCTACGACGAGTGGGACTCGCTGGAGAAGAAGGTCGCCGACGGTACGGTGCTGCCCGCCGACGCGGCGGCGCACTCCCGGGCGACCCGCACGGCCGCCGGTGAACTGCCGCGTACAGCACGGCCGTTGTCGTACCGGACGCTCGCCTCGGTGGCCGACATCACGGCCGGGGCGCAGGAGCAGACGCTGCGCATCCTCAGCGAGCTGGACCCGGCGAACCCGATCACCTCGCTCGACGAGGTACGGCCCCGGCTGGACCGCGCCGAGAACTGGATCACCACCCAGGTCCCGGCCGAGCAGCGCACGCTGGTGCGGGACGAGCCGGACACCGGGACGCTGGCCGGACTCTCCGACCAGGACCGGGAGTCGCTGCGGCTGCTCCTGGACGGGCTGGACTCGCACTGGTCGCTGGACGGGCTGACGGCGCTGGTCTACGGCGTACCGAAGATCCAGGCGGGCTTCGACGTCGACGCCAAGCCGACGCCGGAGATGAAGGTCGCCCAGCGGACGTTCTTCGCGCTGCTGTACCAGCTGCTGGTGGGGCGTGACACCGGACCGCGGCTGCCCACGCTGCTGCTCGCGGTCGGTGCGGACCGGGTACGGAAGCTGCTCGGGGCCTGACGGATCGCGGATACGGATTACGGATTCACGGCGGAGGGCCGCCGCCCGGGAGGTGTTCCGGGCGGCGGCCCTCCGGCGTTCCCGACCGGCCGGTCCGACGGCCGGTCGCGGGTCACGCGATGTGTTCCGCGTCCAGCTCGTTGTTGTACCGGATCTGGAAGCGGTTGATGTAGGCGCGCATCGAACTGTCGCTGAGCGTGTCGCCGTTGCGGCCCGTGACGCCGTACAGGTCCTTGAGGTAGCGGCCGAACTGACGCGGGGTCGGCGACTCGTTGTTCTCGCTTATGTACTTGCGGAAGGCCGTGAAGTACGCGTCCTCGCGGGACACGTCCTCCGGCAGACCGGCGGTCTCCGGTCCCACCGCGTCGGACAGCGCCTCCGGCTGCTGCTCCGGGCGCGGTCCGGGGAGCGTGCCGCCGAGGGGGCGGGAGCGGACGGGGCGTTCCACGGGCGCCGGACCGTCGGCGGCCTCGTGGTCCTGGGCGGCCTCGTCCGGGTGGGGGCCGTCCTGCGGATCGGCGGGGTACTGCGGGTCGTGCTGCTCGGCGTACCGGTCCTGCTCGTACCGGCCCTGCTCGTACTGCTCCTGGGCGTACAGCTCCTGCGCGTACTGCTGCTCCCGCTCGTACTGCTGCTCGTAGGTCGGTTCGTACGTCGGGTCGTAGCTGCCCGCGTACGCCTCCTGCGAGATCTGCGGCGCGAACCAGGGGTTCTCGTGCGGGGCCTGCTGCTCGGCATGCTCCGTCTGGTCCTGGTCCTGCGGCTGTTGCTGCTCGTGCTGCTCGTACTGCTGGGCCTGCTCCTGCTCCTGGCCCTGTGTCTGTTCCTGGGGCGGCGCGGCCGGGCCGGTGGCAAGGGCGGCCGGAGCCGGAGCGACCGCGGCAACGGCCCCGACCGTCGCGGGCGCGGCCTCCAGCGCGGGGGCCGGGGGCAGCAGCACGGGCTCGATGCCCGCCGCCGCGAGGCCGGACGGGGCCGTCTCCGAGAGCGGGACCCCGTACTTCGCCAGCCGGAGCGGCATCAGGGACTCGATCGGGGCCTTGCGCCGCCAGCCCCGGCCGAACCGGGCCTGGAGACGGGCCTGGTAGATCAGCCGGTCCTGTTCGAGCCTGATGACCTCGTCGTACCGGCGCAGCTCCCACAGCTTCATCCGGCGCCAGAGCCGGAACGTGGGGATCGGCGACAGCAGCCAGCGGGTGAGGCGTACGCCCTCCATGTGCTTGTCGGCGGTGATGTCGGCGATCCGGCCCACCGCGTGGCGGGCCGCCTCGACGCAGACCACGAACAGGATCGGGATCACCGCGTGCATGCCGGTGCCGAGCGGGTCGGGCCAGGCCGCGGCGCCGTTGAAGGCGATCGTCGCGGCCGTCAGCAGCCAGGCCGCCTGGCGCAGCAGCGGGAACGGGATGCGGATCCAGGTCAGCAGCAGGTCCAGCGCGAGCAGCACACAGATTCCGGCGTCGATGCCGATCGGGAAGACGGTCGAGAAGCTGCCGAAGCCCTTCTTCTCGGCGAGTTCGCGCACGGCCGCGTAGGAACCCGTGAAACCGATCCCCGCGATGATCACCGCGCCCGCGACCACCACCGCGATCAGTATCCGGTGCGTGCGTGTCAACTGCATCGCGGCCACCCGCGGTCCCCTCCCGATGTCGGTATCTGGCGGGCACAGCCTGGCACATGTGTGCGGACGGCGTTGCGTGGGTACGCCCGGAGCCCGGCCTCCGAGGGAGGACCGGGCTCCGTGTGACGGGCTGTTCGCAGTGTGGTGACTGCTGATCCGCCGTTGTCCGTGACCGCTGTTCGCTGCCGCTGCGCGCTACTTGTTGGCGGTGGCGACCGACGCCACGGCCTCCTTGGCCGCGGTCTGCGCGCCCTTCGTCATGTCGTCGGCGGACGGGGACTTGGCGCCCTCGAAACCGGCGCCGTTGTGGTTCACGGTGGTGACGACGTTCTCCGAACGGGTGATGACGACGGCGTACACGAAGTCCGCGTCCGTCTTGCGCTGGCCGTAGGTGACCGTGGTGGCCTCCTGGCCGATGCCGGAGGTGGTCACGGTCTTGACGTTCTTCGCGCCGTCCGTCGCCTTGGCGTCGGCGACCGCCTTGGTGTACTGCTCCCCGGCGCGGTCGGCGCCGCTGCCGAGGACGGTGTCGGAGTCGTACCGCAGATACGAGACGGAGAGCCAGCGGTACTGCGAGCCCTTCGTGCCCTTGCTCTCCAGGCCGTTCCAGGAACAGCCGGCGCGGGCGGCCAGGTCGCTGGACTTCACCTCGGTGCCGGCCTTGTCCTTCGCCTTGGGCACCAGGTCGGAGACGGTCTTCGACGAGAGCGACTTGCAGGCGTCCGGGAGCTTCGCGTACGCCGCCTTCGCGACGGTCGGGGAGGCCGGGGCGCTGGGCGAGGGAGAAGTGGAGCTGGAGCTCTTCTTGCTGCCGGAACCGGAGTCCGAGGAGCAGCCGGCGACGACGAGCATCACCGGGACGGCTGCACAGGCGAGAAGGCGGGTGAGTCGCGTGGCTGATCGGTGCATGGTTCCTTCGCTCATGTGTCGTACGGGTCGTACGGTCCGGGGCGCCACGGTACGCGGGGGCCACCGGACGGCGGACTATTCGCTGATCTGCTCGGCGAGTTTGTGGGCCATGGACCGGGTCATCTCCTGGAGGCCCTGGATGTCGGGGAGCGCGGCCCGGTCGGTGGGCGTTTCGCTGTACTCGACGGTGACGAGGACGTTCGACGCGCGGAAGACGACCCGGACGGTGTGCTGCGGGGTGCCCGCGTCCGGCTTGGCCGGGATGTCGTCGAGGAAGGCGGCGCTGCCGAGCCCGTCGAGCGTCCTGGGCCGGAGGTCCGCGGGGGTACCGCCGTCGCCGTCGCCGCCCTGCGCGCCGTCCGGGGGCGTCGAGTTGGGCGTGGCCTGTACGGAGACCGACGCGGCGGTCTGCCGCTGCTCGAACAGTGCCTTGGCGCGGTCGTCGTCGCTGACCGCTGTGTCGTAGCTGACGACGCGTTCCATCGAGATCCGCAGCCGGTGCGCCTCGGTGGGCGAGTCGCCCTTCCAACGGCATCCGACGCGCCGGTCGGTGTCGAAGGTGGGTTCCGGTGTGCCGGCGTACGCCTTCTCCTGCTGTTCCTTCGGCAGATCGGCGATCTCCGGGAACATGGTCTTCAGCACGCCCTGGTCGGCCGTCCGGCACGGCTCACGCAGGGTGAGGTACTTGCCGGGGGCTGCGGCGGGAATGGTCTCGCCGGGCTTCGAGTCGGCGGTGGAGCCGTCGGCCCCGGAACCACTCGTGCAGCCCGTGACCAGCGCTGCGAGCAGCACCAAGCCGGGTACGTAAGCCCTTCGCTGCACTGTCCGAGGCTCCCTTCGGAACGGAAAACGGATACCGCCCGATGGCGGTGGCCGGACACAATGTCTATCGCACGCACTGGTGTACATGCCGGTCCGCTGTCGCTTTCGCGGACCTTGGTGCGGTTTTTTCACTTGCAGAGATTTCTGCATTTTCGGGGGAAAGAGGAGTTATGTCGTACGTAGAGATTCCTGGTGCGAAGGTTCCCATCCGGATGTGGGCCGACCCGGCCTCGGTCGAGGAGGGCGCGCTGCAGCAGTTGCGGAACGTCGCCACACTGCCCTGGATCAAGGGCCTCGCCGTGATGCCGGACGTGCACTACGGCAAGGGCGCGACGGTCGGCTCGGTGATCGCGATGCAGGGGGCGGTCTGCCCGGCCGCGGTCGGGGTGGACATCGGCTGCGGGATGTCGGCGGTGAAGACCTCACTGACGGCGAACGACCTCCCGGGGGATCTATCGCGGCTGCGCACCAAGATCGAGCAGGCGATTCCGGTGGGCCGCGGGATGCACGACGACCCGGTGGACCCCGGCCGGATGCACGGGTTCCCGACAGCGGGCTGGGACGACTTCTGGGCGCGGTTCGACGGGGTGGCGGAGGCGGTCAAGTTCCGTCAGGGCAGGGCCACGAAGCAGATGGGGTCGCTCGGTTCCGGCAACCACATGATCGAGGTCTGCCTGGACGACGACGGCGCCGTGTGGCTGATGCTGCACTCCGGGTCCCGGAACATCGGCAAGGAACTGGCCGAGCACCACATCGGGATCGCCCAGAAACTGCCGCACAACCAGGGCCTGGTCGACCGCGACCTGGCGGTCTTCGTCTCGGACACCCCGCAGATGGCCGACTACCGGAACGACCTGTACTGGGCCCAGGAGTACGCCAAGTACAACCGCGCCATCATGATGGGGCTCCTCAAGGACGTGATCCGCAAGGAGTTCAAGAAGGCCCGGGTCACCTTCGACCAGGAGATCAGCTGCCACCACAACTACGTGGCGGAGGAGCGGTACGAGGGGGCGGACCTGCTCGTCACCCGCAAGGGCGCGATCCGGGCGGGCTCCGGTGAGTACGGGATCATCCCCGGCTCGATGGGCACCAGTTCGTACATCGTGAAGGGCCTGGGCAACGCGAAGGCGTTCAACTCCGCTTCGCACGGCGCCGGTCGGCGGATGAGCCGGGGCGCCGCCAAGCGCCGCTTCACCACGCAGGACCTGGCGGACCAGACCCGGGGCGTGGAGTGCCGCAAGGACTCCGGCGTGCTGGACGAGATCCCGGCGGCGTACAAGCCGATCGAGCAGGTCATGGAGCAGCAGCGGGACCTGGTCGAGGTCGTGGCCAGGATCAAGCAGGTGGTGTGCGTGAAGGGCTGACGGCGCCGCGGCCGTCGGCCCGGGGTGCGCCCGGACCGGGTCACAGCTCCCGGTGGACCTTGGTGTTGGAGGCCTGGGCGCGGGGGCGGACCACCAGGAGGTCGATGTTGACATGGCTCGGGCGGGTGACGGTCCAGGTGATGGACTCCGCCACGTCGTCGGCGGTCAGCGGCTCGGCCACGCCCGCGTAGACCTTGGCGGCCTTCTCCTTGTCGCCGCCGAAGCGGGTCGTGGCGAACTCCTCGGTCCTGACCATCCCGGGGGCGATCTCGATCACCCGTACCGGCTGCCCGACGATCTCCAGCCGGAGGGTCTCGGCGAGGACGCGGGCGCCGTTCTTCGCGGCCACGTAGCCCGCGCCGCCCTCGTAGGCCCCGTGGCCCGCGGTGGAGGAGACGACGACCACGGTGCCGTCGCCGCTCGCGACCAGGGCGGGGAGCAGCGTCTGGGTGAGATTGAGGGTGCCGATGACGTTCGTCTCGTACATCTGACGCCAGTCCGCGGGGTCACCGGTGGCGACCGGGTCGGCTCCGAGCGCGCCGCCGGCGTTGTTCACCAGGACGCCGATCGTGGGGAACGCGGTGGCGAAGGCCTCGACGGCCGGGCGGTCCGTGACGTCCAGGGGGTACGCGGTGGCCTGGTGCCCCGCGGCGTTGATCTCGGCCGCCAGCGCTTCGATGCGGTCCTTGCGGCGCGCGGTGAGCACGACCCGGTATCCGGCGGCTGCCAGGTGCCGTGCGGTGGCGGCACCGATGCCGCTGCTCGCTCCGGTGACGACGGCGATGCGGTTGGTGGCTGCGGGCGCGGCGGTCATGGCGGGTGCTCCTCGGGCGTGCGGTCGGCTCACATCGGACTTCGGGGCTTCGGGGCTTCGGGATCTCCGGGGTCAGGATATGCGGCACGCGCGGGCCGTCCGGGGCGGGATCAGCGCCCGCGCGGTCCGTACACGATCACGGCCATCCCGGCCAGGCAGATCAGTGCGCCCGTGATGTCCCAGCGGTCGGGGCGGTAGCCGTCGGCGACCACGCCCCAGACGATGGAACCGGCCACGAAGACCCCTCCGTAGGCGGCGAGGACCCGGCCGAACTCGCCGTCGGGCTGGAGCGTCGCGACGAAGCCGTAGATGCCGAGGGCGATGATGCCGCCGCCGATCCAGATCCAGCCCCGGTGCTCCCGTACGCCCTGCCAGACGAGCCAGGCGCCGCCGATCTCGAAGAGCGCGGCGAGGACGAAGAGGGCGGCGGAGCGGGCGATCAGCATGGGCGACAGCGTGACACGGACGGCTGCGCGGGACGTGGCCCACCGGACGGATCGCCGAGCTGACCGGGCTCACCACGGGGTCCGCGACCCGGCTCGTCGACCGGGACATCGCCCTGCTGACCGCACACATGCGGCGGACGGTGGAGCTGGGCGCCGCGCAGATCAGCCGTCTGCGGAGTGGGGAACCGGACTGAAGTCGCGCAGCGCCTCCGCCACGATCGTCTCCAGCCGGTGGTGGTGCGCGCCCCGCCAGTACACCCGCTCGCACGCCGTGCACTGCGCGAAGACGTCGTGCGAGCGCTCCGTACCGCCTTCGATACGGCCGCGCACGCTCTCCTTCGTAGCCGGTACGAGGTCTCCGTTGCACGCGCTGCAGCGGGTCCACGGCGCGAGTACGGGGGCGAACCTGCCGAGCACGTCACGGAGCTGTTCGTCGGGCTGGTCGCTGTAGACGTACGCCCCGGCCCACAGCTCCCGGCGGCGCAGCAGCCCCCGGTCCCGCGACAGCAGGACGCGCTGGTGCCGTGCCGAACAGGTGGCGAGCGCCGGGTCGCCGATGTCCTCGCTGAAGTACTCCGTGTCCACCCCGAGCAGCCGCAACCGCCTTGCCAGGGTGCCGAGATGGACATCCAGCAGGAAGCGGAGCGGGGCGCCGGGCACCTGCTGGGGGCGCTCCACCGCGTACACCTCGACGGTCTCGCCCGCGCGCGGGATGTGTGAGACCGGTACGGTCCGGCCGTCCACGGCCAGGCGGCCCGCCTCGGTGAGCGGGACGCCCATCGACTCGACGACGTGCCCGAGCGTCGACTTGCCGTCGGTGATCACGGCGGTCCGCCCCTGGCGTCGCTCCGACGGGACGAAGAGGTGCAGTTCCGGGGCGAATTCGAGGTGGATCTCGGGTCCGTTCACGCCGTCAGGATGTCACCGGGACGGTGGCCGGGCCAGGGATTTCCGCAGTGAGCCAGGCGACGCGCCGCCCGGTGGGTCGGGCGCCCCCGGCAGGTCGGGTGTGCCGCCCGGCATGTCAGGCGGCGCCCGGCCGGTCCGCCCGTACCGGGGAAGGCCGCGCCGCGTTCTCCGTCGCCCAGGCGGCGGGCAGGTACGCGCTCACCGATTCGCCGCGCAGCCGGGGCTCGGCGATCGGGCTGTCCGCGGGCGCGGGCGCGGGTCCGTCAGGCCACGGCGCGGAAGTGCGTGGTGATCCCGCCGTCCTCGTCCAGCACATGGAAGGCGACCCCGGGCGGTGGCGTACGACTGGTCAGGGTCTCGCCCTTCTCCCAGGGCAGTCGGAGCGTCGATGTCACGCCGGGCGCGACGAGCAGCGGGCGGCCCGCGAACGCCGTCGCCGCCGGGGTGTGGGCGTGCCCGGTCAGGACGGCCGGGATGTTGCTGCGCCCCGCCAGCACGTCGGCCAGCCGCCCGGCGTTCCGCAGCCGGATCGTGTCGATGTACGGGTGGTGGAGCGGGGTGGGCGGGTGATGGAGGACCGGTACGGCCGGGGTGCCCCCGAGCCCGTCGAGCGTACGGGTCAGCCAGTCGAGGGTCTCGTCGTCGAGCAGGCCCGCGTCCTCGCCGGGAATCGTCGAGTCGAGCATCAGGAAGGCGTAACCGGCCGCGTGGTGCAGGCGGTTGACGGCTCCGGGCGCGTCCTCCTCGTCCAGCAGCACCTTGCGGTAGGCCGTGCGCTCGTCGTGGTTCCCCGGGCAGGTGAAGACCGGGGGAGTGAGCGTGGCGAGGAGCGCGGCGGCCTCGGCGTACTCGTCGGGCGCTCCGTGGTCCGCGATGTCGCCGGTGACCAGGACGGCGTCGGGCTGCGTCGTCAGAGAGCGCAGATACTCCACGACCCTGGCCGAGCGTTCCGCCGTCGGGCCGGTCCCGTCGAGATGGAGATCGCTGATCTGGGCGAGAAGCATGGAGGTCCCCTCCGTGGTGTGCGCCGAGCCCCGACAGCCCTAACGGTTGATGTCATTAAAACCATTAGCAGCAGTGGTGGGCAAGGGCGCAGTGGCCTCGGCGTCCGCTCCTGCGGCTGCGGCTACTTGGGCGCGATCCGCCGACGGGTGCGTGCCCTCGGGCGCTTCCGTGCGTTACACCGACCATGAACGTACGTCGAATTCTCACCACCGCCGCCGCCGGATCCGCCCTGCTCGCGGCCTTCGCCCCCGCCGCTCAGGCCGCCGACCTCGGCGGCACGCTCAGCAGTACGGCGCAGACCACAGCAGCCATCGGCGAACAGGCCAAGCCGGTCGCCGAGGGCGTCGTCGGGGACAACGTCGGCAAGAAGGTGCACGCCGTGAAGGGAGCGGTGCAGGCCGGGGGCGACGCCCTGAAGGCCGGGAACGAACTCCTCGGCTGACACACCCTCAGCAGAGCGCGCACGGACCTCCGTGCCGCGCACGACGAACGCCTCGGGGCGGACCTACCTGGTCCGCCCCGAGCCCGTTCCGGCGCGGCTCGGCCCGACGCGTACCGAGCGGCACGACGTTGATCGGCCCGGCCCGGACTACGTGCCGTCCGTCTGCCCGGTGAGCCTGCGCAGCGCGGACCCGGAGGCGCGGTCATCGGGCAGATAGGCCAGGAAGTGATGGCCGGGCTGGTCGACGGCGGCCAGCTTGACGTAACGCAGCCGCAGGTCACCCGCCGTCCGGTGGCGGAAGCGCCGTACCGCGGGCCGGAAGTCCGCGGTCTCCTGCCGGCCGTACCAGCGGGCCGCGTCCGGATCGTTCATCAGCGCGGCGGTGATCTCGGCGTACCGGGCGTCCTCCGGGTGCCGGGCGGCCTTGGCGCGGAACTGGCCGAGCAGGCTGCGCGCCTCCTTCTCCCACTGGGCGAGCAGTGTGCGAGCGGGGGGCCAACAGAACACCAGCCAGAGCAGGTTGCGCCGCTTCGGCGGCAGCCCCGCGCGGGATCGGTGAGCAGCGCCGCGTATCCCGTGTTCCACGCCAGCAGATCCCAGTGCGGGTCGAGGACCACGGCCGGATTCGGCGTCACCGTCTCGACCAGGGAGAGCAGGTTCGGCGAGACCCAGCCCGGTGAGTCCCCGGCAGCCGCGTCGTTCTCCATGAAGGAGAGCACGTGCGCGGTCTCCGCCTCGTCCAGGCGCAGCGCACGCGCCACGGAGCGCAGTACCTGTTCCGAGGTGCGCACCCTGCCCTGTTCCAGCCAGGCGTACCAGGAGCTGCTGATACCGGCGAGTTCGGCTGCCTAGCTCCTGCGCAGGCCTTCCGCCTGCGCGGCGAGCCCGGCGGGAGCGCGGAAAGGCACCGAGTTCCTGACGGGGAGCGCTCGACGCGTCGCTCCTGCTCATCGCGTCGTCTCCCCACTGCCGACGGCCGGTTCGACCCGCCCCGGGGTGCCCGCAGCAGGCTGTCAGCAAGGGCAATCGTTTGCGGGCCGGAGGCGGTCGGCCGCGGTGATGAGCTGGGTGGGCACCGGGCAGAGAAAGGAGCGACACCTCGTGACCACGTCCGCCCTCCCCCCGACGGCCTTGCCGGCCCCCGCGCTGCGCCTGCTGCGCGCGGCCGGATTCGTCAGCAGCTTCGACCGTTTCTGCATCGCCCCGATGCTGGTGCTGATCAGTACCAGCATCGGCGTCCCGCTCCCGACCGTGGTGCTCGCGGCCAGGGGCTACTACCTCGGATACGGCCTGATGCAACCTGTGTGGGGCCTCGCCGGTGACCCGGATCGGCCGCGTCCGCGTGATGCGCTACTCCCTCGCCTCGTTCTGTTCGGCGCTGGCCCCGAACGCCACCGCGCTGATCGTGGCCCGCGCCGTCGCCGGTGCCTTCTTCGCCGCGTCCATCGCCGCTCGCTGACCTACGTGGGCGACACCGTGCCCGCCGAGACCAGGCAGCGCCCGCTCAGCGAGCTGATGACCGCCTTCGCCCTGGGTACGACGGTTGCCGCCGGGGTGCTGGCGCACTACCTGAGCTGGCGGGTGGTGTTCGCGGTGCCGGGCCTGCTCGCCGCCGCTCTCGTACCAGCTCTGCGCCAACTGCCCGAGCCCGTCCGGGAACCCGCTGGCCCGCTGCTCGCTCCGTTCCGTGTGGTGCTGCGCTCGGGGTGGCAGTGGTAGGTCATGGCCGTGGCGATGCTCGAAGGGGCCGTGCTCCTGCTTCCTGACCTATCTGGCGCCCGCCCTGCAGGCCCGGGGAGTACCGACCGTGCAGGCAGGGGCGGTGTCCGCGCTGTACGGGGTGGGCTCCATGGCCGCGGCCCGCGTGGTCAAGCGGCTGGTCGGCCGCTGGTCCCCGGCCGTGATCATTCTGGTCGGCGGAGCGCAGATGGCCGCCGGCTATGCGATCGCCGCGGCCGGACAGTCCGTACCGGCACTGGTGCTGACCGCGCTGCTGCTGGGCGGTGGCTGGGCGTTCATGCACTCCACGGTCCAGTCGTGGGCGACAGCACTGGTCCCGTCGGCGAGGGCCACCGGCGTCGCGATGTTCGGCCTCGCCCTGTACCTCGGCAGCGCGCTGGCCGGCAGCCTCGCCGCGGGCGCGGCCGAACACCACGCGTACCGGGGCTCTTCCTGCTCGCCGCGGTGCTGACGATGCCGCTGACCGTCGCCGCCGGGGTCGGACATGCCCGCTACCGGTAGGGCAGGTCCCGCACCCGGCGCACACCCGCAGGCCAGCCGGAGTCGCACGGACGGACCCCTGGATGAGGTCACCGTGATGTCGGCCGACCAGGTCTCGCCGCATTCGCGGGAATGTCCTCTCACGGGCGATGACAGGGGCTCTTCCATTCCTGTCCCACCGCTCTCACGTCCATGAGGAGACCCCGTGGGCTGTGCATGCCATGTTGTGCTGGCTATGCGCCTCTCCCGGCCGGGCCCTTGGCCCCGGCCGGGATGCCGATAACACCCCCTACCTCGACGGCTGTTGCCGAAGCGGTATCGATACTGGCGCAGGCCCGGTGGTGGCGGCACAGCAGGACGTACGCGAGGCAGGCGATTGCGCGCAGCGCGTCGGGGACCGCGGCCGAGTCGGCGCGGAAAATCGCGACGACAGCGATGACGGTGCTCCCGATGGTGATGCAGAAGGGAACAGTGGCGAGGGAAAACACATGTTTGGGCGGCAAGGTCGCTCCACGGTTGGTTCGTGCACGGGCTGGTGCCGTGACAGGGGGCGTCCGGCGGCGGGACATTGCGAGGGCTGAAGCGGTCGAATGGATATACGGGCCCAGTTCGATCTGCTCTGTTCTTTTCGCAGATTTTCAGTCGCCCACGGAGTCGTGTGGACTTCGCCTGTGTCTGCGGCGAGATCTCCCGTCCTTGAGTGGACCGTACTCGGCTGCGGTGACTGCAGGAGCGATAGGCGCGCCGGTCTGACTGCGACGTCCAGGTTGGTTAATTTGTGGAACGTGGCCGTGAGCGGGATGGGTACCCCCGCAGATGCGGGGAGCGGCTGGCGTGTCGCGACTTCCAGGGGCTCATCCGGTGATACTCCGGCACAACGGACCCAGTTTTTCGTACCGGACTATTATTTGCACCCGCCAGCTCTCTGTGGTGCGCCTAGGTTTTTCGTCCGGGCGAATTCTCCCGCCCATGCGGGAAGCAGATGTATCGCTGGATCGTACGCGAATCACCCCCCCGGCCGACGCCGTTGCGCTGTGGGGTCGGGTTGATTGCCCGGCCCTTCGTCGCCTCTCTGCCGGGTCTTCATTTCGATGGCTTCAGGTCAGTCCCCCAGACGCGCCTTCAGGTAAGTCGCTCTGTCGGTGTGGCGACTTTTGATCACGGAAGATAGGTATTGATCAATTTTGGCGTATGGCGCATAGTGATACCCGAGTTCCTGTTCAATTACCGCCGTGTGCGATGAAGAAGACCAGCCTGCAAATCTTGGTGATCGCTTGCTCGGCGCCGCCCGCACGGTGTGGGCCAAGCACGACCGGGCCACCGAGAAGTGGCTGCCCCTGTGGAGGCACATGGCGGACGGTGCTGCTGTAGCTGAGTTGCTGTGGGATCACTGGTTGCCGCGCAATGTGAAGGAGTTGGTCGCGGAGCCGCTTCCCGAGGGGGAAGCCGACGCGCGGCGGTTGTGCGTGTGGCTGGCAGGAACGCATGACATCGGCAAGGCCACACCCGCATTCGCGTGCCAAGTGGACGGGCTCGCCAACGTGTTGAGCGCAGCCGGTCTCGGCATGCGTACGCGAAAGCAGTTCGGCGACGACCGCCGGATGGCCCCTCATGGACTGGCCGGACAGGTGCTGTTGCAGGAGTGGCTGGAGGAACGGCGTGGTTGGACACGCCGGGCTTCCGCGCAGTTCGCCGTGATTGCCGGCGGCCACCATGGCGTACCACCGGACCACACACAGATCCACAACCTCGACGCGCACCCCGAGTTGCTGCGGACGCCGGGCCCGGCGGAGGCCGTCTGGCGGCGCGTGCAGAACGAGCTGCTGGATGCATGTGCCGACACCTTCGGGGTGGCGGACCGCCTCGACCACTGGCGAGGCGTGAAGCTGCCACAGCCGGTCCAAGCGCTGCTTACCGCGACAGTCATCGTGTGCGACTGGATCGCCAGCAACCCGGATCTCTTCCCGTACTTCCCCGAGGAGAATCCCCGCAGCGACACCGAGCGGGTGGCCGCGGCGTGGCGGGGGCTGAGGTTGCCCGGACCGTGGTCGCCGGTCGAACCGGCCCAGCCTGCCGCGGAGTTGTTCGCCGCTCGCTTCGAGTTACCACCCGGTGCCACGGTGCGGCCCGTGCAGGAACAGGCTCTCGCCATGGCCCGAGGCATGGGTCAGCCCGGGATGCTGATCATCGAGGCGCCGATGGGGGAGGGGAAGACCGAGGCCGCCCTCGCGGTGGCGGAGGTGTTCGCGGCACGTTCGGGCGCGGGCGGGTGTTATCTCGCCCTGCCGACGATGGCGACCAGCAACGCCATGTTCCCGCGGCTCCTGGACTGGCTCGGCCGGCTGCCGGCCTTCGCGCCGGAGACCGCGCGGGAAGATTCGCCGGAGCAGCGTTCGGTTCTGCTTGCCCACGCGAAGGCAGCGCTGCAGGAGGATTACGCCGCGCTGATGCGTGACAGCCATCGCACCATCGCCGCTGTGGACGCGTACGGCGACGACGAACGCCCCGCGGGCGCTGCGAAGGTCACCTCCGCCGACCTCGTCGCGCACCAGTGGCTGCGTGGACGGAAGAAGGGGTTGCTCGCCTCGTTCGCCGTCGGGACCATCGACCAGTTGCTGATGACCGGTCTCAAGAGCAGGCATCTGGCGCTGCGGCATCTGGCGATGGCCGGCAAGGTCGTCGTCATCGACGAAGTCCACGCCTATGACGCCTACATGAACACCTATCTCGACCGGGTGCTGTCCTGGCTGGGGGCGTACCGCGTTCCCGTCGTGGTGCTGTCGGCGACGCTTCCGGCAGGCCGCCGGAGGGAGTTGGCGGAGGCGTACTCCGGGACGAGCGCGAGCAAGATCGCGCAGGTGACCGATTACCCGCTCCTGACGGCCGTCGCGGCCGGTGCGGAACCGGTGACGGCATCGCCCGTCGCATCCGGGCGCCGGACCGACGTGGTGGTGGAGCGCCTGGCGGATGACGAGACCGCACTGGCGGAACGGTTGGCAGCGGAACTGGTCGAAGGCGGATGCGCGTTGGTCGTCCGCAACACCGTCGACCGGGTGACGGACACGGCCGCCGTACTCAGGTCGAGGTTCGGTGCCGAGCACGTCACCGTTGCGCACGCACGCTTCATCGATGTCGACCGAGCCCGTAAGGATGCCTCGCTCCTGGCCCGGTTCGGGCCACCGGACCGCGACGGCAAGTCACCGCGCCGTCCACGCGCGGCACACATCGTGGTCGCGAGCCAAGTGGCCGAGCAATCACTGGACGTGGACTTCGACCTCCTGGTGACCGACCTGTGCCCGGTCGACCTGTTGCTCCAGCGGATGGGACGGTTGCACCGTCACCCGCGTGGTGAGCAACAGAGTGCGCGTCCTGCGCGCCTGCGGCAGGCGCGCTGCCTGGTGACCGGCGTCGACTGGCTCACGGAGCCTGCCCCCACGCCCGTCAAGGGCTCGCGCACGGTCTACGGTCCGTATCCGCTACTGCGGTCCCTCGCCGTACTCACTCCGCACTTCGGTACGCCGGGAGAGCCGGGCCTGCCGGTGCGGCTGCCAGAGGACATCAGCCCGCTCGTCCAGCGGGCGTACGGGGACGACGAAGCCTGCCCGCCGCACTGGGAGCGGACTGTCGACCCCGCGCGGACCCTCCACCGTGAAGCCCGCACCAAGCAGCAGAAGAAGGCGGAGGTCTTCCGGCTGGACGAGGTACGCAAGGCCGGCCGGCCGCTCATCGGTTGGATCGGCGCGGGCGTCGGTGACGCGGATGACAGCAGGGCCGGACGAGCGCAGGTCCGGGACAGCCGGGAGAGCCTGGAAGTCCTGGTCGTGATGCGTCGGGCCGACGGCACCCTGTGCACCCTGCCCTGGCTGGACAAGGGCCGAGGCGGCCTCGAACTACCGACCGACGCCGTACCGTCCGGGCGCGCCGCACGGGCGGCCGCCGCGAGCGGCCTGCGGCTCCCCTACCACTTCTCCTTTCCCGACAAGCTGGACCAGGCCCTCGCCGAACTGGAAGAGCTGTATGTCCCCGCCTGGCAGGAGAAGGAGAGCCACTGGCTCGCCGGGGAGCTGATTCTCGCACTCGACGAGGGCTGTCGGACCCGGCTGGCAGGGTGGAATCTGGCGTACGACCCCGACGAGGGCCTGCTGGTGACACACGAGGAACCGGGTAGGGGAACGGAAGCGGTGCCGATGTCCGAGGCGCCGGGCTTCAACCTGACCCATCGCCCCTGGGTGCCCGTTCAGCTCGTCGACAGCTCGGAGCGTGAACTGTCCCTGCTGGAGGTGTTCGACCAGGCACGGGACATCCGCCGTCTCGCCGGCGATCTGCCGACCCAGGACTTTGCCCTGATACGGCTGCTGTTGGCGATCCTCCATGACGCTCTCGGCGGGCCGGGGAAGGGGGCGGTGCCGGAGGACTGCGACGCGTGGGAGGAGCTGTGGCTGTCGGAGAGGCCGTACGCCGGTCCGGTGGCCGACTATCTGCACCTGCACCGCGACCGCTTCGACCTCCTGCACCCCGAGCGGCCGTTCTACCAGGTCTCCGGGTTACACACGGCCAAGGACGAGGTCTCCTCCCTCAACCGCATCGTGGCCGACGTGCCCAACGGAGACCCGTTCTTCAGCATGCGCATGCCTGGTGTCGGTCGGCTCGGGCCGGCCGAGGCGGCCCGATGGCTGGTGCACGCCCAGGCGTTCGATCCGTCGGGTATCAAGTCCGGTGCGGTGGGCGATCCCCGGGTGAAGGCCGGCAAGGGCTACCCACAGGGAGTGGCGTGGGCGGGCAACCTCGGTGGGGTCCTCGTGGAGGGGGACAACCTTCACGAGACGCTGCTGCTCAATCTGATGGCTGCGGACAGCACCGGCCTGCATACGGACGAGGCCGACCGGCCGGCGTGGCGGGCGGCGGAGCCGTGTGGGCCGGACCAGGCGCGGGACCTTGCTCAACGTCCTTACGGATTGCGGGATTTGTACACCTGGCAGTCCCGTCGTATCCGGCTGCACTGGGACGGCGACGGCGACGGCGTCTCCGGTGTGGTGCTGGCCTACGGCGACCGCCTCGAACCGCACAACATGATGCCGTACGAACCGATGACGAGCTGGCGCCGCAGCCCGGCGCAGGAGAAGAAGCGTGGTGAGGCGCTGGTCTACCTGCCGCAGGAGCACGATCCGTCACGCATGGCCTGGCGTGGGATGGAGGGTCTTCTCACCGGCCGGAAGACGAGGACGGAGCAAGGCCGGGACGGCGCGCTGCGCCTGCGGCCAGGAGTCGTGGAGTGGGTCGCCCGGCTGACCACCGAAGGGTTCCTCCCGCGCGGTCACCTGATCCGTACCCGCGTCATCGGCGCGCGGTACGGAACTCAGCAGTCGGTGATCGACGAGGTGGTGGACGACGGGGTCCTGATGCCCGTGGTGCTGCTCCACCGCGAGGACCGGCGGTACCGGCAGAGGGCCGTGGATGCCCTGAACGACGCGGAGCAGGCCGTGGGCATGCTCGCCGACCTCGCGACCGACCTCGCCCTCGCCTCCGGGGCGGACCCCGAGCCCCGGCGGAACGCAGCCCGTGACCTGGGGTTCGGCACCCTCGACACCCCTTACCGCCATTGGCTGCGGGACCTGGGCGCCGCCTCTGATCCGGACGGGCACCGCGACCGCTGGAAGCGGGAGGTGCGCTGCATCGTCGGGGAACTGGGGACGGGTCTGCTGGACGACGTGGGAGTGGCCGCCTGGGAAGGACGCGTCGTGGAGATCCGCGGCGGACCGCGCTGGCTGAACGACGCCGCGGCCGACCTCCGTTTCCGCACCCGGCTCGAAGGGCTCCTGGCCGCTGAGGGCGAAGTACCGCCGGATCGGCCACCGGCCCGACCCGTTCCCGAGGAGTCGCCCGTATGACTGTCAGCCGTCCCGCCGCTGCCACGTCCCGCACCCGGCAAGTGCCCCTCGGCCCGGTCGGCAGCGCTGTCCACCAGCGCATCACGTCGTTGCAGCGCGGCTACCTGGACGACCGCAGCGACGCCGTGGGCGTACTGGCCCGGCTGCGACGCGGCATCGGCCGACCGGCCGGTGAGACAGCTGACCTGTGGGGTCTCATCGGTACCGAACCCTTGTATGAGCAGTACGAGCGAGGCGGGCTGACCGAGGACGAGATGTGTCAGGCCGAGGAGGCGGCGCACGCCGCCGTCACCTTGTGGTCGCTGCACCAGCAGTCCCACCACACCTCCCGCATGCACCGCAGGCCCGGCCTTGAACTCGGCGCAGCCGTCCGGCGCCTGGTGCCCGGAGCCGAGATCGACGAGCCGACGCGCAAGCGCTTCGTCCGGGTGGGTACGGCTGCCACTCCCGTGGTGCTCGCCGGGCGGCTGCGCGAACTCGTCATCCTGCTGCGCCGCGAGGCCATCGCGCTCGACTACGGGATGCTGGCCGACCAGCTCCACATGTGGCAACTCCCCGGCGGCGCCCCGTCGGTGCGCCGTTCCTGGGGCCGTTCCTACCTCGCTGTTCCCCGCCGCGCGTCCGGCAACGGCCCGGCGGCAGCAGGGCGGAACGCGCCGGGCGGCGGAGACGGAGCCAGCAACAGCGACGGCCTGCACGACCCTGACACGACCACCCTGGAGGACGAGACCTCGTGAGCCGCACCATCATCGACGTGCACGTGTTGCAGACCGTGCCGCCGAGCAACCTCAATCGCGACGACACCGGCACCCCGAAGACCGCTGTCTACGGTGGCGTCCGCCGCGCTCGTGTTTCCAGCCAGGCGTGGAAGAGGGCGACCAGGAAAGCGTTCCGGGACCTGCTCGACCCGGAGGAACTCGGCTTCCGTACCAAGCGGGTGGTCGAGCTGGTGGCCGAGCGGATCACCAGGGTGGACGCTTCGTTGAACGGCGACGTGGCCATCGCGCTGGCCGCCGAAACCCTCCGTGCGGTGACCGGATCGAAGAAGATCGAGGTGCCGCGCAGGAAGGCGGAGAGCGCGAAGAAGAAGGGCGAGCCGGAGCCGCCACCGGAGTCTTCGTACCTCATGTTCCTCAGCGCGCGTCAGATCGACGGCCTGGCCCGCCTCGCGGTCGAGGGCGCGGACGACATCAAGGCGTACCTCCAGGTCAAGGAGCACAAGGACAGAGCCCGGGGGATCGCCGACACCCGGCACTCGGTGGATATCGCGCTCTTCGGCCGGATGGTCGCCGATTCGGCCGACTTCAACGTCGACGCCGCGGCCCAGGTCGCCCACGCCATCAGCGTCCACCAGGTCGAGATCGAGTCCGACTACTTCACCGCGGTGGACGACCAGAACGAGAAGAACGAGGAGTCCGGCGCCGGCATGATCGGCACGGTCGACTTCAACTCGGCGACGCTGTACCGCTACGCCGCTCTGGACGTGGACCGGCTGCGCGACAACCTCGGTGTCGGCAGGCGCCCTGACCAGCCGTTGGACGAGCCGGTGCGCAGGGCGGTGCGGGCCTTCCTGGAGGGTTTCGTGGCCTCCATGCCGACCGGCAAGATCAACACCTTCGGCAACCACACACTCCCGGAAGCCGTGATCGTCACCCTCCGCTCAGCGAGGCCCATCAGCTTCGTCGCCGCCTTCGAGGAGCCCGTGCTCGCCCCCCAGGGCTCCGGCGGCCATCTGCGCGGCGCGTGTGCCCAACTGCTCGCGCACGTCTCCGACATCGAGAAGGCGTACGAGGTCACCGGCAACCCGAGGTGGGTACTCAGGGCGGGCGCCGCCACTGAACCGCTGGCGGCGCTCGGCATTGCCGTCACCCTCAGCGGTCTGCTCGACGGAGTGAGTGACGCGGTCGCCGAGCGGTTGGCGGCACACGAACCCAAGGGCCAGGACGGTCCCGCATGAGCGAACGCAACAGTGTCCTGACGCTGCGCCTCGCGGGCCCGCTCCAGTCCTGGGGCGCGTCGTCACGCTTCGCACGGCGCACGACGGAACGCGCGCCCACCAAGAGCGGAGTGCTCGGACTGCTCGCCGCGTCCCAGGGCCGCGACCGCGGCGCGGACATTTCCGACCTCGCCTCGCTCAGGTTCGCCGTCCGGCTCGACCAGCCGGGCACCCGGGTGCGCGACTACCAGACCGCGCACCACGGCGTCACCGGCAAATCCATGCCGGTGTCCGAACGCTTCTACCTCTCCGACGCGGTCTTCGTCGCCGCTGTGGAAGGCGACGCAGCCTTGATCGATGGCCTGCACACGGCGGTCCGGACGCCGACGTTCCTGCCGTTCCTCGGCCGCCGCTCCTGCCCGCCGTCCCGGCCGATCGACCTGGGCGTCCATCGCGGCGGTCTCTGGCGGGCGTTGAGAGCCGAGCCCTGGCAGGCATCCGCCTGGTTCCAACGCCGCCGTGTCCGCGAGCGACGCATCGAACTCGAAGTGATCGCCGACCTCGCCGCCGGTGACGGCCCCGGCGACGCGGTACGGGACCAGCCGCTCAGCTTCGACCCGCGCCACCGCCGGTACGGCCTGCGCGGTGTCCGGTCGGCGGCCGTCAGCGTCGCCAATCCACTGAGCGCGTCCCGCCGGCCTTTCGTACCGCCGAAACACGAACCGCTGCGGCTACTGGAAGAATGACCATGTTCCTGACTCGATTCCGCCTCAACGCCGCGCGTATGGGCGCCCGTCGGCTGCTCAGCTCGCCGCAGAGCCTGCATGCCGCAGTCATGGTGTCGTTCCCCGAGAGACTCGATCACCGTGGCGACGGCCCCCGGGTGCTGTGGCGCCTGGATCAGCAGTCCCGCAGCGAAGTGCTGCTCTACGTCGTCAGCCCCGACCGGCCCGACCTCACCCACTTGGTGGAGCAGGCGGGCTGGCCGACGACCGGTGGCTGGCAGACAAAGCCGTACGCGCCCTTCCTGGCCCGCCTCGCCGCCGACGACACCTGGGCCTTCCGGCTCACCGCGAACCCCGTGCACAGCATCCGGCGGCACGACGCCGAGCCGACCAAACGCACCGCGCACACCACTCCGCGCCACCAGCTGGACTGGCTGCTCAAACGGCAGACGGACGCCGGCTTCGAGATCGTGGAAAAACCGGGGCCCCGGCCGGACGGCCTCGACGGTGCCTGGCACGAGGTCGTCGTCCACAACCGCAGAGACCTTGCCTTCCGTAAGAGAAACGAGTCTGACGACCGCGTGCACAAGGTGGCGCTGACCCGTGTCACCTACGACGGCCGCCTCCGTGTCCTGGACCCCGACGCGTTCCGCCGTACCCTCACCTCCGGCCTCGGCAAGGCCAAAGCGTACGGCTGCGGACTCATGACCCTCGCTCCCGCGGAGTAGCCGGTGACCACGATCAGCAGGCGTCCCGCCTCCGGTCCGCGACAGCTCACCCGCGTCGGTGAGCGCCTGTCCTTCGTCTACCTCGAACGTTGTGTGGTGCACCGCGACGCCAACGCCATCACTGCCGAGGACGCGGAGGGCGTTCGTCACATCCCCTCGGCGACCATCGGCACGCTGCTGCTCGGGCCGGGCACGCGGATCACCCACCAGGCCATGGCGGTTCTCGGCGATTGCGGCGCCGCGGTGGTGTGGGTCGGCGAGAACGGCGTACGTTTCTACGCTGGCGGCCGGGCGCTGAGCCGCACCTCCGCTCTCGTGGAGGCCCAGGCCCTGGCCTGGGCGAACCAGCGGACCCGTCTCGACGTCGCCAGGGCCATGTACCGGCTCCGCTTCCCCGACGAGGACCCGGCCGGATGCACCCGCCGCCAGCTCCTCGGCCGTGAGGGCGACCGGGTCAAGCGTTGTTACGCCGAGCAGGCCGCCCGCACCGGTGTGCCCTGGCGCGGCCGCCGGTTCACCCCGGGCGACTTCGGCTCCGGTGATGCCCCGAACCAGGCTGTCACCGCTGCCGCGCAGTGCATGTACGGCATCGCTCAGACCGTGGTCGCCGCGTTGGGCTGCAGTCCAGGCCTCGGCTTCGTCCACTCGGGCCACGAATTGTCCTTCGTCCTCGACGTGGCCGACTTCTACAAGACGGACATCGGCATTCCCGTGGCCTTCGAGGTAGTCGCGGAAGGTCCGGAAGACATCGGCCCCCGAACGCGGCGAGCACTGCGCGACCGCATCAACTCCGCAGGACTGCTCGACCGGTGCGTACGCGATATCCAGGGACTGCTCGCGCCTGCGGGTGCAGATCTGTCGGACGCCGGTGATCGTGTCACTCTTCTGTCCGACCGGGGCGCCGAGGTGGCCGCCGGCCGCAACTACAGTGACCACGAGGGCGGTCAGGGCGACACCTTGGTTCAGGACATCGGGGCGCAGGACGGCCTTACACGGGACGGCGTCATCTGGTGACGGTTATCGTCCTCACCCACTGCCCGGTCGGCCTGCGCGGCTTTCTCACCCGCTGGCTCCTGGAGATCTCTCCCGGCGTCTTCCTGGGTAACCCTTCCGCCCGCATTCGCGACGCCTTGTGGGACGAGGTCCGCCAGTACGCCGGTAACGGCCGCGCATTGCTCGCGTACTCCACCAACTCCGAACAGGGCTACGCCTTCCGCACCCACGACCACAAGTGGCATCCCGTCGACCACGAGGGTCTCACCCTCATCTTCCGCCCTTCCGGCCGCTCCGCGCTCCCTCCCTCGTCACCTTCTTCAGGCTGGAGCAAGGCGTCGAAGCGCCGCCGCTTCGGCAACCGGGCATAGCTTGTTCGCCAACGGGCCGCCCTTCAGGCCCACGCTTGCGCGGTGTTGTACCGCGACAGCAGCCGTGCAGCGGGCTCCACCGGGCACCTAGGCTCTGACGAGTTCGGGGTTCAGCGCTTGGCGGCAGCTTGTACGCCGATACTGTCCGTACTGTCCGTCCCACGTGATTGCCGGACGGTTGGAACGGCCGGTGTCCGTCCAGCTGAATTGGGTGAACTTCCTGGCGTACGTACGGATTCGACCTCGATCAGAAGCAGGGCAAGCCGCCGGTCCGGAGGGTCCTTCTTGAGCCTCTGGCAGGCTCATCCGAGAAGACTTGGTGCGAACGTGCAGCCCTGGCCTGGAGGCAACCCTGGCCAAACCCCCTTCCGTTTGCCGCATATGTCCTTTTCTTTGATCCTTGCTGAAACAAGCATTGCCCCTTGACAAAAGAGCAGCTCACAAAGACCGCTCCCCGCGCCTACGGGGATGAGCCCGCTTCCTCACCGGCCCGCCCCCGCCGTGACCACCGCTCCCCGCGCCTACGGGGATGAGCCCGGTCCGCGAATTCCGCGATCCGCCGCTGGATCCCGCTCCCCGCGCCTACGGGGATGAGCCCTGTCAGCCTGGCTGACATTTGACTGACGATGTCCGCTCCCCGCGCCTACGGGGATGAGCCCGCGAGCACACCTCATGCATTACGAGGCCAGTACCGCTCCCCGCGCCTACGGGGATGAGCCCATGCAACTGGGCAAGGCAGCCGGCAAAGAACTCCGCTCCCCGCGCCTACGGGGATGAGCCCGAATCTCAACGTGGGTGACAGCGCCTGCTACTCCGCTCCCCGCGCCTACGGGGATGAGCCCAGTGACGGCATCCTCCCCAGCCGCGTCCTGAACCGCTCCCCGCGCCTACGGGGATGAGCCCGCGACGGGGGCCGTAGCATCCGCCGGCCACCGCCGCTCCCCGCGCCTACGGGGATGAGCCCAGAGAAGCGGATCATCCCCGCGAAAGCGGGGTCCGCTCCCCGCGCCTACGGGGATGAGCCCGCTGCGCGTCCCTCGCCCATCGCACAGCGATGCCGCTCCCCGCGCCTACGGGGATGAGCCCACGTCGTCGGAAGGGCAGAGTCCAGCGGGGGTCCGCTCCCCGCGCCTACGGGGATGAGCCCAACACCACAGGCCAGACGCTCGTCCTCACCCGCCGCTCCCCGCGCCTACGGGGATGAGCCCTATCACGGCGTGATAGTTGAGTGCGGATTCGCCCGCTCCCCGCGCCTACGGGGATGAGCCCACCTCTGTTAGATGAAACAGAGGTGTTAGAGTCCGCTCCCCGCGCCTACGGGGATGAGCCCGATGAACCCAGCCGTGTGTCTCCAACTCGCCGCCGCTCCCCGCGCCTACGGGGATGAGCCCTCGCAGGGCCCGCCGCTCAATGGGCCCGCGACCCGCTCCCCGCGCCTACGGGGATGAGCCCACCAAGCAGCGCGCCACCACCGACGGCGGATACCGCTCCCCGCGCCTACGGGGATGAGCCCGTCACCGTCAAGACCGGGTCCGGTATCCAGTCCCGCTCCCCGCGCCTACGGGGATGAGCCTGCGGTCTTCGGGATGGTCCGGGCGCTCGCCCGCCGCTCCCCGCGCCTACGGGGATGAGCCCATCCCCAGCGTGTGGCGAAGTCCGTATCGGTCCGCTCCCCGCGCCTACGGGGATGAGCCCAACGCAGTCGAGCGGTGCAGAACCGGTGAGTGCCGCTCCCCGCGCCTGCGGGGATGAGCCCGCGGTGGCCTGCGTCCCACGCGCTCGCAGCCGCCGCTCCCCGCGCCTGCGGGGATGAGCCCCGCTCAAAGGGCGACCAGTCACCTGACCAGTGCCGCTCCCCGTGCCCGCGGGGGATGAGCCCGCGGCCGGGGGACACCGGTACCCCCCGGCGGAAACAACGTGCCCTCAATGTGCCCCGGCCGCCGGACGGCCTCCGTCCGGCACGCGAAAGGGTGAGGCCTGAAGACCCTGTTCGAACCTGCGTCCCGGGTCAGGGCCACACCAGGCAGTACGCCTGGTGCCCCGCGTCGTGCAGCCGGTGTGAGAAGTCCTGCCATTCGTGCAGCAGTCGGTACGCGTTGTACGCGTCCCGCGGCCCGCCGCGGTCCGGGACCGTCGACCAGATGAAGGCGGCGGCGCCCACCGATTCCTCGCCGACCCCCCGCAGCGGGTCCACGACCGTCATCGGGAGCTTCACCACCGCGTAGTCGGGGTGCAGCACGACCAGTTCCAGCGGAGGCACCTTGCCCAGCGGTATGCCCTGGATGCCGGTGAGGACCATCGCGGCCATCGTCTCCGGCTTTATCTTCGTGAACATGCCGCCCATGCCGAGCTCGTCACCGCCCAGCTCCTCCGGGCGCATGGTGACGGGCACCCGGGCCGCCGTGGCTCCGTCGGGCGCGCCGAAGTACTTGTAGGTCACCCCCACAAGCCCACCACTTCTGCTACCCGTTCTTCCTGCCTGTGCGCGCGCCTCTGCCTCTCGCCGGTGCTTACCCCTCCGGGCAGGCTCGGGACCCAGGTCGTCGGTCCCCTCGCCCAGTCCGCCACCGCGATGCATATCTCCACCCGACCACTCGCAGCCCCCGCCGCGCAACCCGATCATCGTGTCAGAGACCTCCCCCACGGATGTGCTGTGAAACACCTGTCCGCAATACTGTCTGCGCCTCTGACACCATGGCTTGTGTGAGCTATCCGTACGAATACGAAGCCCCAGTTTCGCAGACGCTCTTCGACCGCGCGTCCCATGTGACACCCGGCGGGGTGAACTCGCCTGTTCGCGCCTTCCGTGCCGTGGGCGGTACGCCCCGGTTCATGGTGTCCGGTACGGGCCCCTACCTGACCGACGCCGACGGACGCGAGTACGTCGACCTCGTGTGTTCGTGGGGCCCGATGATCCTCGGGCACTCCCACCCCGAGGTCGTCGCCGCCGTGCAGGCGGCGGTCGCGCGTGGCACCTCCTTCGGTACGCCGGGTGAGGGCGAGGTCGCGCTGGCCGAGGAGATCGTCGCCCGGGTCGAGCCGGTCGAGCAGGTGCGTCTGGTGTCGTCCGGCACCGAGGCGACCATGTCGGCGATCCGTCTCGCCCGCGGTTTCACCGGCCGCGCCAAGGTGGTGAAGTTCGCCGGCTGCTACCACGGGCACGTGGACGCGCTGCTGGCCGCGGCCGGGTCCGGTGTCGCGACCTTCGGGCTCCCGGACACGCCGGGCGTGACGGGTGCGCAGACCGGCGACACGATCGTCCTGCCGTACAACGACCTGGACGCGGTGCGGCAGGCGTTCGCCGCGCACCCCGGTGAGATCGCCTGCGTCATCACCGAGGCCTCGCCCGGGAACATGGGTGTGGTCCCGCCGGTCGAGGGCTTCAACGCCGGACTCAAGGAGCTCTGCTCCGGCAACGGCGCGCTGTACATCTCCGACGAGGTCATGACCGGATTCCGTACCTCGAAGGCCGGCTGGTACGGCGTCGACGGTGTCCGTCCCGACCTGATGACCTTCGGCAAGGTCATGGGCGGCGGCTTCCCGGCCGCGGCGTTCGGTGGCCGCGCCGACGTCATGGCGTACCTGGCGCCCGTCGGACCCGTCTACCAGGCGGGCACCCTCTCCGGTAACCCGGTCGCGACCGCCGCCGGGCTCGCGCAGCTGCGGCTGCTCGACGACGCCGCGTACGCGAAGGTCGACGCGGTCTCCCGGGAGATCCAGGGCCTCGTCTCCGCCGCCCTCACCAAGGAGGGGGTCGCGCACCGGATCCAGTCGGCGAGCAACATGTTCTCCGTGTTCTTCAGCGACAGCGACGTCCGTGACTACGAGGACGCCAAGGCGCAGGAAGCTTTCCGTTTCACCCCCTTCTTCCACTCGATGCTGGCGCAGGGCGTCTATCTGCCGCCGTCGGCCTTCGAGTCCTGGTTCGTTTCGACCACGCACGACGAGCGGGCGGTCGAGCGCATCGCCGCCGCACTTCCCGCCGCCGCCCGAGCCGCCGCCGAGGTGTCCGCATGAGTGACAGCAGTACCAGCAGCCCCAGAGGCATCGGTGACGCCGTGAGCGTCAACAACACGAGCGACGAGATCACCGTGGTCCATCTGATGCGCCACGGCGAGGTGCACAACCCGGACGGCGTGCTCTACGGGCGCCGCCCCGGCTACCACCTCTCCGAGCTGGGCCGGCAGATGGCCGACCGGGTCGCCGAGCACCTCGCGAGCCGTGACATCACCCATGTCGTCGCGTCCCCGCTGGAGCGCGCGCAGGAGACCGCGACCCCGGTCGCCAAGTCCCACGGCCTGGAACTGGCCAGCGATGTGCGGCTCATCGAGGCAGCGAACATCTTCGAGGGCAAGACGTTCGGCGTCGGTGACGGCGCCCTGAGCAGGCCCGCCAACTGGAAGCACCTCACCAACCCGTTCCGTCCCTCCTGGGGCGAGCCGTACGTCGACCAGGTCGTACGGATGATGGGCGCCCTGAACGCCGCGCGCGACGCGGCCCGTGGCCACGAGGCGGTGTGCGTCAGCCACCAGCTGCCCATCTGGACCGTACGGAGCTTCGTGGAGCGGCGGCGGCTCTGGCACGACCCGCGCAAGCGGCAGTGCACGCTCGCCTCGCTGACGACGTTCACGTACCAGGGGGACCGGATTATCTCTGTCGGATACACGGAACCGGCGAGGGACCTGGTGCCGTCCCACCTCCTGTCGGGCGCAAAGCCCGTCAAAGGAAAAGCAAAAGCATATGGTGCTTAGAGTGAAAAAACATATGTATTAGCGGGAACCTCCGTGTTCGTCCTGGCATCTAACCCGTTGCCCGCTTGTATGGGCCGCAAGGCAACGGATTGGATAGGTGGCGCGATGCGCAACATGAGCCGAAGGGGCCTGCTGGGACTGGGGGCCGGGGCCGCGGCGGCAGCGGGACTGGCGGGGTGCAGTTCAGGATCGGGTTCGTCCGGCGGGACCGCCAGGACCGGCCCCGGTGGTAAGGAGAAGGGCAGCACCGGGTCCGGGGCCAGCCCCCGAATGGCCCCACAGCGGCTGATCGGCGACGGCTCGACGGCCGATACCGGCCTTCAGCCGAACCAGCCCGCCAAGCCCGTCCCGCTGGAACCCGGTCAGACCCCGCCGCAGTTCGTGGTCTTCTCCTGGGACGGTGCGGGCGAGGTCGGCAACGGCCTTTTCCCCCGATTCCTGGAACTCGCCAAAGAACACCAGGCGGGGATGACGTTCTTCCTCTCCGGCCTGTATCTGCTGCCGGAGTCGAAGAAGTCCCTCTACCACCCGCCGAACAACCCCGTCGGTGCCTCCGCCATCGGATATCTCACCGACGAGCACATCAAGGCGACGATGAAGTACACCCGGCAGGCCTGGCTCGAAGGCCATGAGATCGGGACCCACTTCAACGGCCATTTCTGTGGCACCACTTCGGGTTCGGTCGGCAACTGGACCCCGGAACAGTGGCAGAGCGAGATCGACCAGGCCGTTTCCTTCGTCACCGAATGGCGGACGAACACCGGCTGGCACGACGAGGACCCGCTGCCTTTCGATTACCGCAAGGAACTCGTCGGCAGCCGTACTCCCTGTCTGCTCGGCCAGGACAATCTGCTCCCGACGGCGAAGAAACTCGGCTGGCGCTACGACGCCAGTTCGCCCGGCGGTATGCAGACCTGGCCGGTCAAGCGCGGCGGGCTGTGGGACCTTCCGCTCCAGCAGATCCCGTTCCCGGGGCACACCTTCGAGGTGCTCTCGATGGACTACAACATGCTGGCCAACCAGTCGAAGAATTCGACAAAGGGCATGACGTCGCAGTATCCGTACTGGCGCAAGCAGGCAGCTGCCTCGTATCTCGCGGGGTTCAAGCGGGCGTACGAGACGAACCGCGCGCCGATGTACATCGGCAATCACTTCGAGGAGTGGAACGGCGGCCTCTATATGGACGCCGTCGAGGAAGCGCTGAAGAAGATCGCGGGCCGGCCGGACGTACGGCTGGTCTCCTTCCGGCAGTTCTGCGACTGGCTCGATGTGCAGGACCCGAAGGTGCTCGACAAGCTCCGCACCCTGGAGGTCGGACAGCGCCCGACCGGCGGCTGGAACAGTTTCTTTAAGACTGCCTGACAACGGGCTTTCCGGGCAGTGAGGGGGGTGGCCAAGATCCGGGAATCGGCCATGCGAAACTTTTCACATGGCTCTTACGCGCCCCCATCGCCGTACCACCGCCGTCCGCCGCGCCGCCCAGTTGGGCGCAGCGGTCGTGGTCGGTGCGCTAGCCCTGTCGGCGTGCGGATCCGGGGCGAAGGTGAGCAGTTCGCAGGGTTCCCGGTACGTGACCAGCAGCAGCGGGATCGTCACCGCGTCGAAGAGCAGCCGCGAGTCCGCCCCGGAACTGTCCGGTAAAACCGTCGAAGGCAAGACACTCGATGTGTCGAGCGCCTACCACGGCAAGATCCTCGTGCTGAACGTATGGGGCTCCTGGTGCCCGCCCTGTCGTGCCGAGGCGGTACATCTGGCCAAGGTCTCCAAGGACCTCCAGGCCAAGGGCGTCCAGTTCGTGGGGATCAACACCCGCGATCCCTCCACCGGTCCGGCGAAGGCGTTCGAGAAGGATTTCGACGTTCCGTATCCGAGCCTCTACGACCCGACCGGCAAGCTTCTTCTCCGCTTTCCCGCAGGAAGTCTCAATCCGCAGTCCATTCCCTCCACGATCGTGGTCGACCGCGCGGGGAAGATCGCCGCGCGCAAGTCGGGCGGGGTCGACGAGGACATGCTGCGCAAGATGATCGACCCGCTGATCGCGGAGAAGTGATCCTGTGATCGCTCTCGCCGCGGCGGCGGCCGGCACCGCCCCGAACCCGACGATCGTCAGCGGGGCGTTGCTGCTTGCGCTGCCGCTCGCCGTGCTCGCCGGGCTCGTCTCGTTCTTCTCGCCGTGCGTCCTGCCGCTGGTCCCCGGCTACCTCAGTTACGTCACCGGGGTCAGCGGCACGGATCTGGCAGAGGCCCGGCGCGGCCGGATGGCCGCGGGCGCCTCGCTGTTCGTCGTCGGCTTCACGGCCGTCTTCGTCTCCGGCGGCGCGCTCTTCGGGTACTTCGGGCACCGGCTCCTGGAGCACGAGGCCGTCATCAGCAAGGTCCTGGGCGGACTGATGATCCTGCTCGGGATCTTCTTCATGGGCATGATGCCCTGGTTCACCCAGCGTGAGTTCCGTTTCCACAAGCGGCCGGTGACCGGGCTGGTCGGTGCCCCGCTGCTGGGCGCGCTCTTCGGTATCGGCTGGACGCCGTGCCTGGGGCCGACCCTCGCCTCCGTGCAGGGCCTCGCCTTCGAGCAGGCGACCGCAGGGCGCGGGGCGATACTGACCGTCGCGTACTGCCTCGGTCTCGGCGTGCCGTTCGTGCTCGCCGCAGTGGCCTTCCGCAAGGCCCTCGGTGCCTTCGGCTGGGTGAAGAAGCATTACGTCTGGGTGATGCGCATCGGCGGGATCATGATGATCGTGACCGGGCTGCTGCTGCTCACCGGCGCCTGGGACCGCATCATCCAGGAGATGCAGGTCTGGACGAACGGCTACGCGGTGGGGATCTGAGTTCCATGAGCAAGACGACCGAAACGACGGACCCCGCGAACGACCGCGCCGAGAGCGAAAGCGATCTCGGCGCGGCGGGATCGCAGCTGTCCACCGCTCCCCGGGAGGAGTCGGCGTCCAGCCTCCCCGCCATGGGGGTCGTGGGCTGGATCCGCTGGTTCTGGCGGCAGCTGACCTCGATGCGCGTCGCGCTGCTCCTGCTGCTCCTGCTGTCGCTCGGCGCCATCCCCGGCTCGCTGATCCCGCAGACCAGCATCGACGAGATGAAGGTCGCCGACTTCAAGAAGAAGCACGACCTGATCTCGCCCTTCTACGACAAGCTGGGGCTCTTCCACGTCTACAGCTCGGTGTGGTTCTCCGCGATCTACATCCTGCTGTTCATCTCGCTCATCGGCTGCATCGTGCCGCGCACCTGGCAGTTCGTCGGCCAGCTGCGCAGCCGCCCGCCGGGCGCGCCCAAGCGGCTGACCCGGCTGCCCGTCTACACGACCTGGCGTACGGACTCCGAGCCCGAGGTGGTTCGCGAGGCCGCGCTGGCGATGATGAAGAAGCGCCGCTTCCGCGCGCATATCGCGGGCGATGCGGTCTCCTCCGAGAAGGGCTATCTGCGCGAGACCGGGAACCTCCTCTTCCACATCGCGCTGATCGTGCTCCTGGTGTCCTTCGCGTCCGGGCAGCTGTGGAAGTCCGAGGGCGGCAAGCTGATCGTCCAGGGCGACGGCTTCTCCAACACGCTCACGCAGTACGACGACTTCAAGCCCGGCACGCTCTTCAACCCGGACGACCTGGCGCCGTTCAGCTTCACGCTGGACAAGTTCATCGGGACGTACGAGAAGAACGGGCCCAACCGCGGCACACCTCGCAGGTACGAAGCCCAGGTGACGTACTCCGAGGGCGCGACCGGCAAGGACAAGAAGGGCGTCATCAAGGTCAACGAGCCCCTTGAGGTCGACGGCTCGAAGGTCTACCTGATCTCGCACGGCTACGCCCCGGTCGTCTCCGTCAAGGACGGGCACGGCAAGGAGATCTACCGCGACGCCGTGCCGCTGCTGCCGCTCGACTCCAACGCCACGTCGACCGGTGCCATCAAGGTGATGGACGGGTACCGGAACGCCGCGGGCAAGAAGGAACAGCTCGGCTTCCAGACCATGTTCGTGCCGACGTACGCGGGCAAGGGCAAGGGCACCATGTTCTCCACCTTCCCGGGGCTCGACTTCCCGGTGATGGCGGTGTCCGGCTTCCACGGCGACCTCGGGGTCGACTCGGGGCTGCCGCAGAGCGTGTACCAGCTCAACCCGAAGAACATGAAGCAGTACAAGGACAGCAAGGGCAACAAGCTCGCGAAGCTCCTGCTGCCCGGCGAGACGATGAAGCTGCCCGGCAGCGAGGGCTCGATCCAGTTCGTCGGGGTCAAGCAGTGGGCCAGCTTCCAGATCTCGCAGCAGCCGGGCACCGACTTCGCGCTCGTCGGCGCGCTGTCGGCCATCGTGGGGCTCGCCGGATCGCTGTTCATCCAGCGCCGCCGTGTGTGGGTGCGTGCCGTACGAGGAGAGGACGGCGTGACCGTCGTCGAGATGGCGGGGCTGGGGCGGAGCGAGTCCGCGAAGCTCCCCGAGGAGCTGGCCGACCTGGCCGCGACGCTCCATTCAGTGGCGCCGTCGGCGCCTGATCCCGCTGCAACCGCAGAGACTCCCGAAGGGGCCGAGAAGTGAATCTCGCCGCCGGAACCAATGAGAACCTGGCGCACATCAGCAATGTGCTCGTCTATTCGTCGATGGCCGTCTACACCCTGGCCTTCTTCGCGCACATCGCGGAGTGGACCTTCGGCGCGCGCAGCAAGGTGGGCCGTACGGCCGCCGCGCTGACGTCGACGGTGTCCGCCGCCGCCCCTGCCGTCCAGGTCAAGAAGGCCGGAGGCACCGCCGTACTGGACCGGCCGAAGATCATCACCCGGTCCGCGGCCGGCTCGCGCGACGTGCCGGACGGCCCGGGAGCCTCCGGCGGCACCGAGAAGGGTGACCTGTACGGGCGGGTGGCGGTCTCGCTGACCGTCCTCGGGTTCCTCGTCGAGGCGGGCGGTGTGGTGGCCCGTGCGCTGTCGGTGCAGCGTGCGCCGTGGGGCAACATGTACGAGTTCTCGATCACCTTCTCCTCGGTGGCGGTCGCGGCGTACCTGGTCCTGCTGGTCCTGAAGAAGAACGTCCGCTGGCTGGGCCTGGCCCTGGTCACCACGGTCCTGCTCGACCTCGGCATCGCCACCACGGTGCTCTACACGAGCAGCGACCAGCTGGTCCCCGCGCTCCACTCGTACTGGCTGTACATCCACGTCTCGACGGCGATCATCTGCGGCGCGATGTTCTACATCGGTTTCGTCGGCACCGCGCTCTACCTCTTCCGCGACAGCTTCGAGGCGAAGCTGGCCCGCGGCCAGGAGCCCAGCGCCTTCGCCCGGTCGGTGCTCTCCCGGCTGCCCTCGGCGGCCTCGCTCGACAAGTTCTCGTACCGCATCAACGCCGCGGTCTTCCCGCTCTGGACGTTCACGATCATCGCGGGCGCGATCTGGGCGGGCGACGCCTGGGGCCGCTACTGGGGCTGGGACCCCAAGGAGACCTGGTCGTTCATCACCTGGGTCGTGTACGCCTGCTACCTGCACGCCCGCGCGACGGCCGGCTGGAAGGGCCGCAAGGCCGCCTATCTGGCGCTCTTCGCCTTCGCCTGCTGGATCTGGAACTACTACGGCGTGAACATCTTCATCAGCGGCAAGCACTCCTACGCCGGGGTCTGACCCCGCCGCCTGTTCCACCATCGAAGAGGGCCGGTTTCCCGACACGTGTCGGAGAACCGGCCCTCTTCTGTGCGGAACGGGCCCCGCCGCGCGAGGGTGGTGTCATGACCGAGGCCCTCGCACACGGCACCAGCACCAGCCACGGGAACAGCCACGTCCTGCGGTTCGCCCTGTACCTGCCGCATCCGGCGGCGCGGGTGTGGGGCGCCGTCGCCACCCCCGTGGGGCTCCCCGGCTGGCTCGCCGCGGCCGACGTCTTCGAGTCGCGGCTCGACGGCCGGGTGACGCTGCGCTGGCTCAACGAGCCGACGGTGGCCACCGGGAGCATCACCGCCTGGGACCCGGAGCGGGTCGTGGAGTACACCCTCTCCGTGCACGGCCGGGTCAGATTCCATCTGGAATCGGTGGGCCCCGACGCGACCGTGGTGCGGTTCAGCAACGAGTTCACCGGCGCCCCGGCGCAGCTGCTGGACTCGCTGGCCGGGTGGCACATCCACTTCGAGTTCCTGTACGACGCGCTCGAAGGCAGCCCCAAGGACTGGTCCTCCTGGAACCGGGAGCGCTGGCAGCTGCTGCGCGCCGCCTACGAGCGCGGCGGCACACACTCCTGATTCGGGGGGTTCTTCTTCGGCCAGGCGAGTTCCTTGAAGTGCGGGGTGCCGTCGGCCGCGAGCTCCACGATCGGTACGGCCTTGTCGTACGGGTTCCCGTAGTTGTCCAGGCAGATCCAGCCGCTCGCGCCCTCCACCCGCAGCGGCCCCTGCAGCTTCGACCACTCCCGCCCGACGTCGTCGATGTCCGGCAGGATGCTGCTGCTCGCCCTGGCCTTCCGGATGCCGGTCACCGCGGTCGTCATGCCGTCGTACGCGATGATCGCCTGCCCGTCGGCCAGCGACTTGGCACCGATCGGGCCGATCGGGCCGACCTCCTTGCCCGACGCGGTCGCCACCCACTGGAAGAACTCGGTGTAGTCGGCTGCCGTGCCGCCGGTCTTCGGCGTCGAGGGGTTCCCGGACGTCCACGCGTCGGGGTGGGCGAGCGCCGCGTACTCGACCGTCACCTTGGCCGCGCCCTTGCTCCTCGGCCGCAGCGCGCTCCGGTTGAGCTTGGTGTCGTAGCCGAGGTACGAGCCCTCGTCACCGGTGAGGATGGTGTACGGCTTCTCCTGGCAGCCCCGCTTGCCCAGTTCGTTCACGAACTGCCGCAGCTGGGTGTGGCGCCCGGCGAAGAGGATCGTGTTCACCTGGGTCGAGCAGATCACCTCGGTGTCCTGCTCGAAGGTGTTGGCGGTCGAGCCGTCCTGGGACGGGTTGGCCGGTGAGGTGTACTCGCGGTCCGCGTACGGGGCGCCCTTCATCAGTCCGTCGAAGGCGCTCTTCAGCGTCGAGGTGTAGTGGTCGCCGGGGCGGTTGTCGCGGACCATCAGGGTCTTCCTGGGGTCGACGTCGGCGAAGTTGGCCAGCGCGGCGGCCTCGTCCTGGTTGGTCGGCGAGACCCGGGCGAGCCCTGGGAAGTGGCTGGACTTCGGGCCGTTGGCGATGTCGTCGGCCGTGATGGTGGTGCCGATGACCGGAATGTGATGCTGCGTCAGATCGGTGACGGCGGCGCGGGTCTCGTCACTGCTGGTGGCCACCCCGGAGACGGCCCGCAGATGGTCGGGGGCGCCGGTCATGCCCTCCAGCTTCTTCACGGCGCCGGGCCAGAGCGCGCTCCCGACACCGGTGTTGGCCAGCACGAGCCTGATCTTCGGCACCAGACCGTTGGAGCCGTGGTTGGCGCGGTACTGCTCGACGAAGGCGCCCTGTGTCTCGTGCAGCACCTTGTTCGCCATGTCCCGGTCCGTGGAGGTGAGCGGCAGCAGCAGGGCGACCGTGGCGTACTCGCCCTTCTTCAGGGTCCGGTTCTCCCGGGCGATGGCCTGTGCCACGTCGTGCAGCGCGGGTCTCCCGAAGTCGTAGCCGTCGCCGTTGACGCCGATGCACTCCGCGCCCTTCTCGGGGCGGTCGACGCCCGTGGCGCAGTGCAGATCAGGGGTGTAGATCGCGTATGCGGCGATGCCCGCCCCGGCGAGCAGCGCCAGGACGACCGTCGAGGTCAGGATGCGCCGCAGGCCGGTGAACCAGAAGAATTCGCGGAAACGATTGCTCACAGCGCGTTGCCCCCCAGGTCGCTTGCTGAACGGTCCAGGCCCCGCCACTCCCGGACGGCCGTCGGCCAGTTCCTGGAGGCGTGCCAGAGCACCTCGTTGCCGGTGGGGTGCAGCCCCGAGAGCTGCCCCAGTTCGTCCCCCATCTTCTCGGCGAGACCCTCGTCCGGCAGCGCCAGGAGATCCGTCAACTGCCAGACGCAGTACAGCAGTCGGCGTATGCGCAGATGGAAGATCCGGTCGATGCCGTCGGGTGTCACCTGCTCCGCGTCGGTCCGGCCGAGGGCCACCGCGCGCCGGTCGTCGTGGTCCGCGAAGTACGGGGCGGACGCGATGAAGCGCAGCTCGTCGAGCCAGTCGGCGGCGGACGAGACACCGAACGTGTCGCGCAGATACGTCACCGCGTTCTCGGTGCGGCCCAGCGCCAGCTCGTGGTGGAGACGGCGCGGCGCTGTCTCCGCGCAGAGGTCGCGCATCGTCTCCTGCACCTCGCGCCAGCGCTCGGAGGTGGTGGTCGCCTCGCCGTCCGGGTGGCGCAGCCGGTGCAACAGCAGGGTGCGCAGGAACGGGTCGCCGATGAAGTGGTCCGGTGCGACGGGCCAGTACTCCCCGGTCAGCAGGTCGCGCATCGGCAGCACGCCCGCCCGGCCGCCGTCGTGGTCCAGCCGGGCGGCGGCCAGCTGCTCGGCGTCCGCCGTGCCGTGCGCGGCGGCCAGTACCGCGAGCCGGTCGAGCCTCGCGGGATCCACCAGCTGCTGGAGCAGTTCGGTCACGGTCGGGCGGCCCGGTTCGTCCTCACGCAGCAGCACCGGACGCGAGAGCAGTGAACCGGGGGTCAGATGCTCGGGGCCCTCGGCGACCGGAACCGTCGGACCCGCCAGCTGGACCGCCTGTCCCGCCGCCTTCGTCAGCAGGGCGACGCCGAGCGGCCGGCCGCCGGTCAGCCGGTGCACGGAGCGGGCGAGCAGCGGCGGAGTACGCATCGCCGGGTCCTCCCGGCCGAGCATCTGCCGTACGTGCTCGGGCCCCAGCGCCGTCAGCTCCACGACGAGCGCGCCCGACGCGACCTCGGTGCCCCGGGTCCACGGTGTGGTGTGCGTGACCTGGGGGAGGGCGCAGCGCTCGGCGGAGCGCAGCGCCGGATGGTCGTACCCGCGCAGCGCCGCGATGAAGACGACCTGGTCGGGGCGGCCCGCGGCGCGGTCGCGCAGTACCGGCTCAAGGAGTCGGCGGCCCAGCGGTGCCTGGACGTTGTCGAGCAGCACCAGCGGCCTGCCGACCCGGCGCAGCCGCCCCATGCCCTGGTACGCGGCCCGCAGATCGGCGCGCAGGGCGCCGACGAGATGGCGCTCGGCGAGCGCCCGTGCGTCACTGTCGCGTTCCCGGTGGAACTGGAGCGCCATCAGGTTCAGGCCGCGCTTCGCCTGGCCGCCCGCGCCGGGGTACTGCCCGTACCAGTTGGCGGCGGCGCGCTGCCCGCGGTCGAAGAGGTCCTCGAGCAGCGATTCGACGGTGGTCTCGACGATGACGTCCAGGCCGGGCGGCGCGCCCGTCCACAGCGCGGCGAACTTCGCCGTGATCTTGACCAGCCAGCCACGGCTCAGGCTCTTGAGCCGGGAACCCGACTCGACGAGCATGCCGAGCCGCAGCGCCTCGTCATGGACCTGCTGGCGGTTGTTCGGGTCCCAGCCGGTGGACGCGATGGCCATCAACCCGGCCGCCAGGCGCGGGAATTCGACCGCTCCGGCGCCGCGCACGGCGGGCCCGAGCTGCTCCCCGAGCACCGAGAGCGCCTCGGTGACGGGCGACCAGAAGGGCGCGCGCGGATGGCTGGACGGGATCGCCGCGAAGTCCGGGTGCTCGCAGTCGATCAGCGCGACGGGCGTACGGCCGCGGTAGTTGGTGCGGAGCTGTTTGAGTACGACGGTCTTGCCCATGCCGCGACCGCCGGTGAGCACGGCCACCGGCAGGTCGTCCCGCCCGCCCGCGAACGCCTCGGTGGGTGTCTGCTGGTAGCCCTCGGGCGGCAGGCCGATGAGGCGTGGCGCGAGGCCGTGGAGGAGCGCGTCCCGTCCGTACAGCTCTCTGTCCACAGCACCTCCCGTGCCGGTCGGCGCAGCTGTCACTGCGCCAACATCAGCTTATATACGGGAGGTTGGTAGGGGTAAAGGTTTCACGCCGCGGCTGAAAGACACCTTTGGCCGTCGGGTGGGCGTACCGGGACATCCCTCACGCATCGCCGGTCGTACGGCCGGTCGCCGTGTCGTTCGCGGGGCCGTTCGCGGGGCCGTTCGCGGGGCCGTTCGTGTCGCTGTTCGCGTCGTCGTTCGTGCCGTCCGGCTCGTCCCCGATGTCCTCGTTCCAGAGCGCCGGATGCCGGGTGACGAAGTCCCGCATCAGCTCCACGCACCCGGCGTCGTCGAGCACCACGACCTCCACCCCGTGCCGGGCCAGCCAGTCGTGGCCCCCGTGGAAGGTGACCGCCTCCCCGACCACCAGCCGGGAGATCCCGAACTGCCGGACCAGGCCGCTGCAGTACCAGCACGGGGAGAGCGTGGTGACCATGGTCGTGCCCCGGTACGACCGCTGCCGTCCGGCCGCGCGGAAGGCGTTCGTCTCCGCGTGCATCGAAGGATCGCCGTCCTGGACACGGCGGTTGTGCCCGTGGCCGAGCAGCTCGCCGTCCGCCCCGTACAGCGCGGCGCCGATCGGGATGCCGCCCTCCGCCAGCCCGGCCCGCGCCTCCGCGACCGCCGTGGCCAGCCACTCCTGTGCCTGGGTGAGTTCCATCCCCCGATCCTCCCAGGGGCCCGCCCGCCGGAGGCTCAGGCGGGCGGCCTCAAGGAAACAGGCGGGCGGCCTCAAGGAGGGCGGAGACTCAGCTCGCTTCGTCGCCGCTCTCGCGCCGCCGCAGTTCGTCCTCACGGCGGCGCAGGTCCGCCTCCCAGTCCTTGAGCAGCGACTCGTCCTTCTTGTTCTCTTCCGTCAAGGACTTCAGGAACTCGGGATTGTCGTCGGGGGCCGTCCACGTCGTCCGCTGGTTGCGGTGCCACTCGGCGGGGGTCGAACCCGCGCCGGGGCCACGCCGCTGCTTGCCCGCGACGATCCAGGCGATCGGGCCGACGAGCACTTCACCGAAGAGCAGGATGATGATGACCCAGATGACCTTCGGCAGGCCGCGGACCTCTTCCTCCGGCGTGTTCAGGCAGTCGATGAAGGCGTAGATCCACAGCGCCAGGACCAGCAGGAACGGCAGATACCTGAGCATGGTCGAACGTTCCCCCCAGGGAATGGTGACGGGACGTTCCGTACATCCCGATGACGGCCACAGGGTAACGGTCGGGCGCCCTCGGCCGCGCCGGTCGAAGGCTCCCGGCAGGCTTCGCCACGGAGGATGACAGACTGGACCGCATGGCTTATGACGATCTTCGCTCGCTGCTCAGGGCGCTGGAGCGCGATGGCGACCTCAAGCGCATCAAGGCCGAGGTCGACCCCTACCTGGAGGTCGGGGAGATCGTCGACCGCGTCAACAAGGCGGGCGGTCCCGCGCTGCTCTTCGAGAACGTCAAGGGCGCGTCCATGCCCCTGGCGATGAACGTCTTCGGTACCGACCGCCGCCTGCTCAAGGCGCTCGGCCTGAAGTCGTACGACGAGATCAGCGGCCGGATCGGCGGACTGCTCAAGCCCGAGCTGCCGCACGGTTTCGTCGGCGTACGGGAAGCCTTCGGCAAGCTCGGCTCGATGGTCCACGTACCGCCGAAGAAGGTGAAGTCCGAGGCCGCCCCCGTGCAGGAAGTGGTCCTGACCGGTGACGACGTGGACCTGGACCAGCTCCCCGCGCTCTTCACCTGGCCCGAGGACGGCGGCTCCTTCTTCAACCTGGGGCTGACCCACACCAAGCACCCCGAGACGGGCATCCGCAACCTCGGCCTCTACCGGCTCCAGCGCCACGACAAGCGCACCATCGGGATGCACTGGCAGATCCACAAGGACAGCCGCAACCACTACGCGGTGGCCGCCAGGAAGGGCGAGCGGCTGCCCGTCGCGATCGCCTTCGGTGCGCCGCCCGCGGTGACGTACGCCTCCACGGCCCCGCTGCCCGAGGACATCGACGAGTACCTCTTCGCCGGGTTCGTGCAGGGCAAGCGGATCGAGATGGTCGACTGCAAGACGGTCCCGCTCCAGGTCCCGGCGCACGCCGAGGTCGTCATCGAGGGGTGGCTGGAGCCCGGCGAGATGCTGCCCGAGGGTCCCTTCGGCGACCACACCGGCTTCTACACCCCGCAGGAACCGTTCCCCGCGCTGACCATCGACTGCGTCACGATGCGCAAGCGTCCGCTGCTGCAGTCGATCGTCGTCGGCCGCCCGCCGACCGAGGACGGGCCGCTGGGCCGCGCCACCGAGCGCTTCTTCCTGCCGCTGCTCAAGATCATCATTCCGGACATCGTGGACTACCACCTCCCCGAGTCGGGCGGCTTCCACAACTGCGCGATCGTCTCGATCGACAAGAAGTACCCGAAGCACGCGCAGAAGGTCATGCACGCGGTCTGGGGCGCCCACATGATGTCGCTGACCAAGCTGATCGTCGTGGTGGACGCCGACTGCGATGTGCACGATCTGCACGAGGTGTCCTGGCGGGCCCTCGGCAATACAGACTACGCACGCGACCTGACCGTCGTCGAAGGTCCGGTCGACCACCTCGACCACGCCTCCTACCAGCAGTTCTGGGGCGGCAAGGCGGGGATCGACGCAACCAGGAAGTGGCCCGAGGAGGGCTACACGCGGGACGGCGGCTGGCCCGAGATGGTCGAGTCGGACCCGCAGACGGCGGCGAAGGTCGACCGCCGTTGGAAGGAGTACGGGCTTTCGTGAGCGCCGATTCAGCAACCCGGGACCTCTTCGGGCCCGAGCCCGCGCCGCCGGGCCGGGTGAAAGCTTTCCTCAGGCTGGTGATGATCGAGCACTCGGTCTTCGCGCTGCCCTTCGCGTACATCGCCGCGCTGACCGCGATGTTCCAGCTCGACCGCAGCATCCACTGGGGACGGCTGGTCCTGGTCACGGTCGCGATGGTCGGGCTGCGGACGTTCGCGATGGCCTGCAACCGCATCATCGACCGCGAGATCGACGCCCGGAACCCGCGCACCGCCACCCGTGAACTGGTCACCGGCGCGGTCTCGGTGAAGTCGGCCTGGACCGGGGCGCTCGCCGCGGTCGTCGTCTTCCTCGGCGCGGCGGCGGCGCTGAACCCGCTCTGTCTGGCGCTGGCGCCGCTCGCGGTCGTGCCGATGGTGGTCTATCCGTACGGCAAGCGGTTCACCAACTTCCCGCACGCCATCCTCGGCCTCGCCCAGGCGATCGGCCCGGTCGGGGCCTGGCTGGCGATCACCGGGGAGTGGTCCTGGGACGCGGTGATCCTCGGTCTCGCGGTCGGCGTGTGGATCGGCGGCTTCGACCTGATCTTCGGCTGCCAGGACGTGCAGGCGGACCGGGCGCACGGCGTGAAGTCGGTGCCGGCCCGCTTCGGTATCCCGGCCGCGCTGTACGGCGCGCGCGGCTGCCACGTCGTGACGACGGGCCTGCTGGTCTGGTTCGCGGTGGCGACGCACGCCGGGGCGTTCTTCTGGATCGGGCTGGCGATCGTCGCGGTGGCGTTCGTCTACGAGCACACGGTGGTCAAGCCGCACGACCTGTCCCGGCTGAACCGGGCGTTCTTCAGCGTCAACGGATTCATCGGCATCGCACTGTTCGTGTGCGCGCTGCTGGACCTGCTGGTGCGCGGCCTGACCGTCTGAGGTGCCGACCGGCCGAGGCGCCCAGCCGTCCGTGGCGCCGACCGGCCGAGGCGCCCAGCCGTCCGGGGGGCCCGGCCGTCCGCGGCGGCGTACGCCGGGTGCGCGGCCTCACGTACGGACGGCGCGCCGCACGTACGCACGGCGCGGCCTCACTGGAGGAGCGGGGCGGGGGCGGGCTCCGTGGCCCGGCGGCGGAACACGAACGCCGCCGCCACCCCCGCGGCCAGCCCGAACAGATGCCCCTGCCAGCTGACCCCGGTGTTCCCCGGGGAGATGCCCAGCAGTATCGAGGAACCCCAGACCGCGCCGACCAACAGCCCGGCGCCGATGTCCAGGATCCGGCGGTCCACGAAGCCGCGGACCAGCAGATAGCCGAACAGCCCGAAGACCAGCCCGGACGCGCCTGCGGTGTTGGTGTGCGCGGGCGCGACCAGCCAGACACCGAGCCCGTCGACCACGACGATCAGCGCGGCCACCGCGGCGAATCTGCGGATACCGCTCAGCGCGGCCAGGAACCCGAAGACCAGCAGCGGCACACTGTTGGACGCGACATGGGCGAACCCGAAGTGGATGAAGGCGGAGGGCACCACATCGCGCAGCTCACCGAGCTGACGCGGTTCGACGCCGAACGTGTCCAGCGCGTGCCCCGTCGACACGTCGATCACTTCGAGCACCCAGAGCAGGGCCACCCACCCGGCCATCAGCTTGGCCGCGGCTCTGACCCGGTCGCCGGTGCCCCACGCGAGCCGATCCGGCGTCGTGGCCATCGCGGACCCCCACTCCTCGTTCCCTTGCGGGGATCCCTTGTCCCCGTGCCGGGAACGTCCGGGGCACCCTGCTGAGTTCCGGTTCGAGGCCGCACCCGGTTCGGTTCCCGGGCCGCACCCGGTTCCGGATCCGGGCCGCCGGATAGGCTCGGACCCGTGGAGCAGGTGAACGTACACAGTCAGCAGCAGCGTCGGCCCTGGGTCGTCGGAATCTCCGGGGCGTCCGGTACGCCGTACGCGGCAGCCGTGCTGCGCGGGCTGCTGGACGCGGGTGAGGACGTCGACCTGGTGGTCAGCCGCGCCTCCCGGCTGACGCTGCTCGACGAGACGGGGATCGCGTTCCGGGACGCGCACTGGCAGCAGGACCTGGGCACCTGGCTGTCCAGGGGCGCCGACGGCAAGCCGGGCACCTTCGCGGTGGACGCGGTGGGGATGGCGGACGCCGGGCGGGTACGGCACTGGGCCGCCGGGGATCTGGCCGCCGGGCCGTCCTCCGGTTCGTACCCGGTCAAGGGGATGCTCGTCGTCCCCGCGTCCACCGCCTGTGTGGCCGGGGTAGCGCTGGGGCTCTCGAAGGACCTGCTCCAGCGGGCGGCGAGCGTGACCCTCAAGGAGCGGCGCCGACTGGTCGTCGCGGTGCGGGAGACCCCGCTCAACGGTCAGACGCTGAAGCACCTGGTGGCCCTGGACGAGGCGGGCGCCGTGGTGCTGCCCGCCTCACCCGCGTTCTACGCCGGGGCGACGCACATCCAGGACCTGGTGGACTTCGTGGCCGGCCGGGTGCTGGACGCGGCCGGGGTGCCGCACCGGCTGTACCGCCGCTGGGAGGGAGAGCTCGGAGGCTCCCGCACACAGGATCCGTCACAGGGCCCCGCCTGAGGGGACCCCGGTAGCCGCGGCCGTGATTCGCAGGGTATTTTCCCTGCAAGCCTAAGATTTCAGAAGCAAGCTCGCCATATTCCTGAACAATGGAAGGCTCCAACGGTATGGACGCGGTGGACAGGCAGCTCATCCAGGCACTGCGGGAGAACGGCAGGGCCTCCTACGCCGAGCTCGGCCGGCTCGTCGGACTCTCCGGCCCCAGCGTCACCGACCGCATCAACCGTCTTGAGGCCGCCGGAGTCATCACCGGTTACCGCGCCACCGTCGACGCCAAGTCGCTCGGGCTCGGGGTGACCGCCCTGATCGGCATCTCGCTCTCGGACGCGGCCGACCACGAGGACGTCGCGCACCGCCTGAAGGACCTCGCCGAGATCGAGGACGCCTGGTTCATCGCCGGTGACGACTCGTACATGCTCAAGGTCCGGGTCGACGACGTGGACGGTCTGGAGCGGACCATCCGCAGGCTGAGCGGCACCCGGGGCGTCTCCAGGACGCGTACCACGATCGTGCTCTCCACCAAGTGGGAGAACCGGGTCGGCGAGCTCCCCGAGCAGAGCTGACCCGGACGGCCCTGCCGGCCCGGACTGCCGTGCGGGTCCCGCCGCCGGAAACCGGAAAGGCGGGGGAGTACGGTTGGCTGGTTGTTTACGTACGCATATGGGAGGCGGCCGCTACATGACTGCATCGATCACCGATGTCGGCCTCAAGCGCGAGCTGGAGGCGAAGGTCCGGGCCGGTGAGCGGCTGACCCGCGAGGACGGGATCGCGCTCTACGAGACGGACGACCTGGCCTGGCTCGGTGGCCTCGCCCACGAGGTGCGTACGCGCAAGAACGGCGACGTCGTCCACTTCAACGTGAACCGTCACCTCAACATGACGAACGTGTGCACCGCCTCGTGCGCCTACTGCTCGTTCCAGCGCAAGCCGGGCGAGAAGGACGCGTACACGATGCGCATCGAGGAGGCCGTCCGCCTCGCCAAGGCGATGGAGGGCGACAACCTCACCGAGCTGCACATCGTCAACGGCCTGCACCCGACGCTGCCGTGGCGCTACTACCCCCGCTCGCTCAGCGCGCTGAAGGAAGCCCTTCCGCAGGTCGCGCTCAAGGCGTTCACCGCCACCGAGATCCACCACTTCGAGACGATCTCCGGGATGTCGGCCTCCGACATCCTCGACGAGCTGATCGAGGCCGGTCTGGAGTCGCTGACCGGCGGCGGCGCCGAGATCTTCGACTGGGAGGTCCGGCAGCACATCGTCGACCACGCCACCCACTGGGAGGACTGGTCGCGCATCCACCGCCTCGCGCACTCGAAGGGTCTGAAGACCCCGTGCACGATGCTGTACGGGCACATCGAGGAGCCGCGCCACCGCGTGGACCACGTGCTGCGGCTGCGTGAACTCCAGGACGAGACCGGCGGGTTCCAGGTCTTCATCCCGCTGCGCTACCAGCACGACTTCGAGGACATGAAGGACGGCAAGATCCGTAACCGCCTTCAGGCCCGTACGACGATGGCGAGCGGCGTCGACGCGCTGAAGACCTTCGCGGTCTCGCGTCTCCTCTTCGACAACGTCCCGCACGTCAAGGTCTTCTGGCCGATGCACGGCGTGCAGACCTCGCAACTCGCGCTCCAGCACGGCGCCGACGACATGGACGGCTCGGTCGTCGAGTACAAGATCACGCACGACGCGGACAACTACGGCACGCCCAACAAGCTCAGCCGTGAGGACCTGCTCGAACTGATCCGTGACGCGGGCTTCCGCCCGGTCGAGCGCAACACCCACTACGAGATCGTCCGCGAGTTCGACGGTCCCGACGCGGACCGCCGGGAGTCCCCGCAGACGATGCGTTTCTGACGTCGGCACGCGCCGGCACCCGCACCGCGGACCTTCCGCTGCGGACCCCTGCACGACGGAACCCCGGCCACGGCCGGGGTTCCGCGCTTTTCTACGCTGGTCCCCATGAGCCTCACGTTTCAGCTGGACCCGCCGATCGACACCGGGCTGCGGGACGGCGTCGTCGCGCTCTGGGCGGACGTGTCGAACGCCGGCGGCGCCGTCGGGTTCGTCCCGCCGGTCAGCCCCGACGACATACGCCCCGAACTCGTCAAGCACCTGGCCGCGATGGCCGAGGGCCGCACCCGGCTGCTGGTCGGCAGGGAAGCCGACGGCACGGTCGCCGCCACCGCCTTCCTGGCGTACAACACCCACCGTCTGATGCGGCACTGGATCTGGCTGTACACGGTGATGGTCCACCCCTCCCACCAGGGAAAGGGATACGGGCGCGACCTGATGGAAGCGGCGGCCGGAGCCGCCCGTACCTTCGACGGCGTCGAGAGCATCCGGCTCACCTGCCGGGGCGGCACCGGCGTCGACCGCTTCTACGGATCCTGTGGTTACAAGGAGGTCGGCCGGGTGCCCGGCGCGATCCGCGTCGCCCCCGGGGACGACCGCGACGACATCACGATGTACCTGCCGCTGCTCTGATCCGGGCGGGTGACCGATCCGGACCGGCCGGCTGATCCGGCCGACACGGCGTGACCGCACCCGGGCCGACACGGCGTGACCGCACCCCGGCCGGGACGGCCACAACTGGGGCGTGCTTCACTTGTCGGGCAGGATCCGATGCCGTAGGTACGAAGAGAGAGGCCTCAGCCGTGTCTGTAGCCAACCCGGGCGCCACGATTCGCTACACCGCGATGCGAATCCTCATCTTCATGGGATCCCTGGTCTTCTGCGCCCTGCTCGTCCACTTCGGTGTGGTGCCGAAGGGACTCGGCGGCTCCAACGCCGTCTGGACGATCCTGCTCGCGCTGGTCATCTCCGCGCCGCTGAGCTTCGTCCTGCTGCGCCGGCAGCGCGACAAGATGTCCGAGCAGCTGATCAACAGGGTCGACCGGGCCAAGGCCCGGCTGGAGGCCAACCGTACGCAGGAGGACGGCCTCGTCCAGTAGGGCGGCCTCGTGCAGTGGGGCGGCCTCGTCCAGTGGGACGGCCTCGTCCAGTGGGACGGCCTCGTCCAGTGGGGCGGCCTCGTCCAGTGGGACGCCGGTCCGCCGGTAGGGTGCCGTTCCCTCCGTAGGACACCGGTCGCGGTACGTAGGACACCGTTCCGCGGTACGCCGCGCGCAAGCCGTTCGACAGGACCCCGGCACCGGAGCTCATCGCTCCGGTGCCGGGGTCCTGTCATTGGCGTGTCCCTCTGCTGTCGGCACCCTCTGCCGTCGGTGACCGGCTGCCCCAAAGCCCTGCTTTGAGACTCTCAAAGTTGAAGTGTTAATGTGTCCGACATGAAGACAGCCGCGCGCCCACATTTCACGAGCATCGTGCTCGTGGAGCGCCTGCATGTCGATCTCTGCCGCTGCATGTCCGCGGCCTGTCGCCGCGTCTGAACGGCCTCATGCGGCGGCGCCCCCCATGTGCTGGGCGCCGCGCCCCCGTCCCCCGTGCTCCATCCCGAGCACACAGCTGCGTCCTCACCGGAGTGTTCCCGTGTCCGCGAATTCCGCGAGCCCCGCCCCCAGTCCCACGAAGTTCCGAATACCCAAGATCCCGTTCTGGGCCCAGATCGTCGCCGGTCTGGTGATCGGTGTGCTGCTGGGCTGGCTGACCCGCAGCCAGGACATCCACTGGCTCTACGCCACGCTCGACAAGGTCGGCCACATCTTCGTCCAGCTGCTGAAGCTGGCCGTGGCCCCGCTCGTCTTCTTCGCGATCCTGGTGTCCATCACCAACCTGCGCAAGGTCAACAACGCCGCCAGGCTGGCCACCCGCACCCTGCTCTGGTTCATGATCACGTCGCTGATCGCCGTCGCCATCGGCCTCGCGATCGGTCTGATCACCAACCCGGGCGCCGGCACCGGCCTGACCCCGAAGGACGGCAAGCTGCCCGAACACGCGGGCTCCTGGCTGGACTTCCTCACCGGAATCATCCCGGAGAACGTGATCGACCCGTTCACCCAGCTCAACGTCCTGCAGATCGTCTTCATGGCAGCCGTCGCCGGTATCGCCGCGCTCTCCCTCGGTGAGAAGGCGCAGCCGATCCTCACCCTCAGCGAGGCCGTGCTCGAACTGCTCCAGAAGGCCCTGTGGTGGGTCATCCGCCTCGCCCCGCTGGGCACCATCGGCCTCATCGGCTTCGCCATCGCCGACTACGGCTGGGACCTCATCGGCAAGTACGCGACCTTCACGGCCGACGTCTACATCGGCTGCGCCCTGGTGATGTTCGGGGTGTACCCGATCCTGCTCGCCACCGTCGCCAAGGTCAGCCCGCTCCAGTTCTTCAAGGGCGCCTGGCCGGCGATCCAGTTGGCCTTCGTCTCCCGCTCCTCCGTCGGCACGATGCCGGTCACCCAGGCGTCGGCCGAGCGGCTCGGTGTGCCGAAGGAGTACGCGTCGTTCGCCGTGCCGTTCGGCGCGACGACCAAGATGGACGGCTGCGCCGCGATCTACCCCGCGCTCGCCGCGATCTTCATCGCCCAGATCTTCGACGTGCACCTCGGCGTCGGCGACTACGTCCTGATCGCCTTCGTGTCCGTCATCGGCTCGGCCGCCACCGCGGGCCTGACCGGCGCGACGGTCATGCTGACGCTGACCCTCTCCACGCTGGGCCTCCCGCTGGAGGGTGTGGGCCTGCTGATGGCGATCGACCCGATCCTGGACATGATGCGTACGGCTACGAACGTGGCCGGTCAGATCCTGGTCCCGGTCGTAGTCTCGGCCCGTGAGAAGATCCTCGACCTCGACGCGTTCCGGTCGGCGTCCGTCTCCCCGGTCGACGACCACGAGGCACGCGTCGCCCAGAAGAAGGACGCGGTTCCGGTCGCCGCCTGATTCCCGGCCGCACGGCTCCGGCCCCTCCTCCGTACGACGGGGAGGGGCCGGAGCCGTACTCTTGCCGGGGTACGACCGACCGGCTGAAGGGACTCTCAGGTGGGTGCAGTCAAGGCAGCCAAGGGCAAGCGGATGCCCCGGGCCGTACGCGAGCAGCAGATGATGGACGCTGCCGTACGGACCTTCGGACAGCGCGGGTACCGGGCCGCCTCGATGGACGAGATCGCCGAACTGGCAGGCGTGTCCAAGCCCCTGGTCTATCTGTATCTGAATTCCAAGGAAGAGCTCTTCACCGCCTGCATACGGCGCGAGGCGAAGTCGCTCGTCGACGCGGTGCAGACCGGGGTCGACCCCGACGACCCGGCCGACCGGCAACTGTGGCACGGGCTGGGCGCCTTCTTCGAGCACACCGCGGGGCATCCGGACGGCTGGAACATCCTGCACCGCCAGGCCCGCACGCACGGTGAGCCGTTCGCCGCCGAAGTCGGCGCCATGCGGGACGAGATCACGAAGTTCGTGACCGGCCTGATCGGCGCGGCGCACCGCGAGGCACACCGCGACCCGGCCCTTCCCGACCGTGATGTGGCCGGTCTGGCACAGGCGCTGGTCGGCGCCGCGGAGTCGCTGGCCGGGTGGGCGAACGAGACCCCCGGCGTCTCGGCGAAGGAAGCCGCTTCGACGCTGATGAACTTCGCGTGGGCGGGCCTGGAGAACCTCATGAACGGGGAGCGCTGGGTGCCGTCACCTCGCCCGTGAGGTGGATCCGCTCCGCCCCTTCCCGGCCCCGGCTGAGGAGACGGAAGGTGCCCGCCCCGGGGTCGGCGGTGTACGTCACCGTTCCCGGCAGCAGGACCGGCGCCCTGAACCCGATCCGTACCCGTACGGCGTCCGGGGTCCCGGCCTCCGCCAGACAGCGGGCGGCCGTCCACATGCCGTGCGCGATGGCGCGGGGGAAGCCGAAGAGCCTCGCGGTCAGCGGGGAGAGGTGGATCGGGTTGCGGTCCCCGGACGCGGCGCCGTAGCGGCGGCCCAGACCGGCGGGCAGCTCCCAGGTGGCTGTCGCGGTGGCGGTCCCGATGGAGGTTCCGGTGGCGGTCCCGGTGGTTGCGGCCGTGTCGACGGTGGCGTCGTCGTCCGTACGGTGGGGCTGAGCGTCGTCCGTACGCTGTGATCGCGCGTCGTCCGTACGGACCTCCGGGTGCGCCTCGGACGTCCGGTGCCGGGCCAGATACCTACTCCGCGACTCCCAGACCAGCTCGCCCGCGAGCCGCGCCTCCGTCACCATGACGACCTCGGTGCCGCGCCGGTGCGGCCTCAACCCGTCCGCGTACACGCTCAGTTCGGGCGCGTGGTCCGCCGGCAGGGCGCGGTGCCGGGTGATCTCGATGCCGGTGTGCACGAGACCGAGGACCGGCAGCGGGAAGGCCCGCGCGGTCATCAGCCGCATGGCCGCCGGGAAGCCGAGAACATGCGGATACGTGAGGGGGAGCGGGCCGGTCCGGTCGAAGCCGCAGATCTGGGCGTACGCGGCGAGACGCCCGGGGTGGATCCGCGCTCCGGGAAGCGTCAACCTGCCTGCGGGCAACGGCGCATCGGCCGACACGGCAGGCTTGAAGGGCGAGGTCAGCGCGCCACGCACCATGGTGGTCAGCAGGCCGGCGGGGTGCGGGGGACGGTCGCTCATGGTCCAGGCTCCCTGATCCGTACGGTATTTACTCCAGGGTAAGATTACCTGGGGGTCAGGTGCTGGTCGATGTCGCCGCCGATCGGCGCCGCACCGGCCGGGGGCTGATTGCTTGTGCGCCGCGTGATCGGGCGGTGTGGGCCCCATGAGGGTCGAGTTGAACCCCCTGCCCGCTGGAGCGCCAACTGTTAGCCTGGCCAGTCGATCTGGGCGGTCGGTTGGCAAGGGGGATGCACAGTGGGACGACCGGAGGACCCGGCAGGGGAGACGCCGGAACAGTTGAAGAAACGGGCGGAGGATCTGCGGGCCTGTGCCCGAAAGGCCCGCGCGCTCGCCAACAGACTCGGGCCCCATCTGGACGGTGCTGCGAAGAAGGCCCAGCAGTCCGATCCTCCGATATGGCAGGGGCCGTTTGCCACCGACTCGACGAGGCAGATCGTGAACCGCAGCCGCACGTTGGGTCAGATGGCATCCGCGCTCATGCACGATGCCGGCCGTTGGGACGTCGAGGCGGACCGACTCGACGATCAGATGAAGGCGGCCTTGGCCAAGCAGAAGACTGGACCGGGCCATTGACCGGATTCCGTGGCTTCGACACCGCCGAGATCGGCGCACTCGCTTCCAGCCTGCGAAAGTTGGGCGGCGACGCAAGGGGGCTGCACCGGGACCTGGCTCTCGTCCTCACCGAGGCGTCCCAGCTCATGAACGGAAAGCCGGCCACGACCGACCCGCTCCTGGAGCCTCTTGTCGGCCAGGTCTTTGTCCTGCCTTCGTTCTTCGGCGGGCCCGCCCACATGCCCGGGGTGCTCGACGGCGAGCTCGGGGACATGGCCGGTTCGATGGATCGCCGCAGCAAGCAGCTCGAAGAATGCAAGGTCCTGATCGAGCACGGCTACTCGATCGACCCGGCCCTCCTCTTCGCGGACGAGGCCGCTGCCGACGAGCAGCACATCAACGACGCCCTGGAACAGATCAAGGAACTCGACGGTAAGGACTTCGGCACCAACGGCAACCGTGACGACCTGAGGAAGGTCGAGAGGATGCTGGATGGAATGACCGCTGCCGAACTGGATGCCTTCTTCGACCGTGTTCCCGAGGCAGACCTGAAGCGTTACAACGACCTGATCGGCAACACGAGTGACAGCGGCTGGAAATGGTGGGACGAGAACGGCCTGCCCGAGGGTGAGCGCCGCGATCACCTCAGCGGGATCCTCGCGAAACTCGGCCCCGAGCACTGGGCCAAGGCGCAGGCTGCCTTTCCGGGGACGCAACCGGGATTCGACACCACGGACGCATACCTGGATGGCAAGAACTCGCAGTCCGGGGCGGATGCGAAGGGCATGCACTGGGGTATCCCGTCCGATCCCCTCTTCGCCCCGGGCTCCGACGGGCAGGACATCACGGCTGCGGACATCAACCAGGGGCGCTTCGGTGACTGCTGGTACATCGCGTCGCTCACTTCGACAGCACAGGTGAATCCCCAGTTCATCCGTGACGGGATCAAGCAGAATCCCAATGGCACCGTCAACGTTCGCATCTGGGACAAGGACGGCAACCAGCGGTGGGTCACCGTGACCCCGGACGTGCCGCTGGACAAGGACGGCAATCCGCTGTCTGCTCATGCCAAGGGAGCCATGTGGCCTGCCTATTACGAGAAGGCGTTCGCTCTGGTCTACGGGGGCGACAAGGGCGGTGCTCCGGACGACCATCTGGGCGACAAGCGCTACGACCGTACGGAGCACGGGACATACGGTGCGATCGAATGGGACTTCAACGAGAAAGCCCCTCCCTACGTCACCGGCCACAACTCCAAAGGAATTGACAACAGTGTCGACTCCGTGCAGAAAAGCTTCGAGTCCGGGCACCCGGTCATCGTCAGCACGGGCAGTGGCGACGATGTGAACAAGAAGGGCCAGCAGAACTGGGGAACGTCTTTCTCGACCCGCCACGTCTACTTTGTCAAGGGGTTCCAGAACGGCAACATCGTGCTTGGCAACCCGTGGGGCCCGCCTTACAAGGACATTGTGGCGAGCCCCGATCAGTACAAGGAGTTCTTCGGGAATCCGCAGGCTCTGGAGGTACCCACGTCATGAAGGCTGTCCGATTCGCCGCGGCCACCGGCTGTGTGCTTCTCGCGGTGGGCTGCGGCCCGTCCGGCAAGCAGGCGGCGTCCCCGTCGTCCTCCCGGACGTCCGCGACGCGCCCCGCGCCGGCCGTCGACAAGGGGCCGGTGTGTGCTGGTGACCGTGGGGCGAAGGGGATCCATGTGCTGCGTGGCGGTTCCGTCCAGCTGCCCGGTGGCGCCGGATCGGTCTTGTACCGGGAGGCGCGGTCGGACGGTTCGGCCCGTACCGCGGTCCTGACCAACGGGACGGGCCCCGGTGCGGCAGCGGCCGGGACCCGGGACTGGACCGTGAAGCCGGGCCAGGCCCTCACTGTCGGCCGGGCCTCGTTCACGGTCGCGCAGATCTGCACCTACCGCGTCGTCCTCACTCCGAAGGGTCAGAAGAACGTGACCTCGTCACCCCCACCCAGCTCCGAGGCCACTTGGCCGTCCCTGACCGACGGGCGCTTCCGTCTCAGGTGGCACATTCCGAACAATGAGTACAGCGGGCAGTACAGCGCGGTCGTGACGGAGATCAACCCCGGCCCGCGGGCGGACATCGGGATCGCGAGCCGGGACGGCGGGGACGCCTCCTACCCGGACGCCCGCGTGGGCGACACCCTCGAATTCGCCGGCCGGCTGTGGAAGGTGTCGGCCATCGAGGCCGGTGACGGGAGCCCGGCCGGGAGCAACCCGCACTCCGGGTACGTGGACCTCCAGCTGATCGGACCGGCCGGGGGCTGATCTGCCGCACCCGGCGGCCGGCCATGAGGTCCCCCCCCAGTGGCCGGGAGGGGGGGCGCCTCGCGTCCCTCGGCGACCGGGCGCCGCCTCAGGCCCCCAACAGGCTCTGCCCGCAGACCCGTACGACCTGGCCGTTGACGGCGCCCGACGCGGGGTGCGCGAACCAGGCCGTCGTCTCGGCCACATCGACCGGAAGGCCGCCCTGGCCCAGGGAGTTCAGCCGGCGGCCCGCCTCGCGGATGAAGAGCGGGAGGGTGGCCGTCATCTTCGTCTCGATGAAGCCGGGGGCCACGGCGTTGAGGGTGAGGCCCTGTTCCGCGAGCCGGGGCGCCAGTGACCGGACCAGGCCGATGATCCCGGCCTTGCTCGCCGCGTAGTTGGTCTGGCCGGTGTTCCCGCCGATCCCGGCGATCGACGCCGTCGCCACGATCCGCCCGCCCGGCCGCAGCGTGCCGGACTTCAGCAGGGCGTCCGTCGTCCGCAGCACGCTGTCCAGGTTCACGTCGAGCACGCTCGACCACCGCTCGGCGGGCATGTTGGCGAGGCGGCGGTCGCGGGTGATGCCCGCGTTGTGGACCAGGATGTCCAGGCCGTCGGGGAGTGCGGCGGCGATCCGGTCGGCCGCGTCGGGGGCGGTGATGTCCAGGGGCAGGGCCGTTCCGCCGAGCGAGTCGGCCGTACGGGTCAACTCGGCCCGTGACTCCGGGACATCGAGGCAGACGACCTTCGCCCCGTCCCGGGCCAGGGTCGCGGCCACCGAGGCGCCGATGCCGCGCGCCGAGCCGGTGACCAGCGCCGTACGCCCGGCGAGCGGCAGGTCCCCGTCGGCGGGCGTGACCGGTCCGGTGTCCGCGACCGGTCCGGCGTCCGCGACCGGTCCGGCGTCCGCGACCGGTCCGGCGTCCGCGGCGCCGCCGATCTCGATGACCTGGCCGCTGACGTACGCGGACCTCGGCGACAGCAGGAAGCGCAGGGTCGACTCGGCGGCCGTCGCGGACACGGTCCTGACCAGCTGTACGGTGCGGCCCCGTCCGATCTCCTTGCCCAGCGACCGTACGAAGCCTTCGAGTGCCTGCTGCGCCGCGGCCTGGTGGTGGTCGGAGCCGGAGAGCGGCGCGCCCAGCACCACCACCCGGCCGCCCGGCGCGACCGACCGTACGACGGGATGCAGCGTGCCGTGCACCTCCGCGAGACCGGTCACCGTGGCGACCCCCGTCGCGTCCAGCACCACACCCACGGGGCGTTCGGCCTCCGCGCCGACCTCCAGGCCGGTGCGGGCGAGCACCTCGGCCAGCCCGGGGAGCGGGGTTCCGGCGGTGGTCAGATGCAGCAACGGCCCTTCGAGGGACGGACGTTCGGCGGACCACCTGCGCAGCACGGCCGGTTGCGGAAGGCCGAGCCTGCGTGTCAGGAATCGGCCGGGTGCTGTGCTGGAGAAGTGCAGATAGCGATCGGCCATTGTCCGGACTCCTTGCGTCGTCGTAGATTTACTCCTGAGTAAGGTTACTCAAGGGTCAGGAGTTGGTCGAGATGAAGCCCCTCAAGGTCGCCGTGATCGGAGGCAGCCGCATCCCCTTCGCGCGCGCCGACGGCCCGTACGCGACCGCGTCCAACCAGGACATGCTGGCGGCCGCGCTGGACGGTCTGGTCGAGCGGTTCGGCCTGGAGGGCGAGCGGGTCGGCGAGTTCGTGGCGGGCGCGGTGCTCAAGCACAGCCGCGACTTCAACCTGGCCCGCGAGACGGTGCTCGGCTCACGGCTCGACCCGCGCACCCCGGCGTACGACATCCAACAGGCCTGCGGCACCGGCCTGCAGGCCGTCATCGCCGCTGCCAACAAGATCGCGCTCGGCGCCGTCGACTGTGCGATAGCCGGTGGGGCGGACACGGCGAGCGACGCGCCCCTCGGGGTCAACGACCAGCTCAGGAAGATCCTGCTGGAGGCGCGGCGGGCGAAGTCGGCCGGCGCGCGGCTCAAGGCGCTCGCACGGGTGCGCCCCCGGCACCTCGTCCCGGACATCCCGCGCAACTCCGAACCCCGCACCGGGCTCTCGATGGGTGAGCACGCGGCGCTCACCGCCCGAGCCTGGGGCGTCAGCCGCGAGGACCAGGACGTGCTGGCGGCGGCCAGCCACCAGCGGCTCGCCGCCGCTTACGAACGCGGCTTCCTCCAGGACCTGGTGGTGCCCTTCCGGGGCCTGGCCCGCGACCAGAATCTGCGTCCGGGCTCCACCGTCGGCGAACTCGCCAGGCTGAAGCCGGTGTTCGGCACCGGGGAGCCGGGTGCCACGATGACGGCCGGCAACTCGACCCCGCTCACGGACGGCGCGGCGACCGTGCTGCTCGCGAGCGAGGAGTGGGCGCGGGAGCGCGGGCTGGTGCCGCTGGCGTATCTGACGCTGTACGAGACCGCGGCGGTCGATTTCACCGGAGCGGGAGCCGGAGTGGGAGCCGGAGCCGGAGTGGGAGCGGAAGCGAGAGCGGGAGCGGGAGCGGGAGCGGGAGCCGGAGTGGGAGCCGAGGCCGGATCCGTAACTGGCTCTCGGCCAGGGTCCGGGTCCGCAGCCGACGCCGACCGGAACCGGACGGACGGCCTGCTGATGGCCCCCGCCCACGCCGTCCCGCGCATGCTGGAACGTTCCGGGCTGACCATCGCCGACTTCGACCTCTTCGAGGTCCACGAGGCCTTCGCCTCCCAGGTGCTGGCCACGCTGGCCGCCTGGGAGGAGCAGGGACTGGCCCCGGTCGACCGCGCGAAGCTCAACGTCGCGGGCTCCTCGCTCGCCACCGGGCATCCCTTCGCGGCGACCGGCGCCCGTATCGTCGCGACACTCGCCAAGCTGCTCTCGGAGCGGGACGCTCCGGGGCGGGGGCTGATCTCCATCTGCGCGGCGGGCGGACAGGGCGTCACCGCGGTGCTGGAAAGGCCCTGACGCCCGGCCCCTCCGGTATCTCGGCCCCTCCACCACTCCGCCCGCGCCGTCCCTTCCTCCGCACACCGTTCCTCCGCACCGTTCTCCGCCCGCCCCGGCACCCGACGTACCACGACATGAGGAGCCGCACGTGCCTGTGACCGTGTCCGTACAGCAGTGGGAACCGCACAAGCGACGCGTGGACGGGAGGGTGCGGGAAGTCTCCGTACCGCCGCTCGTCCACCCCGTCGAGCAGGGTTCGCTCGCGGACATCCCCTTCGACAACGCGCACCAGGCGCCCGAAGAGGCTGTCCTCAGCAGGAAGCAGCCGGACGGCAGTTGGGCCGATGTCTCGGCCCTGGACTTCGCCTACGAGGTGCAGGCCGTGGCGAAGGGCCTGATCGCCGAGGGGCTGCGGGCCGGGGACCGGATCGCGATCATGGCCCGGACCACCTACGAGTGGACGCTCCTCGACTTCGCGGCCTGGGCCGCCGGCCTGGTCACCGTCCCCGTCTACCCGACGTCGTCCGCCTTCCAGGCCCGCTGGATACTCCAGGACTCGGGCGCGGTCGCCTGCGCCGTGGAGGACAAGGAGCAGGCCAGGCTGATCAGTGCCGAGCGCCGCCAACTGCCGGGCCTGGTACACCTGTGGGAGTTCGACACGGGCGCGGTGGCACTGCTGAAGCGGGCGGGCCGGGACATACCCGACCAGGCCGTCGCCGACCGTCGGGCCACCCGCTCGCCGTCCTCCGTCGCCACACTGATCTACACCTCGGGTACCACGGGCCGTCCCAAGGGCTGCGTCCTCACGCACGGGAACTTCTTCGCCGAGGTGGACAACGCGATCGAACTGCTGCACCCGGTCTTCAAGTCCGTGAGCACGGACCCGGCGTCGACGCTGCTCTTCCTGCCGCTGTCGCACGTCTTCGGCCGGATGGTGGCGATCGGCTGCATGCGGGCGCGGGTCCGCCTCGGCCACGCCCCCAGCATCCGTACGGAGGACCTCCTCACCGACCTGGCGGGCTTCCGGCCGACGTTCCTGCTGGCGATCCCGTACGTCCTGGAGAAGGTCTACAACACGGGCCGGGCCACCGCCGAGCAGATGGGCCGGGCCTCGTCCTTCGACCGCGCGGCGCGGATCGCCCAGCGGTACGGGGAAGCGCTGGAGGCCGTCGAACACGGCACCGGATCCGGCCCCGGCCTCGGCCTGCGGATGGCGCACGCCGTGTACGACCCGCTGGTCTACCGGCGGATCCGGGCGGCACTCGGCGGCAGGGTGAAGTACGCGATCTGCGGCGGCTCCCCGCTCGGCCACCGGCTCGCCGCGTTCTACGCGGGCGCGGGCATCGAGATCTTCGAGGGGTACGGCCTGACGGAGACGACAGCCGCCGCGACGGTCACACCCCCGCTGAGGCCCCGTCTGGGAACGGTCGGCTGGCCGCTGCCGGGCACGGCGGTACGGATCGCGGACGACGGCGAAGTGCTGCTCAGCGGCGGCCAGGTCTTCAGCGGCTACTGGAACGCGGAGCAGCAGAGGGCGGGGAACGGGAACGGGCCGGGGGTCGCGCGGGGCCAGTGGTTCGCGACGGGCGACGTGGGCGCGCTCGACGAGGACGGCTACCTCACGATCACCGGCCGCAAGAAGGACATCATCATCACGTCGGGCGGCAAGAACGTGGCCCCGGCGCCGTTGGAGGACTGGCTGCGGGCGCATCCGCTGGTGGGCCAGTGCATGGTCGTGGGCGACAACCGGCCGTACGTGACCGCGCTGATCACCCTGGAGCCGGACGGGCTCGCCCACTGGCGCCGGATGCGGAAGAAGACCGAACTGCCGATACGGGAACTCGTCCAGGACGAGGAACTGCGGGACACGTTGCAGCGGGCGGTGGACGAGGCGAACCGGCTGGTGTCCCGGGCCGAGTCCATCCGCCGGTTCGCCGTTCTGCCGGTGGACTTCACGGAGGAGAACGGCCATCTGACGCCTTCGCTCAAGGTGAAACGGGCGGCGATAGCGAAGGATTTCGAGCGGGAGATCGAAGGGCTCTACAGCTGAGAAGGCGAAAGGCCGGATCCCGAACCAGTAGGCCCGAACAAGCAAGACTGAACAAGCAGGCCCGAACAAGCAGGCCCGAACAAGCAGGCCCGAACCAGCAAGACCGAACCAGCAGGACCGGCCCGGAAAGGCAGGCGGGCGGAAAGCAGGCCGGACAAGCCAGGTTCGGAAAGGCAGGCCGGAGAAGGCAGGCCCGGAAAGGCAGGAGCCCCGTTCCTTGTGGAACGGGGCTCCTTGGGTGGTGCTATCCCGACCGCGATCGATCGGCCCGGGCAACTAGGCCGGGATGACGTTCTCCGCCTGCGGACCCTTGGGGCCCTGCGTGACGTCGAAGGTCACTTGCTGGTTCTCCTCGAGCGAGCGGAAACCAGACGCGTTGATCGCGGAATAGTGGACGAAGACATCCGGGCCGCCGCCGTCCTGGGCGATGAAGCCGAAGCCCTTTTCAGCGTTGAACCACTTGACGGTTCCGGTAGCCATAAGCCCTCCTTGGGCCAAAGGGTTGCCCTGCTCCAGAACCTGCTAAGAAGTCTGAAAACTACAAAAGCCTGCGGGTTACATGCTCCGCAGGCTCTGTACTGCAAGGGAAACCAAACTGCAACTTGCGATCGAGCCTAGCATGCGCCCACGCGCCCGCGATAGAGGCGAAGATCACTTCACCCGGACGTTTGGAAGCGGCGCGTCAGGCTGACGGACCACCCTGCGTACTGCACCGTACAACGCGGGTCTAGCCTCACGATGTGGACAATTCATACGCCGAAAACGCCGCCGCATCCGCCACCGGGAACACCTCCCCGGACGCCGCCGGAGCCGATCACCGTCGCAGCCGGCCGCGCGTCGGGCACATCCAGTTCCTGAACTGTCTCCCGCTCTACTGGGGGCTGGCCCGCACCGGCACGCTCATCGATCTCGAGCTCACCAAGGACACCCCGGAGAAGCTCAGCGAACAGCTGGTCCGGGGCGACCTCGACATCGGCCCGATCACTCTGGTCGAGTTCCTCAAGAACGCCGACGACCTGATCGCCTTCCCCGACCTCGCGGTCGGCTGCGACGGCCCCGTGATGTCCTGCGTGATCGTGTCCAAGAAGCCGCTGGAGCAGCTCGACGGGGCGCGGGTGGCGCTCGGTTCGACCTCGCGTACGTCCGTACGGCTGGCGCAGCTCCTGCTCGCCGAGCGGTACGAGGTCACGCCCGACTACTACCGGTGCCCGCCCGACCTCGGCGTGATGATGCAGGAGGCGGACGCGGCCGTCCTGATCGGGGACGCGGCGCTCCGGGCGTCGCTGCACGACGCCCCGAAGCTCGGCCTGCAGGTCCACGACCTGGGGCAGATGTGGAAGGAGTGGACGGGGCTGCCGTTCGTCTTCGCGGTCTGGGCGGCGCGGAAGGACTACGCGGCCCGCGAGCCGGAGCTGGTCGAAGAGGTCCACCGGGCGTTCCTGGAGTCGCGCGACGTGTCGCTGGAAGAGGTAGCCAAGGTTGCCGAGCAGGCCTCGCACTGGGAGGTCTTCGACGCGGAACTGCTGGAGCGGTACTTCACCACCCTGGACTTCCGCTTCGGCGCGGCCCAGCTCGAAGGGGTCAGGGAATTCGCCGGACGGGTCGGCTCCACGACGGGCTTCCCCTCGGACGTGAAGGTCGAACTGCTCGGCAGCTGAGGCCGGTTGGGTGCGCGCGCCCACCGCTTCGACTGGTCGGGCTGCGGAAGCGCGGCGCTCCGCGCGGGGCGGCAGGGGGAGGGCGCATGCGGCCGTTGGAAGTCGGCGATCCGCGGACCATCGGCGCCTACCGGCTGCTCGGCAGGCTGGGCGCGGGCGGGATGGGCCGCATCCATCTCGGGCGCAGCGCCGGTGGCCGTACGGTCGCGGTCAAGGTCGTGCACCCGCACTTCGCGCTCGGCGAGCTGCCCGAGCCGTCGGCCGTGTCCGCCGTCCCGAAGACCTTCATCGGCAGCCGGCAAGGACAACTCGCCCAGGGCGACCGCGCGTCGGCGGTCCGGCTGACCGCGGTGTTCAGCGCGGGCGTTCCCGGCGACGACGTACTCCGTCTCCGTACGACGGTCACCGAGGGCCGGGCGGAGTGCCGGGCCGTCGGCCGCCTCGACCACGCCACCAGCACCGAACTGGCCCTCCAGGAACGGCCCGACCCCGATCCCGACCCCGACCCCGACCCCGACCCCGTGCACGCGCACGCCCCGGCCGGGCGATGCGCGGAGCGCCACGCCGTCATGACATTCACCCTGGAACCGGGTGGCACTTTGCGCCTGGTGCTGCGGGAACCGGCAGCGGGCAACCCGGAGGACGAGCTCAGCCGGCCCTGAGGCCGTCCCGTGCCGGGCGATCCGTGAGCCTGCCTCCCTCGGGTGCTGCCCCGTGGCCGCCGGTCGCCGGGACCGGTTCTCTACTGTGTCCGGGAGGACAACACGTAACAGCAGACATCAGTGGGGGAATATCTGTTATGGAACCTTTGCAGCCGGATGATCCACAAACGCTGGGAAACTACCGGCTGTTGGGGCAGCTCGGGGTCGGCGGCATGGGCCGTGTCTATCTGGCCCGCTCGCCCGGCGGCCGTACCGTCGCGGTGAAGGTCGTACGCCAGGACCTCGCCGCCGACCAGGCGTTCCGGCAGCGCTTCCGCCACGAGGTCGACATCGCCAGGGCGGTCTCGGGCCGGTACACCGCACCCGTGGTCGACGCCGACCCGGACGCGCCGTTGCCCTGGCTGGCCACGGCATACGTTCTCGGCCCGGACCTCACCGATGTCGTCGCCGCCCACGGCGCCCTCCCCGAACACACGGTGCGTGCGCTCGGGGCCGGGCTGGCTGCCGCACTGCAGGAGATACACGCCGCCGGGCTGATACACCGTGACCTCAAGCCGTCGAACGTGCTGCTCGCCGCGGACGGCCCGCGGGTCATCGACTTCGGCATCGCCCGTGCGGTGGACGGAAGTCGGCTGACCCAGACGGGAGTTGTGGTCGGCTCGCCCGGCTACATGCCCCCCGAGCAGGCGCTCGGCCGACCCGTCGACGGGTCGGGGGACGTCTTCTCCCTCGGCGCCGTCCTCGCCTTCGCCGCCACCGGCCGTAACGTCTTCGGCGACTCTGCCGCCCCGGCGGCCCTGCTCTACCAGGTGGTCCACGAGGCACCGGACCTGACCGGCACCCCCCAGATGCTGACCGGCCTGATCCGCGCCTGTCTGGCCAAGGACCCGGCGCAGCGCCCGAGCCCCGCGGAGATCCTCCAGTCGCTGGCCCTCGACGGCACCGGCGCGGTCCTGGCGGACTGGCTCCCCTCCTCGGTCTCCTCCACGATCGCGACGCACGCCTCGCGCATCCTGGACCTGGAGACCCCGGCATCCGGCAACACCCCGGTGACCGTCCCGGCCCCGGCAGCCCCGGTCTCCCAGGGATTCGGCCCGGCCCCCACAACCCTGAACACCCCTGGAGCAACTGCCGTACCCGTACCCGCGACCCCGTCCCGCCGCCGCTTCCTGGGCATCGCGGGCGGCGCGGCGGGCGTGGCGGTGGTGGGGGGCGGCGCGGCGTGGCTACTCACGCGCGACAACGAGAAGTCCACGTCGGCATCCGACGCGAAGTCGAAGAAGAAGCGCACCCAGCCCGTGCCCGAGATCTTCACCACCCCGCCGAACGGGGTGGCCCCGCAGCCGCTCTGGCACAAGACCCCCGGCAATGACAATCTCAACTACGGAATCCCTCCGCTCGTCATGGGAGACCTCGTGGTGATCAGTGGCGATCAGGTGCAGGGCTTCGACTTGAAGTCAGGTGCCCGAAGGTGGAAGACCGTAGAGCTGGAGACGACAGCCAGCGCTGGAAAGATAGTCGCCTCAGGTGGGATGTTCTTCTGCGGCAGCGGGAACTACGACGGCGCACTCGTCGGTATAGACGCGAAGACCGGCAAGGAGTCGTGGCGCACCCGCCTTGCGGGCAACCTGAACGCCAAAGCCCCCCTCGGAGCTGACGACAAGCGGATCTACGGCATCGCGGAGATCCAGGACGGCGACAGCACGAAGAACCTCACCGCGATCGTGGCCATTGACATCGGGACCCGCAAACTCGCCTGGCAGCAACCGCGGGACGAGGGAACGGAGGGCTACGGATTCGAGCTGACGGTTGTCAGCGGCTGTCTCGTCTACACGGACGGACGTAAGAACCTGACCGTACGCGACAGTGCCAAGGGCACACAGCTGTGGAGCAAGAAGGTAGGTGACGGTGCGACAGCGAACAAGGTCGCTGTGCATCAGAACACCGTTATGGTCAGTGGCAAGACGATGCGTGCCTTCGACCTCAAGTCCGGCGATCTGCTCTGGACGCTGCCACCTAATGGGCGCAGAGGGTTCGAGCCCCCGTTCATTTTCGACGGCGTGGCGTATGCCTTCGACTACGACAGCGGGGTCTGGGCAATCAACACTAAGACCGGCAAGAAGATATGGATGAGCTCCGACCTCGACCGCAAGCCCTTCTCGGACAATCTGGTGAAGGTCGGCCACACTCTGTACGCAGGCTCGTTCTTCGAGAGCGGCGGTATCTATGCCATCAACGCGAATACGGGCGCTCTGCGCTGGACGTATAACGACGGTCGCAGCCTGGACGACAGCTGGCGCGTCGCAACAGCGGGCAACCGGCTCGTGGCCGCACATGGCGACGAGTTGTACGCCCTGCCAACGGTGTAGTCGTGGGACCGAGGCCATGCGGCGTATGCCCACAGCAGGACGACGTCAGTCAGGACAAAGGGTCTCTTGGTGTATTTCCCGCTCGGGCCGGGGTTTCCGAAGGGAACTGGCCCGGATAGCCTCGCTTGGCGCAGGTTCAGGTTTGGGGCCCTCAGGGCCAACGGGGAGGTACGCATCCCATGCGGGTGACGGTCACGGTGGTTCAACAAGGGGCAGAGGAACGAGATGTGCTGCTGGCGGTGGACGACAACACCACGGCAGCCGACGTGGCAACAGCGCTGCACCCGGCATCGGCCGTTGCTGCAGGCAGGTCAGTGGTGCCGCTCTTCCCCGGCACCGCCGGCCGGCCGGGTTCTCTCAACCTGTGGGCTGACGGCAATCGTTGCGATCCGGCAATGCCTGCCGCAGAATTCCTTCGCGACGGAATGCGGGTGTCCATCGATGACACCGTCGGCCCGAATCTGCGTAAGGGAGAGCCGACCGGGCGGTACGAGCTCAGGGTGACGGGAGGCCCAGGGGCCGGCCGCGTAGCGCGTCTCTCCCTCGGTACCTCCACGGTGGGTTCGGGCCACACCTGCACCGTCTCCGTTCCCGACTCCCGTATGCCGGTAACCGCCCTGACTGTGAGCGTGAATGCGACTGGCGAGGTCCGGTTCGCTCCGCACCCGGGTGTGAGTGTCATGCTGGACGGCGCCCAGGTGGAAGGCGAACACAGCTGGACTGTCGGCGCACTCATCAAGATCGGCTCCACGCTCCTCACACTCGATGAACCGGTGCAACCGGACGCCCATCTCTCGCCGATGGGGGAGGGCGGCCTTGCCTACAACCGGCCACCCCGCCTGTCCTCGCTCCCCGCCAGATCCCGGCTGGTTGTCCCACAGCCCCCGGCCAAGGGTGAGGGCGCCAGGTTCCAATTGATCGCCTCGCTCACCCCGGCTGTCTTCGGCCTGGTCATGTATTTCGTGATGGGGCGGCAGGTCTACATGCTGCTCTTCTGTCTCATGACTCCGATCATGATGGTCGGACAGTGGGCGAGTGAATCGCGTGAGGGCAAGAAGAAGCACCGCAACTCGATGAAGGCGTACAAGAAGGAGAAGGCCGAGCACGACGAGGAGCTCGAACGGCTCAGCGCCGCTGATCAACGCGCCCGCCGTGATGCCCATCCGGACGCAGCGCAGATCCTGCTGTTCGCCACTGGCCCACGCCGACGGCTGTGGGAGCGCCGCATTACGGACCCTGACGCGCTGTTGCTGAGGGTCGGTGTCGCCGACCTTCCGGCTGACATCGAACTGGTCCAGGGCAAGGGAGCCGATCACGACGCCGACCCGCCGGTGCCTCCACAGGTCGCGGACGTACCGGTAACGCTGCCGGTCAACGAAATCGGTGTCGTGGGCCTTGCAGGCCCGCGATCTCGCGCGCTGACCACCGCTTCTTGGCTCGCAGCGCAGGCCGCCGTGCTGCACAGTCCCCGAGACCTGTCGATGGTCGTGCTGTCATCCGCACCCGACGCGGACCAGGCGTGGAACTGGGCGCACTGGCTGCCGCACGCCGCTCCTCAACTCGGACAGGATTGCGTTGCTCTCGTCGGTGCCGATCACGACACCGTGGCGCGCCGGGTCAACGAGTTGCTCACCGAACTGAACCGCCGGAAGGGCGCCAAGGCCAACGGCGGTTTCGGCAAGCCCCTGCGTCCTGATCCGTTCGTCCTGCTGATCCTGGATGGAGCGCGTCTCCTGCGCCGGATCCCGGGTGTTCCGCAGTTGCTCCAAGAAGGCCCGCTCTACGGGATGTTCGCACTCTGTCTCGACGAGGACGAGCGACTGTTGCCGGAGGAGTGCCGTGTCGCGATCTGCTGGCCGCCCGGTTCTGAAGACCACCTGTATCTGCGAGGCGGAGGTACCGAAGCCATCGGTGATGTGCTGGCCGACCAGGTGTCTCCGGCTTGGTGCCAGCTTGTCGCGCGATCTCTCGCACCCGTACGGGATGTGAGCCGCGACGATGCCGACAGCATGCTGCCCACCTCCGCCCGACTGCTCAGCCTGCTGAGCATGCCGGACCCGACCGGCGTGGACATCGCCCGAATCTGGATGGCCGACGGATCCACCACCCGGGTGCCCATCGGCCTGGGCGCTGAAGGTCCGTTCTACCTGGACATCAGAAGTGACGGTCCACATGCCCTGGTTGCCGGAACGACGGGCGCCGGAAAGTCCGAGCTACTGCAAACGATCATCACCTCCCTCGCGGTGGCCAACACCCCCGAGGCTCTGAACTTCGTCCTCATCGACTACAAGGGGGGCAGCGCTTTCCAGGACTGTGCCCGTCTCCCCCATACCGTCGGCATGGTCAGCGACCTGGACGCCCATCTGACCGAGCGTGCACTGGCTTCGCTCGCCGCGGAACTACACCGACGCGAGACGATTCTCTTCAATGCTGCCACCAAGGACATTGAGGACTACAACGACACCCGTAAGCTTCAGCCCTCGCTGGAGCCGATGCCCCGACTTGTCCTGATTATTGACGAGTTCGCCTCACTCGTCGCGGAACTGCCCGACTTCGTAGCGGGGCTTGTGGATATTGCACGTCGAGGACGTTCCCTCGGCGTGCACCTGATCCTCGCCACCCAGCGTCCGGCCGGTGTCGTCAGTGCCGACATCAGAGCGAACACCAACCTCCGCATTGCGCTTCGTGTCACTGACGCCAGCGAGTCCCAGGACGTCATCGACGCTCCGGACTCCGGCGCCATCGCCAAGTCCACGCCCGGCCGTTGCTACGTCCGCTCCGGTGCGCAGTCACTGATCGGGGTCCAGACGGCACGCATCGGTGGCCGCCGACCCGGTACCTCGACCGAGGCTCAGATCAGCGCCATCCCACTGGTCTGGACCGCAGTCGGCAGGCCGGTGCCGAGAGCTTCGGCCGACGGGGACGACGACGGCACTCTCACTACCGACCTTGCCGTCCTGGTGGATGCAATCAGCGAGGGCGCCGAGAAGCTCGGCCTCGACAAGCCCCGAAGCCCATGGTTGCCGCCGCTGCCTGATCTGGCGGTCGTCGATGAGATGCCGCGGCCCGCACCGCCCACGCACGGAGACGTCCCGCCCGCCGTTTTCGGCGTCACCGACGTTCCGTCCCAGCAGGCGCGTGCCCCGCTTGCCCTTGACCTCGTCGACGGGGAAAACCTTCTTCTCATCGGCGGGCCGCGTTCCGGGCGCTCCACGGCTCTCCGTACGATTGCGGCTTCCCTGGCCTCGACCACCTCACCGAGCGATGTGCACATCTACGGTGTCGACTGCGGCAACAACGCGCTCCTGCCGCTCTCCTCGCTGCCTCACTGCGGTGCCATCGTCACCCGTGAACAGGTCGACCGGCTCAGCCGCCTACTGGGACGTATCCACGCCGAGGTATCGCGGCGACAGCAGTTCCTCGCGCTTCAGGGGGTCTCCAGCGCCGCCGAACAACGGGCTACCTGCTCGGACAGCGGCGATCGGTTGCCATGGATGGTCCTTTTGCTGGATGGCTGGGAAGGGTACAAGGACGCCTTCGAGTCCTACGACTACGGCAAACTCGTCGAGTCCATGGTGCGTCTCTTCCGAGAAGGTGCCTCCGTGGGTCTCCGGGTAGTGATGACAGCGGACCGCAGCGGATTCTCCGGGATGGTGGCGTCCTCCTTCGGAGACCGATTGGTGATGCGGCTCGCCGACCCCAACGACTACTCCTCGGGAGGGCTGGCGGTCCGCGACGTCCCCAAGGACATGCCGAGCGGACGGGCCCTGCGGTCGGCTGAAGACGGCGTCCAGGAGAGCCAGATCGCGCTGCTCGCGCCCGAACCGTCCGGTCAGGCTCAGGTGCAGGTACTGCAACGGATCGGGCGTGAGGCCACGGCAGCACACGGCCGCCCGCCGCGTCATCTCCGCCCCATGCGCGTGGATGCGCTGCCCATGCGGGTCACCGCTCGGGAGGTACTCGCGCTCGACGAGGACTTCGCACCGCCGTCGCGGATGTGGGCCCTTCTGGGTGTGGGAGGCGACGAGCTGGCCCCCATGGGTGTGGACCTCGCCGAGTCCGGGCCAGGATTTGTTATCGCAGGACCACCGAAGTCCGGTCGTTCGACAACACTGGTCCTGGCGACCCGCTCCCTGCTGCGCAGTGGGCTGCCCGTCGTCCTGGTCACCCCGAAGCGTTCACCGCTACGCGACTTGGACGGCGAGCCGGGTGTGCTGGGTGTGCTGCAGGCAGGTGCGTCCGGGGAGGAGCTTCAGGAGCTGCTGGTGGGTGCCAACGGCGGACAGTTCGTGGTCGCCGTGGACGACGCCGAACTCTTGCATGACACCCCGCTAGGTGAGGCGCTGGAGGAGATCGTCCGTAGTGGTGTCGACGGTGAGCACGCCCTGATCGCTGCGGGCGCTGCGGACACGATGTCCTCGCAGTACCGCGGCTTCCTCGTTGAGTCGCGCCGCTCCCGCAACGGCTTGTTGCTGGCACCCACCGGTTCGGAGGGTGAGCTCTTCAGCATCCGGCTCCCGCGTACCGCCGGCGGTGGCCCGATCGGCCGAGGGCTGCTGGTCAGCGCAGGCGAGACCACCCCGATTCAGGTGGCCGCCGAAGGGTGATTTCGAAGCAGTGCTGCGCAAAGCGGCCCGGACCATCCAGAGGATGGTCCGGGCCGCTTCGCGCAAGGAGGACCGGGGGTCAGTGGTCACCCGTAGCCGCACCGATGTTGCCGTGGTGGGTCTTCGTCGCCTGCTGGGCGTCGTGAAGCAGGGTGACGAACTTGGTGAGACTCGGCTTCAGGCTCGCCCACTCGTGGCGGAAGTCATTGGCGAACTTGCCGGTCCAGTAGTCGTGGCTACCGCTGGTCGCACTGTCCAGGGCGGTAACAAGGCTGTGCAGAGTGTCGTGGTCCTTGCCGAACTTCTTCGACAGTTCGAGCAGCTTGGTGAGATCGGCACCGCTAAGGGTCATGGAAAGCCTCCCCGTATCACAGAAGTAGTCGGACGCCTCGTCCTGACTCGGACAGTAGCGTAGCTCGCCCGGTTGGGTGATTCACCCGCCAGGCTCACATCGTCACACGCTCCCCACGGCCCATCTGGTTCCACTTGACACCATTCAATGCGCTTCGTGTGGGCGCAAATTGAACGGAGCACCAAGGGCGCATCGTTGACGGCGCTTGTCGCACACCGAAAGCGGATGGTGCATACGTGCTTGCTGACTTCAAGCGTCTGATGGCGATCTCCGGGGGGATGACGTTTCTGGGGTCGACGGCTCGGGGCCGTGCGCGGCCCGAATCGGTGGTCAGGCGGCTGCTGGCTCGTTGAACGGGTCGGAATTCCTGGAGAACGAGCGTGTTGACGCCAACTCGCATGGAATACTGGGTAGTTACACCTCAGACGTCCAGTCCTGACGGCCTGTTTGGCGACTGCGCCCAGGACCTGCCGGATCAGCTGCCCGCGGATAGCTGGGGAGCAGTTGTGGCAGGACGCGACGGCGGTAACAGATCTCAGGGCCGCTGCAGCCAGAGTTCGCTGAAGCTGCCTCCACATCGTCGGGTCGTACTACGTTTCTCTTCGCCCACGGGCTGCCGATGGGTGAGTTGTCGGTTGAGGAGGGGCGGCGGAGCATCGTGGCATCGGCCGCTGGTGGTGTACGTCGTGACCTTGGGCTGGCGCTTCGACGGCGCCGCCTCTACTCGATGGATCACGCGGGGGGGGGTCTGGCAAAGAGCGGGAGCCAGGCTGCGTTGGCGTGGAAGTGTCCGGAGAGCAGGCGCGCGAGGGATGAGGCATTGCTGTCCGCGATGACCTGCTCGATCACGGAGTGGTGGCGGTGTTCCCGCTAACGTCAACCGCGCACATTCCCCGAATGCGGGATCCGCGAACGAAACCCCTCGTGTGGAGCGCACTTCAGTACCGTTCGCCCCGTACGCCACCCTTGACGCTGGCTTTGCCCATCACCGTGCCCTGGGGATCTACTGTTGACAGCTATTAGCCAACGGGCCTGCACCCGTTGGCTGATGAAGTCCATGAGGATGCTGAGATACGGGGAACGCGGTATGAGTGAGTTCGCGGGGGTCGATCCGCATCGGGTTCGGCTGTTGGCCGATCGCCTGAAGGATCTGGCGGACACGCTGGATCGTGAAGGGCCGAACATCAAGCAACGGTTCAACTCATGGCAGGGGACCGTCAACCAGGCAGTGCTCTCGCAGCAGACCACCCAGATACGGGCCGATGCCCGCGACATGGCGCGTCGCGCGGACGAGGCGCTGAACCTGCTGCACGGTCAGCGGATTACCAGCCCGAACGACCCGCACAAGAACTGGGCCACCATTCCCTGGGACGTCTCCACGATCGACACGTCCCGGGAGGCCCAGCAGGAGGCGCTCAACCTCAAGCAGGCAATGGACAACCCGAAGGATCCGTCCTCCCGTGCCACCATCACGGAGATCTCCCAGTCCCTGGCCGACCACCAGGACGACCCCGCCTATCTGCAGGCCTTCATGGCCCTTGGCGGCATGGACCAGGCGACGCGTGCGGCGCAGATCCTGCACAAGCAAGACGGGACGCACGACGGCGCCGTCCTGAACAAGGACTCCGAGGCGATCCTCGCCCGGTTCGGCCAGGGCGTGCAGGCGGCCACCTCACTCGCCGCGCAGGGCAAGATCCAGCTACCGCCAGGCGCCCTGACGAAGCTGACAAAGCCCGCAGGCAGCGACATGTGGTCGGTCGGCATGCTTTTCAAGTACGGACCCTCCGGCGACAAATGGGACCCGAAGGTGCTCTCCGACGTCGGCGGCGCGATGCTCGACTGGCGCAGCAAGACCGAGATGCGGCCCGCCTTCACAGGGCCCAGCATGTACTACCCCCTCGGCGCGTATGTCGGTGACGACGATGCCTGGTACACGTCGCTGGGCCTGCACATCGCTTACACCGACGACGGACACGACCCGTCCAACATCACGAGCATTGACGCCAACGATCCGTCCATCGCCCTGATGCAGCGCGTGAGTGAGAATCCGGACGCCTCACGGCTGATCCTCACCGGCCCGGACGGCGCGACTCACGCCAAGACTCTCGTTAGCTACAAATGGCACACCCCGGGCTCGTCCTTCGATGACGCCAAGTTCCCCGCCGCTGTCATCACTGCCGCGACGATGGACCGCGTGGGCCATCCGAAGGAATCGACGGAGGCCGCCTCGAACATCGTCAACGCAGGGGCGGCCGAATACGACCTGGAGAAGGACCGGAAGGACCTGGAGAAGGACAATTACGGGACTCCTACCAGGATCACCCACGCCCTATCCCAGGTCTTCTCAGCCTACGTGCCGGACTTCGCGTACTCGACCGACGGCAAGAACGGAGACGGGGCGTATGTGATTCAGCCGGGCCAAGACGGAACGTACATGCTCCACGCCAGCCGGGACACGATGAAGAAATTCTTCAGTGAGATCATGCAGACCCACGACGACGGTACCAACGTGGTGAATGCGATCAACGCCCAGGTCGCCATGACCTTCGCCCGCGGCTCGGACAGTCCGCAGGCCAAGGCGTTTCTGTCGAACCTCGCAGAATTGCGTGGTGAGGTGTCCGTGGCCGGACAGAAGGTAAAGTACGACCCGGCCGCCCAGACGGACGCGGACCACGCCAATGAGATCAAATGGCTCAACGTGGTCGGCGGTTTCGTCGCGAGCGTTCCCACCAACAACATTCCTGCGGACTTCGTGAAGGCTGCGATCTGGGGCGGGCTGCCCATCGCCAGTGCCGCCTTTTCCACGGACAACGCCTCCACCGTGGACAGCAACGCACAGGTCACCGTTTTCGACGACTACGCGCAGATGCGGGTCTCGATCGTGCAGGGCCTCGCGGGCTCGAACAAGATCCCGCCGCCGGCCAACCATCCCGAGTGGGCGAACGGTGACATCACCTTCCGACCAGGCACCAGCGACCAGAAGGAATTCGAAGGCTGGTGGACAGGCATCGCCCAGAGTCACCCCGAGATCGAGAATCTCTATAAGACCGATATGGGCAATGGATTCGACTTGGGTGCCGGCCGTTTCAATTCCAACTGATAACATGAATTTCCCGGAAAGGCGCTCCCCAATGAAGCAGCGTAGGTTGCTGACCGGCCTGGTCGTGGCCGTCCTCGTCGGCACGGCCGGTGCCTGTGACAGCGGGGGCGGCGGGACCGGCGACCAGTGGTCCGCGCCCGCCCCGGGCCAGGCTGCCGCGCTGCTCGACTTCTCGGAGGGCGGCCGCGATGCCGCCTTGCGGGATGTGGCGTTCTACGGTTTCGGCGGAGTCACCGCCCCGGGGGGCATGACGACCGGCCCGGACGGAAGCGTCTACGGTCTTGGAGACAAAGCGGTCCGGCTCAAGCCTGATCGGACGGTGTCGACGGTCGAGGGAGCCGCGAAGGCCGGCACCTCTACCTCCGGCTTGGTCGCCCTACCGGATGGCTCCCTGGTAGTCGGCGGCGCCGGGCAGGTGAAGAGGATCGCTCCGGACGGCACCGTGTCGGTGCTGGCCGGGGCTGCCGGTGCGGCCCGCACACCGGGTGCCCCCGTGCCCGCGTCGGTTCCCGCCGCCGGATTCCACTTCGCCGGGCCGAGCCCGTTCGGGGTCGGCCCCGACGGCACCATCCTGATCGGGGACCGGGACGTGCTGTGGGGGCTCAAGAACGGCACCCTCAAACAGCTCTATCGCACCACCGGGAAGAGCGCCGACGGCCAACTCCTCCAGATCGGACGGGACAGCGCAGTGGACGCGACCGGCACCGCCTACATCTCACCTGAGGTGCCCGACCGCTTCCCCGGACGTCTCAGCGACCTGCTGGCCGTCCGCGCCAACGGCAGCCTGAGCAAGCTCCAACTACCGGCGGCCATCGACGGGATGCCGGGGGCGCCCGCCGCCCTCAAGGTACGGTGGCTGACCGGCGACGGTGCGAACGGGATCTTCGCCCAGGTCTACGACGCGTCGGGCGACAACGGCGCGGTCCTGCATCTCCATTCCGGGAAAGCGGATGTCATCGCCCACGAGGCATCCGGCGTTGAATCCACGAAGCCCTGCCGTATCCCTCGGCCGGTGGCCGCACTACGACTTCCTTGCGCACTCCCCGAGGCCATGACCTATCGGTCGGGCAGCCTCATTCTTGGCGGCCTCGCGGACTACGTCCTGCAGATCCGCGTCACATGACGTCAATTGTTCGCATTCCGCCGCGTGAAGACGTGGGAAAGGAAACACCATGGGCGTCCCCGACGAGGACAAGCTCGGCACCCTCTGCCGCCAGGACATGAACAAGATCGAGACCTCGGTCACCGCTATCCGTACCGCAATAAATAACGTCAACGCTCTTATCGGCTGCGACACTTGGGTCGGAGCAGCGGCGGACAGGTGGGGCAATGACATCCAGGGTCGGATGGGCGCGCTGGGACGGCTCTTCGACTCCTATCCGGCGGAGGAGAATCGCCTGGTCACCGAAGCGCAGAAGAAGCAGGCCGAGATGAGCGCTCCGAAGCCCGCGAACTGACCGCACTGAGCAAGGTCGGCGGGCCCCGTATCCGTGCTCGAGGTAACACAGTGTCGGGGTCTTCCAGCTGTGTCTTCGGAACGGAACGCACCCTCGCCCGCGCACCGCAAGTTGGTCCGGATTAGCCATCTTTGCTCACTGATACGGGGTGGGAGGCGGGGAGGAGTGAATCTCCTTCCCCCCCCATACCTGCCTACTGGTTGAGGGAAGAAGCTCGGATCTCGAAGTCCGTATCTCGGCTCCCGAAGCTCGGCACCCAGGCCCGGCTCTCGAAGCTCGGCACTCACGCCCGGCTGCCGGCGCTTGGTCCTCGAACCCCGGTCCTCGAACCCCGGGCCCCGAGCTTCGGGAATGTGTGCGCGACTCCCGGTGGGACGGCTGCGGTCTTGGGTGAACCGGCCCATCCGGGTACACGCGCGGTTGCTGTTCCGGCAAAGAATGTTGTCGCCCGAGGCTCGGTGGTCACAGCCTGGTGCCAGGCCGAAGACCACCGAGGAGAATCAGGAGGGCCACACGATGACCACACGCGAAGGCGTCGGTACGGCACCGATCGGGGGCGACAGTGTGCCGCTGGGAAACCGCGTCCACCATGTTCGATCCGATGAGCTGGACGGCTACGCCGCGATCAGCGGCGGCACCGTCGGCTCGAAGAAGCTCTGGATGGGCCGGGTGGAGAACCCGCCGCTGAGCGCGACCGACGACCACCACCACGGTGAGTCGGAGGCGGGGATCTACGTGGTCAGCGGGCACCCCGTGTTCGTCTACCACGACGGCACGCAGGAGGTACGGATCGCGGCGGAACCCGGGGACTTCCTGCTCGTGCCTCCGTTCGTCCCGCACCGCGAGGAGAATCCCGACCCGGACGAGCCCGTGGTCGTCGTGATCGCACGGACCACACAGGAGCCGATCAAGGTGTCCGTGCCCGAGCTGTACCAGCTCAAGCCGGCAGAGACGCAGTAGGAAGCAAGAGGAAGGAGGCGCAAGGGCTCGGTTCGCAGCCGGGCCCTTGCGCCGGGTTAGCTCCCGTGGTGCGAGCCGGGGGACGGGATGGTTCGTGGTCGCGACTTGTCGCCGGGCTCAGGCGGCAGGTCGCGACCTCACAGCGATGGAGGGGAGGGAAGAGCATGGCTGCCAGGATCGCTGCACTGTCGTACTACCCCATCAAGGGGTGCGCCGGAGTCGTGGTGGACGATGCGATGTTGAGGTTCGCGGGAATTGCCCACGACCGGAGTTCATGGTCACCGATGCGGATGGTGTGTTCCGCAGCCGATGGCGCCTTCCGCGACTCGCGCTGATCTCTCCGGAGATCAGCGCTGACGGCCGACGCCTCACCTTGCACGGGCCCGGCATCGGTCGGCTCGCCATCGACGTGGACACCGCCGGCGCACGCCGGGACGTGGTGCTGTTCGGGACCCCGTACAAGGGCATCGACCAGGGCGACGAGGCGGCCGGATGGCTGTCGGAGTTCCTGGGTGCGCCGACCCGGCTGGTACGGGTGCCGCCGGAGCACGGCCGGGTGACCGATGGCCGGACGCCCGGCACCTCCGGCTACGCCGACAGTTGTGCCGTACACATTCTCTCCCGGTCCACTCTGGACCTGCTCAACGAACGGATGGCCGCACGGGGAGCCGCGCCGCTGCCCATGGACCGGTTTCGCCCGAACATCGTCATCGAGGGCTGGGGTGAGCCCCACGCCGAGGACCGGGTTCGACACGTCGTCCTGGGCGGGGCGGAGTTGAGCTACGCCAAGTTGGCCATCCGCTGTGTCGTCACGATGGTCGACCAGCGGACCGGCGCCAAGGCAGGCCCCGAACTGCTCCGCACGCTCGCCGACTACCGCCGGGCGGCCGGGGGAGGAGTCGCCTTCGGTACGAAGCTCGCTGTGCTCAGGCCCGGGAAGGTGTCCGTGGGCGACCAGGTGAGCGTCCCTGAGGCGGAGGGAGTCTGTGTCGCGCTGCCGGTTGGCAGGTCGTTCGCACATGCGGGTATTGGCTCGACAAGATCGCGTCCTTGTCCCTGTCGGCGGTCTTGGGCCAGTCGAAATCTGGGGAGTACTTGGAGAGGTTCGGCTCTTTGAGAGCTGTCCCGTAAAAAGCGCTTTGGGGCCACCTCGGTGTGCCTGACCTTGTGTGGCCCGCTCGTCCATCCGGCGACCGCAATCTTGCAAGTCTTCATGCGGGCGAAGGCATGCTCGATTCAGACGCTGGCCTGTTTGTGGGACTTGTTGTGCGCTTCCTTCAGGTGTTGGGCCGGCCTGCCCTGTCAGCAAGCCGCCCCGCCTCAGCGGAACTCGTGGACCACCTGGATCGCGCCGACAATGTGGGCGTTGAAATCGTCCAACTCTTCGGCTGGAACCCAGAGCTCGAGGATCGTCTGCCCACCGGCCTGCTGGATGGGATACCGCCTCAAGAACTCGGCCTCGACCTCAAAGCGAGTGACGAAGCCGGCACCATCGTGCTTCACGTTCCAGTCCCGCGCGATCCTGACCGCGTAGTCCTCGTTGAGTACTGGGTAGAAGATCGGCTGCTCGGGAAGACGGGGCGGCCAGGCGCGCCAGTTCAACTCCCGAACCAGTTCCAGCTCCTTGGGGCCAGTGGGGCGCCACAGCGTCGTCGTTGCTTGCTGGCTGGTCATTTGTATCGCTCTCTGAACCGGGGCCGCCGGTACGGCGTTCGGGACACCGGACGATACCGGCATCGGGGCCTCGGCAGCCATGCCGTTTCCGCACCCTGGCCAACTCCGTGACCAGCAGCTACGAGACAACCCCTTGAATGGGAGTTGAGGGTTGCGTCGGTCAGGTCAGGTCAGGTCAGGCCAGCGGTTGGCGGCGCCGACGAGTGGCCAGTTCCGTGAACCGCCGTGCCAGGGGGGAAGTCGTGCTGCTGATTCGCTTTGAACCCGACGGGAGTAAATGACGGCGCGCACCGGTACGCGTGCCATCCAATGTCCAACAGGATGCGTATTGGTGCACCAGGGTGGCTGTGCGTGTTGTTCGCTCACGGCTGGCAGGATGCGGCACCGCGGAGAGATGAAATCTTCAGAACTTGCCAAACGCCCGCATCGCTCTTCTTAACCTGGACGCGGTAGGAGACGTAACTCTTGGGCGTGACCTTTGTCCGGTTTACTTTTCTTGTCTTGATGGCCGTGCTGAAACTCTTGCTTTCATCTCCGCAGTAGGTGATGAATGCGAGGATTTCGCTTTTTACAGTGACTCTTCGGTTGAAATACTGGGTCGCCCCTGTGATGGTCTGGTTGCTGTCCGCGAACGACTTCACCCAGCTCTGGGATGCGGCCGTGCCCTCACCGTCCGTGTAGAAGCTCAGGGGTGGATAATCCGGCTTGCCGACGACAACGGCCGCATCCAAGGCCCGGACAAATTCGGCGTTGTCGCTGAGAATCGTGTCCTGTGTCGGGTCGCCGACCTTCTCGGGAGTGAAGGTGTCACTCACGTCCGAGGGCAGCGTGATCTTCGGTCTGGTCGCAGCATCAGTGTCCGGGGCGGACGCACTTGGTGCGGCGAGCTTCGTTGCTCCTGTGCCCACGCCTGCGTCCACAGCCGGATTCTTGGGCATGGTGTTGTCGTTCCCCGCGCATGCAGCCAGGAGGAGGGCTGCTGCGGTGGCGAGTGCAGCAGCGATAGGCAGAGTGCGGCGATTCACGCGAGGCTCCGGGTGAGGTGGCTGCGGTCCTGGAATCCGTCGTTCGCCGGTCAGCGGTTGATCGCCTGGATTTCCTGGACGGTTACGTCCTGAGTGGTGCCGAAGGTGCCGTCGGGGAGGTCGCCGCCGGCACCGCCGGTGCCGGTCCAGGAGATCTTCCAGGTGATGGTGGCCTTGAGCTGGTACGGCCCGTTGTCGCCGGAGGCGCGGAGGTAGGTGAGGCCGCAGGGCGGGGTCTTGTCGGCGTCGCCCTTGGCGTACGGGGTGCCGATGGAGCCGTCGGCGTTGAACGCGCATTCGCCTGATGCCGGGTAGGTCTCGGCATCTGCAGTGCCGGGTTCGAGTTTCAGGGAGACGGGGACGGCTTTGGTCGTGGCCTGGATGTTCAGGACAGGCACGGAGGCAGTGACAGAGACCGGTTTGAAATCTGTGCTGTCGAGCCAGGCCCAGGTGGGGAGGTTCACCTTGGTCGCGCCATGTGGCGCGAGGGTGACCTTGGTGTCCGGGACTCGAATTTCCGCGTATGCGAGCTGCGACAGGATCTCAGGGGTGATGGCCTGGGGGATGTCCGCGGGAGGCGGTGCACCCTTGTCCACCCAGAAGATGGGTTTGTCGCAAGACAGGGCACCTGGTTCTCCGATACGTGAGTCGTCAACGTAGGAGTCCCACCAGTAGCCTTTTCCTGTTTTGGCCTTGTTGAAGTCCTTGTAGTCCCCGTCTTTCGATTCTCCATCTTCGTAGTGCTTGCGCTGTTGGGCGTCCCATTCGTATCCGGTCGACTCGGCTTCCCAAATGGGTTCAAGGTAGGTCTTGAGTTGAGCCGGAGTGTACTTCGGGGCGTACCAGCAGGGGGGAGGGGACCAATTGCTCTGAGGGGCAACCGGGCCAGCCTGCGAGCCATGGCCGTTGTTGGTTCGGTCATACACGATGCCGGCGCTGGACGAGAGAGTGCCGTCGCCGTCTGCCTTGCCAGAGGTGTGCGTTTGAGCTGGTGGCGGGGAAGACTGCTGCTCAGAGGGGTCATCGGCCAGCGCTGACGGGGCACTCAGCAGCAGAAGTGTCGTGGCCATGGTGCAGGCTAGAACAAGACCCCGCTGTTGGTTCACGGCTGGCACTTCGAGTTCCCCCTCAACGTGATCATCTTTGTGGTGACCCAGACGCCGAGCTCGTTCTTCCGCAAGGCTGTGTTGTACAAGACGTAGCTCTTGCTGGTTACCGGAGTGTGGTCGATTTTCTTCGTCTTGATGTGCAGACCAAAGGCCTTGCCCTGATCCTCGCAGTAGGCGAATGCGGCCGTTCCGTCTTTATTGATCAGGACGGACGGGTTGTAGAATCGATACTTTCCCGTCGTCCGCATGTTGCTGTCGACGTAACCCTGAACGTATTTCTGTGTCCCGGACGACATTTCCCCTTCCGAGTAGAAGCGGTACGCCTTGTCCAACGGATCCTGGTTTGCTACGGCCAGGTCGGTGGCCTTGACGAATTGCTCGCCGTCGGACAGAACAGCGTCCTTGTCCTTGTCGCCGGTCTTCGGCCAGTCGAAGGTGTAGGAGAGGTCCGCGGGCAGTTCGATCTTCGGGCGTCCAGGTGTCGCCGACGCCGACGCGCGAGGCGAAGCCGCCTTCGTAGCGCCCTCGTCGGCGCCCGCGATCTTGCCCGAGTTCTTGGACTTGCCGTCGTCGCTTCCCCCGCACGCGGTCAGGAGCAGGGCCGCTGCGGTCGCGAGTGCGGCGGCAGCGGGCAGAGTGCGGCGGTTCACGGGCGACTCCCGGTGGGGCGGTGGTGGTCTTGGGTGAACCGACGCTATCCGGGGCGTACTTGGTTTCACCAGAGCGAATCCATCCCGTCAACCGGACGGTCGGGACCTTTCAGGCGAATCGCTCGCGCCTCGGGTCAGGCATCGGTACCCGTCCCGACCATTCCGTACGCGCACCCGTGCCGCCAGTTCGGTGCCCGCCCGCACCCCGTCGATCCGCGTGGGTTCATGCCCATCCGCACCCCGTCCCGCGCTCCGATTGTGGCGAGGCTGCGCGCAGTTGACAGCTCTGCGGTTTGCTTGTGCATCGTCAGATCCCCGAAGAGGTCGGGGCTGTAGGGCGGCTACGAGGTGGTGCCGCCGAAGCCTTGGCGTATGCAACGGGAGTCCACCCTCCCGTCCAGCAGGAACGGGGAAATCTCGTGAAGCTTTCAGTGTTCGGCAAGTGCCGCCGTTTGTGACCGATTTGGACCGATGTTGATGAACCGTGCGGCGTTCGCGATCCTTATCTCGCCTTGAGGCGCTTATGTGCTGCTGCTACGGTGCGATGACTTGACAGCCTCCGGTGGCCTGGGAATCGGAACCGGATAAATGGCGGCGAAGTCGACTCGCTTATGTCGCAGAGAAACATTCGGGGAGAAGCGGCGTGAAGGTCCAGGAGCGCACGGGCGCAGGTAACCACCGGGTTCCCTCACCCGGACAGTCGGCCGGTGAGCGGCTTCCCACGGTCACACGTGAGCGCAAGCCCGCGCTCGCCGCACTTGCCGTGCTGTTGATTCTTGTCGGTGCGCTGGGCGCGACGGTGCTCGTGCTGCGCGCCGGGAACCGCGTCGAGGTCGTCCGGCTGAAGGCGGGCCACACCATCCAGGCCGGCGAGAAGCTGACCGCGAACGACGTGTCCTCGGTGATGGTCGCCGACGACGCCAGCATCAACTACGTCCCGTACAAGCAGCTCGCCTCGCTGGAGAAGCTCCGGGCGAAGAACACCCTGGTCGGTGGCACCCTGCTGATCGGTGACATGTTCACCGCCACGACCGGAATGCCCGCGGGCAAGGCCTCGGTGGGTCTCTCCCTCAAGGACGGCCAGTACCCGCCGGACATCGCGGCCGGTGACACCGTCACCGCGTACCGCGTCGGCGACAAGAGTGGCGGTTCGAGCTCCAGCTCCACCACCGGCGGTTCGCAGACCGGCGGTTCCGGCAGCACCCCCCTCGTCGAGCAGGCGATCGTCAGCAAGTCCGTGGTCCCGGCGACCGGTTCGATCGGCAGCGGGAACCGTTCCATCACGCTGACCGTCGATACCGCTGATGCCCCCGCGCTCGCCCAGGCGGCGGCGAACGGCCAGGTCGCACTCGTGCGCGTCGCCGCCCACACCGGCTGACCCTCCGAGCCCGCAGAGGAACGCAGAAGACGTAGAGGAACGCAGAAGACATGGCGCTCATCGCCCTCGCCGCAGACAAGGGTTCGCCCGGAGTCACCACGGCCGCCCTTGCCCTCGCCGCTGTCTGGCCCCGGCGGGCCCTGCTCGCCGAGGCCGACCCGGCGGGCGGGGACCTCGTCTACCGCACCAACGCCGCCAACGGCGGCCCGCTCAACCCGAACACCGGTCTGCTCTCCATCGCCGCCGCGGCCCGCCGCGGGCTCGCCGCCGATCAGCTCTGGGACCACGCCCAGCCCATGGCGGGCGGGCTCGAACTGCTCGTCGGGATCGGTTCGGCCGAGCAGGCCGCCGGGCTCGCCGGGGTGTGGCCCACGCTCGGGCAGGCCTTCGCCACACTCGGCGAGTCCCCGCACGCCCCCGCCGATGTGATCGCCGACTGCGGCCGGATCGCCGGGGGTTCGCCCGCGATCGACCTGATGCCGCACGCCAACCTGGTGCTGCTGGTCTCGCGTACGGAGCCGGAGCACATCGCCCGCGTACGGGACAGGGCCGCCGCCCTCCACGCGCAACTGCACGGCGGACAGCGGGGCATGTCGCAGCTCGCGACGCCTCTCATCGGGGTGCTCCTCGTCGCCGATTCGAACACGTCCACCAAGCTCGCCCACCAGGTCAACGACATGCTCGTCGCCGCGCAGACCGGTGCCCGGGTCATCGGCACGCTCGCGTACGACACCTCGGGTGCCGGGCTGCTGTCCGGGCGCGGCCGGGGCCGGCTCGACAAGTCGTTGCTGATCCGCAGTGCCCGCAAGGTCGCCGCCGACGTCTACCAGCAGTTCGGCGCCGCCTGGTCGCAGCCGGGTGCCGGGGCAGGTCGATGAGCAGCGTCGTCGACCACTCGCTGGTCAAGCGGTTCCGGCAGGACGCCGGGGACCGTATCGCGGAACAGCGCCGTATCGACCAGGTCAGCAACACACCGCCGATGTCCGGGGAGGACGAGCGGCAGTACGCCCGCGCCGTCATCGCCCAGATACTTGAGGAGTACGCGCGCGCGGAGATCAACGCCGGGCGTACCCCCTTCGACGCGGAGACCGAGGAGCAGTACGCGGCAGCCGTGCACGCCGCGCTCTTCGGAGTCGGGCGGCTCCAGCCGCTGCTCGACGACCCGGACGTCGAGAACATCGACATCAACGGCTGTGACCAGGTCTTCGTCGGGTACGCCGACGGGCGTGAGGCCCGGGTCGACCCGGTCGCCGAGACCGATGAGGAACTCGTCGAGCTGATCCAGGTGCTCGGCGCCTACTCGGGTCTCTCCTCCCGGCCCTTCGACTCCGCGAACCCGCAGCTCGACCTGCGGCTCCCGGACGGTTCGCGTCTCTCCGCCGTCATGGAAGTGGCCCGCAGGCCCGCGCTCTCCATCCGTCGCGCCCGCATGGGCAAGGTCTTCATGGCAGACCTCGTCGGCAACGGCACCCTGACCCCGGAGCTGGCCCACTTCCTCGCCTGCGCGGTCCGGGCCCGTAAGAACATCATGATCGCCGGTGCCACCAACGCCGGGAAGACCACGCTGCTGCGGGCCCTCGCCAACGAGATCCCACCGGTGGAACGTCTGGTCACGGTCGAACGGGCACTGGAGCTCGGGCTCGACCAGTTTCCCGAACTGCACCCCAACGTGGTGGCGTTCGAGGAGCGGCTGCCGAACTCCGAGGGGCTCGGGCAGATCTCGATGGGCGAGCTGGTGCGCCGGTCGCTCCGTATGAACCCCTCCCGCGTCATCGTCGGTGAGGTGCTCGGCGACGAGATCGTCACCATGTTGAACGCGATGTCGCAGGGTAACGACGGCTCGCTCTCCACGATCCACGCGAACAGCTCCAGCGAGGTGTTCAACCGTATTTCCACCTACGCGCTCCAGGCCACCGAGCGGCTGCCCATCGAGGCCAGCCAGATGCTCATCGCCGGAGCCGTCAACTTCGTCGTCTTCGTCCAGCGCCGCAACAACTTCGAGAGCGGCGGCCGGCTGCAACGTGCCGTCACCTCGGTCCGTGAGGTGAACGGCGTGGACGGACGCGTGCTCTCCAGTGAGGTCTTCGCGGAGACGCCCGACGGGCGTGTCCTGCCGCACGCCCCGGTGGCGTGCCTCGACGACCTTGCCGTACACGGCTATCGCCCCTCCGGGGCCTGGGGGTGAAGGAGACCGTATGAATGGCATCTCCTCGTTGGGCGGGTTCTTCGATCCGCAGCTGCTGTACGCACTGGGCTGCGGCATCGCCGCGGGCGGTGGCCTCGCGCTGCTGATCCTCGCCATCCGTGGCATCGAGCCCAAGCCCGGTCATGTGAAGGCCGCACGCGGTGAGCGCACCAGGGAACTCGTCCAGTTCATCGGCCGGCGCGGCTCCATCGCCGTCGGTGTCGGACTGATCGTCCTGCTGCTGACGCGCTGGACCGTCGCCGGAATCGGCGCCGGACTGCTGGTCTTCTTCTGGGACCGCCTCTTCGGCGGCGCCGCACAGGAGAAGGTCGCGATGCGCCGGGTCGAGGCGCTCGCGGGCTGGACCGAGTCGCTGCGTGACACCATCGCCGGCGCCGTCGGCCTGGAGCAGGCCATCCCGGCGTCCGCACGCGCCGCGGCCCCCGCGCTCCGCCCGCACCTGGACGCCCTGGTCGACCGGCTCCGCGCCCGTATGCCGCTGCCCGAGGCCCTGCAGTACCTTGCCGACGAGATCGACGACGCGTCCGCCGACATCATCGTGGCCGCGCTCATCCTCAACGCCAAGCTGCGCGGCCCCGGCCTGCGCCAGGTGCTCGGCGCCCTCTCGAAGAGCGCGCGCGAGGAGATCGACATGCGCCACCGGGTGATGGCGCAGCGCTCGTCGACCCGGCGCAGTGTGCAGATCGTGGTGGTCGTCTCGGTGGCGTTCGTGCTCGGACTCGCCGTGTTCAACCGGGACTTCGTGTCACCGTACGGCTCGCCGATGGGCCAGCTGGTGCTGGCCGGTGTGTGCGGTCTGTTCGCGCTCGGCTTCTGGTGGCTGCGGAAGCTGTCGGTGATCGAGACGCCGGAGCGCTTCCTGGTCCGTGACGAGCCGGAGGTCCGGTTCGTACGACCGGACTCGGCGCCGTCCGGCGGCCAGCCGGGCCAGCACGGCCCGTACGGCCAGCACCCCGCCCCGCAGGCATCGCCGTTCAACCAGGGCCAGGGGGCGCAGCGATGATGGACATTCTCACCGCACCGGTACTGATCGGTGCCGTGCTCGGCCTCGGTATCTACGTCCTCGTACGGGCCCTGTCGCCCTCGAAGCGTTCCGCCGTCTCACAGGTGCGGCGCATCGACGCGCTGCGGGCCGCCGGTTCCGGGTACGAGCGGCCGGGCAGCCAGTCCGCCGAGGACGACGGACGGCTCGGCTCGCTGCGCGCCAAGGTGGGGGTGCGGATCGCCGACCTCTACATGCAGCAGGGCTGGGAGCAGCGCTCGCTCCGCTCCGACCTGGCGGTCCTCGACCGCAGCTGGGAACGGTTCCTGGCGACCAAGGTCCTGCTCGGTGTGTCCGGCCTGATCTTCGGGCCGATGCTCTTCGCCATCGCCTGGGCCATCGGCTTCGGCAGCGGCCCGATCATCCCGGTCTGGCTGGCGCTCGCCTGCGCCGCGCTCTTCTTCTTCCTGCCTGATCTGGAAGTACGCAGGGACGCGGCCGACAAGCGCAAGGATCTGCGGCGGGTCATCGGCGCGTATCTGGACCTCGTGTCGATGAACCTGGCCGGTGGCCGCGGGCTCCCCGAGGCGCTGATGGCCGCGGCCGAGGTCAGCGACGGCTGGGCGCTGCGCCGCATCCGTAACACCCTCGCCGACGCCCGGATCACCGGCACCAGCCAGTGGCTCGCTCTGGGCAGACTCGGCGAGGAGCTGGGTATCGAAGAGCTGAAGGACTTGTCGTCGTCGCTGGCGCTCGTCGCCGACGACGGGGCGAAAGTGCGTGAGTCGCTGGCCTCCAGGGCCGAAACGATGCGGCACCGCGAAATGGCCGAGATCGAGGGAGCGGCGGGTGAGAAGTCGCAGTCGATGCTTGTCGCGCAGCTGCTCCTCTGCGCCGGATTCCTGGTCTTCCTCATCTATCCGGCCGCGATGCGCGTCTTCCAGGTCTGAACCCGCAACCCACTTCTCTTGAGAGGATTCCATCCATGTTCGGACGCCGCTTCAGTCACCCGACTGTCGACTTCCTGATCACGTTCCTGCAGGCGCGCGTCGAGCGTGCCCGCTCCGAGGACACCGACCGCGGCGCATCCGCCGTGGAGTGGGTCATCATCTCCGCGGTCGTCGTGGCGATCGTCGGCGTGGTCGCCGCGATCATCAACTCGGCACTGAGCTCCGGTGCCAACAAGGTCGGCGACTGCATCAAGGGCGCCACCGCGAGCGGCACCTGCTGAGTACGGAATCCCGAGTCCGGGACACGGGGCGGGTGCAGGTACCGATGGTGGTGCTGGTGCGTCAGAGGATCAGAGCGTTCGTACGCCGCAGGGTGGAGGCAGCCTCCACCCGCGGTGACTCCGGCATGACCGCGATCGAGTTCGTGTTCCTGACTCCGGTGCTGTTCTTCCTGATCTTCGCGACGGTGCAGTTCGCGCTGTATTTCTTCGCCGACCACGTGGCGCAGGCCGCCGCCCAGGCGGGCACGCGCAAGGCCCGCGCCGAGGCCGACGAGAACCCCGGCGGCTGGCGCGGGGACGCGGGCGATGTCGTGCAGAGCTATATCCAGCAGCTCGGCTCGAAGCTGGTGCTCGGCCCCCGGGTGACCATGGTCCAGCCGGACCGGAACACGGTCGGGGTGGAGATCTCGGCCCGGGTCCCGAGCGTCTTCCCGGGGCTGGACCTGACGGTGCACGCGCAGTCGCGGGGGCCGGTCGAGCGGTTCGTACGGGACTGAGCGGGACTGGGCGGGCTGGGCAGGACTGGGCAGGACTGGGCAGGACTGAGCGGGACTGAGCGGGACTGATGGGAGACCAACGGGTGCGGGGGCTGCGGAGCTTGGGGGGATACGTGGGTACGCGGTGCGGCCACGCGGTGACCGGTATGCCGGCAGGTACGGCGGCCGGGGGCGGCGAGGGTTCCGGGGATGGTTCCGGGGATGCTGAGGGGCCCGGCGCGGCGTTCGCCGATCGCGGGCTGTCCACCATCGAAGTGGTCATTCTCGCCCCCGTCATGATCCTCTTCATTCTGGTCCTGGTCGGATTCGGTCAGCTCGTCGAAGGCCGGGGCGCCGTCGACAGCGCGGCCCGCGACGCGGCCCGCGCGGGCTCCATCCAGAAGGACGGGGGAGTCGCCATGGCCGAGGCCCGCAGGGCGGCCGAGGCGGACCTGAGCGACGTCTGCTCCGGCCCGGTCTCGGTGACCGCCAACGGCTTCGTGAAGGGCGGGTTCTTCACCGTGGAAGTCAGCTGCCAGATCCGCGGCCTGGCGATGCTCGGCCTGAACATCCCGACCACCCTGACCGGCCGCTCGACCTCGCCGATCGACCCCTACCGGAGGACGGTATGAGCGCGCCGAACGCCCGCTCGGTGCCGAGGCGTTGGACGCCGTGGTCCCGACTCTCCCGATGCTCCCTGTGGGTGCGGTCCCGCCGCGACCGGCTCGACGACCGGGGCTCGGGTGCCGCGGCCGTCATCATCTTCGCGTTCCTGTTCCTGGCGCTGGCGGCGTTCGTCGTGGACGGCGGGCTGTCGATCTCCCAGCGCGAACGGGCCGCGGACATCGCGGAACAGGCGGCGCGGTACGCGGCGCAGGACATCGACCGCGAGTCCCTCTACGGCGACCAGGGCGGCCCCGCACCGATCAACTACCAGAACTGCGATGCCCGGGTGCACGCCTTCGCCGTCGAGATGGGCATGTCCGGTCAGGACATAGGGGCGTCGCACTGCACGGCGGCGAACGCGCAGCGGGTCGAGGTGACGGTGCAGCTGACGTACGAGCCGGTGCTGACGGGCATGTTCTACAGTCACTCGATCACGGTGCACGGCTCGTCGGTCGCGGAATCGGTCACGGGCTGAGCGCCTGAGCACCTGGTCGTCATGCGGCACGCATCACGCATGAGACAGCGATTCATGGAGGAACGAGATGGCGTTCGGTCGGCGAAAAGATCCCGAGCCGACGGTCGAGCCGGTGGCGTGGGACAGCGCCGACTGGTTCGTGATCAGTGCCGTGGAGCGCCCCGCCACCCTCCGGCGGAAGGCCGTGACCGGCCCGCGTTGCGTACGTACCCGGGTCGTCGAGCCGGGCGTGGAGCTGTACGCCCCCGCGGTGTTCATCGCGCAGCCCGACGCGGAGACCAAGGCGTACGAGCTCTACCCGGCCCTGGACCCCCGGACCCTGCTCTGTGCGCTCGCCCCGGTGAAGGGCGGACGCGGCGGCGAGCGCTACCGAGTGACGGACGGCCAGGGGCAGGAACTCGGCACGGTCCACCGCACCGGCGCCACCAAGCGCACCGTCCAGCACGCCTGGTGGCTGGAGCAGCCCGGCCATCCCGACATCGTCGCCCGCTACCACTGGGCGAAGGGCAGCGCGAAGGACGTCAGGGAGCGGGGAGCGTCGGCGGTGGTCCGCGGGGCGGGCCAACTGGCCGAGAGCGTCGTCGACTCACTGATCCTCGGCGGCTCCGAGGGCGGCGACAGCAGCACGTACGAGAGCAAGCCGGTGACGTGGCGGGCCGGCGAGACGGAAGTCGCCCTGACCTCGGGCCACACGGACAAGGCCGTCAGGACGTACACGCCCCGGGCGAGCTGGCTGGACCGCCGGCTGGCACTCGCACTGGCGGTACTCCGCGAGGGCTGACGGATCAGTAAGGACCTGGACGTTCATCCCGTGCCTGCGGTGCTTCCCGGAGTAATACGGCCGGTCGGCGGCGATGCGGTCGATGGGCAGCAGCGTTCCATCGAGGATCAGATATGCCTTGTGCGCCGCCGCCCGGACCGCCGTGGTGATGTCAGGGGCCAGGGCCTTGAGGATCTCGACGGCCTCGGTCACGTATCGATAGGCAGTGGTGATTCCGACACCGAAACCGCCTGCCAGCTGAGCGTACGTATGGCCGCACCGCAGGTGGGCCAACACCAGCAGGGCCTGTCGGCCGGCCGGAAGCCGACGCCACCGGGTGTCGCGCTCCAGGCGTTGGGTGCGCAGCAGGCTGGACAGTAACTGAAGGGCAGAGCCGGACAGATCGATCCCCGATGGGTAGACAAGCACACGAAGCTCAGGGTGGTCAGGTTGTTCTTGGTGGATCACCCCGTCTACCAGGAGGTCCGCCTCTTCCCGAACTCACCCCCCAACAGCCCCTACTCGCACGCAGGTCGAAAGAGAGCACACTGCGTCGCCACTGCCACGCCTTGAGGTAACGGCAGCCGACTGGCTCAGCCGAGATCAGTGCAAGAAGCCAGCACTGCGTCGAGCAGACCTGGGAACCGTGCGTTGAGATCGTCGCGCCGCAGACTGACGAACCGGGTCCGGCCCTCCACCTCGGTCCAGGTCACCCCCGACTCGCGGAGCACCCGGTAGTGGTGGGACATCGTCGTCCTGTGCACGTCGATGTTCTCGCCCACAGCGGAGCAGCTGTCCCTGCCCTTGTCCGCCAGCTGCGCGACGATCTGCAGCCGCACCGGGTCTGCGAGGGCATGGAAGATCTCGGCGATCTTGATTTCTTCGGCCGCCGGTTGTGTCAGTTCGCGCATCGTCGGCCTGTCCGCGAAGTCATGGACCGACAATAACCCACGAGTGGATGCGTGGACAACCATCAACGTGTTTGCTACGTTGCCGCTCTCGACGCCATCTCGCCCTCTCGGCAGCGGAAAGAGTGCATCATGCACAAGCGGTTATTCCCTCTGGCGCTTGCGACCTTCGCCGTCGGCACAGACGGGTTCGTCATCGCCGGCCTTCTTCCCTCTATCGCCGAAGATCTCAACGTCAGCGTCCCCGCAGCGGGTCAGCTGGTCACCGCCTTCGCGCTGACCCTCGCCATCGCCGCCCCCGTCTTCGGCTGGGCCACCAGCTCCATGGACCGCCGCAAGGCGCTGATGATTGCTCTGGCGGTCTTTACGATCGGTAACGTCGCTACGGCGCTGGGCACCTCCTACGCCGCCGTCATGACCGCCCGCGTCATCACCGCAGCTGGCGCCGGCATCATCACCTCCACCGCCTCCAGTGCGCCCGCGGTGGTCAGCCCGCCCGAACGCCGCGGTAGTGCCCTGGCCTTTGTCCTGGGCGGCCTGACGCTCTCCAGCGCAATCGGCCTTCCCCTCGGCACCCTCATCGGCCGCAGTGACTGGCATGTGACCCTATGGGCGGTCGCCGGGCTGGGCGTGGTGGCGGCTTTGGGGGTCGCCTTCGCCCTGCCGAAGATCATGCTCCCGGCCACGACGTTCCGGGCCCGGCTCCAGCCGCTCAAGGAACGCTGGGTGCTCGGGACCCTGGCCGTCACGACGCTGGCTCTGACCGGCACGTACCTCCTGTACACGTACGTTGGAGCAGCCTTGGAGGGCACGATCGACGGCAGTGAGACCACGCTCACCTGGGTGCTGTTCGTGTACGGGCTCGGCGTTCTGGGCGGCAATCTCCTGGCCGGGCGCCTGTCCGATCACTACCCGGCGGAACGGCTTCTGTTCGGTGCCCTTGTCGTCTTCATCATCGTCCTGCTGGTCAGCCGGCCGGCCATCGAGACCCTCGGAACCACCTTCGTCTGGGCCGCGGTGTGGGGTGTTCTGGTGGGCATCCCGTCCGTCCTCCAGCAGCACCGCCTCGTCGCCCACGCGCCGGCCGCGACGTCCGTGCTTCTCGGACTGAACTCCTCGGCGATCTACCTCGGCGTCGCCCTGGGCGGAGCCCTCGGCGGGCTCTTCCAGGGCTGGATCTCCCCGGTGTGGCTGGGGATCCCGGCAGCCGGTGTCACCCTGCTGGCTTTCCTCCTGACGCTCGCGACCGCGCAGAGCCCCAAGCGGGGCGCCGTGGAGGAACCGAGCCTCGCCACCAACTGAACGCTCACCAGGCTGTTGCCGCCCTTCACCACACGTCAGCGTGAGGTTGGAAAAGGCTCAGTGTGTCGTTCCCGGTCAACGCAGTACAGCCGAAAGGAGCGTTGACGAGAAAGACCGACCCCCACCAGAAGCGGTCGAGCTCGATACCGTCGGCAGCATCGCGGAGTTGGTCCCCTTCGTCGGATGATCCGGCGGGGGAGGGCAGCCAGGTGTCCGGCAGCGCGGATGCCGCAGGAACAGGAAGACGGAGAGACGGGGGATGGGTGTGAGCAGTCCGGTGGAGGGGGCGACAGCGGGGATACGTACCTGGTGTCGCATCGTGCTGGCGGTCGGTATCTGTTGTTATGTGCTCGCGGTCGGCGCGGGGATGTTCCTCCTGTCGGACGACCACGGCTTCGGCCTGCTGGCCCTTCTGTGGTTCGTGGCAGGGGTGCTTCTCGCGGTGCTGATCCGCGGGTTGGGCGTCGGCGGCGTGACTGCCCTGGGCGCGGCGCTGTTCATCGTGTTCGCCTCTGTGGCGTCCGTGAGCGTTGCCGGGATCGCCCGCGACGGTCTCACCCTTCAGCATCGGGGGGAGCGGGTCCGTGTCACGGTCGTGAAGGAGCGGCTCGACCCGCCCCGGGGGCGCGGGGCGCGGCATTCCCATTACACGTTGGAGCGGCAGGACGGCACGCGGGTCCCGGGGCCCGAGATGGAGACGATGTCGGACCGCTACGACGTCGGCGACGTACTGACGGTTGTGGAGGATCCGGAGGGCAAGCTCGGTCCTCAGACACCCGGCCAGGCGGACGCCACGGGCGACGTGGCCGGGGCGGGAGCCTTCGGTCTGGTGGCGCTCGGCGCCGTCGGCTGGATGACATGGCGCGGTTCGGACACCGCGAAGCGTCGTGACCGGCAGAAGCTGTTGGCGGCGAAGCGGAAGGCGTATCCCAACGGGCTGCCTGATCACATGACGCAGAACGAGCAACAGGAGGAGAAGCTCCGCGAGGCTCTGCGTACCTTCCCCGCCGATCGTCGCGGCTACATCAAGGTGCAGCCCGGGTGGTACCCCGATGTATCGCTGGAACGGGCCGCGCGCATCGCCTGGGAGATGGGACTGCGTGCGGAGGCGGCGGGGAACCGGGGTTCGTGGCGCTTCGGGGAGACCGTGATGGAGGAAGTCCCGCACGACTGAGCCTCTGTGACCGGCGGTGGGTACGTGGCCGGACCGGTCACGGCGTACGAGTACGAGTACGAGTACGGGTGTCGGGCACCGGGCCCTCACTTCACCCGGGAGGGCGGGGCGGTCTTTCCCGAGGCGAGGGGGGAGCGGGCCAGTTCGACGCAGCCGACGGCGACCAGGGCGAGCGCACCCGCTTCGGGCAGCAGCCACCAGCCGGTCCGCAGACTCTCGCCGAAAAGCGTCACCCCGTAGAGGATGCTGATGAGGGCGTCGCCGAGGGTGAGCATCGGCTGTACGGCGACGAGGGTGCCGGCCTGGAGCGCGTTCTGGAGGAGGAACAGCGAACCCACTCCGGCCACGGCGGTGCCGTAGAGCTGCCAGGACGTCAGCAGGGCCACGACTCCGTCGCTGTCGCTGAGCCGCGCCATCGCGTCCTTCATCAGCGCGGCGGTGAGCGAGTACCCGCAGGCTGCGGCCAGCCCGAGGAGTGCGCCCCGGATGTTGCCGCGGGTACTCAGCGCCCCGCTGATGACGGCGGCCTCGAAGATCGCGGTAACCACCAGCGCCGGAATCCAGGCCCATCCGTACACCGTCTCGCGCCCGCCGCCCGGGTCGGCGGTCGCCATTCCGAGCGCCAGCCCCAGGGTGACTGCCGCGACGCCGTACCAGACGCGGCGCGGCAGCCGGACCCGCATGATGTGGCCCGCGAGCAACAGGGTCGCGGGCAGCTCGATCACGAAGATGGGCTGCACCACGGCGATCGGACCGTTGGCCAGCGCCACGGCCTGGCAGACGGCCGCGACGATCACCAGGCCGATCCCGGCCAGCCACACCTTCTTGCGGAGCAGCTGACCGATCAGGGATGCGTGCATCGCCTTGCTGGACGGTACGGTCGCGGCGGCGCGGCGCTGGAACACGGAGGCTGCGCCGTTGCTGAGGGCGGTCAGTACGGCGAACAGGACACTGATCACCGCTTCATGATGAAGGGGTGAGGGCTGAAATATGGACCTTGGATGGTTATGGGCCCGTCGCGGTGGCAGCGATGCGTACGCCAAGTGCGGTGATGCATGACGTTCGGTGCGCAGCGGTCAGCGGTTGATTGCCTGGATCTCCTGGACGTTCATGTCCTGGGTGGTCTCGAAGGTGCCGTCGGGCATGGTGCCGCCCGAGTTGCCGGAGCCCTTCCAGGAGATCTTCCAGGTGATGGAGGCCTTGAGCTGGTAGGGGGTTCCGTCGGTCGCGTGGAGGTAGCTGATGCCGCAGGGCGGGGTCTGGTCGGCGTCTCCCTTTTTGTACGGGGTGCCGATGGACTTGTCCTGGTTGAAGTCACAGGTGCCGGAGGCGGGGTAGGTCTCGGCGTCGTCGGTGCCGGGGTCGAGGTGGAGGCTTACGGGGGTGGCGGTGGTTTCGGCCCAGAGCCCGGTGTTGGGGAGTTCGGCGCGGACTACTACGTCCTGGAAGGTGCCTTTGTCGAGCCAGATCCAGGTGGGGAGGTTGACCGTGGATTTGCCTTGCGGCTTCAGCTCGATCTTGGTTTCGGGGACCTTGACCTGGTTGTAGGCGTATTCGGCGAGCATCTTCGGGGTCGGTGCGTGCGGGATCTTCGGGACCTGACCGGCGGGCTGCCAGAACATGATCTGTCCGCACTGCCAGGAGTCGGAGTCGTGTACATCAGGTGCGACACTTCGCCAGAAGTAACCACCCTTGCCGATGTTGTAATTCTCGTAACCCGATGCGGACGACCACTGATCATCCATGTTGTTCTCTGGTTTGCCGTCCTGGTAATGGTCGGTCCAGAGGCCCTTGCCGAACCACGATTCGTGAATGCCGACGTCGCCCTGGCCGTCCGTACTATCGACGAACTTCTTGAGGCCTTCTGGGGTGAAGACGGGTTCGTACCAGCAGGCAGGCGGCTTCCAGTTGGGGTCGATCGAGCCGAGGTTGCCCTTCTTGCCACCGCCGCCTCCCTTCTTGTATGTGATCTGGATCTGGGAGTGGGTCGCCGATGCGGAGGCGTTGAGGTTCCCCTTGCCATCCGAGCCACCTTTCGTCCCACCGTCGCCGATCGCGGCGGCCGAACCAGCGGCGCCAATAACTACGAGGAAGCTCGCGATGGGCACTATCACCCTGTGTGGCAGCTTCATGAGGAGCAGCCGCCCCTCTTCGAGCTGACAGAGACCGTCTGCCAAATACCTTCCGGGTTCTTCCGGAGCGTGGAGGTGTAGAAGACCTTGGGATCCGTACCAGCAGGGTTACCAGCGACCTTGCCCGACTTGCGGTTCTTCGAGTAGGCCTTGCTTTCGTCCATGCAGTAGTTGAGTACTGCCCGGGTCTTCGTATTTCCGAGCAGGCTCGCCTTGGCCTCGTAGACCGGTGCCTTGCCGATGACCGTGAGGTCCTTGTCCGTGTACGTCTTGATCCAGAGCTTGTCCTGAGAGAGGCCGGCCACAGTGTCGTAGAACGCGAGGGAATCGGGATTGGGGTCGTTGGCGATGATCGCGGCATAGCCCGCCCGTACCTGCTCCTTGCCGTCATTGAGTACGGCTTGCTCGTCGGCGTCCGCGCTGGTCCAGCCCTGGAAGTTGAGCTGGAATGACTTCGGGATGCTGATCACAGGCCGAGTGGGTCCTGGGGCCTTCGAAGTGGACGCCGAAGCCGAAGGGCTCTTCGACCCCTCGCCCGCGCCCTTGATCTTGTCCGAGGAGGAGTTGTCGCTACTTCCCCCGCAGGCGGTCAACAGCAGTGCAGCGCCAACAGCGAGTGCGGCGGCGATGGTCGGAGTGCGGCGAGCCACGTGTTCTCCCCCGGGTGTTCGGTGGCCCGATGGTCCGGTGGTTCCGTATCAGGCCGTTCCGTGAACGTACAGAGAGACCGAAACTACCAGCCGGGTGTAAAGGGCAGCAGTGTGCGATTGGGGGATTCCGTGCCATGTGCGGAAGGCGTGACCCTGCCGTGACGGGCCCGTCATGTGGGGGCGCGTTCGGTGCATGTGTGCGCCGCGGGCTCGCGGTGTGGTGGTGACGTGCGGGGTCTGCGGTGTCACCCGAACCCGCGGCGCCCAAATCGGAAATGCGGCAACAGGCCAGCCATATCGGGCGTGTTGTGGTGGTCGGGCTCTGTCTGTCCTTCGCAACCCTCCGTACCATCTCGGTAGGCTCACCTCACCCCCGAACGCACCGACTTCCGCTCCCGCTCCCTCTCCACAGGACATCCGCCATGGCGCGCACCAATCCCGGTTCGACGGGCCCGACCAATCGGACGCCGCAACCTCTGCCCCGCCGACGTACCGGTGGCGATTTCGTGAAGGCGTTCCTTGCCTTCCTCGCTCTTGCCGTGCTGCTGGTCGGTGTGCCGGGGGCGCTCGCGTACAGCGTGGGGTGGCCGTTGCCGCACAGCATGCCGTCCTTCGACATGGTGCAGCAGCAGATCACGGTCAGCACGTTCCTGAACATCCTGACCGTCGTGGTCTGGCTGGCCTGGGCGCAGTTCACCGCGTGTGTGCTCGTCGAGATCAAGGCGGCCGTCTCCGGGGTGGGGATGCCCTCGCACATTCCCGGTGCGGGGCCGAGCCAGCTGCTGGCCCGTCAGTTGATCGCCGCGCTGCTCCTGGTGAGTGCGACCGCCGCGAGTTTCGCGCCCGGGATCGCGCAGTTCGGGCAGTCGCTGGAGTCGACGCACAAGCCGACCGTGGCCGCCGCGCAGCAGTTGCCCGGTGTCGGGTCCGTTCAGCAGGCGCAGGCCGCGATGGCCTCGCAGGCCGAGGCGCAGGCCGAGCAGGCGCATGCGAAGACCGGGTCGCAGGAGGGGACGAAGTTCTACCGGATCAGTCCGCCCGAGGGGCGCCATCACGACTCGCTCTGGGAGATCGCTCAGCGGCACCTCGGGGACGGCCGCCGGTACAAGGAGATCTACCAGCTCAACAAGGACCGCATGCAGCCCGACGGCACCAAGCTGTCCGAGGCCAGTCTGATCCGGCCCGGCTGGATCATGGAGATGCCGGCGGACGCCCACGGCGGCGAGGTCGTGGAGATGCCCGACCAGGCGCCGAAGGTCTCCGAAGCGGTACAGCACCAGATCAATGAGTACGCCAAGTCCGGCGCCCACCAGGAGAAGCCCGCGCAGCACCAGGGCGGCAGCCGGGGTGAGAACCCGACGGCGCAGATCTCCGTGCCGCAGCAGCGTGTCCCCGACGCCCCCACCGGGGACTCGGGTGCGGTCGCCGAGGCGCCGTCGCAGAGTTCGGATTCCGGGTTCGGGCTGTCGGCGGCGCTCGTCGGTGCCCCGCTGCTCGCCGCCGGTGTGCTCGGCGCGCTGGGCCGTCGCCGCCGGATGGCGCTGTGGCAGTCCGCGATGACGGCGGTCGCCGGGCGGCGCGGCATGGAGCCGCCGGTGCCGACGGGTGACGAAGCCGATGCGCACGACGCGCTGCTGGTGGGCGCGGATCCGGAGGCCGTGCGGTTCCTGGATCTGGCGCTGCGCGGACTCTCCGCGTCGCTGGCGGACGAGAACCGTCAGCTCCCCGTGGTGTACGCGGCCTGGTTCACCGACGGTGATCTGCACCTTCAGCTCGCGCAGCCGTCCGGCACGCCGCCCGCGCCGTGGGAGCAGGGCCAGGACCAGACGTTCTGGCGGCTGGAGCGGTCGGCCGTCTCGGCGTACGAGGGGATCGACCCGGAGACCGCCGCGGCCCCGTACCCCGGGCTGGTCAGTCTCGGTACGCGGGACGACGCGCGGCTGCTGCTGAACCTGGAGGCCGTGCCGGGCGTCGTCGCGCTCAGCGGCCCCGACGACGCGCGCGCCGCCGTGCTGTCCTCGGTCGCCGCCGAACTGGCCACCAACGGCTGGTCGGACCGGATGACCGTCACCGTCGTCGGGTTCGGCGCCGAGCTGAGCCCGCTCGCGCCCACCCGGCTCCGGCACCTCGGCTCGGTCGAGGAACTCGTCGAGATGCTCGGCGCCGAGATCGGGCAGCGCCGTGGCGCGCTGGGCGCGGCGGGGCACGACTCGGTGCTCACCGGGCGTACGGGACCGGCCCAGCAGACCCGTTGGGCCCCGCACCTGGTGCTCGTCGCGCAGGAGCCGACGGCGGAGGAAGCGGCTGCGCTGGCCGAACTGACCACTGATTCAGGGCGGTTGGGAATCGGCTGCCTGATCGGGACCGGATCCGGCAACCAACTGCCGGGTGCCACCTGGGACTTGGAAATCACGGAGGACGGCAGGCTGCTCGCGCCGCTGCTCGGTCTCGAACTCCAGGCGCAGTTGCTGCCGCAGGCCCAGCACGAGGCCGTCGTACGGCTCTTCGCCGACGCGGACCCGGAGGGCGACGGCCCGGAGCCGGCCCGCCCGTTCCTGGTCGACATCACCGAGCAGGGGCGCCCCGCGGTGTACGCCAGGCTGGTCGGCCCGTACGAGATCATCGGCCTCGACACCCCCGACAGCGAACGCAGCGCCCTGCTGCACGAGGCGCTGGCGCTGCTGCTGCTGCACCGGGAGGGCGTGCACCCGCGCGTCCTCGCCTCGGCCATGTGGCCGCGCGGTGTCACCCCGGAGGTGTGCGACGCGCTCATCGAGCGGCTGCGGATGTGGCTGGGTACGGACGAGGACGGCTCGGCCCGGCTCCGTACCGATGACACCGGGCGGCTCACGCTCGCCCCGTCGGTCGTCTCCGACCTGGACGTGCTGCGTTCGCTGCACCACGAGGCGACGGAGGGGCGCGGTACACGGCGGGCGTCGGTGCGCGAGCGGCTGCTCACGGACGCGCTCGGACTGGTGCGGGGGCCGCTGCTCGCGGACCGTACAGAGGGGCGTTACGGCTGGCTGACGCACGAGATCATCGACACCCAGTTGCCGTTGCTGGTGGCCGATGTGGCGCTGGCACTGTCGGCCCACCACCTGGAACAGGACCAGCCGGAGAAGGCGATCGCCGCGCTGGAGGCCGCGGTGGCCGGGTCCTCGGCCGACGAGCGGCTGTGGAACGAGCTGCTGCGGGCGACGCACGCGACCGGCGACATGGACCGGCTGCGGCAGCTCGCGGCGGACCTCGCGGTACGGAGCGGGGCGCGGGGGCTCCCGCCCCGTACGGAGGCGCTGCTGGACGAGCTGCTTCCGGGGTGGCGCGAGGGGGCTGCGGCGGCGGGGTGACGCGTCCGGGGCGGTGCGGGGCGTGCCGTGCGGGGTTTTCGGGGCGCTGCCCCGGACCCCGGTCCTCAATCGCCGGACGGGCTTGAATTGCCGCTGCCGTGGCCCCGTGCAGCGCTGCCGGGCGGGCTGGATTTGGCTGCTGCCGTGGGCCCCGTGCAGCGCCGCCGCACCGCCTGGAACGTGTCGCAAACGCCGCAAAGGGGGCGAGATCTCTCGCCCCGATGCCTGGCGTAGGCTGGATCGGTCGTCAGTAGCCCCTTGGGAAGGACCCGCCCGGTGACCGAGAACGCCGACCTTTCGTCTGTAAATGTCGCAGCCGTCCTCGATCGTGCCGCCGCAGGTGGGCGCATCACCCCCGAGGAAGCGCTCGTCCTGTACCGCGACGCCCCGCTGCACGCGCTGGGCGCCGCCGCCGACGCGGTGCGTCGTCGGCGGTACGCCGGGACCGAGCACATCGCCACGTACATCATCGAGCGCAACATCAACTACACGAACGTCTGCGTGACGGCGTGCAAGTTCTGTGCCTTCTACGCCGCCCCGAAGGACAACGACAAGGGCTGGACCCGCGACCTCGACGACATCCTGCGCCGCTGCGCGGAGACCGTCGAACTCGGTGGTACGCAGATCATGTTCCAGGGCGGCCACCACCCGGACTTCGGCGTGGAGTACTACGAAGAGCACTTCTCGGCGATCAAGAAGGCCTACCCGCAGCTGGTCATCCACTCCCTCGGTGCCTCCGAGGTCGAGCACATGGCGCGGATCTCCAAGGTGTCGGTCGAGGAAGCGATCTCGCGGATCCACGCCGCCGGGCTCGACTCCTTCGCCGGTGCGGGCGCCGAGCTGCTGCCCGCCAGGCCCCGCAAGGCCATCGCGCCGCTCAAGGAGTCCGGCGAGCGCTGGCTGGAGATCATGGAGGCGGCGCACGGGCTGGGTGTGGAGTCCACGTCCACCATGCTGATGGGTACCGGCGAGACCAACGCCGAGCGCATCGAGCACCTGCGGATGATCCGTGACGTGCAGGACCGGACGGGCGGCTTCCGCGCGTTCATCCCGTACACCTATCAGCCGGAGAACAACCACCTGAAGGGCCGGACGCAGGCCACGCTCTTCGAGTACCTGCGGATGATCGCCATCGCCCGGCTGTTCCTCGACAACGTCGCGCACATCCAGGGTTCCTGGCTGACCACCGGCAAGGAGGTCGGCCAGCTGTCGCTGCACTACGGCGCGGACGACCTCGGCTCGATCATGCTGGAGGAGAACGTCGTCTCCTCGGCCGGTGCCAGGCACCGTTCGAACCGGATGGAGATCATCGACCTCATCCGCAAGTCCGGCCGGGTCCCCGCGCAGCGCGCCACGACGTACGAGCACCTCGTCGTCCACGACGACCCGGCGAACGACCCGGTCGACGACCGCGTCGTCTCGCACATCTCGTCCACGGCGATCGAGGGCGGCACCGCCCACCCGGAGCTGAAGCTCCTGAACTCCAACTAGGGCTCCGCGAAGCCTTGTTGACGATCCACGCCGCCGACGCGGTGCACGGCGCCCCGGACGCGGCCGACTCCGGCTCCGATTCCGACTCCGTGGCCGTGGACGGCGGTGTGGTCGTCGCCATCGGTCCGTACGAGGAGCTGACCGCCGCCCGTCCGCAGGCCCGGATCCGGCGGTGGTCCGGGCTGATCACCCCGGGGCTGCTGAACACGGGGGCCCCGGCGCTGCTGGAGGCCGCCTACCACCCGGACCCGCGCGAGGTGGACCAGCTCGGCGGCGACCCGCTGACCGGTGCCGCGCTCACCGCACTCGGCATGGACGACGCCCGCTGGGGCGCGAGTGCCCGGCGCGGACTGCAACGGATGCTGCGGCACGGTACGACGGCCGTCCGCGGCCCCTTCACCCGGCCCGCCGTGCGTACGGCGGTCGCGCGCTCGGGACTGCGCGTCCACGCCCCCGGCCCGGCGGGCGGATTCGCCGCCCCCGATCCGCAGGCACCACCCGTACCGGCGACCGGGCTCGACCCGCTGATGTCCGTACCGGAACCGGCCGACGCGTTCGCGACGGCCCTCACCGTCGGCGGACCCGCGGACCTGGCGGTGTTCGGCGTGACGGACCTCGCGGCGCTGCGTGCCGAGGGCGCCGGGAGCTGTACGGCGACGGTGCTCGGCGGGCGGCTGGTCTTCCGCCGTAGTTGAGGCCCGTCACCGCATCGTCCGTCACGGCATCGTCCGTCACGGCACCGTCCGTCACCGCACCGTCCGTCACGGCACCGAAGGGCCGCCCAGGTAGTGGCCCTTGGCGTCGTACGGCCAGGCGTTGGCGACGCACCCCTTCAGGCCGTCTATCTGCTGCATCATCGCGGGGGCGGGGCGGCCCTTGCCCGGACAGGTCTCGTGGCCGTGGCCCGTCCAGTGGCCGACCTCGTGGTTGATGATGAGGGCGCGGTAATCGGTGAGCGGACCGTCGAATTCGGGCGATCCCTGCTGCCAGCGCTTGAGGTTGACCATGACGTCCGTGCCGACCCGGCAGTTGACCTCGCCGTGCGTGTCGAGTCCGCTCCTGCCGCAGATGGTGTCGGTGGTCCTGGGGGTGGCGATGCGGATGACCAGTCCCGCGGTGTCGTCGGTGACCTGGCGGAAGGTGTGCTCGCCGTGGTGGGACCAGCCCCGCGGCGAGGCCAGGATGCGGGCGACCTCGGCGGCGGCCTGGTCCGGATCGATACCCGAACCGTTCTCCGTCTCGACCCGGTAGGCGTCACCCTTGGCGGTCGCCGGGACACCCGCGCGGGCGACGGTGAACTTGCCGGTGGAGTACGGGACCGAGCCATCCTTCCGGTCCCCGTCGCCGCCGCCCGACCGGTTCCCCACCGCGACGGCGCCACCGACCAGCAGCGCCGCCGCGATGACGCCGGCCACGGTCACGTTCCGACCGGGCTTCCCCCGCTGTCTCCGACTTGCCCCTTGTGCGGACATTCGCGCCTTTCTCAACTCCCCGGTGGCTGTGCCTCCCTCTGTACTGAGTGTCGGTTGATCCGATTGGTTTAGTCCACACGCATCCTGGCTCCGACCGGCGCGAAGGGTCGCCGGGCCGGGCTGCTTGAATGGCGGGGTGACCCGAGCCTCCCTGGACAAGCAGCCGCACGAAGTCGCCTCGATGTTCGACGACGTGGCGGCGAACTACGACCTCACCAATGACGTGCTGTCCCTCGGACAGGCGCGCCTGTGGCGCAAGGAGGTCGCCAAGGCGGTCGACGCGCGTCCCGCGCAGAAGGTCCTCGACCTCGCCGCGGGGACCGCCACCTCCTCGCTGCCGTTCGCGCAGACCGGTGCGTACGTCGTGCCCTGCGACTTCTCGATCGGCATGCTCCAGGTCGGCAAGCGGCGCCATCCGCACCTCCCGATCACCGCGGGCGACGCGACGAAGCTGCCCTTCCGCGACGGTGTCTTCGACGCCGTGACGATCTCGTTCGGCCTGCGCAACGTCCAGGAGACGGATGCCGCGCTGCGGGAGCTGTACCGCGTGACCAAGCCGGGCGGCCGAGTGGTGATCTGCGAGTTCTCGCAGCCGACCTGGGCCCCGTTCCGTACGGTCTACACCGAGTACCTGATGCGCGCGCTGCCCCCGGTGGCCACCGCCGTCTCGTCCAACCCCGACGCGTACGTGTATCTCGCCGAGTCGATCCGCGCCTGGCCCGACCAGCCCGCGCTGGCCGCCCGGCTCCAGCAGGCCGGCTGGGCGGATGTCGCCTGGCGGAATCTGACCGGCGGCATCGTGGCGCTGCACCGGGGGTTCAAGAAGGGCTGACACCGCCCCGGTTGCCGCCCCGCCCTCGGGCTCGGCTCCCGGGGCCCCGGCTCCCGGCTCCCCGGGCTCCCCGCCCTCACAGCTCCAGCCGGAAGCAGTACCCCTTCCGCTGGCTCATCGGCGACACGAACCTCTCGTGCAGCTCCATCCCGAGCCGCCGGGTCACCGCTATCGACCGCTCGTTCTCGGCGTCGACCATCGCGAACACCTGCTCCAGTCCCGCCGCCCGTACCCGCTCCAGCGTGGTCCGGGCGGCGGCGGTCACGTAACCCCGGCCCCAGTACGCGCGGCCGAGCCGCCAGCCGATCTCGATCTCGCCGACGGGGCCGAACTCCTCACGCGGCCACGGCTGCGCGCCGGTGAAGCCGATCACCTCGTCGTGCTCGTCGAGCATCGTCCAGAGGCAGAAGCCGCGCTCGGCGTCGTGCCTGCGCTGCCGTGCGGTCAACTCCTCGTACACGGACAACTCGGCCGAGCTACCGCCGTGGAACTCCATCACTTCGGGGTCGTCGAAGACGCGGTGCCAGGCGAGAGCGTCCTCCTCGGTGGGGACGCGGAGCCGTACGACAGGCAGGGGCTTGGTCACTTCGGTCTCACCCTTCAGTGGATCGTTCAGGAGGTCCCCATAGACTGCACGTGTCCAGTGCCGTACGGCACGCGAATTCGAGTCTTCCGGAGATCCCGCCGTGACCGAGCCCCTCTCCGAGCACACCGCAGATGTGATCGTCGTCGGAGCGGGTCCCGCCGGCTCCACGACCGCGTACTACCTGGCCAAGGCCGGGCTCGACGTACTGCTCCTGGAGAAGACCGCCTTCCCGCGCGAGAAGGTCTGCGGTGACGGACTGACCCCGCGCGCCACCAAGCAGCTGGTCTCGATGGGGATCGACATCTCCGAAGAGGCGGGCTGGCTGCGGAACAAGGGCCTGCGGATCATCGGCGGCGGTGTACGGCTCCAGCTGGACTGGCCGGACCTCGCCTCGTACCCGGACTACGGACTCGTCCGCAAGCGCGACGACTTCGACGAGCAGCTGGCCCGCCAGGCGCAGAAGGCGGGCGCCCGGCTGTACGAGCGCTGCAACGTCGGCGCACCGATCACCGACCCGCGCACCGGCCGGATCACCGGCGTCAACGCCAAGATGGGCGAGGAGAAGACCCCGGTCACCTTCCACGCCCCGCTGGTGGTCGCCGCCGACGGCAACTCCACCCGGCTGTCCATCGGCATGGGACTGCACCGGCGCGAGGACCGGCCGATGGGTATCGCGGTCCGTACGTACTTCACTTCGCCGCGTCATGACGACGACTACCTGGAGTCCTGGCTGGAGCTGTGGGACCGCCGAGGTGCCCAGGAGCGGCTGCTGCCCGGTTACGGCTGGATCTTCGGCATGGGCGACGGCACCTCCAACGTCGGCCTCGGCATTCTCGACTCCTCCTCCGCCTTCCGCGAGCTGGACTGGCGCGAGGTGCTGAAGGCGTGGTGTGCGTCGATGCCGGAGGACTGGGGTTACGTCCCCGACAACATGACGATGCCGATCCGCGGCGCCGCCCTGCCGATGGCCTTCAACCGCCAGCCGCACTACACCAAGGGCCTCCTGCTGGTGGGCGACGCGGGCGGGATGGTCAACCCGTTCAACGGTGAGGGCATCGCGTACGCCATGGAGTCGGGCCAGATCGCGGCGGACGTGATCGTCCAGGCCTCGGCCCGCGCGACCCCGGCGCAGCGCGAGATGGCGCTGCACAACTACCCGAAGATCCTCAAGGACACCTACGGCGGTTACTACACGCTGGGCCGGGCGTTCGTGAAGCTGATCGGCAACCCGAAGGTCATGAAGATCGCGGCGCAGCGCGGTCTGACGCACCCGGTGCTGATGAAGTTCACGCTGAAGATGCTGGCGAACCTGACGGACCCGACGGGCGGGGACGCGATGGACCGGATCATCAACGGGCTGACGAAGGTGGCACCCAGCTCCTGACGGGAGCGGGCCGTGTCCTGACGGTAATGGGGCCGCGTCCGGGAAGGAAACGGGCGACGCCGACGCGGTCCCGGACCCGGTCTCATAGCCTTGCGCCATGACCGAACACGCCCTCGTCCCCGCCGACTTCGTCGTCCCCACCGAACTGATCACCCCGCTGTTCCGCCTGGAACCCCTGGGGCCGCAGCACAACGCCGCCGATCACGCCGCCTGGTCCGCGGGCATCGAGCACATCCGCGCCACCCCCGGCTTCGAAGACCGGGAGTGGCCGCCGGTGGGCGGGATGACCCTGGAGGCGAACCTGCACGACCTCCAGAAGCACGCGGACGACTTCGCTCAGCGGCGCGGATTCACCTACACCGTCATCGGAACCGGCATCGACGTCGGCGATGGCGATGGCGACGGCGGCGATTACGAGGTGATCGGGTGCGTGTACATCTATCCCGCCCGTGGCGACGGCCAGGACCCCCGCCCGCACGTGAGCTCCTGGGTCCGCGCGGACCGGGCCGAACTGGACGCGCCGCTGCACGCCGCCGTATCCGACTGGCTGGCCACGGACTGGCCCCTGGGCAGCGTCAGGTACGCGCCCCGCTGATCGGCAGCGACGCTCATGCGCGGCTCGGGGCGGCCTCCGGCTCCGGCTGCGACTCGGGTTCCGGCTGTGCCGCGCCGGGGTCACGCCGGGGGAGCAGCAGCGGCGTCGCCAGGATCAGCAGACCGGCGACCGCGATCGCGGTGCGCGGACCGATGAGGGCGGCCAGCAGGCCCCACAGGGCGGTGAACGCCGCGATGCTGGACTTGCTGGTGACCGACCAGGCGGACAGCGTACGGGCCACCCGGTCGGGCGCGGTCCGGGTGAGCCGGTAGGTCGCGAGCACCGGGTTGTACACGCCCGAGCAGGTGATCAGCCCCAGCTCGACGGCCATCACGATGACGAGCCCGGAAACGCCGGGGCGGACGAAGGCCAGCCCGATCGGCCAGCACGCCCGCAGCGTGCCGGCGGTGAGCAGGACCTTGTGCTCCCCGAACCGGGTGACGAACCGGCGGGCCAGCCGCGAGCCGATCAGGCCGCCGATGCAGGGCACCGCGAAGGCGATGCAGTACTGCCAGGGGGCGAACCCGAGGTGGCTGAGCATGAGCACGGACAGCAGCGGCGAGGCCGCCATGATCAGGCCGTTGTTCAGGATCGAGTTGAAGAACAGCGGGCGCAGCGTCGCGTGCTTGAGGATGTACCGCCACCCGTCGAGCAGGTCACCGGCGCGCATCCGTGGTCCCGCGGCCCGCTCGGGGCGCGGTTCCTCGCCGCCGATCGCGCGGATCCCCGCAGCGGAGAGCAGGTAGCTGACCGCGTTGGCCAGGACGGTCATCACCGGGCCGAACATCCCGATCGCGGCCCCGCCGATCGGCGGCCCGAGCATGGTGGCGGTCCAGGTCGTGGACTCGAACCGGCCGTTCGCGACGAGCAGGTCCTCCGGTCGTACGAGCGCCTTCATGCAGGCCCCGCTCGCCGCCGTGAAGGCGATGTCGGCCGCACCGACGATCACCGACACGACCAGCAGCTGGGCGAAGCTGAGGTGCCCCAGCGCCCAGGCGGCGGGGATGCTCATCAGCACGGCGAACCGGATCAGGTCCATCGCGACCATCACCGGCCGCTTGCGGCGGAACTCCACCCAGGGGCCGAGCGGCACCGCCACCACCGCACCGACCGCCAGCCCGGCGGCGGCCAGCAACGACACCTGGGTCGTTCCGGCGTGCAGCGCGAGGATCGCGATCAGGGAGAACGAGTCGAACGCGAGCCACGTACCGAACGTACTGGTCGCGTAGGCCGCCCAGAGCCACCCGAACTGCCGGCCCAGCGACCGCCTGGACACCATGATCAGAGCACCTCCCGCTCTCTTCACCGCTCGCCGGAACCCTGACGTCGACCCCCGGCGTCGACCCCCGGCGTCGACCCCCGATGTCGACCCCCGAGATCAAAGCGACCAGCACACCCGCAGGTCAAACAACCGACCCGACCGTAGCCACAACGGCACGTTGTGCGCCTGGTCAGCCGGCTGCACCAGCGTGAGGAATCACAGCGGGACGTTCCGGAGAGGGAGAGCCGCTCCGCTCCGCCTACGGCCTCGGTACTGTGATGTCGCATGACCGACCGCGAGATCGAAATCACCGCAGACCTGGTCCGCGACCTGCTCCAGGAGCAACATCCAGACCTTGCAGGGCTGGCCATCCGCGAGGTGGCGGGCGGCTGGGGCAACCAGATGTGGCGCCTCGGGGACGAGTTGGCCGTGCGCATGCAGCGCATGGACCCCACCCCGGAGCTCCAGCTCAACGAGCGGCGGTGGCTACCCGTGCTGGCCCCGCGCCTGCCGCTCCCGGTGCCGACCCCGGTGCGGCTCGGCGAACCGTCCGAGCGCTTCCCCAAGCACTGGACCGTGATGACGTGGGTTCCCGGCGAGCCGCTGGACCACGGCTCGATCAGCCGCGGCGACCACGCGGCCGACACCCTGGCGGGCTTCCTCCAGGCGCTCCATGTGGAGGCACCCGCCGAGGCGCCGATCTCCATGGACCGCAGGACCCATCCCAGGAACTGCACGGACAGCTTCGAGAACTTCTTCCAGGCCGTTGCCCCCGACGACATCGCTGCCGACGTCCGGGCCGTCTGGGACGACGCCGTTGCGGCCGACGCGTGGGAGGGCCCGCCCGTGTGGGTGCACGGCGACCTCCATCCCGCGAACGTCGTCGTCTCGGACGGAACGCTCTCGGGCATCGTCGACTTCGGTGACATGTTCGCCGGCGATCCGGCGTGGGACCTCGCCGCCGCATGGGTGCTGCTGCCCGCGGGCACGGCCTCACGGTTCTTCGACACGTACGCGCATGCGGACGAGGCGGCGATCCGGCGCGCCCGCGGGCTGGCTGCTATGAAGAGCCTGTTCCTGATGCTCATGGGGCAGAACGGAGACCGGGGCCTTCCCGGCGGCAAGCCGCACTGGGGACCTGCAGGCCGAGCGGCACTTGACCGTGTTCTGAAGGGCTGAAGGGCTGAAGGGCTGAAGGGCGTTTGATTCTTGGTCGAGGGCCATGCGGCAGCCCGCCTTCGCGGGTTCGTCGATCACCGCCTGTGGTGGGGATGCCAAGGTCCACGGCCGCATGCTGTGCCCGTGGCCCCGGTGTGGAGAAGGCCGGAGGGGTCGCGAACGGCCCTCCGCGGCGGCTCGCGAACGGCACTCCGGAGAGGTCGCGGGCGGGACTAGAGTCGGGCGACGTGGACCTCGATGCCGTACGCACCTTCGTCGCCGTGGCGGACACGGGCCAGTTCCAGCAGGCCGCCGCCGACCTGGCGGTCACCCAGCAGGCCGTCTCCAAGCGCGTCGCCGCACTGGAGAAGGACCTCGGTGTACGGCTCTTCACCCGCACGGCGCGCGGCGCCCGGCTCACCGTCGACGGGCAGGCGTTCCTGCCCCACGCCCGCGACCTCCTCCAGGCCGAGGAACGGGCAGCCGCCTCCGTGCGGCCCGGTCGGCGCGCCCTGCGCATCGACGTGATCAGCAGGCGGCTGGGCCCGGCCGACCTGCTGCGCGACTTCCACCGCACGCACCCCGGGACCGAGCTCGACATCGTCACCCACTACGACGCGGACTCCGCCATCGCGGCCGTCCGGTCCGGCACGGTCGACGCGACGTTCCGCGCCCTCACCCTGCCCGCGCGACGCCTCCCCGACGGGATCGAGTCGGTCCGGATCCTCGACGAACCCGTCCAACTCCTGATCGGCCCGGCCCACGAGTTCGCCGGGGCCCGCACGGTGACCCCGGCCCAGCTCGCCGGGCACCGGATCTGGATGCCCGACATGACCCCCGGGACCGAATGGGCCGTGTACTACAGCGACCTCGCCGCCGCGTTCGGGCTCACCATCGACTCCGCCGGTCCCCGCTTCGGCACCTCGCTCCTCCTGGACGCGATCGCCGACTCCCCGACCCTGACGACCTTCATCGGCGAGCGGACCCGGTTCGTCTGGCCCCCCGAACACGGCCTGCGACGGGTCGCCCTGCACGACCCGACACCGCTCTACCCGCACTCCCTGATCTGGCGCAGCGACAACCCGCACCCCGCGCTGGCCGCGTTCCGCGCCTATCTTCGCTCCGTGCGGGACGACCGCCCGGGTACCGGCGTCTGGGTGCCGGAATGGGCGCGGTGACCGGACCGCCGGGTCAGGCTTGCAGTGCGGCTGCTTGTGCGGGGGCGGGCGGGGCGAGCCCCAGGACGTGGCTGGACCGTAACTGCGCGCGGATCGTACGGATCGCCTCGCGCGGCGTGGCGAGGACACGGAGGTCGACGGGTTCGGGGACGAAGCCGTTCGCGGGTGGTCCGGGTGGATGTCACGGTCGACCCGAAGCAGGTGACGGTGTACGTGACGGACGAGGAGCCGTACGCGCCGGCCAGGCACCGCACGTCGGCAGTTGCCCGATACGGAACGCGGCCGTGGGGCTCCTTCTGGTGGGCTGTCTGGCGGCTCGCTCGGCTTCGCTGCGAGCCACGACGGATTCAAGCTGCCGTTGTGACAAGGACGCTGGCCCCGTGACGGATCCGACTCCCGCCTGACAAAGGCCGCTCGTAGTCCGTGCAGGAAGATGGACGGCGTGGGTACGAACGGAAACCATGCGCTTGAAGACCTCGTCCACTGGCGTGGTGAGCTCGCTGACCTCGTCAAAGCCGCCCGCCACGTAGATGCGTCAGCCACTGCCCTCGTGGACCGCGCCGCGATCACAGTCGTACTGGAGAAGGTCGCCGACGGCCAGGTGGGACTCGACGAGCTCACGACCTGGGCCCAGACGGTGCACTTCGTCGACGGCCTGCACATCGAAGACGGCCACGAAGATCTGCTCACGCAGTTCCTCTTTGAGACGTCCACGCCCGAACTCTTCGAACCTGTGACGAGCGAGCTCTGCCATCGGTGGCAGAGCAGAGTCCAATCATCACTCGCGATATCGCCAGTAGTTGGACGATGGACGACAGGCTAAGCGGCTCCGCCGCATGCAAAACGCCCTCCATCCGGGCCGGGTGGAGGGCGTTGAGGTCGCTGATCAGATCAGGTGGTCGAACTCGCCTGCCTTCACGCCGAGTACGAACGCGCGCAGCTTGGTGACGCTGGTGGTGACGATCACGTCGGGGTCGTCGCTCTCGCGCATCTTGATCGAGCCGTCAACGGGGGCCAGCTCGATGCAGCTCTGATTGTTGTCTGCTCCTGAGAAAGAGGACTTCTGCCAGGCGATTGCTTCATTCATTTTGCATCCCTACGACTTGGGCGGGAGCTTCTTCCCAGCAGGGTATGGGGACCGCAGCCGTGATCGGTCACCGTTGCTCAGGCGACGTGGTGTTGCCAGCGGAGCGACGGGTTGTCGTCGATCCAGTACGTGTGGGACCTGTTCGTGATGCGGAGCTGGACGGCGGTGATGTCGGGACTTCCTGCGGCCTGCCATGCGGTCAACGCCTCCTCGATGTCGTCCCAGAGGGCTACGGGGCCGCCCTGGCGAACCGTCCAACTGCTGCCGTCGGCGGTGAACTCTGCGAAGGACTCGCGCTCTGTATCGAAGAGGTACAGGAGCTGGGCCCCTTCGGCCGTCGCGGCGTGCACGAACTGTGCTCCCGGTGCGGCGAGTTGGGCGATGAACGCGGGCATCCACTCCTCCATCAGGACAGGCGGCAGCTTCGCTTCCCGCGCGTTGTCGGCGTAGGCCGTACGGGCGGACAGGTCGCCGGACAGCGGCAGCGCGGCCTGGGATCGGGCCTGCATGAATGAGGAGCGGCCGATGATCCTGCCCTCGGCAGTGCCGTCTTCGCGCACGGTGACCTTTGCCAGGCCCGTGCCGTAGTGCCAGGAACCGCCGACGGTAGCCAGGATGATGCCGCCCGGCTTGGTCTGCCTGATCCAGGCGAGGGGGATACGGCGGACGGCGCAGGTGGCGATCGTCCGGTCGTACGGTGCGCGGCGTGGGTGACCGAGAAGTCCGTCTCCGATCACGGTCCAGGTCTCGAACCCGGCCGCCTCCAGCGCGGCGTCCGCGCGGGCCGATACCGAGGGGTCCACCTCGACGGTCGTCACGTTGTCCTCACCGAGCCGGTGGCACATCAGGGCGGACGAGTAGCCGGTACCCGTACCGATCTCCAGCACCTGATGCCCGTCCTCCACCTCCAGACTCTCGATCATGTCCACCACGGTCACCGGGGTGGTGGACGACGACGTGGGGGAGCCTGTGACGGGACCGCGGACCTGGTCGGCGGTCAGATGTCCGTCGAGCTGAGTGGTCAGGGACGTGTCGCTGTAGGCGATCCGCATCCACTCGGCCGGATCGGTGCCGACTGTGGTGACCGGCCGCCAGCGGCCACCGTCCTGGGGGAGGAACACCCCGGGGTTCAGGAACAGCTCGCGTGGTACGGCCTCCACCGCCGCGCGCCACTGAGGCGTGGTGAGCACATCGGCCTTCGCCAGCCGATCGGCGAGGGCGCGCCGCTCGGGAGCCGTGTCGGTCAAGGGGCATCTCCCTGCGTCAGCAGATCAGAAGTAGCCAAGAGGCGCGGCCCATTGCTGTGCTCCAACCTCGGGACCGGAGTCCGGGTACCGGGGTGGGCACGGTGAGCATGCCACCGGGTCACCCTCTGCGCCGCGGATGCGTGCACTCCGGCGGGCTCAACGTCAGGTAGGTCAACGGCCGTACGGACCACTCCAGATGACGGCCCTTGCGGAGCAGTAGTACGAGCCCGCAGGGTTCACCCCGGTGCAGTGCGGCGAGCGCGGGCAGCCAGCCGCCGTGCTCGGACCAGTACAGGGCGCGGGTCGCCTCACGTGGGGCGAGTCCGAGGACGTGGCTGGAGCGCAACTGCGAGCGGACCGTACGGATCGCTTCGCGTGGCGTGGCCAGGATGCGGAGGTCGACGGGTTCGGGGACGAAGCCGTTGGCGGGCCCGTAGCGCAGGACCTCGAACCGGTAGCCGTGTTCGAGGCGGGCCTGCGTGGGGGTGGGGTGCGGTGGTGGTGTTGTACGCATGGCCGACCGTCCGATCGCAGCGTCTGGGAGCCCCCGCCCCGGGGTGTTGTGTGACGAACAGCGGGGCGGGGGCGGCTTCTGGAACTTGTACGCCAACGAGCTTGCACGCAGGGCGAGTTACAGAATCGGGGCGCGGCTGAGCTACTGCCGTGACCGGCGTTGGCGACGTACGGTGACCGTAGCGCTACCCATCTGGGCGGCGCAAGTATGCTCCTGGCTGTACTTGTCTCCGGACATGCGTGAAGGCCCTTGCCTGCGCGGGCAGAGGGCCTTCGGGGAGGGAGATCGCTGAGGCGGCTACCGTCCGGCGCGGTCGAACTCGCCCGCCTTGACGCCGTGGATGAACGCGGCGAACTTCGCCCGGCTCGTAGCGGCAACGGCGCCCGGATCGTCACTCTCGCGCATCAGGATGTCGTCGGCGTTCGCCGCGATCTCGACGCACTGCTCCTGGCCGTTGGAGAAGGATGACTTCTGCCACTCGATTGCTGTGTCCATGCTGCGGATTCTCACATGTCCCGCGCGATGTGGTGAATGAAGCTGCGTGACTCCGAGGGCTCCAGCGAGGCTTGCTTCGCGACGTCCAGTTGCAACCCGTACTTGCGAATGTCCGCCGCCGCATCCAGGAAGAGACCGCGGATGGGGGTGTCGATGTGCACCGTGTCGAGTTGTGGCACGGCGCCGGCTGCGTACAGCACGGTCTGGGTGATGTCGATGAACCGGTCGATGGCGAACGGGATCACCTGCACGGTCACGTTCGGCCGGTCCGTTGCCTCGATGAGGTGCTGCAATTGCTCGCGGGCCGTCGTGCGTCCGCCGACGCGCATGCGCAGAGCCGCTTCGTGTACGAGGACATCGAAGGTGGGTGGCTGCTCCCTGTCGAGCAGTGATTGCCTCCGCATGCGGTGTTCGAGCCTGGCCGCCACGTCCTCCTCGGGCAGTTTGGGGAGGACTGCTTCGAACAGGGCTCGGGCGTACTCAGGTGTCTGGAGCAATCCGGGCAGTGTCACCGACTGCAGGCACTGCATGTGACGGGCGTGATGCTCCATCTCCGCGATGTTCAAGAACCCGGGCGCGAGTACTCCCCGGTATTCGTCCCACCAGAACTGGCCCCGGTGTTCCCGCGATATGGCGCACAGTGCCTCGATCAACGCATGGTCGTCGCAGGCGTAGAAACTGGCCAGGCGGCGAATCCGGTCCTCGCCGATGCCGGTACGGCCCGCCTCGATGTGACTGATCTTGGCCTGGTCGGTCGAGATGAGCCCGGCTGCTTCCCGGGCAGTCTTGCCCGCGCGTTCGCGCAGCTTCCTCAGCTCACCGCCCAGGCGTACCTGGCGCCCGGTCGGGTTGTCCCTTGGCGGCATGTCACCTTCCCCTGTTTGCGACCAGTTTGGCGTCTGACGGCGGGACTGGTCCACTCGGTCGTGTGAACCCTAGTGACAAGCTTGCTCCGGGGCTTGTATTCCCTCTACGGTCCTGACCGTGCGGCGTTTACCACCGAATGCCCGAAGTGCAGCCATGCGTAGGCCTGTTGAGTGTGCGCGGTTGGCCGATGCCACGGGTTGCAGATGGCGCTGCATGCTGCGACCGAGACCGGATCACGTAAGGGAGAACGCGAAATGACCCCGGCAACCGCCCCTCCAGTACCTCGCCCGCCCCTTCCACAACGCGGAGCGCGTTACCGGGTCGTCGCGCCGAACAGTCCGACCGCCCCGGGCATCGTGCGGGACTTCCTCGGGACACTGCTCCGGGCTACCGGGCACCCCCGGCTGGTGGATGATGCCCGTCTCTGTGCGAGCGAGGTCGTCACCAACTCGTACTGTCGTACGCGTTCGCGGATGATCCGGGTGGATGTGACCGTCAACCCGAAGCAGGTGACGGTGTACGTGACGGACGAGGAGCCGGATTCGCCGCCCCGGCCCGTACATCGGCAGTTGCCGGACGCGGAACGCGGCCGTGGGCTGGTCCTGGTGGACTGCCTGGCCGCCCGCTGGGGAGTACGGGTCAACGATGAACCCGTACCGGGCTCCAAGTCCGTCTGGTTCACGCTCGTCGAATGACCGGGCGTGGGCGGGGCGAAGGGAACTGCCCGCGCGGCGGCGAGTTCGGCTCAGTCCTCAAGGTCGGGGCCCGGCTGGGGAATGGCTTGAGTCTCCAGTGGCTGGAGACAGCAGAGTGGGGGACATGGACGTGACGACCCTCTACTCGATCGGGGAGCTTTCCCGGCGGACCGGCGTGCCCGTGAGGACCATCCGGTTCTACTCCGATTCGGGGGTGGTGACGCCGACCACCCGAAGTCCCGCCGGTTACCGGCTCTACGACCTCGACGCACTGCTTCGTCTGGAACTTCTCCGCACCCTGCGCGAGCTGGGCATGGACCTGGCCACGATTCAACGGGTACTGGACCGTGAGCTCTCGGTGGCGGAAGTCGCCGCGGCGCACGCCGACGCGATGGACGTCCAGATCCGGGTGCTGCAACTGCGTCGGAGCGTTCTGCGAGTCGTGGCCGGACGCGGGTCCGATCCCGAGGAGACCAAGCTCATGCACAGGCTCACGCAGTTGTCCGGCGAGGAACGCCGGCGCCTGATCGACGACTTCATTGAGGGCACCTTCGGCACCATGGATGCCGACCCAGCGGCTGTGGCCATGGTTCGCGCTGCCACTCCCGACCTCCCCGATGATCCGTCCAGCGAGCAGGTCGCCGCCTGGGTGGAGCTCGCCGGGCTGGTCGGCGACGAGGACTTCCGGGCCCGGATGCGCCGGACGGCCGGGCGTCAGGCCGCCGGGCGACCGCTCGACATCGAGAGCGAGGCCGGCGAGGAACTGATGGGAGTCACCCGTCAGAAGGTGGCCGAGGCCATGGAGTCGGGCATCGACCCGCTCGACAGCAGGGCCGCCCCCGTCATCGACGACCTGGTGCACCGCTTCGCCGAGGTGTTCGCGCGCACCCCTGACGTGGAATTCCGGGCCTGGATGGCCCAGCGGTTCGAAGAGGCGCACGATCCCAGGGTGGACAGGTACTGGCGGCTGGTGTGGATCGTCAACGGCTGGCAGGTGGTACCGAGCCTGACCCCCGTGTACCCCTGGCTCATCCAGGCCCTGCGAAGTGACCGCGACGCATAGTCACGCCGTGGCGTCGGCGTTGCCGGGCTGCTGGACTGCACGACTCCACCCCGGTCGGCTGTGGTCGAACTCGCCTGCCCTCAGGCCGAGTGCCGTCCAGGTCAGCCCTCGAAGCCGTTCTCGGCCAGGATCTCGTCGATGCGGGCGCGGTGCGCCGTTTCCCACGCGTCGAGTGACTCGTCGGCCTCCTTGGCCAACTTGGCCCGAGCCGAGAGGAGTACCTCTTCCCGACGGGCGTGGGGCGTGACCACGATGCCCTCCTCGTCGGCCACGACGATGTCCCCGGCGTTCACCCGCACGCCTCCGCACCGCACTTCGCCGTTGAGGGGGACGACGGCCTTTTTGGTGCCGGGGTACGGGATGACGCCCCTGGCGAAGACGGGGAAGCCCATCGCGCGCACCTCGGCGAGGTCCCTGATCACGCCGTCCGCCACCAGCGCCACGATGCCCCGGCGCTGGGCGACGGCGCAGACGTTCCCTCCGGCGAGTGCGTAGTCCACATCGCCCGCCTCGACGACGAGGACCGAGCCGGGCTCCGCGCGGTGGATGGCCGCGTGCAGCATGAGGTTGTCACCGGGAGGGCACCGCACGGTGAACGCGGGGCCCGCGATGCGTGGAGGCGACGGCCACAGCGGGCGGATACCGGTGTTCATGACGTGCTCGCGGCCCAGGACGTCCGCGAGGGTGGTCGGGGAGATGTCCTGGAAGCCGGTGAGGTCGCTCATGCTCGTCCTTCGCCTTCGTGCGGGCGCCCGCTGTCGTGGTGGAGACCGGACCGTGCCGCTGCGAGCCTATGAGCTGATGTGGGCGCGGGGAACTGCTGGGCGTCAGCCCTTGGGCCGCCGCCGGACAGCCTTGAGGCCTACTGCTGTTCCGTGGCGATCAGCCTGGCGAGCAGCGCGTTGAGCTGCTTCCGTTCCGTAGGCGTCAGCGGGGCGAGCAGTTCGTCGTTGGCCCGGTCGCCCAGTTTCTCCAGGCGGTGCAGGAGCGCCCGGCCGTCCGCCGTGAGTTCGAGTGCGTTCTTGCGGGCGTCGCGGGGGTCCCTGGTGCGGCTGATCAGCTGCTTGGCCTGTAGCTCGTTGAGCACCGTGACCATGTCCTTGGGGTCGATCCGGACGGTGCGGGACAGCTCGGCCTGGGCCAGGGGGCCGAGTTCGGCGATGCCGCACAGCACCGCGTGGTGGGGCATCCGTACGCCCTCCTCGGCGAGGTGTTCGCTGACCAGGCGGTGGCCGCGGGCCGAGGCGCGGGCCAACAGCCAGCTGGGCAGGGTCCGGAGGCGGCTGAGCGGGGCGGGGGATGCGTGCATGGCGACAGTCTAGGCAAATTCGTTGGGGTTCCCCATGGATTCGATTATCGTTGGGGATCCCAATGGATTGCAGCCGGAAGCCGGAAGCCGGAAGCCGGAAGCCGGAAGCCGGAAGCCGGAAGCCGGAAGCCGGAAGCCGGGAGAGGGAGGCGCGCATGCGCAGGATCAGGTTCCAGCCGTGGGACACCGCCGAGCCGTTCGTGATCGACGAGGTGCCCGTGCCGGTCCCGGGTCCCGGGCAACTGCTCGTACACACCGAGGTCGTGGGGGTGGGGATCGGTCTCGTCAGGATGCTGCACGGCCGTACCGCGCCGGAAGCCGGACCGGGCGGCGAGATGGTCGGGCGGGTCGCCGCGCTGGGCGTGGGTGTGGCGGGGTTCGAGGTCGGGGACCGCGTGGGCGGGGTGGTGTTCGAGGACGTCTACGCCCGGTCGGTGCTCGCCGCCCCTGCGTTGGTCACTCGTGTACCGCCGGAGGTGACCGCCCCGGACGCGCTTGCGCTGGTACGCGGCGGCCTGGTCGCGCTCGGCGCACTTCGTGCCGGACGCTTCGAGCGGGGCGAGTCGGTCCTGGTCACCGCGGCGGCCAGTGGGAGCGGGCATCTGGCCGTGCAACTGGCCAGGGCGCTGGGTGCGGGTCGGGTCGTCGCGGCGGTCGGGTCGCCGGAGAAGGCCGGCTTCGTGCGCGGGTGCGGCGCCGACGAGGTGGTGACGTACGGGCAGGAGTCCTGGGGCGACCCGGTGGGCGTGGTCCTGGACGGCGTCGGCGGCGCGTTGGTGCAGCGGGGAGTGGACGCTCTCGCGCCGCACGGCAGGCTCGTGGCGTTCAGTGCGGGCGGCGGCGCCGTGGACGCCGGAAGCCTGCTCGGCGACCTCAAGTCGGTGACCGGGTTCTCCGTCGGACGGATCAGCCGCGACCGGCCCGAACAGATCGCCCGGCTGCGGGCAGAGCTGTGGGACCTGCACGCCGCGGGCCGCCTGCACCCGGCGCACACGGCGCTGCCGCTCGACCGGATCGCGGAGGCCGTCGAGTTGGTCGAGGCGCGCGGCAACCTCGGCCGGGTCCTGCTGCGCACGGGCTGACCGCCCGGCAGGTTCCGGTCATGACGATTCATGACGATGGGCCGCCGCTCCCGAGCGGGGGGAACGGCGGCCCATCGGCCATGACTTGCCACTGAACGGTCATCTCGGACGAATCGGGGAAATGCCTCGGACAGGTCGGAGAGCCGTCGGGTGGATCGGGGCACCCGTCCGGTGACGGATCGGAGAACCGCCCAGGGGGGACCGGAGGGCAGCCCCGTGTGGATCAGAGAACGCGGACCGCGCCGGTCGGCTGGTCGTAGCTCAGGGGGCGCTCGACCACACCGGAGCTCGGGTTCTGCGCGCCGACGAACTGGCCGCCGCCGACGTAGATGGCCACGTGGTACGCGCTGCCCGCGCTGCCCCAGTAAAGGATGTCGCCGGGCTGGAGGTTGCTCAGCGAGACCTGGGTGCCCGCGGTCGACTGGCCCTGCGAGACGCGCGGCAGGTCGACGCCGATGTTCTTGTACGCGGCCTGGACCAGGCCGGAGCAGTCCCAGGAGCTGGAACCGGTGCCGCCCATGACGTACGCGTCGCCGATGTGGGACTTCACGAAGCTCACGATGGACGCGGCGGAGCCGGTGGCCTGCGAGGAGCTGGAGGAGCTGCTGCCGCCGATGTTGCTGACGCTGGACGCGGGGACGGCGTTGAGCGTCGTACGGGCGGAGGAGCGCGACGCGCGCTGCAGGGCAGCCGCCTCGGCCTTCTTCTTGGCTTCGGCCTCGGCCTTGGCCTTCGCCTCGGCCTTCTTCTTGGCCTCGGCCTTGTGGACGGCGTCCGTCTTGGCCTTCTTGGCGGCCTTGGCGGCGTCCTGGGCCGCGGTGTCCTGCTGGGCCTGCTGCTGCAGGTCGGTGGCGGCCTGCTCGGTGGCTTCGGCGACCTGTGCGGCGCTGAGGGTGGGCATCTGGATGGTGGTCTCGGTCACCGGCTCGGCAGCGTTTGCCGAACCGGCGGCGCCTGCCACTGCGATGGTGCTGAGAACGCCACCGGCAACTCCGGCGCGGAGCACGTTCTTGGCTGTGCTGAGGCGGGGCTTCCGGTGGCTGGGTATGTGAGCGGTGTGGGACATGAGCACTACCGCTATCAGTCATTCCCGGTCCCCATCAACAAACGTGTGTTGCGCCACAGTTACGAACGGATGAGTTCATTCCGGTTGCCCACGGCCTTTATTGACGCCCAAACGGGCAATACGGTCATCGATGATCATGGTTGTGATCATGGACTTTCCGTAATTCGTCCGAATTGCCCGACGCCTACCATCCGTTCACGAAGTTGGCCAAGCCCCGTTTCTTCCGCACCCGGCGCGGAGTGAGGCAGGTCACGCCGCGGTCACGAACCCGGGAGGGGTGCGGCTGCGTCCGCGAACGGCGCCGCTCGTGAATGCGCGCACGCGGCCGTCCGTGACCGTTCCGGTCGCCGAACTCACCCCCTAGGGGTGTGCGGCGGACCTCTACCACTCGGATCTGTCCATCGCCAATTTGCGTGTATGGGCCACTACTTGATAGGGGCGCACCCTCTGGACCAGCGGTAACACGGGAAGATGTCACGTCTCGTGACCACCCGGGCGCTTCGCGTATGAAGATCACCGGTCATCCGACTTCATGATCCTTCGTCAGGTGGTGGAGATCACAAAGGCGTTGTCGTACCCCGTGTCGCAGATCACAGACCGGCGGGCATAGGATGCGGGGCAGTCGGGCTTGTGACCTGCTTCACATATTCGCGATCTTCGTCCGGACGGCGGGGCGAGCGAGGCGGACGAGCCGGCCCGATGCGGTCCAACGGTCAAGGACGACTGGAAGGAGCGAGGAGCGTGAATGCCTACGCGCCCATCCTCGTACTCGGCGCCCTCGGGGCAGGGTTTGCGATCTTCTCCGTGGTCATGGCCACGCTTATCGGCCCCAAGCGCTACAACCGGGCGAAGCTCGAAGCGTACGAGTGCGGTATCGAACCGACACCCACGCCGGCCGGAGGCGGCCGTTTCCCGATCAAGTACTACCTGACGGCGATGTTGTTCATCGTCTTCGACATCGAGATCGTCTTCCTCTATCCCTGGGCGGTCACCTTCGACTCCCTGGGGCTTTTCGGGCTCGTCGAGATGCTGCTCTTCGTGCTCACCGTCTTCGTCGCCTACGCGTATGTGTGGCGGCGCGGCGGTCTGGAATGGGACTGAGGGGCTGAGGGGCACCTATGGGACTCGAAGAGAAGCTGCCGAGTGGCTTTCTGCTGACCACCGTCGAACAGGCCGCGGGCTGGGTACGGAAATCCTCCGTCTTCCCGGCCACCTTCGGCCTCGCCTGCTGCGCCATCGAGATGATGACGACGGGCGCGGGCCGGTACGACCTGGCGCGGTTCGGCATGGAGGTCTTCCGCGGATCGCCGCGACAGGCGGACCTGATGATCGTGGCCGGGCGGGTGAGCCAGAAGATGGCGCCCGTCCTGCGGCAGGTCTATGACCAGATGCCCAGCCCCAAGTGGGTTATCTCCATGGGGGTTTGTGCGTCATCGGGCGGCATGTTCAACAATTACGCAATTGTTCAGGGTGTGGACCACATCGTCCCGGTTGATATCTATTTGCCCGGCTGCCCGCCCCGTCCCGAGATGCTGATGGACGCCATCCTCAAGCTCCACCAGAAGATCCAGGGCTCCAAGCTCGGGGTCAACCAGGTGGAAGCGGCCCGCGAGGCGGAGGAGGCGGCCCTCAAGGCGCTCCCGACGATCGAGATGAAGGGGCTGCTGCGGTGAGTGACGAGCACGAGAAGAACGGCGCGGCACCGGACCGGCGCGACGCTTCCGGTGAGGTCATCGGCGTACGCAAGGGGATGTTCGGCGCCAACAACGGCGGGGACACCAGCGGATACGGCGGGCTCGTACGGACCGTGGCCCTGCCCGGCGCCACGAACCGGCCCTACGGCGGTTGGTTCGACGAGGTCGCCGACGAGCTGGAGGGTGCGCTGGAGGAGCAGGGACTCGTCCCCGGCAACGCCATCGAGAAGACGGTCGTCGACCGCGGCGAGCTCACCTTCCACATCGACCGCGAGCACCTGCCGACCGTGGCGCGGACCCTGCGCGACGATCCGGCCCTCCGCTTCGAGCTCTGCACGGGCGTGAGCGCCGTGCACTTCCCGGGGGACAAGGGCCGCGAACTGCACGCGGTCTACCACCTGCGCTCGATCACCCACGGGCGGCTGATCCGCCTGGAGGTCGGTGCGCCGGACGCGGACCCGCACATCCCGTCGCTGGTCGCGGTCTATCCGACCAACGACTGGCACGAGCGCGAGGTCTACGACTTCTTCGGCCTGATCTTCGACGGCCACCCGGCCCTCACCCGGATCATGATGCCGGACGACTGGCAGGGCTTCCCGCAGCGCAAGGACTACCCCCTGGGCGGCATCGCCATCGAGTACAAGGGCGCCCAGATTCCCGCTCCGGACCAGCGGAGGTCGTACACCTGATGTCCACTTCACCCACCTCCGCATCACAGGCCGCGGCCCGCGAGACGACCGAGGGGACTGTATATACAGTCACCGGTGGCGACTGGGACGAAGTCGTCCAGTCCGCGGCCAAGGCCGACGACGAGCGCATCGTCGTCAACATGGGACCGCAGCACCCGTCCACGCACGGTGTGCTCCGGCTGATCCTGGAGATCGACGGCGAGACCGTCACCGAGGCCCGCTGCGGCATCGGCTATCTCCACACCGGCATCGAGAAGAACCTCGAATACCGGACCTGGACGCAGGGCACCACCTTCGTCACGCGCATGGACTACCTGACGCCGTTCTTCAACGAGACGGCGTACTGCCTGGGCGTCGAGAAGCTGCTCGGCATCGAGGACCAGATTCCCGACCGGGTGTCGGTCATCCGCGTCCTGCTGATGGAGCTCAACCGGATCTCCTCGCACCTGGTCTGTCTCGCCACCGGCGGTATGGAACTGGGCGCGACGACGATAATGATCTACGGCTTCCGCGACCGTGAACTCGTCCTCGACATCTTCGAGCTGATCACCGGACTCCGGATGAACCACGCGTTCGTCAGGCCCGGAGGACTGGCCCAGGACCTGCCCCCGGGCGCCGTGGACCAGCTGCGCGAGTTCGTGAAGACGATGCGCAAGAACCTGCCGGAGTACGACAAGCTCGCCACCGGCAACCCGATCTTCAAGGCGCGCATGCAGAACGTCGGCTATCTCGACCTGGCCGGCTGCATGGCCCTCGGCGCGACCGGTCCGATCGTGCGCTCCGCGGGGCTCCCGCACGACCTGCGCAAGACCGACCCGTACTGCGGTTACGAGAACTACGACTTCGAGGTCCCGACCGCCGACACCTGCGACTCCTACGGCCGCTTCCTGGTCCGCCTCGAAGAGATGCGGCAGTCGCTGCGCATCATCGAGCAGTGCCTGGACCGCCTGGAGCCGGGCCCGGTCATGGTCGCCGACAAGAAGATCGCCTGGCCCGCGCAGCTCGCGCTCGGCCCGGACGGACTCGGCAACTCGCTGGACCACATCAAGGAGATCATGGGCACCTCCATGGAGGCCCTGATCCACCACTTCAAGCTGGTGACCGAGGGCTTCCGGGTCCCGGCCGGACAGGCGTACACCGCGGTCGAGTCACCCAAGGGCGAACTGGGCGTCCACGTCGTCTCCGACGGTGGCACCCGGCCCTACCGGGTCCACTTCCGCGACCCGTCCTTCACCAATCTGCAGGCCATGGCGGCGATGTGCGAGGGCGGCCAGGTCGCCGACGTCATCGTCGCTGTCGCGTCCATCGACCCCGTGATGGGAGGCGTCGACCGATGACGGACGCTGCTCCGGCGGCTTCGACCGCTGCAACGAGTCTGGGCATGCCCCAACTCCCCGCTCCCGACTACCCGGCCGACGTACGCGCCAGGCTCGACGCGGACGCGAAGGAGATCGTCGCCCGCTACCCGGACAGCAGGTCGGCACTGCTGCCGCTGCTGCACCTGGTGCAGGCCGAGGAGGGGTACGTCACCCGGACCGGGGTCCGGTTCTGCGCCGAGGTGCTGGACCTGACCACCGCCGAGGTCACCGCGGTCTCCACCTTCTACTCCATGTACCGGCGCAAGCCGAGCGGCGACTACCAGGTCGGCGTCTGCACCAACACCCTGTGCGCGGTGATGGGCGGCGACGCGATCTACTCCGCGCTGCGGGAACACCTGGACGTCGGCGACGGGGAGACCACCGGCGACGGCAAGGTCACCCTGGAGCACATCGAGTGCAACGCGGCCTGCGACTTCGCGCCGGTCCTGATGGTGAACTGGGAGTTCTTCGACAACCAGACCGTCGAGTCCGCGAAGCAACTGGTCGACGACCTGCGAGCAGGGCAGCAGGTGGCCCCGACCCGCGGTGCGCCCCTCTGTACCTACCAGGAGACCTCCCGGATCCTGGCGGGCTTCCCCGACCAGCGGCCCGGAGCGGTCGAGGCGACCGGCGGCGCGGGACCCGCGTCACTGGTCGGCCTGCGGCTCGCGAAGGGCGAGGGCCCCCGGCCACGCGTGGTGTCCCCACGTGGCGAGGCCCCCGAGGACCCACCACAGCAGACCTCGGCCTCCGACCCGGACAACCAGGCAGGACCCGCGGCCGAGGAGGGGGAGTGATGACCTTGGCGACCGAGATCAACGGCGGCGGAAACGGCGAGGGGAACGGCAGGACCGGCCCCGAGCAGGTGCTCACGCCGGTCCTTTCGGCCTTCTGGGACCAGGCGGAGTCCTGGACCCTGGAGACGTACAAGCGGCACGAGGGGTACGAGGGCCTGAAGAAGGCCCTCGCCATGGAGCCCGACGACCTCATCGCGTACGTCAAGGACTCCGGTCTGCGCGGCCGTGGCGGCGCGGGCTTCCCCACCGGAATGAAGTGGCAGTTCATCCCGCAGGGCGACGGAAAGCCGCACTATCTAGTTGTCAACGCCGACGAATCGGAGCCCGGGACCTGCAAGGACATCCCGCTCCTCTTCGCGAACCCGCATTCCCTCATCGAGGGGATCGTGATCGCCTGTTACGCGATCAGGTCTTCGCATGCCTTCATCTATCTCCGGGGCGAAGTCGTCCCCGTACTGCGGAGGTTGCACGAGGCCGTACGCGAGGCGTACGAGGCGGGCTTCCTCGGCAAGGACATCCTGGGCAGCGGACTCGACCTCGACGTCACCGTGCACGCGGGGGCGGGCGCGTACATCTGCGGTGAAGAGACCGCACTGCTCGATTCCCTGGAGGGCCGCCGCGGCCAGCCCAGGCTCCGTCCTCCCTTCCCTGCCGTGGCCGGGCTCTACGCATGTCCCACTGTGGTGAACAACGTCGAGTCCATCGCATCGGTTCCCGCGATCCTGAACCGGGGCAAGGACTGGTTCCGGACCATGGGCAGCGAGAAGTCCCCCGGATTCACGCTCTATTCGCTGAGCGGGCACGTCACCAGCCCCGGCCAGTACGAGGCCCCGCTCGGCATCACGCTCCGCCAGCTGCTCGACATGAGCGGCGGCATCCGGAGCGGCCACCGGCTCAAGTTCTGGACACCGGGCGGCTCTTCGACCCCGATGTTCACCGAAGAACACCTCGACGTCCCGCTGGACTACGAAGGGGTGGGCGCCGCCGGATCGATGCTCGGCACCAAGGCGCTCCAGTGCTTCGACGAGACGACCTGCGTGGTGCGGGCCGTCACCCGCTGGACCGAGTTCTACGCGCACGAGTCCTGCGGCAAGTGCACACCGTGCCGCGAAGGGACGTACTGGCTGGTCCAGTTGCTCCGCGACATCGAGGCGGGCAAGGGCCAGATGGCCGACCTCGACAAGCTGAACGACATCGCCGACAACATAAACGGTAAGTCGTTCTGCGCACTCGGCGACGGCGCCGCCTCGCCGATCTTCTCCTCGCTCAAGTACTTCCGCGAGGAGTACGAGCAGCACATCACCGGCAAGGGCTGCCCGTTCGACCCGGCCAGGTCGACGGTCTGGGCCGACGAACCCCACCGCACCTCGGAGGTGAACGCATGACAGTACTTCAGCCCGACAGTGGCTCCGCCACGGGCAAACGCGCTCCCTCCGGGGGCGGGGCGGCGGCAGTTCCGCCGGAGGACCTGGTCTCGCTGACCATCGACGGCATCGCGATCTCGGTCCCCAAGGGGACCCTGGTCATCCGCGCCGCCGAACAGGTCGGCGTCGAGATCCCGCGCTTCTGCGACCACCCGCTCCTCGACCCGGCCGGCGCCTGCCGTCAGTGCATCGTCGAGGTCGAGGGCCAGCGCAAGCCGATGGCCTCCTGCACCATCACCTGCACCGACGGCATGGTCGTCAAGTCGCAGATCACCTCGCCGGTCGCCGAGAAGGCCCAGCGCGGTGTGATGGAGCTGCTGCTCATCAACCACCCGCTGGACTGCCCGGTCTGCGACAAGGGCGGCGAGTGCCCGCTGCAGAACCAGTCCATGTCGCACGGCGACGCGGACTCCCGCTTCGACGGCAAGAAGCGGACCTTCGAGAAGCCGGTACCGATCTCCACCCAGGTGCTGCTCGACCGGGAGCGGTGCGTGCTCTGCGCCCGCTGTACGCGGTTCTCCAACCAGATCGCCGGAGACCCGATGATCGAGCTGCTGGAACGCGGCGCGCTCCAGCAGGTCGGCATCGGCGAGGGTGACCCCTTCGAGTCGTACTTCTCCGGCAACACCATCCAGATCTGCCCGGTCGGCGCGCTCACCTCGGCGGCGTACCGGTTCCGCTCCCGCCCCTTCGACCTGGTGTCGTCGCCCTCGGTGTGCGAGCACTGCGCGGGCGGCTGCGCGACCCGCACCGACCACCGGCGCGGCAAGGTCATGCGGCGGCTCGCCGCCAACGACCCCGAGGTCAACGAGGAGTGGCTCTGCGACAAGGGGCGCTTCGGGTTCCGTTACGCCCAGCGCCCCGACCGGCTGACCACCCCCCTCGTACGGAACGAGGACGGCGTCCTGGAAACGGCCAGCTGGCCGGAGGCGCTGGAGAAGGCGGCGAACGGACTCGCGGCGGCCCGCGGCCGGGCCGGGGTGCTCACCGGTGGCCGCCTCACCGTCGAAGACGCGTACGCCTACGCCAAGTTCGCGCGCGTCGCCCTCGACACCAACGACGTGGACTTCCGCGCCCGGGTGCACTCCGCCGAGGAGGCCGACTTCCTGGCCGCCCGGGTCGCGGGGCGCGGCCGGGATCTCGACGGTGCGGGCGTCACCAACACCTCGCTGGAGAAGGCCCCGGCCGTCCTCCTCGTCGGATTCGAGTCCGAGGAGGAGGCCCCCGGCGTCTTCCTGCGGCTGCGCAAGGCACACCGCAAGCACGGCCAGCGCACCTTCGCCCTGGCCACGTACGCGACCCGTGGACTGGCCAAGGCGGGCGGGGTGCTGCTGCCCGCGGCGCCCGGCACCGAGACCGAGTGGCTGGACGCCATCGCGGGCGGGGTGGGCCTGGATGCCGAAGGGCAGCAGGCCGCCGAGGCGTTGCGTGCGGACGGCGCGGTGATCGTCGTCGGCGAGCGGCTGGCCGCCGTACCCGGGGGGCTGACCGCGGTCGTCCGGACCGCGACGGCCACCGGCGCCGCCCTGGTGTGGGTGCCCCGCAGGGCGGGTGAGCGCGGCGCCGTCGAGGCGGGCGCGATCCCCGCGCTGCTGCCCGGCGGCCGTCCCGCCACCGACCCCCGGGCCCGCGAAGAGGTCGCGGCCCTCTGGGGGGTACGCGAACTGCCGCACCGGTTCGGCCGCGACACCGGCCAGATCATCGAGGCCGCGGCCACCGGCGAACTCGGCGCACTGCTCGTCGCGGGCGTCGAGACCGCCGACCTGCCCGACCCGGCCCGCGCCCGGGAAGCACTCGACAAGGTCGGCTTCCTGGTCTCCCTCGAACTGCGGCCCAGCGAGGTCACCGAGCGGGCCGACGTGGTCTTCCCGGTGGCCGCGGTCGCCGAGAAGGCGGGCACCTTCCTCAACTGGGAAGGCCGGGCAAGGCCGTTCGAGGCGTCGCTCAAGCCGGAGCAGATGACGCGCACGCTGGCCCCCGCCGACTCGCGGGTGCTGCACATGCTCGCCGACGCGCTGGCCGACGCCGCGGGCGGTGACCGGCTCAGCCACTTCGCGCTGCCGGACGTCAGGTCCGTACGCGACGAACTGGACAGGCTGGGTTCCTGGACCGGCCGGTACGCGGACGACCCGGCCGCCACGACCCGGCCGCTGCCCCGCCCCGCCGAGGGCGAAGCGGTCCTCGCCGGCCACCGGATGCTGCTCGACCAGGGGCGGCTCCAGGACGGCGACGAAGCCCTGGCGGGCACCCGGCACGCGGCGGTCGCCAGGCTCTCGGCCACCACCGCCGCCGAGACCGGCGTCAAGGACGGCGACGTCCTCGCGGTGACCGGTCCCGCCGGTGACGTCCGGCTGCCGCTCCAGGTCACCGCGATGCCGGACCGGGTGGTCTGGCTCCCGCTGAACTCGACGGGCAGCGGGGTCCTTGCGGACACCGGCGCCCGACCCGGCGAGCTGGTGCGGATCTCCGCGGCAGCCGACGGACCCGCCGGAACCACGGCCACGACGGAGGTGGAGGCGTGACGAACTACTACCTCGCGGCGACCGAGGACCTGTCCATGTTCGGACGGGACCCCTGGTGGCTGGTCGTCGTCAAGGCGGTCTTCTGCTTCGCCTTCCTGATGCTCACCGTGCTCTTCGCCATCGTGTGGGAGCGCAAGGTGGTCGCCTGGATGCAGCTGCGCATCGGGCCCAACCGGCACGGCCCCTGGGGCATGCTCCAGTCGCTGGCCGACGGCATCAAGCTGATGCTGAAGGAAGACCTGGTCGTCAAACGGGCCGACAAGTTCGTCTACATCCTCGCGCCGGTCGTCGCCGCGGTGCCCGCCTTCATGGCGATCGCGGTCATCCCGTTCGGCCCCTCGGGCAACGAGGTGTCGATCTTCGGCCACCGCACGACGATGCAGCTCACCGACCTGCCGATCGCGATGCTCTACATCCTCGCGGTCGCCTCGGTCGGCATCTACGGCATCGTCCTCGCCGGATGGTCGTCGGGTTCGACGTACCCGCTGCTCGGCGGTCTGCGCTCGTGCGCCCAGATGATCAGCTACGAGATCGCGATGGGCGCGGCGTTCGCCTCGGTCTTCCTCTACTCGGGGTCGATGTCCACCTCGGCGATCGTCGACGCACAGAAGGACCGCTGGTTCATCGTGCTGCTGCCGGTCTCCTTCATCATCTACATCGTCACGATGATCGGTGAGACCAACCGCGCCCCGTTCGACATGCCGGAGTCCGAGGGCGACCTGGTCGGCGGCTTCAACACCGAGTACTCGTCGATCAAGTTCGCGATGTTCATGCTGGCCGAGTACGTCAACATGGTCACCGTCTCGGCGGTCTCCGCGACGCTCTTCCTGGGCGGCTGGCGGGCCCCCTGGCCGATCTCCACCTTCTGGGAGGGGGCGAACCACGGCTGGTGGCCGATGCTCTGGTTCGTCATCAAGGTCCAGCTGCTGCTGTTCTTCTTCATCTGGCTGCGCGGGACACTGCCCCGCGTCCGCTACGACCAGTTGATGAAGCTGGGCTGGAAGGTCCTGATCCCGGTCTCGGTGGTCTGGCTGATGCTGGTGGCGACCGTACGGGCGCTGCGCAACGCCAACTACGACTACTCCCGGATCGTGCTCTACGGAGCCGGGGCCGTCGTGGCGATCCTGCTGCTGTCCTTCGTCTACGACATCTTCCGCGACAAGCAGGAGAAGCAGGAACAGGCGGCGGCCGACGCGGCAGGACCGGGGCCGGCCTTCGACCCGATGGCGGGCGGCTTCCCCGTACCGCCCCTGCCCGGACAGACCCTTCCCCCCGTACCCCGGCGGCCTTCGCGCACGGAGCGGGAGCTGATTGTCAGTGGTGGCGTGGACACTGTGAGTGACGGAAAGGAGGCTGACGATGCCTGACCGCTCTACTGAGGCTTCCGGGGACGAGACCCCCAAGGCTCCCTGGCAGAACCCGGTGGCCGGCTTCGGCGTGACCTTCAAGGCCATGTTCAAGAAGCGGCTGACCGAGCAGTACCCGGAGCAGGAGAAGACCACGGCGCCGCGCTTCCACGGGCGGCACCAGCTCAACCGGCATCCGGACGGACTGGAGAAGTGCATCGGGTGCGAGCTGTGCGCCTGGGCCTGTCCGGCGGACGCGATCTACGTGGAGGGCGCGGACAACACCGAGGAGGAGCGCTACTCCCCGGGCGAGCGGTACGGCCGCGTCTACCAGATCAACTACGCCCGCTGCATCCTGTGCGGACTCTGCATCGAGGCCTGCCCGACCAGGGCGCTGACGATGACCAACGAGTTCGAACTGGCCGACAGCAGCCGGGCGAACCTCATCTACACCAAGGAGCAGCTGCTCGCCGGTCTCGACGAGGGCATGGTCGAATCGCCGCACTCGATCTTCCCGGGCACCGACGAACAGGACTACTACCGGGGGCTGGTGACCGAGGCCGCCCCGGGCACCGTCCGCCAGGTCGCGGTCTCCAAGGGCGAGACACCCTCGGACGGGGCACCGAAAGAGGGGGCGGGGGCGTGAACTACCTGACCTCCACCGGTGAGGCCTTCCAGTTCTGGGTGCTGGGCACCGTCGCCGTGATCGGCGCGCTGTCCACCGTACTCATGCGGCGGGCCGTGCACAGCGCGCTGAGCCTCGCCGGAACCATGATCGTCCTGGCGGTCTTCTACCTCGCCAACGGCGCGTACTTCCTGGGCATCGTCCAGATCGTCGTCTACACCGGCGCGATCATGATGCTCTTCCTCTTCGTGGTCATGCTGGTCGGTGTCACCGCCGCCGACTCGCTGAAGGAGACCATCAAGGGGCAGCGCTGGCTGGCCGTGCTCTGCGGGCTCGGCTTCGGCATCCTGCTGATCGCCGGTATCGCCAACGCCTCGCTGAAGACCTTCACCGGCCTGGGCCAGGCCAACTCCGCGGGGAACGTCCAGGGCCTCGCCGCCCTGATCTTCACCAAGTACGTCTTCGCCTTCGAGATCACCGGCGCGCTGCTCATCACCGCAGCCGTCGGCGCGATGGTGCTCACCCACCGCGAGCGGTCCGAACGGGCCATGACCCAGCGGGAGATGTCCGAGGAGCGCGTACGCGGAAGGCAGGTTCCCCCGCTGCCCGCTCCCGGTGTCTACGCCCGGCACAACGCCGTGGACATCGCGGGACTGCTGCCGGACGGGACGCCCTCGGAGCTCACCGTCATGCAGACGCTCCGCCGCCGCGGTCAGATCCGCGACGTGTCGAGCGAGGCCATGGCCAACCTCAAGGCGCTGGAACAGCGCTCCGAGGAGCGGCTCGGCCGGGACGCCGGACACGGTCACGACGCCGAACTGCCCGGTGACCACGACCGCGAAGAGGAGGAGGCGAAGTGAACCCGGTCAACTATCTGTATCTCGCCTCGCTGTTGTTCACCATCGGCGCGGCCGGGGTGCTGATCAGGCGGAACGCGATCGTGGTGTTCATGTGCGTGGAGCTGATGCTCAACGCCTGCAACCTCGCGTTCGTCGCCTTCTCCCGTATGCACGGAAATCTCGACGGCCAGGTCATCGCCTTCTTCACGATGGTCGTTGCCGCCGCCGAGGTCGTGGTCGGGCTCGCGATCATCGTGTCGCTCTTCCGTTCCCGCCACTCGGCCTCGGTCGACGACGCCAGCCTGATGAAGCTGTAAGGGGTCGCTGAACAGTGGAGAACTTGATTGCGCTGCTGATTGCAGCGCCTTTGCTCGGAGCGGCGGTACTGCTCTGCGGCGGGCGGCGGTTCGACCGTGCCGGCCACTGGCTCGGTACGCTCTTCGCCGGTGCGTCGTTCGTGATCGCGGCCGTCCTCTTCGTGAACATGCTGGGCAGGAGCGCGGACCACCGCACCCTGCACCAGTACCTGTTCACCTGGATCCCGGTGGGCGGCTTCCGGGCCGACGCCGCCTTCCAGCTCGACCAGCTGTCGATGACGTTCGTCCTGCTGATCTCCGGTGTGGGCACGCTGATCCACATCTACTCGATCGGCTACATGGAGCACGACGAGCGGCGCCGCCGCTTCTTCGGCTACCTGAACCTCTTCCTCGCGGCGATGCTGCTGCTGGTCCTCGCCGACAACTACCTGCTGCTGTACGTCGGGTGGGAGGGCGTCGGTCTGGCGTCGTACCTGCTGATCGGCTTCTGGCAGCACAAGCCGAGCGCGGCGACGGCGGCCAAGAAGGCCTTCATCGTCAACCGCGTCGGTGACATGGGCCTGTCGATCGCGATCATGCTGATGTTCACCACCTTCGGGACCTTCGCCTTCGGCCCGGTCCTGTCCACCGCGGGGCACGCCTCGGAGGGCAAACTCACCGCCATCGGGCTGATGCTGCTGCTCGCCGCCTGCGGCAAGTCCGCACAGGTGCCGCTGCAGTCCTGGCTCGGTGACGCGATGGAGGGCCCGACCCCGGTCTCGGCCCTGATCCACGCGGCGACGATGGTGACGGCGGGCGTGTACCTGATCACCCGGTCCGGCGCGATCTTCAATCTGGCCCCCGACGCGCAGATGGCGGTCGTGGTGGTCGGCGCGGTGACGCTCCTCTTCGGTGCGATCGTCGGTTGCGCGAAGGACGACATCAAGAAGGCCCTCGCGGGTTCGACGATGTCGCAGATCGGCTACATGATCCTCGCGGCCGGGCTCGGCCCGATCGGCTACGCCTTCGCGATCATGCACCTGGTCACCCACGGCTTCTTCAAGGCCGGACTCTTCCTCGGCGCCGGATCGGTCATGCACGGCATGAACGACGAGGTGGACATGCGGAAGTACGGCGGCCTGCGGAAGTACATGCCGGTGACGTTCGTGACCTTCGGGCTCGGCTATCTCGCGATCATCGGCTTCCCCGGCCTCTCCGGGTTCTTCTCCAAGGACAAGATCATCGAGGCGGCCTTCGCCAAGGGCGGCACCGAGGGCTGGATCCTCGGCGGCGCGGCCCTGCTGGGCGCCGGGATCACCGCGTTCTACATGACCCGGGTCATGCTGATGACGTTCTTCGGCGAGAAGCGCTGGGTGCCCGACGCGGACGGCAACCAGCCGCACCCGCACGAGTCGCCCAAGTCGATGACCATCCCCATGATCATCCTGGCGTTCGGTTCGGTCTTCGCCGGAGCGTTCTTCGGGATCGGCAACCGCTTCCTGCACTGGCTGGAGCCCGTCACCGGCCATGCCGAGGGCAATTCGCCGGTCAGCGCGGGCGTGGTCACCGCCGGGACGATGGTGGTCCTGGTGATCGGCGCCGTCATCGCCTGGCTGGTCTACGGCCGCAAGCCCGTCCCGGCAGTGGCGCCCAAGGGCTCGCTGCTCACCCGCGCCGCCCGGCGCGATCTCCTCCAGGACGACTTCAACCACGTCGTTCTGGTCCGCGGCGGCGAACACCTCACCCGGTCGCTGGTCTACCTCGACCACAGCCTGGTGGACGGTGTCGTCAACGGCACCGCCGCCTCGGTCGGCGGCCTCTCGGGACGGCTGCGCAAGCTGCAGAACGGCTACGCCCGGAGTTACGCGGCCTCGATGTTCGGCGGCGCAGTGATTCTCGTCGCCGCGACCCTGCTGATGAGGGCGGTCTGATCACGATGTCCTTTCCTCTCCTGACGGCAACAGCCGCGCTCCCGGCGGTCGGTGCGGTCGTCACCGCCGCGGTCCCGGCCGCGCGGCGCACGGCGGCGAAGTGGCTGGCGCTGCTGTTCTCGCTCGGCACGCTCGTCCTGGGCGCCGTCCAGTTCGTACGGTTCGAGCCCGGCGGCGCGCGCTACCAGCTCACCGAATCGCACGCCTGGATCAAGGACTTCGGGGTGCGGTACGAACTGGGCGTGGACGGGATCGGTCTGGCGATGCTCGCCCTGACCGCCCTGCTCATCCCGTTCGTGATCCTGGCCGGCTGGCACGACGCCGACCCCCTGGAGACACACAGTTCGCGGTGGCGGCCCACCCAGGGCTTCTTCGCCCTGATCCTGGCCGTCGAAGCGATGGTGATCCTCTCCTTCGAGGCCACCGACGTCTTCCTCTTCTACATCCTCTTCGAAGCCATGCTCATCCCGATGTACTTCCTCATCGGCGGCTTCGGGGACCGGGCGCACGCCCAGGGCGACGAGGCGGCGGCGACCCAACGCTCGTACGCGGCGGTCAAGTTCCTCCTCTACAACCTGGTCGGCGGCCTGCTCATGCTGGCCGCGGTCATCGGCCTCTACGTGGTCGCGGGGAACTTCTCGCTCCAGGACATCGTCGCGGCACGGGCCAACGGCTCGCTGCACATGGCGACCAGCACCGAGCGCTGGCTCTTCCTCGGCTTCTTCTTCGCCTTCGCGGTGAAGGCGCCGCTGTGGCCGCTGCACACCTGGCTGCCCAACGCCATGGGTGAGGCGACCGCCCCGGTCGCCGTGCTGATCACCGCCGTGGTCGACAAGGTCGGCACGTTCGCGATGCTGCGCTTCTGCCTCCAGCTCTTCCCCGAGGCGAGCAAGTGGGCCACTCCGGTGATCCTGGTGCTCGCGCTGATCAGCATCATCTACGGCGCGCTGCTCGCGGTCGGCCAGCGCGACATCAAGCGGCTGATCGCCTACGCGTCGGTCTCGCACTTCGGCTTCATCATCCTGGGCATCTTCGCGATGACCACCCAGGGCCAGTCGGGCGCGACGCTCTACATGGTCAACCACGGGATCTCCACGGCCGCCCTGATGCTGGTGGCCGGGTTCCTGATCTCGCGGCGTGGCTCGCGGCTCATCGCCGACTACGGCGGGGTGCAGAAGGTGGCCCCGGTGCTCGCCGGGACCTTCCTGATCGGCGGTCTCGCGACGCTGTCGCTGCCCGGTCTGTCGCCGTTCGTCAGTGAATTCCTGGTCCTGGTGGGCACGTTCAGCGCCTACCCGGCCGCCGGGATCGTCGCGACCATCGGCATCGTGCTCGCCGCGCTCTACGTCCTCGTCCTCTACCAACGGACGATGACGGGCCCGGTCAAGGCCACCGTGCAGGGGATGGCGGACCTCAAGGTCCGTGAACTGGTCGTCGTACTGCCGCTGATCGCGCTGCTGGTCTTCCTCGGCGTCTATCCGAAGCCGCTGACGGAGATCGTCGACCCGGCCGTGAAGCACACGATGTCCGACGTTCAGAAGAAGGACCCCCGTCCTTCCCAGCCCGCAGTGGAGGCCGCGAAGTGAGCGCAACAGCTGTCCACAGCCTGTGGACAATGGGGGCGGTCGGCCCCATCGGCAAGATTCCGGCTCCCCACATCGAGTACGCGCAGCTCTCACCCGTGCTGATCATTCTCGGTGCCGCGATGCTGGGCGTCCTCGTCGAGGCCTTCGTGCCGCGCAGGGGCCGTTACTACGCCCAGGTGTTCCTCACGGTCGTGGCCATCGCCGCCTCCTTCGCGGCGGTCGTCGCGCTGGCGGCCGGTGGATACGGCTCGACCAAGGCGCACATCGCGGCCATGGGCGCGGTCGCGGTCGACGGGCCCGCGCTGTTCCTCCAGGGCACCATCCTGCTGGCCGCGCTGGTCGCGGTCTTCACCTTCGCCGAGCGCAGGCTCGACCCCGAGGTGCACGGCAACCGCGTCGACTCGTTCGCCGCCCAGGCCGCGTCCGTACCGGGCAGCGAGAGCGAACAGGAGGCGGTCAAGGCCGGGTTCACCACCACCGAGATCTTCCCGCTCGCGCTCTTCGCGGTCGGCGGCATGCTGGTCTTCCCGGCGGCCAACGACCTGCTGACGCTCTTCGTGGCGCTGGAGGTCTTCTCGCTCCCGCTCTACCTCATGTGCGCCCTCGCCCGCCGCAAGCGGCTGATGTCGCAGGAGGCCGCGGTGAAGTACTTCCTGCTCGGGGCCTTCTCGTCCGCCTTCCTGCTCTTCGGGATCGCGCTGCTCTACGGGTACGCGGGCTCCGTCTCGTACGCCCGCATCGCCGCGGTCGTCGACGGCACCGTGCAGAACGTCGACCCGGCGCTCGCCGACACCATGGGCAACGACGCGCTGCTGCTCATCGGCGGCGCGATGATCCTGATGGGGCTGCTCTTCAAGGTCGGCGCCGTGCCTTTCCACATGTGGACCCCGGACGTCTACCAGGGCGCCCCGACCCCGGTCACCGGCTTCATGGCGGCGGCCACCAAGGTCGCCGCGTTCGGCGCGCTGCTGCGGCTGCTGTACGTGGTGCTGCCGGGCATGCGCTGGGACTGGCGGCCGGTCATGTGGGCCGTCGCGATCATCACCATGCTGGGCGGTGCGATCGTCGCGATCACCCAGACCGACATCAAGCGGATGCTGGCGTACTCGTCGATCGCGCACGCCGGGTTCCTCCTGGCCGGTGTCATCGCGACCACGCCCGAGGGCATCAGCTCCGTCCTCTTCTACCTGGTGACGTACTCCTTCGTGACGATCGGCGCGTTCGCCGTGGTCACGCTGGTGCGGGACGCGGGCGGCGAGGCGACGCACCTGTCCAAGTGGGCCGGGCTCGGGCGCCGTTCACCCCTGGTGGCGGCGGTCTTCGCGGTCTTCCTGCTCGCCTTCGCGGGCATCCCGCTCACCAGCGGGTTCAGCGGGAAGTTCGCGGTGTTCAAGGCGGCGGCGGACGGCGGGGCCGGCGGCCTGGTCGTGGTCGGTGTGATCTCCTCCGCCATCGCCGCGTTCTTCTACATCCGGGTCATCGTGCTGATGTTCTTCAGCGAGCCGAAGGCCGACGGCCCGACGGTCGCCGTCCCGTCGGCACTGACGACGACGACCATCGCGGTGGGCGTCGCGGTCACGCTGGTGCTGGGCCTCGCGCCGCAGTACTTCCTGGACCTGGCGAGCCAGGCGGGAGTCTTCGTCCGGTAGGCGCCTCGCCAGGGGCCCCTGCCCTGCGCAGCGCCGACGTGTACGACAGCGCCGACGTGTACGACCGCCGAACGCCGGGCGGGCCGGAGGTATCGGCCCGCCCGGCGTTCGCCGTTTCCGTTCCCGGCCGCCCGCAGAACGGCGGACATGGTCGCTGACCTGGTATTTCCCGTGCGGCCCGGCCGCCCCGGCCCCGTCCCGGAGTACCGGTGTGTCCGGGGATGTCAGTGCGGGACCCTATCGTGGCTGGAGTGACCGGCAGTACGGACGAGGGACAAGTGCGACGGGGGACCGAGCGATGAACGGGAGCGGCGAGGCAGTGGCGGAGCGCGAACAGAGCGAGGCGCTCAGCACACTGCACCGGGTCTTCGGATACGACGCCTTCCGCGGCGAGCAGGAAGAGATCATCGAGCAGGTGGTCAACGGCGGGGACGCCGTGGTGCTGATGCCCACCGGCGGCGGAAAGTCCCTCTGCTACCAGATCCCCGCGCTGGTCAGACCCGGTACGGGTGTGGTGATCTCGCCGCTGATCGCGCTGATGCAGGACCAGGTGGACGCGCTGCGCGCCCTCGGTGTGCGCGCCGGGTTCATGAACTCCACGCAGGACTTCGACGAGCGGCGCACGGTGGAGGCCGAGCTGCTCGCCGGGGAGCTGGACCTGCTGTACCTGGCGCCCGAGCGGCTGCGCGTGGAGTCCACGCTGGGGCTGCTGAGCCGCGCGAAGATCTCCGTGTTCGCGGTCGACGAGGCGCACTGCGTGGCCTCCTGGGGACATGACTTCCGGCCGGACTACCTGGCCCTCTCGCTGCTCGGCGAGCGCTGGCCCGAGGTACCGCGGATCGCCCTGACCGCGACCGCCACCCGGGCCACGCACCAGGAGATCACCCAGCGGCTCGGGATGTCCGGCGCACGGCACTTCGTGGCGGGCTTCGACCGGCCCAACATCCAGTACCGGATCGTCCCGAAGAACGACCCCAAGAAGCAGCTGCTCGCCTTCCTGAAGGAGGAGCACGCCGGGGACGCGGGCATCGTCTACTGCCTCTCCCGCGCCTCCGTGGACCGGACCGCCGAGTACCTGTGCAAGAACGGCATCGAGGCGGTGCCGTACCACGCGGGCCTGGACGCGGGCACCCGCGCCGTCCACCAGTCGCGGTTCCTGCGCGAGGAGGGCCTGGTGGTCGTGGCGACCATCGCCTTCGGGATGGGGATCGACAAGCCGGACGTCCGGTTCGTGGCCCACCTGGACCTGCCCAAGTCGGTGGAGGGGTACTACCAGGAGACCGGCCGCGCGGGACGGGACGGGATGCCGTCCACGGCGTGGATGACGTACGGCCTCCAGGACGTGGTCCAGCAGCGGAAGATGATCCAGACCGGCGAGGGCGACGAGACGTTCCGCCGCCGGGCCGCCGCGCACCTCGACGCGATGCTGGCGCTCTGCGAGACCGCCGGATGCCGTCGGGTCCAGCTGCTCCAGTACTTCGGCCAGGAGGCCGTGACACCGGCCTGCGGCAACTGCGACACCTGCCTCAGCCCGCCCGAGACCTGGGACGGGACGGTGGCCGCGCAGAAGGTGCTGTCCACGGTGGTGCGGCTGGACCGGGAGCGCCGGCAGAAGTTCGGGGCGGGGCAGATCGTCGACATCCTGCTGGGCCGGAAGACCGCCAAGGTCATCCAGTTCGACCACGACCAGCTGTCGGTCTTCGGCATCGGCGAGGACCTGTCGGAAGGCCAGTGGCGGGGCGTGGTGCGGCAGTTGCTGGCGCAGGGGCTGCTCGCCGTCGAGGGGGAGTACGGCACGCTGGTGCTGACCGGCACCAGCGGTTCGGTGCTGGCGCGGGAGGCCGAGGTCCGGCTGCGCAAGGAGCCCGAGAAGGCCGTGGTGCCCAGGCCCGCGAAGGGTGAGAAGAAGGCCAGAGCCGCCGCGGCGGTCGCCGATCTGTCGGCGGAGGCGGTGCCGGTCTTCGAGGCGCTGCGGGCATGGCGGGCGCAGCAGGCCAAGGAGCAGGGCGTTCCGGCGTATGTGATCTTCCACGACGCGACCCTGCGGGAGATCGCCACGGTGCGGCCGTCCTCGCTCGGGGAACTCGGCGGGATCGGCGGTCTGGGCGAGAAGAAGCTGGCGACGTACGGGGAGGGCGTGCTGGGGGTGCTGGCGGGCGGTTCCCCGGACGCGCCCGAGAAGCCGGATGCCCCGAAGGAACCGGACGCACAGGACGTCCCGGAGGAGTGGGACGCATCCGAGGAGCCGCCCGCGCCCGAGGAGTCGTACGCGCCCGAGGATTTCTGAGCCGTGAGGGTCCCGAGGGTCCTGAGGTCCTGAGGGGTCCCCGAGGGGGAGGGCGCACGCACGGGCGGTTCACGCGGGGCTCCGCCCCCCTCGGGGCCGCCCCGCGTGACCTCGGGCCCGGCTCCGCGCCGGTCGGGCTCCGCCCCTCGGGGCTGCCCCGCGTGGACCTCAGGCCCCGCTCCGCCGTGACCTGTCGCGCTGGACGTTGCGCCGTACCGCGTTCGCCGGCCACTCGCTGCGGATCAGCCCCCGCATCGCCGCCCGGGACCGCCACCCCTCCTGCGCCGTCACCTGCGCCAGGCCGGTCGCCGCGACCAGCGCGGCCAGGGCGCGGCTGCGGTGGTCGGGGAAGTCCGCCGTCTCCGCCGCCGCGAAGTGCGCGCGGGCCTGCGCCGACCAGTTGTGCGGGCCCGCGGGATGGCGGTGGTAGGGAAGCAGACCGGCGAAGCGGCGGGTCTCCCTGAGCAGGACGCCCTGCTCCACCAGGCGGTCCAGGTACAGCCCCTCGATCTGGCTGCCGTTCCGGTGGATCCAGCTGCGGGCGGAGGCCGTTCCGGCGAACGTTCCCTTGCCCGGTTCCGGGAGCAGCGCCAGGACCTGGGCGAGGACCGGGTCGCCCGGCACCAGCGGGTTGACCACCAGCACCTTGCCCAGGGACTCGGAGATCTGCCCCTGGAGCTCCAGTTCCGCCAGAGCCGCGCCGGCCATCCCGTACTCCAGGTAGCGGCCCCGGCAGAACGTCTTGCCCCGCGCGGGGTCCAGCGCGAGCAGCAGCAGCTCTTCGGGAAGGGTCGGCTCGGCCCGGCTCATGGCGTGGGTACGATCCTTCCGGTCACCTCGCCGAGACCCACCCTGGTCCCGTCCGGGCCCGGCGCCCAGGCGGTCATGGTGACCTCGTCGCCGTCCTCCAGGAACGTCCGCTTGCCGTGCGGGAGTTCGAGGGGCCGGGTGCCGTTCCAGGTGATCTCCAGGAGTGAGCCGCACTGGTCCGGCGACGTGCCACTGACCGTGCCCGACCCGAACAGGTCCCCGGTACGGAGCGAGGCGCCGTTCACCGTCATGTGGGCCAGCATCTGCGCGGCCGTCCAGTACATCCCGGAGAACGGCGGCTCGGAGATCAGCTGCCCGTTGACCGCCACCGAGAGGTGCAGGTCGAAGCCGCCCGGCTCCTCGGCCGAGGCGTCGTCGAGGTAGGGCAGCAGGGGCAGTTCACGCTCCGGCGGGGCGGTCCGTGCCGTGTCCAGCGCCTCCAGCGGGGTCACCCAGGCCGACACCGAGGTGGCGAAGGACTTGCCGAGGAAGGGGCCCAGCGGGACGTACTCCCAGGCCTGGATGTCGCGTGCGGACCAGTCGTTGAGGAGCTGGAGCCCGAAGACGTGCTCACGGAAGTCGGCCAGCGGGACCGGGCCGCCCTGTCCGGACGGCACGCCGACGACGAAGCCGACCTCCGCCTCGATGTCGAGCTTGACCGAGGGGCCGAAGACCGGCGCCGGGTCCGAGGGCGCCTTGCGCTGGCCCGACGGGCGTACGACATCGGTGCCCGACACGACGACCGTGCCCGCGCGGCCGTGGTAACCGATGGGCAGGTGCTTCCAGTTGGGGGTCAGCGCCACCGAGTCCGGGCGGAAGATCCGGCCGACGTTCGTCGCGTGGTTCTCGCTCGCGTAGAAGTCGACGTAGTCGGCGACCTCGTACGGCAGGTGGAGCGTGACGGCGGACAGCGGATACAGCAGCGGCTCGATGTCCGCGCGGTGCGCCGGGACGGTGACCCAGGCGGTCAGCGCCCGCCGTACGTCGCGCCACGCGGTACGCCCCGCCGCGAGCAGCGGGTTCAGCGTGGGGTGCGCCAGCAGCTTGCTGTAAGGCGAGCCCAGCGCGAACGCCGCGGCTCCGGCATCCAGCACATGACCGCCTATGCGCACACCCACCCGGCGCCGGTCGGGTTCCGCGGGGGTGGAGAAGACACCGTACGGAAGGTTGTGCGGGCCGAAGGGATCGCCTTCGGACAGGTCGAGCGGGCTCTGCTCAGGCATGGGGTGCTGCCTCGCTTTCGGGTCTCTGGGACACGCCTACGTTACGGCGGCAACCGTCACGGCGTCAGCTGTCACCGGACGGACGGGCCGGGCGCATGTTCCAGGTGAACCTTCCGGCCGAACGTTCCGGGTGAATGTGTTCCGGCCGGATGCTCCCGGCGGGTGCTCCGGATGAACGCTCCGGGCGGGTGCGCCCGCCGTGCGAGGATCCCGCGCATGAGCGTAGAGATCGAAGCCGTGCACGAGGTGACCGACGAACTGGTGCGGGCGTTCACCCGCCTCCTTCCGCAACTGTCGTCCACGGCCCGGCCGCTGGACCGCGAGGCGCTGGCGGCACTGGCCTCCGTCGACACCCAGACGCTGCTGGTCGCGCGGGTCGACGGCGAGGTAGCCGGAACGCTGACCCTGGTGGTGTCCCCGCTGCCGTCCGGTCGGCGGGCCCATGTGGAGGACGTGGTGGTCGACACCGCCGCTCGCGGCCACGGAGTCGGCAGGGCGCTGATCGAGCACGCGCTCGGCGTGGCCGAGGCCGCCGGGGCGCGCACGGTCGACCTCACGTCGCGGCCCTCCAGGGAAGCGGCGAACCGGCTGTACGAACGGGTGGGGTTCCGGCGGCGGGAGTCGAACGTCTACCGGTACGCGTTCGAGCCGGTGTGACACGCAGGGGGCAGGTGCCGCGCGGCGGGGCGACAGGCGCTCCGTCAGGAAGCAGCGGGGCAACGGGCGCCCCGGGAAGGGGACGGCCGCGCCCCGCCGTACCTGGTCCTACCCCGCCGTCCGCGGGATCCGCCGCTCCCACGACCGCTGGAACACGACCTCGTCCCCGTCCTCGCAGATCACCTCGTTCGACGTGATGAAGACCGCCGCGTCGCAGGTGATCTCGGAGCGCGTCCTGACCCGTACGTCCCAGCCCGTCTCCGGGCGGTGCAGGCGGATCGACCAGTCCGAGCGGGTGTGCGCGGACAGCGGGTCCGACTCGTTGATCGTGTACGTCTCCAGCGCGTCCTCGCTGAACTCCAGCCCGTCCGGGTAGATCCGGGTGCCGCCGTAGCGCGGGTCGACCTCCAGCCGCCAGGTCCCCTTCGCCACGTCGCGTACGACCAGCCGCTCGGGGCGCTCCTCCTGGTCGTCCGGGTAGACCACCGCGAGCGCTTCCGACTGCTCGGGCTCCTCGAAGGTGATGTGGTCCTCGGTGTGCGCGCGGACCGGTAGTTCCATCGTCGAGGCCGCCGGGTCCAGGGTCCAGCCGTGCGCCGAGTCCGGCTGGGGCCAGATCCACGGCCAGTACGCGGAGGAGACCGACAGCCGGATGCGGTGGCCGGGCGGGAAGGTGTGCCCCACGCCGTTGAGTTCGAAGGTGACCGTCTCGGTGGTGCCCGGCTCCCAGATGTCCGCGCGGTCCCGGCCGTGCCGGGCCGAGAAGTTGAGCGCCCCCCGGGTGACCAGGGTGGAGGAGCCGTCCGGTGCCACGTCGCAGAGCCGGGCGATCACCTGGCCGGTGCGGACCTCGGAGCGCACCGAGAGGTGGACCTTCGCCCGGCCCAGGATCTCGATCGGCGCCTGGCGGACCGGGAATTCGAAGCAGACGGACTTCGCGTCCTCGTCCCGCTGGTCCGGCGGCAGGTCGGCGTCGTTGCCGAAGGGGAAGAAGCGCCCCGCGTCCAGGCCGGTCTGCTGCGGGGACCTCACCACCATCGGGTCGCCCTGGAGCGCGTACGAGACCGGGGTGACGTGCGGCGAGGGCCAGGCCGTGTCGGCGACCCAGCGGCCGGGCAGCTCCGGGTACACCGTCGCGGGCGGGTGCGACTCGCTGATCCAGGAGCGGAGCAGCGGCTCCTCCATGACACCGGTGTCCTCGCCCTTGAGGTGGTGGTCCCACCAGCGCAGCGTCTCCTGGAGGAAGCCGATGGCCGGGCCCGGCGGCAGCCCGCGGTCCGGGTACTGGTGCGACCACGGGCCGATCAGCCCCCGGACCCGCGACGGGTCCAGATGCTCGACCAGCCGCAGGACGGTGTCCCGGTACGGGTCGTGCCAGCCGCCGACCGCGAGCACCGCCGCGTCGATGGCCGTGTAGTCCTCGCAGACGCTGCCGTGCCTCCAGTAGGCGTCGCGGGTCTGATGGGCGAGCCAGGTGTGGATGAAGGGGTCCACGGCCTCCAGCCGGCGCAGCCACATGTCCCGCCACACGGAGCCGACCTGTGCCGGGTCCGGCGGCCGGCACACGAAGGCGAGCATCGTCGCCGCCCAGGCGTGCATGTCCACGGCGAGCACCGAACCGCCCATGTAGTGGACGTCGTTGTCGTAGCGGTCGTCGGCCGAGCAGACCGTCACGATCGCCTTGAGCGGTTCGGGTGCGAGGGCCGCGATCTGGAGCGAGTTGAAGCCGCCCCAGGAGATGCCGAACATGCCGACCTTGCCGGTGCACCACGGCTGCTCGGCGAGCCAGTTCACGACGGCGACCCCGTCGGCCAGCTCCTGCGCGTCGTACTCGTCGCCGGGCATGCCGGTGGAGTTGCCGTGGCCGCGCACGTCCACCCGTACGGAGGCGTAACCGTGGCCCGCGTACCAGGGGTGCCGCTGCCAGTCCCGCGGCGCGGTCCAGTCGCTGAGCCGGTAGGGGAGGTATTCGAGCAGTGCCGGGACCGGCTCCTCACTGATCGGGCGCCAGATCCTGGCGTACAGCTGGGTGCCGTCCGGGAGGGGGATCCAGACGTCCTCGCGGCGGGTCTCGTACGGGAAGTCGGTGCGGATTCGAGCCACGGCAGGCGCTCCTCAGTGGACGGGGTGCATGGTGCGTTTGAGCCAGGGTGCTGCGGCGACGACCGCGAGTCCGGCGACGACGGCGATGGCGCCGTTGACCCCGAAGTACGCGGGGTCGGAGACCTCGCCGTACAGCTTCACGATCTGGGCCTGAATGCCGTTGGCCAGGGCCAGCGACAGGAACCAGAGGGCCATCGTCTGGCTGGCGAAGGCGGCGGGGGCGAGCTTCGTGGTGGCGGACATGCCCGAGGTCTCCACCAGGATGTCGCCGAGCCCGAGCAGGGCGTACGAGCCGACGATCCACCAGACGGACATCAGCCAGTCGGTGCCGGTACGGCCGGAAGTGGCCGGAACCATGATCAGGAAGGAGAGACCGCCGAGGATGGTGCCGATCGCGATCTTGTTGGAGGCGTGCGGCTGGCGCTTGCCCATCCGTACCCAGAGGGCGGCGACCACCGGGGCCAGCGCCACCTCGAAGGCGCCGAGCGCGGAGGCGTACCAGCTGGCCGGGAAGTGGAAGCCGAAGATCTCCGTCTTGGCGTTGGTCGACGCGAGCAGGATCATCGTCGAGTACGCCTGGAAGAGGATGAAGTTGAAGACCACCGAGGAGAGGAAGAGGACGATGTAGGGGCGCAGATGGGCGCGCTCCGCGCGGGTCACCCGGGGGCTCCGGAACATCACGGCGAAGAAGATGATCGGCGCCACCACCGAGACGACGGTGAGCACGTCCACGGTGCGGTCCAGGGTCAGCCAGCCGGTCAGCCCGAGGATCACGGCCACCACGGCGACCGCCAGGCACCCGCCGACGATCAGCCTGACCGCGCGGCGCATCGCGGCGGGCGGCAGCGCCTGTTCGGCGGAGTCGGAGCGGCCCGCGATGTGGCGGCGCCCCAGGACGTACTGGATCAGGCCCAGCGTCATCCCGACGGCCGCGGCGGAGAACCCCCAGTGCCAGCCCTTGTGGTCACCGAGCCAGCCGGTGATCAGCGGACCGAGGAACGCGCCGATGTTGATGCACATGTAGTACAGCGCGAAGCCGGCGTCCCGGCGCTGGTCCTCGGTGCGGTACAGCTTGCCGACCAGGGTGGCCACGTTGGGCTTGAGCAGCCCCGTGCCGAGCGAGATGAGCCCGAGGCCCACCCAGGTCATGGCGGCCGTCGGGATCGCCATCGAGTAGTGGCCGACGGCGATCAGGATGCCGCCGTACAGGACGGCGCGGTACGAGCCGAGAATGCGGTCGGCGAGCCAGCCGCCCGCCACCGACACCAGATAGACCAGCGTGCCGTAGGCGGCGGAGACGGAGGCAGCCGCGCCCGGCGACATGCCCAGGCCGTCGTCCGCCACGGTGGCCGTGAAGTAGAGGACGAGAATGGCCTGCATTCCGAGGAACGAGAATCGCTCCCAGATCTCCAGGCCGGACAGGGTCATCAGACCCCGTGGCTGGCCGAAGAAGGAATGGTCGTCGCCCGGCTGCGTCGGGGGCTGAGCCGGTGGCGTCAGTCCCGGCTGCGGCTCTGTTCCGGACAAAGGTGCTGCTCCATTTCAAATCGAGGTGTTTTGAACATACCGGTCACGCTCGGTATGCGCTCGGGGTGGGCGGGCAGGCGCTCATGGTGATCGAAAGCGGACCGGATACGCTGCCTTGAGTGCGGACAGCGACACATCGACAATCCGTGTGATCGTCAGCAGACAGGAGATCCCCTCGTGACCGTCGTCGAGCCATTCGGGCTGAGGGTGCGGGACCAGGCACTTGACGCCGATGTCCAGGCCGGACTGGCGGCTGTCGAGGCCGGGCTGCTCGATGCCACCAAGAGCGAGGTCCCTTTCATCACGGAGGCCGCGCAACATCTGGTACGGGCTGGGGGTAAGCGCTTTCGTCCGCTTCTCGTGATGCTCGCTGCCCAGTTCGGCGACCCTTATGCACCCGGAGTCGTACCTTCTGCCGTAGTGGTCGAATTGACACATCTGGCGACGCTTTACCACGACGACGTGATGGACGAGGCAGAAGTGCGCCGCGGGGTGGACAGCGCCAACGCGCGCTGGGACAACTCCGTCGCGGTCCTCACCGGCGACTTCCTCTTCGCGCGCGCGTCGCACATCCTGGCCGACCTGGGCCCGGAGGCCGTACGCATCCAGGCCGAGGCGTTCGAGCGTCTGGTGACCGGTCAGATCCTGGAGACCGCGGGACCGCGGGACGGCCGCGACCCGGTCGACCACTACCTCGACGTCCTGTCGGGCAAGACCGGCTCGCTGATCGCCGTGTCCGGGCGCTTCGGCGCGATGATGTCCGGCGCCGACGAGAGCGTGGTGAACACCCTCACCCAGTACGGCGAACGGCTCGGCATGGCCTTCCAGCTGGCCGACGACGTACTGGACATCGCCAGCGACAGCCACGAGTCGGGCAAGACCCCGGGCACCGATCTGCGCGAGGGCATCCCCACCCTGCCGGTGCTGCGGCTGCGCGCCCAGGCCGCCGCCCACGGCCGGCCGGACGACCTGGCCCTGGTCGAACTGCTCGACGGCGACCTCACGGACGACGTCAGGCACGCCGAGGCGCTGCGGCTGATGCGGGTTCACCCGGCCCTGGAACAGGCCCGGCAGGACACCGTGCGGTACGCGGAGGAGGCACGGGCCTCGCTCGCGCCGCTGCGGGAGTGCTTCGCGAAGACGGCGCTGGAGGAACTCTGCGGCGCCGTGGTGCACCGCGTCGGCTGACGGATCCGCACCGGCACATCCGGTCGCCCTTACGGCCGCTCTGCGACCCGCGCCGGTTCAACGCCCCTACGGGGACGGGGGACCGGCGCCGTCGGTTGTCATACCCGAGGGGTACATGGACTTGCTCCCGCGGGGTGACGCGGAGCGCCGGGGGATTTGGTGGGATGGAACCACCACGCCCCACCAATTCGGGTGAGAATGGCGGCGCGGGGGTGGACGAGAGCAACCGGACGGATCGCCGCCGATCACGGAGGTAGGGCACACATGGCACCGAACGACAGCGCGCAGGACACCGCAGAGGCCACGGACCTGACCGCCGGCCGCCGGAAGGCGGCGCGTTACTTCCTCCCGGTCGCGGTGGCGGGGGTGGCTGCCGTGACGATCGGTCTGGTCCCGGCGCTCGCCAGCTCGGGAGACCCGAACCTGCCGAAGATCACGGCCCAGCAGCTCATCGAGAAGATCGCCGCGTCGAACACCCAGCAGCTGTCCGGCACCGTCCAGGTCAGCGCGGACCTGGGCATCCCGTCGCTGGGCGGAATGGCCGACTCGTTCCTGAAGGACGCGGCCGGGGGCGACGGCGGAGCGAGCGCCGACCCGCAGTCCAAGGCGATGGAACTCGCCTCGGGCACCCACACCCTGCGGGTGGCCGTCGACGGCCCCGACCGGCAGCGGGTCTCCCTCCTGGGCAGCGCCGCCGAGTACAGCCTGATCCACAACGGTGACCAGGTCTGGGCGTACGACAGCAAGTCCGGTGAGGTCTACCACTCCAAGGGCGACAAGCCGTCGGCCACGGCGAAGGACCGGCGCGCCCACCGGGACGGCAAGGACCAGCTCCCCGCCACCCCGAAGGCGTTCGCCGACGAGGTGCTGAAGGCGGCCGGTCCGACGACCTCGGTGACCGTCGACGGCACGACGCAGGTGGCCGGGCAGGACGCGTACCAACTGCTCATCAAGCCGAAGCAGTCCGGCTCGACGATCGGATCCGTACGGATCGCGGTGGACGCGAAGAACGGCACCCCGCTCAAGTTCACGCTCACCCCGTCCGACGGTGGCAAGGCCGCCATCGACGTCGGCTTCACCAAGGTCAGCTTCGCGAAGCCGTCGGCCTCGTCCTTCACCTTCACTCCGCCGAAGGGCGCGAAGGTGACGGAGGGCAGCGACCTGGGCAAGGCGCCGAAGGACAGCGGCCCGATGTCCGCCCTGCCGGGGGACTCCAAGGGCCTGCCCGGGGGCGCGAAGGGCCTGGGGACGGAAGTCCTCGGCAAGGGCTGGACGTCGGTGGTGCAGCTGGACGCCGGCAGCGCGGCCGGGATCCCCGGCCTGCCGAGCGCCGGGAGCACGGGCACGAGCGGTGCCCCCGCGGGCGCGGAGAAGTTCCTGGGCTCGCTGGGGGACAAGGTGACGGGCTCGTTCGGCTCGGGCACGGTGTTCCACACGCGGCTGGTGAACGCGCTGCTGACGGACGACGGGAAGATGTTCGTCGGAACCGTCGACAAGGCGGGACTGGTGAAGGCCGCCGACGCGGCGAAGTAGGAAGCCTGAGGGCCGGGGCGGTGTCGCAGTACGCGGCGCCGCCCCGGCCGCGTTCCCGGACCACCCGGGCAGCTGCCCAAGTCCTGGGGCCTGTCCGGCCGGTCGCCGGACCCGAATCCCGGCGCACCAACCCTGCGGGCAGATCGGCGCCGCGCGGCGGACTGCGGTTCGACGACACGCCCCGGCCTGAGAGCCTGTACGGGCACCGAACGACGGGAGGACCGCCATGCCGGCCTCAACAGCCCGACCGGACCCGGCCGGGGCTGCGGTCATCGAGACCCGCGCCCTCACCAAGCGCTTCCGCGGCGGCCAACTCGCCGTGAACCAGCTGAACCTCACGGTCCCGCACGGCAGCGTCTTCGGCTTCCTCGGGCCCAACGGCTCCGGCAAGACCACCACCATCCGGATGCTGCTCGGCCTCATCGAGCCGACCTCCGGGACCGTGCGCCTGCTGGGCCGCCCGATGCCGCGCGCCGCCCGCGCCGTACTGCCCGGGGTGGGTGCGCTCATCGAGGGGCCCGCGCTGTACGGGTTCCTCTCCGGGCGTGACAACCTCATCCGTTACGACTCCGCCGACCCGGAGGCCGACCCGCGCACCCGGCGGGCCCGTGTCGACGCCGCCCTCGACCGCGTCGGGCTGGCCCCGGCCGCGGGCAAGAAGGCCAGGGCGTACTCGCTCGGCATGAAGCAGCGCCTCGGTGTCGCCTCCGCGCTGCTCCAGCCGCGCGGACTGCTGGTGCTCGACGAGCCGACGAACGGCCTCGACCCGCAGGGCATGCGCGAGATCCGGTCCCTGGTACGGGAGTTGGCGGACGACGGTACGACCGTGTTCCTCTCCTCCCATCTCCTCGACGAGATCGAGCAGGTCTGCACCCACGCCGCCGTGATGGCCCGGGGCAGGCTGCTCGCCCAGGGCCCGGTCGGCGAGCTCGCGACCCGTGGCCGGCTCGCCGTCTCCACCCCCGACCCGGGGGAGGCCGTCCGGGTGCTCACGGAGCTGGGGGTGTCCGGCGTGACCGCCACCGGCGACCGGGTCACCGGTGAACCACCGTCCGACGGGACCGACTTGGCGGACCTGAACGCCGCACTCGTACGGGGCGGTGTCCGTGTCAGATCCTTCGGCGTCGAACGTGCCTCGCTCGAAGACGCCTTCGTCGCACTCACCGGGGAGGGATTCGATGTCGCAGGCTGAGCCCGTGGACGGGAGCGGGGCCGGAATCGCCGACGGAGGCGCGGGCAGGGCGACCGACACGCAGGGCGACCCGACCGTTGCGCCCGCTACGACAGGTGACCCGACCGTTGCGCAGGCCGGGTCGGGTGCGCGCGCCGCCGGGAGACTCCGCAGGTCGCTCGGTCTCTTCCGCTCCGAGCTGACGACCACCTTCCGCCGCTGGCGCACCCTGGCGCTGCTCGCCGTACTGGCGGCCGTCCCCGTCCTCATCGGTATCGCCGTGAAACTGGAGACGGGCAAGGGCTCGGCCGCGGGCACCGGCAGCGACGGCCCGGCCTTCCTCACGGACGTCACCAACAACGGTCTCTTCCTGGTCTTCGCGGCCCTCGCGGCGACCCTCCCGGTCTTCCTGCCGCTGGCGGTCGGCGTCGTCGCGGGCGACGCGGTCGCGGGCGAGGCGAACGCCGGTACGCTCCGCTATCTGCTGGTCGCCCCGGCGGGCCGGACCCGGCTGCTGTTCGCCAAGTACGTCTGCGCGCTGGCCTTCTGCCTGGCGGCGACCCTCGTCGTGGCGCTCTCCGCGCTGGCGGTGGGCGCCCTGCTCTTCCCGCTCGGCGACGTCACGACGATCTCCGGCACGCAGATCTCCTTCGCCGACGGCCTCGGCCGCGCGGCGCTGATCGCGCTCGTCGTCGCCGCCTCGCTGGTCGGGGTCGCCTCGCTCGGGCTGTTCGTCTCCACCCTCACCAACAGCGGGATCGCCGCGATGGCCACGACGGTCGGTCTGCTGATCACCGTGCAGATCCTGGACACCGTCCCGCAGTTGGACGCGGTGCAGCCGTATCTCTTCCCGCACTACTGGCTGTCCTTCGCGGACCTGCTGCGCGCGCCGGTCTACTGGGACGACGTGGTCAGGAACCTCGATCTGCAAGGGCTGTACGCGGCGGTGTTCGGCTCGGCGGCCTGGGCGCGGTTCACCGCGAAGGACATCGCCGCATGAGGGGCGGCGGGGCGCCGCCGGAACCGCGGGGCGCCGCCGGAACCGCGGGGGACCGCCCGGACCGCGGGCACAGGGAGGGCACGTGCCGTACCGAGAAGCCGTCCCCCGACGCGGCCCGACACGACACGTACCGTTTCCCCGGCGCTCATTGTCGGATGTGGAACTTCCCCTGTCAACACGCTCCGTAGCGTCCGGCCGCCACCCCGGTGAATAGACTCATCCGGTGAACCTCAGGCCCAACCCCGCGCGTCGCAGCGGGAAATCACAGCAGGCGATTCTCGCGGCGGCCCTCGCGCTCTGCACCGAACGCGGGTACGCCCGTGTCACGGTCGAAGGGATCGCGGCCCGAGCCGGAGTGAGCAAGAAGACGATCTACCGCTGGTGGCCGTCGAAGGGCGCACTGGTGCTGGAAGCGATCGACGCCGCGGTCATCGGGTCCAGGCCGTTCCCCGACACCGGCGATCTGGCCGCCGATCTGCACGCCCAGATGAGTGCGGTCGTGGGGCTGCTGGCCCATCCGCCGCTGGGCCCCGCGTACGCCGGGGTCCTCACCGAGATCCAGTACGACGACGACCTGGCCAGGACCGTGCAGGACGTGTTCATCGGGCCGCGCCTCGAACTGGCCACCGCCCGGCTGCGCAGCGCCCAGGAGCAGGGGGTGCTGCCGCGGGACACGGACCTCGGGCTGGCGGTGGAGATGCTGTACGGCCCGCTCTACTACCGCCACACCCTGCGTCGGCCCACGTACGACGCCGATGAACTCACCCGGCTCATCGCCCATGTCCTGAAGGCGCTCGGCGGCTGACCCTGCGTCCGGACGCGGTCAGGAAGCGGTTTCCGTGGACGAGGACGCGGTTTCCGCGGACGACGTGGGAGCGGACGCCGATGGCTCTTCCGGGGTCCGCTCCGGTGCCTGCGGCTTCGCCGCCCGCGCCTCGGCCTTCAGGCGTGCCGCCCGCGCCCGCGTCCGGTGGGCGTTACGCAGCGCGTCCCAGGTCAGTACGGTCAGCGCCAGCCACACCAGCCCGAAGCCGGCCCACCGCTCGGGCGGCATCGCCTCGTGGAAGTACAGGATGCCGAGACCGAACTGGAAGACCGGGGCCAGGTACTGGAGCAGGCCCAGCGTGGAGAGCGGGACCCGGATCGCCGCGGCGCCGAAGAGGATCAGGGGAATCGCGGTGACCAGTCCGGTGGAGGCGAGGAGCGCGCCGTGGGCGGGGGTGCCGAAGGTGGCCTCGCCGCTGGCGGCCAGGTAGAGCAGATAGCCGAGGGCGGGCAGGAACTGCACCGCCGTCTCGGCCGCCAGGGACTCCAGGCCGCCCAGGTTGACCTTCTTCTTGACCAGCCCGTAGGTGGCGAAGGAGAAGGCCAGCATGAGGGAGATCCACGGCGGTTTGCCGTATCCGACCGCCAGGACGAGGACCGCCGCGACACCGGTGCCGACGGCCGCCCACTGGGCCGGGCGCAGCCGCTCGCCGAGCAGCAGGACGCCCATGGCGATGGTGACCAGCGGGTTGATGAAGTATCCGAGGGAGGCCTCGACGACCTGGCCGTTGTTCACGGCCCAGATGTAGCCGCCCCAGTTGACGCTGATCACCACCGCGGCGACCGCGATCAGGCCCAGCTTGCGGCGGTCGCGGACCAGCTCCCCGATCCAGGCCCAGCGGCGCATCAGCAGCAGCGCGATCAGGACGAAGCCCAGGGACCACACCATGCGGTGGGCGAGGATCTCCATGGCGCCCGAGGGCTTGAGCAGCGGCCAGAACATGGGCACGAGGCCCCACAGCACGTACGCGACAACGCCGTTCAGGAAACCTGTCCGCTGCTCGCTGGTCCCCTTCACGGGCCCTCCCCTGGAAGTGTTCCGACAACGTGTCGAAGGTAAGGGGAGGAGGGCCCGTGTGTCATGCCCGTGTCGCCATACGGTCATGACAGCCGCGGCCGGGGCTGTCATGACCGCCCCGGCCGGGACTCGGACGGAGGCGTGGCTCGGACCCGGACGGGACCCGGACGGGGCTCGGACCAGGGCCGGGCTCAGGCCAGGGCGGCAGCGATCGAGACGGCGATCGGGGTGGTGGGGCGGCCGGTCAGCCGGGCCAGGTCACCGCTGGTGGCGGCCAGCAGGCCGCGCTCGATGGCCGAGTCCACGTCCACCAGGATCGCCGCGAACTCCTCGGGCAGCCCGGCGCCGACCAGGATCTCCTGGTGTGCGGCGGCCGGGACGTTGCGGTACCCGATCTCCTGGCCGGAGGCCTTCGCGACCTCGGCGGCGTACTCGGGATACGACCAGGCGACGTCGCCGCTCAGCTCGTAGACCTTGCCCAGGTGCCCGTCCGAGACGAGGACGGCAGCCGCGGCAGCCGCGTAGTCGGCGCGGGCGGCGGAGGCGACCCGGCCCTCACCGGCGTTGGAGACGACCGCGCCGTGTGCGAGGACCGGCGCCAGGTTGGCGGTGTAGTTCTCGGTGTACCAGCCGTTGCGCAGGAAGGTGTGGGGGAGCCCGGAGTCGAGAATCAGCTGCTCGGTGACCTTGTGCTCGGCGGCCAGCTGGAAGTCGGCGTCGGGGCCGCCCAGTACGCCGGTGTACGCCAGCTGCGCGACGCCCGCCGCCTTCGCCGCCTCGATGACCGCGGTGTGCTGCGGGACCCGCCTGCCGACCTCGCTGCCGGAGATCAGGAGGACACGGTCGCCGGAGCGGAAGGCGCCGGTGAGGCTCGCGGGGTCGTCGTAGTCGGCGATGCGCAGCTCCACGCCGCGCGCCGCCAGGCCGGCGGCCTTCTCCTTGTCGCGGACGACTGCGGCGACCTGCTCGGCGGGGACCCGGGCGAGCAGCTCGTCGATGACGAGACGGCCGAGGGCTCCGGTGGCTCCGGTGACGACGATGCTCATGGCGCTTGTCTCCCTTTTGGTGAGGTGTGGTGCTTTTGATGGCATTGTGCGGTGTCTGTCACTCACCCTACGGCAGGTACTAACCAGGGGATAGTGCCCACTTTGAAGTAAGGTACTGGCATGGACGTAAGCAACGAGAGGCCCGACGTCAACCGGCAGATGTGCCCCTCACGGCTGATCCTGGAGCACGTCACCAGCCGCTGGGGGGTGCTGGTGCTCGCCGCGCTCCTGGAGCGCTCGTACCGCTTCAGCGAACTGCGCCGCGAGGTCGGCGGGGTCAGCGAGAAGATGCTCGCCCAGACGCTGCGGACCCTGGAGCGGGACGGCTTCGTGCGCCGCGACGCCCAGGCCGTCATCCCGCCGCGCGTCGACTACACGCTCACCCCGCTCGGCAGGGAGGCCGCCGAACAGGTCTGGGAGCTGGCCCGCTGGACCGAGCGGCGGGTCGGTGAGGTGGCCGAGGCGCGCGAGGCGTACGACGGCGCCCGGTCCTGATCACGGGGCGTGCGAACGGTCCGGTCCTGCTCGCGGGGCGTACGACCGGTCCGGTCCTGACCGTGAGGGCATACGACGGGGCCCGGTCCTGACACAGCAGAACCGGGCCCCGGGGAACAGCAGTCGGACGCGCTATCCGGCGACCGTCCAGGTGTCGCCGCCCGCGAGCAGAGCGGCCAGGTCGCCCTTGCCCTTCTGCTCGACGGCCGCTTCCAGCTGGTCGGACATCAGGGTGTCGTAGACCGGGCGCTCGACGTCACGGAGGACGCCGATGGGGGTGTGGTGCAGCGTGTCGGCGTCGGCCAGCCGGGAGAGCGCGAAGGCCGTGGTCGGTGACGTGGCGTGCGCGTCGTGGACCAGGATCTGCGACTCGTTCTCCGGGGTGACCGCCACGACCTGGAGGTCGCCGGTCGCGTGGTCGCGTACGACACCCTTCGCGCCGTCGGCACCGAAGCGGATCGGCTGCCCGTGCTCCAGACGGATCACCGCCTCCTGGGCCTGCTCCCTGTCCTTGAGGACCTCGAAGGCGCCGTCGTTGAAGATGTTGCAGTTCTGGTAGATCTCCACCAGGGCCGTGCCCGGGTGGTCGGCGGCGGCGCGGAGCACGCTGGTGAGGTGCTTGCGGTCGGAGTCGACGGTACGGGCGACGAACGACGCCTCGGCGCCGATCGCCAGCGAGACCGGGTTGAAGGGTGCGTCGAGCGAGCCCATCGGCGTCGACTTGGTGATCTTCCCGACCTCGGAGGTGGGGGAGTACTGACCCTTGGTCAGCCCGTAGATCCGGTTGTTGAACAGCAGGATCTTGAGGTTGACGTTGCGGCGCAGGGCGTGGATGAGGTGGTTGCCGCCGATGGACAGCGCGTCGCCGTCACCCGTGACCACCCAGACACTCAAGTCCCGCCGGGACGAGGCGAGTCCGGTCGCGATGGCCGGGGCGCGGCCGTGGATGGAGTGCATCCCGTAGGTGTTCATGTAGTACGGGAATCGGGAGGAGCAGCCGATGCCGGAGACGAAGACGATGTTCTCTCTGGCCAGGCCGAGTTCGGGCATGAAGCCCTGGACGGCGGCGAGGACCGCGTAGTCGCCGCAGCCGGGGCACCAGCGGACTTCCTGGTCGGACTTGAAGTCCTTCATGGACTGCTTGGCCTCGGCCTTCGGCACCAGCTGGAGCAGGTCGTTCCCTGCGCCACCCGGCTGCCCGTGGCCCTGCGGCGAGTCGATCTCAGGCATCGTTGGCCTCCTTGAGGGCCGTGGCGAGCTGCTCAGCCTTGAACGGCATTCCGTTGACCTGGTTGTACGAGACCGCGTCGACCAGGTACTTCGCACGGATCAGGGTGGCGAGCTGGCCCAGGTTCATCTCGGGCACCACGACCTTGTCGTACCGCTTCAGCACCTCGCCGAGGTTGCCCGGGAAGGGGTTGAGGTGGCGCAGATGGGCCTGCGCGATGGCGGTGCCCTCGGTGCGCAGCCGGCGGACGGCCGCAGTGATCGGGCCGTAGGTGGAGCCCCAGCCCAGGACCAGCGTGGTCGCGTGGTCCGGGTCGTCGACCTCCAGGTCGGGGACCTCGATGTTGTCGATCTTGGCCTGCCGGGTGCGGACCATGAAGTCGTGGTTGGCCGGGTCGTAGGAGATGTTCCCGGTGCCGTCCTGCTTCTCGATCCCGCCGATCCGGTGCTCCAGACCGGGCGTGCCGGGGACCGCCCAGGGGCGGGCGAGGGTCTCCGGGTCGCGCTTGTACGGGTAGAAGACCTCGGTCCCGTCGGCCAGCTCGTGGTTGGGCCCGGTGGCGAACTGGACCCGCAGGTCCGGGAGTTCACCGGTGTCCGGGATGCGCCACGGTTCCGAGCCGTTCGCGAGGTACCCGTCGGACAGCAGGAACACCGGGGTCCGGTACGTCAGGGCCATCCGGGCCGCGTCCAGGGCGGCGTCGAAGCAGTCCGCGGGCGTCTTCGGCGCGATCACCGGGACCGGTGCCTCGCCGTTGCGCCCGTACATCGCCTGGAGCAGGTCCGCCTGTTCGGTCTTGGTCGGCAGCCCGGTGGAGGGGCCGCCGCGCTGGATGTCGATGATCAGCAGCGGCAGTTCCAGCGACACCGCGAGACCGATCGTCTCCGACTTGAGCGCCACACCCGGACCGGACGTGGTGGTGACCGCCAGCGACCCGCCGAACGCGGCGCCCAGCGCCGCGCCGATCCCCGCGATCTCGTCCTCCGCCTGGAAGGTCCGCACACCGAAGTTCTTGTGCTTGGACAGCTCGTGCAGGATGTCGGACGCCGGGGTGATGGGGTACGAGCCGAGGTAGAGCGGCAGGTCCGCCTGGCGGCCCGCGGCGATCAGCCCGTACGACAGGGCCAGGTTCCCGCTGATGTTGCGGTAGGTCCCGGTCGGGAAGGCCTTGGTGGCCGGGGCGACCTCGTAGCTGACCGCGAAGTCCTCGGTGGTCTCCCCGAAGTTCCAGCCCGCCCGGAACGCCGCGACGTTGGCCTCGGCGATCTGCGGCTTCTTCGCGAACTTCGTCCGCAGGAACCGCTCGGTGTTCTCCGTCGGCCGGTGGTACATCCACGACAGCAGCCCGAGCGCGAACATGTTCTTGCTGCGCTCGGCCTCCTTGCGCGGCAGGCCGAACTCCTTCAGCGCCTCGATCGTGAGCGTCGTCAGCGGCACCGGATGGACCTGGTAGGCCTCCAGCGACCCGTCCTCCAGCGGACTGGTCGCGTAACCGACCTTCGCCATCGGGCGCTTGGTGAACTCGTCCGTGTTCACGATGATGTCCGCGCCCCGCGGCACATCGGCGATGTTCGCCTTCAGCGCCGCCGGGTTCATCGCGACCAGCACGTTCGGTGCGTCGCCGGGGGTGAGGATGTCGTGGTCAGCGAAGTGCAGCTGGAACGACGAGACGCCCGGCAGGGTACCTGCGGGCGCGCGGATCTCGGCGGGGAAGTTCGGCAGCGTCGACAGGTCGTTCCCGAACGACGCGGTCTCCGAGGTGAAGCGGTCGCCGGTGAGCTGCATCCCGTCACCCGAGTCCCCCGCGAACCGGATGATCACCCGATTCAGTCGGCGTACCTCTTTGGCGTCGGAGCCCTCTTTGCCGACAGAAGGGGCACGTTGTTCCCCGAGAAGGGCCTCATCGGCCTCATCGGCCTGCTCGGCTGGGCTACTGACCTGGCTGGTCACTGAACTGGACCTCCCTCGTCGAGGCGGCTGCTCGGACGGGCCCGGCTGGCCGGGCGCACCGGATCCCACCCTACGTCGGTAAGGGTGGCCTTCCCTTGAGGGCTCATAGAGCGGACACCATTCCGATGCAGTGGATTGCCCCGGTTTGTCATGACTGAACCGTCCCCCGGCCCCCCGGCGCCCCCTCGGGGAGGGGGCGCCGGTACTCATCCTTTGGTTCTAGGTCCCGCCCCGTCCGGCATCGCCGCGGGGCCGCGACCTCGATATCTGACAGGGTGTCAGGTAATTAGGAGTTCAGGTAGGTCAGCACCGCGAGCACCCGACGGTGATCCCCGTCACTCGGCGAGAGGCCGAGCTTCAGGAAGATGTTGCTGACGTGCTTCTCGACCGCTCCGTCACTGACCACCAGCTGCCTGGCGACGGCGGAATTCGTACGCCCCTCGGCCATCAGCCCCAGCACCTCGCGCTCGCGCGGCGTCAGTCCCGCCAGGACGTCCTGCTTGCGGCTGCGGCCCAGCAGCTGTGCCACCACCTCGGGGTCGAGCGCGGTCCCGCCCTGCGCCACCCGGACCACGGCGTCCACGAACTCCCGGACCTCGGCGACCCGGTCCTTCAGCAGATAGCCGACGCCCCGGCTGGATCCGGCCAGCAGCTCGGTGGCGTACTGCTCCTCCACGTACTGCGAGAGGACCAGGACCCCGATGCCCGGGTACTCCTTGCGCAGCCGTACGGCCGCCCGTACGCCCTCGTCGGTGTGGGTGGGCGGCATCCGGACGTCCGCGACCACCACATCCGGCAGTGCTTCCTGCGCCGCGAGGTCCGCGATCGTCTTGATCAGCGCCTCCGCGTCCCCCACGCCTGCGACCACGTCGTGACCGAGGTCGGTCAACAACCGGGTCAGGCCCTCCCGCAGCAGCACTGAATCCTCGGCGATGACCACACGCACTCTGTCCTCCACGACGCTGAAGCCCCCCAGTTGATGATGATGTCCGCCCTGCTCGCACCAGCATCCCAGCATCGGTGCCGGTGTGGGCGGGGGCCGAGGGGGAAGTATCGGATCCCCCGCTCGCAATCGCGCCGAGCGAGGGACAAAGTATCCGATATTCCCCGGAGTTCATCACCTCGGGGCTACGTCACCTTCGGGGCTTCGTCACGTGGACGGCCGGTGCGGGACGGCCGGTGCGGGACGGCCGGTGCGGGACAGCGGGCGGTGGGCCGTGGGGCCGGGCCCGGTCGGACGGCGGTGCTTCCGGGACGCGCTCAGCCGCGCCAGGGCAGTTCGGCGGTGATGCTCGTCGGGCCGCCCACCGGGGAGTCGACGACCAGCAGCCCGTCGACCGCGTCCAGCCGCTCCGCCAGCCCCGCGAGACCGCTGCCCGCGGTGCCCGCCGCCGAGTCGTCGCCGGGCCCGCCGGCGCCGCCGCGGCCGTTGTCGGTGACCTGGAGCATGAGCCGGTTCTCCACCTGCCAGACGTCCACCGTCGCCCGGGTCGCCCGGGAGTGCTTGCTGACGTTCTGGAGGAGCTCGGAGACCGTGAAGTAGGCGATGCCCTCGATGGCGGCGGCCGGCCGGTGCGGCAGGTCCACCTCGACCTGCACCGGCACCGTGCAGCGCGAGGCGATCGAGGAGAGTGCGGCGTCCAGGCCGCGGTCGGTCAGTACGGCCGGGTGGATGCCCCGGGCCAGGTCACGCAGTTCCTGAAGGGCGACCTTCACCTCGCCGTGCGCCTCGTCGACCATCCGCGCCGCCGCCTCCGGGTCCGCCGTCAGCTTCTCCTTGGCCAGGCCCAGGTCCATGGCGAGCGCGACCAGCCGGGCCTGCGCCCCGTCGTGCAGATCCCGTTCGATCCTGCGCAGGTCGGCCGCCGCGGTGTCCACGACCACCCCGCGGTCCGATTCGAGTTCCGTCACCCGGGTGTCCAGCCGCGACGGGCCGAGCAGCCCCACCACCAGCAGCCGGTCCACGGAGGCCAGCCCGCGGATCACCCAGGGGGTGACGAGGACGAAGACCAGACCGGTCAGGCTGGTCAGGCCGATCTCGAGGGGGTTGTCCAGGTAGACGTTGTGCGCCCCGTCGCCGTACAGCTGGATGCCGCCCTGGTGGGTGTAGGCCGGGAAGATCCACTGCCACAGCGGGTACGTCAGCGTCGCCCAGCCGGTCGTCCACAGCGTCACCGACACCACGAAGGCGAAGACCGCCCACGGGAAGTGCACCAGCGAGTAGACGAGGTGACGCCAGGACGCCCCGCTCTTCAGGACGGCGCCCACCCACGACATCGCGCCGCCGGTCCTGCCCCGCACGGGAGCCGGGTCCCGCACATCGGCCCTCAGCAGCGCCCGCGCGCGGGCCCGCTCCATCGCCCCGAAGCCGCGGCAGGCGGCCAGCCCGACGGCGAGCAACGGGATGCCGAGGAAGGTGATCACCAGGCCGACCCCCGCCGAGAACATCGTGATCCCGAAGGAGAACATCACGATGCTGATCGGCAGCGACAGCAGCAGATACCCGAACTCGCGCCAGGTGCGCCCCTCGAACGGTGCCCGCAGCGCCGCAGGCACACGGTGGTCCCGGGTGCGAATGCCGTAATCCGTGGCCATGGCGTCGTCCATTCCTGCTCGGCTGGCTGGTGTCTTGGTTACACGTCCATGGTGCTGGGCCGGGGAGGCGTGGACCATGAGGCGGAGCACCGTCTTCGACCGGGGGTTTTCCCCACCCCCTGGTCCGGGGCCGGAGAGACCGCAGGAATGCGGCCGGCCGGGATACGGCGTACGGCGGCCGGGACGGCTCAGCCGCGGTCCCGCCAGGGCAGTTCCGCCGTCACCGTGGTCGGTCCGCCGACCGGCGAGTCCAGCACGAAGAGGCCGTCGACCGCGCCGAGCCGGTCGGCGAGCCCCGCCATACCCGTACCGCCGTCCATCCGCGCACCACCGCGCCCGTCGTCCTGGACCTGGATCAGCAGCCGGTCGGCCGAGCGCCACACCTCGACGGACGCGGAGCGCGCCCGGGCGTGCTTGCTGACGTTCTGGAGGAGCTCCGAGACCGTGAAGTACGCGATCCCCTCGATGGCCTCGGCGGGCCGCTCCGTCAGATCGACGCTGACCTTCACCGGCGCCGTGCAGCGCGAGGCGATCGAGGAGAGTGCGGCGTCCAGGCCGCGGTCGGTCAGTACGGCGGGGTGGATGCCCCGGGCCAGATCGCGCAGCTCCTGAAGGGCCAGCTTCACCTCGCCGTGCGCCTCTCCGACCATCACGGCCGCGGCGTCCGGATCCTCCAGAAGCTTCTCCTTGGCCAGGCCGAGCCCCATGGCGAGCGCGACCAGCCGGGCCTGCGCCCCGTCGTGCAGATCCCGTTCGATCCTGCGCAGGTCGGCCGCCGCGGTGTCCACGACCACCCCGCGGTCGGACTCCAGCTCGGCGATCCTGCGCTCCAGTTCGTCGGAGGGCGAGAGGAGGCCGCGGACCATCGCCCGGTCGACGTTGGTCAGCCCCCGTGCGATGAACGGAAGGACCGGCCACAGCACGAAGAGACTCGGCATGACCACGGCGAACGTCAGCACCCCCCACGGCAGCCGGATGAACTCGTACAGCACCGTCCGCCAGCCCACCGGGTCCTTCAGGCCCGCCCACAGCCGGTTGAAGAACCCGCCGCCCCCGGTGACCAGACGGCTCGGCTCGTCCACCCGCACACCGAGTAGCGCCCTGGCGCGGGCCCGCTCCAGTTTGCCGAGCTGACGGGCGCCGAGCAGTCCGGCGGCGAGCATCGGCAGCCCGACGACGGTGACCGCCAGGCCGCTGCCGGTGGCAACCATGAACACGACGTAAATAAATCCGACCAGGGACGTGGGCAGATTGGACAGGAGATGCGCGATCTCCTTCCAGGTGTGCCGCTCGAACGCAAAGCGCACGGGCGGCGGCCGGTCGGAGTCGAGCGGGCGGGAGTTCGTCGCGGTCATGTGTCAAGCCTGCCGGGCCTCGGGGGCGGATGCCATGGGGTAGCTGGGTGGGATGAAGTAGGGATAACCCCACCCCCTGTGCCCGATCCACTTGCTTACCAAGTCTTTAGCAGGGCCTAGACTCCCGTGCGTACGGATCGTCGAACGCGACGAATGTGACGGACGAGGCGACGAACAGGGCGCAGGGAGCGAGGGGCGGACGTGCCGGGACCCACCGTTCTCGCGGCGGACCACACGGATCTCGCGGCGGACCACACCGGATATTTCCACACCTACGCGGTCGTCGGCGTGCTCGCGGTCGTCGGTGTGCTCTTCGTCGCCGTGGCCTTCGGGGCCGGACGGCTGCTGCGGCCCGTGGTGCCGACGCCGGAGAAACTGCTGACGTACGAGTGCGGGGTCGACCCCGTCGGTGAGGGCTGGGCCCACACCCAGGTCCGCTACTACGTCTACGCCTTCCTCTACGTGATCTTCGCCGTCGACTCGATCTTCCTCTTCCCGTGGGCGACGGTCTTCGCGGCCAGCGGGTACGGGGCGGCCACGCTGGTGGAGATGTTCATCTTCCTCGGCTTCCTGGCCGTGGGACTGCTCTACGCATGGAAGAAGGGCGTCCTCGAATGGACGTGACGAACCCGGCCGAACTGCCCGTGGTGTCCAGCAGCGGCCCCGCCGCCGGGCAGGCGCCGTCCGCCGCACCGCAACGCCTGGGCGTGCTCTCCCGGCTGGCGCCCGAGCCCATGAAGGTGGTCCTCAACTGGGGCCGCCGGTACAGCCTGTGGGTCTTCAACTTCGGCCTCGCCTGCTGCGCGATCGAGTTCATCGCCGCCTCGATGGCCCGCCACGACTTCATCCGCCTCGGCGTGATCCCGTTCGCACCGGGCCCGCGCCAGGCCGACCTGATGATCGTCTCCGGCACCGTCACGGACAAGATGGCCCCGGCGGTCAAGCGGCTGTACGAGCAGATGCCCGAGCCGAAGTACGTCATCTCCTTCGGCGCGTGTTCCAACTGCGGCGGCCCTTACTGGGACTCGTACTCGGTGACCAAGGGCGTCGACCAGATCATCCCCGTCGACGTGTACGTGCCCGGCTGCCCGCCGCGTCCCGAGGCGCTGCTCCAGGGCATCCTGAAACTCCAGGAGAAGATCGCCAGGGAATCCCTGGGCGAGCGCTACTCCGCGCCCACCACCGCCCAGTTGACCAGCGGCCTCATCACCCCGCCGACGGCGCCGGGGGCCGGCCGGTGACGCACGCGTACGACCGGCTGCCCGAAGCCGTCACCGAACTCTTCGGCGCGGACGCCACCGCCGAGCACAGCTACGACCTGCTGACCGTCGACGTCCCGGCCGCCTCGTGGATCTCCGCGCTGGAGACCGCCAGGGACCGGCTCGGCTGTACCTACTTCGACTGGCTGAGCGCCGTCGACGAACCGGGCACCGGCTTCCGGGTCTGCGCCCACGTGGTGGCGCTCGAGGGCCGTACGGTCCGCCGTCTGCTCGTACGCACCACCGTCCCGCACTCCGAGCCGGTGCTGCCGTCCGCCGTCGAGGTCTACGCGGGCGCGAGCTGGCACGAGCGTGAGACGCACGAGATGTTCGGCGTCGCCTTCACTGGCCATCCGCACCTGGTGCCGCTGCTGCTGCCCGAGAACTTCGAGGGCCACCCGCTGCGCAAGGACTTCGTCCTCGCGGCCCGGGTCGCGAAGGCGTGGCCCGGAGCGAAGGAGCCGGGGGAGTCGTCTGCCGGACACGCAGCCGGTGGGGCCGCTGGTGGGGCCGCTGGTGGGGCCAAGCGCCGTCAGATGCTGCCGCCCGGTGTTCCCGACCCCAACGAATGGGGCCCGCAGAAGGGCCAGCTCCCACCGGCTCCGACCCGCCCGGCCCGTGCCGCGCGGGCGGCGGGCGACCGCCCGGTACGTCGCGCGCGCAGCGTGAGCGAGGGCTCGGCGAGCCAGTCGACGGAGACCCCGGCGGAGACGCCGACGACGGAGACCCCGACGGTGGAGACGCGGGCGGCCGGTACCCGGGCGGCCGGACCCCAGGGGGCCGAGGCTCCTGCGGACCGGTCATCCGAGGCGCCGCGAACCCCGCCCCCGGCAGCACCCGCGTCCCCGCGGCGGAGCCGCAGCGTGTCCGAGGGATCCACGTCCCAGCGGGCACCGCAGGGCGCCACCCCGGCGGGCAGCGACGACGCGCCCTGGCGCAACGCCAGGCCCACCTTCGACCCGACGGACGCCGAGGCTCCGGCAACCCCGCCTCGCACACCGGCCGATACCGATACCGAAGCCGAAGCCGAAACGGAACCCGGCACGACCCCGGAGCCGGGAGCGAAGGCCGGACCCGGCGCCACCCCGGAACCGGAACCGGAACCGGAACCGGAGACCGACCCCGGCACCGGCACTGCCACCGCCCCTGAACCTGACCCCGACCCCACGCCCGACCCCGCTGACCCCGATCCCCGCGCCGGAGGCGATACCGCGTGAACGACGTACTCGGCGTCGCCATCCGGCTGGTCATCGTCTTTGTCGTGTTCCTCGTGCTGCCGCTCGTCGTCGGGCAGACCGAGCACAAGGTCATGGCCCACATGCAGGGCCGCCTCGGACCCATGTACGCGGGCGGATTCCACGGCTGGGCGCAACTCGTCGCGGACGGCGTGAAGTTCGCGCAGAAGGAAGACATCGTCCCGGCCGACGCCGACCGGCGGATCTTCCAGCTCGCGCCCGCCGTCGCGCTCCTGCCGTATCTGCTCGTCGTGCTGGTGATTCCGATCGGGCCGGGGGAGGGCGCCGTCGGCCAGGTCGTCGACGCGGGCATCTTCTTCGTGCTCGCCGTGCTGGGCGTCGGCGTACTCGGCTCGCTCATGGCGGGCTGGGCGTCGGCCAACAAGTTCTCCCTCCTCGGCGGACTCCGTACCGCCGCGCAGCTCCTCGCGTACGAACTGCCGATGCTGCTCGCCGCGGCCTCCGTCGCGATGGCGGCCGGTACGGTCTCGCTGCCCGGCATCCTCGACGCGTTCGCGTGGTGGTGGATCCCGTGGCAGATCGTCGGCGGTCTGGTCTTCTTCACGGCGGGCCTCGCGGAACTCCAGCGCCCGCCCTTCGACATGCCGGTCGCCGACTCGGAGATCATCTTCGGCGCGTACACCGAGTACACGGGGCTGCGGTTCGCGCTGTTCCTGCTCGCCGAGTACGCGGGCATCGTCGTGCTGTCCGCCCTCACGGCCGTCCTGTTCCTCGGCGGCTGGCACGGGCCGTGGGGCAGCGACGGGCTCGGCTGGTTCTGGATGCTCCTGAAGACGGGCGTGCTCGCCTTCGGTGTCATCTGGCTCCGGGTGACCTACCCGCGGCTGCGCGAGGACCAGCTCCAGAAGCTGGCCTGGACCGTACTCATCCCGCTCACCCTCGCGCAGATCGCGCTCACCGGCATCGTGAAGGTGGCGATCAGCTAGTGGCTGCTCCACTCCCGCCCAACCGCCCGCGCATTCCCGGGTCCGGCCTGGCCAAGGGCCTGGCCGTCACGCTCCGCACGATGACGAAGAAGACGGTCACGGCGCAGTACCCGGACGTACAGCCCGAACTCCCGCCCCGCTCCCGGGGCGTCATCGGGCTGTTCGAGGAGAACTGCACCGTCTGCATGCTCTGCGCCCGTGAGTGTCCCGACTGGTGCATCTACATCGACTCCCACAAGGAGACCGTCCCGGCCGCCGCGCCGGGCGGACGCGAGCGCAGCCGTAACGTCCTCGACCGTTTCGCCATCGACTTCTCGCTCTGCATGTACTGCGGTATCTGCATCGAGGTGTGCCCCTTCGACGCGCTGTTCTGGTCCCCGGAGTTCGAGTACGCGGAGACGGACATCCTCGAACTCACCCACGAGCGCGACAAGCTCCGCGAGTGGATGTGGACGGTGCCCGAGCCGCCCGCGCTCGACCCGGCGGCCGAGGAGCCCAAGGAGATCGCGGCGGCCCGCAAGACGGCCGACAAACTCGAAGCGGCCCGGCAGGCAGAGCAAGCGGAGCAGGCAGCGCGTGCCGAGCAGGCAGCGCGTGCCGAGCAGCCCCAGCAGCCCCCCAAGTCCCAGCAGCCCCAGCAGCCCCAGCAGCCCCAGCAGCCCCAACAGCCCGAGCAGAACCGACCGGAGGGGGACGCGTGAGTCTCGCAGCAGCCGCCGGCCACTCCGGATTCCTGTCCCCGACGGGCGTCGAGATCGTGTTCCTGCTGGTCGGCATCGCCACCTTCGGCGCGGCCGTCATCACCGTCACGACCAAGCATCTGGTGCACGCCGCACTCTGGCTGATCGTCGCGCTCGGCGGCCTCGCCGTCGAATACCTCCTGTTGACGGCCGAGTTCATCGCCTGGGTCCAGGTGCTGATCTACGTCGGTTCGGTGGTCGTCCTCCTCCTCTTCGGGCTGATGCTCACCAAGGCCCCCATCGGCCGCTCCCCGGACGCCGATTCGGAGAACCGCCTGCCCGCCCTCGTGGTGGCGGTCGCCGCTGCCTGCTCCCTCGTCTGGGTGGTCGTCGACGCCTTCCGTACGACGTGGATCAACCTCCACGGTCCTGCCCAGGGCTCCACCAAGGTCTCCGGCGAAATCCTCTTCCGGCACTGGGTGCTGCCCTTCGAAGCGCTGTCCGTGCTGCTGCTGGCCGCGCTCGTCGGTGCGATCGTCCTGTCCCGCAGGAACAGCGCCGGGAACAGCGCCGACCTGTCCCGCGAGAACAGCGCCGACCTGTCCCGCAAGAACAGCAGGGAGCAGCGCTGATGCACCTCGTTTATCCAGCCGTGCTCGCCGCCCTCCTCTTCTGCACCGGGCTGTACGGGGTGCTCGCCCGCCGCAACGTGATCCTGATCCTGATGTCCGTCGAGCTGATGCTCAACGCCGTCAATCTCAACCTCGTCGCCTTCGACGTCTGGCTGCGCGACAAGCTCCACTCCGGCCAGGCGCTCACCCTCTTCACGATCGCCATCGCCGCCGCCGAGATCGGCATCGGGCTGGCGATCGTCCTCGCGGTCCACCGGAACCGGGGCACGACGGACATCGACAAGCTCCGCGACACCGCCGAGACACCGGACCCCGACGATCCGGACGGCGTCGACGACGCCGGCGACCACGCAGAACCCGAAGACCGTACGGACCCGGAAGATCCCGAAGATCCCGAAGGCCGCGAGAAGGCAGAGGCTGCCGCGTGACCACGACGACCCTCGCCGTCCTCGTTCCCCTCCTCCCCTTCCTGGGCGCAGCGGCCGGACTCCTGCTCGGCCGCACGGCCCCAGGGTTCGTACGTCCGCTGGCCGTCCTGCCACCGTTGGCCGCTGCCGCGCTCGCGATCACGGTCGCCGTGCGCCAGAGCGGCGGCCACACCGTCGACACGGCCACCCGGCTCACGCCCACCGGCTCCGTACCCATCGACCTGTCCCTGCACATCGACGGCTTCGCCGCCCTCGTCGCCATCCTGGTCGCGGTCGTCGCCACGTGTGTGCAGCTCTACTCGACGGGCTATCTGCGCGACGACCCGCGCTACCCCTCGTACGCGGCGATCGTCTCCCTCTTCACCTCCGCCATGCTGCTCGTCGTCTACTCCGGCGACCTGATGGTGCTGCTGGTCGGCTGGGAGATCATGGGCATCTGCTCGTACTTCCTCGTCGGCCACTACTGGGAGACGCCCGAAGCGCGCGCCGCCTCCCTGAAGGCCTTCCTGGTCACCAAGCTGGGCGACGTCCCCTTCCTGATCGGCCTGTTCGCGCTGGCCACCGATGCCGGTACGTTCCGCATCACCGGCATCCTGCGCACGGTCTCGGACGGTGGCCTCCACCACCCCACGCTGATCGCCCTGCTGCTCCTGGCGGGCGTCGCCGGGAAGTCCGCGCAGTTCCCGCTGCACACCTGGCTGCCCGACGCGATGGCCGGTCCCACCCCCGTGTCCGCGCTGATCCACGCGGCGACCATGGTCGCCGCGGGCATCTACTTCGTGGCCAGGCTGCTGCCCGTCTTCGCCGCGTCCGCCGCCGCGCTCACCGTCCTCGCCGTCATGTCCGCCGTCACCATGATCGGTTCGGCGCTCGCCGCCCTCGCGCAGGACGACATCAAACGCGTCCTCGCCTACTCGACCATCGGACAGCTCGGCTACATGTCCGGCGCCCTGGCCGTCGGCGACCGCGGGGCCGCCGTCTTCCACCTCCTCTCGCACGGCGCGTTCAAGGCGCTGCTCTTCCTCGGCGCCGGTGTGGTCATCCACGCCGCGGGCACCAACTCCCTGGCTGCCATGAGCCGCATGGACCACCTGGCCAAACGGATCCCCGACGCCTTCTGGACGATGACCATCGCCCTCCTCGCGCTCGCCGCCATCCCCCCCTTCGCCGGGTTCTTCTCCAAGGAATCCATCCTCGTCGCCGCCGAGAACACCGCCCTCGGCGACAGCGACATCGCCCCCGTGGGCGCCGGATGGACCGTCCTGGTCGCAGGGCTCGTCACCGCCCTGCTGACCGCCGCGTACGCCACCCGGCTCTGGCTCCTCGCCTTCCGGGGCAGGGGCGCCGAAGCCCCCGACCACGGCAGGCAGCCGCTCGTCATGAACGGCGTGCTCTGGGTGCTCGCCGTCCCGACCATCGGCTTCGGCCTCACCGTCGGCTATCTCCCCGGCTGGTTCGACGGCCACAGCCTCACCCCGTCCCTCACCACCTCCGTACTCGGTACGGGCGTCGCCCTCGTCGGCGGACTCGTCACCTACGCCACCTGGCGGCACACCACGGCGATGGCCCAACAGCCCCCGATCGGCGCCGTGTCGGCCCACCCGGACGCCGACCCGGCCACGGTCGAGGCGGAAGCCATCGCCACCCACCGGGCGGTCTACGGCGACATCGCGTCCGCCCCCGACCCCGGCGACCCCGGAAGGCTGCTCCTCGGCCCGCTGCACCGGCACGCGGCAGGCGGCTTCCATCTCGACGCCCTCTACACCACGCTGTTCGTACGCCCCGTGCTCGCCGCGGCCCAACTGGTCCGCTTCCTGGACCGCGAGGTCATCGACACCTACGTACGCGGTGCCGGGGCGGTGCCCCGCTGGCTGGGGGCCGCCGTCCGCCGCGCCCAGACCGGCAACGTGCAGACCTACCTCAGCGCCCTGCTCGCCGGCTCCGTCGTCCTGGCGGTCGCAGCCGTCGCCCTCGCCAACGCCTACGCCGGATCGTGAGCCGTGATCGATATCAGCGCATCCGTGATGCAGTTCCTTCTGGCGTTCATCGTCGTCGCCCCGCTCGTCGGCGCCGTCGCGGCGCTCCTCCCGGCGCCTCCCGGACTGAAGGGGAAGTCACCCGACCGGGCCGTGCTCCGCCACGGCGTGGTCGTCACCGGTGCCGTCCTCGTCGCCGCGATCGTCCTGGCGCTCGGCTTCGACCGTGACCACCCGTCGAAGATGCAGGCCACGACCGACATCAGCTGGATCCCGGCGCTCCACGTCCACATCCACCTCGGTACCGACGGCATTTCGCTCCCCCTGCTCGTACTGACCGCGCTGCTGACCTTCCTCTGCGCGCTCTACTCCTGCTTCAAGCTCCCCCAGGGCCCGTCCCCCAAGGCCTTCGTCGCCCTCGTCCTGCTCCTCGAATCGGGGATGCTGGCGACCTTCGCCGTCCTCGATCTGCTGCTCTTCTTCCTGGCCTTCGAGATGGTCCTCATCCCGATGTACTTCCTCATCGCCCGCTGGGGTGGGGCCCGGAAGCAGGCCGCCGCCTGGAAGTTCATCCTCTACACGCTGCTCGGCTCCGTCGTCATGCTGCTCGGCTTCCTCCTCATCGGCGTGAAGAGCGGCACATTCGACATGGTGGCACTCGCCACTGACAACGGCCGTGGCCTCACCCACACCACGCAGGTCATCGCGGTCCTGGCCATCGCCCTCGGCCTCGCCGTGAAGACCCCGATGTGGCCGCTGCACAGCTGGCTCCCCGACGCGCACACCGCGGCCCCCACCATCGGCTCGGTCCTGCTGGCCGGCGTCATGCTCAAGATGGGCACCTACGGATTCGTCCGGGTCGCCCTGCCGGTCGCACCCGAGGGCATGCACACCTTCGCGCCGTACCTCGCCGCGTTCGCCGTCGCCGGGATCGTCTACGGATCGCTGGCCTGCCTGGCCCTCGCCAGAACAGGCGCCAAGGGTGACCTCAAGCGCCTCATCGCGTACTCCTCGGTCGGCCACATGGGCTTCACGCTCCTCGGCATCGCCTCGATGACCCCCACCGGAGTCAACGGTGCGCTCTTCGCCAACATTGCCCACGGCCTGATCACCGGCCTGCTGTTCTTCCTCGTCGGAGCCCTGAAGGACCGGTACGGCACCGCCGACCTCGACACCCTCGCCGGAGCGACGGGCGCCGCCCTCTACGGCCGGGCCCCCCGCCTCGGCGGCCTCCTCGCCTTCGCCGCGGTCGCCTCGCTGGGCCTGCCCGGACTCGCCGGGTTCTGGGGCGAGATGCTCACCATGTTCGGCGCCTTCGACCCCGCCGCCGGGCTCAGCCGCCCCGCGTTCCTCACGTACATGTCCGTCGCCGCGTTCGGCACCCTGCTCACCGCCGCGTACCTGCTCCTCGTCGTACGCCGGGTCTGCATGGGCGCCAAGCCGCAGGAAACCCCGGAGGACCCGGGCATCGGGATCGTCCAGGACGTACAGGGCTACGAGTTCGCCACCTGGAGCCCGCTCGTCGCCCTCACCGTCCTCGCAGGCCTGTGGCCCGCGGTCCTCCTCGGCCTCACCGACCCGGCCGTGCAGAAGCTCCTCGCAGGAGGAAAGGCATGAGCTCCCTCGTCCAGTCCGTCGACTGGCTCGCGATCGCCCCGCCCGTCATCGTGGCCGCGACCGCCCTGATCATCCTGGTCGCCGACCTGTTCGTGCCCGAGCACCGCAAGCCGCTGCTCGGCTGGACCGCGGTCGCCGGGCTCGCCGCCGCCCTCCTCATGCTGCTGCCCCTGCGCAAGGGCGACCGCGTGACCTTCTGCGTCACCGCGGACCACGGCGCGTGCAGCTACGCCGCCGACCACTTCGCCCTCGCCGTCCAACTGCTGGTGCTCGGCGGCGCCCTGCTCACCGCGCTGCTGTCGATGAGCGAGACCGGGGGCGACCGGCTGCCGGCCGGTGAGTTCTGGTTCCTGCTGCTGGCCTCGGCCTCCGGCGCCGCGCTGCTGCCCGCCTCCCGCGACCTCGCGACCCTGGTCGTCGCGCTCGAAGTGGCCTCACTGCCCGCCTTCGCCCTCGTCGGCATGAAACGCGGTGACCGCCTCTCCTCCGAAGCGGCCCTGAAGTTCTTCCTCTCCTCGGTCACCGCCACCGCCGTGACCCTGCTCGGCGTCAGCTTCGTGTACGCGGCGACCGGCACCCTGCACCTCGGCCGGATCGCCGGAGCCCAGGTCGACCCGCAGCTCGACACCCTCGCCCAGACCGGGGTCGTCCTCACCCTGGTCGGCTTCGCCTTCAAGACGGCTGCCGCGCCCTTCCACTTCTGGGTCCCCGACACCTATGTGGGCGCCCCGCTGCCCGTCGCCGCGTACCTGTCCGTCGTGGGGAAGGCCGTCGGCTTCTCCGGGCTCATCCTGGTCGCCGTCGTCGCGTTCCCCGCGTACGCCGACGTCTGGGGCCCGGCCGTCGCCGTACTCGCCGCCCTGACGATGACCGTCGGCAACACGGCGGCCCTGCGCCAGTCGGCCACCCGCGCGCACAGCGCGGTCCGGCTGCTCGCCTGGTCCTCCGTCGGGCAGGCCGGATACCTGCTGGTGCCGATCGCCGCCTCCGCGTACACCTCGGACGACGAGATCGGCTCCACCGTCGCGTACGCCCTGATGTACGCCGTGGTGAACCTGGGCGCCTTCGGCGTCGTCGCCGTGGTCGCCCGGAGCAGGCCCGGCGGCAGGATCAGCGACTTCCGCGGCCTCTGGGCCACCCGCCCCTTCGCCGCCCTCGCGCTCAGCTTCTTCCTGATCTGCCTGGCCGGACTGCCGCCCGGCATCATCGGCCTCTTCGCCAAGGTCACGGTCTTCCAGACCGCCGTCGACGCGGGCCTCGGCTGGCTCGCCGTCGTCATGGCCGTCAACGTGGTGTTCGCCCTGTACTACTACCTGCAGTGGACAGCTGTGCTGTTCCGCACACCCGCGGGAACGCAGGGCCGGACGGCAGCCGGGACGGACCCGGCCGGGGGAGAGACCGCCGCACCCCGCCGAACAGCGGCTGTACCGGTCCCGCTCACCCTGGCCGTCGGTCTGGCCGCCGCCACCGCGGTCGCCCTGTCCGGCGCCCCCCAGCTGATCCTCCGCTTCGCCTCCGGCAGCCTCTTCTGAGTTTTGCTACGGTCTTGCGCCGGGCGCACCAGGAACGGCCCACCACCGGAAGCAACAGGGAGCAAGCAGTGCTGAGCGGGTTCAAGGACTTCATTCTCCGTGGCAACGTCATCTCACTGGCCATCGGCCTCGCCGTGGGATCCGCGTTCACCGCGGTCGTCACCGCACTCAGCACCGCCTTCATCACGCCGCTGATCGGCCTGGCCACCAGCTCCACCATGGGCGACTTCAGCAAGGCCGAGTTCACCGTCGAGGGCGCGCACTTCCGCTACGGCCTCCTCATCAACGCGGGCGTCGCCTTCCTGGTGACCGCCGCGGTCCTCTACTTCGGCGTCGTCGTCCCGCTCGCCAAGATCCAGGCCCGGTTCACCAGCGACAAGCCGGTCGACATCAAGGCCGCCCAGCGGGACTGCCCGTTCTGCTACACCGAGATCCCGGCCATCGCCTCCCGCTGCGGCCACTGCACCAGCCAGATCAAGCCCGTGCCGGAAGCGCTGGAGCTCGCGAAGATCCCCGCTCAGGGCTGACTCCACCCGTACGGCGGACACGGTGGCCGCGTGCGCAAGGGAACCAGCTCCCCTCGCCTGGCGTTGACCAGTGAGGGAAGGTCCACTGGGACGCAGTGGACCGCGTACCGAGCGTGGGTTCCCCCGCCGCACGATCTGGAGGGCGTACCGTGCACCGCCGGCACAACGGGCTGAGGACCGCCGTCCTCCTCGGGGGCCTTTCGGCCCTCATCATCGTCATCGGCAGCTTCTTCGGCCGTACGGGCCTGATCGTCGCGCTCGTCGTCGCGCTCGGCACCAACGCGTACGCCTACTGGAACAGCGACAAGCTCGCCCTGCGCGCCATGCGGGCCCGGCCCGTGAGCGAGTTCGAAGCGCCCGCGCTCTACCGCATGGTCCGCGACCTCTCCACCACGGCCCGCCAGCCCATGCCCCGGCTGTACATCTCGCCGACCCAGGCGCCCAACGCCTTCGCGACCGGCCGCAATCCGCGCAACGCCGCCGTCTGCTGCACCGAAGGCATCCTGCAGATCCTGGACGAGCGCGAACTGCGCGGCGTCATCGGCCACGAGCTCAGCCATGTCTACAACCGCGACATCCTGATCTCCTCGGTGGCGGGCGCCCTGGCCTCGGTGATCATGTTCCTGGTCAACTTCGCCTGGCTGATCCCCATCGGCCGCTCCGACGACGACGACGGCCCCGGCCTGCTCGGTATGCTGTTGATCATGATTCTGGGCCCGTTGGCCGCGTCACTCATCCAACTGGCCGTCAGCCGCTCCCGTGAGTACGAGGCGGACGCCTCGGGAGCCCAGCTCACCGGCGACCCACTGGCCCTCGCGAGCGCCCTGCGCAAGCTGGACGCCGGTACGAAGCAATTGCCGCTGCCCCCCGAGCCCCGGATCGAGACCGCGAGTCACATGATGATCGCGAATCCCTTCCGCCCCGGCCAGGGACTGTCCAAGATGTTCTCCACCCATCCACCGATGGCGGAGCGCATCTCCCGACTCGAACAGATGGCAGGTCCACGCTCGTGAAGACAATCCTCAACGTCGTCTGGCTCGTCCTCTGCGGTTTCTGGATGTTCCTCGGATACCTCCTGGCGGGCGCCCTGCTCTGCATCACGATCATCGGCATCCCGTTCGGGATCGCCGCGTTCCGCATCGGCGTGTACGCCCTCTGGCCCTTCGGCTACATGGCGGTGGACCGCCGGGATGCCGGCGCCCCCTCCTGCATCGGCAACGTCCTGTGGCTGGTCCTCGCGGGCTGGTGGCTCGCTCTGGGGCACATCGTCACCGGCATCGCCCTGTGCGTCACGATCATCGGTATCCCGCTGGGCATCGCGAACTTCAAGCTCATCCCGGTCTCGCTGATGCCGCTGGGCAAGGAGATCGTCCGCACGGACCAGCCGTTCGCCGCGCGCTGACCCCGACCGCGTGAGCCCGTACTGCGCCAACCCGCACCCGCCCCGGCCGGTGGCCTGACCAGGGACCTCTCTCGACCAGCGACGCAACCATGCCCGCTGGCCCGACGTCCCTGTTTAAGACACCGAACGTAAGGCAGGCTCTGCTCATGGGAATCATCAGTTGGATCATCCTCGGACTGCTCGCCGGAGCCGTCGCCAAGATCCTGCTCCCCGGGCGTGATCCGGGCGGGCTGATCGGCACCACCCTCATAGGCATCGCGGGAGCCTTCATCGGTGGCTGGGCCGCCTCGCACTTCTTCAACCACCCGGTGACCAAGCACTTCTACGACGGCCCCACCTGGATCTCGGCCATCGGCGGTTCGCTCGTCCTGCTGATCCTCTACCGCCTGCTCTTCGGCAATTCACGCGACCGCCGCTGACCGCCCCGCGCCGCCCGGCAGCCCTTTCGGCCGGGCCGGGCCGGGCCGGAACCCCGGTCGGGTCGGGAACCCCGGTCGGTCGGAGCGGGCGCTACCGGCCCCCCGGGCCCACCAGGGCCCCTTCGAGCCCCAGCAGCCACTGCTTGCGCTCAAGGCCGCCCGCGTATCCGCGCAGCGCGCCGTCCGCGCCGATCACGCGGTGGCAGGGCCGTACGACCAGCAGCGGATTGCGCCCGATCGCGGTCCCCACCGCGCGGACCCCGGCCCCCGAGAGCCCGATGCGGGCGGCGATCTCCCCGTACGACACGGTGGCGCCGTACTCCAGCCCGTCCAGCGCGGTCCACACACGCTGCTGGAACGCGCTCCCGCCACCCGCGAAGTCGATCTCGAACCCGGTCAGTTCGCCGGCGAAGTAGGCCCGAAGCTGCCCGGTGACCGCTTCGAAGGCGTGAGGGGCCGACCGCCACCCGGACGCGGTGGCGTCCTCGATGCGGGTGCCGCCCTTCTGTCCCGGTACCGAGAGCGAGACGAGCGCCACTCCGCCCCGCGCGTCCGCCGATTCCTCGCCCACCAGCAGCAGTTCACCGAGCGGACTGCCGAGCGTGGTGAAGATCCTGGTGCGGGGTGTCATCGGGTGCTCCCTTCCTCGTGGCGTCCCGGCGGTCGCTCCACCGGGACACCTACGAGTCTGCGACCCCCGGACCACCGGGACCGGCGGTCTTCGGACATCGCGTCCGGCCGCCGGGAACGGCCCGCGAACAGCGGTTCGGCAGGCGGTCCGGTCAGCCGCCCGGTCAGCGGTAGTTCACGAACTGCAGCGCGAAGTCGAAGTCCTTGCCCTTCACCAGCGCCTGTACGGCCTGCAGGTCGTCGCGGCTCTTGGAACTGACCCGCAGCTCCTCGCCCTGGACCTGCGCCTTGACGCCCTTGGGGCCCTCGTCGCGGATGACCTTCGCGACCTTCTTGGCGTTGTCCTGCGAGATGCCTTCCTCGATCGTGGCGAAGATCTTGTACTCCTTGCCGGACAGCTGCGGCTCACCGGCGTCCAGCGCCTTGAGCGAGATCCCGCGCTTGATCAGCTTGGTCTGGAACACGTCGAGGATCGCGTTGACGCGCTCCTCGGAGTTCGCCTGCATGAGGATCTTCTCGCCCGACCAGTCGATCGAAGCCCCGACGTTCTTGAAGTCGTAGCGCTGCGAGATCTCCTTGGCGGCCTGGTTGAGGGCGTTGTCGACCTCCTGCCGCTCGACCTTCGAGACGATGTCGAAACTGGAGTCGGCCATGTCCTGTGGCTCCTTGTATCGGGTGTGCTGAGGCGTACGGCCGGCGGCCCGGCCTGTCGCGCGCAAGCCTACGACCTTGCCCCGCCCGGCCCTGATCAATCGGGTGGCGAAGCACCCCGGGACATCGGGTATCGTTTACGTCGTTGCCACGGAGCACCGCCGCAAAGCGGTTCGCCGTAGCGGCAATCCCTGGCGGTATGCCCGAGTGGCCAAAGGGAGCAGACTGTAAATCTGCCGGCTCAGCCTACCGTGGTTCGAACCCACGTGCCGCCACAAGAATCAGCCCCTGACCAGTACGTATGGTCAGGGGCTGTTCTCGTTCCCGGCCGTGCTGTGCCGTTCCCCGGCCGGTCCGCGCCGTTCTCAGACGCGCTGCTCCTGGCCGGGTTCCGCCGCCGGGGCGGGCACCGGTTCGGCGGGCTGCCCCGGCTCGGGCTCCGGAAGCTCCCGCAACTGCCGCATCGGCGCGGGCAGGAGCCACAGCACCGCCAGCATCGCCCCGACCGCCGCGATCCACAGCGTCGGCCGCAGCCCGAGCGCGCCGCCCAGCGCTCCGCCGGTCAGGGCGCCGAGCGGCCGGAAGCCGTGGTTGAGCGTGCGGTAGGCGCCCATCACCCGGGAACGCAGCGCGTGCGGCACGACCGCCGCCTGGACCGAGCCGAGGGCGATGTCCACGATCATCACCCCGACCCCGCCGACGAACTCGGCGAGGAAGAGCATCAGCAGCACCACCTCCTTCGGGCCGCCGGCGAGCGGCACCAGCGGCATCGGGACGGTGAAGCCGAGGAACCCGGCGATCACCGCGGGCCCGACGCCGATCCGCCGCACGACCCGGCCCGCCAGCACCGAACCCGCCAGCGCGCCCACGGCGCCCGCGCCGAGCGCCAGGCCCAACAGCCCTGCTCCGAGCCCGAGTTCCACGGTCGCGTAGAGCACCAGGAGGGTGCTGCCCATGAAGGAGAAGAACTGGACCGTGCCGGCGGCGCCGAGACTCGCGCGGATGACGGGGTTGTCCCGGATCCAGCGGAGCCCCGTCATGAGCTGCTGCTTCTCCGGCGCGGCCGGGGGCGGCTCGGCGGGGGAGACGCGGGCCAGACAGAGGGCGGACGCGAGATACGACAGCGCGTCGGCGGCCAGCGCGAACGGCGCGGTGAGCACTTGCACGAGCAGGCCCCCGGCGCTCGGCCCTGCCATCTGGGAGAGCGCCCGGCTGCCGTTGACCAGCGAATTGCCCTCGATGTACGCGCGGGTCGGCAGCAGCGCGACGAAGAGCGTGGCATCGCACAGGTCGAAGAGCACGCTGAGCATCCCGACGCCGAAGGCGACCACGTACAGCAGCGGGAGCGAGAGGGCGTCCAGGGCGTACGCGACCGGGAGTACGGCGATCAGCAGCGCCCGCCCGAGGTCGCAGGCGATCATGACGCGCCGGCGGTGGCGCCACCGGTCCGCCCAGGCGCCCGCGGGCAGCGCGAGCAGCGCGGGGACGAGACCGGCGGCCTTCAGCCAGCCCAGCCCGGAGGCGTCGGCGTGCAGGACGAGGACCGCGGCGAGGGGGATGGCGATGAGGGAGATCTCGTCGCCGAGGAGGGAGACGGTGTGACCGGTCCAGTAGCGGCGGAACTGCCGTTCGCGCAGCAGCGCGGGTATGTGGGTCTTCACCGGTCCTGCGCTTCCTGCCCGGCCGGTTCGGCCTCGGCGGCCGGGGACCCGGCCTCACCTGGGCGCCCGGCTTCGGGGGGCGCGCTCTCGGGGAACGCGGCGAGTATCAGGCTGACCTCGCGCGCCCCCTCGGGCCGGAGCGAGGGATCCGACTGGCGGGGTTCGTACTGCTTCAGCAGATCGTCGATGCGTTCCCCGAGCTCGGTGAGTTCACCGGCGGTGAGGTGCAGGAGCGTGTCGCCGGACTGCTGTGCCTCCTGCCACTCCCGAGGCAGCTCGCGCCGCCTCTCGGTGGCCCGCACCATGCGCTCGAAGTACTGCTCGGCCACTGCGGTGTTGAGGGCGTCGGCCGCCTCCGCGACGGACGGGTCCTCGCTGTAGGTGGGCCAGGACGTGAAGGACGCGGTCGCCTGCCAGGGCTTCTCCCGGCCGCGTCCGCCGGGCGCCTCCTCCACCAGTCCGTACTTGGCGAGCATCCGCAGGTGGTACGAGCAACTGGCGACCGATTCACCGGTCAGCTCGGCGGCACGGGTGGCGGTGAACGGCCCGGTGCGGCGGAGCAGCCCGACGAGTGTCATGCGGGTGGGGTGGGCGTAGGCGCGAAGGGCGCGGGGGTCGGTGAGACTGACGCTGCGTGGCATGCGTCTAAAGATAGCTTTCTAAAGACTTCTTTAGAAGAGCTGGACGGGGGATTCCCGACGGTCTGTGCCGACGGCCTCCCGATGCCCCTTCCGTGGCCTCCCGGCAGCCCGTCAGTGGCCCTTCAGCGGCCCTTCATCGATCCTTCAGTGGTCCTTTCGGTGGTCCTTCAGCCGGAAGGCCAGCTCCACTTCCCACTTGGACATGTCCGGCTCCTCGCGCGGATCCGTCTTGTAGATCTCCAGGCGGCAGCCCCACTCCTCGACCACGTCGGCCTTCTCCATGTCCCACTCCGTACCGCGCGCGGCGGCCCACTCCAGAAGTCCGGCCGTCACCCCCAAGAGCTCCTGCGGGTGGCCGATGTGAGTGACCGTCAGATATGTCCCGGCAGGCAGTACGTCCGTGAAGATCTCACCCGCGTCGGGGTCCCCACCGGCGTCCGCGCCGGCCGGATCCGAAGCCATCGGCACACCGGCCTCGACCTCCATCCCGCGTTCCATGTCGATCACCAGGTACCGGAAGAACGGCGCGCCCGCGGTCTCGATCCCGCGCTCCGCGAGCCAGCCGAAGACGTCCACCAGGCGGTCGGCGATCAGCGGGAAGGTGTCCATCGTGACGGCTTCCCGGACCGCCGCGTACGGCTGCGCCGCCCGCTCCACGGTCACCGGTGTGTTCTGCATCAGTTGCCTGCCACGTCCTTGACCGCGACGGCGACCGGCACCGAGCCGCCGATCAACTCCAGTGTCAGGCCCGCCGTCGCCGGGGTTTCGACGAGCTCGGCCAGCACCGCCGCCACGTCGTCACGGGTGACCGGACCGCGCCCCGTTCTGGCTTCCAGGCGTACGTGACCGGTGCCCGCGTCGTCGGTCAGCGCGCCGGGGCGCAGGACCGTCCAGTCCAGGCCGGTCCTGGACCGCACCGCCTCGTCCGCCGCGCCCTTCGCGCGCAGATAGGCGTCGAAGATGCCGTCGCCCTGGTGCGTGGTGTCGGCGCCCATGGACGAGACGATCAGGTAGCGGCGTACCCCGGCCTGTTCGGCGGCGTCCGCGAACTTCACGGCCGCGTCCCGGTCCACGGTGTCCTTGCGTTCGGCGGTGCTGCCCGGACCCGCGCCCGCCGCGAAGACCACCGCGTCCGCGCCCTCCAACGCCTGCGCCACCTGCGCCACGGTCGCCGACTCCAGGTCCAGCACGACCGGTTCGGCGCCCGCGGCTCTCAGGTCGTCCGCCTGTCCTGCGGCGCGGATGATGCCCGCGACCTCGTCACCGCGCGCGGCGAGCAGACGCTCCAGCCGCAGCGCGATCTGACCATGTCCACCTGCGATGACAATGCGCATGGTTTCGACGGTACGCCGGAGTGGCCCGGCCCGCTCAGGATCCGCGCGGACGGGGCCCGCACCCTTCCGGAACCGCCCCGGAACCGGCGCTGACGAGGCACGACGCCCGTTCAGGGACCGACGTCCGTCCGTCCCTGGCGCGGCAGTTCGAACGCGATGGCCGCTGCCGAGTCGCAGTACTCCCGCACCGCACTGGTCCGCGCGACGACCCGCCCGCGGTGGATGACGATGCGGCTGTACGCGAGGGAGAGCACCGAGGAGAGCCGTTCCCCGCGCACCGCGAGGAGCTCGGCCGGGAAGCCCGCCTCCAGCCGCACCTCGGGCAGCCCCATCGCTCCCCGCGCCGCCGAACTGACCGCCTCGTACGCCTCCGCAGCCCGCAGCCCGCTCTGCGACGCGAGCAGGTAGGCGGCCTCCAGCGGGTCCCCGCGGCCCACCGGGTTGGTCAGGTCGCGCAGCGCCCCGCTGCCCGCGGCGACGCGCACCCCGGCCGCGCGGAGCAGCCGTACGGGGGCCACACCGCGCCGCTCCACGCCGCCGCAGCCGCCCTGCGGCTGGCAGATCACGGTCACCCCGGCGGCGGCCAGTTGGCCGGCGGCGCGGGCGGCCGTGTCGTGCGGCAGCCGGGACAGCCCGCCGCAGGGCCCGATCGCGACGCCCGGACGCAGCCCGCCGGACATGGCCGCGAGCCTGGCCAGCCGCGCGGGGTCGTCACCGTCCGTGTGCAGATCGACGGCGCAGCCCTGCTCGGCGGCGACTTCGAGGACGGCCTGGACGTATCCGGTCGGGTCGGGATCGAGGTCGGGGCAGCCGCCGACGACCGCGGCGCCCATCTTCACGGCGTCCCGCAGCATCGCGAGCCCGTCGGCGCCCGCGAGGCCGGTGAGCAGCCGGGGCACGGCCACGGCCGTGAGGTCGGCGAGCCCGTGCAGGGACCGCCGGGCCTGGAGTACGGCTTCCATGGCGCCGAGCCCCTGGACGTCGCCGATGCGGACGTGTGAACGCAGGGCGGTGGCGCCGTGCCCGAGCTGCAGCAGGGCGGCCTCGGTGGCACGGCGCTGGATGTCCGGGACGCCGTCGGCGACGGGCCCGGCGAGGTGTGCTGGATTGGTGGGAATTGTGCGGTTGGCGGGCCCCCCGGGCGGGTCCGCTCCACCGGCGGCGGGTCCGCCGCCCAGCGGGCGGGCCTCGGCGGTGAGCGCGGTGTCGCTGTGCGCGTGCGGCTCGGCCGGGGCCGGGAGCAGCAGGAATCCGCTGAGGTCGACGCGGGAGCCCCGGCCGCCGAGGCTGCCCGCGGTGCCGACGGCTTCGATGCGCCCGTCGCTGAGGCGTACGTCCACGGTGCGCCCGTCGGTCAGACGGGCGCCACGGAGCAGGAGCCCGGTGGCGTCTGCGGTGACTCCTTCGGGAGGCCGCGGCTGGCGGTCGGGCATCGCGCTCCTGGGTACGGGGCCGGGCATGACGGGTGATGTCACACAGCGTGAAGCGAGCCTAGGCGCCTGTCGGCCGGGCTTCGAGGAGGGGCGCAATAGTCGTACCGGTGGTGCTTCTTGTGGCCTGCGGGGGAGGTGTGCGGAACCGGCGCGGGGGCTGCCGGGAGGGGCTCCCATAAGGATTTGGGCGTCGGCGAAGGACCGTGTAATGTCTTCATCGCTCGCCCCAATAGCTCAGTCGGTAGAGCGTCTCCATGGTAAGGAGAAGGTCTACGGTTCGATTCCGTATTGGGGCTCTGGTGCGGTAGCCCTCACCTTCGGGTGAGGGATTCCGTATCAAAGCGGTGTAGCTCAGTCGGTAGAGCAAGCGGCTCATAATCGCTGTGTCACCGGTTCAAGTCCGGTCACCGCTACACACGGTAGCCGATTGTGGGGTCGGTCCTTCGATCGGCTACTCTTTTATGCGTTCATCCGTCCATCCGTCCAAGGAGCACTCACGTGGCTGCCACCGACGTCCGCCCGAAGATCACGCTGGCCTGCGTGGAGTGCAAGGAGCGGAACTACATCACCAAGAAGAACCGGCGTAACGACCCGGACCGTCTTGAGATGAAGAAGCACTGCCCGCGCTGCAACTCGCACACCGCGCACCGCGAAACGCGCTGACCCAGGCGTTTCACTCCACAGGCACAGGCCCGAGGCCGTCCCCTTCACCGGGGGCGGCCTCGCGTCGTTTCTGCAGTGACTCACGGTTATTCTCACTCTCGGCATTTCCGGTTTTCCCGGCAACCAAGCAGGAGGTAGTGAGCCATGGCGCTCGACCAGTCCTTCGTGGGGCGGACGTATCCGCCCTCCGCGCCGTACGAGGTCGGCCGGGAGAAGATCCGCGAGTTCGCCGATGCGGTGGGTGACGCCAATCCCGCGTACACCGATCCGGAAGCGGCGAAAGCGCTGGGTCACTCCGACGTAATAGCGCCGCCGACCTTTGTCTTCTCCATCACATTCAAAGCGGCGGGCGCCGTCATCCAGGACCCCCAGCTGGGCCTGGACTACTCGCGGGTGGTGCACGGCGACCAGAAGTTCGCCTACCGGCGCCCGGTGCGGGCGGGAGACCGGCTGACGGTCACTTCGACCATCGAGGCGATCAAGTCCCTGGCGGGGAACGACATCATCGACATCCGCGGTGAGGTCCACGACGAGTCCGGCGAACATGTCGTGACCGCGTGGACGAAGCTGGTGTCGCGAGCGGCCGAGGAGGCGTGACGGTGACGGCGAAGATTTCGTACGACAGTGTCGAGGTCGGCACCGAGCTGCCCCCTCAGTCCTTTCCGGTGACGCGCGCGACGCTGGTGCAGTACGCGGGCGCGTCCGGCGACTTCAACCCGATCCACTGGAACGAGAAGTTCGCGGTGGAGGTCGGGCTGCCCGACGTCATCGCGCACGGGATGTTCACCATGGCCGAGGCGATCCGGGTGGTCACGGACTGGCTGGGCGACCCCGGTGCGGTCGTGGAGTACGGCGTCCGCTTCACCAAGCCGGTCGTCGTCCCGAACGACGACAAGGGCGCGCTGATCGAGGTCAGCGCCAAGGTCGGGGCCGTCGTGGGGGAACCCGAGGACAGGACGGTACGGGTGGACCTCACGGCGATGAGCGACGACAAGAAGGTCCTGGGCATGTCCCGCGCGGTGGTCCGCCTCGCCTGAGTGCGCACCTGCGTAACTGCGTGCGAGTGGTGAGGGGCGTCCGCCGAGTGCGGGCGCCCCTCACGCGTCCCCCCACCCGCCGCCGCGCCCGCCCCCGTATCCGGCCCGGACCGTGGCACCTCTTGACACGGATAGTTATCAGTCACTAACTTTCTCGTATGGTCAGGATGAGCGCAGAGGAGCGACGTGAGAGCGTCATCCGCGCGGCGATGATCGAATTCGCCCGCGGCGGCTATCACGGCACCGCAACCGAGGCGATCGCCAAGCGGGTGGGTGTCTCGCAGCCGTATCTCTTCCGGCTCTTCCCGAACAAAGAAGCCATCTTCCTCGCGGCGTCCGGCCGTTGCATCGAGGACACCACGGCCGTCTTCGTGAAGGCGGCCGAGGGGTTGCAGGGCGATGAGGCCCTGCACGCCATGGGGCAGGCGTACCAGGCGCTCATCGCGGACGACCCGGACAAGCTGCTGATGCAGATGCAGATGTACGTCGCGGTGGCCTCCGCCGAGGCGTCCGGTGACCACGAGTTCGGCCGGGTGCTGCGGGCCGGCTGGATGGGGCTGTACGACGCGATCCAGCTGGCACTCGGCGTGGACACGGGCGAGACCACCCAGTTCCTGGCGTACGGCATGCTCATCAACACCCTTGTCTCGCTGGGGTTCTCCGCGGACCACCGGGTCTGGACCGGCTTCTACGACTCGGCCCAGCCCAAGAAATAAGCGCCGCGGGTGCCGGCGCCGACGTGCTGAACGCGCACCATCGGGCGGGCCATGCGCATGCCCGGACAAGTTAGTGATCAATTACTAAGACCGACCGGTCCGAGCTTCAGGGGGAGCAAGTGAACGAACGTCCGAAGCTTCAGGGGGAGCAAGTGAACGAACAAGCAGCCCGGCGCGCAGGTGCCACCTGGGCCCTGGTCATCACCAGCGCCGCCGGATTCATGGCGGCTCTCGACAACCTCGTCGTCACCACGGCCCTGCCCTCCATCCGCAAGGACCTCGGCGGCGCGCTGGAGGACCTCCAGTGGACGGTGAGCGCGTACACCCTCACCTTCGCCGTCCTGCTCATGTTCGGTGCCGCCCTCGGTGACCGGTTCGGGCGCCGGAAGCTCTTCCTCGTGGGCCTCACGATATTCACCGGCGCCTCCGCCGCGGCGGCCCTCGCCCCGGGCATCGCGCCGCTGATCGCCGCCCGCGCGGTGCAGGGCGTCGGCGCCGCGATCATGATGCCGCTCACCCTGACCCTGCTCACCGCGGCCGTGCCCGCCGCCCGCCGTGGTGCGGCCCTCGGGATCTTCAGCGCCGTCACCGGACTCGCGGTCGCCAGCGGTCCGCTCATCGGCGGCAGCCTCACCGAGCACCTGTCCTGGCAGTGGATCTTCTGGCTCAACGTGCCGATCGGCCTGGTGCTGCTGCCGTTCGCCCGGCTGCGCCTCACCGAGTCGTACGCCCCGGACGCCCGCCTCGACGTCCCTGGCACGCTCCTCGTCAGCGGCGGGCTCTTCGGGATCGTCTACGGCCTGGTCAACGGGCAGTCGGACGGCTGGGCCAGCGCTCCGATCCTGACCAGTCTCATCGCCGGTGCCGTGCTCCTGGCCGGGTTCGTCCGCCACGGGTTCACCCATCCCCGCCCCATGCTCCCCATGCGGCTCTTCCGTAACCGCGGCTTCGCCGGGATCAATCTGGCCAGCATGCTCATGTTCCTGGGGATGTTCGGTTCGATCTTCCTGCTCAGCCAGTTCTTCCAGGGGGTCGTCGGTTACTCGCCCACCGAGGCGGGGCTGCGGATGCTGCCCTGGACCGGAATGCCGCTGGTCATCGCGCCGTTCGCGGGCATCCTCTCGGACCGGATCGGCAGCCGCCCGGTGGTCGCGGTGGGCCTCGCCCTCCAGGCCGTCGGCCTGGCGCTCTTCGCGATGACCATCGGTACGGACGTCTCGTACCCGGCGATGCTTCCGGCCCTGATCCTCGGCGGAACCGGGATGGCGCTGTTCTTCGCCCCCGCGTCCAGTGTGGTCATGTCCAGCGTGCGGCCCTCCGAACAGGGTGTCGCCTCCGGTACGAACAACGCCGTGCGGGAAGTCGGCGGATCGCTGGGCATCGCGGTCCTCGGCGCGGTCTTCGCGGCTCAGGGCGGGTACGAGACGCCGACGGCCTTCACGGACGGCACCGTCCCCGCCCTGTGGATCGGCGCCGCGGTGGTCGCCGTCGCGGCGCTCGCCGCCGCCCTGCTGATCCCGGGCCGTGGCGTCCCGGGCCCGGCGGAGGAGGCCGCCGACGAGGAGCGGGCGCTCGTCTCCGCCTGACCGCCGCCCGGCGGTCCGTCGGGGAACGCGTGGAACGGCCCCGCCCGAACGGCGGGGCCGTTCTCGTACGCTTGGCCCCGTGCAGGAACTCTTCGAAGCCCCACTCGCCCCCCTGACCACCTTCCGCCTCGGCGGCCCCGCGACCCGGCTGATCACCGCCGAGACCGACGCCGAAGTGATCGAAGCCGCCCGCGAGGCCGATGCGAGCGGCACCCCGCTGCTGGTCATCGGCGGCGGGTCCAACCTGGTCATCGGAGACAAGGGGTTCGCGGGCACCGCCCTGCGGATCGCGACCCGGGGCTGCACGCTCTCCGGCACGACGCTGGAGCTCGCGGCCGGCGAGGTCTGGAGCGACGCGGTGGCCCGTACCGTCGAAGCCGGGCTCGCGGGGATCGAGTGCCTGGCCGGAATCCCTGGTTCCGCGGGTGCGACGCCGATCCAGAACGTCGGGGCGTACGGCCAGGAGGTCTCCTCGACCATCACCGAGGTCGTCGCCTACGACCGGAGCACGGGGGAGACCGTCACGATTCCCCGCGCCGAGTGCCGGTTCTCGTACCGGAACAGTCGTTTCAAGTCCGAGCCGGACCGCTTTCTGGTGCTGCGTGTCCGCTTCCAGCTCGAAGACGCGGGCGGCCTCTCGGCCCCGATCGCCTACCCGGAGACGGCGCGCGCGCTCGGCGTCGAGGCCGGTGACCGGGTGCCGGCCGCGGTCGCCCGCGAGACCGTGCTGCGGCTGCGGGCGGGCAAGGGCATGGTGCTGGACGCCGGGGACCACGACACCTGGTCGGCCGGTTCGTTCTTCACCAACCCGATCCTGGACGACGAGGCGTTCGCCGCCTTCCGCACCCGGGTGCACGACCGCCTCGGCCCGGACGCCGGACCGCCCGCGTTCCCCGCGGGAGAGGGGTACACCAAGACCTCCGCGGCCTGGCTCATCGACAAGGCGGGCTTCACCAAGGGGTACGGCACCGGCCCGGCCCGTATCTCCACCAAGCACACGCTGGCCCTGACCAACCGCGGCGCCGCCACCACCGACGACCTGCTCGCACTCGCCCGCGAGGTCGTCGCGGGCGTGCACGAGGCGTTCGGCGTGACGCTGGTCAACGAGCCGGTGACGGTGGGCGTCAGCCTCTGACGAGGCGGTCGGGGACCCGCGTACGCATCCCGGGCCCCGGCAGCAAAAGGCCCTAGTACGCGACCCCGACCCCTTGCCGCACCGTCGCCGGGTCGTCGATCATCGCCAGCATCGCGTGCGCCACGTCGGCGCGCGCGATGGACCTGCCGCCGCGCGGATTGCCACCGATGACGGTCCGGTACGTGCCGGTCAGCGGCTTGTTCGTCAGCTTCGGCGGCCGGACGGCCGTCCAGTCCGTGGCGCTCCGTGCGATCTCGTCCTCCATGACCCGCAGATCGGCGTACACGTCCTTCAGGATCGCGCCGATCAGGCCCAGCGCCGCGCGGTCGACCAGCGACTGCCCCGCGGTGACCGGCGCCAGCGGAGCCGCGCTCACCACCAGCAGCCGCCGTACGCCCTCCGCCTCCATCGCCGCCAGCACCGGGCGGGTGAGGACCGCGGCGACGCCCGCGTCCTTGCGGGCCCGTGCCCCGAGCCCGGAGAGCACCGCGTCCCGGCCCGCCACCGCGGCGCGCAGCGACTCCGCGTCCCGCAGGTCCGAGCGGAACACGTCGAGTCCCGCTCCCGTCGCGGTCAGCCGCGCCGGATCGCGCACCACGGCCGTCACCTGATGGCCGGACTCCAGCGCCTGCCGGACGATCTGCCCGCCGATACCGCCGGTCGCGCCGAACACGGTGAGTTTCATCGCGCACCCTCCTGGGGTGGGTAAGTGCCGCCGGGGCCGACCGCCTGCGCGGTCTCCTCCGCTCGCCCGCTCATGGTCGACCCGTGAGCCAGTCGTCCACGCCGGCCAGCATCTTCGTACGGACGTCCGCCGGCGCCGCCGAGCCGCGCACCGACTGCCGTGCCAGCTCGGCCAGTTCGGCGTCGCTGAACCCCTGGGCGCGTGCCAGCTCGTACTGGGCCGCCAGTCGCGACCCGAACAGCAGCGGGTCGTCCGCGCCGAGCGCCATCGGCACCCCGGCGTCGAACAACCGTCGCAGGGGTACGTCCTCGTGCTTCTCGTAGACACCGAGCGCCACGTTCGACGCCGGGCACACCTCGCAGGTCACCCCGCGGTCGGCCAGCCGCTTCAGCAGGGCGGGGTCCTCGGCGGCCCGCACCCCGTGCCCGATCCGCGAGGCGTGCAGATCGTCCAGGCAGTCGCGGACCGACGCGGGGCCGCTGAGCTCCCCGCCGTGCGGCGCGGCCAGCAGGCCGCCCTCCCGGGCGATGGCGAAGGCCCGGTCGAAGTCGCGGGCCATGCCCCGGCGTTCGTCGTTGGAGAGCCCGAACCCGACCACGCCCCGGTCCGCGTACCGCACCGCGAGGCGGGCGAGCGTCCGGGCGTCCAGGGGGTGCTTCATCCGGTTCGCGGCCACCACGACCCGTATCCCGAGCCCGGTCTCCCGCGACGCGGCGTCCACCGCGTCCAGGATGATCTCCAGCGCAGGGATCAGCCCGCCGAGCAGCGGTGCGTACGAGGTGGGGTCGACCTGGATCTCCAGCCAGCCCGCACCGTCCCGTACGTCCTCCTCGGCGGCCTCGCGCACCAGCCGCTGGATGTCCTCCGGCGCGCGCAGGCAGGACCGGGCGATGTCGTAGAGCCGCTGGAAACGGAACCAGCCGCGCTCGTCGGTGGCCCGCAGCTTCGGAGGCTCGCCGCCGGTCAGCGCCTCGGGCAGGTGCACGCCGTATCTGTCGGCCAGTTCCAGCAGGGTCGTGGGCCGCATCGACCCGGTGAAGTGCAGATGCAGATGGGCCTTCGGCAGCAGCCTGATGTCACGTACGTGCTCCATCCCAGGATCCTGCCGTACGGACCCACCACGCCGGTACCCGCATGCCACCGACGAGTGGGTGGCCGAACAGAGAAACGGGCCCCGGCGACTGCCTGGGCCCGTTCCCGCGTTGTCTCCGACGCGTCAGTCCGTGGCCTCGGCCAGCAGCTTCTGCACCCGGCCGATGCCCTCGGCCAGGTCCTCGTCGCCCAGCGCGTAGGAGAACCGCAGGTAACCGGGCGTACCGAACGCCTCGCCGGGCACCACGGCCACCTCGGCCTCGTCCAGGATCAGCGCGGCCAGCTCGACCGAGGTCTGCGGGCGCTTGCCGCGGATCTGCTTGCCGAGGAGCGCCTTCACCGAGGGGTACGCGTAGAACGCGCCCTCCGGCTCCGGGCAGAGCACGCCGTCGATCTCGTTCAGCATCCGCACGATGGCCTTGCGGCGCCGGTCGAAGGCGGTACGCATCTCGTCGACCGCGTCCAGGTTCCCGGAGACGGCGGCGAGCGCGGCGGCCTGGGAGACGTTGGAGACGTTGGAGGTGGCGTGCGACTGGAGGTTGGTCGCGGCCTTCACGATGTCCTTCGGGCCGACGATCCACCCCACGCGCCAGCCGGTCATGGCATACGTCTTGGCGACGCCGTTGACCACGATGCACTTGTCACGCAGCTCGGGCACGACGGCGGGCAGCGAGGTGAACTTCGCGTCGCCGTACACCAGGTGCTCGTAGATCTCGTCGGTCAGCACCCACAGCCCGTGCTCGACGGCCCAGCGCCCGATGGCCTCGGTGTCGGCGGCGCTGTAGACGGCGCCGGTCGGGTTCGAGGGGGAGACGAAGAGGACGACCTTGGTCTTCTCCGTACGGGCGGCTTCGAGCTGCTCGACGGAGACCCGGTAGCCGGTGGTCTCGTCGGCCACGACCTCGACGGGGACGCCGCCCGCGAGCCGGATCGACTCCGGGTAGGTGGTCCAGTACGGAGCCGGGACGATGACCTCGTCGCCCGGGTCGAGGATCGCGGCGAACGCCTCGTAGATGGCCTGCTTGCCGCCGTTGGTGACGAGCACCTGGGAGGCCTCGACCTCGTAACCGGAGTCGCGCAGCGTCTTCGCGGCGATGGCGGCCTTGAGCTCGGGGAGCCCGCCGGCCGGGGTGTAGCGGTGGTACTTGGGGTTGCGGCAGGCCTCGACAGCGGCCTCGACGATGTAGCCGGGCGTGGGGAAGTCGGGCTCACCGGCACCGAAGCCGATCACCGGTCGGCCGGCGGCCTTCAGGGCCTTCGCCTTGGCGTCGACAGCCAGGGTGGCGGACTCGGAGATAGCACCGATGCGGGCGGAGACCCTGCGCTCGGTCGGAGGAGTTGCAGCGCTCATGAGCCCCATGGTCCCAGACCGCAAACGCACTCGGCACACAGGTTTCGATGGGCGGACACCCGGGCTTTCGACAGGTGGACACCGTGACGAAACCGGACGCACACCGGGGGTCGGGGAGTGGCCCCGGGCAAGCTGTTCGACGTCAGGCCCCTGAACACGTACACTCACTGGTCGTTGGCCCTCACCAACCGTCCTGCTGAACGCACTCGGTGCACTCGGTCGGATGCGGTAGGTTGGGGGAACCACAAAGGGTCGTAGCTCAATTGGTAGAGCACTGGTCTCCAAAACCAGCGGTTGGGGGTTCAAGTCCCTCCGGCCCTGCTACACACACCTTCGCCAGGGTTGTGTGCGCATGTACGTACTTCAATGCACCGCCGTGCGGCTCCACCGGGCGCGGCACGGCCACGACCCGGAATCAGGTGAGAGATCGTGACGGACGCCGTCGGCTCCATCGACGTGCCTGATGCGCAGGATGACGAAGCGCCGGAGTCGAAGAAGGCGCGCAAGGGCGGAAAGCGCGGCAAGAAGGGCCCCTTCGGCCGTCTCGCGCTTTTCTACCGCCAGATCGTCGCGGAACTGCGCAAGGTTGTCTGGCCGACCCGGAGCCAGCTCTCGACCTACACCACCGTGGTGATCGTGTTCGTCGTCATCATGATCGGCATCGTGACCGTGATTGACTATGGCTTCAACCAAGCCGCCAAATACGTCTTTGGCTGAGCCGCGAAGGGCGCCGGGAGCGGCGCCCCTTTCGCACGTTCCACCCGATTTGTATCCAGGAAGAAGCAGCCACCGTGTCTGACCCGAACCTGAACGAGGCCGTCGAGCCGGGCGAAAGCTTCGAGTCCGCAGAGGACGAGCTCGACATCGTCGAGGCGGCAGACGCTGAGGACCCGGACCAGGCAGAAGCTGCCGACGCCGCCGCCGGTGAGCCCGCTGAAGAGGCCGCTGTGCACGCCGAGGACGAGACCGCTGTCGAGGACGAAGAGTCCGAGGACGCGGAGGACGAGGCCGAAGAGGTCGCCGACGTCCCCGCGGTCGACCCGGTCGAGGCCCTGCGCCAGGAGCTCCGCGGTCTGCCCGGCGAGTGGTACGTCATCCACACGTACGCCGGTTACGAGAAGCGTGTGAAGGCCAACCTGGAGCAGCGCGCCGTCTCGCTGAACGTCGAGGAGTTCATCTACCAGGCCGAAGTGCCCGAGGAAGAGATCGTCCAGATCAAGAACGGCGAGCGTAAGAACGTCCGCCAGAACAAGCTTCCCGGCTACGTCCTGGTCCGCATGGACCTCACCAACGAGTCCTGGGGCGTGGTGCGTAACACCCCCGGCGTCACCGGCTTCGTCGGCAACGCCTACGACCCGTACCCGCTGACCCTGGACGAGATCGTCAAGATGCTCGCCCCGGAGGCCGAGGAGAAGGCCGCCCGTGAGGCCGCCGAGGCCGAGGGCAAGCCGGTTCCGGCCCGCAAGGTCGAGGTCCAGGTGCTGGACTTCGAGGTCGGCGACTCGGTCACCGTCACCGACGGCCCGTTCGCGACGCTGCAGGCGACGATCAACGAGATCAACGCCGACTCGAAGAAGGTCAAGGGTCTCGTCGAGATCTTCGGCCGCGAGACTCCGGTCGAGCTCAGCTTCGACCAGATCCAGAAGAACTGACGGAGCTTTCCCGAGCTTCTGGACACACGCCTTCCAAACAGGTCAGACCGGCTCTCGCAGCGGGTCTGACCTGCTTGGTTTTTGGTCGCGCAGCTATACCCGTTATCGTTGCGCGGTATGCCTCCATCCGGATGACCGGACAAAGGCGAAACACTCTCACTAGGACCCGGAGAGAGCAATGCCTCCCAAGAAGAAGAAGGTCACGGGGCTTATCAAGCTCCAGATCAAGGCCGGTGCGGCCAACCCGGCTCCGCCGGTCGGCCCCGCACTGGGTCAGCACGGCGTCAACATCATGGAGTTCTGCAAGGCCTACAACGCCGCGACCGAGTCGCAGCGTGGCATGGTCGTGCCGGTGGAGATCACGGTCTACGAAGACCGTTCCTTCACCTTCATCACCAAGACTCCGCCCGCCGCGAAGCTGATCCTCAAGGCCGCAGGCGTGGAGAAGGGCTCCGGCGAGCCGCACAAGACGAAGGTCGCCAAGCTCACCGGCGCCCAGGTCCGCGAGATCGCCACGACGAAGATGCCCGACCTGAACGCCAACGACCTCGACGCCGCGTCGAAGATCATCGCTGGCACCGCCCGTTCCATGGGCATCACGGTCGAGGGCTGATCAAGCCCCCCTCCGCACCACAGTGGTAGGGCCAGCGCCGGCCCGCACCACGACTCCCACTCCCCTCTAGGAGCAGAAGTGAAGCGCAGCAAGACTCTCCGCGCTGCGGACGCCAAGATCGACGCGGACAAGCTGTACGCCCCGCTCGAAGCCGTCCGCCTCGCCAAGGACACCTCCGCGACCAAGTTCGACGGCACCGTCGAGGTCGCCATGCGTCTGGGCGTCGACCCGCGCAAGGCCGACCAGATGGTCCGCGGCACCGTGAACCTGCCGCACGGCACCGGCAAGACCGCCCGGGTCCTGGTCTTCGCGACCGGTGACCGTGCTGCGGCCGCGGAAGCCGCCGGAGCCGACATCGTCGGCGCCGACGAGCTCATCGACGAGGTTGCGAAGGGCCGTCTGGACTTCGACGCCGTCGTCGCCACCCCGGACCTCATGGGCAAGGTCGGCCGCCTCGGCCGCGTGCTCGGTCCGCGTGGGCTCATGCCGAACCCGAAGACCGGAACGGTCACCCCGGACGTGACGAAGGCTGTCACGGACATCAAGGGCGGCAAGATCGAGTTCCGCGTCGACAAGCACTCGAACCTGCACTTCATCATCGGCAAGGTTTCCTTCGACGAGACGAAGCTGGTCGAGAACTACGCCGCCGCGCTGGACGAGATCCTTCGTCTGAAGCCGTCGGCCGCCAAGGGCCGCTACATCAAGAAGGCCACGCTGGCCACCACGATGGGCCCCGGCATCCCGCTGGACTCCAACCGCACCCGCAACCTCCTCGTCGAGGAGGACCCGGCCGCCGTCTGATCCTCGGGATCGGCAGGCAGTCGCGGTCCACGCGCGCTGTGACGCCGGGCCCCGCACCTCTCCGGAGGTGCGGGGCCCGGCTTTTTCGCGCTTCGGGAGAAGTCGTGGGGGGAACCCCGACAGAATGGCCCGTGCGACCATCGGCACCTGAGGGGCGGGCACTTCATGGGCGGCAGCGCGATGCGGTACCGGGGGAGAGCAGCGCTGATCGCGGTGGCGCTGGCCGCTGCCCTGGCAGCCTGCGGCCAGGGCAGCGGTAGGGGCAGCGGCGCGCCCGCCGCCCCGCCGGGCGGTTCACCGGCCGCGGGCGGCCCGGCGGCCCCCGTAGCGGCCCTGCGCGCCGTCGATCGCCGTACCGGCCGTGCCGGGTCGGCCAGGGTCGAAGGGACGACCGTCCTCGGCGCGGAGATGTCCACCCGGGTGAAGGGCACGGTGGCCTGGGGCGACGGCGTCACCGGCGCCCTGGACATCACGTACACCGGCGGCACCATGGCGGACACCCTGAACCAGGCCGGTGCGGGAAGCACGATCAGGGCCCGCTATCTGCACGACGCCTACTACGCCGACATGGGCGACGGCTTCGCGGGGCGGACGGGCGGCAAACGCTGGATCCGGTACGGCTACGCGGACCTCTCCCGGCTGCTGGGGCCCTCCGGCGAAGCGATGCGGGACCAGATGCAGAAAACCGCTCCGGACCAGGGCGTGAAGGCGCTGCTGGCCTCGGGCGAGGTGAAACGGGCCGGGCGGGCGACGATCCGGGGCGTCGCCACCACGCACTACTCGGGCACCGTCGACGTCGCCGCGCTGACGGAGCGGGACTCGGCGCTCGGCCCCGCGGAGCTGAAGGCGTTCAAGGCCCAGCTCACCGCCGCCGGGATCACCACCGAGACGGTCGACATCTGGGTGGACGGGCACGACCTGCTGGTGAAGAAGACCGAGCGCGGACAGCTGAGGACCGGTGAGTACAGCGCGACGGTCTTCTACGCGGACTACGGTACGAAGGTGTCGGCCGCCGCACCGCCGGCCGCCGACACGGTCGACTTCACCGACCTGGTGAAGGCATCGGCCTCTACCCCGCCCCCGGCCGGGTAATCGGCTGCTCGGGGCCGGATTTGCTCCGTGCGCCCCCGTACGCGTATTCTTCCGACGAAGCCAAAGACCGCTGGTCGTTGCTGCTCTCTCGCAAGAGGGTGCGGTGGCCGAAGGATCCGCTAGGTGCGGACGACCTGCGCAGGTGATCGTGGAAGTGCTCCCGGACGTGTCCGGTCGAGCTCGCGCCCCGTGCACCTGTGCCGGGGCGTTTCGTTATTCCCAGCCCCTTCTGAGCGGTCCTCATCACCCGGAAGGAGGCCGACGCTCTATGGCAAGGCCCGACAAGGCTGCCGCGGTAGCCGAGCTCGCGGACCAGTTCCGTAGCTCGAACGCCGCTGTGCTGACCGAGTACCGGGGTCTCACCGTGGCCCAGCTCAAGCAGCTGCGCCGTTCGCTCGGTGAGAACGCCCAGTACGCCGTGGTGAAGAACACGCTGACCAAGATCGCGGCCAACGAGGCCGGGATCAACACGCTGGACGACCTGTTCGCAGGCCCGACGGCGGTTGCCTTCGTCACCGGTGACCCGGTGGAGTCGGCGAAGGGTCTTCGTGACTTCGCCAAGGAGAACCCCAACCTCATCATCAAGGGCGGTGTCCTTGATGGTAAGGCGCTGACCGCGGATGAGATCAAGAAGCTTGCGGACCTCGAGTCCCGCGAGGTTCTGCTCGCCAAGGTGGCCGGTGGGATCAAGGCGTCGATGGCCAAGGCCGCGGCGACTTTCCAGGCCCCGCTGTCGGAGTTCGTCCGCACTGCGGACGCGCTTCGCGCCAAGGTCGAGCAGGGCGGTGCCGGTACGCCGGCTCCCGCCGACGCCGAGGTGGCGGAGTAACCCTCCGCCTCACGGCTCGCAGCGGGCCCGTACGCCCGCCGTCATATACATCCGGCACCTGCCGAAAAGTGGAAGGACGCCATCATGGCGAAGCTGTCCCAGGACGATCTGCTCGCGCAGTTCGAGAACCTGACCCTCATCGAGCTCTCCGAGTTCGTCAAGGCCTTCGAGGAGAAGTTCGACGTCAAGGCTGCCGCCCCGGTCGCCGTTGCCGCCGCCGGTGGCGCTGGCGCCCCCGCCGAGGCCGCTGAGGAGCAGGACGAGTTCGACGTCATCCTCACCGCCGCCGGTGACAAGAAGATCCAGGTCATCAAGGTCGTGCGTGAGCTGACCTCGCTGGGTCTGAAGGAGGCCAAGGACCTCGTCGACGGCGCCCCGAAGCCCGTCCTCGAGAAGGTCGCCAAGGAGGCCGCCGAGAAGGCTGCCGAGTCCCTCAAGGGCGCCGGCGCCTCGGTCGAGGTCAAGTGACTCTGAGAGTCTCCTGACTCTCTCTGTACGCCCTGCGCGTACAACGTCATAGCGAAGGGCGATCACCCATCCGGGTGGTCGCCCTTCGTCATGTGCTGACGCCCCCCGGGACTGCCTTGCTCTTCCCGCCGCGACGAGTATGGTGATCTTCGTTGTGCGCCGGACCTGGTGCCTTCTCCTGTCCCCACAGCGTGGCCGACGGTGACCCCCACGGGGTGGGGGGCCTTGACGAACCGGACCGGGCGCGCAATTCTCAGGACGCGTCGTCACATCGATCCGTATCCGAGGCATGGATCGGCGGCGAAGAGGGAAGCTTTGACGCAGGTGTTGAGAAGAAGAATGAGGGTCCCAAAAAACCCGCTCTGGACATCAGTGAGCCTTGTGGCTACACTGACCCTTTGCGCTGCCTGTTAGCTGCCTCCTGCCCGTCACCAGGGGCATGCCCACGCTTGAGCATCGAAGACTGATCTTCCCTGACCTGGGATGTCTCTCTCTGTGCCCCGCTTGGGACCGGTACGCGCGTAGTGAGTCCGAGCCCTCGGAAGGACCCCCTCTTGGCCGCCTCGCGCAACGCCTCGACCTCCAATACGAACAACGGCGCCAGCACCGCCCCGCTGCGCATCTCTTTTGCAAAGATCAGGGAACCTCTCGAGGTTCCGAACCTCCTTGCGCTGCAGACCGAGAGCTTTGACTGGCTGCTCGGGAACGCCGCTTGGAAGGGTCGCGTCGAGGCCGCTCTCGAAAGCGGACAGGACGTTCCCACCAAGTCCGGTCTGGAAGAGATCTTCGAGGAGATCTCGCCGATCGAGGACTTCTCCGGGTCGATGTCGCTGACGTTCCGCGACCACCGCTTCGAGCCCCCGAAGAACTCGATCGACGAGTGCAAGGACCGCGACTTCACCTTCGCTGCGCCGCTCTTCGTCACGGCCGAGTTCACCAACAACGAGACCGGTGAGATCAAGTCTCAGACGGTCTTCATGGGCGATTTCCCGCTCATGACCAACAAGGGCACCTTCGTCATCAACGGCACCGAGCGTGTCGTGGTGTCGCAGCTGGTCCGCTCGCCCGGCGTCTACTTCGACTCCTCCATCGACAAGACGTCCGACAAGGACATCTTCTCCGCCAAGATCATCCCGTCCCGGGGTGCCTGGCTGGAGATGGAGATCGACAAGCGCGACATGGTCGGTGTCCGCATCGACCGCAAGCGCAAGCAGTCCGTCACCGTTCTCCTCAAGGCTCTCGGGTGGACCACCGAGCAGATCCTCGAAGAGTTCGGCGAGTACGAGTCGATGCGCGCCACCCTGGAGAAGGACCACACCCAGGGCCAGGACGACGCACTGCTCGACATCTACCGCAAGCTGCGTCCGGGCGAGCCGCCCACGCGTGAAGCTGCTCAGACGCTGCTCGAGAACCTCTACTTCAACCCGAAGCGCTACGACCTCGCGAAGGTCGGCCGCTACAAGGTGAACAAGAAGCTCGGCGCCGACGAGCCGCTCGACGCCGGTGTGCTCACCAGCGACGACGTCATCGCGACCATCAAGTACCTGGTCAAGCTGCACGCCGGCGAGACCGAGACGGTGGGCGAGTCCGGCCGTCAGATCGTCGTCGAGACCGACGACATCGACCACTTCGGCAACCGTCGTCTGCGTAACGTCGGCGAGCTCATCCAGAACCAGGTCCGCACGGGTCTGGCCCGGATGGAGCGCGTCGTGCGTGAGCGCATGACGACCCAGGACGTCGAGGCGATCACGCCGCAGACCCTGATCAACATCCGGCCGGTCGTCGCCTCCATCAAGGAGTTCTTCGGCACCAGCCAGCTGTCTCAGTTCATGGACCAGAACAACCCGCTGTCGGGTCTCACCCACAAGCGCCGTCTGTCGGCTCTTGGCCCGGGTGGTCTCTCCCGTGAGCGGGCCGGCTTCGAGGTCCGTGACGTGCACCCGTCCCACTACGGACGCATGTGCCCGATCGAGACCCCTGAAGGCCCGAACATCGGTCTGATCGGTTCGCTCGCCTCCTACGGCCGCGTCAACGCGTTCGGCTTCGTCGAGACGCCGTACCGCAAGGTCGTCGAGGGCGTCGTCACCGACGACGTCGACTACCTGACGGCCGACGAGGAAGACCGCTTCGTCATCGCCCAGGCCAACGCGACGCTCTCCGAGGAGATGCGGTTCACCGAGCCGCGTGTCCTGGTCCGCCGTCGTGGCGGCGAGGTCGACTACATCCCCGGCGACGACGTCGACTACATGGACGTCTCGCCGCGCCAGATGGTGTCGGTCGCCACGGCCATGATCCCGTTCCTGGAGCACGACGACGCCAACCGTGCCCTCATGGGCGCGAACATGATGCGTCAGGCGGTGCCGCTGATCCAGTCCGAGGCGCCGCTCGTCGGCACCGGCATGGAGTACCGCTGTGCGGTCGACGCCGGTGACGTCCTCAAGGCGGACAAGGGCGGTGTGGTCCAGGAGGTCTCCGCGGACTACATCACCATCGCCAACGACGACGGCACGTACTCGACGTACCGCATCGCCAAGTTCTCCCGCTCGAACCAGGGCACCTCGGTCAACCAGAAGGTTGTCGTCAACGAGGGTGACCGGGTCGTCGAGAGCCAGGTGCTCGCCGACGGTCCCGCGACCGAGAACGGCGAGATGGCGCTCGGCAAGAACCTGCTGGTCGCGTTCATGCCGTGGGAGGGTCACAACTACGAGGACGCGATCATCCTGTCGCAGCGCCTCGTGCAGGACGACGTCCTCTCCTCGATCCACATCGAGGAGCACGAGGTCGACGCCCGTGACACCAAGCTCGGCCCGGAGGAGATCACCCGGGACATCCCGAACGTCTCCGAGGAGGTCCTCGCGGACCTCGACGAGCGCGGCATCATCCGTATCGGTGCCGATGTCATCGCCGGCGACATCCTGGTCGGCAAGGTCACGCCCAAGGGCGAGACCGAGCTCACCCCGGAGGAGCGCCTGCTCCGTGCGATCTTCGGTGAGAAGGCGCGCGAAGTGCGCGACACCTCGCTGAAGGTGCCGCACGGCGAGATCGGCAAGGTCATCGGCGTCCGCGTCTTCGACCGTGAAGAGGGCGACGAGCTGCCGCCGGGCGTGAACCAGCTGGTTCGCGTGTACGTCGCGCAGAAGCGCAAGATCACCGATGGTGACAAGCTCGCCGGCCGTCACGGCAACAAGGGTGTCATCTCGAAGATCCTGCCGATCGAGGACATGCCGTTCCTGGAGGACGGCACCCCGGTCGACATCATCCTCAACCCGCTGGGTGTCCCGTCCCGAATGAACCCGGGACAGGTCCTGGAGATCCACCTCGGCTGGCTCGCCAGCCAGGGCTGGAAGGTCGAGGGCAACGAGGAGTGGATGGAGCGGCTCAAGGCCATCGGCGCCGACGACGTCGCTCCCCGTACCAACGTCGCCACCCCGGTCTTCGACGGTGCGCGCGAGGACGAGATCTCCGGTCTCTTCGAGTCCACCATTCCGAACCGCGACGGCGACCGCATGGTCCTCCCGTCCGGCAAGGCGCGGATGTTCGACGGCCGCTCCGGCGAGCCGTTCCCGGAGCCGATCTCGGTCGGCTACATGTACATCCTCAAGCTCCACCACCTGGTCGACGACAAGCTGCACGCGCGTTCGACCGGCCCGTACTCGATGATCACCCAGCAGCCGCTGGGTGGTAAGGCTCAGTTCGGTGGCCAGCGATTCGGTGAGATGGAGGTGTGGGCGCTGGAGGCATACGGCGCCGCTTACGCCCTCCAGGAGCTGCTGACCATCAAGTCCGACGACGTGACCGGCCGCGTGAAGGTGTACGAGGCCATCGTCAAGGGCGAGAACATCCCCGAGCCGGGCATTCCCGAGTCCTTCAAGGTGCTCATCAAGGAAATGCAGTCGCTCTGCCTCAACGTGGAGGTGCTGTCCTCGGACGGCATGTCCATCGAGATGCGCGACACGGACGAGGACGTCTTCCGTGCAGCGGAGGAGCTCGGTATCGACCTGTCCCGGCGCGAGCCGAGCAGCGTCGAAGAGGTCTGACGGGTTGGCCGGCCGCCTCGACCGAGGCGGCCGGCTCTCCCCGGACCCGTTCAGACCATTGCTGAAGTGCCCATTTCCCCGTTCGCGGGGGAGGGGCTCGAACCCCCGAAAGAGGGATTGACGACAAGTGCTCGACGTCAACTTCTTCGACGAGCTGCGGATTGGCCTCGCCACCGCGGACGACATCCGGACCTGGTCCCACGGCGAAGTGAAGAAGCCGGAGACCATCAACTACCGCACGCTCAAGCCCGAGAAGGACGGACTCTTCTGCGAGAAGATCTTCGGTCCGACCCGGGACTGGGAGTGCTACTGCGGCAAGTACAAGCGTGTCCGCTTCAAGGGCATCATCTGCGAGCGCTGCGGCGTCGAGGTCACTCGCGCCAAGGTGCGTCGTGAGCGGATGGGCCACATCGAACTGGCCGCGCCCGTCACCCACATCTGGTACTTCAAGGGTGTCCCGTCCCGTCTGGGCTACCTGCTGGACCTCGCGCCGAAGGACCTCGAAAAGGTCATCTACTTCGCCGCGTACATGATCACCTTCGTGGACGAGGAGCGCCGGACGCGCGACCTGCCCTCGCTGGAGGCGCACGTCTCCGTCGAGCGTCAGCAGGTCGAGAACCGTCGTGACTCCGACCTGGAGGCCCGCGCCAAGAAGCTCGAGACCGACCTGGCCGAGCTGGAGGCCGAGGGCGCCAAGGCCGATGTGCGCCGCAAGGTGCGCGAAGGCGCCGAGCGTGAGATGAAGCAGCTGCGTGACCGTGCGCAGCGCGAGATCGACCGTCTCGACGAGGTGTGGAGCCGCTTCAAGAACCTCAAGGTCCAGGACCTGGAGGGCGACGAGCTGCTCTACCGCGAGCTGCGTGACCGCTTCGGCACGTACTTCGACGGCTGCATGGGTGCCGCCGCCCTGCAGAAGCGCCTGGAGTCCTTCGACCTCAACGAGGAGGCCGAGCGCCTCCGCGAGATCATCCGCACCGGCAAGGGCCAGAAGAAGACCCGTGCGCTCAAGCGCCTCAAGGTCGTCTCCGCGTTCCTGCAGACGGCCAACAAGCCCAAGGGCATGGTGCTCGACTGCGTACCGGTCATCCCGCCGGACCTGCGTCCGATGGTGCAGCTGGACGGTGGCCGCTTCGCGACCTCCGACCTGAACGACCTGTACCGCCGTGTGATCAACCGCAACAACCGCCTCAAGCGTCTCCTTGACCTCGGTGCCCCCGAGATCATCGTGAACAACGAGAAGCGGATGCTGCAGGAGGCCGTCGACGCGCTGTTCGACAACGGCCGCCGTGGTCGTCCGGTCACCGGTCCCGGTAACCGCCCGCTGAAGTCCCTGAGCGACATGCTCAAGGGCAAGCAGGGTCGATTCCGTCAGAACCTCCTCGGCAAGCGTGTGGACTACTCCGCGCGTTCCGTGATCGTCGTCGGCCCGCAGCTCAAGCTGCACCAGTGCGGTCTGCCGAAGGCCATGGCGCTGGAGCTCTTCAAGCCGTTCGTGATGAAGCGCCTGGTCGACCTGAACCACGCGCAGAACATCAAGTCGGCGAAGCGCATGGTCGAGCGTGGCCGCACCGTCGTGTACGACGTCCTCGAAGAGGTCATCGCCGAGCACCCGGTGCTGCTGAACCGTGCACCCACCCTGCACCGCCTGGGCATCCAGGCCTTCGAGCCGCAGCTGGTCGAGGGCAAGGCCATCCAGATCCACCCGCTCGTCTGCACCGCGTTCAACGCGGACTTCGACGGTGACCAGATGGCCGTGCACCTGCCGCTCTCCGCGGAGGCGCAGGCCGAGGCCCGCATCCTGATGCTGTCCTCGAACAACATCCTGAAGCCGGCCGACGGTCGTCCCGTCACCATGCCGACCCAGGACATGGTGCTCGGACTGTTCTTCCTCACGACCGACGAGGCGGAGCGCAAGGTCATCGGCGAAGGCCGGAGCTTCGGTTCCACGGCCGAGGCGATCATGGCCTTCGACAGCCGCGAGCTCTCGCTGCAGGCGAAGGTCGACATCCGCTTCCCGGTGGGCACCATCCCGCCGCGTGGCTGGGTGCCGCCGGTCGCCGAGGCGGGCGAGCCCGAGTACCAGCCGGGTGACACCTTCCGGCTGCGTACGACCCTGGGCCGCGCGCTCTTCAACGAGCTGCTGCCCGAGGACTACCCGTTCGTCGACTACTCGGTGGGCAAGAAGCAGCTCTCCGAGATCGTCAACGACCTGGCCGAGCGCTACCCCAAGGTCATCGTGGCGGCGACGCTCGACAACCTGAAGGCTGCGGGCTTCCACTGGGCGACCCGTTCCGGCGTCACCGTCGCCGTTTCGGACATCGTCGTCCCGGAGGCCAAGAAGGCCATCGTCCAGGGCTACGAGGCCCAGGACGAGAAGGTCCAGAAGCAGTACGAGCGCGGTCTGATCACCAAGGACGAGCGCACGCAGGAGCTCATCGCGATCTGGACCAAGGCGACCAACGAGGTTGCCGAGGCGATGAACGCGAACTTCCCCAAGACGAACCCCATCTTCATGATGGTTGACTCGGGTGCACGAGGAAACATGATGCAGATGCGTCAGATCGCCGGTATGCGTGGTCTGGTGTCGAACGCGAAGAACGAGACCATCCCGCGGCCCATCAAGGCGTCGTTCCGTGAGGGTCTCTCCGTGCTGGAGTACTTCATCTCCACCCACGGTGCCCGTAAGGGTCTCGCGGACACCGCCCTGCGTACCGCCGACTCGGGTTACCTGACCCGTCGTCTGGTGGACGTCTCGCAGGACGTGATCATCCGCGAGGAGGACTGCGGCACCGAGCGCGGTCTGAAGCTCAAGATCGCGGTCAAGGGCGAGGACGGTGTGCTCCGCAAGACGGAGGACGTCGAGACCTCGGTCTACGCCCGCATGCTCGCCGAGGACGTCGTCATCGACGGCAAGGTCATCGCGCCGGCCAACGTCGACCTGGGTGACGTCCTGATCGACGCCCTGGTGGGCGCCGGTGTCGAGGAGGTCAAGACCCGCTCGGTCCTGACCTGTGAGTCCGCGGTCGGCACCTGTGCCTTCTGCTACGGACGCTCGCTGGCCACCGGCAAGCTGGTCGACATCGGTGAGGCGGTCGGCATCATCGCCGCCCAGTCCATCGGTGAGCCCGGTACCCAGCTGACGATGCGTACCTTCCACACCGGTGGTGTGGCAGGTGACGACATCACGCAGGGTCTGCCGCGTGTCGTCGAGCTCTTCGAGGCCCGTACGCCCAAGGGTGTCGCGCCGATCTCGGAGGCGGCAGGCCGCGTCCGTATCGAGGAGACCGAGAAGACCAAGAAGCTCGTCGTCACCCCGGACGACGGCAGCGAGGAGACGGCGTTCCCGATCTCCAAGCGTGCCCGTCTCCTGGTCGGCGAGGGCGACCCGGTCTCGGTGGGCCAGAAGCTCACCGTGGGTGCCACCAACCCGCACGACGTGCTGCGCATCCTCGGCCAGCGTGCGGTCCAGGTCCACCTGGTCGGCGAAGTCCAGAAGGTCTACAACTCGCAGGGCGTGTCGATCCACGACAAGCACATCGAGATCATCATCCGGCAGATGCTGCGCCGCGTGACGATCATCGAGTCCGGCGACGCGGAACTGCTGCCGGGCGAGCTCGTCGAGCGCTCGAAGTTCGAGACCGAGAACCGTCGTGTGGTCACCGAGGGCGGTCACCCCGCCTCCGGCCGTCCGCAGCTGATGGGTATCACCAAGGCGTCGCTGGCCACCGAGTCGTGGCTGTCGGCGGCGTCCTTCCAGGAGACGACCAGGGTCCTGACCGACGCGGCGATCAACGCCAAGTCGGACTCCCTGATCGGCCTCAAGGAGAACGTCATCATCGGTAAGCTCATCCCGGCCGGTACGGGCCTCGCCCGTTACCGCAACATCCGGGTGGAGCCCACCGAGGAGGCCAAGGCCGCGATGTACTCGGCCGTCGGCTACGACGACATCGACTACTCGCCGTTCGGCACCGGCTCCGGCCAGGCCGTTCCGCTGGAGGACTACGACTACGGTCCGTACAACCAGTAAGGCGCAGGTCTGACGAAGGGCGGTCACCCCGGTGGGGTGGCCGCCCTTCGGCGTACCGGCAACTGCCGTGCTTCTCAGGGGTGCTGCTGGAGGTACGGCTGGAGATGGTGCAGCCGGGTGTAGTAGTCGGGGTGGGAGGAGAGCAGCTTGCTGAGCTGGCCCTCCTTCTGGGGTGGCACGGCCGCGGGCTGGCTGTACGGCCCTGGCTGTCCGTACGCCCCGGGCTGGCCGTACGCCCCGGGCTGTCCGTACGGGCCGGGCTGTCCGTACGGCCCGTACCGCGCGTAATGGGCTGCCTGCGCGGCAGCCGCTCTCTGCTGTTCCTCTGTGTGGTGCAGCTTCTCCAGCACGGCCGCGAGCATGGGGGCGAACCCCAGAGCCGCGGCGTGCTGGTCCGCGCGGAGTTCGGCGCGGCGGCTGACGGCGGCCAGGGCGTACGGCACGGCCAGGAGCAGCAGCGGAATTCCGTACAGGCTGCTCAGGGTGGCTAGCGCGAAGCCCCCGAAGACCAGCGCGAGGAAGCCGACGATGAAGCACGAGCAGCCGCGTGAGGCCCGGAAGACGAGGCCCGCGGCGCCTCGCATCGCGCGCCAGACGAGCCGGCCGGGCAGCGCGTACCAGTATCCGAGCAGCGACGACCAGGTGTGGCCCCCGACCTGGTGGCCGAGTTCATGGGCCATGACCGCGGCCAGTTCACCGTTGGGCAGGTTGTCCAGGGCGAACCGCGTGACGCCGACGATGTGGCCGGCCGCCGCCACCGCGTTGAGACTGGCGCTGTCCTCGATCCACAGTTCGTAGGTGCGGTTCTCGACGCCCGCGCGGGCGGTGACCTCGCGCCAGACGGGCTCCAGCCGGGCCCGTTCCTGCGGGGTCGGGTAACGCAGTCGCAGGACGTGCCGGGCCAGGGCGCTCTCGGTCGGGCGATGGAAGATGAGTACCCCGCTGACCAGCCAGATCAGTACGAGAACGATGCCGATCCCGCCGAAGAGCGCGGACAGCAGCACCATGACGAGCAGGCTGCACAGCAGGTTCGGGAGGTGCAGCAGCAGATTGCCGACGGCGGCGGCGTCGGCCCCGCGCTGGCGGGCGCCGATGTGTACGCGGCGCTGGGCGGTGCTGATGTGGTGGGGATGGACGAGAGGCTCCGGAGCCGGAGGCGCGAGGGGCTCCACCGGGGGTGGGCCGTACTGCGGCGGCACGGCGGCCGGGCCCGGCGGGGGCGCACTCGGCGGGTGCTGCGGATGCGGGGACTGTGGGGACTGCGGAGCGCCGGGGTGCTGCTCGGCTGTCGCCACGTCGGTCGGGTACTGAGGAGTTGTCGGGTACTGAGGTGCCGTCGGGTACTGCGGGGCCGTCGGGTAGTGCGGTGGTGCGGGAGTGCCGGGTGTTCCCGGGTACTGCGGGGGTACAGGAGCGTCGGACGCTCGCGGGTCTCGCGGGTCTCGCGGGTCTCGCGGGTCTCGCGGGTACGGCGGGGGAGCCGGAGTGTCTCCGGTGGGAGGCGCCGAGGGGTAGTCAGGTTCGGGCGGCTGGACCATGGCGATGTTCCTTCGAAGTGGCGGGACGTCAGCCGATGAGCAGTGAAGCGGGCAGCAGCGCGGTGCCGACACAGAACGCGATCAGGCCGGTACGGATCCACTGGTGCTTCCGGGCGGCGATCCGGCTGGTCTCGGTGAGGCCCACCAGGAGTACGGCGGCCGGGTTCCGGGCGGTGTCACTGAGCGCGGTGTCCAACTGGCCCGCCCGGACGGCCTGTTGGATGTCACCGAAGTAGCAGAGAGGCTGCCCCGGGGCCCAGTCGCGGGTGCGGTAGCGCGGCAGCACGGCCAGCAGCAGGGCGAACAGCGAAAGCGCGAGCGCCGCCGCGCTCGACCACAAGAAGAAGGCGCCGGGCGCCGACAGGGCGCTCGGCGTCCAGCCGCGCCCGGCGAGCAGCCCGCTGAAGACGCCCGCGGTCATCCCCAGCGCCGCCACCAGCACGGCTGCCTTGTTGTCGGCGCGCGCTATCTCCGCCCGCAGCTCCACGAGAAGCCGCTCGGCGGGCAGCTGCTCTGCGGGCGCGGGGCCCTGCGGCGGCGGAAGCGTGTCCGGGACGGTCATACCGGGGTACCTCCCGAAGGGGGATGCGGGGGCATCGGAGGTACCGGGGGCGTTCCCTGCTCGTACGCGCCGGGAGCATCGGACACCGGCGGAGCGTCCTGGGGGCTGCCGGGTTCCGGCGCTCCGTAGGGCGAGCGTGCGCCGTCCGCGGCCGACAGCGCCTGCGCCTCACCGGGCGTGGGCGGCGGCGCCATCCCGGGCCCCACCTGCTGGTGAATGAGATCGTTCACCACGCGCAGGGCGTACTTGGCCGACTCCGCCTTCTGGTAGTCCTCCAGGGCGTCCCCGTCGATCAGTTCGAGCTGACTGCGGATGAGGGAGAGCTGGTCGTGGCGGATCCCGCTGGTGGCCGCTTGAGTGTCCTCGGGGTGCTGGGCGAGGTGGAGGGCCCAGGCGGCCACCCCGCCGTGCTGAAGATGGAACTGGTAGAACTCGATCTTCTGGGCCATCAGTTCGTGCTCGTTGCGCAGCTGGACCGCCTGCAACTCGTGTTCCTGCCGCAGCTGCTGCATCCGGTACTCGTGCTCCGGGGCGAGCATCTCGTTCTCGTACCGCAGATCCCGTTTGCGGCGCCGGTGGGCGATCGCCTCGTCGTCCAGGCGCATCCGGACCGTGCAGGTGACCTGGATGCCGATACCGGCGGCGAAGTCGACCGTCTGCAGCTCCTTCTGCACGGCGGCCTCGGCACCGGCACTGTCCTCGATCGGGTAACGGCGGCCGACCGGCCGGGCGAGCTGCTGCAGCTCCCTGGTGAGCCGGGTCGGTACATCGCGTTCGCCGGAGGTCACGAAGCGGATCGGGTCGGCGACCCGCCACGTCAGATCGGCGCTCACCCCGAAGGAGAACGCGTCGTCGTCGCTGGGCAGTTGCACCTCCAGCTGGACGCTGTGGCTGCCCATGTCCACTTCGTACACCGAGGTGTAGCGGCGGTTCGCGGCCTCCGAGCGGGTGGGCCGGTGCGGCGGCAGGAAGGCGTCGTACCCGCCCTTGGCCGTGGTGAAGACCAGCGCGTGGTCGATCGCGGTCATCGGCCTGCGGGCCGTGTAGTCGAAACGCGACATGGGCCGGTAGGTGAGCACGGGGTCGATCAGATGGCTGTGCCGGTCGGCGTTCTGCTGCCACTCCGGCTGACGGCGGAAGTCCGCCATGTGGGTCAACTCCTCAACGGATCTGGTGGGGAAGACGGAAAACGTGGGGTGACGGCGGGGATGGATCAAGGACTCCGGGGGCCAAGGACTCGGGAGGTCAAGGACTCCGGGGTCAGGAACTCTGAGGGTCAGGAACTCTGCGGGTCGAGGACCGACAGCAACCGGTCGGCGATCCGGGGGCGCTGCGGTGTGCCGTCCTCGGCGCGCAGCGTGCGCAGCAGGTGGTCCAGCCTGCCGCGGTCGGCGGCCGTGGTGACGAGCTCCGGAAGCAGCAGGGCCAGTGCCTGTCCGGCGTCGGCCCGGCGCTCACCCGCATACAGCCAGGTCCGCAGGGCGTCCAGCGCCGCCTTGGTGTGCGCGCGGTCGCCCAGGGCGGTGTGCCACAGCGTGGCCAGGTCGCGGGCCGGGCCCGCGTCGTAGACGCCGGATTCGGCGTACCAGTCGATCAGGCTGCCCTCTTCGGTGTTGTCGCAGGCGCGTACGAAGGCGGCGAGAGCGAGGTTGCGGACCGGAGCGGTGTCCTGGAGCAGCCTGACCAGCTCGGCGAGCATTTCGCCACGATTTCCGCCGGAGAGCAGCAGGGCGGTGGATTCCGTGAGGTTGCTGCTCTCCGCCGCGCTGCTCTCCTCGGCCCTGGCACGGGCGGCGAGCGCCTGCAGCGCGGGCGCGGCCAGGTCCTGGCGGACCGGGGCGAGCAGTGCGAACGCCCGGATGGCGGTCCAGCGGCGGGCCCAGTTGGTGTCGCTGCACCACTGCGTCAGCAGCCGCAGGATCGCCGGTGCCTCCAGCAGCTGGGCCAGGGTCAGGGCGTTTGCCGCCGTCACCCGGGGCCCGAAGGATGGGGAGAGCGCCCACCCGTCGATCAGGGCCGCCATCGCGGAGGGCAGATCGGCGGTCGCCAGCATCGCGACCGCGGCTGCCGCACGGGTACGGACCAGCGGACGGCGGTCCCGAGCGAGCTGTTTCAGCCAGTCCACCAGGGCGGGGCGCGCCGAGGGGTGGCCGGTCCACACCTCGGTGAGCAGGGTGTGCGCCGTCCGCGGCTCCCGGAAGTGCGCCAGATACTGCGGGACGGGTCCCCAGTCGGTCGGTTCGTTACGGGTCGTGCCCTCGGCGCGGGCCAGGGCGAGCCGGTCGGCCGCCGACGGACCGAAGACGGGGATCGCGGGCTCCTGCTCGGGATGCTGGAGACGCTGGAGGTTGACGAAGAGCCGGTCGCCGAGTTCGGCGGCCAGCACGTAGGGAGCGCCGTCGAAGACGGAGAGCGAGATCAGGAACGCCTTGTCCCGCAGGGCCAGTTCACCGTCCGGGGCGCTCAGCCAGTCGCGGCACTGCTTCTCCACCGCGTCGAGGCTGAAGCCCGCGAGCCGGGCGAGCGCCGCGGCGCTGCCGTCGTACGCGGCCAGCTGCTCGGCGAACCGGGCGGCCTCCGCACACCGGTGGTGGCCGTGCGCGAGGAAGTCCCGCACCGGTTCGAGCTCCAGCAGCCGCTCGGTCTCCGCGCCACCGGGCTCGCGGGCGGCGAGAAAGGCCCGCAGCACCTCCTCGGCGGGCGGCGGCTCCCAGCAGAAGGGCGTGACACCGGGCAGATACCGGGGTGCTTCGACGGTGATCACCAGATAGCCGTCGTCGAACTGCTTGAGCCGGTCCACCGCCGCGTACAGATGGGTGTCCCGCAGTGGCCTGTTGCGGCTCAGCGGCATGTCGCACAGCACGTGCCCGCCGGGACCGGTGAGCTGGGCGGGCAGCGCCGAGGGGCCGGTCTCCGGCTGCAGGGCCCGGACGGTGGGTACCCCCAGCCGGTCCAGCAGCATCAGCGCCGCTGTCCGGCGGCCGGTCGAGTGCGGACCCGACAGTACGAGGACCCGCTCGGCGCGCAGACGCTGGAGCGCTGCGGCGAACGAGGGTCCCTCGACGAAGACACCGGACAGCCGGTCCAGTTCCCCGCGCGGGATCTCGCCCGAGGAGTGGACGGAACCGGTCGCGGAGGTGTGGTGGTGGATCTCGGTCTTGCCGCCCATGAAGACGTCGCCCGCGACCTGGCCGCCGGATACGCCGTGCTGTGCCCCGCCGACCAGGGAGCCGCCGAAGGAAGCGGCCGAGCCGAGGATGAACTCCGGTGCGTGCGCGAAGAGTTCGCGCTGCGCCGCGCGTGCCTCCTGTGCCTGCTCCTCCGGTTCGTGGGCCCCGTCCGGGCGGTGCTCACCGGGCTGCGGCGCGTCCGGCGCGGCTCCGCGCGGCTGACCGGGAAGGTGTGAGGGCTGGTCCGGTGTGTTCACGCGCGCCCGGTCCGGTTGCTGCCGCCGAGGTGGACATCGCCGTTCACGGTGCCGCCCGACACCCCGTGCTGGTCACCGTTGACCAGGCTGCCACCGAACTGGGCGCCACCCGCACCGAAGTTGAAGACGGCGCCTCCGCGCCCCGCGGCCCCGACGGGCCGGGGCGCGGTGTCCTGGCCCGGCGCCGGGCGGTCCCCCGATCCGTCCGGCGCCGGTACCTCCGCCGTCCCGCCGTCCTGGTCCCGCGGGCCGGTGTCCGGCACCGGTCCGTGGAGCCAGGCCGCCAGCGGTCCGTTCTTGCTGGCGACCGTGATGGCGTGGAAGGCGTTCTTGGGGATGCCGGGATGGTCGTGGCGGACGATCCCGGCGTGCACGCTCTGCGAGACGCAGAGCGCGAAGTCGTCGGAGCGCTCGCGCAGGGCGGCGCGCAGTACCTCGGCGTCGAGCAGTCGGCAGGCGTGATTGAGGTCGGCGCCCACCCAGCCGTGCGGGTCGATCGCGACGTACCCGGTGGCGACCACGGCGCGCAGCCGGATCTGTGCCGAGCTGGACGCCATCCTGTTCACCGAGCGCAACTGGACCGGCACCTCGGTGAGCAGCGCCCGCAGCAGCGCGGTCACCGACGCGTTGGCGTCGATCAGCTCCATGACGGAGTCACCGCGGTCGGCGCGCAGCCGGTACGTCTCGTCGATGCCGGCGCTCTCCAGGGCCCGGTCGGTGATGCCGTACAGCATGCGCCGCAGATAGGCCTGTTCGATGTCGTCCCGGTTGCTGTACTTCTCGATGTCCAGCAGCAGGATCGTCCGGCTCACGGGGTCGTTCATGGGCACCTCTCGGGTGGTCTGCGGGCCTGGGCGGCGATGGGCTTCCGGCCTGGGCAACAGCTTCGGGTCCGCGGGCGTGGAGCAGTGAGGGCAGATGACGCACTCGGAGTGTGACCGTGTGCACAGAGTGGCTCCGGGTGACTCGTGCTCACTCCCGGTCAGGGATTCCAGCACCGGGGCCCTTCGCGCCGGGCGGCCCGGCGCGGGCGATCCGGCGCAGCACATCCGGCCGGGTGATCACCAGGGTCCGTCGCCCGGTGACCACGGCGCCGCGCTCGCGCAGCTCTTTCAGCAGCCGCTGCACCATCTCCCGCGAGGCACCGACGGAACCGGCGAGTTCCTGCTTGCTCAGGGGTACGGCCAGCTCGATGCCCTCGTCGGTGCGCCGCCCGTGCGTACGGGCGAGGTCGAGCAGCAGCACCGCGAAGCGTTCCCGTACATGCAGGGAGGCGAATTCGAGCCGTCGCCGGTCCGCCGCGCGAGTACGGTCCGACGCCAGTGCGAGGAGCGCGAAGGACGTGGCCGGGGAGCGGCCGAGGAGCCCGGTGAAGCGCTCGTGCTCGACGGCCAGGGCGCGGACCGGTTCCAGGGCGGTCACCGTCGCCGAGCGCGGGCGGCCGGTCAGCGCGGCGGATTCGCCGATGACGTCGCCGGGGCCGCGCAGGGCGAGCAGGGCCTCGTAGCCGTTGGCCGCCGAGGCGGTGACCTTCGTCCAGCCGGTCAGGATGAACAGGACGTGCGAGGACGGTTCGTTCTGGTGGAGAAGGACCACTCTGGGCGCGAAGGCCAGTTCGTGGCCGAGTGCGAGCAGCGCTGCCCGTTCCTCGCCCTCCAGCCGGGCCAGGAACGGCACACGGTCGTCCAGCCCCCCGTCGCCGGGTAGGTGCGCTGCTGTCATGTCGGCCCCCGAATCAGCACAGCGGATCGATCAACGTAGCGGACCGGGCGGCGGTCCGGGACCGGACCGCCCGGATTGCCGCCGCGCCGCCGGTCCGGCTGTGGGAGAACGGCCGAGGGCCGGCGCGAAGGGCCCGGCGTGTTGTGGTCCAGGGCATTTGTTTTGACCGCAGTCGGTGAGGTAGGTACGCTCTGACCTTGTGCCTGGGGTGTGCCCTGGCTCCTGTGCGTGTCTTCAACCGCATGACGAGTCCTTGAGCGGCCACCGCAATCTGCGCTCTTTCCGCCGTTCGGCGGAGGTCCGCAGTATTCGACACACCCGACCGCGTGGGTCGGAGATGTTCCAGGTTAGTTTCACTACACGGCACACAGAAACCGGAGAAGTAGTGCCTACGATCCAGCAGCTGGTCCGGAAGGGCCGGCAGGACAAGGTCGAGAAGAACAAGACCCCCGCGCTCGAGGGCTCGCCCCAGCGTCGTGGCGTCTGCACGCGTGTCTTCACGACCACCCCGAAGAAGCCCAACTCGGCGCTCCGTAAGGTCGCGCGTGTTCGCCTGACCTCCGGCATCGAGGTCACGGCCTACATCCCGGGTGAGGGACACAACCTGCAGGAGCACTCCATCGTGCTCGTGCGTGGTGGCCGTGTGAAGGACCTGCCTGGTGTTCGCTACAAGATCATCCGCGGTTCCCTCGACACCCAGGGTGTCAAGAACCGCAAGCAGGCCCGCAGCCGCTACGGCGCCAAGAAGGAGAAGTAAGAATGCCTCGTAAGGGCCCCGCCCCGAAGCGCCCGGTCATCATTGACCCGGTCTATGGTTCTCCTCTTGTCACCTCGCTGATCAACAAGATCCTGCTCAACGGCAAGCGTTCCACTGCCGAGCGGATCGTGTACGGCGCCATGGAAGGCCTCCGCGAGAAGACCGGCGCAGACCCGGTCATCACGCTGAAGCGCGCGCTTGAGAACGTCAAGCCGTCGCTCGAGGTCAAGTCCCGCCGTGTCGGTGGCGCCACCTACCAGGTGCCGATCGAGGTCAAGCCCGGTCGTGCCGCCACCCTCGCCCTGCGCTGGGTCGTCGGTTACTCCCGCGCCCGTCGCGAGAAGACGATGACGGAGCGGCTCACCAACGAGCTGCTCGACGCCTCCAACGGTCTTGGCGCTGCCGTCAAGAAGCGCGAGGACACCCACAAGATGGCCGAGTCCAACAAGGCCTTCGCGCACTACCGCTGGTAGTCGCTACCCACATCGAGACCGAGAGAAGATTGAGCCTTATGGCCACCACTTCGCTTGACCTGGCCAAGGTCCGCAACATTGGGATCATGGCCCACATCGACGCGGGCAAGACGACCACCACTGAGCGGATCCTCTTCTACACCGGTGTGAGCTACAAGATCGGTGAAGTCCACGACGGCGCTGCCACGATGGACTGGATGGAGCAGGAGCAGGAGCGCGGCATCACGATCACGTCTGCCGCGACGACCTGCCACTGGCCGCTCAATGATGTCGATCACACGATCAACATCATTGACACCCCGGGTCACGTCGACTTCACCGTCGAGGTGGAGCGTTCGCTCCGCGTCCTCGACGGCGCTGTCACCGTGTTCGACGGTGTCGCGGGCGTCGAGCCGCAGTCCGAGACTGTCTGGCGTCAGGCGGACCGCTACGGCGTGCCGCGTATCTGCTTCGTCAACAAGCTGGACCGTACCGGTGCCGAGTTCCACCGCTGCGTCGACATGATCGTCGACCGCCTCGGTGCGGTGCCGCTGGTCATGCAGCTCCCGATCGGTGCAGAGGCCGACTTCAAGGGCGTCGTCGACCTCGTGACGATGAAGGCCTTTGTCTGGTCTGCCGACGCGAGCAAGGGCGAGATGTACGACATTGTCGACATCCCGGAGACCCACACCGAAGCGGCCGACGAGTGGCGCGGCAAGCTGCTCGAAGCCGTTTCCGAGAACGACGACGAGATGATGGAGCTGTACCTGGAGGGCGTCGAGCCCTCCGAGGACCAGCTGTACGCGGCGATCCGCCGTATCACCCTTGCTTCCAAGGGTTCTGCGGACTCCGTCACCGTCACCCCCGTCTTCTGTGGCACCGCGTTCAAGAACAAGGGCGTGCAGCCCCTGCTCGACGCGGTCGTCCGCTACCTGCCTTCCCCCCTGGACGTCGAGGCCATCGAAGGCCACGACGTCAAGGACCCCGAGGTCGTCGTGAAGCGTCAGCCTTCCGACGACGAGCCGTTCTCCGGTCTTGCGTTCAAGATCGCGAGCGACCCGCACCTCGGCAAGCTCACCTTCGTCCGGATTTATTCGGGCCGCCTCGAGGCCGGCACCGCGGTGCTGAACTCGGTCAAGGGCAAGAAGGAGCGCATCGGCAAGATCTACCGCATGCACGCGAACAAGCGTGAGGAGATCGCGTCGGTGGGCGCGGGCGACATCATCGCCGTCATGGGGCTCAAGCAGACCACGACCGGTGAGACGCTCTGTGACGACAAGCAGCCGGTGATCCTGGAGTCCATGGACTTCCCGGCGCCGGTCATCGAGGTCGCCATCGAGCCCAAGTCCAAGGGTGACCAGGAGAAGCTGGGTGTAGCCATCCAGCGTCTCTCGGAGGAGGACCCCTCCTTCCAGGTGCACTCCGACGAGGAGACCGGCCAGACCATCATCGGTGGTATGGGCGAGCTTCACCTCGAGGTGCTGGTCGACCGCATGCGGCGCGAGTTCCGCGTCGAGGCGAACGTCGGCAAGCCCCAGGTCGCGTACCGCGAGACGATCCGCAAGACCGTCGAGCGTATCGACTACACGCACAAGAAGCAGACTGGTGGTACCGGCCAGTTCGCGAAGGTGCAGATCGCGATGGAGCCCATCGAGGGCGGCGACGCGACCTACGAGTTCGTGAACAAGGTCACCGGTGGCCGCATCCCCCGTGAGTACATCCCCTCGGTGGACGCGGGTGCTCAGGAAGCCATGAAGTTCGGCATCCTGGCCGGTTACGAGATGGTGGGCGTGCGCGTCACCCTTCTCGACGGTGGTTACCACGAGGTGGACTCCTCGGAGCTCGCCTTCAAGATCGCCGGTTCGCAGGCGTTCAAGGAGGGTGCCCGCAAGGCGTCCCCCGTGCTCCTCGAGCCGATGATGTCGGTCGAGGTCACCACGCCCGAGGACTACATGGGCGATGTGATCGGCGACCTGAACTCCCGCCGTGGCCAGATCCAGGCCATGGAGGAGCGCAGCGGCGCTCGCGTCGTGAAGGGCCTCGTGCCCCTCTCGGAGATGTTCGGCTACGTCGGAGACCTCCGCAGCAAGACCTCGGGTCGCGCAAGCTACTCGATGCAGTTCGACTCCTACGCCGAGGTTCCGCGGAACGTCGCCGAGGAGATCATCGCGAAGGCCAAGGGCGAGTAACTCTTCCGAGTCCACGCTTTAGGCTTGTCACCGGAGCCACTGGGGCATTCGGCGCGTAATGCGCCGAATGCCCCGGGCCCCGGCATCCCAGCAAAGATCACCTGGCGCCGATGAAGCAAGGCGTACAGAACCACTCCGCAGGAGGACCCAGTGGCGAAGGCAAAGTTCGAGCGGACTAAGCCGCACGTCAACATCGGCACCATCGGTCACATCGACCACGGTAAGACGACCCTCACGGCCGCCATTACCAAGGTGCTGCACGACGCGTACCCGGACCTGAACGAGGCCTCGGCCTTCGACCAGATCGACAAGGCTCCCGAGGAGCGCCAGCGCGGTATCACGATCTCGATCGCGCACGTCGAGTACCAGACGGAGTCGCGTCACTACGCGCACGTCGACTGCCCCGGTCACGCGGACTACATCAAGAACATGATCACGGGTGCCGCGCAGATGGACGGCGCCATCCTCGTGGTCGCCGCCACCGACGGCCCGATGCCGCAGACCAAGGAGCACGTGCTCCTGGCCCGCCAGGTCGGCGTTCCGTACATCGTTGTCGCGCTGAACAAGGCCGACATGGTGGACGACGAGGAGATCCTGGAGCTCGTCGAGCTCGAGGTCCGTGAGCTCCTCTCCGAGTACGAGTTCCCGGGCGACGACCTTCCGGTCGTCAAGGTCTCGGCGCTCAAGGCTCTTGAGGGCGACAAGGAGTGGGGCCAGACCGTCCTCGACCTGATGAAGGCCGTCGACGAGTCGATCCCGCAGCCCGAGCGTGACGTCGAGAAGCCGTTCCTGATGCCGATCGAGGACGTCTTCACGATCACCGGTCGTGGCACCGTCGTCACCGGTCGTATCGAGCGTGGTGTCCTCAAGGTCAACGAGACCGTCGACATCGTCGGTATCAAGACCGAGAAGACCACCACCACGGTCACCGGCATCGAGATGTTCCGCAAGCTGCTCGACGAGGGCCAGGCCGGTGAGAACGTCGGTCTGCTCCTCCGTGGCATCAAGCGCGAGGACGTCGAGCGCGGCCAGGTCATCATCAAGCCCGGTTCGGTCACGCCGCACACCGAGTTCCAGGCCCAGGCCTACATCCTGTCGAAGGACGAGGGTGGCCGTCACACCCCCTTCTTCAACAACTACCGCCCGCAGTTCTACTTCCGTACCACGGACGTGACGGGCGTGGTGACCCTTCCCGAGGGCACCGAGATGGTCATGCCGGGTGACAACACCCTCATGGACGTCGCGCTGATCCAGCCGGTCGCCATGGAAGAGGGCCTGAAGTTCGCCATCCGTGAGGGTGGCCGGACCGTGGGCGCCGGCCAGGTCACCAAGATCCTCAAGTAATTACTTGACGGTCTGACCTGGTAGCTCCGCACCAGAGCACCGAGAAGGGCCCCCGGCCCGCCGTTCGCGGCGGACCGGGGGCCCTTCTGCGTTGCCCGCGACTGTCTGGCCGGGGCGGTCGGCTACCGGGTGTAGGGGAGGACGAATTCGTAGTCCTGCGCGAGGAGTTGCGGCAGGTAGTCGGCGACGGCCTGAACGGTCTGGTCGCGGTTGCCGCCGCCGTCGTGCTGGAGGATGACGCTGCCCGGCGAGGCCCCGGTCAGTACCGCCTGCTCGATCTTGGACACTCCGGGACGCGCCCAGTCGTTGGTGTCGATGTTCCAGCCCAGCGGCTCCATGCCGAGGTCCGCGCAGATCGCCAGGGACTCCGCGTTCCAGTCGCCGTAGGGCGCGCGGCACCAGCGCGGGGGAGCGCCCAGGGTCTTCTCGATGATCTCGCTGGTGCGGCCCAGTTGGTCCCTGACCTGAGCGCCGGAGAGCTTGGTGAGCTGGGGATGGGTGTACGAGTGGTTGGCGATCTGGTGGCCCTCGGCGGAGACGGCGTGGAGCAGTTCGGGGAACGCGGTGGCGTTCTCGCCGATGACGAAGAACGTCGCCCGGATCCGGTACTTGCGCAGCACCGCCAGGACCTGCGGGGTGTTCACCGGGTGCGGGCCGTCGTCGAAGGTGAGCGCGATCCTGCGGCCCTTCGGGGCGGGGAGGACGTACTCCGCCGACGTACGGACCTGGGCGTGCGCCGGGGGCACCCCCATGGAGCTGTCGCCCGCGATGGCCCGCAGCCGGAAGTGCTCGGGGTTCTGTCGTACCCCGGGCCGTACGGCGGCGGGGCCCGCGGCTCCGGTCACGGGAGCACTCGGGGTGGGTGTCGCCGAGGGCGTTCCGCTGCCCTTGGGGCCGGGGGTTCCCCGGGAGGCCCCCCGGTCCGGAGCGATGTTCAGGACGTCCGTGGCGAAGGCCGCGCACATCACGCCGGTGGCGATGGCGGCGGTCAGGAATTGCCTTCGTGATTTTGTGTGATGATCTGATTGCATGCCTATGGCGATGCCACAGAGCTGTCCCTGGATGTCGAAGCCGCGCCCACCGGGGTCCGGGAGATCACCCGATGGGCGCTGTGGTCGTACGCGGTCGGCCCAAGGCGGGACCGGCTCCGTCGGCCGGACCCCGCGAGCCGGGCGGGGCCTTCGGGACGCGGTCTAGACGGACCGGACCGGCCGCCAGAGCCAGGGGAGCGCGCCGGGGCCGATTCCGGCGATCGTCGGGCCCTCGGTGCTGGTGCGGCCGTTGAGCAGGGTGGCCCCTTCGAGCGGTACGACCCCGTCGGTGCGGGTCAACACCTTCCCGTTCAGCAGGAGTTGGACCCGTCCTCGGTCGTCCTGGCCGAGCAGCGCGGGACCGGCGGCGTGTCCGAGGGGGTGCCGGCCGCCCAGATGCACGCGGGTGGTCGCGGCCGTGGCGGGCTTGCGGTAGTAGACATCGATGCCACCGTCCGGCGCGGCCACGGCGGTGGGGAAGTCGCCCGGCAGCGGCAGGCCCGGCTCCGGACGTTCGGTCAGCGGTCCACCGTCCGCGTCCTGGGTCCAGTGGTGCACGGTGTCACGGCCCGACGCGAAGACATGGACACGGCCCGCTGTGTCCAGCGTGGCGGAGAGGCCGTCCTGTATCTGGGCGCCGCCGAGATCGGTCCAGTCGCTCCAGCGGCCCTGGGCGCTGCGCACCCGCGTACTGATGCCCTGGGCGGCGTTGCGCAGGAAGAGGTGGACGCGGCCCTGCTGGTCGGTCACCGCCACCGGGACCCCGATGCGGCGCCCCTTCTCCGGGTCGGACTCCGGGTTGCCGAGCCCGGTCCAGGCGGCGAAGTTCCCTCCGGCGGTGCGCTGTTCGAGCAGTACGACCTCGCGCGTATTGGCGGCGCCGTGCCCGGCGATGGAGGCGAACCGCAGGGCGAACAGCAGCTGTCTGCCGTCCTTGAGCGTCGCCGAGCCGAGCGCCGGGGCGAGCGGTCCGCCGCCCAGGTCGTGCGGCGGCCCCCACTGGCCGCTGCCCGGCGCGGTCTCGCGCCAGCGCACCGCCCGCAGGCCGAGCACTCCGTACCCGACGAGGCGGCCGTCCTCGGTGGTGGCCAGCGAGGGGCGCGGGCCCGGGTAGCGGTAGTGGGTGGAGCGGACCCACCCCTTCTTGTTGGTCAGCGGTCGTCCGAGGCCGACGTTGTAGTCGCCGCAGCCGCCCGGGTTGCCGCAGTTCCAGGACTCGCTGCCGCCGTACGGCACCAGATGTGCGGCCTTCTCCTGGAGCACCTTCGGTGACAGGTTCTTCGGCCAGTGGCGGTTGTAGTAGCCCCGGTACGCGGTGGTGACGAAGGCCGGTATGTCGCCGTGGCCCGCCGTGGCCTCGGCGACCCAGCGTATGAGCGCCGCCCAGCTGAACGAGGCGGTGGCGGTGTGGTCCGGGTGGTCGGAGTAGCCGACCTGCTCGCTGTCCTTGCGGCGGACCGCGTCGGTGCTGTGCTGGACGTCCGGGTCGGGGTCGAGGGTGTGCACGACCGTGGGGCGGTACTGGGTGAGCAGCCCGGTGAGTACGTCCACCAGTCCGTCGTAGGTGTACGAGCCGGTCGACTCCAGCGGCGAGCCCTCGGCCGCCACCGTCCGCAGGTTGAGCCCCCGGTCGGACCAGAGCGACGGCAGTCCCAGCCGCCCCCGGGAGGTGTGCATGGCAAGGTTGAGGAATATCAGCTCGACCCGGCGACCGCCCCGGACCAGGGTGTTTATCTCGGCCTTGTGACCGCCGCGCAGGGTGGTCACGCCCTTCTGCCACTGCGTGAAGGGCGCCAGTCCGAGCAGCGCCGCGTACGCCTGGCGCAGCCCCTGGTGGCGGGCGGACGAGTAGGCGGGCTTGTCGGGGAGCGGATGCGGCTGCCCGGCGACCACGTTGATACCGGTGGCCTCCCCGGCGGTGACGTACACGGAGACCAGCGGGGTGCCGGAGTCCAGCATCCGCTGGGTGTCCGGGTTCATGAAGTACAGGTCGTCGTCGGGGTGCGCCAGTATCTGCATCAGCCGCTCGTGCCTGGCCACGGATATCGCCTTGCCAGGCATGGGGTCGGCGATGCTGGTCCCGCGGCGCGGGTCGGCGGGAACGGAGCAGGCGCTGAGGGCGGCCGACGCGGCCGCCGTCCCCAGGCCCGCGAGCAGGATCCGTCTGGAGGGGCCGCGCCCCGGTGAAGTGCTCAAGATCGTGCTCCGTCCGCTCCCCTGCACGGGCCGTCCCGTGCCTTTCCGGTTTGCTTGACGGAGTTCGCTTCGCGGAGGTTGCCTCGGACCGGGCGGTGTTACAGCAGGTGAGAGGGGTGTGACAGGGGCGGTTCGTGGTGCGGGCGCAGGCGGCGCCCCACGCCGGGCGGCACCGTGAACCGCAGGGCCCCGTACGGGACTTCGCGGAAACGGCCTGGGGCCGCCCCCTGTGCGGCGGGCCCCCTGTGCGCCGGTGCCGCGGGCCGGACGCCGGGGCGTGACGCATCGAGGGCCGCCCGGCCGAGGGCCGCTTCGACCGGTGCCGCATCCGTCGGCCTCCGTCACATTCGGGACGAAGAGGGAGGTTCACCAGCCCGAAGGCTGAAGAGTGGAATCTGTACGTAACGGTCGGAAATGCCTCTCGTGCGCGCGGGTGTCTCAGCAGCTGGACGCATGGGCACACGCGTTCTCGCCTCGGTGCTGGTCCAGGGGAGACACTGGGTCGGACGACCGCCCGCCGCACCCGGGCGGCCCTTGTTTGTGCCCGAACGAAAGGGACCCGCTGTGACACCCCCATCCCCCCGCTCCTCGGAGGACAAGTCCTCGAAGGACAAGCTCGCCGCCCTGCGCACCGAGATCGAGCACCGCAACCCGGCCCAGCCGGAATTCCACCAGGCCGTGCACGAAGTGCTGGAGAGCCTGGCACCCGTGCTGGCCGAGCGTGACGACTACGCGCAGGCGGCACTGCTGGAACGGCTCTGCGAGCCCGAGCGGCAGATCATCTTCCGGGTGCCCTGGCAGGACGACCGGGGGAGGGTGCACGTCAACCGCGGCTTCCGGGTGGAGTTCAACAGCGCCCTCGGGCCGTACAAGGGCGGTCTGCGGTTCCACCCCTCGGTGAACCTGGGCATCGTGAAGTTCCTCGGCTTCGAGCAGATCTTCAAGAACGCCCTGACCGGACTGGGTATCGGCGGCGGCAAGGGCGGCAGCGACTTCGACCCGCACGGCCGGACCGACTCCGAGGTCATGCGCTTCTGTCAGTCCTTCATGACGGAGCTGCAGCGCCACATCGGCGAGCACACCGACGTACCGGCCGGTGACATCGGCGTCGGCGGCCGGGAGATCGGCTATCTGTTCGGCCAGTACCGCCGCATCACCAACCGCTGGGAGGCGGGCGTCCTCACCGGAAAGGGCCTCGGCTGGGGCGGCTCCGCGATCCGCCCCGAGGCGACCGGCTACGGCAACGTGTTCTTCACCGCCGAGATGCTGCGCCGGCGCGGGGAGGACCTCCAGGGCCAGACCGCTGTGGTCTCCGGCTCGGGCAACGTCGCCATCTACACGATCGAGAAGCTGAAGGCCCTCGGCGCCAACGCCCTGACCTGCTCCGACTCCGGCGGCTACGTCGTGGACGACAAGGGCATCGACGTCGAACTGCTCAAGCAGGTCAAGGAAGTCGAGCGCGCCCGCATCAGCGAGTACGCCAAGCGCCGGGGCGCGTCCGCCCGCTACATCGCCGGTGGCCGGGTCTGGGACGTACCCGCCGACATCGCGCTCCCCTCGGCGACCCAGAACGAACTGGACGCGGACGCCGCGGCCACGCTCGTACGCAACGGCGTCAAGGCCGTCTCCGAGGGCGCGAACATGCCCGCCACCCTGGAGGCCGTGGACGTCCTGCGCGAAGCGGGCGTCGCCTTCGGCCCCGGCAAGGCCGCCAACGCGGGCGGTGTCGCGGTCAGCGCCCTGGAAATGAGCCAGAACGCGGCCCGCGACACCTGGACCCCCGCGCGGGTGGAGGACGAGCTGGTACGGATCATGCGCGACATCCACCACACCTGCTACGAGACCGCCGAGCGCTACGGCGCCCCCGGCGACTACGTGACCGGTGCCAACATCGCCGGCTTCGAGCGGGTCGCGGACGCGATGCTGGCGCAGGGCGTCATCTGACACCTCCACCACGGGCCGCCGTTCCCGACCGCGCCGGTGCGGCGGCCGGTCGGGGGCGGGGCGGTGGCCGGGGTGGCACCGGGGCCCACCCGCTTGCCTCCCAGGTACGCGACGTTGTCTGCTGTTCCTCGTACCGTGAGTAGTCGCGCGTTCGAAGTCCGGTAAGGGTGCTCCGGGTTGTGGCCACGGGAGCGGCGGGGCGGCCGAAGTACAGGCGTGCACGGAGGGGGATTCTGTGTGAGTGACCAGCAAGCGGACATCGAGCGGATCAAGGAGTGCTCGCGGTCGCTGAAGCGCATCCACGACACGTTCGACAAGAGGAGCGACCCCTCCCAGGGATACGGGGTGGCGGAACTCGGCTCGCAGAAGCTGCTCGATGCGTTCCACACGTTCGGCAGCAACTGGAAGATCCACCGTGGGAAGCTCACGGAAGAGCTGGAATCCCTGTACGGGATAACGAAGACGGCAGCCGAGTCCTACGAGAAGATCGACCACGAGCTCGCCGAAGCACTCCGGGACCAGGACAAGCCGTCTGCGGGCAAGTCCGCCGGAAAGGCGGCGAAGTGAGCGCGCAGCGTCCCGCCGGACCACGCTGGGAGGTACTCGGTGAGTCCTCCGACCCGATTCCCGGCGATCCCGAGGAAGTAGCGGGACTCGGCCGCCAACTGCGCCGGACCGCCGACGCCATCGACAAAGAAGCCCGCGAGATCAAGGCCCTCGCCTCCGTCGAGAACTGGCGCAGCAAGGCCGCCACGGAGTTCCGGAAGTCGGCCGAAGGCGCTGGTGACAAGCTGCGCAAGGCCTTCAAGCGGTACGACGAGGCAGCCACCGCACTGGGGACCGCCGTCGCCGACGGTGTGTGCAGCAAGGAATACGCTTCCGAGCTGCACAGGGCCCAGCAGATGGCGGACAAGGCGCTGACGGACGCGGAGAGCGCCCACGGCGATCTCACCTCCGCCCAGCGCTCGCTCGACGGGCAGCCCGACAACCCCCCGGACGACGACCCGGACAGCCGCAAGTTCAAGCACCACAAGGAGCAGGCGTCAGCCGCGTTGTCGAGCGCCAAGGATGCGCTGGACGCGGCCAAGGGGGTACGCGACGCGGCAGCGAAGGCGGCGGCCGACGCGATCCATGACGTCATCGAGCACGACGGGCTCAAGGACGGCTGGAAGGACAAGTTCAAGAACTGGGTCCATGAGAACGCCGGCTGGCTCACGGAAATCTCCAAGTGGGCGGGGAGGATCGCACTGTGGGCCGGGGTGGCAGCGCTCGCGCTCGGCTGGATCCCCGTCATCGGACAGGCCATTGCCGCCGTCGCCAACGTCATCGCCCTGGCGGCGAGCGTGGTGGCCCTGGCGACCGACCTCGTGCTGGCCCTGGGGGGCGAGGGCAGCTGGAAGGCGGTGTTCCTCGACGCGGTGGGTGTCGCCACGTTCGGCATCGGGCGCGCCGCCATGTCGGGTGCCAAGGGGGCGGCAGCCGGGAGCAAGGCGCTGGCTCGCAGCAGCCTGTTCAAGAACGCGGTGTCTTCGGGCATGAAGACGAACAAAGCCTGGAAGCTGGCCAATCGTGGCGCACAGGGGGCGCTGCGCGGCAGATCGGCTGCGAAGGCCCTGGCATCTGCGCCGAAGGGACCACTGCCCAGCTGGAGCAACGTCAAAGAAGGCTTCAGCCCGACTTCGATGTACCGGGACACGGTCGACGGGGTCAAGTCGGTCAAGAATGCCTTCTCCGGCCAGGCATGGCGCGAGGGCGTGAAGAGCGTTGCGCCTCCGCGATCGGCGGGGACGCTCGATCCCGACCTGGCGAGGGCCGCGGCAGACCTCAAGGGCATTTCCCCGGCAGCACTGAAGATGCCTGCTGTCGCCTCGTCCGTGAGTAACTTCACTGCCCAGACCAATGTCTGGGCCGGGGCCACTGCTACCGGAGTCGTTGCCGGCGCGGAAGGGGCGTATGGCAGCGTGACGTCCCTCTATGACAAGGTCACTGGTTGATACGGCCTCTGACCTGGGGAACTTCATGAATCCTGGCTCGACCCGGACGACAGTCGCTCCCGACGAACCCGCTCTCAGGCCTGTGGCGATGCGAGGCCCCGGTCTTGAGCTGTGCCACCGGGCCCGGCTTTTCCTGGACGGCGGCGAGCTGGTCCTGCGTCGGCGTTCCGGGGAGCGCCGGTTCGCGGTCGGAGGTGCGGACGGGATCGCCCGCGCGGTCTTCATCGATGTGGTCGGGCCGGATCTGGAGGGGCGCATGGGGCCACCGGTGCCCGGCTCCTGGGGCAAGATCCAGTTCCAGAACGGCGACGGCGGGCTGATCGGGCACCTCGATCTGGACGACTGGCTGCCCGAGTCGGGAGAGCTGCCGAAGGGTGCGGTCGGTGGTGAGCAACTGCTGGTCCGTACCGGGATGTCCGCACTGCTGAGCGCCGCCGGGATCGCGCTGCACACGGTGCGGGACGAGAGCGACCCCATGGTGGCGAGTACCGATTCCTTCCGCCGAGGCCTCTCGCTGGGGCCGGGCAGCTTCTTTCCGTACTGGTACTTGGGTATACGCCTGACGGCCGGTGCCGTTTGGTTCGTTGCTGTCAGCATCATCATTCTCTCCGGCACCCGCGCACCCTGGCTGATCCTGGTGTCTGCGACCGCGGCTGTGCTTGCCCCTGTGGCCCGGCTGGTGCTGCGCCTCTGGACCCGTGTACGGATGCGGAGGTACTCGCCCAGGGTCCGAGCCAGGATCTCGCCGTGCCCCTCAGGGGGCGCGACGATCCGGTTCCGGCGGGACACCGAACTGCGTATCCAGGACAAGGATCTGGTGCTGCGCGATCTCTCCGGGCAGGAGATCTGGCTGCCGCGCGGGGGATCACACCGCGTGGCGTCACTGGTCCGGGTGCTCGACCACACAGGGCGCCCGCTGGGCGCCGAGTTGCGCGGATCCGACGGGCAGGTCCGCGCGGTGCTGCCCTGGGAGCTGTGGTTCGGTGGTCCCGGGGGCAGCGCAAGTTGGTCGGAGTTCCAGCGGGAGGCCGGGCTCCCGGCGTCCGACCACCGGCTGAGCCGCCGTGGCTCGTGGCCCAAGAAGTCCTTCGCTGCCGGGCTGGGAGTTCTTCCGGCGACGGCCGCCGAAGCGCGCAGGGTCTCCCGCTTCCCCGGCACGATCGCCGGTATGTCCTCCACAGCCGTGATGATCGTCAGTCCGCTGCTCTCCGTGGGGCAGGGCCTGCAGATCTCGGACACCCACGCTGCTGCGGGTGACACCGCGATCCTGCTCGGATTTCTAGGTTGGTTCCTGCAGGCAGCGCCCTACGTGGTGCATCAGCTGAACAGTCGTCTGCGGCTCGACCGGCCCATACGGAGCAAGGAGATCGTGTCATGACCGATCCGGACCCGCAGCACGCCGCCCTGGACGGGGAACCGGCGCCCGCCGTTCCCGGCGACTACCGGTTGCTGCTCCCCGACGGCTGGTTCCGCATCCTGCTGGAACCCGAGCAGCGCGACAGCTCGGTCGCGGCGCTCGTGGACCGGCAGTTCGAGGGGGTCGACAATGCCCCGCATCTCAAGGCGGAACTGCGGAATGACCTGCTGCGCCGGGCAGCCAAGGCGTACCGCAACGGTGGAATAGAGCTGTATCTCAGTCTTCAGCAGGCCGGACCGTTCACCATCCCGGCCTCGCTCCTGGTGACGCTGGCCCCTTTGAAGCACGCGGAACCGCTGCCCCTGGACGCGCTCGCGCGGTCCCTCGCCGAGAGCGGCCCGGTCGGCCAGGAGGTCAGCATCGGAGAACTGGCGTCGGGCCCGGCGGTCCGGGTACGGAAACAGGTCGAACAGCCTGGTGACGGCTCTGACGCTGTCGTGCGCCTCTCCACATCTGTGGAGTACCACATGCCCGTGCCGCAGACCGCGGCGTTCCTGCTGCTGACCTTCTCGACGCCTCTGGAACCGCTGGCCGACGCGATGGCCGGCCTGTTCGACGCCGTTGCCGACTCGCTGTGCTGGACGGAGTGACCGCAGATGCTGATCGACCTGAACAATCTCGGACTGGAGTGTTCGGAGGACTGGGTGCCCTTCCCCGTCACCGACATGGATCTCGGTTACTGGGCAGGCCAGGAGGCCCGGAACCTCGCCGAACGCTACGAGCGGGACGGCCAGGCAGCCGACACCGCGCGGCTGGAGCGGGGCCTCGAGCGCGCTGCGGCCGACAGCCGTACCCGGACACCGCTGGCTGCCTTCGGCTGGTACCTCAGCGGTCACCACGAGGTCGTCGCCTTTATGGAGATCGACGCGATCCTTCCGGACGACACGGTGCCGGACGTCACCCTCGGCTGGCTGGCCGAGCACATGCGGGCCGGTGATTTCGGGGAGCCGGACGTCCGGTATCTCCCGCTGCCGCTCGGTGACGCCGTCCGTATCCGGGAGAACATGGCAGGCGAGCGCAAGTGGCGCTTCGGCGCCCGCCCGGTGATCCGGGCACTCACCTACGGAGTGCGTCCACCGGACACCGACGGGCTGCTCACCATGCACGTCTCGTGGACCGAGCCGGTGGTCGACGAACCGCTGGAGCAGATCGTCGACAGGATCGCCGCGACGCTGTCGCTGTAGGGGAATGCGGCGGGTCGCGAAGCCCGCGGGACGGGGTCCAGGTCAGCGGCGCCCGGCCACCGGCACATGCCAGAGGCAGGCCCATCACTCGTTCCGGTGAGGCCGCGAACGCGTGCCGCGTTTGACCGGCTCGTGGCGGGGAGTAAGATCTCCGGCCCGATTGGCCAGCGTCACGCCTGCTATGGCAGACTGTCGGGGTTGCTCGGTTGAGTGCCGATGCTGCGCGCCTCCCGTCGGGAGGACTGGAAGCAAGTCCCACAGTACTCGTCGCCCCAACTGCCGTAAGGCAGCGCTGAGGCGGACGTACGGGAATCTTCCGGGAAGCGTCAGCGGGGCGCCGGCCAGGCACCCGGTGGGTGTTCACCCCCGGCTTGCGGTCACGGCCCGCACCCCTTGGTTGGGAAATCCTTCGGGAGATCTTCGTAGAGGGAATGCGACACGCCCGACCGCGTGGGTCGGAGAGGAACGCAGTACCCGGCGGGTCCCAGAGCGTTACGAGAGACAGGACTACTGAGTAGCCATGGCGGGACAGAAGATCCGCATCCGGCTCAAGGCCTACGACCACGAGGTCATCGACTCTTCGGCGAAGAAGATCGTCGAGACGGTGACGCGCACTGGTGCGTCGGTCGCAGGCCCGGTGCCGCTGCCCACTGAGAAGAACGTGTACTGCGTCATCAAGTCGCCGCACAAGTACAAGGACTCGCGCGAGCACTTCGAGATGCGCACGCACAAGCGCCTCATCGACATCCTCGACCCCACGCCGAAGACGGTTGACTCGCTCATGCGCCTCGACCTCCCGGCGGGCGTCGACATCGAGATCAAGCTCTGAGGTGACGCGCGAGATGACTAAGAACATCAAGGGCGTCCTGGGCGAGAAGCTCGGCATGACCCAGGTCTGGGACGAGAACAACCGGGTTGTCCCGGTGACCGTCGTCAAGGCCGGGCCGTGCGTCGTGACGCAGGTCCGTACGAACGACATCGACGGCTACGAGTCGGTCCAGATCGCCTTCGGCGAGATCGACCCTCGCAAGGTGAACAAGCCCCTCAAGGGCCACTTCGCCAAGGCCGACGTGACTCCGCGCCGCCACCTGGTGGAGCTCCGCACCCCTGACGCCAGCGAGTACACGCTGGGCCAGGAGATCACCGCCCAGGTGTTCGAGTCCGGCATCAAGGTTGATGTCACGGGCAAGAGCAAGGGCAAGGGCTTCGCCGGTGTCATGAAGCGCCACAACTTCAAGGGTGGCAAGGCTTCCCACGGTGCCCACCGAGTGCACCGTAAGCCTGGCTCCATCGGTGGCTGTGCCACCCCGGGCCGTGTCTTCAAGGGCATGCGCATGGCGGGCCGCATGGGCAACGAGCGGGTCACCACCCAGAACCTGACCGTCCACGCCGTTGACGCGGAGAAGGGTCTGCTGCTCATCAAGGGCGCGGTCCCCGGTCCGAACGGCGGCCTCGTCCTGGTCCGTACCGCGGCCAAGGGGGCTTGAGGAACCGATGAGCACCATTGACATCCTTTCGCCGGCAGGCGACAAGGCCGGGACCGTCGAACTCCCCTCGGAGATCTTCGACGCCAAGATCAGCATCCCGCTGATCCACCAGGTCGTTGTCGCGCAGCTGGCCGCGGCCCGTCAGGGCACGCACAAGACCAAGCGTCGCGGCGAAGTCCGCGGTGGCGGTAAGAAGCCTTACCGCCAGAAGGGCACCGGCCGCGCGCGCCAGGGTTCGACCCGTGCGCCGCAGTTCGCCGGCGGTGGCGTCGTCCACGGCCCGCAGCCGCGTGACTACTCGCAGCGCACCCCGAAGAAGATGAAGGTCGCCGCTCTGCGCGGTGCCCTCACCGACCGGGCCCAGAACGCTCGTATCCACGTCGTCTCCGGCGTGGTCGAGGGCGTTGCCTCCACGAAGGCCGCGAAGTCCCTGCTGGGCAAGGTCAGCGAGCGCAAGCACGTGCTCCTGGTCGCCGAGCGTTCGGACGAGGCCGCGTGGCTGTCCGCCCGTAACCTGCCCCAGGTGCACCTCCTGGAGCCGGGCCAGCTGAACACGTACGACGTGCTCGTCTCCGACGACGTGGTCTTCACCAAGGCCGCCTTCGAGTCCTTCGTGTCTGGCCCCAAGGCCACCACTGAGACCGAAGGGAGCGACGTCTGATGGCTGAGACGACCGTTACCAGCAAGACCTTCACGGACCCGCGCGACGTCCTCGTCAAGCCGGTTGTTTCCGAGAAGAGCTACGCGCTGCTCGACGAGAACAAGTACACGTTCATCGTCGCGCCGGGCTCCAACAAGACCCAGATCAAGCAGGCCGTGGAAGCGGTCTTCTCGGTCAAGGTCACCGGGGTCAACACGATCAACCGCCAGGGCAAGCGCAAGCGCACCCGCACCGGGTTCGGGAAGCGCGCTGACACCAAGCGCGCCATTGTGACCCTTGCCGAGGGCGACCGTATCGACATCTTCGGCGGCCCGGTCTCCTAACGGAGTCCGAGTCGTCCGGAATCGGACGAGGACTGAGAAATGGGTATCCGCAAGTACAAGCCGACGACCCCGGGCCGTCGTGGCTCCAGCGTCGCCGACTTTGTCGAGATCACGCGGTCCACGCCGGAGAAGTCGCTGGTTCGCCCTCTGCACAGCAAGGGCGGCCGTAACAACACCGGCCGGATCACCGTTCGCCACCAGGGTGGCGGACACAAGCGCGCCTTCCGTGTGATCGACTTCCGTCGTCACGACAAGGACGGCGTGCCGGCCAAGGTCGCGCACATCGAGTACGACCCGAACCGCACCGCGCGCATCGCGCTGCTGCACTACGCAGACGGCGAGAAGCGCTACATCCTCGCCCCGGCCAAGCTGGGCCAGGGCGACCGGGTGGAGAACGGCGCAGGTGCCGACATCAAGCCGGGCAACAACCTGCCGCTGCGCAACATCCCGGTCGGTACGACCATCCACGCCATCGAGATGCGTCCCGGTGGCGGAGCGAAGATCGCCCGTTCCGCGGGTGCTTCGGTCCAGCTGCTCGCGAAGGAAGGCGCCATGGCGCACCTTCGTATGCCGTCGGGCGAGGTCCGTCTGGTCGACATCCGCTGCCGCGCCACCATCGGCGAGGTCGGCAATGCCGAGCAGTCGAACATCAACTGGGGCAAGGCCGGTCGTATGCGCTGGAAGGGCGTTCGCCCGTCCGTCCGCGGTGTCGCGATGAACCCGGTCGACCACCCGCACGGTGGTGGTGAGGGTAAGACCTCCGGTGGTCGCCACCCGGTCAGCCCGTGGGGTCAGAAGGAGGGTCGTACTCGCTCGCCGAAGAAGGCTTCGAGCAAGTACATCGTCCGCCGCCGCAAGACGAACAAGAAGCGCTAGGAGCGGGTTTAGATGCCGCGCAGTCTCAAGAAGGGGCCTTTCGTCGACGGACACCTTGTCAAGAAGGTGGACGTACAGAACGAAGCAGGCACCAAGAACGTCATCAAGACCTGGTCCCGGCGCTCGATGATCATCCCGGACATGCTGGGACACACCATCGCGGTGCACAACGGCAAGATCCACGTCCCGGTGTTCGTCACCGAGTCGATGGTCGGCCACAAGCTCGGCGAGTTTGCGCCGACCCGCACCTTCCGCGGCCACGTCAAGGACGACCGCAAGTCGAAGCGCCGCTAAGGCGGGGTGCGAAGACTATGAACGACACCGAAGGGACAACCATGGAAGCCAGGGCCCAGGCGCGGTACATCCGCGTCACGCCCATGAAGGCCCGCCGCGTGGTGGACCTTATCCGTGGCATGGATGCCACGGAGGCTCAGGCCGTCCTGCGTTTCGCCCCGCAGGCCGCGAGCGTGCCGGTTGGCAAGGTGCTGGACAGCGCCATTGCCAACGCTGCACACAATTACGACCACACCGACGCCGGCAGCCTCGTCATTTCCGAGGCGTACGTCGACGAGGGCCCGACCCTGAAGCGGTTCCGTCCGCGCGCCCAGGGCCGTGCCTACCGGATCCGCAAGCGGACCAGCCACATCACCGTGGTCGTCAGCAGCAAGGAAGGAACCCGGTAATGGGCCAGAAGGTTAACCCGCACGGGTTCCGGCTCGGCATCACCACGGACTTCAAGTCCCGTTGGTACGCCGACAAGCTGTACAAGGACTACGTCAAGGAAGACGTTGCCATTCGTCGCATGATGACGAAGGGCATGGAGCGCGCCGGTATCTCGAAGGTTGAGATCGAGCGCACCCGCGACCGCGTCCGCGTCGACATCCACACCGCTCGTCCGGGCATCGTCATCGGCCGCCGCGGCGCCGAGGCCGACCGCATCCGCGGCGAGCTGGAGAAGCTGACCGGCAAGCAGGTCCAGCTCAACATCCTCGAGGTCAAGAACCCCGAGGTGGACGCTCAGCTGGTGGCCCAGGCCGTCGCCGAGCAGCTGTCCTCGCGTGTCTCCTTCCGTCGCGCCATGCGTAAGAGCATGCAGTCGACGATGAAGGCCGGCGCCAAGGGCATCAAGATCCAGTGCGGTGGCCGTCTCGGCGGCGCCGAGATGTCCCGTTCGGAGTTCTACCGCGAGGGTCGTGTGCCGCTGCACACGCTCCGCGCGAACGTGGACTACGGCTTCTTCGAGGCCAAGACGACCTTCGGCCGCATCGGCGTGAAGGTCTGGATCTACAAGGGCAATGTCAAGAACATCGCCGAGGTCCGCGCCGAGAACGCTGCGGCCCGTGCGGGTAACCGCCCGGCCCGTGGTGGCGGCAGCGACCGTCCGGCCGCAGGCGGCCGTGGTGGCCGTGGTGGCGAGCGTGGCGGCCGCGGCCGCAAGCCGCAGCAGACCGCGCCGGCAGCAGAGGCCCCCAAGGCCGACGCTCCCGCCGCCGCTGCTCCGGCTGAGAGCACTGGAACGGAGGCCTGACCGACATGCTGATCCCTCGTAGGGTCAAGCACCGCAAGCAGCACCACCCCAAGCGCAGTGGTATGGCGAAGGGTGGCACTGAGGTCGCATTCGGTGAGTACGGCATCCAGGCGCTGACGCCGGCGTACGTGACGAACCGCCAGATCGAGGCTGCTCGTATCGCGATGACCCGCCACATCAAGCGTGGCGGCAAGGTCTGGATCAACATCTACCCGGACCGTCCGCTCACCAAGAAGCCTGCCGAGACCCGCATGGGTTCCGGTAAGGGTTCCCCGGAGTGGTGGATCGCGAACGTCAAGCCCGGCCGGGTGATGTTCGAGCTGTCCTACCCGAACGAGAAGGTCGCTAAGGAGGCGCTCACCCGCGCCGCCCACAAGCTTCCGATGAAGTGCCGCATCGTGCGGCGCGAGGCAGGTGAGTCGTGATGGCGGCCGGTACCAAGGCGACCGAGCTGCGTGAGCTGAACGACGAGGACCTCGTCGCCAAGCTCCGTGAGGCCAAGGAAGAGCTGTTCAACCTCCGCTTCCAGGCGGCGACCGGGCAGCTCGAGAACCACGGTCGGCTCAAGTCCGTCCGTAAGGACATCGCCCGGATCTACACCCTGATGCGTGAGCGCGAGCTGGGCATCGAGACGGTGGAGAGCGCCTGATGAGCGAGAAGAATGTGACTGAGACGACTGAGCAGCGCGGTTTCCGCAAGACCCGTGAGGGTCTCGTCGTCAGCGACAAGATGGACAAGACCGTCGTCGTCGCTGTCGAGGACCGCGTCAAGCACGCGCTGTACGGCAAGGTCATCCGCCGTACGAACAAGCTCAAGGCGCACGACGAGGCCAACGCCGCAGGCGTGGGCGACCGTGTGGTCATCATGGAGACGCGTCCGCTCTCCGCGACGAAGCGCTGGCGCATCGTCGAGATCCTTGAGAAGGCCAAGTAATAATCCCTGAGCTCATCGCTCAGGTCAGTTCCGCCAGGCTCGGTGGGGGACCCGCGTAAGTCACTTACGCGGGTTCCCCCGCCGGGAACCGGCAGACGATCAGGAGATAGACGTGATCCAGCAGGAGTCGCGACTTCGCGTCGCCGACAACACGGGTGCGAAGGAAATTCTCACCATTCGTGTTCTCGGTGGCTCGGGTCGCCGCTACGCGGGTATCGGCGACGTTATCGTCGCCACCGTCAAGGATGCGATCCCCGGTGGCAACGTGAAGAAGGGTGACGTCGTCAAGGCGGTCATCGTTCGCACCGTCAAGGAGCGCCGCCGCCAGGACGGCTCGTACATCCGCTTCGACGAGAACGCCGCCGTCATTCTGAAGAACGACGGCGACCCCCGCGGCACCCGTATCTTCGGCCCGGTGGGCCGTGAGCTGCGCGAGAAGAAGTTCATGAAGATCATCTCGCTCGCGCCGGAGGTGCTGTAAGCATGAAGATCAAGAAGGGCGACCTGGTTCAGGTCATCACCGGTAAGGACCGCGGCAAGCAGGGCAAGGTCATCGTTGCCTACCCCACGCAGAACCGTGTCCTCGTCGAGGGTGTCAACCGGGTCAAGAAGCACACCAAGGCCGGCCAGACCGCTCGTGGTTCGCAGACCGGTGGCATCGTGACGACCGAAGCCCCTGTCCACGTCAGCAATGTTCAGCTGGTTGTGGAGAAGGACGGCAAGAAGGTCGTCACCCGCGTCGGCTACCGCTTTGACGACGAGGGCAACAAGATCCGCGTTGCCAAGCGGACCGGTGAGGACATCTGATGACTGCCACCACTGCGCCGCGTCTGAAGACGCGCTACCGCGAGGAAATCGCCGGCAAGCTGCGTGAGGAGTTCTCCTACGAGAACGTCATGCAGATCCCCGGTCTCGTCAAGATCGTGGTCAACATGGGTGTGGGCGACGCCGCCCGCGACTCCAAGCTGATCGACGGTGCCATCAAGGACCTCACCACGATCACCGGTCAGAAGCCGGCCGTCACCAAGGCCCGCAAGTCGATCGCGCAGTTCAAGCTGCGCGAGGGGCAGCCGATCGGCTGCCACGTCACCCTCCGCGGTGACCGCATGTGGGAGTTCCTGGACCGTACGCTGTCGCTCGCGCTTCCGCGTATCCGTGACTTCCGTGGCCTGTCGCCGAAGCAGTTCGACGGCCGTGGCAACTACACCTTCGGTCTCACGGAGCAGGTCATGTTCCACGAGATCGACCAGGACAAGATCGACCGGGTCCGGGGCATGGACATCACCGTGGTCACCACGGCGACCAATGACGACGAGGGTCGTGCCCTCCTTCGTCACCTCGGCTTCCCGTTCAAGGAGAACTGACCGTGGCGAAGAAGTCCCTGATCGCTAAGGCCGCCCGCAAGCCGAAGTTCGGCGTCCGCGGGTACACCCGCTGCCAGCGCTGCGGCCGGCCCCACTCCGTCTACCGCAAGTTCGGCCTGTGCCGCGTGTGCCTTCGTGAGATGGCCCACCGTGGCGAGCTGCCGGGCGTGACCAAGAGCTCCTGGTAATCCCTTCCGGGATAAACCAGAGGCTCTCGGTAAGTATCTGGTCGGCAGAAGCCCCGCTCCGCATGCCGTAGGCTTGCGGGGTTGGGCGTCTGCCGCCCTAGACCGACTTACTACGCCGTAGGTCCCCGCACCGCACCCGTCCCGCCACTGAGTGGGGAGAGGGATGGCGCATACAGGAAACCCCGGCGAGAGAGGCCGAAGGCCAATTCATGACCATGACTGATCCCATCGCAGACATGCTCACGCGTCTGCGTAACGCAAACTCGGCGTACCACGACTCCGTCGTGATGCCGCACAGCAAGATCAAGTCGCACATCGCGGAGATCCTCCAGCAGGAGGGCTTCATCACCGGCTGGAAGACCGAGGACGCCGAGGTCGGCAAGAACCTCGTTCTCGAGCTGAAGTTCGGCCCGAACCGCGAGCGCTCGATCGCCGGCATCAAGAGGATCTCGAAGCCGGGTCTGCGTGTGTACGCGAAGTCCACCAACCTGCCGAAGGTTCTCGGCGGCCTGGGCGTGGCGATCATCTCCACGTCCCACGGTCTCCTGACCGGCCAGCAGGCCAGCAAGAAGGGCGTAGGTGGGGAAGTCCTCGCCTACGTCTGGTAGTCGGGAACGGAGGAAAAGCTAATGTCGCGAATCGGCAAGCTCCCCATCCAGGTTCCCGCCGGTGTGGACGTCACCATCGATGGCCGCACGGTCGCGGTGAAGGGCCCCAAGGGGACCCTCACGCACACCGTCGCCGCGCCGATCGAGGTCACCAAGGGCGAGGACGGCGTGCTGAACGTCGTCCGTCCTAACGACGAGCGTCAGAACAAGGCCCTTCACGGCCTGTCCCGCACGCTGGTGGCGAACATGATCACCGGCGTGACCGCGGGATACAGCAAGGCGCTCGAGATCAGCGGTGTCGGTTACCGCGTCCAGGCGAAGGGCTCCAACCTGGAGTTCGCCCTGGGCTACAGCCACCCGGTCGTCGTCGTTGCCCCCGAGGGCATCACCTTCAAGGTCGAGTCGCCCACGAAGCTCAGCGTCGAGGGCATCGACAAGCAGAAGGTCGGCGAGGTCGCCGCTAACATCCGCAAGCTGCGGAAGCCCGACCCGTACAAGGCCAAGGGCGTCAAGTACGCCGGCGAGGTTATCCGCCGCAAGGTCGGAAAGGCGGGTAAGTAAGCCATGGCATACGGTGTGAAGATCGCCAAGGGCGACGCGTACAAGCGCGCTGCCATCAAGCGCCGCCACGTCCGCGTGCGCAAGCACATCTCCGGTACGCCGGAGCGTCCGCGCCTGGTCGTGACGCGTTCCAACCGCAACATCGTTGCGCAGGTCATCGACGACATCGCGGGCCACACGCTCGCGTCGGCGTCGACCCTGGACACCTCGATCCGCGGTGGCGAGGCCGACAAGAGCGCCCAGGCGCAGCAGGTCGGTGCGCTCGTCGCCGAGCGTGCGAAGGCCGCGGGTGTCGAGGCTGTCGTGTTCGACCGTGGTGGCAACAGGTACGCCGGGCGCATTGCCGCTCTGGCTGACGCCGCCCGCGAAGCCGGGCTGAAGTTCTAAGCCCCGGTTCCGGGACTAACGGACGTAACAGAGAGAGGTAAATCCAATGGCTGGACCCCAGCGCCGCGGAAGCGGTGCCGGTGGCGGCGAGCGGCGGGACCGGAAGGGTCGCGACGGTGGCGCTGCCGCCGAGAAGACCGCTTACGTTGAGCGCGTAGTCGCGATCAACCGCGTTGCCAAGGTTGTCAAGGGTGGTCGTCGCTTCAGCTTCACCGCGCTCGTCGTGGTCGGAGACGGTGACGGCACCGTAGGTGTCGGTTACGGCAAGGCCAAGGAAGTTCCCGCGGCCATCGCCAAGGGCGTCGAAGAGGCCAAGAAGAGCTTCTTCAAGGTCCCGCGTATCCAGGGCACCATCCCGCACCCGATCACGGGCGAGAAGGCCGCGGGCGTCGTCCTGCTGAAGCCTGCTTCCCCCGGTACCGGTGTTATCGCCGGTGGCCCGGTGCGCGCCGTTCTGGAGTGCGCCGGCGTTCACGACATCCTGTCGAAGTCGCTCGGCTCCGACAACGCGATCAACATCGTGCACGCGACCGTGGCGGCCCTCAAGGGCCTGCAGCGTCCCGAGGAGATCGCGGCTCGCCGTGGTCTGCCCCTCGAGGACGTCGCCCCCGCGGCTCTGCTCCGTGCGCGTGCGGGAGCGGGTGCGTAATGGCTCGCCTCAAGATCACGCAGACGAAGTCGTACATCGGCAGCAAGCAGAACCACCGCGACACCCTGCGTTCGCTCGGGCTCAAGCGCCTGCACGACGTGGTTGTCAAGGAGGACCGCCCCGAGTTCCGCGGAATGGCTAACACCGTCCGCCACCTCGTGACGGTTGAGGAGGTCGACTGACATGGCGGAGAACAACCCGCTGAAGGTCCACAACCTCCGGCCCGCCCCCGGTGCCAAGACCGCCAAGACCCGTGTGGGCCGTGGTGAGGCATCGAAGGGTAAGACCGCAGGTCGTGGTACCAAGGGCACGAAGGCCCGTTACCAGGTTCCGGAGCGCTTCGAGGGTGGGCAGATGCCCCTCCACATGCGTCTCCCGAAGCTCAAGGGCTTCAAGAACCCGTTCCGCACCGAGTTCCAGGTCGTGAACCTGGACAAGCTCGGTGAGCTCTACCCGCAGGGTGGGGACGTCACGGTGGCCGACCTGGTCGCCAAGGGCGCGGTGCGCAAGAACTGCCTCGTCAAGGTCCTTGGCCAGGGCGAGATCTCCGTGGCGCTGACGGTTTCGGTTGACGCCGTTTCCGGCTCCGCCAAGGAGAAGATTGCCGCCGCGGGCGGCACCGTCACCGAGCTCGTCTGAGACGACTCGATGACCTGAACACCCAACCGGGGATGCCCTTTTGAAAGGGCATCCCCGGTTGGTCGTTCCTAGGGGGCGGGGTCGCCGGTAAGGTGGCGCTGCACTGTCTGAACCCAGCGTGGTGTATCCGCGCGGCTATTGACCGATACGTACTCATCGAACCTCAAGACCGTCACCTCTGACGCAGACCGCGCGGGGGTCGCAGGAGGCACCGTGCTCACCGCGTTCGCCCGAGCGTTCAAGACGCCCGACCTGCGCAAGAAGCTGCTCTTCACACTCGCCATCATCGTGATCTACCGGCTCGGGACGCACATCCCGATTCCCGGTGTCAGCTACTCGAACGTGCAGACCTGCATGGACCAGACGAAGACCAACCAGGGTCTGTTCGGTCTGGTCAACATGTTCAGTGGTGGCGCGCTGTTGCAGATCACCATCTTCGCGCTCGGCATCATGCCGTACATCACGGCGAGCATCATCCTTCAGCTGCTGACCGTGGTGATCCCGCGGCTGGAAGCCCTGAAGAAGGAAGGGCAGTCCGGCCAGGCGAAGGTCACGCAGTACACGCGTTATCTGACGGTCGCGCTCGCGATCCTTCAGGGCACCGGCCTGGTGGCCACCGCCCGTACCGGCGCGCTGTTCAGCGGCTGCCCGGTCGCCAGCCAGATCGTGCCCGACCAGTCGATCTTCATCACCGTCACCATGGTCATCTGCATGACCGCCGGTACCTGCGTCGTGATGTGGCTCGGCGAGCTCGTGACCGACAAGGGCATCGGCAACGGTATGTCGATCCTGATGTTCGTCTCGATCGCCGCCGGTTTCCCCGGTGCGCTGTGGGCCGTCAAGCAGCAGGGCAAGCTCGCGGACGGCTGGATCGAATTCGGCGCCGTGATCCTGGTGGGTCTGGCCATGGTCGGCCTCGTCGTCTTCGTGGAGCAGGCCCAGCGCCGGATCCCCGTTCAGTACGCGAAGCGCATGATCGGCCGGAAGTCCTACGGCGGTACGTCCACTTACATCCCGCTGAAGGTCAACCAGGCCGGTGTGATCCCGGTCATCTTCGCTTCGTCGCTGCTCTACATCCCTGGTCTCGTCGTGCAGTTCAGCGGTTCGACCGCGGGCTGGGCGACCTGGATCAAGGACAACCTGGTCAAGGGCGACCACCCCGCCTACATCGTTTCGTACTTCCTGTTGATCGTGTTCTTCGCCTTCTTCTACGTGGCGATCTCGTTCAACCCCGAGGAAGTCGCCGACAACATGAAGAAGTATGGTGGCTTCATCCCGGGCATCCGGGCTGGCCGACCGACCGCTGAGTACCTGAGTTACGTACTCAACCGGATCACCTGGCCGGGGTCGCTGTATCTGGGTGTGATCGCTCTTGTCCCAACGATGGCGTTGGTGGGCTTCGGTGCGAACCAGAACTTCCCGTTCGGCGGGACGAGCATCCTGATCATCGTGGGTGTGGGTCTGGAGACCGTGAAGCAGATCGAGAGCCAGCTCCAGCAGCGCAATTACGAAGGGTTCCTCCGCTGATGCGTATCGTCCTCGTCGGACCGCCCGGGGCGGGCAAGGGAACGCAGGCCGCGTACCTTGCCAAGAACCTGGTGATCCCGCACATCTCCACGGGCGACCTCTTCCGTGCCAATATCAGTCAGGGCACGGAGCTGGGCAAGCAGGCCAAGGCGTACATGGACGCCGGCGACCTGGTGCCCGACGAGGTCACCATCGGGATGGCACAGGACCGCATGTCCCAGCCGGACGCCGTGGGAGGGTTCCTCCTCGACGGCTTCCCGCGGAACGTCGCGCAGGCCCAGGCGCTCGACGAGTCGCTGAAGTCCGCGGGGCAGAAGCTGGACGCGGTGCTGGATCTTGAGGTCCCCGAGGACGAGGTCGTCAAGCGGATCGCAGGTCGGCGTACCTGCCGCAACGACGGCAAGCATGTCTTCCACCTGGTGTACAGCCCGCCCAAGCAGGACGGTGTCTGTGACATCTGCGGTGGCGAGCTGTACCAGCGCGGTGACGACAGCGAGGAGACGGTCCGCCGTCGCCTGGAGGTCTACCACGCCGAGACCGAGCCGATCATCGACCACTACAAGGCCCAGGGCCTGGTGGTCACGATCTCCGCGCTCGGCAAGGTCACCGAGGTGACCGAGCGGGCCATGGAGGCCCTTCGGGCCGACCGGGCCTGACGCAGTACGTATCCAGACGGCCGCGGTGTCCCCAGGACGCCGCGGCCGTACTGTTGAACAGACATCTGGCGCACTCACAATCCGGTGTCGCACACACAATCCGGGTTCGACGGGGAAGGCAATTCGATGGTGGAGATCAAGACTCCCGAGCAGATCGCGAAGATGCGTGAGGCGGGGCTGGTCGTTGCCGCGATCCACTCCGCGACCCGGGAAGCCGCGGTGCCCGGGGCGACCACGAACGATCTGGACCAGGTGGCCCGGAAGGTGCTCGCCGAGCACGGCGCGAAGCCGAACTTCCTCGGGTACGGCGGGTTCCCCGCCACGATCTGTACGTCGGTGAACGAGGTCGTGGTCCACGGCATCCCCGACGACAGGACCGTCCTCAAGGACGGCGACATCATCTCGATCGACTGCGGCGCCATCATCGACGGCTGGCACGGCGACGCGGCGTACACCGCGTTCGTCGGCACGGGGCACGCCCCGGAGCTGGTCGAGCTCTCCCGGGTGACCGAGGAGTCGATGTGGGCCGGGATCGCCGCGATGAAGAAGGGCGCCAGGCTGGCCGAGGTCTCGAAGGCGATCGAGGGCTACATCCGCCGCCAGCCCCGCCCGTCCTCCGGCAAGTACGGGATCATCGAGGACTACGGGGGCCACGGCATCGGCTCGGAGATGCACATGGACCCGCATCTGCTGAACTACGTCGACAAGCGGCGCCTCATCGGCCGGCACAACCCGAAGCTGGTGCCCGGGTTCTGCCTGGCGATCGAGCCGATGGTCTCGCTGGGCACCCCGCGGACCCAGGTGCTGGACGACGACTGGACGGTCATCACGACCGACGGGACCTGGTCCTCGCACTGGGAGCACTCGATCGCGCTGACCGAGGAGGGCCTGATCGTGCTGACCGCGCCCGACGGCGGCAAGGCCAAGCTGGCCGAGCTGGGTGTCACGACCGCCCCCGACCCGCTCGGCTGAGTCTTCGGCCGACCGGCTTAAGGATCTTGACAGCAGGGCATCCTTCCCGGATTCGTCTTTACGGATGCCCTGACGTAGACTGACTCGTCGGCTCGCGTATACCCGTATGTCTTCATGCGTGCTGTACGGAGTCGATCAAGGTAGCCGATTCGAAGGGCGAAGCGTGGCCAAGAAGCAAGGTGCCATCGAAATCGAGGGCACCGTGATCGAGTCCCTCCCGAACGCAATGTTCAAGGTGGAACTTCAGAACGGTCACAAGGTCCTAGCGCACATCAGCGGCAAGATGCGGATGCACTACATCCGCATCCTCCCGGATGACCGGGTCGTGGTGGAGCTGTCTCCTTACGACCTGACGCGTGGTCGGATCGTCTACCGCTACAAGTAGATCTTGCCCGCATCCCGCTTCGCGGTGGGGTGGTGGCACCGACCCGGAGAACCTGACATCCCATGAAGGTCAAGCCGAGCGTCAAGAAGATCTGCGACAAGTGCAAGGTGATCCGCCGTCACGGTCGGGTCATGGTCATCTGCGACAACCTGCGCCACAAGCAGCGCCAGGGCTGACGCACGACCTGCACCTCGCAGTTCTTCGCGCGACGCACGTAAATACGTACATACGCAGGGCCCGCCCAGCTGACACAGCGGGCGACACCTCCGGCGGGGGCCGGGGACCCGGAATCGTGCCTACGCATCTGTAGGCACTTTTGTCTGGGAGAGGCTCTGCGGAAGACCCCCGATATCAACAGGAGCCATTGAATGGCACGCGTTTCAGGTGTTGACATCCCGCGCGAAAAGCGCGTGGAGGTTGCCCTCACCTACGTCTTCGGCATCGGGCGCACCCGGTCCAAGGAGGCCCTGGCCGCCACCGGTGTTGACCCCAACACCCGCGTTCGTGATCTGGCCGAAGAGGACCTGGTCAAGATCCGCGAGTACGTGGACGCCAACCTCCGTACCGAGGGTGACCTCCGCCGCGAGATCCAGGCCGACATCCGCCGCAAGGTCGAGATCGGCTGCTACCAGGGTCTGCGTCACCGTCGTGGACTTCCGGTCCACGGCCAGCGCACCAGCACGAACGCTCGTACCCGCAAGGGCCCGCGTCGCGCGATCGCCGGTAAGAAGAAGCCGGGCAAGAAGTAGTCCTCAGCTAGGGACGCTGTTCAGCGGTCTTCGCTGTAGGACCGATCACCTCCACTCCAACGGGAGTAAGACATGCCTCCTAAGGGCCGTCAGGGTGCTACCAAGAAGGTGCGCCGCAAGGAAAAGAAGAACGTCGCTCATGGGCATGCCCACATCAAGAGCACGTTCAACAACACCATCGTCTCGATCACGGACCCCTCGGGCAACGTGATCTCCTGGGCCTCCGCCGGCCACGTCGGCTTCAAGGGCTCGCGCAAGTCCACCCCCTTCGCCGCGCAGATGGCTGCCGAGTCGGCCGCCCGTCGCGCGCAGGAGCACGGCATGCGCAAGGTCGACGTCTTCGTCAAGGGTCCCGGCTCCGGCCGTGAGACCGCGATCCGCTCCCTCCAGGCCACCGGCCTCGAGGTCGGCTCGATCCAGGACGTCACGCCCACCCCGCACAACGGCTGCCGCCCTCCCAAGCGTCGCCGCGTCTGACCCGTTACGGGCCGGACCTGCAGGACTCTCGGGCGGTACGGCGCTTCGGTGCCGTGCCGCCCGTACCCTTGTAGTACTTGGGGGCGTCAAATAGTGGGCGCCCACGAATGAAGGATCACCACATGCTTATCGCTCAGCGTCCGTCGCTGACCGAAGAGGTCGTCGACGAGTACCGCTCCAGGTTCGTCATCGAGCCGCTGGAGCCGGGCTTCGGTTACACCCTCGGCAACTCGCTCCGCCGCACGCTCCTCTCCTCCATCCCCGGCGCCGCTGTCACCAGCATCCGCGTCGACGGTGTCCTGCACGAGTTCACCACCGTGCCGGGCGTCAAGGAGGACGTGACCGACCTCATCCTCAACATCAAGCAGCTGGTCGTCTCCTCGGAGCACGACGAGCCGGTCGTGATGTACCTGCGCAAGCAGGGCCCCGGCCAGGTCACCGCTGCTGACATCGCCCCGCCGGCCGGTGTCGAGGTGCACAACCCCGACCTGGTGCTCGCCACGCTGAACAGCAAGGGCAAGCTGGAGATGGAGCTGACCGTCGAGCGCGGTCGCGGCTACGTCTCCGCCGTGCAGAACAAGCAGCTGGGCCAGGAGATCGGCCGTATCCCGGTCGACTCCATCTACTCCCCGGTGCTGAAGGTCACGTACAAGGTCGAGGCGACCCGTGTCGAGCAGCGCACCGACTTCGACAAGCTGATCGTCGACGTCGAGACCAAGCAGGCCATGCGTCCCCGTGACGCCATGGCGTCGGCCGGTAAGACCCTGGTCGAGCTGTTCGGTCTGGCCCGTGAGCTCAACATCGACGCCGAGGGCATCGACATGGGCCCGTCGCCGACGGACGCCGCGCTCGCCGCCGATCTCGCCCTGCCGATCGAGGAGCTGGAGCTCACCGTTCGGTCGTACAACTGCCTCAAGCGCGAGGGCATCCACTCCGTGGGTGAGCTCGTGGCGCGTTCCGAGGCCGACCTGCTCGACATCCGCAACTTCGGTGCGAAGTCGATCGACGAGGTCAAGGCGAAGCTGGCCGGCATGGGCCTGGCGCTCAAGGACAGCCCGCCCGGATTCGACCCGACCGCGGCTGCTGACGCGTTCGGCGCCGACGACGACGCGGACGCCGGTTTCGTGGAGACCGAGCAGTACTAGCACGTCCCGGGGCCCGAGAGGGCCCCGGATCTGAACTTCCGGCGGGCACCAGCCCCCGGTAACTGACACCGGTACCTGATACGGCCGGTGCAGATCACAAGGAGCAACACCATGCCGAAGCCTGCCAAGGGTGCCCGTCTGGGCGGCAGCGCCGCGCACGAGCGTCTGCTGCTCGCGAACCTCGCGAAGTCGCTGTTCGAGCACGGCCGCATCACCACGACCGAGGCCAAGGCTCGCCGCCTGCGTCCGGTCGCGGAGCGTTTCATCACCAAGGCGAAGAACGGTGACATCCACAACCGTCGCCTCGTGCTGAAGTCGATCACGGACAAGGGCGTCGTCCACACGCTCTTCACCGAGATCGCCCCCCGGTACGAGAACCGCCCCGGTGGCTACACCCGCATCACCAAGATCGGCAACCGTCGTGGCGACAACGCCCCGATGGCGGTCATCGAGCTGGTCGAGGCGCTGACCGTGGCCCAGGAGGCCACCGGTGAGGCCGAGGCCGCGACCAAGCGTGCCGCCAAGGACGCGGCGCCCAAGACCGAGGCCCCGGCCGAGGTCGTCGAGGACGCCAAGCCGGTCGAGGCCGCTGAGGAGTCCAAGGACGCCTGAGCGTTCTGAAGACTGCTGGACGGGCTCGTATCTCCCTTCGGGGCGGTGCGGGCCCGTTCTTTTGTGGTGCCGTTCTTTTGTGGTGCCGAGCTTTCAGTGGTGCCGAGCTTTCAGTGGTGCTGTGCTTTTAGAGGAGAGGACGCGCGGGTGAGTGACGAGGTGGAGCCTGGTTCGGTGCGGGTGCGGCTGGACCTTGCGTACGACGGCAGGGACTTCTCGGGCTGGGCGAAGCAGAACGAACGGCGCACCGTACAGGGCGAGTTGGAGTCGGCGATCCGTACGGTGACCCGGTCGCCCAGGACGTACGACCTGACGGTGGCCGGGCGCACCGACGCGGGCGTGCACGCGCGTGGCCAGGTCGCGCAGGTCGACCTGCCCGTCGAGGTGTGGGAGGAGCACGGGGACAAGCTGCTGCGGCGGCTGGCCGGGCGGCTTCCGCAGGACGTACGGGTGTGGCGGGTGGCGGAGGCGCCCGCCGGTTTCAACGCGCGGTTCTCGGCGGTCTGGCGGCGGTACGCCTACCGCGTGACGGACCGTCCGGGCGGGGTCGACCCGCTGCTGCGGGGTCACGTCCTCTGGCACGACCGGGAGCTGGACGTCGCGGCGATGAACGACGCGTCGCGGCTGCTGCTCGGCGAGCACGACTTCGCGGCGTACTGCAAGAAGCGGGAGGGCGCGACCACCATCCGTACCCTCCAGCAGCTGATCTGGGAGCGCGGTACCGACGGGATCGTGACCGGGACCGTGCGGGCCGATGCCTTCTGCCACAACATGGTGCGCTCGCTGGTGGGCGCCCTGCTGTCCGTCGGCGACGGGCACCGGCCGGTGGAGTGGCCGGGTGAGGTACTGGCCGCCGCGGTGCGGGACTCCTCGGTGCGGGTGGTGCGGCCACATGGGCTGACCCTGGAGGAAGTCGGGTACCCCGCCGACGAGTTGCTCGCCGCGCGGAGCAGGGAGGCCCGTAATATGCGGACGCTGCCGGGGTCCGGCTGCTGCTGAGCGGCGGCCGTCGGTCCGCCGCGCGGTGCTCACCCGACCCATGTACGGAGGACCCATGGCCCAGCCCTCTGCGAGCGAGCGGATTCCCCAGGAGTGGGGCCGGCTGCCGCTGACCGTGGTGATGCCGACGTACAACGAGGTGACGAATCTGCCGCGGATCGCCGAGACCGTGCTGGGGCTGCCGCTGACGGGCCTTCAGCTGAAGATCGTCGACGACTCCAGCCCCGACGGTACCGGGCGGCTGGCGGACGAGCTGGCCGCCGGGTACAACGCGGGGGGCCGCACCCGGATGACGGTGCTGCACCGTACGGAGAAGGACGGCCTCGGGCGGGCCTACGCCGCGGGGATGCTCGCCGCGCTCGACGAGGGCGCCGAGTTCGTCGTGCAGATGGACGCCGACGGCAGCCACCCCGCGCACGTCGTGCCGCAGATGCTGGGGACGGCGCTGGCCACCGACGCGGGGTTCGTCGTCGGCAGCCGGTACGTGGACGGCGGCTCGCTCGACGAGGACTGGGGCTGGCACCGGAAGGTGCTGTCGCGCTTCGCCAACCGGTACGCGCGCACCGTGCTGAACACCCGGATCAGGGACATCACGGCCGGGTTCAACCTGTGGCGGGCGGACACGCTGCGGGGGGTGGACCTGACGACGCTGGGCAGCGCCGGCTACAGCTTCCAGGTGGAGCTGAAGTTCCTCGCCGTACGCCGTGGTTACACCGGTGTGGAGATCCCGATCCGCTTCGAGGAGCGGACCGAGGGAGTCTCGAAGATGAACCTGTCGACCCAGATCGAGTCGGCGCTGGTGCCGCTGCGGCTGCGGATCCGTGACCGCAGCCGCGTGCGCTGACAGGTGGCCGTGAGCGGGGCGGGGCGGGTCAGCCCGCGGGTGCGCCGGCCGCGGCGGACGCCTGGGCCTGTCCGCGGGCGACGATCTGACGGAAGGTGAACTCGGCCACGTCGTCACCGGCCGTGAAGACGTTCGCGTCGGACTGGGCGACGTTCTTGCCGCTGGTGAACCCACCGACCGTGAAGTAGGCATAGCGGCCGTAGGAGTTGCCGACCCGGCGGCAGACCGAGCCGTTGCGGCAGAAGGTGGGGACCCCGCCGCCGCTGAGCGAGGCGATGCCGCCGGACGACTGCTTCACGGCCTGCTGCGCCTGCGCCTCGGTGTCGAAGACCGCGACCCCGATGGTGACGGCGACGCCGCCCTTGCTGAAGGTGGCCCGGATGACCTGGCCACAGCCGTTGTTCACCAGGACGGCGCCGAGTGCGCCCTGGGTGACGGAGCCGCAGGCGGTGGTGCGGTGCGTGGCGCCCTTGGCGTACGTGTGGTCGCCCACCGTCAGATTCGGGCCCGGGAAGAGGGTGTTGGCGCTGAGCGGCGCCTTGTCCTTCTTCGAGCTGGAGATGTAGTCCTTCGGATTCGGCGGCGGCGCGGGCGCCTTCGGGGTGAAGGAGGGTATGGCCTCGCCGGACTTGCTGGGCAGCGCCTCGGGTGAGGGGAGCTGGCTGGCGTTCTTGTCCGCGGAGTCCGCTCCCTTGCCCGCCGAGACGACGGCGGTGGCCACGATCGCGCCCACCGCGGCGGTCGCCAGTACGCCGCCCCCGATCAGCAGCCACTTCTTACGACGGCCGCGCGCGGCGCTCGCGTCGGCGAGTGCGGTCCAGTCAGGAGTCTGCGGACTGTGCTGCGGATTTCTTTGCTGATCCCCCGGCCCCCAGGAGGGCCCCCCTTGCCCAAAGCTCATGGCGCGCATCTTACGACCTCACCCGCGATGGAGAGTGGATCAGCGAGCGGCGTCATGCGGCTTCGCATCCAAGGCGGAGGAGGGAGGGATGGCGGAGCCCTCGCGACTGACGACAACGCCGGAGGCGGAGTCGCAGGGCGTCGGGAGCCCGCTCGCTATCGCGGGTGAGGTCGTTGGACCGACCGGCACATGGGGGGCGGCGTCGCGGGTGCCGATCGAAATGGGGTTGCCTCCGGGCCGTCGTGGTGGGCGACAATCCGTTCATGGGACATCTTGAAGCGGGACATCTGGAGTACTACTTGCCGGACGGGCGGGTGCTCCTCGGTGACGCCTCGTTCCGGGTGGGGGAAGGCGCGGTCGTGGCCCTGGTGGGGGCGAACGGCGCGGGGAAGACCACGCTGCTGCGGCTGATCGCGGGGGAGTTGCAGCCGCACGGCGGGAGCGTCTCGGTGAGCGGCGGGCTCGGGGTGATGCGGCAGTTCGTCGGCTCGGTCCGGGACGACCGTACGGTCAGGGACCTGCTCGTCTCGGTGGCCCAGCCGCGGATCAGGGAGGCCGCGCAGGCCGTGGACGCCGCCGAGCACCTGATCATGACCGTCGACGACGAGGCCGCGCAGATGAAGTACGCGCAGGCGCTGAGCGACTGGGCGGAGGTGCAGGGGTACGAGGCCGAGACCGTCTGGGACATCTGCACGATGGCGGCGCTCGGGGTCCCGTACGAGAAGGCCCAGTTCCGCGAGGTGCGGACGCTGTCGGGCGGTGAACAGAAGCGGCTGGTCCTGGAGGCGCTGCTGCGCGGCCCGGACGAGGTCCTGCTGCTCGACGAACCGGACAACTACCTGGACGTACCCGGCAAGCGGTGGCTGGAGGAGCGGCTGAAGGAGACCCGCAAGACGGTCCTGTTCGTCAGCCACGACCGGGAGCTGCTGTCCCGCGCCGCCGAGAAGATCGTGAGCGTGGAGCCGAGCCCGGCGGGCTCGGACGTCTGGGTGCACGGCGGCGGATTCGACACGTACCACGCCGCCCGCAAGGAGCGCTTCGCCCGCTTCGAGGAGCTGAAGCGGCGCTGGGACGAGGAGCACGCCCGGCTGAAGGCGCTGGTGCTGCGGCTGCGCAACCAGGCGGCGATCAGCCCCGACATGGCCTCGCGGTACCGGGCGATGCAGACCCGCTTCCAGAAGTTCGAGGACGCCGGGCCGCCGCCCGAGCCGCCGCGCGAGCAGGAGATCACGATGCGGCTGCGCGGCGGCCGTACCGGCGTGCGGGCCGTGACCTGCGAGAACCTTGAGCTGACCGGGCTGATGAAGCCGTTCTCGCTGGAGATCTACTACGGCGAGCGGGTGGCGGTTCTCGGGTCCAACGGTTCCGGCAAGTCGCACTTCCTGCGGCTGCTCGCCGACGGGGCCGTGGCCCACACCGGCCAGTGGAAGCTCGGCGCGCGCGTCGTCCCCGGCCACTTCGCCCAGACGCACGCCCACCCGGAGCTGCTGGGCCGCACCCTGGTCGACATCCTGTGGACCGAGCACGCCAAGGACCGGGGCGCCGCGATGTCCGTACTGCGCAGGTACGAGCTGGAGCGCCAGGGCGACCAGAGCTTCGAGAAGCTCTCCGGCGGCCAGCAGGCGCGCTTCCAGATCCTGCTCCTGGAGCTGGCGGGCACGACGGCGCTGCTGCTGGACGAGCCGACGGACAACCTGGACCTGGAGTCCGCGGAGGCGCTCCAGGAGGGCATGGAGGCGTACGACGGCACGGTGATCGCGGTCACCCACGACCGCTGGTTCGCCAAGTCCTTCGACCGGTACCTGGTCTTCGGCTCGGACGGTGTCGTACGGGAGACGCCGGAGCCGGTGTGGGACGAGCGGCGGGTGGCACGGGCCCGATGATCCTCCCGGTACCTCCGATCAGGATCCTGCCGCTGGGAAGCGGCGGGTGAGCGGTCCGGGCGCGGGTGCTGAGGCGTTTTGACCCGGGTGAGGGAACGCGGGTAGTCTCGGCTTTTGTTATACGTATTGGCTTCGTCGTTCTCACGCGAAGGGCCCTTACGTAGGTTCCCTGGAGCAGTTACCAGAGGCTCGCATACGGGCAGTGTCCCCGGCATTGTGAGCCCCAGCTGCATGTGATCGCTTCAGCGGTGCCGTGTGTCTGGACCTCATCCACTGAAGAAGCGAAGGCTACGAAGTGCGTACGTACAGCCCCAAGCCCGGCGATGTCACTCGCCAGTGGCACATCATCGACGCGCAGGACATCGTCCTGGGCCGTCTGGCGACGACCGCCGCCACCCTCCTGCGGGGCAAGCACAAGGCGATCTACGCCCCGCACATGGACATGGGCGACTTCGTCATCATCATCAACGCCGAGAAGGTTCACCTCTCCGGCAACAAGAAGACCCAGAAGATGGCGTACCGCCACTCCGGTTACCCGGGTGGTCTGCGTTCCGTCCGCTACGACGAGCTGCTCGAGAAGAGCCCCGAGAAGGCCATCGAGAAGGCCATCAAGGGCATGATCCCCAAGAACACCCTGGGTCGTCAGGTGCTCTCGAAGCTGAAGATCTACGCGGGAGACCAGCACCCGCACGCTGCTCAGCAGCCTGTTCCGTTCGAGATCACCCAGGTCGCGCAGTAGTTCCGGCCGCCCCCTAAGACATCCAGAAAGATCTGAGGAGAATCGTGGCCGAGACCACTGCAGAGACGCCCACCGACGACGTGGCGGGCACCGAGGGCGAAGAGACCTTCGCCGAGGTGACCACCTTCGAGTCCGAGGTCCCCGTCGAGGGCGAGTACACCAGCGAGTCGCTCGCGGGCCGCTTCGGCGACCCGCAGCCGGCGGCCGGCCTGGGCCGTCGCAAGAACGCCATTGCCCGCGTCCGGATCGTTCCGGGCACCGGCAAGTGGAAGATCAACGGTCGCACCCTTGAGGACTACTTCCCCAACAAGGTGCACCAGCAGGAAGTCAACGAGCCCTTCAAGGTGCTCGAGCTCGACGACCGCTACGACGTCATCGCCCGCATCTCGGGTGGCGGCGTCTCCGGCCAGGCCGGCGCCCTGCGCCTCGGTGTGGCCCGCTCGCTGAACGAGGCGGACGTGGACAACAACCGCGCCACGCTGAAGAAGGCCGGCTTCCTCTCCCGCGACGACCGTGCGGTCGAGCGCAAGAAGGCCGGTCTCAAGAAGGCCCGTAAGGCCCCGCAGTACAGCAAGCGCTAAATACCGCTTGCAGGGCTGCATGCACGACCCTGTTCGTATGACGTTCGCCCCGGCGGCACCTTCTGTGCTGCCGGGGCGTTCGTTTATCGGGCCCCCCGGCGTATAACGGCACAAGGCGTCGTACAAGGCGTCGCACGAGGCGTCGTACGAGACGTTCAAGGCGTTCAGGGCGCTCGGGGACCCGTATTTTCGGAGCTTTCTTTCGGAGGACAGCAAGTGGGACGACTCTTCGGCACGGACGGTGTGCGCGGTGTCGCCAACGTGGATCTGACGGCGGAGCTCGCGCTCGGCCTCTCGGTCGCCGCGGCGCACGTACTCGCAGAGGCGGGCACGTTCGAGGGCCATCGGCCCAAGGCGGTGGTCGGACGAGATCCGCGCGCGTCCGGAGAGTTCCTGGAGGCCGCCGTCGTCGCGGGCCTCGCGAGCGCGGGCGTGGACGTCCTGCGCGTCGGTGTGCTGCCCACCCCCGCGGTGGCGTATCTCACCGGTGCGCTCGGTGCCGACTTCGGCGTGATGCTCTCCGCCAGTCACAACGCCATGCCGGACAACGGCGTCAAGTTCTTCGCCCGCGGCGGTCACAAGCTCGCCGACGAGCTGGAGGACCGGATCGAGACGGTCTACGACCAGCACCGCGGCGGCGAGCCGTGGGAGCGGCCGACCGGCGCGGGTGTGGGCCGGGTGCACACGTACGACGAAGGCTTCGACCAGTACGTCGCCCACCTCATCGCGGTCCTGCCCAACCGGCTCGACGGCCTCAAGGTCGTCCTCGACGAGGCGCACGGCGCGGCCTCCCGGGTCTCGCCCGAGGCGTTCACCCGGGCCGGGGCCGAGGTCGTCACCCTGGGCGCCGAGCCCGACGGGCTGAACATCAACGACAACTGCGGCTCGACCCACCTGGACCTGATCAAGGCCGCGGTCGTCGAGCACGGCGCCGCCTTCGGCATCGCGCACGACGGCGACGCCGACCGCTGCCTCGCCGTGGACGCGTCCGGCGAAGAGGTGGACGGGGACCAGATCCTCGCCGTGCTGGCCCTCGCCATGCGTGAGGCGGGCACCCTGCGCGGGAACGCCGTGGTGGGCACCGTGATGTCCAACCTCGGCTTCAAGATCGCCATGCAGCGTGAGGGCATCGAGCTGGTCGAGACCGCGGTGGGCGACCGCTATGTGCTGGAGTCGATGAAGGAGCACGGCTACGCGCTGGGTGGCGAGCAGTCAGGCCACGTCATCGTGCTGGACCACGCGACGACCGGCGACGGCACCCTGACCGGTCTGATGCTGGCCGCCCGGGTGGCGGCCACCGGCCGTTCGCTCGCCGAGCTGGCGGGCGTGATGGAGCGGCTGCCGCAGGTCCTGATCAACGTCCCGGACGTGGACAAGTCGCGGGTCACCACCTCCGCCCAGCTGATGACCGCCGTCGCCGAGGCCGAGCGCGAGCTGGGCTCGACCGGCCGCGTACTGCTCCGCCCCTCGGGCACGGAGCCGCTGGTACGGGTCATGGTCGAGGCGGCGGACATCGAGCAGGCCCGGTCGGTGGCCGGACGGCTGGCCGACGTGGTCAAGTCGGCGCTGGGGTAGGTCCCGCCCGCCGCGGTCCTTTCGCCGCCCCGCCCCGCCCGCCGTGCTGCGGGCGGGGCGGTGTGCGTACGGCAACCGGACGGCTGGTTCAGCCGGCCGGTTGTGGCGTACGGCGGCGGCGTGCCGACTGCAGGGCCTTCTGCACCAGCAGGGTCAGCGTGCCCGCGAGCACGATCCCGCCGAGGTTCGCCATCAGCTGGCCGACCGAACCCCAAGTCTGCGCGTAATCGCGGTAGTTGAACGCCACCGCGGCATTCGCGGCGGCCGGTACGGTCGTCACCGAGATGGCCACACCGATCAGGGCCCCGGACTTCGCCGAGGTGAGCGAGAGCGTTCCCGCGATGCCGGCGAGGAACGCCACCACGAAGGACATCCAGTTCGGCTGCCAGATGAACGACGTGTTGGGGCGGTCCGCCTCGATCATCTGCATCGTGAAGAGCCCGAAGGCGTTCATCATCCAGGCGAACCCGGCCGTCAGCGCCATCGCCGACGCGAACCCGCCGATCAGTGCCCACAGCGACCGGACCACCAGGCGTGGAGCACGCTGCACGATCGCCGTCGAGATCCCCGCCAGCGGGCCGAAATCGGGGCCGACCGCCATCGCGCCCACGATCAGGATCGAGTTGTCGAGCATCACACCGCAGGCGGCGAGCATCGTCGCCACGGCCATGAACGCCACATAGGTGATGCTGAACGTGGACTCCTCGTCGGTCGCCTTGGTCAGCTCCTCCCACAGCACCGCGTCCGATCCCTCGCCGGGCGCATCGGCCTCGGCCTTGTCGGCGAACGCGGAGAGCGTCAGGTCCATGTTCTCCAGCGTGATCGACCCCTCCCGGTCGATGCCGAGTCCGCGCAGCGCGCCGATCAGATCGTCGCCCGCCTCGCGCGCCACATCGCACATCACCACGTCGCCCTGCGGATCGTGGGCCACACCGGGCAGCACCACGAGGTGCGTGGTGCCCACGGTGTCCCGCACCAGGCGCAGCACCTCGTCCGTACGGTCGGTGGGCACGATCAGGCGCAGATGCAGCACGCGGGTACTCCCGGGGGGTCAGAGCTTGCGGAGCGAGAGGCGCTGGACCTTGTGGTCCGGTCCTTTGCGCACGACGAGGGTGGCACGGCTGCGCGTCGGCGCCACATTCTCCACCAGATTGGGCTTGTTGATGGTCCGCCACATGGTGCGGGCGTACTCCAGCGCCTCCTCCTCGGAGACCTGTGTGTACTTCCTGAAGTACGAACAGGGGTCCTGGAACGCGGTCTCGCGCAGCTTCCGGAAGCGGTTGAGGTACCAGGTCTCGATGTCCTCGGTGCGCGCGTCGACGTACACGGAGAAGTCGAAGTAGTCGGCGAGTCCGACCCGGGTGCGGCCGTCGCTGCCGGGGAGCGCGGGCTGGAGCACGTTCAGCCCCTCGACGATCAGGATGTCCGGGCGGCGCACGGTCAGCCGCTCGCCGGGCACGATGTCGTAGATCAGGTGCGAGTAGACGGGGGCGGTGACCTCGCCCCGGCCGGACTTCACGTCCGCGACGAACCGGGTGAGGGCGCGGCGGTCGTACGACTCGGGGAATCCCTTGCGGGCCATGAGCCCGCGCCGCTTCAGCTCGGCCATCGGGTGGAGGAACCCGTCGGTGGTGATCAGCTCGACGTGCGGGTGCTCGGGCCAGCGGGCGAGCAGCGCCTGGAGGAGCCGGGCGACGGTGGACTTGCCGACCGCCACGCTCCCCGCGACGCCTATGACGAAGGGCGTGCCGTGCTGGGTGCCGTGGCCGTTGCCCGCGTCGCCGAGGAAGGTGTTGAGCGCGCCGCGCAGCCCGTCCGACGCCTGGACGTACAGATTGAGCAGCCGCGACAGCGGGAGGTAGATGTCCCGCACCTCGTCGAGATCTATCACGTCGCCGAGCCCGCGCAGCTGCTCGACCTCCTCGGCGGTCAGCGGCAGCGGCGTCTTCTCCCGCAGGGCGCTCCATTCGGTACGGGTGAGGTCCACGTACGGGGTCGGCTCGGCCCGGCGGTGGGACCGGTGGACGTTTCGTGGCGGCGAATCGATCACCCGTTCATTGTCGGGGGTGTGAGCCGATGGTGGAGGGTGGGGTGGGTCACGTGGGGCGGCCGGGCGGGCCGGGTGAGCGGCCGTCGGGGCGGTGCGCGGATACCGGCCTCGCGGGCAGGTCCGCCGTAGGCTGCCGACATGTGCGGAATCGTGGGGTACGTCGGCGGGCAGTCGGCGCTGGATGTTGTCATCGCGGGTCTCAAACGGCTGGAGTACCGGGGCTACGACTCGGCCGGGGTGGCCGTGCTCGCGGACGGCGGACTGGCAGCCGCGAAGAAGGCCGGGAAGCTCGTCAATCTGGAGAAGGAGCTGGTCGAGCGGCCCTTGCCCGCCGGGTCGACCGGGATCGGGCACACCCGGTGGGCGACGCACGGTGCGCCCAACGACGACAACGCGCATCCGCATCTGGACAACGCGGGGCGGGTCGCGGTCGTGCACAACGGGATCATCGAGAACTTCGCGGCGCCCCGTGACGAACTGGCCGGACGCGGACACGACTTGGCGTCGGAGACCGACACCGAGGTGGTGGCCCACCTGCTCGCCGAGGCGTACTCCTCGTGCGGGGACCTGGCGGAGGCGATGCGTCAGGTGTGCAGGCGGCTCGACGGGGCGTTCACCCTGGTCGCGGTGCACGCGGACGAACCGGACGTGGTGGTCGGCGCGCGGCGGAACTCCCCCCTGGTGGTGGGCGTCGGGGAGGGCGAGGCCTTCCTCGCCTCGGACGTGGCCGCGTTCATCGCCCATACCCGGTCCGCGATCGAGCTGGGGCAGGACCAGGTGGTGGAGCTCCGCCGGGACGGGGTGCTCGTCACCGACTTCGAGGGGGCACCGGCCGAGACCCGTGCGTACCACGTGGACTGGGACGCGTCGGCGGCGGAGAAGGGGGGTTACGACTACTTCATGCTCAAGGAGATCGCCGAACAGCCGAAGGCGGTCGCCGACACCCTGCTGGGACGGATCGACGCCGGCGGGCTGCTGACCCTCGACGAGGTGCGGATTCCCGCCGGTGTGCTGCGGGAGGTCGACAAGGTCGTCATCGTGGCCTGCGGGACCGCGTACCACGCCGGGATGATCGCCAAGTACGCGATCGAGCACTGGACCCGGATCCCCTGCGAGACCGAACTGGCCAGCGAGTTCCGCTACCGGGACCCGATCCTCGACCAGCAGACGCTGGTGATCGCCATTTCGCAGTCCGGCGAGACCATGGACACGCTGATGGCGCTGCGCCATGCCCGCGAGCAGGGCGCGAAGGTGCTGGCCATCTGCAACACCAACGGGTCGACCATTCCCCGGGAATCGGACGCGGTGCTCTACACGCACGCGGGCCCGGAGGTCGCCGTCGCCTCGACCAAGGCGTTCCTCACCCAACTGGTGGCGTGCTACCTCGTGGCGCTGTACCTGGGGCAGGTGCGCGGGACGAAGTGGGCGGACGAGATCAGGGTGGTCGTCCGTGAGCTGTCCGAGATCTCGGGACAGGTCGAGCGGGTGCTGGAGACCATGGGCCCGGTGCGGGAGTTGGCGCGGTCACTGGCCGGCAAGCGCACGGTGCTGTTCGTCGGCCGCCACGTCGGGTACCCGGTGGCGCTGGAGGGCGCGCTCAAGCTGAAGGAGCTGGCGTACATGCACGCCGAGGGGTTCGCGGCGGGTGAGCTCAAGCACGGCCCCATCGCGCTGATCGAGGACGATCTGCCGGTGGTCGTGGTGGTGCCGTCGCCGCGCGGCCGGTCGGTGCTGCACGGGAAGATGGTGTCGAACATCCAGGAGATCAGGGCCCGTGGGGCGCGCACGATCGTGATCGCGGAGGAGGGGGACGAGGCCGTGGTGCCGTACGCGGACCATCTCGTCCGGATCCCGGCCACGCCCACGCTGCTGCAGCCGCTGGTGGCGGCCGTCCCGTTGCAGGTCTTCGCCTGTGAACTGGCGACCGCGCGCGGCAACGAGGTCGACCAGCCGCGCAACCTCGCGAAGTCGGTGACGGTCGAATGATTGTCGGGGTCGGGATCGACGTCGCCGAGATCGAACGGTTCGCCGCAGCTCTGGAGCGGACCCCGCAGATGGCTGAACGGCTCTTCCTGCCGGGGGAGTTGATACTTCCCGGCGGTGAACGGCGGGGTATCGCCTCACTGGCTGCCCGGTTCGCCGCCAAGGAGGCGCTGGCGAAGGCGCTCGGGGCGCCCAGCGGGCTGCGCTGGACGGACGCCGAGGTGTTCGTGGAGGACAGCGGGCGGCCCAGGCTTCGGGTCAGCGGCACGGTGGCGGCGCGCGCCGCCGAGCTGGGGGTGCAGTCGTGGCATGTCTCGCTCAGCCATGACGCGGGAGTGGCCTCCGCCGTCGTGATCGCGGAGGGTTGAGGTATGCGTACTGCTTACAGCGTGGAGACCGTACGAACCGCCGAGCGCGAACTGATGGCCCGGCTGCCGGAGGGCGCCCTCATGCAGCGGGCCGCCGCCGGCCTTGCCGCGGCCTGCGCGGACCTGCTGGGACGGGTGTACGGCGCCAGGGTCGTGCTCCTCGTCGGGAGCGGGGACAACGGCGGGGACGCCCTGTACGCGGGGGCCCGGCTCGCCCGGCGCGGTGCGGGGGTGGCGGCGGTGCTGCTGGCCCCCGACCGGGCCCACCCGGGCGGGCTGCGGGCGCTGCTCGCGGCCGGTGGGCGGGTCGACGACGTCTCGGTGATCGGCCGCGCCGACCTGGTGGTCGACGGGATCACCGGCATCGGCGGCCGGGGCGGTCTGCGGCCGGACGCGGTGGCCGCGCTGTGGGCGGTGTCCGACGCGGTCCCGGTGGTCGCCGTGGACCTGCCGAGCGGGGTGTCCGCCGACACCGGTGAGGTCGTCGGCGAGGCGGTGCGGGCGGACGCGACGGTCACCTTCGGGGCGTACAAGCCGGGGCTGCTCATCGACCCGGCCGCCGAGTACGCCGGGGCGGTGCGGCTCGTCGACATCGGGCTCGACCTGCCCGTCGTACCGGAGCTCGAAGCGCTCCAGTACGCGGACGTGGCGGCCCTGCTGCCGATGCCTTCCGCCGAGAGCGACAAGTACCGGCGCGGTGTCGTCGGCATCGTTGCCGGGTCGGCGCGCTACCCCGGCGCCGCGGTGCTCGCGGTGGCGGGCGCGCTGCGGGGCGGTGCGGGGGCGGTGCGGTACGTGGGCCCGGCGGCGGACGCGGTGATCGCGCGGTTCCCCGAGACGCTGGTGCACGCCGGGCCGCCGTCGAAGGCCGGACGGGTGCAGGCCTGGGTGGTGGGACCGGGGCTCGGGGACGACGTGTCGGCGGTCGACGAGATCCTGGCCTCCGACGTCCCGGTCCTGGTGGACGCCGACGGGCTGCGGCTGCTGGACGCCGCGGCCGTACGGGCCCGGTCGGCGCCCACCCTGCTCACCCCGCACGCGGGCGAGGCGGCGGCGCTGCTGGAGGTGTCGCGCGAGGAGGTCGAGGGCGCCCGGCTGTCGTCGGTGCGGGCGCTGGCCTCGCGGTACGGGGCGACGGTCCTGCTCAAGGGCTCCACCACGCTCGTCGCGGCGCCCTCGGGGGACACCCCGGTTCGGGTGAATCCGACCGGCACACCGTGGCTGGCCACCGCGGGCAGCGGCGATGTGCTGTCGGGCCTCGCGGGCTCGCTGCTCGCGGCGGGTCTCGACGCGCGGGACGCGGGTTCGGCCGCGGCCTATCTGCACGGCCTGGCGGCCCGCCGGGCGTCCGGCGGGGCGTCCGTGGTGGCGCAGGACGTGGCGGACGGTATCGCGGGGGCCTGGCGGGATGTCTGCGGGTGAGAGCGGTGCGGGTCCGGCGCCGGCCGGACAGGTCCTGAGTCCCTGCCCGCGCTCTGAGAGACTGTCGACGCGATGACTGACACCCCCATGCGAGCGCGCGCCGAGATCGATCTCGCAGCTCTGCGCGCCAATGTTCACGCTCTGCGCGCCCGCGCGCCCCGTGCCCAGCTGATGGCTGTGGTCAAGGCGGACGCCTACGGGCACGGCATGGTGCCCTGTGCCAGGGCCGCCCTGCAGGCCGGTGCGAACTGGCTCGGCACCGCCACCCCGCAGGAGGCCCTCGCGCTGCGCGCCGCGGGAATCGACAGCAGGCTGCTCTGCTGGCTGTGGACGCCCGGCGGGCCGTGGCGGGAGGCCGTCGAGGCCGATATCGACGTGTCCGTGGGCGGGATGTGGGCGCTCGACGAGGTACGGGAGGCGGCGCGGGCGAGCGGTCGCACGGCGCGGGTCCAGCTCAAGGCCGACACCGGCCTCGGGCGGGGCGGCTGCCAGCCCGCCGACTGGCCGGAACTGGTCGCTGCGGCGGTCGCCGCCGAGGCGGCCGGGCTGATCCGGGTCACCGGGATCTGGTCGCACTACGCCTGCGCGGACGAGCCGGGCCACCCGTCGATCGCCCCGCAGACGGCCCGCTTCGACGAGGCCGTCGCGTACGCGGAGAAGGCGGGCCTGCGCCCCGAGGTCCGGCACATCGCCAACTCACCGGCGGTGCTGACCCTGCCCGGCTCGCACTACGACCTGATCCGCCCCGGCGTCGCGCTGTACGGCATCTCGCCCGTTCCGCAGCTCGGCAGCGCCGCCGACTTCGGCCTGCGCCCGGTGATGACGCTCAGCGCCCGCCTCGGCCTGGTCAAGCGGGTCCCGGCGGGGCACGGCGTCAGCTACGGCCACCACTACGTCACCTCCGCCGACACCACCCTGGGCCTGGTCCCGCTCGGATACGCGGACGGCATCCCCCGGCACGCCTCGGGCCGGGGCCCGGTGCTGGTCGGCGGCGCGTGGCGGCGGGTGGCCGGACGGATCGCCATGGACCAGTTCGTGGTGGATCTGGACGGGGACGCGCTCCTGCCGGGCGCGGAGGCCGTGCTGTTCGGCCCGGGTGACCGGGGCGAGCCGACCGCGGAGGACTGGGCGGAGGCGGCGGACACGATCGCGTACGAGATCGTCACCCGCATCGGTTCCCGGGTGGACCGCGTGTACGTCGACGGGGACCCGGAAGGCCCGGTGAACGGGGATCCGGCCGGTGCGGTGATCAGGACCCCGGAAGGCCCGCGGGATCCGGCCGGCCAGGGCGACGACCGGACGGACCACTAGACGACCGCTGTACGACCGCTGTACGACCACGAGGAGAGCGGCACGGTGAGCGAGAGCACCAGCGCGGATGTGGCCGGGGCCGTCGCGGCGGGCGCCAACTGGCGCCGGGCCGGGGGCTTCGCCGGTGCCGCCATCGGCGTGCTCGCGGCCGGGGCCGCGGCGGGCGTGGCGGTCGAGCGGCTGACCGTCGGCCGCGGCATGCGCAAGAAGGCACGGCTCGCCCTGGACGCGTCGGGGCCGTACGGCTCCCTGCGCGGCATGCCGGGCCGGGCGGTCGCCGACGACGGCACGGAGATCTACTACGAGGTGGACGAGACCGGCCCGGAGGCCTCCGGCCCCGCCCCCCGGCTACCCGGCCGCCGGGCCGCCCGTCCCGTCACGGTCGTCTTCTCGCACGGCTACTGCCTCGGCCAGGACTCCTGGCACTTCCAGCGCGCGGCGCTGCGCGGCGTCGTCCGTACCGTCCACTGGGACCAGCGCAGCCACGGCCGGTCACAGCGCGGCCGGGCGCAGGCCGACGGCGTACCGGTCACCATCGACCAGCTCGGCCGCGACCTGAAGGCGGTCATCGATGCGGCGGCGCCCGAGGGGGACCTGGTCCTGGTGGGGCACTCGATGGGCGGCATGACGATGATGGCGCTCGGCGACCAGTTCCCCGCGCTGGTACGCGAGCGGGTGGTCGGCGCCGCCTTCGTCGGCACCTCCTGCGGGAAGCTCGGCGAGGTGAGCTTCGGGCTGCCCGTGGCGGGGGTGAACGCGGTACGCAGGGTGCTCCCCGGCGTACTGAAGGCGCTCGGCTCCCAGACGGAGCTGGTGGAGCGGGGACGGCGTGCCACCGCCGATCTGTTCGCCGGTCTGATCAAGCGGTACTCCTTCGGTTCGAAGGATGTCGACCCCGGGGTGGCCCGGTTCGCCGAGCGGCTGATCGAGGGGACGCCGATCGACGTGGTCGCGGAGTTCTACCCGGCCTTCACCGATCACGACAAGGCGGACGCGCTGGCCGCGGTCTTCGCCGAGGTGCCCGCGCTCGTCCTGGCGGGCGACAACGACCTGGTGACACCCAGCGCGCACAGCGAGGTCGTCGCCGACCTGCTGCCCGGTTCCGAGCTGGTCATCGTCCCGGACGCCGGGCACCTGGTCATGCTCGAACACCCCGAGGTCGTCACCGATCGGCTGGCCGCGCTGCTGGCCCGGGTCGGCGCGGTGCCGGCAGCCGCTAACGTTGGACCGTATGGAAGCCCCGCACAGCCCGGCAGCTGATCCGGCCGCCGCGTTCGCCACCCGCCTGACCGTCGATTCCCCCCGCCGCATGCAGGAGCTGGGCCGCCGCCTGGCCGCCCTGCTGCGCCCCGGTGACCTGGTGATGCTCTCCGGGGAGCTCGGCGCGGGCAAGACCACCCTGACGCGCGGCCTGGGCGAGGGCCTGGGCGTGCGCGGCGCGGTCACGTCCCCGACCTTCGTCATCGCCCGCGTCCACCCACCGCTGGGTGACGGTCCCGCGCTGGTGCACGTGGACGCGTACCGCCTCGGCGGCGGTCTCGACGAGATGGAGGACCTGGACCTCGACGTCTCGCTGCCCGACTCGGTGATCGTGGTCGAGTGGGGGGACGGGAAGGTCGAGGAGCTGTCCGACGACCGGCTGCGGGTGGTCATCGAACGGGGCGTCGGGGACACCGACGACGACCGCCGTGTGGTCACGCTCAGCGGGATCGGCGGACGGTGGGGGCAGGACGAACTGACGGGGCTGCTGGGACACGAGGGGAACCAGCCGCACGAGGGCCAGGACGGCTGACGGCTCCGCGCCCGGCGTCCCGTGCCGGACGGCCGCCGCGCTCCGTACTTTCCGACAAGCCGTCGGCAAGGTGTTGCACAGATCCCACCAGGCGTGGTCACATGGATGGCAAGACCTGGTTAGGTCTACCTAACCACGCCTGACCGAGGAGGCAGCCATGTCCGCGTCGGAGACCGAAGCGCAGTCGCCGTCCCCCCTGTCGATGCGCGATCTGCTCGCCTCCTGCGAGGCGGCCAGCGCCGTGTCCACACCACCGCGAGCCCCGGAGCCCGATCCCGGGGCCGACGTGGTGGAGCCCGAGGAGCAGCGCGACGCCGCGTAATCCGTACGGGTCACGCGGGACAGCGGGCCGAGGGGCTCCGCGGCCTGCCCTGCGCCTGACGGCCCCTGCCTGTCCCTGACGGCCCCTGCCTGTCCCTGACGGCCCCTGCCTGTCCCTGATGGCTTTCCCGCCCGTTCCGCTACAGGACGACGACGACCTTCGTGCCGTACGTCGCCAGCGGCCACATCGCGTCGCCGTCCTCCCGCGACATCCGGATCCCGCCGGTCTTCTGGGTCGGGTCCGGACTCGCCATGGAGCCGTCCACCGCCGCGCTGAAGCCGATCGTCACCCCGTTGACGCTCGCGAACCGGACCACGTGCTCGATCCGCACCCCGTCGGAACCGGGGATGTTCCCCGAGCGGGACTGCACCCCGTAGATGCCCACCGGCGGATTCACCGTGCTCGGCATGACCTTGAAGGTCCGCGTGCCGGAGTCGGAGACCAGCCATACCCGCTTCTCCGACAGCGAGTACACGACGCGGGTGCCGGTTCCGGAGTGCGGGGGCACGGCGGCGGGGCCGTGCGGTTTCTTCGGAGTGCCTCCGGGGTGCGCCGGGGCGCTGGCCGAGACCGAGGGCTTGGGGGCCGCCAGGCTGTCAGGGGCGTTCGCGGACGCCTGGTAGGCGAGGAAACCCACCGTGACGAGCGCTGCCCCGGTGAGCCCGGCCACGATTCCCGAGCTGCTCCTTGACACCTGAGGCTCCTCATTTCTTCGTACGTACGAATTCTCGGTGACGTTAGCAGCAGGAGGCTGACGGGACGGGGCGCCGTGCCTCCGCCGCAGGAGCCGTAGGCTGTTTGCGTGCTCTTGCTCGCCGTTGATACCGCCACGCCCGCCGTCACCGCCGCCCTCCACGACGGCACCTCCGTCGTCGCCGAAACCAGCAGGACCGACGCCCGCCGGCACGGGGAGCTGCTGCTGCCCGCCGTCGACCAGGTCCTCGCCGAGGCCGGACTCACGCTCGACGCCGTCACGGACATCGTCGTCGGGGTCGGCCCGGGACCGTACACCGGACTGCGCGTCGGCCTGGTGACAGCCGCCACATTCGGCTCCGTCCTGGGGGTGCCGGTCCACGGGCTGTGCACGCTGGACGGCCTCGCGTACGCCTCCGGGCTGGAGGGCCCCTTCGTCGTCGCGACGGACGCCCGGCGCAAGGAGGTCTACTGGGCGCGGTACGACGGCTGCCGTACGCGCCTGGGCGAGCCCGCGGTCGACCGGCCCGCCGACATCGCCGAACAGGTCGCCGGGGTGCCCGCGGTGGGAGCCGGGGCGCTGCTCTACCCCGGGACCTTTCCGGACGCCCGCGCTCCCGAGCACGTCCCGGCGGGGGCGCTCGCCGCGCTGGCCGCGGAGAAACTGGCCGCTGCGGGACCGGCCGCGGGGGACGGGACGGCCGTGGCCGGCTTCCTCCCGGTCACCCCCCTCTACCTGCGGCGTCCCGACGCGCAGGTGCCCAAGAACTACAAGGTGGTCACCCCGCAGTGACCGCCCCCGTACTGCGCGAGATGCGCTGGTGGGACATTGCTCCCGTACTGGATCTCGAACACGAGCTGTTTCCCGAGGACGCCTGGTCCGAGGGCATGTTCTGGTCGGAGCTCGCCCATGCGCGCGGGCCCGCCGCGACCCGCCGTTACGTGGTCGCGGAGGCCGGCGAGCGGATCGTGGGCTACGCCGGGCTGGCGGCCGTCGGCGGCACCGGGGACGTCCAGACCATCGCGTCGGCCCGTGACCGGTGGGGCTCCGGCCTCGGCGCCGAACTGCTCGGCGACCTCCTCAGGCACGCCACCGCCTTCGAATGCGCCGAACTGCTCCTCGAAGTGCGGGTCGACAACATCCGCGCCCAGAAACTCTACGAACGCTTCGGCTTCGAGCCCATCGGCTTCCGCCGCGGCTACTACCAGCCGGGCAATGTGGACGCGCTCGTGATGCGCCTCGACCTGCACCCGGAAGCGGACCTCGCACAGGGACCGGAAACGGACCTCGCACAAGGAACAGAGACCCATGGCTGACGAACCTCTCGTACTCGGTATCGAGACCTCCTGCGACGAGACGGGCGTCGGCATCGTCCGCGGTACGACGCTGCTCGCCGACGCCGTGGCTTCGAGCGTCGACACGCACGCCCGTTTCGGCGGTGTGGTGCCGGAGATCGCCTCCCGGGCGCATCTGGAGGCGATGGTTCCGACCATCGAGCGCGCGCTGAAGGAGGCCGGGATCGCCGCCAGGGACCTGGACGGCATCGCGGTCACGGCGGGGCCCGGCCTCGCCGGGGCGCTGCTGGTCGGTGTCTCGGCGGCGAAGGCGTACGCGTACGCCCTGGGCAAGCCGCTGTACGGCGTCAACCACCTGGCCTCGCACATCTGCGTCGACCAGCTCGAACACGGGCCGCTGCCCGAGCCGACGATGGCCCTGCTGGTCTCGGGCGGGCACTCGTCGCTGCTGCTCGCGCCGGACATCACCGCGGACGTACGGCCGCTGGGCGCCACCATCGACGACGCGGCGGGCGAGGCGTTCGACAAGATCGCGCGGGTGCTGAACCTCGGGTTCCCGGGCGGCCCGGTCATCGACCGCCTGGCGAAGGAGGGCGACCCGAAGGCGATCGCGTTCCCGCGCGGTCTCACCGGCTCGCGCGACCCCGCGTACGACTTCTCGTTCTCCGGACTGAAGACCTCCGTGGCGCGGTGGATCGAGGCGAAGCGCGCGGCGGGCGAAGAGGTCCCGGTACGTGATGTCGCGGCGTCCTTCCAGGAGGCCGTCGTCGACGTCCTCACCCGCAAGGCCGTCCGCGCCTGCAAGGACGAGGGTGTCGACCACCTGATGATCGGCGGCGGTGTCGCCGCCAACTCCCGGCTGCGCGCGCTCGCCCAGGAGCGCTGCGAACGGGCGGGCGTCCGGCTGCGGGTGCCGCGTCCGGGGCTGTGCACGGACAACGGCGCGATGGTGGCGGCGCTCGGCGCGGAGATGGTGGCGCGGAACCGGGCCGCGTCGGACTGGGACCTGTCGGCGGACTCCTCGCTGCCGGTGACGGACCCGCACGTCCCGGGGACGGGCCAGGGGCACGCGCACGGCCACGCCGTCGATCACGACCACGTGCACGAGATCAGCAAGGAGAACCTCTACCCGTGACGGTCGCACTGATGTGGGAGGCCCGCGCCGCGGACGGCCGGGGCGCCGAACTGCTGGCATGGGCGCGGGCGCAGGTGCTCGACGGGCAGCCGCTGCGCCGCGAGTTCCTGCGCGCCCCGCAGGACCGGGTGCTCGTCCTCACCTGGTGGGACGCCCCCTACGACGCGGATCTGCCGGAACTCCCGGAGCCCGCAGCCGAGTTGGTCATCCGCGCGGTGCACCGCTGGCGCTTCGAATCGGTGGCGGCGGAGTAGTCCGGCTCTTCCGGCGCGCCCGCGCCGGGCGCCGCGTCAGGCGGGTTCAGCGCTTGCTCAGCAGCCCCTCGATGACCGCGTCGAGCTGCTCCGCGATGTCGTACGACTCCGTCATCTCGCGCCAGCGGTCCGCCAGCGCGGTGAGGTGCGGCAGTTCGGCGGCGTCCTCGGCCGTGAGCAGTTCGGGGAAGAGGCGCCCGCCCCCGGGCTGTTCGGCGGCGCGTTTCGCCAGGGCGTTGCGGAAGACGAGGTCGCCGTAGGCGCAGTGCCAGATGGTGCGGTACGCGCGCACTGCCTGGGTCTCACTCAGTCCGCAGGCCAGACCCGAGCCGATGATCTCGTCGACCATCCACAGCGCGGACTTGTCGGTGAGCTCGCCGAGGGTGAGGATCTCCACCACCCAGGGGATCTGCAGCAGTACGTCGTGCATGTGGACCGAGACGGCGAGCATCCGCGCGCGCGGATCCGACGGGAGTTCGGGGCGGGGGAAGCCGTCCGCGATTCCGGCCAGGGTGAGCATCAACAGCTCGTCCTTGTCGCGCACATGGTGGTAGAGCGCCATCGGGGTGACGCCGACCTCTTTGGCGACCCGGCGCATGGACAGGGCGTCGACGCCCTCCTCCTCGATGATGCGGCGGGCGATCCCGACGATCTTCTCCGGCTCGACCCGACGCGGCCGTCCGACAGCTCTCTTGGCGGTCGGACCTGCCTCGCCGTGTGCTCCCCGCTGTGTTCCGGTCGCCGCCGCGCTCTCGTCTCCTGGCACTCGCCCATTCTCCACCTCCCTTCTCCCCTTGTTTCTATACGCGTACAATAATCTGTGAGGGATGAGGAACTCACCGCCTTTCCGAACGAAGCTGATCCCGGCCCCATGCGCTCGCTAGAGTCTGGTGCCGTGTCACTCCCGGATCTCGACCCCGCCCGCCGATACGCCCTCGCGCGGCAGTTGATGAACACGCTGGAAGCCGAATTCCCGGGTTCCGTAGCCGAGTTGCGGGGTTCGCTCGCCTCGGGTGCGGCGGATCCGTACAGCGACATCGATCTCGCCTGGACCGTGCCCGACGCGGATTTCGACGCCTGTCTGGCGGGCGTCGAGGCCTGCCTGGGACGTGTGCGGGACGTCGCTTCGCTGCGCAGCGACCCCGATCTCCAGCGGTCGCGCAAACGGCGGCTGCTGTTCGTCGCCTTCCGGGATCTGCCGCTGTTCTGGCGGCTGGACCTGGAGATCTCGGCGCGATCGGTGGCCGGAGACCCCGCGTACGACCGCGACAACCCTGCGGCGCGCGGCGACGACTGGTCCGCCGCGGCCAGCGCGCTCGCCAATGCCGTGGCCGTCGTCAAAGCGGTGCTGCGCCAACGGCCGGACGTGGCAGCCGGGTTGCTGGAGCGCGGGCTGCGGCGGGTCGGTGTGGCCGGGGACGCGGCAGCGGATGCGGCAGAAGCAGGGACGGCGAGCGGGCGCTGGCAGGCGGGTGTCGTACGGCTCGCCGATGCGGCCGTACGGCACGAGCCCGCCCAGCGCCCCCTCGCAGACCGGGTCAGACGTCTCGCCGCGGAACTGCTGGAGCCCTGAGCGGCGCCCCTCCCGGGCACACCCGCGAGGGACGGACGCCAGGCGCTCGCGTCACGAACAGCTCGTCCCGTACGCCGGGACCTTCCCGTTCAGCAGATACGCGTTCGCCGTACCGTCGATGCACGCGCTGCCCTTGCCGTACGAGCAGTGTCCCTCGCCGCCCTTCCAGCTCACCAGCACGCCCACGCCCCGGCCGAGCCGGTGTGCCATCCGCTCGGCGCCGCCGTACGGGGTCGCGGGGTCGCCCGTGTTGCCGATGACCAGGATCGGCGGGGCGCCGTCGGCGGTCACCTCCATGCGCTTCGTGGCCCCCTCGACCGGCCAGTACGTGCACTGGTTCAGCGCCCAGGCGAACTGTGCGCCGAACAGCGGGGACGCCTTGCGGTAGGCGGGCAACTGCCGCTGGATCTCCGCCTGCTGGACCGGCACGCCGAAGTCCGCGCAGCTGGTCGCCGAGAAGACGTTGTTGCTGTTCGCGTAGTGGCCCTTGGCGTCGCGGCCCGTCATCTGGTCGGCCACGGCCAGCAGCGCGGACGGGTCGTGGCTGCGGAGATACCCGGCCACCGCGCGGGAGATTCCCGACCAGCCGGAGGCCGGGGAGTACAGCGCGCCCTCGATCGCGGTGAGTGCCAGCGAGTCGTTGAGCTTCCGGCCGCCCGGGGCGGTCGCGGGGTGCTTCTCCAGACCGGACACCAGGTCGATCAGTACCTGCTCGACCGCCTTCGGGGTGGAGCGGTGCAGCGGGCAGAGGTACGTGGCGGCCACGCAGGCCCGCGCGTAGTGGTCCAGGGCCAGTTGGAAGCCCTTGAGCTGGTAGAGCGCCCCGTCCTCGTAGTCCTTGTCGGGGTTCATGACACCGTCGAGAACCATCCGGCCGACCTGCTGCGGGAAGAGGTGGGCGTAGGTCGCGCCCAGTTCCGTACCGTAGGAGAAGCCGTAGTAGTTCAGCTTCTCGTCCCCGACGGCCGCGCGGATCCGGTCCAGGTCCCGGGCCACATCGGTGGTCCGCAGGTGGGGGAGAAGCGGGCCGGACTTCTGCTCGCACCGCGTCGCGAAGTTCCGGGTGGCGTCCATCCAGGCCTTGGCCTCGGCCGGGGTGTCCGGGGTGGAGTCGACGGCGTTCAGCGCGTCGGTCTCCCGGTCGGTGAGGCAGTGCACGGGGGCGCTGTTGCCGACCCCGCGCGGATCGAAACTCACCAGGTCGTAACGGGTGTTGAGCTTCGCGAAGGTGGGGCCGAAGGCGGGCAGCGCGTCGACCCCGGAGCCGCCGGGGCCGCCGAAGTTGTAGACCAGCGAGCCGAGGCGCTTGCCGGGGCCGGTGGCGCGGTGCCGGATCAGGGCCAGCGGGACGGTCCTGCCGCCGGGGGCGGCGTAGTCGAGCGGGACGTCCAGGGTGGCGCAGGTCCACCCGGCGCCGGGCGCCTTGCCGCCGCCCTGGTCCACGGAGGGTGCGGGGCAGGCGGCCCAGACCGGCCGCTGGTGCGGCTTCGCCGGGGTGGTGGCGGCTGCCGTGCCGCCGAGCAGCAGGGACGTGGCGGTCGCGCAGCCCACCGCGCAGCCCACCGCGCGGACCACGGCCCGGCGGAGCGGCCGGGCGTACGGCTCGCGGTACGGCCTGCGGGGCGACGAGCGATGGGGCTTACGGGACGTCACATTACGCGGCGTCACATCATGAGGCGTCATGTCGATCATCTTCGGGTGACCGTGCCCGTCGCGCCTCGCGCACGGGCCGTACGGGGGACCCCCGGGCACCCCCGTGAGTTGTCCACAGGCCTACGGCTCCGGACGCACCTGCGCGTAACCTGGAATCGGACACGTACTCCAGGGGGAGGGGTCGCAAGTGCAGTGGTTCTGGTGGGTATTCGCCTTCTTCATGGTGGGCGGTTTCGGCTGGATCGCCGACGCCGGCCGCACCGCGCTGCGCACACGCCACGAGCGCAGGATGGAACGGCTGGAGACGGCCGAGCGGGAACGACGGGAGATCGAGGCCGCGCACAGACCGCCCGAGCCGGTCTGCGGCTGCACGCACCATCTCGCCAAGCACGACCGGCAGGGCAAGTGCCACGAGACCGTCGAGATACCGACGGCCTGGGACGAGAACAAGAAGCCGGTGGGTTTCGAGCCCGGCGTCTGCAACTGCCAGCAGTACGTGGGACCGCAGCCGCTCTCCCAGGTCTACGCGGACGAGCTCACCGACCTGGCGTGACCGCCGTCGCGGGCCGCCCGACGAGCATGGTGGGTGCGCCCGCGACCCGGGTGAGGAAGACCGTCGCCGCGTTCGGCCCCTGTGGCTTCACCTTGCGGCGCACCTCTTCCGGCTCGACCGCCGAACCGCGCTTCTTGACGGTCAGGTTGCCCACCTCCCGCTCGCGCAGCAGGGCCTTCAGCTTCTTCAGACCGAAGGGGAGGGCGTCGGTGATCTCGTAGGCGGTCGCGTACGGCGTGGGGCGCAGCTCGTCCGCCGTGATGTACGCGATCGTCTCGTCGATCAGCCCGCCGTCCAGCTCCTCGGCGGCCTCGGCGACCAGATGGGCGCGGATGACGGCGCCGTCCGGCTCGTACAGGTACCGGCCGAGCGGCCGGACCGGCGGGTCGGGCAGACCGCGGCCGGTGAGGACCGCGCCGGAGGGGAGCAGGGTGGCGCGGCGCAGCCCCGGTCGCGTACCGAACCAGAGCACCGCCTCCTTGACGTCCCCGCCGTCCGAGATCCACTCCGCCTCGGCGTCCCCGGGGATCATCTCGTGCGGGATGCCGGGGGCGATCTTGATGGCTCCGGTACCGCCGCGTACCGCCTCGGTCGCCCAGGACAGCGGTGGTGAGTACGCCTCGGGGTTGAAGATCCGGCCCCGCCCGCCACGGCGCGCGGGGTCGACGAAGACTGCGCCGTGCGAGGCGGCGTCGGACGGGGCGGTGTCGGACGGAGCGGCGTTGGACGGCGCGCTGTACGGGGCCGTGTCGATCTCCTGCACGTCCGCGCAGCGCACCTCGATCAGGTCGCTGAGGCCGAGGGCGACGGCGTTGGCCCCGGCCACGGCCGCCGTCAGCGGATCGCGGTCGACCGCCAGTACGGAGATCCCGGCGCGGGCGAGCGCGATCGCGTCCCCGCCGATGCCGCAGCAGAGGTCGGCGACGCTGCGTACATCCAGCTCGGCCAGGCGGCGGGCGCGGTGTTCGGCGACGGAGCGGCGGGTGGACTGCTCGACGCCGTTGGGCGTGAAGAACATCCGGTACGCGTCCTCGGCCCCGAACTTCGCCACCGCCCGCTGCCGCAGCCGGGCCTGGGCCAGCGCGGCCGTGACCAGTTCGGCCGGGTACGCGCGGCGCAGCCGGGTGGCGACGGCCAGTTCCTGCGCGGGGTCGTAGTCCCGCAGGGATGCCAGCAGGGCGGGGCCCTCGTCGGTGAGCAGCGCGGAGAAGGAGTCGAGGTCGGTCACCGGTCCATTGTGGGCCTTGACCGGTAGAGCGAGTCGAGGGCGATGCTCATGGGGAAGGGGACGGCGAGCCGCCGCACCACCTGGCTGTGGAAGCCGGTCTGCGGCGACCTCGTGACGAGCGCTCCGTCGATGAGCTCGAACCGCGGTGCCGACGGAGGAATCCGGTCCGGATCGTCCACCGTCCAACCGCCGGGCGGTGGAGGGAACCAGTCGGGGAGCGGTTCCGCGGTCATGGCGGCAACGGTGGCGGCGCTCGGACATCGACGGGCCGAATTGGCACTCCGCTTGACCGAGTGCTAACCGCCGTCCTAGTCTCAGTTCTGGCACTCCCCACGGGAGAGTGCCAAATATGGCGACGGGCCGGTCCGGCACCCGCGACGACGGATCCATCCGGTCGCCACCCAAACAGTTCACCCCGTGAGATCTCCGAAGGGGGAGACCGGATCGTGTCGACAACCAGCTCCAAGGTTGCCATTAAGCCGCTTGAGGACCGCATCGTGGTCCAGCCGCTCGACGCCGAGCAGACCACGGCCTCCGGCCTGGTCATTCCGGACACCGCCAAGGAGAAGCCCCAGGAGGGCGTCGTCCTGGCCGTGGGTCCGGGCCGCTTCGAGAACGGCGAGCGTCTTCCGCTCGACGTCAAGACCGGCGATGTCGTGCTGTACAGCAAGTACGGCGGCACCGAGGTGAAGTACAGCGGCGAGGAGTACCTCGTCCTCTCGGCTCGCGACGTTCTCGCGATCGTCGAGAAGTAATTCACCGACGTTTTTCTTGATCTGCGCCCCTGGCCCCCCACATCTGCTGTGTTCGCACACCGAGTGACGGGCACCAGGGGCGCAGTTCTTTTTTGAGAGGACTGAATCAGCTCCATGGCGAAGATCCTGAAGTTCGACGAGGACGCCCGTCGCGCCCTTGAGCGCGGCGTCAACAAGCTTGCCGACACGGTCAAGGTGACGATCGGCCCCAAGGGCCGCAACGTCGTCATCGACAAGAAGTTCGGCGCGCCCACCATCACCAACGACGGTGTCACGATCGCCCGCGAGGTCGAGCTCGACGACCCGTACGAGAACCTCGGCGCGCAGCTGGTGAAGGAGGTGGCGACCAAGACCAACGACATCGCGGGTGACGGCACCACCACCGCCACCGTGCTGGCCCAGGCGCTCGTCCGCGAGGGCCTGCGGAACGTCGCCGCCGGCGCTTCCCCCGCCTCGCTGAAGAAGGGCATCGACGCCGCGGTCAAGGCTGTGTCCGAGGAGCTCCTCGCGACCGCCCGTCCGATCGAGGACAAGTCCGACATCGCTGCCGTCGCCGCGCTCTCCGCGCAGGACAAGCAGGTCGGCGAGCTCATCGCCGAGGCGATGGACAAGGTCGGCAAGGACGGTGTCATCACCGTCGAGGAGTCCAACACCTTCGGTCTGGAGCTGGACTTCACCGAGGGCATGGCCTTCGACAAGGGCTACCTCTCGCCGTACATGGTGACCGACCAGGAGCGTATGGAGGCCGTCCTCGACGACCCGTACATCCTGATCCACCAGGGCAAGATCGGTTCGATCCAGGACCTGCTGCCGCTGCTGGAGAAGGTCATCCAGGCCGGTGGCTCCAAGCCGCTGCTGATCATCGCTGAGGACGTCGAGGGCGAGGCCCTGTCGACCCTGGTGGTCAACAAGATCCGTGGCACGTTCAACGCCGTCGCGGTCAAGGCCCCCGGCTTCGGCGACCGCCGCAAGGCGATGCTCGGCGACATGGCCACCCTCACCGGTGCCACGGTCATCGCCGAGGAGGTCGGCCTCAAGCTCGACCAGGCCGGTCTGGACGTGCTGGGCTCCGCCCGCCGCGTGACGATCACCAAGGACGACACCGTCATCGTCGACGGCGGTGGCAAGTCCGACGAGGTCGCCGGGCGCGTCAACCAGATCAAGGCCGAGATCGAGTCCACGGACTCCGACTGGGACCGCGAGAAGCTCCAGGAGCGCCTCGCGAAGCTGGCCGGCGGCGTGTGCGTGATCAAGGTCGGCGCCGCCACCGAGGTGGAGCTGAAGGAGAAGAAGCACCGTCTGGAGGACGCCATCTCCGCGACCCGCGCCGCGGTCGAGGAGGGCATCGTCTCCGGTGGTGGCTCCGCTCTGGTGCACGCCGTCAAGGTGCTCGAGGGCAACCTCGGCAAGACCGGCGACGAGGCCACCGGTGTCGCGGTCGTCCGCCGCGCCGCTGTCGAGCCGCTGCGCTGGATCGCCGAGAACGCCGGTCTTGAGGGCTACGTCATCACCGCGAAGGTTGCCGAGCTCGACAAGGGCCAGGGCTTCAACGCCGCGTCCGGCGAGTACGGCGACCTGGTGAAGGCCGGCGTCATCGACCCGGTCAAGGTCACCCGTTCCGCGCTGGAGAACGCCGCGTCCATCGCTTCGCTGCTGCTCACGACCGAGACCCTGGTCGTCGAGAAGCCGGCGGAGGAGGAGCCCGAGGCGGGCCACGGCCACGGCCACTCGCACTGAGGCTGAATCACCGCACGGCTGAGGCCCGGCACCCCTGCGAAGGGGTGCCGGGCCTCAGTGCTTTCCGCTTCCGGGCCGTTCGTACGGGTCCGGTTCCCGGATACCCGGCGCTCCCAGGTTGTCCGGGCACCGGGGTTGCCCAGGGCCTGTTTCCCGGCCGGTTACGCGGAGTGGTTCAGGTCCGACGGAAGCACCGGGTCCGCGAACTCCTGCCCGGACGCGTACCGTTCGAGCTCGTCCAGCGCCTGGTCCGCCATCCGGTACAGCTCCCCGCCGAGCGATCCCGCGACATGCGGCGTCAGCAGTACGTTCGGCAGGTCGTAGAGCGGCGATCCCGCGTACGGGGTCTCGGGATCCGTCACATCGAGCACGGCGTGCAGCCGCCCGCCCGCCAGCTCGGGCAGCAGCGCCGCCTCGTCGATCAGCGAGCCCCGCGCGGTGTTGATCAGCGTCGCCCCGTCCGGCATGGCCGCCAGCTGACGGGCGCCGATCATGTGCCGGGTGGCGGGGAGCTGCGGGGCGTGCACCGACACGATGTCGCTGCGGGTGCACAGTTCGTCCAGCGGGACCGCTTCCACCCCGAGCGCGGCGGCCCCGGCCGCGTCGACGAACGGGTCGTACAGCAGGACCCGCAGGTCGAAGGGGCGCAGCAGCTCGATCACCCGGCGTCCGATGCGGGACGCGCCGATGATGCCGACGGTGCGGCGGTAGTTGCCCGCGCCGTCGAGTGCGTCCCGCCAGTCCTGGTCGCCGCGCATCGCGCGGTACCGGTGCGCGGACTGGAGCACCTGCTTGTTGGCGAAGAGGATCGCGGCGAGCGTGTACTCGGCGACGGGCAGGGCGTTGGCCGCGGCGGCCGAGGCGACGGTGATGCCGCGCTCCCAGCAGGCCTCGGTGATGTGGTGCTTGACCGAGCCCGCCGCGTGGACGACGGCCCGCAGCCTGGGCGCCGCGTCCAGGACCTGAGGGGTGAGCGGGGTCGCTCCCCAGCAGGTGAAGAGGACTTCGGCCTCGGCGAGGGCGGCGGCGACCTCGGGGGTGGGGTCGGCGAGGTCGTGGGCGACCAGTCGGCTGTCCGTACGGGCCAGGGCGGTGAGCCGGACGTGGTGGCGCTCGGTGAGCAGGCGCTCGGCGATGCCGGGAGCCATGGCGAGCAGGACGCCCGGCCGATTGTCAGTGGCGTGGTGCATGGTGGTCCCAGTGCTCCTTCTCGGGTGCTCCGGCGGGGGTCAAGAGGCGGGGGTCACTTGACACTTCCGGCTGTCAGGCCGGCCTTCCAGTGCCGCTGGAGGGAGACGAAGGCGACGATCAGGGGGATGACGGCGAGCAGGGACCCGGTGACGACGAGCGGATAGAAGCTCGGCTCGCCGTGGGTGTTGGTGTTCCAGGAGTACAGACCGAGGCTCAGCGGGAAGAGGTTCCGGTCCGAGAGCATCACCAGGGGGAGGAAGAAGTTGTTCCAGATCGCGGTGAACTGGAAGAGGAAGACGGTCACGAACCCCGGCATGACCATGGGAAGACCGATCGACCAGAAGGTGCGCAGCTCGCCCGCCCCGTCGATACGGGCGGCCTCCAGCGCCTCGTTCGGGATGTAACCGGCGCTGAAGACCCGGGCGAGGTAGACGCCGAAGGGGTTGACCAGCACCGGGATCAGCACCGACCAGTAGGTGTTGACGATCCCGATCTTGCTGGCGAGCAGGTACATCGGCAGCGCGAGCGCGGTGGTGGGCACCAGCACGCCCAGCAGGACGAGGCCGAAGAGCTTCTCCTTGCCGCGGAATTCGTACTTGTCGAAGGCGTACCCGGCGGCGACACAGATCAGCGAGCAGACGACAGCGCCGACGCCCGCGTACAGCAGGCTGTTGCCGTACCAGCGGAAGTAGACGCCGTCCCCGTAGGAGGCCAGGTCGGACAGGTTCTGGCCGAGGTTGAAGCCCTTGAAGGAGAAGGCGTTCCCGGCGAGCAGGCCGCCGGTGTCCTTGGTGGAGGCGGTGACCAGCCAGATGAGGGGGAAGAGCATGTAGACGACGGCCAGGACGAGTGCGCCGTTGACCGCGGTCTTCGAGAGCCAGCGGTTCCTGTGCGCGGGGCGGGGGCTCATGCGTTCTTCCCCTTGCGGCCGGTGAAGCGGGTGACGAGGAACGACAGCAGCGCGGCGGCGAGCGCGAGGAGTACGGAGGCGGAGGCCGCGAGCCCGTAGTCGTTGCGGGAGAAGGCCGCGGTGTACGCGTACATGTTCGGTGTCCAGGTGGAGGAGACGGCTGACCCGGAGCCGCTGTTGAGGATCAGCGGCTCGGTGAACAGCTGGAGCGATCCGATGACGGTGAACAGCGCGACCATCACGACGGAGGCGCGGATCAGCGGGAGTTTGATGCTGAGGGCGGTGCGCCAGCCACCGGCGCCGTCCACCGTGGCCGCTTCGAGCACGGACCGGTCGATGGCCTGCAGCGCGGCGTAGAAGATCACCATGTTGTAGCCGAGCCACTCCCACAGCGCGATGTTGACGATGGAGGGGAGAGCACCCGAAGAGGAGAAGAAGTTGAATCCGATGCCGCCGGAGTGCATCGCGGAGACCACCGGGCTCAGTCCGGGTGTGTAGAGGTACACCCAGATCAGTGCGGCGATGATGCCGGGCACGGCGTGCGGCAGGAAGAGCGCCAGCTGGAAGAAGCGCTTGGCACGGGCCAGCGCGGAGTCCAGCAGCAGCGCCAGTGCGAGGGCCCCGCAGACCATCAGGGGGATGTAGATGACGCAGTATCCGAGGAGTACGCCGAAGCCCTCGCGGAAGGCCCGGTCACCCAGCGCCGCCGCGTAGTTGTCGAGACCGGAGAAGACGGACTCGGTGCCGCCGAACCCCAGTCCCGACTGCTTCTCGGTGAAGAGGCTGAGCCAGACCGCGTATCCGATCGGCACCAGCATCACAGCGGTGAACAGGACGTAGAAGGGGGTCAGCAGTATTGCGGCGGCGCGGGTGCGGGCCTTCATTCCGATCAGCCCTCGACCTTCAGGCCGCGCTTCTTCAGTTCCTTGACGGTCGCGTCATGGCCTGCCTTGACCGCGTCGGGGATCGTGGTGCCACCACTGGCCACCTTGCCGAACTCGTCCTTGATCGCGGTGTTCGTGGTGCCGGTCGCCGGGCCCCAGGTCCAGCCCTGCTTGATCGAGGCAGCCGCGGTGCCGAACAGCTGGTAGATGTCCTGGCCGCCGTAGAACGAGGCGTCGAAGGACTCCTTCGCGACGGGCAGCAGCTCCGTGGCGGCCGGGTAGGCGCTCGAAGTACCCGAGGAGATACGGGCCTTGACGCCCTCCTTGGTGGTCGACATCCACTTGGCGAACTCGACCGCGGCATCGACGTGCTTGCTGCCCTTGGTCACGGCCCAGGTGGAGCCGCCGAGCATGCCGCTGGCGGGCTTACCGTCCCAGGACGGCATCGGGGCGACGGCCCACTTGCCGCTCTGCTCGGGCAGCGTCGCCTTCATGACGCCCGCTCCCCAGGCGGCGCCGAGGTAGCCGATGGTGCCGCCGCTCTTCAGGGAATTGGTCCACTCCGGGCTGAACGACGCCTGCGAGCGGATCAGGTCGTCCTTGACCAGGCCCTGCCAGTAGTCGGAGACCTTGGTGGTGGCGGGATCGGTGGTGTTGATCTTCCAGGTGTCACCGTCGGCCTTGAACCACTGGGCCCCGGCCTGCCAGACCATGGCCTGGAAGGTGGTCGGGTCGTCCGGGAAGAAGGTGCCGATCCGGGCCTTCTTGTCGGCCTTCTTGATCTTCTCGGCGGCCTTGCGGAAGTCGTCCCAGGTCTTGGGGACTTCGACGCCGTACTTGGTGAAGAGGTCCTTGCGGTAGTAGAACGCCTGCGGCGACGCGTCGAAGGGGACGGCCCAGTTCTTGCCGCCGAGGGTGGTCTGCTCCACGGCCTGCGGCAGGAACTTCTTCTTGACGTCGTCGGTCATGTACGAGCTGATGTCCTGGAGCGCGCCCTGGCTGACGTACTCCGGCAGCTGCGGGTACTCGATGGAGACCAGGTCGGGGGCGTTGCCCGCCTTGACCGCGTTGGAGATCTTGGCGTAGCCGCCCGCGTTGCCGGACGGGATCTCCTCGAACTTCACGTGGATGTTCTTGTGCGAGGCGTTGAACGCGTCCACGGTCTCCTTGGAGCCCTTGGTCCAGCCCCAGTAGGTGATGTTCGCGGGCTTGCCGTCCGTGGCCTTCGCGGTGTCGTCGCCGCTGCCGCCGCAAGCCGTGAGGACGGCCAGGGCGGTGGCGGCGCCGGCTATGGAAAGGGACGTTCTGCTCCAACTGCGGCTCACAGCGAGACTCCTGAGCTAGCGGCGACATTGACGTTGGCCGTGATCCTTGGCCTCTCAATGACCGAAGTCAAGAGCGAAAGATTGAATGATCGAAAAAAGATCAGAGCGTTATCGGAATCCAGGGTCCGCCGGACGCGCTCCGGGGGCCTGCTACGGGCCGCCCGCCAGCCTGCTACGGGCCGCCCGTCGGCCCCCTACGGGAGCGCGCCGGCCCCGCAGGAAGCCCGTACGTGGAGCCGGGGCAGCAGCGCCAGATGCCTGCCCGGCTCCAGCCCGCGCGGCTCCGTGCCCAGCCGCTCGACCAGCAGCCGGGTCCCGTGCCGCCCCACCTGGCGTTTGGGCGGAGCCACCGCGGTGAGCGGGGTGTCCGCCAGCGCGGCCACCTCGTCGTCGTAGGCCACCAGGGCCAGGTCCTCGGGCACCCGGACACCCAGCTCGGCCAGGCGCTGCACCAGGTGGATCGCGTCCACGTCGTTGTGCACCAGGGCCGCCGTCACCCCGCCCGACACGACGGCCTCCTGCACGGCCCGTACGGCCTCCTCGAAGCGCCCCCGGTCCAGCTCTGCGGGCACCGAGCCGATCACCGGGCGCGGCTGCTCCAGACCCAGCGCACCCAGCGCCTCGTCGTACCCGGCCCGTACGGCCAGCGCCGTCGGACTGTCGGCGCGCGCCACCAGCAGCGGCGCTCCGTGGCCGAGGCCGACCAGGTGGCGCACGGCCAGCAGCACCCCGTGCCGGTGGTCGGAGCAGACCCGGTCCAGATCGTCCAGGGCGCTGCCAGGCGCGGGCTCCCGCTCCAGCAGCACGGCGGGCACGGGCAGTTCGGCCATCCAGTCCCCGTACGCCGCCTGATCGCCCGCGCCCTGCCAGCCGGGCGCGATCAGCAGCCCCTCGGCGCCCGACGCGAGCAGCCCCTCCGTGCGGGCCCTGTCCTGCTCGGGGCGGTAGTCGGAGATCCGCAGGATCAGCCGGGCGCCCGCTTCGGCCGCCGCCTCGTGCGCGCCTCTGATCACTTCGGCGAAGTAGTACGTCGCCGAAGGGGCCAGCAGGCCGAGGACCGGCCCGCCGCTGCCCGCGGACGAGCCCGTCCCGCCCGCGGCTGCCGCCGACTGCGGCCAGGAGACCGACCCGTGGACCCGGTCGAGCAGCCCGCGCTCGGCCAGCGCCTCGACGTCCCGCCGCACCGTGACGGGGGAGACCCCGAGGCGGCCGGCGAGATCGGAGACCCGGGCCGAGCCCTGTTCCCGTACCAGTTCGAGCAGTCGGTCATGACGTTCGGCAGCGCTCTCGCGCACGGCGGCACTCCCCCTCGCGGTGTGGTGGCTCGCTCTCAAGGCGAGACCCTAATGCAATTTGATCGAACGATGGGAGTTTCGATCATTCGTCACTCTTCCATTGACGTTCGATCATTCCCGGGTTCAAGATTCCGGCGACGCCGCAGTCCGCCGCCTTCAGGGAGCATCATGCCCACGCCGACCCCGCACCCAGCGAGCCCGTACACCGGCTGGACCCGCGCGCACTGGGAGAAGGCGGCCGATGAACTCCTGCTGGCGGTACGGCCGTGGGCATCGCCCCGTCACGGCCTGATCAACCTTCCCGGCCTCCGCCCCAGTTGGTCGGGGACGCGTTCCGACGGCCTCGAAGGGTACGCCCGTACCTGGCTCCTCGCCGCGTTCCGGGTCGCCGGGGCGGAGGGCCGGGATCCGCACGGCTTCCTCCCCCGGTACGCCGAGGGCCTGGCGGCGGGCACCGCGCCCGGTCCGGCGGGTGCGGCGGGTACCGCATCGGGTCTGCTGGGGCCGGACTCCTGGCCGCAGATGGCCGGAACCCGGCAGGCCGTCGTCGAGTCCGCGTCCGTCGCGCTGGGCCTGCGCGTCACCCGCCCCTGGCTCTGGGACACCCTCGACGACCGCACCCGGCAGCAGGCCGTCGACTGGCTGCTGCCCGCTCTCGACCCGTCACCGGTGAACAACAACTGGTGGCTCTTCGGCCTCACCGTTGCCGGATTCCTCCAGGACGCGGGTATCGAGACCGACCGGGCCCGCCGGACGATCGACCGCTCGCTGGAGCGCATCGAGGAATGGTGGCTCGGCGACGGCTGGTACAGCGACGGCCCCAACCGCTCCTTCGACCACTACAACGCCTGGGCGATGCACTTCTACCCGGTCCTGCACGCCCATCTCGCGGGCGACCAGGAACTCCTCGCCCGGTACGGGCCCCGGCTGCACGCCCATCTCGACGCGTACACGCGGATGTTCGGCGCGGACGGCGCACCCATGCCGTACGGCCGCTCGCTCACCTACCGGTTCGCCGCCGCGGCAGCCCCCTGGCTCGGCGCGCTGACCGGCCACACCCCGCTCAGCCCTGGCGCCACCCGCCGCCTCGCCTCCGGCACCCTGCGCTACTTCCTGGACCCGGCCGCACCCGATGGCCGTACGCACGAGCGCGCGACCGACGAGCACGGGCTGCTCACGCTGGGCTGGCACGGTCCGTACGCGCCGATCATCCAGACGTACTCGGGCCCCGCGTCCCCGTACTGGGCGTCCAAGGGATTCCTCGGTCTGCTGATGCCCGCCGACCACCCGGTGTGGACGGCGGACGAGGAGCCGCTGCCGTCCGAAACGGCCGACACGGTCACCACCCTGGCCACGCCCCACCTGCTGATCCAGTCCACCGCCGCCGACGGACTCGTACGCCTCCACAACCACGGCAGCAACCACGTGGGCCAGGACGAGGACCCGGGCTACGCCCGCTACGCGTACTCCACCCGCACCGGCCCCACCAGTCCCGCCACTACCACCGGCCCCGCCACTACCACCGGCCCCGCCACCACCGACTCGGGCTCCACGGACGCGGCTGCCGCCGGTTCCGGCTCCGGCACCGATTCCGGTGCCGACGCCACCGAACACGCCCCGCGCGACAACCACTTCGCGCTCCTCACCGACGCAGGACCCACCGTCCGGAGCCCGGCCACCCCCCTGACCAGCGGCTCCGGCTGGGCCGCCTCCGTCACCACCCCGCTCCCCGGCGTACGGATCGTGTCCGCCACCCTCGCCCACGGCCGCGCCGAACTCCGCGCCCACCTGGTCCTCGGAGCCGAGCCGGGAACCCCCGTACGCCAGACCGGCTGGGCCACCACACCGGCCACACCCGTACCGGCCGCACCAGCCACCCCGACACCGGCCGCACCCACAGCACCGCCCGCCTCGCCCGGCACAGCCGCCACCGGCGCACTCACCGCCCAACTCCACCCCGTCCACGGCTACACCGGGACCCCACGGCAACTCGCCGCAGGTTCCACCCTGTTCGGCCCGCGCTCGGACGTCCTCGCGCTCGACGGCCGTACCACCGCACCCGCGTCGCTCTTCGTCAGCCTCGCGTCGCTCACCGCCGAGCCGGACCCCGCCCCCGCGGACACGCTCGCGGACATCCGCGTCAACGACCCCCGCACGATCCATGTGACCTGGCAGGACGGCACCACCGCCGTACTGCACCTCCCGGAGGAATCATGAGACATCGCCGTACGTACACCGCCCTGACCGCCGCGTCCCTCACCGCGCTCGCGGTCACCGGGCTCACCGCCCAGGCCCAGGCGGCGCCCCGGCCCGGCGCCACGTTCCACGTCGACTGCTCGGCCACCGCGGGCAGCCGGAGCGACGGCTCCGTCCGGCACCCCTGGACCACGCTCGACCAGGCCAACGCGCACACCTACGGCCCCGGCGACCGTCTCCTCTTCAAGCGGGGCGCGACCTGTACGGGTTCCCTCACCCCGAAGGGAGCGGGCTCGTCCCGCGCGTCCTTCACGATCGCCGACTACGGCACCGGCCGGGACCGTGCGGTGATCGACGGAGCGGGCACCCACGATGCCGTACTCCTCTCCAACACCCAGTACGTCCACCTGTCCGGGCTGGAGATCACCAACGCCGAGAACCCGGGCAGCGAGCGCAACGCAGTGCGGCTGCGGCTGACCGACTACGGCACCGCGCACGGCTTCGAGATCGACCACCTCTACATCCACGACGTGCGTGGTGGTGACTCCAAGACCCTCACCGGTTCCAGCGCCATCCACGTCGACGTCGAGGGCACCGCCAAGGCGAGCAACTACGACGGCCTGGACATCCACCACAACCGCATCGAGGACGTCGACCGGGAAGGCATCTACTTCAAGTCGACCTTCTCCAAGCGCGATCTGGTCGGCGAGCAGCAGGACCCGAACGTGTACCCGGGCGCCTGGACCCCGTCGACCCGTGTCCGGGTCGCCGACAACACGCTGAAGTCCATCGGCGGCGACGGCATGAAGCTGGACACCACCAGCGGCGCGGTCGTGGAGCACAACCGTGTCGACGGCTTCCAGCTGCGCTCGCCCTCCGCCAACGCGGGCATCTGGACCTTCAACACCGACGACACGCTGATCCAGTACAACGAGGTCTCGGGCGGCGGGAACAGCCACGACGGCATGTCCTTCGACGCCGACGGCGCCTCCAGCCACACGGTCTTCCAGTACAACTACAGCCACGACAACAAGGGCGGCTTCCTGCTGGTCTGCCCCTACAGCGGCGCGAAGACCGTGGACACGGTCGCCCGTTACAACGTGAGCCACAACGACGGCACCCGGCTGCTGCAGAACTGCGCGGGACCGATCCTCAACACCCAGATCTACAACAACTCGTTCTCCAACAAGGAGACGATCCCCGGCTACCTGGTGCAGGACGACAACGGCAGCCCCGCCACCACGCAGCACGAGCAGTACATCCGCAACAACATCTTCGTGAGCGAGGGCACCGGCGGCTACGGCTTCAGCAACCCGACCGCAGGGCTCTCCTTCGACCACAACGCCTTCTACGGCATCGACATGACCCGCCCCAACCCGGGAGGCATCACCGCCGACCCGCTGCTGCGCGATGACTTCAAGCTGGCGAAGGGCTCGCCCGCCCTCGGCGCGGGGACGGTCGTGGCGGACAACGGAGGCAAGGACTACTTCGGCAACAAGCTGAAGCCGGGCGCCCCCAACATCGGCGCCTACGCGGGCCCCGGCACCGACCGTTAGCGGCCGGCGGGACCAACGGTCCCGCGGGACCGGGACGGTCGGTCCTACTGCGGCCCGTACTTGCGGCCTGTCTTGGAGGTGATCCCTCCGAGCAGGCCGCGCGGCGCCAGCTTCGCCGCACCCATCAGAGCCTTGTACCGCGGGTCCGGGATCGACAACGACTTGCCGCGCGCGAGATCCGTGAGCGCGGCAGCCACCAGCTTGTCCGCGTCCAACCACATCCAGCCGGGGATGTTGTCCGTACCCATCCCGGCCCGCTCATGGAACTCGGTACGGACGAACCCCGGGCACAGCGCCATCAGCCGTACCCCCGAACCGGCCAGGTCCCGCGCCGCGCCCTGGGTGAACTGCACGACCCACGCCTTCGAAGCGCCGTACGTCCCGCGCGGCAGGAACGCCGCCACCGAGGCCACATTGACGACGCCGCCGCGCCCGCGGTCCCGCATCCCCGGAACCGCGGCCGAGGTCAGCCGCAGCACCGCCTCGCAGTGCACCTTCAGCATCATCAACTCGTCCGCCACGGAGACGTCGAGGAAGCGGCCCTTGTTGCCGAACCCGGCGTTGTTGACCAGCAGATCGATGGCGTTCCGCGGGTCCGAGAGACGCTCCTCGACCGAGGAGATCCCGTCCTCGGTGGCCAGATCCGCGGTCAGCACCTCGGCCTCGATGCCGTGCAGATCGTGCAGTTCGGTCGCCTGACGCCGGAGCCGTTCGGTATCGCGCGCCACCAGGACGAGGTTGTGCCCGTCCGTGGCCAGACGCCGTGCGAAGGCGGCTCCGATTCCCGCTGTGGCGCCCGTGATCAGTGCTGTTGTCATGGGCGGAACGTTAGACGGTCCCGTAGACGGCGAGCGGCCTTCACTGCCCCGCTACCCCGTACTTGGCGGTGTATGCACGCGCCTCCCGGAGCAGCCCGGACTCCATCCACTCCGCTGCCACCAGCGTGCCCGGCAGCAGCTCGCGTTCGACGGTCGCCGCCCGGAACAGCAGCGCGACGGTGATGTCGTGGTCCGGGCGGTGCACGACCTCGATCGGGTCGCCCGCGGTGAACGCACCCGGCTCGATCACCCGCAGCAGCGCCCCGGGCGCCCCGGCCCGGGTGAACCGCTTGACCCACCCCGGCTCGCCGACGTGATTCTGGAACGTACGGCAGGGGATGCGCCCGCCGGTGACTTCGAGCACCACCTCGGGCCCCACCCGCCACCGCTCCCCGATCAGGGCGCCGGTCACATCGACCCCGCCGGTGGTGAGGTTCTCGGCGAACGCGCCGTCGGCCAGCGGGCGCCCCAACTCCCGCTCCCAGGCGTCGAGGTCCTCGCGCGCGAAGGCGTACACCGCCCGGTCGTCGCCGCCGTGGAACCGCAGGTCGCAGACCGAGTCGCCCTCGACCCCGCCGGCGCCGACCCCTGGCGGCCCCGGCGAGAACACCCGTACGGGCCCTTCGACCGGCCGCTTGTCCACCCCGGTCATCCCGCCCACGGCATCCGTGTACGCGGCGGACCGGGCCTTCCCCACATTCACCGACAGAAGCTTCATGGAGAAAGGCTAGAGGCTCACCATCAAAGCCACTACACGATTATCCGCACCCTCCCCAAGAACCCCTTATGCTCGAATCATGATCGAGGCCCGTCACCTCCGTGTCCTGCGCGCCGTCGCCACCACCGGCTCCTTCTCCGCCGCCGCGCGGGAACTGGGCTGCACCCAGCCCGCGGTCAGTCAGCAGATGAAGGCGCTGGAGGCCTCGTCGGGTACGACGCTGCTGATCCGTACGGGCCGCGAAATGCGCCTGACCCAGGCCGGTGAGGCCCTGGTGCGCCACGCGGCGGGCATCCTCGCCGGGCTGACCGCCGCGGAGGAGGAGGTCGCCGCCATCGCCGGACTGCGCGCGGGCCGCGTACGGCTGGTGTCGTTCCCCAGCGGCAGCTCGACGCTGGTGCCCACGGCCCTGGCCGCACTGCGCGCCGCACACCCGGGTACCCGGGTCTCCCTGGTCGAGGCGGAGCCACCGCGCTCGGTCGACCTGCTGCGCGACGGCGACTGCGACGTCGCACTCGCCTTCCGCTACGGGCCCGCCACGGACGAGTGGGACGACCTGGTCGTGCGCCCGCTGCTCACCGACCGCATGGTCGGACTGGTCCCGGAGGGGCACCGGCTGGCCGATGCGGACACGATCACCGTCGGCGATCTCGCCGAGGAGTCCTGGATCGCGGGCTGCCCGCGGTGCCGCCGCCAGCTGGTGGAGGTCTGCGAGGGCGCCGGCTTCACGCCCCGCATCGACTTCGCGACCGACGACTATCCGGCGGTGATCGGCCTGGTCGGCGCGGGCCTCGGGGTCGCGGTGCTGCCGGAACTGGCGATCGAGTCGGTGCGTCCGAAGGGTGCCAGGACGGTGTCGGTGGAACCGGCCGTACAGCGCGAGATCGTCGCGCTGACCCTGCCCGACCTGGCACAGGTGCCCGCGGTGGCGGCGACCCTGGACCGGCTCGCCCAGGCCGCCACCCGCTGAGCCGACGGCAGGGGTACGGGCCGAGGCCCCCTGAAGGAACGTTTCTCCTTCGGTGAGCTGCGGGTGACCGTCAAGCGGGGCCGGGGCCGTTGGGTGTGGCGGCGGTGATCAGTCGGTTGCGGGCCCGGCCCATGAGTTCCTCGCGTTCGTCCTCGGTCAGCCCACCCCACACTCCGTACGGCTCGCGCACGGCGAGCGCGTGCGCGGCGCACTCGGCACGGACCGGGCAGCGCATGCACACCTCCTTCGCCGAGGTCTCGCGGGCGCTTCGCGCCGCACCTCGTTCGCCCTCCGGGTGGAAGAAGAGCGAGCTGTCCACCCCACGGCAGGCCGCGAGGAGCTGCCAGTCCCATAGATCGGCGTTGGGTCCGGGAAGGCGGGAGAAATCTGCCATTGCTTGTCCCCTTTAAGCCGTGACCGTGCATCCACGATGTAAGTAGATGTAAATATGACTCATTACGAATCTAGTCACAGACACCACCAAAATGGAAGAAGAGCAGCTAAATGGGTCACAACTGCTCAATACGGGCAATTGGGGCGTGGGGCTCTCCTCTGCGACCGTCCCCTCACGTAGAGTGTCGAAGGCGGCGGTCCCGCCCGTAACTCTTTCGAGTGACCATCGTTGAGAGTGCGTGGGCGGTTGAGACAAGAACCACTCGGGCACATGTCCGAGAGGCATCGACCGCACAGGTGACGATTCGTACCCAGCCTGGAGGCCCAAGGTGACGCGCATCAGCTGCGGAGGGCGGTCATGACATCCGTCCTCGTCTGCGACGATTCCCCGCTTGCCCGAGAAGCGCTCCGTCGGGCGGTCGCGACCGTGCCCGGCGTCGAGCGTGTGACCACGGCGGCCAACGGCGAGGAAGTTCTTCGCCGCTGGGGTGCCGACCGTTCGGACCTGATTCTGATGGACGTACGCATGCCCGGTCTGGGCGGCGTCGAGACGGTGCGGCGGCTGCTCTCCGCGGACCCCGGTGCCCGGATCATCATGCTGACCGTTGCCGAGGACCTGGACGGTGTCGCGCTGGCGGTCGCCGCCGGTGCCCGCGGCTATCTGCACAAGGACGCCTCGCGCGCCGAACTGCGGGCGACGGTCACGCAGGCGCTCGCCGATCCGACCTGGCGGCTCGCCCCGCGGCGGCTGCGTTCGGCCGAGATGGGCGCGGCACCCACGCTCACCGCGCGGGAGATCCAGGTGCTCGAAGGGATGAGCCACGGCCGGTCGAATGCGGAGATCGGCCGCGAACTCTTCCTCTCCGAGGACACGGTGAAGACGCACGCCAGGAGGCTCTTCAAGAAGCTCGGAGCGTCGGACCGCGCCCACGCGGTGGCGCTCGGTTTCCGATGGGGCCTGGTTCGTTAGAAGATGACCGGCAGGACCCCCCGTCCGCTCGGTGGCGGACGGGGTGGCGGACGCCCCAACTCTGTTTCCCGCGTGATGCCGCATCCTTGAGTTGTGGAGTTCCTCGGGGACGAGTCGTTCGAGCGGGAGGGGAGGGCGCAGGGGATGAGTTCCGGCGCACCTGCTCATAACGCTTCAGTGCACAACTACGAGCGCGGTGAAGCGGATGGTTCGGTGCCGAGGCACCATGGACCGATGCGCGACGACGAGGCTGCGAATGCCCATGGGGCGATCGGTGCACTCGTTCACCTGGCCGTCGACGGCGACCAGCAGGCGACGCACGATCTGCTGGCCCATGTCCACCCACTGGCCCTGCGCTACTGCCGTACGCGGCTGAACCGGCTGCCCGGTGATGCCCGCCACTTCGTGGAGGACCTCGCGCAGGAGGTCTGTGTCGCCGTCCTGATGGCGCTGCCGCGCTACAAGGACACCGGCCGGCCCTTCGAGGCCTTCGTCTTTGCCATTGCCACGCACAAGGTCGCCGACCTCCAGCGGGCGGCCATGCGGCATCCGGGGTCGACGGCAGTGCCGTCCGACGAGATGCCGGAACGGCCCGACGATTCGCTCGGCCCCGAGGAGCGCGCGCTGCTCAGCAGCGATGCCGCCTGGGCCAAGAAGCTGCTCGCCAATCTCCCTGAGAACCAGCGGGAACTGCTCGTCCTGCGGGTCGCGGTCGGGCTGACCGCCGAGGAGACCGGGCAGCTGCTGGGCATGTCCCCGGGAGCGGTACGGGTCGCGCAGCACCGCGCGCTGAGCAGGCTGCGGGCGCTCGCCGAGCAGTAGGCGGGGCCGATCGGGCCCACCGGGACCGGCGGGGCTGTGCTGTCCGCCGTACGGAAACGCGCCTCTGCACGGAACGCGTCTCCGCGGCCCGCGCGGAGGGCGGCTCCCGCGCGCGGTAGGAACCTCCAAGGATTCCCGATCAGGTCGATCGTGGAATGAGACGCCTCCCGAGCCCGTTAGCATGGACATCCGCACCGATCAAGGCCATATGGGGAAGGTGTCATGACTGCAAACGTCGACGGAGTGCCCGAGAAATTCGCGACGCTCGGGCTGACATACGACGACGTGCTGCTGTTGCCGGGCGCATCGGAAGTGCTCCCGAACGCGGTCGACACCTCGTCCCGCATCTCGCGGAACGTCACCGTGAACATTCCGCTGCTGTCCGCCGCCATGGACAAGGTCACCGAGGCCCGTATGGCCATCGCGATGGCACGTCAGGGCGGCGTCGGCGTGCTGCACCGCAATCTTTCGATCGAGGACCAGGCCAACCAGGTCGATCTGGTCAAGCGCTCCGAGTCCGGCATGGTCACCGACCCGATCACGGTGCACCCCGACGCGACGCTGGGCGAGGCCGACGAGCTGTGCGCCAAGTTCCGCATCAGCGGCGTGCCGGTGACGGACCCGGCGGGCAAGCTGCTCGGCATCGTCACCAACCGTGACATGGCCTTCGAGTCGGACCGCAGCCGCCAGGTGCGCGAGGTCATGACGCCGATGCCGCTGGTCACCGGCAAGGTCGGCATCTCCGGGGCCGACGCCATGGAGCTGCTGCGCCGCCACAAGATCGAGAAGCTTCCGCTGGTCGACGAGGCGGGCATCCTCAAGGGCCTGATCACGGTCAAGGACTTCGTCAAGGCCGAGAAGTACCCCAACGCCGCCAAGGACGCCGAGGGCAGGCTGCTCGTCGGCGCCGCGGTCGGGGCGAGCCCCGAGGCGCTGGACCGGGCCCAGGCGCTGGCCGAGGCCGGAGTCGACTTCCTGATCGTCGACACCTCGCACGGCCACAACAGCAACGCCCTCAACTGGATGGCGAAGATCAAGTCGAGTGTCGGCGTGGACGTCATCGGCGGCAACGTCGCGACCCGCGACGGCGCCCAGGCGCTGCTCGACGCGGGCGTCGACGGGGTCAAGGTCGGTGTCGGCCCCGGCTCGATCTGCACCACGCGAGTGGTCGCCGGTATCGGCGTCCCGCAGGTCACGGCGATCTACGAGGCCGCGCTCGCCGCGCGAGCGGCCGGTGTCCCGGTGATCGGTGACGGCGGCCTCCAGTACTCGGGCGACATCGGCAAGGCGCTCGCCGCTGGTGCCGACAGCGTCATGCTCGGCAGCCTCCTCGCGGGCTGCGAGGAGTCGCCCGGCGAGCTGCTCTTCATCAACGGCAAGCAGTTCAAGTCGTACCGGGGCATGGGCTCGCTCGGCGCGATGCAGACGCGCGGCCAGGCCCGCTCGTACTCCAAGGACCGCTACTTCCAGGCCGACGTCTCCTCCGACGACAAGCTCGTGCCCGAGGGCATCGAGGGTCAGGTGCCCTACCGGGGTCCGCTGGCCAACGTCCTGCACCAGCTCGTCGGCGGGCTGCGCCAGACGATGGGCTATGTGGGCGCAGCCACCGTCGACCAGATGGAGAGCAAGGGCCGGTTCGTCCGGATCACCTCGGCGGGCCTCAAGGAGAGCCACCCGCACGACATCCAGATGACGGTCGAGGCACCGAACTACACCCGGCGCTGAGGCGTACGCACCACCTCGGAAGCCCGCGGGCCGGACGGCCCGCGGGCTTCCGCGCGCGCGTCGGGGATACTGGAACGGCAGACATAGAGGGAAAGGCCACACATCGTGACTGAGATCGAGATCGGGCGCGGCAAGCGCGGCCGAAGGGCGTACGCGTTCGACGACATCGCCATCGTGCCGAGCCGGCGCACCCGGGACCCGAAGGAGGTCTCGATCGCCTGGCAGATCGACGCCTACCGGTTCGAGCTGCCGTTCCTGGCCGCCCCGATGGACTCGGTCGTGTCACCGCGGACCGCGATCCGGATCGGCGAGATGGGCGGCCTCGGCGTACTGAACCTCGAAGGTCTGTGGACGCGGTACGAGGACCCGCAGCCGCTGCTGGACGAGATCGCCGAGCTGGACGAGGAGACGGCGACCCGGCGTCTGCAGGAGATCTACGCGGCGCCGATCCAGGAGGACCTGATCGGTCTGCGCATCAAGGAGGTGCGCGACTCGGGTGTGGTCACCGCGGCGGCGCTCTCCCCGCAGCGCACCGCCCAGTTCTCCAAGGCGGTCGTGGACGCGGGCGTCGACATCTTCGTCATCCGCGGTACGACGGTCTCGGCCGAGCACGTCTCCGGTGCCGCCGAGCCGCTGAACCTGAAGCAGTTCATCTACGAGCTGGACGTCCCGGTCATCGTGGGCGGCTGCGCGACGTACACCGCGGCCCTGCACCTGATGCGCACCGGCGCGGCGGGCGTGCTGGTCGGCTTCGGCGGCGGCGCCGCGCACACCACGCGCAACGTGCTGGGCATCCAGGTCCCGATGGCGACCGCGGTCGCCGATGTGGCCGCGGCCCGCCGCGACTACATGGACGAGTCCGGCGGCCGGTACGTCCACGTCATCGCGGACGGCGGCGTCGGCTGGTCGGGCGACCTGCCGAAGGCCATCGCGTGCGGTGCGGACTCGGTGATGATCGGCTCCCCGCTGGCCCGCGCGTCGGACGCGCCGGGCCGGGGCCACCACTGGGGCATGGAGGCCGTCCACGAGGACGTGCCGCGCGGCAAGCTGGTGGACCTGGGCATCGTCGGTACGACCGAGGAGATCCTGGCCGGCCCCTCGCACATCCCGGACGGTTCGATGAACTTCTTCGGTGCGCTGCGCCGCTCGATGGCGACCACGGGCTACAGCGAGCTGAAGGAATTCCAGCGCGTCGAGGTGACGGTGGCGGACGCGCAGCACAAGCGCTGAGCCCCTGAGGCGGATCTACACGACGGGGCCCCGTTGCCGGAACCGGCAGCGGGGCCCCGTCGTGCGTACGGCGGGAGCGGCGGTCAGGCGGCTGCCTTCCTGGCACCCGAGAAGGCGGCGATGACGCCGAGGGCCAGGAAGACGAACGACATGAAGTCCAGGCTCTCCTTCCAGGCGCTCGACAGCAGGCCGAAATTCTGGAAGAACAGCTCGGACACGGAGACCGGCGCCGACTTGGCGATGATGATGGCCGCGCCGAGCAGTTCGCCGAGGTAGATCGCGACGAGTGCGAGGGCCGCGCTGACGAAGGGAAGCACGGGGTTGCGCCCGCCGACCTTGCCCGCGGCGAAGCCGATCACGAAGCCCACGCCGAGCGCGGCATAGCTCACCTCGCGCTCGATGGCGCCGCCGAGGGCCCCGTAGATCCCTGCGGCGACGAGCGCGACGACCAGCGCGACCACCACACCGCCCGCCAGGTTGTCGCGCACCGGTGCCGGAGGCGGTGCCATCGGGTAGCCGAAGGCCGACGGCTGTCCGGGCTGGGGCTGTCCGGGCTGCTGGGGTGCGTCGTTCGGGTCCGACGGGTACGGCGGTGGCACGGGCTGGCTCATGGTGGGTCCCCCCTGGGACAGAAGCGCACGACTGTGCGAGAAGCGAACGTCGCACGCTAGCAGTCCCCACCGACAATCACCCACGGCATTCCCTCACGGCATTCACCCAGGACCTTCACAGCCGGTGGGCGGCTCCCGCCGGGGTGGCTCCCCTGGTGTCCAGCAGGAGCTGGGCCTTCACGGAGAGGCCCTGGAGGTCGTAGGTGCGGTGCTGCTGGAGCAGAACGGTCAGATCGGCGCCCGCCGCCGCCTCGTACAGCGAGTCGGCACGGGGCACCGGCACGTCGCGGATGCGCCAGTCGGGGACGTACGGGTCGTGGTAGCTCACCGAGGCGCCGAGGTCCATCAGACGCCGGGCGATCTCTCCCGCGGGGGAGTTCTCCTGGTCGGCGAGATCGGGCTTGTACGTCACGCCGAGCAGCAGCACGCGGGCGCCGCGCGCCGACTTGCCGTGCTCGTTGAGGAGGGTGGCGCAGCGCTGGATGACGTACTGCGGCATCCGGTCGTTGACCTGCTGCGCGAGTTCGACCATGCGCAGCGGCCGGACCGTGTGCGGGGGACCGGCGGTGTCCACCGGGACGCCGTGGCCGCCGACGCCGGGGCCCGGACGGAAGGCCTGGAAGCCGAAGGGTTTGGTCTCGGCGCAGCGGATGACGTCCCAGAGGTCCACGCCCAGCTCGTGGCAGAGCACGGCCATCTCGTTGACCAGGGCGATGTTGACGTGCCGGTAGTTCGTTTCGAGGAGTTTGGTCATCTCGGCCTCGCGGGGACCCCGGGCCCTGACGACCTTGTCGCTCAGTCGGCCGTAGAACGCCGCCGCGGATTCCGTGCAGGCGGGGGTCAGGCCGCCGATGACCTTGGGTGTCGCGGCGTAGGGGTGGTTGCGGTTGCCGGGGTCGAGGCGGCTGGGGGAGTAGGCGAGGTGGAAGTCCCGGCCGGCCCGCAGCCCTGAGCCCTCCTCCAGGAGGGGGCGCAGGATCTCCTCGGTGGTGCCCGGGTAGACGGCCGATTCGACGATGACCGTGGTGTGCGGGCGCAGCCGTGCGGCGAGCGCACGGGTCGCGTCGGCGACCGGGGTCAGATCGAGCGCCCGGTCCTCGCCGAGCGGGGTGGGCGCGCAGATGACGGCGGTACGCACCCGGCCCAGTTCGGCCGGATCGGTGACGGGCCGGAAGCCCCCCGAGAGCATCCGGCGGATGTCGGCCGCGCTGAGGGAGCCGTCGACGGGGGTGTGACCGGCGGCGAGTTGGAGGAGTCGGCGTGGGTCGGTGTCGTATCCGATCGTTTCGAGGCCGGTGGCGACTGCGGCCTGGGCGAGCGGCAGGCCGAGGTGACCGAGTCCGATGACGGCGAGATCTGCGGGCATGGGGTGATCCGCTTCCCAATAGCCGGAGGGGGACGAGAGCGCAAGTCCTGTGGACCATGCAATGTCAGGTTAGGAGTAAATATGACCGATTTGCGGTATTGGGCGGGTCCGGGTGTCCGTGTGTTGTCCACAGGCGGTGGCTGAAGTCGGCGAGGGCGGACAGAATCGGTGGTGTGCCGGACACCGTTCTGGCGGCCTGATCAACGGGAGGCAGCAGTGAGGACAGCGACACTGGGGCCCGAGGAGCGCACGGCAGCGCTCGCCGGGATGGCCGAGCGTGAACTGGATGTACTGGTCGTAGGGGCCGGTGTGGTCGGTGCGGGGACGGCGCTGGACGCCGCGACGCGCGGGCTCGCGACCGGTCTCGTCGAGGCGAGGGACTGGGCTTCGGGCACATCGAGCCGGTCGAGCAAGCTCATCCACGGCGGCTTGCGCTATCTGGAGATGCTCGACTTCACGCTCGTACGGGAGGCCCTGAAGGAGCGCGGGCTGCTCCTGGAGCGCCTGGCGCCCCATCTGGTGAAGCCGGTGCCGTTTCTCTATCCCTTGCAGCACAAGGGCTGGGAACGCTGGTACGCGGGCTCGGGCGTCGCGTTGTACGACGCGATGTCGGTCTCGTCGGGACACGGCCGCGGACTGCCGCTGCACCGGCACCTGACGCGCAAGCACGCGCTGCGGGTGGCGCCGGCGCTGAAGAAGGACGCGCTGGTCGGGGCGTTGCAGTACTACGACGCGCAGATGGACGACGCGCGCTATGTGACGACGCTGGTGCGGACGGCCGCGAGCTACGGCGCACTGGCCGCGAACCGCGCCCGGGTCATCGGCTTCCTGCGGGAGGGCGAGCGGGTCGTCGGCGCGCGGGTGGAGGACGTCGAGACCGGTACCGAGTACGAGATCCGTGCCAAGCAGGTCGTCAACGCCACCGGGGTGTGGACGGACGACACCCAGGCGCTGATCGGCGAGCGCGGACAGTTCCATGTGCGGGCCTCGAAAGGCATCCATCTGGTCGTACCGAAGGACCGGATTCATTCCTCCACCGGGCTCATCCTGCGGACCGAGAAGTCGGTGCTGTTCGTGATCCCGTGGGGACGCCACTGGATCGTCGGGACCACGGACACCGACTGGGACCTGGACAAGGCGCACCCGGCCGCGTCCAGCGCCGACATCGACTACCTCCTCGAACACGTCAACTCGGTGCTTGCGACGCCCCTGACCAGGGACGACGTCCAGGGCGTGTACGCGGGCCTGCGGCCGTTGCTGGCCGGGGAGTCCGATGCGACCAGCAAGCTCTCGCGGGAGCACACGGTGGCGCATCCGGTGCCGGGCCTGGTGGTCGTCGCCGGCGGCAAGTACACGACGTACCGAGTGATGGCGAAGGACGCGGTGGACGAGGCGGTGCACGGGCTGGACCAGCGGGTCGCCGAGTGCGTCACGGAGAACGTGCCGCTGATCGGAGCAGAGGGCTACAACGCCCTGTGGAACGCGCGGGCGCGGATCGCCGCGCGCACCGGTCTGCACGTGGCCCGGGTCGAGCACCTGTTGAACCGCTTCGGCTCGATGACCCAGGAGCTGCTCGACCTGATCGTGGCGGACCCCTCGCTGGGCGAGCCGCTGGGCAGCGCGGACGACTATCTGCGGGCCGAGGTCGTCTATGCCGCTTCGCACGAAGGGGCCAGGCATCTGGACGACGTGCTGACCCGGCGTACACGCATCTCGATCGAGACCTTCGACCGGGGGACGCGCAGCGCGCGGGAGGCCGCCGAGTTGATGGCGAAGGTGCTCGGCTGGGACAAGGGCCGGACGGAGAAGGAGATCGCGCACTACGAGAAGCGGGTGGAGGCGGAGCGGGAGTCGCAGCGGCAGCCGGACGACCTGACGGCGGACGCGGCGCGGCTCGGGGCGCCGGACATATTGCCGCTGGGGTGACCGGGTGAGGACGGGCTGTCCGGGCCGGAGGCGGTCCGGACAGCCCGCGGGGGAAGCCCCGGGGCGGACCGGGTCCGCTCAGGGGCGGAACACCTCGCCCAGGACCTGTGGTTCGAGGTCCGGGCTGACGGGTCGTCGTCCGTGTCGGTCCGCATCGTCACGGCGTGACTGCCGGGGGGATCCGTCTTCGGGGACCAGCCGTCCAGCGCCGTGCGCACGGGCTTGACCTCCGGTTCCCGGGGCAGGGACCCGTTGGCGGCGCCGAGCGGCGTCAGCAGCGGAGGGGCGGCCGGGACACGTCCCAGGGCAGGTCCTAGAACCTGTCCGACCAGCAGACGGTGTATCGGCATGGCGGGAAGACCTTCCTCCATGGCCCATGATGGTCGCCCGCGGACCCGGCACCATCACCGGTCCCGGAGTGAGAGACAATGGACGCTCTGCCAGGGCGGGTTGAACGCAGAGGGGACGCATGTCGGAGGCGGAGCAGGCGAAGGACACCAAGGGGCGCCTCCTGGCTGGGCGGTACCGGCTTGGAGAGGTGCTCGGCAAGGGCGGCATGGGCACGGTCTGGCGGGCCGTGGACGAGACGCTCGGCCGCACCGTCGCCGTGAAGGAGCTGCGCTTTCCCTCGGCCATCGACGAGGAAGAGAAGCGCAGGCTCGTCACGCGCACACTGCGCGAGGCGAAGGCGATCGCGCGGATCCGTAACAACGGCGCGGTGACCGTCTTCGACGTCGTGGACGAGGACGACCGGCCGTGGATCGTGATGGAGCTCGTCGAGGGCTGCTCGCTGGCCGAGTTGGTACGGGAGAAGGGTGCCCTCACACCCGTGCGCGCGGCCGAGGTGGGTCTCGCGATCCTCGACGTGCTGCGGCTGGCCCACCGTGAGGGCATCCTGCACCGCGACGTGAAACCGTCCAACGTGCTGATCGCCGAGGACGGCCGCGTCGTACTGACCGACTTCGGGATCGCCCAGGTCGAGGGCGACCCGTCCGTCACCTCGACGGGGATGCTGGTCGGCGCCCCCTCGTACATCTCGCCCGAGCGTGCCCGCGGTCACAAGCCGGGCCCTCCGGCCGACCTGTGGTCGCTGGGCGGGCTGTTGTACGCGAGCGTCGAGGGCGTGCCGCCGTACGACAAGGGCTCGGCCATCGCGACCCTCACCGCCGTGATGACCGAACCGGTCGATCCGCCGAAGAACGCGGGACCGCTGACAGAGGTCATCTACGGGCTGCTCGCGAAGGATCCGGCCCAGCGGCTCGACGACGCGGGGGCGCGGCGGCTGCTCAACGATGTGATCCACGCTCCGGTGGCGCCCGCCGCGGACGAGCCGGTCGCGCTGGACGCCACGCGGGTGGTTCCGCTGCCGCCCGTGCCCGACGAACCTGCGGCTGCGGACCGGTCGGGACGGGCCGGGGCCACGAACCCGTCGAAGCCCGCCAGGCAGCCCAGGGCTCCGAAGCCCGCGAAGCCTCCGCGGTCTCCGAACACCCCCGGCGCCAGGGACACGGCCGCGGCTGCCGCCGACCGGATGCGTGGCGCGCTGAAGTCCGTACGGAACGCCAGGTCCGAGCCCGCTCCGGCCGCGCCCGCGGCGGTACCCGCCGGTCAGGCCGCCCGGGTGCGGGCCTCGCTCACCGATGTCGTACCGCGCCGCACGCTGGTGATAATCGCGGCCGTCGTCGTGCTCCTGGTGCTCGGTACGGTCCTGGCCTTCGCCCTCAACGGGGGCGGCGACAAGGACAACCAGGGCAAGCCCAAGGGTGACAAGGGCACTTCGAGCTCCGCGACGGCCGGGGACGACAGCAAGGACAAGGGAAAGACGGGCGGGCAGGGCAAGAACGGCGGCCAGAACGACGGCAGTACCGCGCCGACGCCCGGCGACAAGGCGACCGAAGCCTCCAAGCCGTCCGCTGACGCCCTGCCCAGCGGGTACAAGAAGGTCTCGGACGGCCGGTTCCACTTCAGCATGGCGATACCCGCGGGGTTCCACCGCACGGGTATCGCCGGGCAGAACTCGGGCGGGATCTACAACGCGTCCGAGGGCGGCTTCCCGCGCGTCCAGATCGACTTCAACAGCTCGCCCGGGAACGACGCCGCCGGTGCCTGGCGGTCCGCGGAGGGCGGTGCTTCCAGGAGCATGGGCGCCTACAAGGGCCTCGGCATCCACGAGGTCGACTACAACGGCTATCCGACCGTCGCCGACTGGTCGTTCGAGCGGGACCAACACGGTGAGCGCGTCCGGGTGCTCAACCGCGGATTCAAGGTGGACGCCCACCGCGGGTATTCCATCATGGTCAGCTGCAAGGCGAGCGAATGGGACGGCGACGCGTGCACCACGCTGCGTAACACGGCGTTCAAGACATTCGCCCCCAAGAAGTGACCCAGGACACGTAAGGTGAGAAGTCGCGGACCGTACGCAGCCGCAATAGGCCCGTAATCGACCGTAATTGACGGTTTGACGTGACCTGAGACCAGTGATGTGACCAGGGAACAGCGCGCTTCGGGGAGGCGTCGTGGACGAGTACGCGGGAAGGGTCCTTGCCGACCGCTACCGTCTTCCGCTGCCGCCTTCCGATGAGTACGAACTGGCGGAGACCCGCGCGTTCGACACCTACAGCGGGCAGGAAGTCCTCGTCCGGCAGGTGCCGTTGCCGGAGGTCGTGGACGCGGAGATGGTCGAAGAGGGCGGCGCCGGGGCGCGGGCCGCCGGCGGGCCCGGGGTGCCGTCGCAGCGGCGGATGTCCGGGCGTACCACCCGGCGGCCCGCCGAACCGGCCGTACTGCGCGCCATCGAGGCGGCCCAGTCCGCCGCGCAGATCCCCGACCACCCCCGTCTCGACCAGGTCTTCGACGTCTTCGCCGAGGGCGGCTCGCTCTGGGTGGTGAGCGAACTGGTCGACGCCAGGCCGCTGGCCGCGATGCTGGCCGAGCGCCCGCTGAATCCGTACCGGGCCGCCGAGATCGCCTCGGACGTGCTCACCGCGCTGCGCGTGCTGCACGCGCACGGCTGGACCCACCGGAACATCACCGCCCGCACCGTGCTGGTCTGTGAGGACGGCCGGGTGGTCCTGACCGGTCTGGCGGCGGGCGCGGCGGAAGAGGCGCTGTGCGGCTACGACCCGGTGCCGGGGACGGATTTACCGGATCTGCCGCAGGCGCTCGCGGCCGGGACGGTCGGAGCGGACGGGCCACTGCCGGTGGAGCAGGTGTTTCCGGTGGAGCGGGCGCTTCCGGTGGAGCGGGCGCTTCCGGCCGGGCCGGAGTTGCCCGCCGGGTACACCCAGGATCCGGGCCGCGAGCAGGCGCGCGAGCACCCGGCGCGCGGCCGGATGTACGACCAGATGCAGGACCCCGAGCGGGACCCGGCGCGGAATCCGGTGCGGAATCCGGTGCCCGGTCAGCAGGCCGCCTCCCGCCAGGAGACCGGGCTGCCCGCCGTCCCGGGCGGTGCCTCCAGTGACATCCGCGCGGCCCGTGCCGGTGCCATAGCGGCCTACCGAGCGGGGGCCCGCGCCGCCGCACGGGTCAGTGAGGACGAACGAGGGGACGAGCGGGGGAGCGAGCGGCAGGGCAGCACCGGGGGCCTCCCGGTCCAGCGGCCCGCGACCGGGGCCGATCCGCGGGAGGCGGGGCGGCAGGAGCCGATGGGCCTCTGGCACGGCGCGGGGCCGCGGTCCGGCGCCGGGGACGGCATGCGCGCCGACGACCTGCGTGACGCCCACGCCCGGGATGCCCACGAGCAGGACGTCCATGCCCGGGACACCCTCTCCCGGGACACCCGGTCCAGAGAGATCCAGGCCAGGGAGATCCAGGCCAGAGAGATCCAGCCCGGAGACACCCATGGACCCCTGACCGCCACGGACCGGCAGGGCTCCGCAGGTCAGCACAGTCCTGCCGATCGCCACGCCCCCGCCGATCAGTACGACTCCGCCGATCAGTACGACCCCACCGCCCAGTACGACCCCACCGCCCCCCGGCACCGCGGTCCCACCACGCCCCTCGCCGCCGAGCGGGCCCGGCAGGCACGTATCACCGTCGTGGGCGCCGTCACCGAACGGTGGGCCCCCGAGCAGGCGGGCCCCGTCCACGGGCACTGGCAGCTCGCCGCCCCCGTCGGGCCCGCGACCGATCTGTGGGCGCTCGGCGCGTTGCTCTTCCGGGCCGTCCAGGGGCACGCCCCGTACCCCGAGGAGAGCGCGGCCGAACTGGTCCAGCTGGTTTGCGCCGAGCCGCCCGCCTTCGCCGAGGAGTGCGGCCCGCTGCGGCCCGTCGTGGAGTCGCTGCTGCGTCAGGACCCCACCGAACGCCCGGACATAGAGGAACTGCGCGGCTGGCTGCGTTCGCTCGTACGGTCGGCGCCGGAGCCGGACGCCGGTCAGCAGATCGTGCCCGTACCTGCCGACGACGCCACGAAGCTGCCGATCGTCCGGCGCCGGGGCGAGCTGGTCCGCAGACGCCGCAACGCCCGCGGGGACGGTACGCACGGCCGTCACCGCCAGCAGAGGAGGAACGGCAGGCGCGGCGACCCGGTGAAGGGCCGGTCCGCGCGGGCGGCGCAGCCCGCGCAGTCGATGCACTCGGTGGAGTCGGGGCCAGGGGCGGGAGCGGCCGGGCAACAGCCCCGGGCGGAAGGCAGACCGCGCTCTCTCGGTCGGACGCTGCTCGTCGTCGTCCTGGTGGTCCTCGTCGCTGCCCTGGTGTACGCGCTGAAGTTCATGCCGAAGGCCGGTGAAGCCGACCAGGCCGTCTCCGGCGCACCCGCCTCCGTCCCGACCGGCGCCGCGTCCGGGCAGCCGGACTCCCCGTCAGCACAGCAGTCGGGGACGACCGGTTCCCCGCAGGGCACCGAGCCCGACAGCGGTGGACCGGCCACCGGTTACGCCCTCCGCAAGGACCCCGAGGGTTTCCAGGTGGCCGTGCACAAGGACTGGGAGCGACGCCCCGTCAACGATGCCGGACAGATCCGCTTTCTCGGCGGCGACTTCGAACTCGTCGTCGTCCCGGGCCGGGACAGCGTCAAGGACGAGGGCGCCGACCCGATGGCGTACCAGCGCAACAAGGAGCGGGAACTCCAGCCGTTCCGCGACTCCACCTGGTCGTCCGCGTCCGGGCTGCGCCGGATCGACGTCGGCAAGCAGGCCATGGCCGAGGGGCAGTTCACCTGGCAGGACAGCAGCGGCCGTGAGGTGTACGTGCGCAATGTGGCGATGATTATCGACGGCCGCTACCACATCGTGCAGGTCATCGGCCCCGAGGCGCAGCGCGACAAGGTCACGGAGATCTACCAACAGGCCATGTCCTCCTACCGAACCGTGAAGTGAGCGGACGTCGAACCGTGAAGTGAGCGGACGCCGAACGGCGAGTTGAGCGGAAGCCGAACCGTGAAGTGAACGGAGTGCCGAACCGTGAAGCGAGCGGAGTACGCCATTCCCGTCACAGTGCGGTATCACGGTCCGCCCCGAGGTTCCACGACCGAATGCCCGTCCGTAACCTGGCAGTCGAGGGAACGGACAGGGGCACGTGGAACACACTCACAGCGCGGACTTGCTGCTCGCCGACCGCTATCGGTTGGGCGAGCTCATCGGTCGTGGCGGCATGGGCAAGGTCTGGCGCGCACACGACGAGGTGTTGCACCGGACCGTCGCCGTCAAGGAATTGACGGCTGGTCTGTACGTGTCCGAGGCGGACCGGGAGGTCCTGCACGCCAGGACGCAGAAGGAGGCGCGGGCCGCGGCCCGCATAAACCACCCCGGGGTCGTCACCGTCCATGACGTGATCGAGTTCGACAACCGGCCGTGGATCGTCATGGAGTACGTCGACGGACCTTCGCTCGCCGACGCGGCCAAGGAGTCCGGACCGCTGGACCCCCGTGAAGCCGCCCGCATCGGACTCCACGTGCTGGGCGCCCTGCGCGCCGCACACGTGGCGGGTGTGCTCCACCGGGACGTGAAGCCCGGCAACGTGCTGCTCGCCAAGGACGGCCGCGTCCTCATCACCGACTTCGGTATCGCCGCGATCGAGGGCGACGCGGAGATCACCCGGACCGGCGAGATCGTCGGCTCCATCGACTATCTGGCACCCGAGCGGGTCTACGGCGAGGCTCCCGGCCCCGCGTCCGACCTCTGGTCGCTGGGCGCCACCCTCTACACGGCCGTCGAGGAACGCTCGCCCTTCCGCCGTACGTCACCGATCTCCACCCTCCAGGCCGTGGTGAACGACGAGCCGCCGCCGCTCACCCGCGCCGGGCCGCTCACGCCCGTCATCACGGCGCTCCTGCGCAAGGACCCCGCAGATCGGCCCGATCCGGTCGAGGCCGAGCGGATGCTGCTGGACGCGATGGAGGGGCGCCGCCCCAAGCAGGCCGAGGCGTACGTCCCGACGCAGACGGTGAGGGAGGGGCTGCTCCAGGACGCGACGCCGACGAGCAAGCTGCCCACGCCCGAGCCGGAGACCCCGGCCGAGCCCGCCCCCACGGCGCCGCCAGCGGCTCCGGTGCCCGCCGGCCGCAAGCGCGGCCGTCTGCGTACCGCCGCACTGGTGGTGGCACTTGCCGTGGTCGTCGGTGGCGGGGCCGGTTTCGCCGTCATGAAGTACGGGAACGGGAACGGCGGTTCCGACAAGGAGGCGGCGCACGACCCCGGGCCGACGACGACCGGCAGTGGACGGACGAGCACGCCGGAGAAGAAGAAGCCGTACAGCGACATTCCCGCCGGCTGGCACCGGGTGACCGAGCCCGAGGGGTACAGCATGGCTGTCCCCGACGGCTGGAAGCGCCAGATGGACGGCTCGGGCGAGATCGACTACACGCCTGACGACGGCAACCACTTCATCCGGATAAGCATCGACACGACGCCCGACTACGCGACCCCGTACCTGCACCAGCTGGCGCTCGAACCGCAGCTGAGCCGGCTGCCCGACTACAGGCGGCTGACGCTGCACGTGAACAACTTCCGCGACCAGGACGCCGCGCTGTGGGAGTTCACCTGGAGAGAGACCAAGGGTCACCCGGGCAGGCGCCGCGCCATAGACCAGATGTACAACGTGGACCACGGGCGGGCCGAGTACGCGATCTACATGGGCGGTCCGTCCTCGGACTGGAACCGCGAGCGGTTCGACACCGTCCTGCGTTACTGGCAGCCGCCGAGCTGAACCGCCGAGCTGAACCGCCGAGCTGTACCGCCGAGCTGAACCGCCGAGCTGAACCGCCGAGCTGAACCGCTGAGCTGAGCCACCGAGCTGAGCCACCGAGCTGAACCGTCGCGCTGCGCGGTGGGGCCCGGCCCGTGGTCCCTGTCCGTCCGCCGGTAGGAACACCTGCGAGGAGACCGCACGGCGGTACCCGTACGGCGTAAGCCCACTGATCAAGGCTTATCCCGCCAGTGATCACTGGCGGGATATGTGGGGACCCTGAAAAGGCGTTACTCACGGGTACCGAAACTCTCCGTCTGGGCATAGCCTCCCCTCATGACGGACTCGCAGGCTCCCACCGCCATGGCCCCCCGGGCCACGAACCCGATCGCCCCCACACCCTCCGGTGCACGCACCGCGGCCGATGTGGTCACCCCCGAGGTGGTCGCGCATCTGACGCGTGGCGTGGTGGGTTCCGGGAGTACGGCCAACCACACCCCCTTCACCGGGGAGAAGCTGGCCGACCTGCCCGAGTCCACCCCTGAGGACGTGGCGACCGCCTTCGAGCGGGCCCGAGCGGCCCAGCAGGCGTGGGCCGCGATACCCGTGCGCACGCGGGCCGCCGTCCTGCTGCGCTTCCACGACCTGGTGCTCGCCCGGCAGGCCGAGGTCCTCGACCTCATTCAGCTGGAGACCGGCAAGGCCAGGCTGCACGCCCACGAAGAGGTCCAGGCCGTCGCCGTCGCCGCGCGCCACTACGGCCGCAAGGCACCCTCGTACCTCCGGCCCAAGGGCCACACCGGCGCGATCCCGACCCTCACGAAGGTCACCGAGCTGCGCCAGCCGCGCGGCGTGGTCGGTCAGATCGCCCCCTGGAACTACCCCTTCGAGCTGTCCATCGGTGACGCGCTGCCCGCCTTCGTCTCCGGCAACGCCGTGGTGATGAAGCCCGACACCGAGACCGCACTGACCGCCCTCTGGGCCCGTGACCTGATCATCGAGGCCGGACTGCCGCCCGAGGTCTTCCAGGTGGTGCTCGGCGAGGGCCCGGTGGTCGGCCCGGAGCTGGTCAAACACGCCGATTACGTCTCCTTCACCGGTTCGACGCGCACCGGCCGCGAGGTCGCCCAGGGCGCCGCGGCCCGGCTGATCGGCGTCTCGCTGGAGCTCGGCGGCAAGAACGCCATGCTGGTCCTGGAGGACGCCGACATCGAGAAGGCGGCGGCGGGCGCGGTACGGGCCTGCTTCTCCTCGGCGGGTCAGCTCTGCATATCGATCGAGCGGCTGTACGTCCACGAGTCGATCGCGGACACTTTCCTGGAGCGCTTCGCGGCCCGCACGAAGGCGATGCGGCTGGGCAACGCCCTCGCGTACGGCGCCGACATGGGCTCCCTCGTCGGCGAGCGGCAGCTGGAAACCGTGCGGCGGCACGTCGACGAAGCGGTGGCCAAGGGCGCCGAACTGATCGCGGGCGGTGTGCACCGTACCGACATCGGGCCGCTCTTCTACGAGCCGACCATCCTCGAAGGGGTCGACACCCCGATGGCGGTCTGCTCCGAGGAAACCTTCGGCCCGGTCGTCTCCGTCTACCGCTTCAAGGACGAGGACGAGGTGGTCGACATCGCCAACGCCACGCCCTACGGCCTCAATTCGAGCGTCTGGACCAGGAACGGCAGGCGCGGCCACGCCGTCGCCGCCCGGCTACGGACCGGCACGGTCAACATCAACGAGGGGTACGCGCCCGCGTACGGCAGTGTGCAGTCCCCGATGGGCGGCATGAAGGAGTCCGGGCTCGGCCGCAGGCACGGCTCGGAAGGCATCTACAAGTACACCGAGGCACAGACCGTCGCCCACCAGCGGATCATGCCGATGGCCCCGGCGTTCGGCATGAACGACGAGAAGTACGCCGCGTTCATGAGCCGCAGTCTCCGGGCGATGAAGGCCTTCCGCCTCCGCTGATCCCGCAGCCGCAGCCCGGCGGTCCCGTCACCCCGTCGCCGATCGTCCACGAGGAGAGTCCATGTCACAGGAGAGCTCTGTCCACGGCCCGGACGAGGGAACCGACGAAGGAACCGCCGCGGCCACCGCCGGGGAGCCGGACGACCAGGTGTACGACTACGACGTCCTCGTCGTCGGCTCCGGCTTCGGCGGCTCGGTCACCGCGCTGCGGCTCACCGAGAAGGGTTACCGGGTCGGCGTCCTGGAGGCCGGCCGCCGTTTCACCCCGGGCACGCTCCCCAAGAACTCCTGGGACATCAAGAACTACCTCTGGGCCCCGGCGCTCGGCCTGTACGGCATCCAGCGCGTCCACCTGCTCGGCAACGTGATGGTGCTGGCGGGCGCGGGCGTCGGTGGCGGCTCCCTCAACTACGCCAACACGCTGTACATCCCGCCCGCGCCGTTCTTCCAGGACCGCCAGTGGGCGTCCATCACCGACTGGCAGGCCGAGCTGGCGCCGTACTACGACCAGGCGCAGCGGATGCTGGGCGTGCGGCTCAACCCGACGATGACGCCGTCCGACGTCCATCTGAAGGCGACCGCCGAGGTGATGGGGGTGGGCGACTCCTTCCACATGGCGCCCGTGGGGGTCTTCTTCGGCGACGGGGCGGATGCCGACGGCAGGTCGAAGGCCGAGCCCGGCACGGCGGTCGACGACCCGTACTTCGGCGGCGCGGGCCCCTCCCGCAAAGCCTGCACCGAGTGCGGCGAGTGCATGACCGGCTGCCGTCACGGCGCGAAGAACACCCTCACCGAGAACTACCTCTACCTCGCCGAGAAGGCTGGTGCGGTCATCCGCCCGCTCACCTCGGTGACCGCGATCACGGAGCACGGCGAGGGCGGCTACCGGGTCAGTACCGTTCCGACGGACGCCCGCAGGAGGACGCCCGAGGTGCTGCGAGCGCGTCAGGTGGTGGTCGCGGCCGGGACGTACGGCACCCAGACCCTGCTCCACACCATGAAGGACCAAGGCCTGCTGCCGCGCATCTCGCCGAAGCTGGGCGAGCTGACCCGTACCAACTCCGAGGCCCTGGTGGGCTCGCAGACCACCGACCGCCGTTACCGCAAGAAGCACGGCGCTCCCCGGGCGGACTTCACCCGGGGCGTGGCCATCACCTCGTCCATCCACCCGGACGGCGATACGCACATCGAGCCGGTGCGGTACGGCAGGAAGTCCAACGCGATGGGCGCGCTGACGATCATCCAGGTGCCCTACAGCTCGCGGCGCGTGCTCGGCTGGTTCGGCAATGTCGCCAAGCACCCCTGGCTGACGGCCCGTTCGCTCTCCAACCGCCGGTGGTCCGAGCGGACCATCATCGGCCTGGTGATGCAGTCCCTGGACAACTCCCTGACCACCCACCGCAAGCGGGCCGGCCTCGGCAAGGGCCTGCTCACCGCGGTGCAGGGGCACGGTGCGCCCAACCCGAAGCAGATCGCCGAGGGCACCCGGGCCGCGACGCTCATCGCCGAGGAGATCAACGGCTTTCCCGGCTCGAACATCGGGGAGCTGATGGGCACCCCGCTGACCGCCCACTTCCTGGGCGGCTGCCCGATCGGCGCGTCCGCGGCGGAAGGGGTGATCGATCCGTACCACCGGCTGTACGGGCACCCGGGCATCTCGGTGGTCGACGGCTCCGCGGTCTCGGCCAATCTCGGGGTCAACCCCTCGCTGACGATCACCGCGCAGGCGGAGCGGGCGATGGCGTACTGGCCGAACAAGGGTGAGGAGGACCCCCGCCCGGAACAGGGCCAGGAGTACGAGCGGCTCGCGGCGGTCGCGCCGAGGTCTCCGGCCGTTCCCGGCGAGGCGTTCGGCGCGCTGAAGCTTCCGTTCCTGGGGATGCCGGTGGTCCCGCCGAAGAAGTGACCGCGCCCCCCCCGCACGGTCAGGACGTCCCGCACGGTCAGGACGGACTGCACGGTCAGGACGAACCGCACGGTCAGGACGAACCGCACGGTCAGGACGGACCGGACGTGCGGGAGGGCTGCACCCCCCTCCGAGTGCAGCCCTCCCGAGTCTGTGCGGGTCCGTCAACCGGTGGCGCCGCGCCCGCGCCGGTGCACGCCGAACACCACGCCCGCGCCGAGCACGACCGCGAACCCGCCGGTGAGCGCCAGGACGGGCAGGGGCGAGGGCGAACCGGTGTCGGCGAGGTCCCCGCGCACGGGAATCACGCGGGTCGAGAGGGCGTGGGGGGCCGCTGTGGGACCGGTGCGCCGCACCTTCCGACCCGTCCCGTTCCCGTTCCCGTCGCCGGCCGGGGTCCCGGCACCAGGACCCCCGCTGCCCGGCCGGGCCCCGGTGCTGCCCGCCGCGAGAACGGTGAACTCCCGCTCGGCGTACGCGTTGTGCACGCAGCCCGATTCCACGTCGACATAGCCGCCGAACCCGAAGGCGAAACTGTCCCCGGCCGGGGCGTCCTGGGCGATCTTCACCCGCAGCGGGATGTCGACGACGTCCCGGGCGCCCAGCTCGGTCTCGCCGAAGTAGACGCCGTAGCCGAACAGTTCCTCGTCGTCCAGGGACTCCCAGGTACCGGTGGTCCGGTCGAAGAACTGGACCGTGGCGTACGGCCCGAGCCAGTCCTTCTCGTCCTCGCTCTCGGAGTAGTTGTCCACCAGGGCGAGCCATTCGACCTTGCCGAGCTTCCGGCCGGTCGGGTTGGCCGCGCTGATCGTGAACGGATGCCAGCCGCTGCCCGCGACGATGCTGCCGGGCAGCCCGGAGATGCTCAGCCGGAGACTGCCCGTGGGATCGGTGACACCGTCGTCGGCCACCGGACAGTCGGCGGGCGGAGTGGTGACCGGCGGAGTGACGGGCGGCGCGGTGGTGGGCGGCGGGGTGACGACGGGCGCGGTCGTGGGCGGTTCCGTCGTGGGCGCCGGCTCGGTGGGCTGCGGGGCGGCGGAGTCCGGCGGGTCCGTGGTGGGCACGACGGCCGGGGGCGTCTCCACGTCGGCCGGAGAACCCACGTCGGCCGGAGCCACGGCCGCAGGCGTCCCGGTGGCAGGGGTCCCGCCGGAGGTCCCGTCCGCGTACGCAGCCGAGGCGGCCAGCAGAGCGACCGGAGCCATGACGGCGGTCGCGGCTGCGGCAGCCATCGTGCGGCGGAGCTTCATGCGGACCTCGTTGCGTACGGGACAGATGCGTTGCTGTGGTGCGGGGGCATACGGATGGGGCCACCAGCGGTACTGCATGAATGACCGGCCACCCCTGTGAATGGTTGCTTCCGTATTCACGGAATTCTTATGTGAGCTGCGTCACGAGAAGAGGGTCCGGGCGGGCACAGCAGTGGGCCCCGTGGAGGCGATTCCACGGGGCCCACTGGTTGCTCAACTGCGGATTGCTCAACTGCGGTGCTCACCTACGGGCTGGGAACCCGTGGACCGGGCTGCCGGTCCCGGGCGTCCCCGGAACCGACCGCCTTGGGTGACCGGACCGCTGTCCCCTGCCGTCCGGTCACGCGCGCTGAGACGTGGTCCCACGACGCACCTGCAGTACGTCACACGTCCCAGCGAAGCCACGCGTGGTTTTCCTCTTCCAACAAGGCCGCACCTGGCTGACACGGACGACTGGACCAACGAAGGCCCGCCGGGCCCGGTCACGCGCCGTACGGGTGAGAGCGGGCCCGAACTCAGATACGGGCTGTCGCCCCGGGTGTCAGATCCGCCCCCGGCACAGCTCCAGAACGGTCATCGCGAGCCCGGTGCCCGCCTTGCCCAGCGCCCCGCTGTAGTGGCCCAGGACCTCCAGCTCGCGCGAGAGGTTCACCCGGCGCCCGCCGGAGGCCGTCCGCGCCTCCTGGATGGTGGTCGACACGGCCATCCGTTCCTGGATCAGGCCGATGATCCGGTCGTCCAGGTCGTCGATGTGCTCACGTGCTCCGGTGATGAGGGCCGCCGCCTCGACGTTGCGGGCGCCGGTCTTCTCCGTACCGGCGGTGGCGGTGCTGGTGGCGGTGTTGGTGCTCATGTCCGTGACTCCTCAAGGGGTACGGCCCCCCGGGCTGCCTCGGTCCGGAATACACAGGCGCCCCGGACCTTGTCGGCCCGGGGCGCCTGGGGAAGTGTTTCTCAGTGGCTCAAGCAGCAGAACCAGAGAACCCACGGCAGCCGGTCGGGCCGGTGCCATAGGTAAAGACGAAGGTCAGCTGCTGATGCACGAGGTCAGTATGGACGGGTCCCGGAGGGAGAGACAACCCGGTTCCGCCGGCCCCGGTAGAATCGACATACCAGACCCCCTCATGTTCCCGCCGGAAGGCCGCCCCGTGCCAGCAGCACCCCCCGCCGCCCCCGAGGTCGTCCTCGTCGTCGACTTCGGCGCGCAGTACGCCCAGCTCATCGCCCGTCGCGTCCGTGAGGCGCGGGTCTACAGCGAGATCGTGCCGTCGACCATGCCGGTGGCCGAGATGCTGGCCAAGAACCCGAAGGCGATCATCCTCTCCGGCGGCCCGTCGTCGGTGTACGCACCGGGCGCGCCCACCGTCGACCGTGCGCTCTTCGAGGCCGGGGTCCCGGTCTTCGGTATGTGCTACGGCTTCCAGCTCATGGCGACCACCCTCGGCGGCACGGTCGACGACAACGGTGCGCGGGAGTACGGGCGTACCGGTCTCACCGTCTCCAAGCCCGCGTCGACCCTCTTCGAGGGCACCCCGGCCGAGCAGTCGGTGTGGATGTCGCACGGCGACGCCTGCTCCGCCGCCCCCGAGGGCTTCACGGTCACCGCGTCCACGGACGTCGTGCCGGTGGCGGCCTTCGAGAACGACGAGAAGAAGCTGTACGGCGTGCAGCACCACCCCGAGGTGCTGCACTCCACGCACGGCCAGCAGGTCCTTGAGCACTTCCTCTACCGGGGCGCCGGCATCGAGCCGACCTGGACCACGACCAATGTCGTCGAGGAGCAGGTCGCGCTGATCCGTCAGCAGGTCGGCACCAAGCGCGCCATCTGCGGGCTGTCCGGCGGTGTCGACTCCGCGGTGGCCGCCGCGCTGGTGCAGAAGGCCATCGGGTCTCAGCTGACCTGCGTGTACGTCGACCACGGCCTGATGCGCAAGGGCGAGACCGAGCAGGTCGAGAAGGACTTCGTCGCCGCCACGGGCGTGCAGCTCAAGGTCGTCGACGCCGAGGAGCGCTTCCTGAACGCGCTCAAGGGTGTCTCCGACCCCGAGACGAAGCGCAAGATCATCGGCCGCGAGTTCATCCGGGTCTTCGAGCAGGCGCAGGCGGAGATCATCGCCGACGCGGGCGAGGACGTCGCGTTCCTGGTGCAGGGCACCCTGTACCCGGACGTCGTCGAGTCCGGCGGCGGCACCGGCACGGCCAACATCAAGTCCCACCACAACGTGGGCGGGCTCCCCGAGGACATCGAGTTCGAACTGGTCGAGCCGTTGCGCCAGCTGTTCAAGGACGAGGTCCGGATGGTCGGCCAGGAGCTGGGCCTGCCGGACGAGATCGTCCAGCGCCAGCCCTTCCCCGGCCCCGGCCTCGGGATCCGCATCGTCGGTGAGGTCACCAAGGACCGCCTCGACCTGCTGCGCGAGGCCGACGCCATCGCCCGCGAGGAGCTGACGGCGGCCGGTCTCGACCGTGAGATCTGGCAGTGCCCGGTGGTGCTGCTCGCCGACGTGCGGTCGGTGGGCGTCCAGGGCGACGGCCGGACCTACGGCCACCCGATCGTGCTGCGGCCCGTCTCGTCCGAGGACGCCATGACGGCCGACTGGACGCGGATGCCGTACGACGTGCTCGGGAAGATCTCGACCCGCATCACCAACGAGGTCGCCGATGTGAACCGCGTGGTCCTCGACGTGACGAGCAAGCCGCCGGGCACCATCGAGTGGGAGTAGTCGCCACCGGGTGACTCCCCGACAGACCGCCGACGCCGCCGCCCGGGATTCCGGGCGGCGGCGTCGTGCTGTCCGGGGGCGGCTCTTTCCGTGCATGACTCTGTTCACCTGCGGTAACGCGCGGTAGCTTCCGGCCATGACTGAACCGGCCATGAGTGAGACGCCCGCCCCCGTACCGGTGGAACACCTGCGGTTCGCGATGCCGCCCGTCCACGAAACGCTCGCCGAGGAGCGCCAGTACCGCAAGGAACGGCTGGCGGGGGCGCTGCGGCTCTTCGCGCAGTACGGGTACGAGGACGGCGTCTCGGACCACATCACCGCCCGCGACCCCGGGTACGCCGACTGCTACTGGGTGAACCCCTTCGGGGTGCCCCTCGCGGACCTCGCGGCGCACGACCTGATCCTGGTCAACGGCGACGGGCAGGTCGTCGAGGGCAGTCGCCACGTCAACCAGGCCGCCTTCGCCGTCCACGCCCAGGTGCACCGGGCCCGGCCCGGTGTCGTCGCCGTTGCGCACAGCCACTCGCTGCACGGGCGGGCGCTCTCCACGCTGGGGGAACTGCTCGACCCCATCACGCAGGAGTCCTGTGCGTTCTACGAGGATCACGCCCTCTACGACTCCTACACCGGCGTGATCGTGGACGAGGAGGAGGGCCGCCGGATCGCCGCCGCGCTCGGTGCCCGCAAGGCCGTCATCCTGCGCAACCACGGACTGCTGACCGTGGGCGACTCGGTCGACGCGGCGGCCTGGTGGTTCGTCACCATGGAGCGCTCCTGCCAGGTCCAACTCGCCGCGCGTGCCGCCGGGAAGCCCGTGCTCATCGACCACCGGAGCGCGGTGGCCACCCGGGAGCAGCTGGGCAGCGATCTGGTCGCCTGGATCAACTACCAGCCGCTGTGGCAGCGGATCAGCCGTACCGGCCCGGACGCGCCGTGAGGGGTCGCGGACGCGCCGTGAGGGGTCGCCCGGAGGTGCTGTGACGGTTGCCCGGAGGCGCTGTGACCGGTCGGCCCGGGGTGCCGGTGCCGTGCCCGGGAACCCGACGCCGGAAGGCGTCAACCTGACGCCTTGTCAATCACCCCCGCTGACCTGACCCGACCTGACCTGCTGCGGGCACCGCCCGCTCGGTGCGGCACAATTCCCTTGAATTGCAAGGAAGTTCACGGGGGCAGGGAAAGGGCGGCGTTCTTCGTGGCGGTGCAGGAAGTAAGACAGGACGACGGTATGCGCGCCGGCGTACACGGCGGCGGCTGTACATGTCCGGACTGTCCGCACGGAGCACGCGAGGGCCACCGGCGGGCCGTCGCGGCATTTCTCGTGAAACGGGACGAACTGGCGGCCGGGCAGGGCCTGCCCACCGCCGTGGCCCACTCGGCGGGAGCCTCGCGCCAGTGGGTGTCCGACGAACTGACGGAGTCGGCGCGGGCGGTGGCCGAGCGCAGCAGGGAGGCCGGGGACGCCTGGTTCCCGCGGGTGTGGCAGCGCACGCTGGTGCTGCTGTGGGGGAGTGTGGTGGTCCTCGCGCTGGCCGAGTCGGCGACCGCGATCGGCGCGGGCTGGAGCGGGGCCCGTACCGCCGGGCTGCTCGCCGCGCTCGTCACGGCGGGGCTGCTGACCTGCGCGGCCCGCTTCCACCGGGCGCGCGGCGGACTCCTGGCCCCGGTGATCGGCGAGGACAACCGGCTCTCCACCTCGCGCGCGGTCGCCGCGTCATGGGTGCTGCTGGTGGTCTTCTCGGTGCTGGTCCTCATCCTCCAGCTCGCCGGAGCGTCCGGGCACCGTGAGCGCGACACCCTGATCGACGGGCTCGAACTGGCCCGGGGCGCGGGCATGGTGACCGTGCTCGCCCTGGTCTGCGCGATCGCCGTGGTGGCGCGGCGCGTGGTGTCCGTGCGGGTGCTGTCGCAGAAGCTCCAGAAGGTGCGCGCCGACCGCCCCCGCGCCGCCGATCTGCTCACCGACGACTCGGGGCGCGGCAGCTTCGCGGACGTGCAGTACGTCCTGGTGAGCACGGTCGCCGCGCTGTTCGCGGCGGTACGGCTGGCCCGCCGCCCCGACCAACTGCCCGACCTGCCGTGGGGGCTGGCGCTCCTGGTGGTGGTCTCGGCGGCCACGTACTTCGCGGGCAAGTACGCGGAGGGCGGACGCCCCGTGGTGCTCTCGGTGGTCCGCGCCCGGGAGGCCGGTGACCTGGACGCCCCGATCCGTACCGGCGACGACATCGAGATCCGCGGCGCGGGCTTCGTGCCGCCGGGCGCCGGGACACCCGACCGGCTGGCACGGATGGTGGTGCGCATCGGCGCGGTGCACGTCCACGTACCGCTGGTTCCCGTGCCGGGCGGCTTCGCCAACCCGACGGACACGGTGCTGACGGTGCCGGTACCGGTGGAGGTCGAGCCGGGGCGGGTGGAGGTACGTGTGATCACGGCGGCCGGGATGGAGACGGCGGCCTGCGAGATCGATGTGACGGATTAACGGTCCGCGATATACCGATTCTCGGTTTTCCAGATATTTCATTTCCGGCGTGTTCCTGAGCGGAAAGCCTGGGGTGGGTGACGGCGGGCGAAACGAATCGTTTCTACGGCCATGAGCACTTCTGACGCTCCAACCACGGCAGGCAAGGGACTTGGTTCCCTGATTCCGCAAGGAAATGCATATAAGCGAAACGAAAGCGTGCCGGGGCCACGTGCTTCGGGTTACCGGCGCGGGAAGCCGCCGTCGCACCGCATGTCGCCGCCGGCCGGATTCGACCGGACCGGATGTGACGGGGAGGCGACGCCGCTGTACGGGGAGTTGGTGAACCTCTGGGCCGCCCGGGGGGCCACACTCCCCGGTGCGCCGGACCCCGACTGGCGTCGTCTGGTCTCCTACCGCCACTTCCAGGAGGAGACGGAAGAGACATTGCGGATGCTCCGGCTCCAGGGTTCTTCCCTGCCCCTCAATTGGCCTAATGGTCAGGTTGTCCCGACGTCGGGGAATTGATCAATGAGGTGAATTTTGGGCTTTGTTAGGTTCTTTTGGCCTAGCTGAGCGTTGGTGCAGACCATGGAGTCCAGGGAATTGTGGGAGCGGCATGCGGTTCTGGCCGATGCCTTTTGCGGCGCGGACGACCATGTGCGCCGTGCACAGTCGGTGTTCGACGGCGCGCAGGCCGAGCGCGCGAGGATGCTGGCTGCCTTCGCCATCACCGTGGGCAGTGACGGCGCGGTTGCCGACATGCTGGGGCTGAACGAACGCGAGGTGCGGGTGGCGCGCCGCACCGTGGGCAAGGACGACGCGCGGTCGCTCGCCGACACGCTGCTCACCAGGCCGTCGGACGAGCAGCCCGAACCGGATGCGGTGCAGCAGGAGGATGCCGATTCCTTCCTGCTTCCCGCCTCCGGGAACCCGGGGTATCCCACGCCCCCGGCGCCCGCGCAGCCCCCCATTCCTCCGCCCCGCACCGAGCAGTTCCCGGCCCCGGCCCCCGATGTGCCGATGGCGGGTCCGGAGTGGTCCCCCGCGCTGGACGCGTTCCTGGTGGAGGGCTGGAACAACGGGATCGACGTCGTCGCGCTGGCGGCCCAACTCGGCATCGAACTGGCGCAGTTGGTCTCCCGGGCCCAGCATCTCTCCGCGGAGGGGCGGCTCGCGCAGGTACGGCGGGACGCGGGCCGCCACCGGCGTACGGCGGGGGACCCGGGGTCCGTCACGCAGCCCTCGCCCGACGCCGGTTACTTCATGGGCCCGCCGTCCGGCGCCGCCTGGCCGCCTCCGGGCCCCGGAGTCATGGCCGCGGGTCCCTGGCAGGGCGACACCCAGCACCAGGTCCCGTACGAGCAGTACGGGCAGTACGGGCAGTACGAGCAATACGGGCAGTACGCGCAGTACGCCCAGCCCGGATACGGGTGGGGTCCCGACGCCTCCGGGGCCCTGCCCCGGCGCGACTGGGACGGCATCCTGCACGACTGGGAACGCTCCTACCCCGCCGACCGCTGACCCTCGTCCGCGCCCCCGTCCGCACCCCCGTCCGCACCTCTCCCAACCCGCCAAGGAAAATCGTGCCTGTGCCACGCCACAGCGGAGGCGCACCACGGGGCAACCGGAGAGGGAGGACCAGATCATGGTTCAGGGATATCGGACGGGTATGCCCAGTGGGTTCGGCGCCGCACGGGGACGCCGTGGCGGTCGCTGGAAGGAGACCGCGCGCCGCCACTCGCTGCTTCCGCTCCGCGTCTTCCTCGGCGTCACGTTCTGCTACGCCGGAATCGACAAGCTCACCGACTCCGCCTTCCTCCACGCGTCGGGCGCCGGCTCGATCGGCGAGCTGATGCACTCCGTGCGCGACTCGGCGGCCGTGCCCGGCCTGGTGGACCTCGCCCTGAACGGCCCGTCCTGCTTCGGATACGCGATCGCCCTCGGTGAACTGGCCGTCGGCCTGGGCACCCTGCTGGGCCTCTTCGGCCGGGTCGCCGCGCTCGGCGGGGCCCTGATCTCGCTCAGTCTCTGGCTGACCGTGAGCTGGCGGTCCACGCCGTACTACTACGGGAACGACCTCGTCTACCTCATGGCCTGGCTGCCGCTCCTGCTCGCCGGGTCGCCGCTGCTCTCCGCCGACGCCTTCCTGGCGGACCGCCGCCGTACCCCGTAGGCGAGCCAGTTGACGATCCCCGCCAGCGCCAAGCCGATGCCGAGCATCGGCAGCGCGGCGCCGGACGGTGTCTCCCAGAGGCCGCCCGCGTCACCGAGGTACACGGTGGCGATGCCCAGCAGCGCCAGCCCCGCGACGAGCTTGCCCGGCCGGAACTCGTGCCGGAACTCGCGCCGGTACGTGTACGGCGGTGCGTACGGGGGCGTCGGCGGGGGCGTCTGCGGGGACTCCCGTCCCGATTGTTCACTTCGCACGGGTCACCTCCGCCTGTCCGACGCCGACTTCCACATACAGGTTCACGGTGCGCGGTGCGCCGCCGATCGCATCGTTGACCGCCTTGCCGACCACCGGTACGGCGGGGAGCGTCACCGTTCTGTCCTGGCCCGGCGAGATGTCGATGTCGTTCGGCCCTTCGCCGGGCAGTTGGACGTCCCCGAGGCCGACCGTGACCTTCAACCGCACTGTCACATTTTTCGGTACGACGACCGTCGCCCGCCCGGCGCCCACCACCACCCGGGTACTCACGGACTGACCCGGCGGCACATCGAGGCCGCCGAGGTTCAGCGTGCCGACGCCCGAGCCGACCTGGTAGCGGGGCCGGACGTCCGCCGGCGAGGTGGGCCGCCAATCCGTGCGCACCCAGTGCGGGGAGACATCCTTCGGCAGCGCGGTCGCCCCGGCCAGCAGCCCGGTGGTGAGCACCACCATGACGAGCGTGCCGCCGCCGGTCCGGCCGACGAACGCGCTGAGCAGCATGCCCAGCCCGAAGACCGCGAGCGCACAGGACAGCCCGATCTGGAGGCTCGTGCCGACCGGGTGGCCGTGCCACGCGAGACCGGTGCCGAGACCGGCCGCGACCAGCGCGAGCAGGAAGACCCGGCCGCCGATGCCGCGCGGCCCGCGGCTCGCCGCCGCCGGAGCGGCGGTCCAGGGGGACTGGCGGGACGGCGGCGGCTCCGCGGCGGAGTCCGAGGGCCCCCAGAGGTAGCCCGAACCGACCGGTCCCGTCGTGCCGTCCTTGACGATCGGGTCCCGCCACCAGGACGGACTGCCCGGCGTCGGCGGCGCCTTCGTCTCCGGCGGCGCGTCCGGCACCTTCTGCCCGGCCGTACCCGAAGCCCCCGGCGCCCTGGTGGCCCCCGGCACCGGCGAGGCCGTCTCGGGCGGCGCCATCCGGCGCCGCTCCGACCAGACCGCGCAGCCCGCGGTGGCCAGCGACAGCAGCGCGGCGAAGACCAGCACCGACACGTAGTGCAGCATCGACAGGAAGAACCCGCACCCGGCCAGCGCCAGGAGCACCGCCGCCATCGAAGCGCCCTCGACCCGGCCGGTCAGCAGCCTGCGCGCCTCGTTCTCGTCCTCGCCGTCCTGCTGGATCACCAGCCAGGCGAACCCGTAGAAGATCAGCCCGACACCGCCGGTCACCGCCAGCACACCGAGCACGACCCGGAAGACCACCGGGTCGAGGTCGAAATGCCTGCCCAGCCCGCCGCACACCCCGGCGACCACCTTGTTCTTCCGGTGGCGCCGCAGTTGCGGTCGCGGCTCGTCCTGCGGCGGCGGCGTTGTCATACGTCCATGGTGACGGTCGTCCCGTGCCGGTGGGGGCCGCGGCGACCCTGGCCGATCCCTGATTTCGCGCGCGGGAACCAGGGGGTTTTCCCTGATGCCCGCACCAGCCCGTACATGTGACGATCGAACCATGCCAGTCGCCCCGCCCCGCCCCGCAGGCGCCGCCGCCTCCGAAGCGCCGGACGAACCACCGCTGCGCAAGCTGTACCGCAGCGCCGAAGGGCGCATGCTGGGCGGCGTCGCGCGCGGGCTCGCCGGTCATCTCGGGGTGCCCGTCTCCTGGGTACGTGCCGCCTTCATCGTGCTCTTCACCCTGGAGGGCCTCGGGGCGCTGCTGTACGTCGCGTTCTGGTTCGTCGTACCGCTCGGCGCGGGCGGCGTCGAAGCGAACCGTTCCCTCTTCGAGGAGTCCCCGGACGGCCGCCGGAAGTTGCTGCGCAAACCGGACGGCGGCCAGATCGTCGCCCTGGTCGCGCTGATCATCGGCGTGGCGATCTTCATCGGGAACGTGGACATCGGCGGCGACGCGAGCCCGTACATCTGGCCCGTCCTGCTGATCGGCGCCGGTGTCGTCCTGGTCTGGCGCCAGGCGGACAATTCGCGGCGCGCCCACTGGACGGAGGTCGGCCGCCGCAGCCGGCTGCTCCCGCTGGGCCGCGCCCTGGCCGGGGTCGCACTGGTGGGCGCCGGTCTGGCCGCGTTCATCGTGATCCGCGGCTCCTCGGCCCAGCTCGGCAACGTCCTCACCGCGACCCTCGCCGTGCTCGCCGGTATCGCTCTCCTCGCGGGCCCCTGGCTCGTACGGATGACGCAGGACCTCTCCCAGGAACGCCTGATGCGCATCCGCGCCCAGGAGCGCGCGGAGGTCGCCGCCCACGTCCACGACTCCGTCCTGCACACCCTGACCCTGATCCAGCGCAACGCGGAGGACCCGGGCGAGGTCCGGCGGCTGGCCCGCGCCCAGGAACGTGAGCTGCGCGCCTGGCTGTACAAGCCCGAGGGCACCGGCAAGGACAAGGACGACGAACCCGAGACCCTCGCGGAAGCCGTCAAACAGTCCGCCGCCGAGGTCGAGGACAAGCACGGGGTCCCGCTGGAGGTCGTGGTCGTCGGCGACTGCCCGCTCGACGAGAAGCTGTCCGCACAGATGCAGGCCGCGCGGGAAGCCATGGTGAACGCCGCCAAGTACGGTGGCGAGGGCGGGGCGGTACAGGTCTACGCGGAGGTCGAGGGCCGTACGGTCTTCGTGTCCGTACGGGACCGGGGCCCCGGCTTCGACCTGGACGCGGTACCGGACGACCGCATGGGCGTACGAGAATCGATCATCGGCCGTATGCAGCGCAACGGCGGCACGGCAAGCCTGCGTTCCGCTCCCGACGGCGGCACCGTAGTGGAACTGGAGATGGAGCGAGCATGACCGAGCCCACCGAGACCGGAGCAACCGCAGAGAGCCGCAGGGTCCGGGTCGTGCTCGTCGACGACCACCGGATGTTCCGTACCGGAGTCCAGGCCGAGATCGGCCAGACGGAGACGACGGGCGTCGAGGTCGTCGGCGAGGCCGCCGACGTCGACCAGGCGGTCACGGTCATCAAGGCCACCCGCCCCGAGGTGGTCCTCCTCGACGTCCACCTCCCGGGCGGCGGCGGCGTCGAAGTCCTGCGCCGCTCGGCCGCGTTGATGTCCGACCCGGAGCACCCGGTCCGCTTCCTCGCCCTGTCCGTCTCGGACGCGGCGGAGGACGTCATCGGTGTGATCCGGGGCGGCGCCCGCGGCTACGTCACCAAGACGATCACCGGCTCCGACCTGGTCGACTCGGTCTTCCGCGTCCAGGACGGCGACGCGGTCTTCTCCCCGCGCCTCGCGGGCTTCGTCCTCGACGCCTTCGCCTCGACGGACGCCCCGCCGGTCGACGAGGACATGGACCGGCTGACCCAGCGCGAGCGCGAGGTCCTGCGGCTGATCGCGCGCGGCTACGCGTACAAGGAGATCGCGAAGCAGCTCTTCATCTCGGTGAAGACGGTCGAGTCGCACGTCTCGGCGGTGCTCAGGAAACTCCAGCTCTCCAACCGCCATGAACTGACCCGCTGGGCTACGGCGCGACGGCTGGTCTGACGGATGGCCGGCCGCCCGGGTCGACGGCCGGGCGACCCGGCCGGAACCCGGGCTCGTCCGGCACCCCGTCCCCGTATCTCTCCCGGTGCTCCCGGGTGGGTTCCCACTCCCTCCGGCAACCCGCGCAGTGCCAGCGCCAGTTGTCCGCAGCCGTCGGCGCGGTGAGGCTGGTGTCCTTCCACAGCGGGGGGCGCCGGGGGCAGTGGGGGCAGTTCGGCGGCTTCAGCACCATGGCTCACTCCTCAGGGATCCGGGTCAGCCTGGTGCGTCGGCGGATCGCGCGCCTCGCGGACGGGGTGGGGCCACTCGTTCGGGGGACGGGGGGCCTCCCCGCGGCTGACAGTGCCCGGAATCGGCCGAGGCCGGGGGCCCTGTACGGCAAGGTGGCGCCGAGGATCCCGCAGAGCGTAGAAGGAGACCGACGGTGACTGACGACCTGTCCTCGGTGGCGCACTTCCTCTTCGAAGCGGGCACGCTCAAGCAGGCGCGGCGCACTGGCTGGTGGATGGCCGGAGTGCGTGATCCGGAGAGCGTCGCCGACCACTCGTGGCGTACCTCGCTGATCGCCTCGATCATCGCGAAGCTGGAGGGCGCGGACCCGGCGCGGGCGGCGTTCCTCGCGGTGTGGCACGACTCGCAGGAGTCCCGTACCGGAGACGTCAACTACCTGGGCAAGAAGTACGCGTCGGGTGCGGACCCCAGGGAAGTGACCGCCGACCAGGTAGCCGGTATGCCGGAGGTCCTCGCGTCCACGGTGCGTGATCTGGTCGCGGAGTACGAGGCCAAGGAGTCGCCGGAAGCGGTCTGCGCCCGGGACGCGGACAAGCTGGAATGCCTGCTCCAGGGCATCGAGTACAAGGCACAGGGGTACGAGAACGCTCAGCGGTGGATCGACAACAGCCGACCTCGGCTGGTCACGGACACCGCGTGCCGTCTCGCCGACGAACTGCTCGGTCAGGGCTCGCTGGACTGGCTGCGGGAGGCGCTCGGAGAACAGAAGCGCTGAACGGCCCCGAAGCTCACCGCACCGCCGATCACGCAAGGAGACCCGCAATGTTCGTACAGCCCTGGGACGCCGGTCTGGACGAAGCCGAGTGGCGGACCTGGCTGGCCGAGGGGCACGACTTCGGGCAGCTGGCCGTCAACGGCCTGCCCGGCCACCCGCCGGTCGTCGTCCCCACCCACTTCATCTGCGACGGGCGCCACCTCCTGGTGCACCTCGCACGACCCAACCCCGTCTGGAAGGCGATCGAGCACGATCCGAACGTCGTCCTCGGTGTCATCGGCGACTACGCGTTCATCCCCGGCCCCTGGCGCGCCAAGGCCGACATCCCGCCCCAGGACGGCGTTCCCACCAGCTATTACGCGGCCGTCCAGTTCACCTGCCGCGCCACGGTCGTCGACGACCCGGAGGCCAAGGCCGAACTGCTGCGCCGCCAGCTCGCCCACTTCCAGCCCGAGGGCGACCACGCCCCCGTCGCCGTCGACCAGCCGCCGTACGGACGGATGCTGTCCGGCATCCGTGGCCTGAGTCTGGAAGTCACCGAGGTGCGGGCCAAGTTCAAGTACGACGACCACAAACCCGTCGAGTACCGGGCCGCCGTCGCCGACCACCTCACCGCGCGCGGCGCGGGACTCGACGTCCCCGCCGCCCGTCAGCAGCGCCGCCGCCTGGACCGCCTCGGTCCCTGGAAACCCTGACCCCGCCAACTGCCCGTCAACGAGCCCGGATCGCGTCGGGCTGTCCCGGCAGGATCTCGCCCGAAACCGGGTCCAGTTCGAACCACACCGTCTTCCCGATGCCGTAAGGGCGCGGCTCCGAGCCCCACGCGGCGGCGAGCGCCGACACCAGCTCGAGACCGCGTCCCGTCTCGTCGTCCTCGGCGGGGTGCCGGAGCTCCGGCAGCGCGTTGCACGCGTCCGTCACTTCGATACGCAGCGTGTCGTCCTCCCGCAGGATGCAGCGCGCCCACACCTCCCGGCCCGGGGGTACGTACGCGTGCCGCACCGCGTTCGTCATCAGCTCGCTGAGCAGAAGGACGGACGTGTCGGCCACCTCGTCCGGCACCTTCCAGGCCCGCATCTGCTCGCTGAGCAGCACACGGGCCCGGCCCACGCTGCGGGGGCGGCGGGGGAGCCGCCATTCGATGTCCTTGGGCATTCCGCTGTTCATGCTCATAGCGTGCCGAGAAGGGAATAGCGTGGGGAGTGACGGCATGTGTACGCAGGGTAGTTGTACACGTGGTGCCCCTGGGAGGCGTGCGAGTGTCGGAGGCGTGGCGGTACTGCGGTAATCAGATCAAGTTGTGGCGTACGCGCGCGGGGGTGACGCGGGATCAGCTCGGTGCGGAGGCCGGGTACAGCTATGACTACGTACGGTCGATGGAGGTCGGCAGGCGTAAGCCGACGCTGAGGCTGCTGGAGGCGGCGGACCATCTGTGTGAAGCGGGCGGGCTTCTGTGTGCGGCGCAGCAGTTCCTGCGGCCGGAGAAGTTCGCGGAGTATTCGCAGGCCTACGCGGAAGCCGAAGAGCGCGCGACTGTCGTCTATTGGTACGAGGTTGCACTCATTCCCGGCCTGTTGCAGACGGAGGCGTACGTTCGTGAGCTGATCGGGAACAGTTGCCCTCCACTCGACGAGGAGACGGTCGACGAACGGGTGGCCGCACGACTGGAGCGGCAGCAGATGCTGGCGGGCAAGCCGACGGTGCTGTTCAACTTCGTTATCTACGAAGCTGCGCTGCGCGCCAAGGTGGGCGGTCGGGAGCTGATGAAGCAGCAACTGCATCACCTGTTGGAGCTCGGGAAGTTGCGCAACGTATCGGTTCAGGTGCTTCCTGCCGAACTGGCCGCGTACCCGGGGCTGGGTGGCCCGTTGGTCCTGCTGGAGACCAAGGAGCACGAGCGGTTCGCCTACGTCGAGGGGCAGGAGACCGGGGTCCTCTACTCGGCGCCAGACAAGGTCAGTGCCCTCACGCAGCGCCATGGAATGATCCGCATGCAGGCTCTTAGCGTTGAGGACTCTGTCCGGTACATAAAGAAGTTGGCGGAGGAGCTGTGAGCAACGTGATGGCCTGGTTCAAGTCGAGCTATAGCAATGACCAGGGTGGCGCGTGCGTGGAAGTCGCCCTTTCCTGGCGCAAGTCCAGCTACAGCGACACCGAAGGCAGCGCGTGCGTAGAGGTCGCCACCTGCCCCGCGATCGTCCACGTCCGGGACTCGAAGCTGGTCGACAGTCCCCAACTCGCCCTCCCCGCCCCCTCATGGGCCGCCTTCCTCGCGTACGCCGCCCGGAACTGAGCGTCGGGATTCGGGGCTCGGGACCCGAGCTTCTTCTGTAAGGAATGGGTGGTCGGGTTCAACCCACCCACCCTCCCAACACCCCGCACACCCGCGCCTCTTGACTTTCGGTGATCGGCTTGCCACGGGCAGTCGTCACCCTCTAGCGTTTGCGGCAACAAACAGCCCCGGCAGGTGTTAGCGCACCGACCGGGGCCTGACCAACAAGATCGAGAACCAAGAAAGCGATCTCATGGCTGTTGCCAATTTTAATGCTGCCCCGTCCGCGTCCGCACACCCCCAGGCCAAGCCGGGGTACGGCAAGCGTTCCGCACCGGACCAAGCCCCGCGCCGTAAGGGCGATTTCGCGCATCTGCCGCCCCGTGAGGCGTACCTCGCCGCGTACATCGACCGGTTGCCCGAAGGCGCCGCGATGGACGTGAAGACCCTGGCCAAGGCCCAGCCGCAGTACGGGCAGCAGGCCGTCGCCGCCGCTCTCAACGCGCTTTCCGCAGCCGGTCATCTGCGCCGTATCCGCAGGTCCGTGGGGGAGGGCCGGACCCAGTGGGTGCAGCGGACGGCCTTCTCGCGGACCGCGCGGGAGGACTCCTGGTGGGCGCGGTTCCTGGACGGTGATGTGCCGCAGCCGGACGTGGTGCCCGCGCGGTCCGGGGCGTACGAGGCGCTGGCGTCCCTGGGGCGGGCCGACGTACGGCTGGTGCTCTCGGCGGGCGAGTGTGGCGCGCTGGAGGAGCAGGCCGGGGTGTGGCTGGCGCGGGACGGTGATCGCGGCCGGTTCGTAAGGGCGTTGACGGCGGGGCTGCCGTCGGAGGTCCATGCGGCCGGGGCGTTCGTACGGCAGCGGCTCACCGACAAGATGCCGCCGGAGCGGATGCCGACCGCCCCTGGTGCGAGGTCCGGGTGGGTCATGGAGTGCACGAACTGTGGCCGCCCGGGAGCCCCCGACGCGCTGCCCGGCGGCATCTGCGCCGAGTGCCGCAGCCTGCCCCCGGAGGAGGTGCACCGCCGGGTGGCGACCCTGCGCGAGGCGGGCGGGCTGCGGTCCGCGCGTACTGCGGGAGGCGAGAGCCGTGCGGGAGTGCGTTCGGCTCAGGTGTCGGCGCTGCGGCGCCGGTCGGGAGTGAACAGGTAGGCGATTGCCATGTTGCTGAGCTCGTCCGCGTACCGGCGCATGGCCGCTTCTTCGGCGGGGTCGGGGCGTACGGAGTTGTGGAAGCAGGCGCCCAGGACGGCGCGGGCCACGGTGTCCAGTGCCTGCTGCGGCTGGGAGCGGCAGATCTGGTCGGTGTAGGGGGCTGCTGCTTCGAGCAGGAGGCGGTGGAGTTCGGTGATGGTGCGGGCGCCGCGATCCAGTGACCTGGTCGCCCGCGTGCGCAGCAACTCGGGGAAGAGGCTGCTGCTGTCGGCGAAGGACTGCAGCAAGGCGTGTGCGTAAGCGTCCATGACGCCGGGGAGTGAGGGCTCGGCCGTACGCAGTTGCTCGGCCACGTACTCCTCCCGGCGCTCCAGCATCCGGTCGGACAGGGCGCTGATCAGCTGCTCTTTGTCTTCGAAGCGGCGGTAGATCGTGCCGACGGAGACCCCGGCGCGTTCCGCGACGCCGGCGATCGTCATCTCCTCCAGGCCGTCGGTGGAGGCGATCTCCTCGGCTGCCCGCAGTACGCGGGCCAGGGTCGCGGCACTGCGGGCCTGCCGGGGCTCCCGGTAGGCCGCTGGACGCTCCGGCTCCTCGGTCATGTCCCGCATGGTAGCGGCGGCGCTCTCACCAGGTCCTTTTGACAATTGATGTACTCCTCGGCCTCCTCGGCGTACGCTCGCGATGCGAACGTGAATTCGCATTCACATTTTAGGAGGTTCGACGATGACCGACAACCAGACTCTCCCGCCCGTCACCGTGACGCTTGAGGCCGGCCCCACCGGCGCCGGGAGCATCGACGACTTCGAGCTCTTCTACGCCCGCCGCGCCCTGGAGCGCTTCCGGACGCTGCTGGGCCGCCAGGGGCTCCTCGACCTTCTGGCCGCGGACATCGAGGAGGGCAACGCCTTCCTGCGCGAGAGCGCTCGCACCTCCGACGGCAGCTTCAAGGCAGGCACCACCGTGCTCACGACGAAGGGCCTCACCTCGGGTGCCTTCCTTGCCTGGATGGACAAGGCGTTCGCGGGTGACGAGAGCGCACTCCTCGCGGCGCACCCCGAGCACTACGTGATGGGCACCGACTCCATCGGAGCGCGCGTGGTGGAGAACATCGGCCCCCACGTCGCCGACTTCTACATGGGCGGCTGGGGAACGGAAGCTCTGGCCTGGGCCGCGGACGCGGACGAACTCCTTCCGGAGTCCGAGTTTCCGCGCAAGATGTCCTCGAACCTCTTCCTGGCCGACGGCACCGTCGTCGGGCGGGCGCTGATCCAGTTCGGTGACACCGCCGACGGCTTCACCGCGAACCTGACGGTCTACTTCCCCGTCACGTGCCCGGACGAGGTCCTGGACCACCACCTGCGGCACTACGCCGTCGAGTTCAGGAACTGGATCACTGCCGCCGCTGCCGCCCGCGCCTGAGATCCCGTGTCGACGCCAGGGCCGCCCCGGCGTCGACACGCCGCGCGGACCGCCCGTCCGAGCGCGCCGCATCCGGCTCGCAGGACCATACGGCCGGCCTCAATTCCATGACCACCGGCTCGGCGTCAACTGCTGGACCGCTGTGCCCCGAGGCCGTCCTCCGCCGGGGCTTTCGGGGTCCGTTCGCGCAGGAGTTGGAGGAATGCGCGGGCGGCGGGTGAGGCGCCGGACGCGGTCCAGACCGCGCGCACCGTTCGCGGAGGCACACCCGTCGTCGCCACCGCGCTCACCCCGGGCATGGTCGCTGCGGTGGCGGCGGGCACCAGGCCGATGCCGAGGTCGCGCGCCACGAGCTGTTCCAGCAGCGCCATGGTGTCGGCCTCGAAGGCGACGGTGCGGGTGACGCCCGCCGCCGTGAAGGCCGCGTCGTTGTGCCGGCGGATGCCGGAGCCGGGCGGCATGTCGACCATGTCCTCCTCGGCCAGCCTGCCCGGCGTCACCTGCGCCGTTCCGGCCAGCGGATGTCCGGTCGGGACGATGGGGGCTGTGGCGGGCGCCTGCCTGCTGGCCTTCGCCGTGCTCGTGCTCATCGCGCTGGCGGTACGCCTGCCCCCGTGCCCCCGTGCCCCCGTGCCCCCGTGCCCCCGTGCCCCCGTGACGCCCTGACCCCGGCCGTACGCGGTCAGGCAGCCGCGGCAGGGTGGGCGCGGTGTGGGCCGTACGGGTGCTGTCGTACCTCTTCCGGCCGCGCGAACCGTGCGGCTGTCCTGGTTGTGGTGTAGGACGCATCGCCTGGTACATTGCTATGCATGGAACGCGGTAAGGCAAGTCCCAAGGCGCCGGAGAAGGTCGAGAGCCAACTCCGCAAAGGGGTTCTGGAGTACTGCGTCCTGGCTCTGATGCGTGACGGGCCCAAGTACGGGGTCGAACTGCTGAGCGCGTTGCAGGACACCGGGACCCTGGCGACCAGCCAGGGCACGGTCTACCCACTGCTGTCACGGCTGAGACGGGACGAACTCGTCGTCACCACCTGGCAGGAGTCCGCATCCGGACCGCCGCGGCGTTACTACGAACTGACCGAGGCCGGGCACGCGGCGCTCGACGAGTTCGCCGGGATCTGGCCAGGATTCCGTGACGCCGTCGACCATCTCCTCACGCCGACCGCCGGGCATCGGCGCGACTCTGGAAAGGCACAACCATGAAGACCGACGACACTCTCGTCCGGGACTACCTCGCGGCCGTCGAGCGCGAGAGCGGGGCGCTGCCCCCGGCAGCCCGCCAGGAGCTCGTCGCCGACCTGGGTGAGCACATAGAGGTCGCGCTCGCCGAACGGCCCGGCAGCATCCGCGAGATCCTCCAGGAGGTGGGCGACCCGCGCACGATCGCCGCCACGGCGCTCCAGGAGCTCGGCCACACCCCTGACGCGCGCGCCCGCAAGCCCCGCCGTCGCCGCTCCCCGGCGTGGCTGCCGATCACGCTCCTGCTGGTCAGCGATGTCCTGCCCTACGCGGCGCCCAGTGCCAATGTCCTGTCCTTGATCAGCGTCGCCTTCATGATCGCTGCCCTCGTGATGGTGTGCCGCGCCGGCCACTGGACGGCGGCCCAGAAGTGGATCGGCCTCACGCTGACCGTCATCCTCCCCGTGGTCCTTCACGTCGTCTGGTACGCCGTCTTCATCGCCCCTGACGACAGCCATCCGAGCGGGGCGTTCCGCTGGACGGTCGTCGCCTTCGTGTTCGTCCTGACACTCGTCGGCTGCGGGTGGCTGTGGCGCACCAAGCGCTCCTGAGTGCACACCTCGGTGCCCACCTCGCAGGCCCGGCGCGGAGTGCGCATCGCCTGCTGAGCTGCTGAGCCGGTGAGCCGCTGAGCCGTTATGCCGACCCGGGCCCGGATTCGCGGCCCGAGGCCGGGGGCCTGCCCCGCCGGGGGATGGCGCCCGCGTCGCGCGGGAGGCGTCCCGCGTCGGCGAGCGCCCCGCGGAGCAGGAACTCGATCTGGGCGTTGGCGCTGCGCAGTTCGTCCGCGGCCCAGCGGGCCAGCGCGTCGTGCACGGACGGGTCCAGTCGCAGCAGGATCTGCTTGCGCGTCCGGGCCGCGCGTTTCGGCGGCGGAGCGCCGGAGGGGCCCGGGGTGCCGGGGGCTTCCTCGTTCACTGGCCCCTCCTCGTTCGCTGCGCCTTCCGCGTTCACTGGCCCTTCTGCGCTCACTGGTAGAGCGAGCCGGTGTTCAGGACCGGCTGGACAGCGCGGTCGCCGCACAGCACCACCATCAAGTTGCTCACCATGGTGGCCTTCCGCTCCTCGTCCAGCTCGACGATGCCCTGCTCGCTGATCCTGACGAGCGCCTGCTCGACCATACCGACCGCGCCCTCCACGATCTGCTGACGGGCCGCCACCACGGCCCCGGCCTGCTGCCGCTGGAGCATCGCCGAGGCGATCTCCGGCGCGTACGCGAGGTGGCTGAACCGCGACTCGATGATCCGCACGCCCGCCGCCCGTACGCGCGCGGTCAGTTCCAGGGACAGCTTCTCGGTGATCTCGTCGGCGTTGCCACGGAGGGACAGCGCGTCCTCGTCGTGCGAGTCGTACGGGTACTCGATGGCGATGTGCCGGACGGCGGACTCGGTCTGGGTGGCGACGAACTTGCGGTAGTCGTCCACCTCGAACAGTGCCTGTGCGGTGTCCTCGACCTTCCACACCACGACCGCCGCCAGCTCGATCGGGTTGCCGTAGGCGTCGTTGACCTTCATCACGGGGGTCTCGTTGTTCCGGACCCGGGTGGAGATCTTCCGCGAGCTGGTCAGCGGGTTCACCCAGCGCAGGCCGTCCTGGCGGATCGTGCCGACGTACCGCCCGAAGAGCTGGATGACACGGGCCTCGCCGGGCGCGACCATCTTCACGCCGGTCATGCAGAACAGCGAGCCGAGCAGGACGACGAGGCCGATGACGATCAGCGCGGCGCCGAGCCCGCCGCCACTGACGCCGCCGCCGATGAGCAGCCCGATCCCGACGACGACGCCGAGCACGGTCAGCAACAGGGCGGCCCCGCCCGCCATGCCGTGGGCCTGGGTCTCCTGGACGTGCGGTGCGGGCATGGCCGGGGTGTCGGCCTCCAGTCCGGCCGATGTGGTGGCGTGGGGTCCCGCCGGGGCCTTCGGGGGTATGCCGGGAGTCTCGGGCGCGCTGGGTGTACCGGGCGTGCCGGGTGTACTGGTCATGGGGTTCTCCGTCCTCGGGCTCCGGCCGTGACCGGTGCCGCCTGATCCTGCTCCCGTGAAGCTGATGCCGTGGGATGCTCTCGTGCAGAAATCAAAGTGATATCTAATTTCTAGCAGGCGCCCCGGGGGCGGGCAAGTGGTACGGGCCCGCCCGGTGCGGTCGCGGAGCAGTCGCTCATATATGTCGTGAGCATGCGCGAACTTGAGCAGTGTCGGGCGGAGAGTGAACGCATACGGACCGTGTCGGTCCCTGACCGCGCGTTACGATGTAAAAAGGGCGCAAAACAGGTAACCCCAACGCGCAATAGGGCATCTTTCCCTGCGTGATGAGCCTGACGGGGACCCCGTTCTTCCTGGCCGCGATCGCACTGATGGTCGTCGCGGTACTGCTGCCCCTGCTGCTGTGGGGACGGGTCGCCGGACCCGTGGCCCTGCGCGGTGCGGCGCGGCTGGTGATGGTGCTGTTCGCGCAGGCGACCGCGGTCCTGGTCGTCTTCGTCGCGGTGAACAACAGCAACGGCCTCTACGACAACTGGGCCGACCTGCTCGGTACCGGCGATCACGTCGTCGCCGCGCCCGAACTGGGCCCGGACGGCCTCGGCGGGCGGCAGTTGGCCGCCGAGCCGCAGCAGCGCGCCGTGTTCAAGCCGGTGAGCGACCCCCGGATGGGACCCGGCGTGCGCCGTACGGTGATGACCGGGCGGGTGTCCGGGGTGCGCGGCGAGGTGTACGTATGGCTGCCGCCGCAGTACAACGACCCCGCCTACCGGCACAAGTCCTTCCCGGTCGTGGAACTGCTCGCCGGGTTCCCGGGAACGGCCACGGCGTGGTTCGGGAACCTCAACGTGCAGACGCAGTTGGAGCCGATGATGAAGCGGGGCACGGTCGCCCCGTTCATCCTGGTGTCGCCGCGGACCTCGCTCCTCGGCAACCAGGACACCGGATGCGCCAATGTGACCGGCGTGATCAACGCCGACACCTGGCTGAGCGTCGACGTACCGGAGATGGTGACCGACAGCTTCCGGGCCCAGCGCGGCGCCCACGGGTGGGCCGTGGCCGGGTACTCGGCGGGGGCGCACTGTGCGGTGAAACTGGCGCTCGCGCACCCTGACCGGTACCGCGCGGCGGCCGGGCTCTCCGGCTACAACGACCCCGCCGCCGAGCACGCGTCCATCACCGCGAAGAACCCGACGCTGCGGCGCGACAACAATCCGCTGTGGATCCTGAGCCACGCCAAGAAGCCGCCGCACACCGCCCTGCTCATCACCGGGGCACGGCACGACGGCTACGACGACGGGCTGGCGCTGCGGGCTCACGCCAAGCCGCCGACCACCGTGCAGGTCGTCCTGGTGACGGGCGGGCACAGCAGGGCGGTCTGGCGGAAGCAGGTCCCGGACGTCTTCACCTGGCTGACCGCCGAGTTCCGGCCGACGGGGCCGCCGGGGCCGACCGGGCCGGCCGGTCCGACGGGCCACTACACGGGACGGGCGGCCCCCACGAAGGGCATCTGATCGATGGGCGCCAGCCTGACCGGGGCGCCGGGGTGCGGGGCGTGGATCATCTGGCCGTTGCCCACGTAGATGCCGACGTGGCTCACCCCGGAGTAGAAGAAGACCAGGTCACCGGGGGACAGCTCGGAACGGCTCACCCGCTGGCCCGAGTTGATCTGGGTGTACGTGGTGCGGGGGAGCGAGACACCCGCCGAGCGGTACGCGGCCTGCGTCAGGCCCGAGCAGTCGAAGGACGACGGGCCGGTCGCGCCCCAGACGTACGGCTTGCCCAGTGCCCCGTAGGCGAAGGCGACCGCTTGCGCGGCGCGTGAGTTGGGCGCCAGGACCGCATCGCGGACCGTCGAGCGGTCGGCGGCGCCGGAGCCGTGCGGGCCCGGCGATCCGTCCGACGACCCGCCCCGGGACTCGTACTGCGCGCGCTCGGGCGCGGAGAGCCGGGCGAGCAGCGCCTGCGCGGAGCGGATCCTGCTCTGCACCGCGGCCTTCTGCTTCTTCAGACCGGCCTGCTGGAGCCGGAGGTCGCCGAGCTTCGTGTGCGCCTCGGACCGCAGCTGCGCGAGCCTCCCGAGCTGCCGCTGCACCCCGCTGACCTCGGTGGCCTGGACGTCGCCCGCACGCTCCACGTACGCGGCCCGGTCCAGGTACTGCGCGGGGTCGGAGGAGAGGAAGACCTGCACGGACGGGGAGACGGCGCCGTTGCGGTACTGGGCGGCGGCCATCGAACCGAGCGCGGAACGGGCGGTGTTGAGCCGCGCGGTGGACCGGGCGGCCTCGTCCCGCAGGGTACGGAGCGACTTCTCCGAGGCCTTGGTCTGCTCCTTCGTCCCGTTGTACTTGTCGGTGGCGACCTCCGCCTCCTGGTACAGCTGGTCGACCTTGGCCTTGACCTGCGCGGGGGAGAGCTGGGGTGCCGCCTGCCCGACGCCTTCGAAGGCGGTGGCGGACGCGGCTCCCGCCAGCGCCACGGTGACGGCGGTCCGGGCCGCGGGACCGGTGAGCGGGCGTTGCTTGGGCTTTCGGTGAGCGGCCACGAGGGCGGTCCCGTCCTTCCGTACGTCCTTGCCGTGCCGACCGACGGCCGCCCGGTTGCGGGACGGCAGTGGGGAGTCGGTCATCTGTGCAAGGACGCTAAACCGGGAGTTACGGGAACGAGACCTCATCGGAGGAAGTGGTCATATCCGACCAGAGGTGGACCGCATGGTGACCATGTCGGACCGTTTGGTTGTCGACGTCACCGGACATCGCGTAGTTCTCCGACCGAAGCCGGGGATGCGGTCCCGGACCGTACGGGAGTGTGCCGGGCGGTGTCGGAGGGCCGGAAGGGGGTGGCTAAGGTCGAATCCCATGGACGTACTGATCAATGCTTTCGTGGGGCTGCACATCATCGGCATCGCCGCGCTGCTCGGCGGATTCCTGACCCAGATGAAGGCGATGCGCACGGGCGAGGCCCGCTTCGGGCCCTCGATGCTGCACGGTGCCCTGACGATGCTGGTCACCGGCGTGGCGCTGGTCGGCCTGAACCAGGCCCAGGGGAACACCATCAACACCGTCAAGATCGGGATCAAGCTCGCGATCCTGGTGGTGATCCTGGGGCTCGTCTACGTGAAGCGTGACGACGACCGGATCGAGAAGCCCCTCTTCGGGGCCGTCGGCGGTCTGACCGTCGTCAACATCTTCATCGCGGTGCTCTGGACCTGAGCGGTCGCGCGCGGCTGTGCGACCCGGCCTGTGCCGCCCGGGCCTGTGTGACCCGGGCCTTGTGCCGCCCGGGTCGCACGATGCCGTCCTATCCGGGCCGCACGCTGCCGTAGATCGGCATGTAGAAGATCGACTCCTCGCGCACGTACGCACCCGGCTTCGGGGCGTGGATCATCATGCCGTTGCCGATGTACATCCCGACGTGGCTGATGTCGTCGTAGAAGAAGACCAGGTCACCGGGGCGCAGATCCTTCGTGGCGACCCTGGTGCCGACGTTCACCTGGTCCCAGGTGGTACGCGGAAGGTCGACGCCGGCGGCCTTCCAGGCGGCCTGGGTGAGACCTGAGCAGTCGTAGGACTTGGGCCCTGTCGCACCCCAGACGTACGGCTTGCCGATCTGCGCGCGGGCGAAGGCGAGGGCGTCGGCGGCCTTGGACGACGTGCTGGAGCCGGTACCGGTGCCGGTGCTGGAACCCGTGCCGGAGCCGGTGCCCGAGCCCTTGGCCTCCTTGTTCTCCTTGGCCTTCTCCGCTGCCGCCTGCTCGCGCGCCAGCTTGTCCGCCTCGCGCTTGGCCTCGGCTTCCTTCTTCTTCTCCAGCGCCGCGAGCCGCGCCTTCTCCTCGGTGGTCAGCTTCGAGAGCAGCTTGCGCGCCTCGGTGAGCTTCGACTGCACCGACTGCTTGCTCTCCTTGAGCGCCGCCTGGGTCTCGGTCAGACCCTCCAGGCTGCGCGCCGCCTCGGCGCGCTTCTTGGCGGCGGCCCGCTGCTCGGCCTGGTAGTCGGTGACGGCCTTCTGCTGGCGGTCGCCGAGCCGCTTCATCAGCTGGTCCTGGTCGAAGTACGACTGGGGGCTGTCGGCGAGGAGCAGCGTCGCCGTGGACGAGAGGGTGCCCTCGCGGTACTGCGCGGCGGCGAAGTTGCCCAGCGTACGGCGGGACTCGTTCAGCTTCGCGGCGCGCTGGGCGACCTGGTCGAGGAGGGTGTCGACCGTCTTGCGCTGGGTGGCCGTGGCCTCTTCGGCCTGGTTGTACCGCTGGGTGGCGGTTCCGGCCTGGCGGTACAGACCGTCGACCTTCTTCTGCACCTCTTCGATGCTCGGCTTCGGCCCGGCGGCGGGCGCCGGGGCCGCGCCGGCGCTCTGGGCGAGCAGGGAGACCGAGGCGAGGGCGGCGGTGGTGACGCCGATGGCCGGGACGGTGCTGAGGACGTGGGGGCGCGGTTTTCGGTGCGATGCCAAGACAGGCATTTCCTTCCGTGGACCGCCTACCGGGTGGGGGGCTTCCGTTCGGGTCACGCCGGATCAGGGGGCGGGGTCTGGCCTGAGCGAGCAAGATAGCCAACTCCTGTGACGGGTGGGAAGGCTGATGTTCGATATGCCCGATACTTTTTCGTGACCTGGTGTTCGGACGCGGTTCGGACGGGCATCGGACGGGCCGGACAGGGCGAGCGGGGTACGGGCGCGGAATCCGGTGCCGGGCCGGTGCCGGGCCGGGCGCCGGGAGCCCCGGGGGCGGGCGTCAGGACGTACGGACCCGGACTGTCACCGGGTCGGCCTAGACTCGGTAGACGATGAGCAGCCTCTTTGACGACAGCTTCCTGGCGAACCTCCAGCCCTCGGAGGAAGAGCCCCCGCCCGCCGAGGACTCCGTCGGCGAGGACCCCTCCGGTGCGGGGCACGCCCCGGAAGAGGTTCCGCACGACCTCTTCGGCGGAATGTTCGACGGGCCCCCGCCCGAGCGCGACGCGTACTACCGCGACGGCGCCCCGCGCCCGGCCGTGGACCCCGCCGCCCTGCTGGAGGGGCTGAACACCGAGCAGCGCGCGGCGGTCGTGCACGCGGGATCCCCGCTGCTCATCGTGGCCGGCGCCGGTTCCGGCAAGACCCGGGTGCTGACCCACCGGATCGGGCACCTGCTCGGCTCACGCGGGGTGCACCCCGGCCAGATCCTCGCGATCACCTTCACCAACAAGGCCGCGGGCGAGATGAAGGAGCGCGTCGAGGAACTGGTGGGCCCGCGCGCCCAGGCCATGTGGGTCATGACCTTCCACAGCGCCTGCGTGCGGATCCTGCGCCGCGAGTCCAAGAAGCTCGGCTTCACCTCGTCGTTCTCGATCTACGACGCGGCGGACTCCAAGCGGCTGATGGCACTGGTCTGCCGGGACCTGGAGCTCGACCCGAAGAAGTTCCCGCCGAAGTCCTTCAACGCCAAGATCTCGAACCTGAAGAACGAGCTGATCGACGAGGAGACCTTCGCCGGGCAGGCGGCAGGGGAGCACCTCCCAGGCCCTTCAGGCTCTGGGGGAGGTTTCGAGAAGACGCTCGCCGAGGCGTACACGCTGTACCAGGCCCGGCTGCGCGAGGCCAACGCCCTGGACTTCGACGACATCATCATGACGACGGTGCACCTGCTCCAGGCGTTCCCGGACGTCGCGGAGCACTACCGGCTGCGCTTCCGGCACGTCCTGGTGGACGAGTACCAGGACACCAACCACGCCCAGTACACCCTGGTGCGCGAGCTGGTCGGCCCGGCAGGGGAGGGCAAGGCCCCGGCCGAGCTCTGCGTGGTCGGTGACGCGGACCAGTCCATCTACGCGTTCCGCGGGGCCACGATCCGTAACATCCTCCAGTTCGAGGAGGACTACCCGGACGCGACCACGATCCTCCTGGAGCAGAACTACCGCTCCACGCAGACGATCCTGTCCGCGGCCAACGCGGTGATCGAACGCAACGAGAACCGCCGCGCCAAGAACCTCTGGACGGAGGCCGGCCAGGGCGCGAAGATCATCGGCTACGTCGCGGACACCGAGCACGACGAGGCCCAGTTCGTCGCCGAGGAGATCGACCGGCTGACGGACGCGGGCGACGCCAAGGCGGGCGACGTCGCGGTCTTCTACCGTACGAACGCCCAGTCCCGTGTCTTCGAAGAGATCTTCATCAGGGTCGGGCTGCCGTACAAGGTCGTCGGCGGGGTGCGCTTCTACGAGCGCAAGGAGGTCCGCGATGTGCTGGCCTACCTGCGTGTCCTGGCCAACCCCGAGGACACCGTCCCGCTGCGCCGGATCCTGAACGTGCCCAAGCGCGGGATCGGTGACCGCGCCGAAGCGATGATCGACGCGCTCTCGCAGCGCGAGCGGATCAGCTTCCCGCAGGCCCTGCGCCGGGTCGACGAGGCGTACGGCATGGCCGCCCGCTCGTCGAACGCCGTCAAGCGCTTCAACGTCCTGATGGAGGAGCTGCGTACCGTCGTGGAGTCCGGCGCCGGACCCGCCGTGGTCCTGGAGGCCGTCTTCGAACGGACCGGCTATCTCGCCGAGTTGCAGGCGTCCACCGACCCGCAGGACGAGACGCGCATCGAGAACCTTCAGGAACTCGCCGCTGTGGCGCTGGAGTTCGAGCAGGAGCGCGGCGACGAGGAGGGCGCGGGCACGCTGGCCGAGTTCCTGGAGAAGGTCGCTCTGGTCGCCGACTCGGACCAGATCCCGGACGAGGACGACGACGGCTCCGGCGTCATCACCCTGATGACGCTGCACACCGCCAAGGGACTCGAATTCCCCGTGGTGTTCCTGACGGGCATGGAGGACGGTGTCTTCCCGCACATGCGCGCGCTGGGGCAGGTCAAGGAGCTGGAGGAGGAGCGGCGGCTGGCGTACGTGGGGATCACCCGCGCCCGGGAGCGGCTGTATCTGACACGTTCGACGCTGCGCAGCGCGTGGGGCCAGCCCTCCTACAACCCGGCTTCGCGCTTCCTGGAGGAGATCCCCGCACAGCACCTGGAGTGGAAGCGCACGGGCGCGTCGTCGGCTCCGGCGGGTCCGACGTCGGGGATCACGTCGTCGCTGTCCTCCTCGCGTTCCCGCTCGGGTTCGGGCGGCGCTTCGGGGTTCGCGACGCGACGGGCCAACGACAAGCCGGTGATCACGCTGACCGTGGGGGACCGGGTGACCCACGACCAGTTCGGTCTGGGAACGGTGATGCAGGTGACCGGCTCGGGCGCGGATGCCCAGGTGACGGTGGACTTCGGCGACGAGCGGCCGAAGAAGCTGCTGCTGCGGTATGCGCCCGTGGAGAAGCTGTAACGGACGGGGTCGCGCCCCGGGCGGCTGCGTTCCGCGCGGTTGCGTCCGGGGCGGTTACGTCGGGTCGAGCCCGTGGCTGCGCAGCCACGGCAGTGGGTCGATCGCCGCGCCGCCGTGCGGCCTCACCTCGAAGTGCATGTGCGGCCCGGTGGAGTTGCCCGAGTTCCCGGAGTACGCGATGACTTCGCCCGCCTTGACGGAACCGGAGCGGATCTTGGTGCTGCTGAGATGGCAGTACCAGGTCTCGGTTCCGTCGGGCGCGGTCACCATGGCCATGTTGCCGTAGGCGCTGTTCCACTGCGTACGGACCGTGCCGTCGGTCGCGGCCATGACGGGCGTGCCGTACGAGACGGGGAAGTCGATGCCGGTGTGCACGGACATCCAGTTGACCCCGGCCTGGCCGAAGTAGGCGCTGAGCCCCTTCTGCGTCACCGGAAGCACGAACTTGGGCCGGGCGGCCTCCTTGCGGGCGGCCTCCGCGTCGGCCTTCTTCTTCGCGGCGACCTGCCGCTGCTTCAGGTCGATGCGCTCCTGCGTGCGGCTGGCGCGATCGGCGAAGTCGTCGGCCTCATGGCTGAGGTCGGCGAGCTGGCTGTCCAGCTTGCTGTTGGCGGCCACCGGCTTGACGGACGAGGGGTCGGCGGCGGCCTGCGTCGTGGTGGCGTCGTCCTTGCCGCTCTCTCCGATTCCGCCGACCGTCGCGGCGGCGACACCGGCCACGCCCATCACGCAGACCGAGGGGACGGCCACGGTCAGGAGCGCGGAACGCTTGGCGGGGGTACGACGTCGGCCTCGGCCACCGGAGTTGCGACGCGCGACGGGGTGCGGGTCGAGGTGCGCGACAGGGAGCTCCGGTCCGTCGTCCGACGGCTGCGGCTCTGGGTTGACCGCGTTGTCTCGGTGGCTGGTGCGGCCCGTGAGGCCGACGATCTCCGTGAGGTCGACGGCCGCGAACTCGCTCGTCTCGAAGGCCGCTGTCTCTTCGCCGGGTGCGGGTGTGGATGCCGGAGTGGGTGCGGGTGCTGTGGCCACGGCTTCCGCATCGACGGAGTTCCAGGCGGTGGTGTCGTACGCCCCGGTGTCGTAGCTGCCGGTGCCGTAACTCTGCGCGGACCACTGCGAGGTGGCGGCTTCTGCGGGGGCTTCGGCTGTGGCTCCGGTTGTGGCTTCGGTTGTGGCGAACTGCCCGGTCCGGTTCCAGGCGTCGGCGTCCCACTGGCCGGTCGTGTCGTAACCGGTCGTGTCGTAACCGTCGGCGTTGTGACCGCCGACGTTGTGACCGCCGACGTTGTGACCAGCGGTGCCGTAACCAGCAGCCTGAGCCGGGAAGTCGTAGGCCCGGCCGGTGGATTCGTGCCGTGCGGATTCGTGCAGTGCGGATTCGTACCCTGCGGATTCGTACGGAGCGGCGTCGAACGGAGTGGATCCGAACGGGGCCCCGCCCTGGATGTCCTGACCGCCGTACGGCGACGCGTATCCGACGGTCTGGTGCGCGCCGGTGTCCCACTGGGTGGTGTCGTACTGCCCGCTGTGCTCCGCTCCGTACCCAACTGGCCCACCTGACCCGCCCGGAAGATCACCGAAGAGCGGATCGGTGACAGCGGTGGCGAAGGTGCCGGTGGAGTGGCTGCCGGTGGGGTGGCTGCCGGTCGAGTACGGGTCGTATCCGACATACCCGGCGTGGGGTTGCTGGTCGTTCACCAACGTCTCTCTCGCCTCGGCGGCAGGGCCCTGCGTCGGGGGTGACCCCGGGGGAAGCAGTGGCGCGACTGTACCCGGCGGTACGTGACGGCCACAATCTTCGGCAGGTATCGGACGTGTGAGAAACGGGCATTCGGCCGCCTTTCGACGGTCTATGGGGACAGCCTTGGCTCGGCGTTCGGTGTGCGTTCGACGATTTGGGGGCATTGGCGCCGTTCAGGCCACGGAGATCACGCTCTCCGAGGTTCCTGGCGCGGTCTCCGGCGAGTCGAGCGCCTGTCGGATGCGGGCCGCGACGGCCGGGTGGACGGGGAGGGCGAGATGGCCTATGCCGCTGACCCGGACGTTCGTCACGAGCAGGTCGGGGTGATCGATGCAGGCCGCCTCGATCGGGATCATCAGATGGTCGAGGTCGCTCCAGAAGCTGACGAACCGGGTACGACACCCGGCCGCCGGCCTGCGCAGTTCCTCGATCACGTCGGAGTGCGGGAGCATCTGCCGACCGAGGGGGTGGGCGCTCGCCAACTGGGCGACCTGGGTGCCCGCGTGCGGTGTACCGAGAGTGACCAGGGTGCGCACCCGGGTGTCACCGCCCAGTCGCTGTACGTAGTAGCGGGCGATCAGTCCGCCCAGGCTGTGCCCGACGATGTCGACCTCGTGATGCCCGGTCCGGAGGCATATCTCTTCGATGTGGCGCCCCAGCAGTTCGGCCGCGGCGCGGATGTCGCAGGTCAGCAGCGAGTAGTTGAGCGATTCGGGGTGCCGCCAGCCGTGCCGGAGCAGGGAGCGGCGCAGCAGGACGAAGACGGAGCGGTTGTCCACGAACCCGTGGAGCAGGACCACGGGCGGACGGTCCTGGCCCGGCGCGGGGAAGTGCCCGGCGGCGAGGGTGCCGATGGGGCCTTCGAGCGGTGTGTCCGGCCCGTCGAGCGGGGTGACGTCCGGGTGCTCGTCGATGATGCCGGACGGGTAGAGGAGCAGGTGCCCGGCGAGGATCGCGAGATCGAGGGCGGTGGCCCTGAGTGGCACGGACGAGAGCTGGATGCGGCGCACGAGCCACTGCGGGGAGAGGAATACGGGCAGGGCCTTCATGGGGTGACCTCCCGAACGGCGTACGGGGGCGACCTTGTCCTCGTACGCACTCATGGGTGCCACGGATGAGATTCGACCGATACAACCGATATATCGGTCACCGTGCCATCCACCGTGCAGCCGATGGTACGGGTGGTGCGGCCCTCTCGCCTGCGGCTCCCGGTGCGCCGACCCCCGGTGAGGCCGGTGCGGCGCAGAGCCGACCGGCGCGGGGCGTGACGCGTAGTGAATGTGTCCCATGTGTGATTTCCCCCTCCCTGACCACCGCGAAACGACCGGTTGCGGGATGCTGTCGATAACGTTCGTTCACATCGTGCATGGAGGCAGTGATGGGTGTGGTCGGTCCGATCCGCGTAGTGGTCGCCAAACCGGGTCTCGACGGGCACGATCGCGGGGCGAAGGTGATCGCGCGTGCGCTGCGGGACGCCGGTATGGAGGTCATCTACACCGGTCTCCACCAGACGCCCGAGCAGATCGTGGCCACCGCCATTCAGGAGGACGCCGACGCGATCGGGCTCTCCATCCTGTCGGGGGCGCACAACACGCTCTTCGCGAAGGTGCTCGAACTGCTGAAGGAGCGCGATGCGGAGGACATCAAGGTCTTCGGCGGCGGGATCATCCCGGAGGCGGACATCGAGCCGCTGAAGCAGCTGGGCGTGGCTGCGATCTTCACCCCGGGTGCGACAACGGCATCGATCGTGGACTGGGTCCACGCGAACGTACGGCAGCCTGCGGGCGCGTGACCGGACCGGTGTCCGGGGCGCGGGTGTCCGGTCGGGCCGCCGTGGGCGGGTACGGGCGGGGGCCCGCCGAGCGGACCCCACCGGGCTGGACCCTGCCGGGCTGGACCCTGCCGGGCTGGACCCTGCCGGGCTGGACCCTGCCGGGCTGGACCCTGCCGGGCTGGACCCTGCCGGGCTGGACCCTGCCGGGCTGGACCCTGCCGGGCTGGACCCTGCCGGGCCGGACCTCGCCGGGCTGGACCTCGCCGTCCCCTCGCCCGGCAATCGTCACTCGGCATTCCTCACCCAGTAGCCCTCACTCGGTAGCCCCGGTCCGGTAGCTCTCGTCCGGTATCCCTCATCCGGTGCCCGGGGGGCTCGGGTGTCCCGCCAGCTCCGTCTCCATCGCGGCCCTCAGCCGCAACGTCGAGACCAGCCGCTGGAACGCCTCCGACCAGTACCCCGCTGCTCCCGGCGACGCTCCCTCCGTCTCGTCCGGTATCGCGGTGAGCGCCACCAGCCGGGACGCTTCCGCAGGGTCCAGGCAGCGTTCTGCCAGACCCATCACCCCGCTGAAACTCCACGGGTAGCTCCCCGCGTCCCGTGCGATTTCCAGTGCGTCGACCACTGCCCGGCCCAGCGGCCCGGCCCAGGGGGTCTCGCAGACCCCCAGCAACTGGAACGCCTCGGACAGCCCGTGCCCGGCAACGAACTCCGCCACCCAGCGCGCCCGTTCCTCGTCCGGCAGTGTGGCCAGCAGTCGCGCGCGCTCGGCCAGTGATGTGGTTCCGGGCCCGGCGAGCAGTGCGCGGGACCACTCGGCGTCCTTCTGCCGCACCGCGGCGCGGCACCACGCGGCATGCAGTTCCTCGCTCCAGCCGTCGGCCACCGGCAGCGTGACGATCTCGTGAGGGGTACGGCCCCCGAGCCTGGTGGTCCAGACGGCGAGCGGAGTCGCCTCCACCAACTGCCCCAGCCACCAGGACCGTTCGCCCCGCCCCGCAGGGGGAACCGACGACACCCCGTCGCGCCGCATCGCCGCATCGCACTCGTGCGGTGCCTCGACCGCTATCCGGGTCAGGCTCTCGGCCAGGTCCAGGCTGACGCAGGTCACCGCGCGCTCCGCCATCCGCCCGGCCAGCGCGGACCCGGGCAGTGCGGAGAGCAACTCGGCTGCGGTGGCGCGGACATTGCGGCTTCGGTCGGCCAGCGCCTGCTCCAGGAACGGCTCGTCCGTGGGCGTGAGCCCGGTGCGCAAGGAGTCGAGAAACATCAGCCGGTCCTCGGCCCGCTCCGTGGACCACGTGGCGGCGAGCAGCTCCCGCCCGGCCCCTGGCGCCTCGGCCCGTACCGCGGACAGCAGTGCGACCCGCTCGGCGAACAGGCCTTCCTGCCAGAGGTGTTGAACGGACCGGGCGTCCGTGGGCCGGGGCAGCACCGCACCGCCCGGCGCGCCGCGCAGTGCGAATCTCCACTCCGGGTTGAGCCCGGCGAGCCACAGCCCGCGCGGCCCCGCGAAGGCCAGCGCCTGTGGCCGCAGATCCGTACGCGCCCTGGCCGCGTCGAGCAACGCGTCCAGGAGCGGGGCCGGAGCGCGGTAGCCGTGCCGCGCCGCTGCCGCCAGCCACTGGGGCAGCAGTTCGGTGAGGTCCGGCGCCGCGCCGCGCCTGCCTCCCGAACCCGCGGGCCCCGACCGGTCGGCGAGCAGCTGGGCCAGCCTGTGCCGGGCGGGCAGGGGCGGCTCGGGTCTTGGATCGGGCGCGGAAGGGGCGGGCCGCGCACCGGCCGGTGCGGGAAGCAGGCCCGCCCGGCGCCGTACGGTGTGCAGCGCTGCCGCATCCAGAAGAGCGGGCGCACCGGCCGGCGGCGGACGCCGATCGGTGCCGAGCAGAGCCGACGCCACGAGCTCTTCCCAGGTGACGGTGCTGGTCATCGGTTCCCTCCACGATTGGTTCGGATGCGGCTCTGCCGCCGGGTTCGACCCGGTCCAGGACATGTGTGGCCGGACAGGATCCGCCGCTACGTTCAGCTCACGGCCTGGTCCTGCCAGTGGCCGCCGCCCGTCAGCGGCACGGCGTCGCACGTGCCCGGGTCCCAGGCCGTGAGCGGGGTGAAGCCGCGATGGCCGCATTCGCCGAACACGGTCACGGGCCCCCCGCCCGAAAGCGCGACGAGCTTCCACAGCCCGGCCCGCGCGGACGCCTCCGGGGTGATGGGGAGTGCGAAGTCCCCCTCGGTATCGGCCAGTTGCCAGCCATTGGTGGTGTGCTCCCCGCCACCGTCCGCGCTGCTCCCCCCGGAGCCCGGTATCGGTACGACGGATCCGAGCGTCACCGGCCAGGCGCTCAGCCAGGGATCGTCCCGCAACGACTGCCCGTAGGCGGTGACGGCCTCGGTCGTCGACATGCCCACCGGCGGACCGCCGCCCTGCCCCGGCGGGGCGAACCGCTCTCCCAGCGAGACCCGCAACTGGCCCGCCCCCGGATACGGCGTCAGTTCCGCGTCCAGCGTCAGTCCCACCGGCAGGGCGATCCCCGGCGCCCTGCCCGCAGCGCCGAAGTCCAGCAGCTGCGCCGTTCGCCCGGACCGGCTGCCGAGCAGCCAGATCCGACGCGTGGTGAGTCTGCCGTCCGAGGAGTCGTGCTGGGAGAGCACCAACCACCGGTCCCGGACGGGCGGCCCCTGGGTGGTCGCGGGAAGCCCGATGCGCGTACGGACCGTCGCGGCCAGCGGCTCCGGCAGCTGCTCGCGGCCCAGCCAGGCCCGGTCCAGCAGATGCAGCATCGCGCACTCCTCCAGCAGCCGCACCGGCCAGCCGGGACCCGAAGCCGGTATGACTCCCAACTCCCGCACCCGCCCGGCCAGTCCCGGCGCCTGCGCGTCCACCATGCGGGCCGCCGTCTCCTCCCACAGCCCGTACCCCGCCTGCTCCGCCCCGGCCAGACCGCCCCGCAGCAGGTCGTCGAGCCGCTGCTCCAGCTCTGTCGCGCCCGCGGTGACCCGGGCGGCCCGACGCTCCGCCCTGCGCCTGGCCGCCTCGGGGTCGGCCGGTTTCGCCGATGCCGGGGCCGAACTCCCCTCCTGAGCAGCTCGGTTCCGGCGCGCGTCGAGCCACTCGCCGGCCCACTCCGGCGGTGTCTCCGTCTCCGCCATCGCTCCGTCCCCGGAGGCCCAGAGCAGCAGCAGCCCCAGCGCGTGCTTGCACGGGAACTTCCGGCTCGGACAACTGCACGTGTACGCCACCCCGGCCGTGTCGACCACGGTCCGGTACGGCTGGGCCCCGCTTCCTCTGCACTGCCCCCACACGGCACCCGAGCCGCCCCCGAACCCCGCTTCCGACCATGGCTCGGCCGAGCCGCCCAGCCTGCTTCCCGCTCTGCGTGACGCTGCGTCAGGAGCCAGTGCCAGCACCTGATCCGCAGTCCAGCGCACCCCCTGCTGATTCATGGCTCCGAAGGTACGTGCCACCACTGACAATCGGCTCCGACCTGCGGAAACGACCGATTGTCAGTGGCATGGTGCACCGTGGAATCACATCCGGTCGAACGAGCTGGAACGATCTGGAGGGGGATCCATGACCGCGCCCGAAAACACCGGAGCAGAGGTTCTGCGGCCGCACGCCGAAGTCGCCTTCGCCCACGAACTCACGGCACTCGCCGCCGCCGACGACCGCCCGCGCCCCGAGCGCTGGAAGCTCTCGCCGTGGGCCGTGGCCATGTATCTGCAGGGCGGCGCCCTGCCCGACGGCACGGTGATCACGCCGAAGTACGTCGGACCGCGCCGCATCGTCGAGGTCGCCGTCAGCACGCTCGCCACCGATCGCGCGCTGCTGCTGCTCGGCGTGCCCGGCACGGCCAAGACCTGGGTGTCCGAGCATCTCGCGGCGGCCGTGAGCGGTGACTCCACGCTGCTCGTCCAGGGCACCGCGGGCACCCCCGAGGAAGCGGTCAGGTACGGCTGGAACTACGCCCAGTTGCTCGCCCACGGCCCCAGCCGAGACGCCCTGGTCCCCAGCCCCGTCATGCGGGCCATGGCCGACGGGATGACCGCGCGGGTCGAGGAGCTGACGCGTATCCCCGCCGATGTCCAGGACACACTGATCACGATCCTGTCCGAGAAGACGCTGCCGATCCCCGAGCTCGGCCAGGAGACCCAGGCCGTCCGCGGGTTCAATCTGATCGCCACCGCCAATGACCGCGACCGCGGGGTCAACGAACTCTCCAGCGCGCTGCGCCGCCGCTTCAACACGGTCGTCCTGCCGCTGCCCGCCACGGCCGAAGCGGAGGTCGACATCGTCTCCCGGCGCGTCGACCAGATAGGGCGCTCGCTCGATCTGCCCGCCGCGCCCGAGGGCCTGGACGAGATCCGCCGGGTCGTCACGGTCTTCCGCGAGCTGCGCGGCGGAGTCACCGACGACGGCCGTACCAAGGTCAAGTCGCCGTCGGGGACGCTCTCCACGGCCGAGGCGATCTCGGTCGTCACCAACGGCCTCGCTCTGGCCGCGCACTTCGGCGACGGGGTGCTGCGCCCGGCCGATGTGGCCGCCGGACTGCTCGGCGCGGTCGTGCGGGACCCGGCCGCCGACCGGGTGATCTGGCAGGAGTACCTGGAGACGGTGGTGCGGGAGCGGGACGGCTGGCAGGGCTTCTACCGGGCCTGCCGGGAGGTGTCGGTATGACGGCACCTCCGACAGCACCCCCGGCGCCGGCCCGAGCGCCCGGCCCGGCGGCCGGGCCGCTGCTGCTCGGCGTGCGCCACCACGGCCCGGGGTCGGCCCGTGCGGTGCGGGCCGCGCTGGACGCCGCGGCGCCGCAGGCCGTACTGATCGAAGGGCCGCCCGAGGGCGACGCGTTGCTGCCGCTCGCGGCGGATCCGGGGATGAAACCTCCGGTCGCCCTGCTCGCCCATGTCGTGGACGACCCGGGCCGGGCGGCGTTCTGGCCGCTCGCGGAATTCTCGCCGGAATGGGTGGCGATCCGCTGGGCGCTCCGGCGCGGGGTGCCTGTTCGGTTCATCGATCTGCCCGCCGCCCACTCGCTCGCGATGACCGAGGAAGAGTGCGAAGGACCCGACGACGCGGCTGCGGTACGGGTCGATCCGATCGGGGTTCTGGCCTCGACCGCCGGATACGAGGACGCCGAGCGCTGGTGGGAGGACGTCGTCGAGCACCGGGGCCCCGGGACGGCGGACGCGCTCGCTCCGTTCGCCGCGCTCGGCGAAGCCATGGGGGCGCTGCGGGACACGTACGGCGACGGCGGATTCCCCCGTGATCTCATCCGCGAGGCCCATATGCGCATCCAACTGCGCGCGGCCCGAAGGGAGTTCGCCGACTCGGTGGCCGTGGTCTGTGGAGCCTGGCATGTCCCCGCACTGGCGGCTAGGACGACGGTCACCGCCGACCGCGCCCTGCTCAAGGGGCTCCCCAAGGTGAAGACCGAGATGACCTGGGTGCCCTGGACGCACCGCAGGCTCGCCCGGCGCAGTGGCTACGGCGCCGGCATCGAATCACCCGGGTGGTATGCCCATCTGTTCGGCGCGGACGACCGCCCCGTGGAGCGCTGGATGACGAAGGCCGCACGGCTGCTGCGGGACGAGGACCGGATGGTCTCCTCGGCCCATGTCATCGAGGCGGTCCGGCTCGCCGGGACCCTCGCCACTCTGCGCGGACGCCCGCTTCCCGGGCTCGCCGAGACGACCGACGCGGTGCGGGCGGTGATGTGCGAGGGCTCCGACGTACCGCTCGCGCTCGTCCAGGACCGGCTGGTGGTCGGTGAGGTGCTCGGGGAGGTCCCGGACACCGCCCCGGCCGTACCGCTCCAGCGTGACCTGACCCGCACACAGCGCGCGCTGCGGTTCCAGCCGGAGGCGACGGAGCGGGAGGCGGACCTCGATCTGCGCAAGCAGACCGACGCCGCACGGTCCCGGCTGCTGCACCGGCTGCGGCTCCTCGGGGTCGGCTGGGGGGAGCCGGCCGACGGACGGGGGAGTACGGGCACCTTCCGGGAGAGCTGGCGGCTGCGCTGGGAGCCGGAGCTCTCCGTGCGGGTCGCGGAGGCCGGGATGTGGGGGACGACGGTGCTCTCCGCGGCCACCGCGAAAGCCGCGGCGCAGGCCGTGTCGGCCACCGTGCTCGGCGAGGTCACCGCCCTCGCCGAGCAGTGCCTGCTGGCCGAACTGCCGGACGCGCTCCCGGTGGTGATGCGGGCGCTCGCCGACCGTGCCGCGCTGGACACGGACGTGGGTCACCTCGCGCAGGCGCTGCCCGCCCTGGCCCGTTCCCTGCGGTACGGCGATGTGCGGTCCACGGACACCACGGCGCTCGGTGAGGTGGCGTCCGGGATCGCGGAGCGGATCTGTGTCGGGCTGCCCCCGGCCTGTACGGGGCTCGACGCGGACGGTGCCGGCGAGAGACGCGGACAACTGGACGGTGTCCACACCGCGATCGGTCTCCTGCCGGACACCGGACTGCGCGACCGATGGGCCGGTGTGCTGCGCGGACTGGCCGGCCGGGACCCGGTCGCCGGGCTGATCCGCGGGCGGGCCGTGCGTCTCCTCCTCGACGACGGACGGCTCGCCGAGGACGAGGCGGCCCTGCTCATGGGCCTCGCCCTGTCGCCGGGCGCGTTGCCCGCCGACGCGGCGGCCTGGATCGAGGGCTTCGTCGGCGGGGTCTCCGGGGGAGGCATGCTCCTGGTCCACGACGAGCGGCTGCTCGGGCTGGTCGATGCCTGGCTGGCCGGTGTGCCGCCGGACGCGTTCACCGGCGTACTGCCGCTGCTGCGCCGTACCTTCTCGGCGTACGAGCCGGGCGTACGCCGCACCCTCGGCGAGCTGGTCCGGCGCGGCACCGGGGCCGGCCGGGGGACGGCCCGTACACCGGAGGCGGCAGCGCCGGGGTTCGGTACCGGGCTCGACACGGAGCGCGCGGACGCGGTGCTTCCGGTCCTGCGGCTGCTCCTCGGGCACGGCGACCCCGACAGGCACGGCCCCGACAGGCGCGACCCGGGCGGAAGAACCCCGGGCGGCGGAAGAACCCCGGGCGGCGGAAGAACCGCGGGCGGCGGAGGAACCGCGGGCGGCGGAGGGATCCCGGGCAGAAGGGGCCCTGAGGGAACCGGTCCTGCGGGCACCGGTCCGTACGACAACGGCCTGATGGGGGTGGCGGGATGAACACGGCGGACGAACGGCTGCGGCGCTGGCGGCTGGTGCTCGGGGGTGACGCGGCGGAGGGCACCGGCGTCTCGCTCGACGGGCGGGACGCGGCGATGGACGCAGCACTGGGCGCGCTGTACGGCGGCGGGCGCAAGGGCAACGGCCGCAAGGGCGCCGGACGCGGTGGCGACCGCACGGCCGGGCTCGGCGCGTCCGCGCCGTCCGTCGCGCGCTGGCTGGGCGACATCCGTGCGTACTTCCCGGCCTCCGTCGTCCAGGTGATGCAACGCGACGCCATCGAACGGCTGGGACTTTCGGCGCTGTTGCTGGAGCCGGAGATGCTGGAGGCGGTCGAGGCGGACGTCCACCTCGTCGGGACGCTGCTCTCGCTCAACAAGGCGATGCCCGAGACGACCAGGGAGACGGCTCGCGCCGTTGTCCGCAAGGTGGTCGAGGACCTGGAGAAGCGGCTCGCCACACGGACGCGGGCCACGCTCACCGGGGCGCTGGACCGTTCGGCCAGGATCAGCAGGCCGCGCCACCGGGACATCGACTGGAACCGCACCGTCCGCGCCAACCTGAAGAACTACCTACCGGAGCACCGCACCGTCGTTCCGGAACGGCTCGTCGGGTACGGCCACGCCTCGCAGTCCGTGAAGAAGGAAGTCGTCCTCTGCATCGACCAGTCGGGATCGATGGCGGCCTCCGTCGTCTACGCCTCGGTGTTCGGCGCGGTCCTCGCCTCGATGCGGTCCCTCGCGACGCGGCTCGTCGTCTTCGACACGGCCGTGGTCGATCTCACGGACCAGCTCGACGACCCGGTGGACGTTCTCTTCGCGACCCAGCTGGGTGGCGGCACCGACATCAACAGGGCGCTCGCGTACTGCCAGTCGCAGATCACCCGCCCCGCCGACACCGTCGTCGTACTGATCAGCGATCTCTACGAGGGAGGCATACGCGACGAGATGCTCAAGCGGGTGGCGGCGATGAAGGCATCGGGTGTGCAGTTCGTGGCGCTGCTCGCGCTGTCCGACGAGGGGACACCCGCCTACGACCACGACCACGCGGCGGCCCTCGCGGCCCTGGGCGTACCGGCGTTCGCCTGCACACCGGACCACTTTCCAGAAGTGATGGCGGCAGCGGTGGAGAAGAGACCCCTGCCTCCGAGCCCGGACCGTACGGCCTGAGGGGCCTGAAGCGCGTGAACCCGTGGTACCGGACACGCCGTGAACGGGTCCGCGTCAACTGTGTCGTCGGTCACCCCGGACCGTCCGGCCGACCCCCTCACCACCCGGCCTCGGCGCGCCCACCGAAGGTCCACAGGGTGCATCGGCGCAGCTCACCGGGGGGTTCCCGGCCACCGGGCCGATGTCCGGTTCGGGTGGGTGAGTTGTGACAGTAATCACCGCGCAGGTGTGATCTGCGATTTAGGGACCTAGCGCCCACGGGGATAACCTGCGAGACGGACATGCCGCGTACTCGGACACCGTCTACGCCTCCCTAGTGACAGCGCAGTCACGTTGCCCTTCGCGGCACGCCCACGCAGACAAGGAACCGCGATCACTACTGCGACGACGATTTAAAGCAAAGGGAGACGGACGCGCGTGGACCTGTTCGAGTACCAGGCGAGGGACCTCTTCGCCAAGCACGGTGTACCGGTGCTGGCCGGTGAAGTCATCGACACGCCTGAGGCGGCGCGCGAGGTGACCGAGCGTCTGGGCGGCAAGGCTGTCGTCAAGGCGCAGGTCAAGGTCGGCGGCCGAGGCAAGGCCGGCGGCGTGAAGCTCGCCTCCGACCCGGCCGACGCCGTGGCGAAGGCCGACGCCATTCTGGGCATGGACATCAAGGGCCACACGGTCCAGAGGGTCATGCTGGCCGAGACCGCGGACATCGCGGAGGAGTACTACGTCTCCTTCCTCCTCGACCGCACCAACCGCACCTTCCTCGCCATGGCGTCCGTCGAGGGCGGCGTGGAGATCGAGGTCGTCGCGGAGGAGAACCCCGACGCGCTGGCGAAGATCCCGGTCGACGCCAACGAGGGGTGCACCCCGGAGAAGGCCGCCGAGATCGTCGCCGCGGCGAAGTTCCCGGCCGAGATCGCCGGTCAGGTGGCCGACGTCCTGCAGAAGCTGTGGACCGTCTTCATCAAGGAGGACGCGCTCCTCGTCGAGGTCAACCCGCTGATCAAGTCCGGCGACGGCAAGATCATCGCCCTTGACGGCAAGGTCTCGCTCGACGAGAACGCCGACTTCCGCCAGCCCGAGCACGAGGCGCTGGAGGACAAGGCCGCAGCCAACCCGCTCGAGGCTGCTGCCAAGGCCAAGAACCTCAACTACGTCAAGCTCGACGGCGAGGTCGGCATCATCGGCAACGGCGCGGGTCTCGTGATGAGCACCCTCGACGTCGTCGCGTACGCCGGTGAGAACCACGGCAACGTGAAGCCCGCCAACTTCCTCGACATCGGTGGCGGCGCCTCCGCCGAGGTCATGGCGAACGGCCTGGAGATCATCCTCGGCGACCCGGACGTCAAGTCCGTGTTCGTCAACGTCTTCGGTGGCATCACCGCGTGCGACGAGGTCGCCAACGGCATCGTCCAGGCCCTTGAGCTCCTCAAGTCCAAGGGCGAAGCGGTCACCAAGCCGCTGGTCGTGCGCCTCGACGGCAACAACGCGGAGCTGGGTCGCAAGATCCTGTCGGACGCCAACCACCCGCTCGTGCAGCGCGTGGACACCATGGACGGCGCGGCCGACAAGGCCGCCGAGCTCGCGGCTGCGAAGTAAGGGAACAGGTCACCAACACCATGGCTATTTTCCTGACCAAGGAAAGCAAGGTCATCGTCCAGGGGATGACCGGCGCCACCGGCATGAAGCACACCAAGCTCATGCTCGCTGACGGCACCGACATCGTCGGCGGCGTCAACCCGCGCAAGGCCGGTACGTCCGTCGACTTCGACGGCACCGCCGTGCCCGTGTTCGGCTCCGTCGCCGACGCGATGGCGCAGACCGGCGCCGACGTGTCCGTCGTCTTCGTGCCGCCGGCCTTCGCCAAGGCCGCCGTCATCGAGGCGATCGACGCCGAGATCGGCCTCGTGGTCGTCATCACCGAGGGCATCGCCGTCCACGACTCGGCCGCCTTCTGGGCGTACGCCGGCTCGAAGGGCAACAAGACCCGGATCATCGGTCCGAACTGCCCCGGTCTGATCACCCCCGGTCAGTCCAACGCCGGCATCATCCCGGGCGACATCACCAAGCCCGGCCGCATCGGTCTCGTGTCCAAGTCCGGCACGCTGACCTACCAGATGATGTACGAGCTCCGTGACATCGGCTTCTCCTCGGCCGTCGGCATCGGTGGCGACCCGGTCATCGGCACGACGCACATCGACGCTCTCGCGGCGTTCGAGGCGGACCCCGAGACCGACCTGATCGTGATGATCGGCGAGATCGGCGGCGACGCCGAGGAGCGTGCGGCCGACTACATCGCGAAGAACGTGACGAAGCCGGTCGTCGGCTACGTCGCGGGCTTCACGGCTCCCGAGGGCAAGACCATGGGCCACGCCGGCGCCATCGTCTCCGGCTCCTCCGGTACCGCGCAGGCGAAGAAGGAAGCGCTGGAGGCTGCGGGCGTCAAGGTCGGCAAGACGCCGACCGAGACGGCCAAGCTGGCCCGCGCGATCCTGGCCGCCGCGTAGCAGTTACGCAGGTGCGCTGCGGGCCCGCGTTCCCTTCCGGGGAGCGCGGGCCCGTTCGCATGTCCGGCCCGGCCGGACCACGACAGGTCGCAGTCCGGCGGGTCTCAGTCCGTCGACGGCACCAGACGACCCGGACCGTTCGCCGGTTCGGTACGGAGCTTCTGCCGCAGCTTCACGTCCTCCGCTGTCAGTCGCTGCGGGCCGCCGCGCGGCGGGACGCCCTCGACGCGGTGCGGGGCACCCGTCGGTCTGGCGTAGTACGTGGGGGCCGTGGCCAGGGTGTAGCCCGTCGACGCGGTGAGCAGGACGACGAACCCGGCCGTGAGCCGCGTCCAGAACCTGATCCGGTGTTCGCTTCCCGTCCTGACCACCCGCGCCTCGGGGAGCTTCACCTCGGGACCGGTCGATGTGAGCGCGGCGAGCCGCTCCTGGAGCAGTTCGGGATCCGCCAGTTCCGGCACCTGCTCGGCGACGGCCGCTCGCGCGTACAGGAGACGGTTCGCGGTCGCGGGCGTGCTCGCCTCGGTCTCGGCCGCGGTGTCCGGGAGGTCCAGACCGAGACCGTCGTAGAGCAGCAGGGTGCGCCGGTACGCGGGCGGCAGGCCGAGGACCGCGTCGCGCAGCGGACCCTGGTCCGGGTCTGCGGGCTGCCGGTCGAGACGTTTGTGGCTGCGGCGTAACCGGTGCCAGGGCGACAGCGCGTACTCGTACGCCGCCGCGCGCACCCATCCGGCGGGGTCCCGGTCGGTCGCCACCTCCGGCCAGCGCTGCCAGGCCAGGTGGAACGCGCGCTCGACGGACTCCGCGGCGAGATGACGGCGGCCGGTGAGGGCGTACGTCTGGTGGACGAGGCGGGGCGCGGCCCGCGCGTAGAGCAGGTCGAAGGCTTCGGCCGGGGTGGCGTCGTGGAGCGGCCGGGGCTCGTCGCGGCTGCCCGGAGCCGGCTGCGACTCCGCCACCGAAGCTGATGCCGATGCCGATGCCGATGCCGATGCCGATGCCGATGCCGATGCTGATTCCGGTTCTGGCTCCGATGCCGATGCCGGTGCTGATTCCGGCTCCGGCAGGAGGGCGGGCTGCGGGACGGGCTCCCGGACGGGCTGAGGGACCGGCTCCCGGACGGGCTGCGGCGTCGGCCCGTGCGCCAGTACCTTCGCGTATGCCGCGTGCCGGTGGCCCTCCGGGCTCGTACGACCGGACTCCCAGGACCGTACGGTCGCCGGTGTCACCCCGATCGTGGCCGCGAGCTGCTTCACGCTCAGCGATTTCGCCTCGCGCAGCCGACGCCGTTCCTTCGGGGGCGGGAGATCCGTCATGAGATACCCCCAGCGCTGCTCATGGCAGTGCGCCAGTCCGAAAAGTACATAAACGTATATTGAGTGACACGACCGGCCTTTGCCTGTTACGCGGCGAAAGCGCGTGTCGTTGGCAGCATGGCCCGCGTGACCCAGATGACCGACCGCAGCCTGTCGCTCGTTCCCGTACGGACCCGTACCGCCGCGCTGTCCGACTGCGTGCTGCGCGGTGCGGTCGCGGCAGGGTTCGGGCTCAGCGTGCTCACCGTCCTGGTGATGCTGCTGTGGATCAGCTCGCCGTACCCCGACAGCGGCCTGGGCGGGGCGCTGCACGTCGCCGCCGCACTGTGGCTGCTGGCTCACGGTACGGAGCTGACCAGGCAGGACACCCTCTCCGGCGTTCCCGCTCCGCTGGGTGTGGTGCCGATACTGCTGGTCGTTCTGCCTGTCTGGCTGGTCCAGCGGGCCGCGCACGACGCGCTCGACCCGGCGAACGGCCGTCCCGGACCGTCGTCGCGAGGTGCCCTGTGCGCGGTCACCGGCGGCTATCTGCTGGTTGCCGTCGCGGTGGCGCTGTACGCGGCGGGCGGGACGCTGCCCGCGGAGCCGCTGAGTGCGCTCTGGCATCTGCCGCTCGCCGTCGGTGCTGCGGCGGCTGCCGGGGTGTGGCGGGCGCGCGGATGTCCGGGCGGACCGTTGCCCCGCCCGGTGCGGTGGATCCTGCCGAAGGGTGCACGTGCGGCCCTCGCCCGGCCCGGGATGCCGGACACGCTGAGGGCCGCTGCCGCCGGTGTCATGGTGCTGACCGGCGGCGGGGCGCTGCTCGTCGGGGGCGCGCTGGTGTGGCACGCGGGCGCGGCGCAGCAGTCGTTCCTCCAGCTCACCGGTGCCTGGTCGGGCCGGTTCACGGTTCTGCTGCTGGCTGTCTCGCTGGTGCCGAACGCGGCTGTCTGGGGGGCTTCGTACGCCCTCGGCCCCGGCTTCGTCCTCGGTACGGGGACCACGGTGACGCCGCTCGCGGTGACCGGGAACACCGTGCTCCCGCACTTCCCCCTGCTGACCGCGGTGCCCGGGGAGGGCCGGGGCTCTCCGCTCGGCTGGGCGGTGGCGGCAGTGCCGTTGGCGGCGGGCGTGGTGCTCGGCTGGTTCGTCGTCCGGGGAGGGGAGGAGGCCGGGCCGATCCCGCTGGGCGGCACCGTGCTCTCCGCTGTGTCGGCGGCCGTGGGGTGCGCGGCGGCGATGACGGGCCTCGCCGCCCTGGCGGGCGGGCCGCTGGGCACCGGCAGTCTGGCGTCCTTCGGCCCTGTGTGGTGGCGCACGGGTGCGGCAGCGCTGGTCTGGACAGTGGGAACGGGGCTGCTGGTCGCGCTGGTCCGGCGCTGGCGGGTCCTCCGGCGCAACCGGCCTGCCGCACCCGTCCCGCAAGCCGCCGGGGAACCGGAGTGGCACGACAGCGGGGCCAGGGTGGCGCGGTGGGCTGCGCTTCGGGCGGCGTCGGCGGGACTGAAGGCCAGGATTCCCCAGCCCGGTGACCAGCCCGGTGACCAGCCCGCTGACCAGCCCGCTGACCAAGCCGGTGATCAGCCGAGTGACCAGTCCGGTGACCAGGCCGATGGCTGTGCTGCCGCGGATCCGGGGGATGCGGACGCCGCTGCGAACAATGACGGGGCGCGCGGCGAGGACGGCGAGGACGGTGACGGTCCTGCTGTCGTTCAGCCCGGCCCGGACCGTACGGATAGGGCAGACGGCCCCGATGGCCCCGACGGCCCCGACGGCCCCGACGGCCCCGGCAGTACGGAGGTCCAGGACGGCACCGATGGCACTGACGGCACAAGCAGCCCGGGAAGCGACAACGACGTACCGGCTGCCGTGCCTGCCGTGCCTGTCACAGCCCCGGCCCCGCCCGCCCCGCCGGAAACGGGCGCCGAGGCCGGACCCCGCGCGGAACCCGGAGCCGGTCCGGGCATCGGCAGCGCCTGGCCCCCGATGTCGTACACCGACGGGGACTGACAGCCGCGCACCGCCGAACGGGGCGGGAACCCGGGCCTCCCCGCTCGCAGACGCGTGACGCGCGCCGCGTGCTACTCCCTCGCCCCTACCCCTTCATCTCTCGTCCCTACTCCTTCGTGCCGAGAACCGGGACCAGCGAGCCCGGCAGCAGCTTGTTGCAGGCGATCTGGCCTTGCTTCGTCAACGCATCGTCCACGCACGTGTAGTAGTCGCGGTACACGAGGTGCGAGGTGAAGACCAGCGCCACCATCACCAGTGCCATTCCGGCCGTCACCAGACCGCTCACCGCCGCCGTGATCTGCGGCTTCGACGAGCCTGCGTACGGACCGGGCGCCGGCGGCACGTGCGGTGCGGGCGGCGCTCCCGGTGCGGCCGGCCGGCCGTCGGTGGGGGTGGCCGGGGGCGGCTGGGTCGTCAGCGCCGTGGCCCCGCGGGTGTCGTGCTGCACCGGCTGCGGCTTCGCCCGGAGCGAGCTGATACCCCAGTACAACGCGAGCGACCCGAGCAGCAGGCTGACCTCGGGCAGATTGAAGAGCACGAAGAAGAACGCCCACATTCCGGCGAGCAGGGCGTATCGCGCCCGCCGCTGCGCCGGGTCCTTCGGGTCCCAGCGCAGGCCCGCGCCCGGACCGCCCGGCCCGTTGCCCGGCCCCTTCGGGCCGTCGCCCCGGCCGTTCCCGGGTTCGTTCGGGCCGCCCTGGGGCCGCTGCGGGCCGCCGCCCCAGCCGCCGCCCTGGCGGCCGGGCTGAACCGGGCTCCACTGGCTGCCCCGGCCGGGAGGCGGCGACTGGTCGTCACCGCTGCCGTCACCCCCGTTGCCGGAATGACCGGAGTTGCCCTCGTCGCCCCCGTTGGCCGGGCGCCGCGGCTGCCACGGCTGGTCCGGCCGGCCCTCCGGTGGCGGGGCGAAGGGGTTGTCGTCGGGCTCCGTCGAAGAGGGCCGGCGTTCCCGCAGCAGCAGCACTGAGTCCTGCCCGTGCCGTGGGGTGCGGAGAGTCGCGCGGTGGCGTCGGTCCTGCATCTGGTGAACGTCTTCCCCTCATTCGGTTCCCGTCCGGGAGACGGATCCTGTCCCCAGACGCTACCTCTCGGCCGGGCCCCCGTCCCGTGGGGGCCGCTCCGTGTGCCGGTATCGTTGCCGACGGTCGGCGCGTTCGTAGAGTTCCCCGTATCGGGAGATGCGATCGATTCGTACGACCGCACAAGTCGTATCCAGAAAGGGCCCCGCTGTGGCCTCCCCGCCCCCTCCCGCCCGCCTGGTCGTGCTGGTTTCCGGCTCCGGAACCAATCTGCAGGCCCTGCTCGACGCCATCGGTGACGATCCGGCCGCCTACGGTGCCGAGATCGTCGCGGTCGGCGCCGACCGCGACGGCATCGCCGGACTCGACCGCGCCCGCGACGCCGGGCTGCCGACCTTCGTATGCAAGGTGAAGGAGTACGCGGACCGTGCCGCCTGGGACGCCGCGCTGACCGAGGCCACGGCCGCGTACGCGCCGGACCTGGTCGTCTCGGCCGGATTCATGAAGATCGTGGGGAAGGATTTCCTCGCGGCCTTCGGCGGCCGGTTCGTCAATACGCACCCGGCCCTGCTGCCCGCATTTCCCGGGGCCCACGGCGTACGCGACGCGCTCGCATACGGCGCCAGGGTCACCGGCTGCACCGTCCACTTCGTCGACGACGGCGTCGACACCGGTCCGATCATCGCGCAGGGCGTGGTCGAGATCCGGGAGCAGGACGACGAAAGCGCTCTTCACGAGCGCATCAAAGAAGTCGAGCGAAGGCTGCTCGTCGATGTCGTGGGGCGTCTGGCCCGTAACGGCTACCGCATTGAGGGACGAAAGGTACAGGTCGGTGCACACCGAGAACACGGACACCGTTAAGCCCATCCGGCGCGCGCTCATCAGCGTCTACGACAAGTCGGGCCTGGAGGAGCTGGCCCTCGGGCTGCACGGGGCGGGCGTCACGCTCGTCTCCACCGGATCCACCGCGGCGAAGATCGCGGCTGCCGGTGTGCCGGTCACCAAGGTCGAGGAGCTCACCGGCTTCCCGGAGTGCCTGGACGGCCGGGTCAAGACGCTGCACCCGCGGGTGCACGCCGGGATCCTCGCCGACCTCCGCCTGGAGGACCACCGCAAGCAGCTCACCGAGCTGGGGGTGGAGCCCTTCGACCTGGTCGTCGTGAACCTCTACCCCTTCACGGAGACCGTCGCTTCCGGCGCCACCCCCGACGAGTGCGTCGAGCAGATCGACATCGGCGGCCCGTCGATGGTCCGGGCCGCGGCGAAGAACCACCCGTCGGTGGCGGTCGTCACCAGCCCGGAGCGCTACGCGGACGTGCTGACCGCCGTCAGCGGCGGCGGCTTCGACCTGGCCGCGCGCAAGCGTCTCGCGGCCGAGGCGTTCCGCCACACCGCCGCGTACGACGTGGCCGTGGCGGGCTGGTTCGCCGACGACTACGCGGCGGCCGACGACAGCGGCTTCCCCGATTTCCTCGGTGCGACGTACGAGCGCGGCAACGTCCTGCGGTACGGCGAGAACCCGCACCAGGGTGCCGCGCTCTACGTGAGCGGCACGGGCGGCCTCGCCCAGGCCGAGCAGCTGCACGGCAAGGAGATGTCGTACAACAACTACACGGACACCGACGCCGCGCGCCGGGCCGCGTACGACCACGCCGAGCCCTGTGTGGCGATCATCAAGCACGCCAACCCGTGCGGCATCGCGATCGGCACCGACCTCGCGGAGGTGCACCGCAGGGCGCACGCCTGTGACCCGGTCTCCGCGTACGGCGGCGTGATCGCGGTGAACCGTCCGGTCACCACGGCCATGGCCGAGCAGGTGGCCGAGATCTTCACCGAGGTCATCGTCGCTCCGGCGTACGAGAACGGCGCGGTCGAGATCCTGGCCCGCAAGAAGAACATCCGGGTGCTGCGCTGCCCGGACGCCCCGTCGGCCCCGGTCGAGGTCAAGCAGATCGACGGCGGCGCACTCCTCCAGGTCACCGACCGGCTCCAGGCCGACGGCGACAACCCGGAGAACTGGAAGCTCGCATCGGGTGACGCGCTCGGCGCGGCCGAACTCGCCGAGCTGTCGTTCGCCTGGAAGGCGTGCCGCGCCGTGAAGTCCAACGCGATCCTGCTCGCCAAGGACGGCGCGTCCGTCGGCGTCGGCATGGGTCAGGTCAACCGCGTCGACTCGGCGAAGCTCGCCGTGGAGCGCGCGGGCGAGGAGCGGGCCAGGGGTGCGTACGCCGCCTCCGACGCCTTCTTCCCGTTCCCCGACGGCTTCGAGATCCTGGCGAACGCCGGGGTGAAGGCCGTGGTCCAGCCGGGCGGTTCGATCCGTGACGAGCTGGTCGTGGAGGCCGCCGAGAAGGCCGGCGTGACGATGTACTTCACCGGGACGCGTCACTTCTTCCACTAGGACCTGCCCGGGACCGGTACCGGGGGCCGCCCGCACAGGCGGCCCCCGGAACGCCCGAGGGCCGTAACTCCTCGCTGAATGCGCGGAGTTACGGCCCTCAGGTGCGTGCGGCAGGTCCTAGTCGACCCGGACCACCACGGTGGAGCAGAGCTTGTCGGCGAACGTCTGCTTCTTGGAGTCCCACGCCGGCCACAGCCAGCCCAGGTAGCAGGCGATGCTGTCCACGAAGTGGGCGATCTTACGGACGAACGCCATGCCGAAGCCGATCGGCTGTCCGTCGCTCTCGCGCCGCAGGCTGATGCCGACGGCCTTCTTGCCGATGGTCTGCCCGTTGGTGCCCTCGTTGTAGAGCTGCCACAGGAAGATGGCTATGGCGACGAGGAGTCCGACGATCACGAGGGCGGAACCGGCGCCGCCACCGATCGAGCCGCCGATCCCGACCAGCACGCCGTACGGGATACCGGAGATGAGGCCGTCGATGATGGTGCCACCGACCCGGCGCCACCAGCCACCGAACTGCGGGGGCTGGCCGCCGTAACCGGGCGCCTGCGGGTAGCCCTGGACCGGGGGCGCCTGCGGGTAGCCGTACCCGGGCTGCTGCGGCACGCCCTGCGGGGCCTGCTGCGGGTAGCCGCCGGGCTGCTGGGGCTGGCCGTACGGGTTGTTCGGGTTCGGGTTCGGATCGCCGAAGCTCATGGCTGATTTCCTCCGTTGGTTCATGCGGGGACGACGCGGTTCGAGCGGAGGATTGGTACATAAATCGACTGAGCGGTCTAGCCCCCCGACACTGCCCGCGGCACTGCGGGCAACATGCTTCTAAACGCCACGTAAGTTTGTCCAGTCGCATTCCGTATGTGTTGTGCAAGTGCAACTTGGGCGATCATGGCGCCCCTGCAAGAATGGCTCATATGACAGCCCAGATTCTCGATGGCAAGGCCACCGCAGCCGCGATCAAGTCCGATCTGACCGCCCGCGTGGCGGCCCTCAAGGAGAAGGGGATCACCCCCGGTCTCGGCACACTGCTGGTCGGTGACGATCCGGGCAGCCGCTGGTACGTCAACGGCAAGCACCGTGACTGCGCCGAGGTCGGCATGGGGTCGATCCAGCGTGAACTCCCCGACACCGCAACGCAGGAAGAGATCGAGGCGGTCGTCCGGGAGCTCAACGAGAACCCCGAATGCACCGGCTACATCGTGCAGTTGCCGCTCCCCAAGGGCATCGACACCAACCGCGTCCTGAGCCTGATGGACCCGGAGAAGGACGCCGACGGGCTGCACCCGACCAGCCTCGGCAAGCTCGTACTGAACGAGACGGGCCCGCTGCCCTGCACCCCGTACGGCATCATCCAGCTGCTCCGCCACCACGGGGTGGAGATCAACGGGGCGCATGTCGTGGTCGTCGGGCGCGGCATCACGGTCGGCCGCTCCATCCCGCTGCTGCTGACCCGTAAGTCCGAGAACGCGACAGTGACCCAGTGCCACACCGGCACCCGTGATCTGCCCGCGCTGCTCAAGCAGGCCGACATCATCGTCGCTGCCGCCGGTGTTCCGCACATCATCAACCCCGAGGACGTCAAGGCGGGCGCGGCCGTTCTCGACGTCGGCGTCAGCCGGGACGAGAACGGCAAGATCGTCGGCGATGTGCACCCCGGTGTCGCCGACGTGGCCGCGTGGATCTCCCCGAACCCGGGCGGCGTGGGCCCGATGACCCGTGCTCAGCTGCTCGTGAACGTCGTGGAGGCGGCGGAGCGCAGTGTCGGCTGACGCGGTGGAGCGTACGGGGCCCGAGGAGCCGGGCGGGTCCGCCGGGCTCCCGGGGTTCGCCAAGCACTCGGGGGCCGACGGCCGTTCGGGTTCCGGGAGTCGTTCGGGTTCCGGGAGTCGTACGGGATCCGACGGGGGCGCCGCGCCGGAGGCGGCGGGCGGTCCCGAGGGGCCCCGCAGGTCCGAGACGCCGGACGGTGCCGAGGAACCCGGAAAGCCGGAAGCCCCGGCGGAGTCCGAGGCGCCTGCCGAGTCGGAGGGGGCTGCGGAGCCGGAAGAGGCTGCGGAGTCGGAGGAGACGGCGGAGTCCGGAGCGTCCGGCGAGGCCCGAGCCGAGGACGAGCCCGAGGGGGAGGACGCGGTCAGCGCTCCGGGTCCCGACGGGGAGCCCGTGCGCTCGACCCGGCGCTTCCCCTCGGTGACGCGCGACACCGCCCGCCCCGAGGGCGGCGGCCGGGCGGCCCCCGGCGACGCCCCCGCGCCCGCCCGGCAGTGGCCGCTGCTCACCGTGCTCGGCGCGGTCGCCGCGGGACTGCTGCTGGTCGCCTTCGACGTGACCCGGGTGGGGCTGTTGCTCGTCGGCGTCGCACTGATGGCAGGCGCGGCGATGCGCTGGTGGGTGCGGGCGGTCGGGATGCTCGCGGTGCGTTCGCGGTTCACGGACACGGTGACGTACGGCGTACTGGGCCTCGTGATCACGCTGCTCGCGCTGATGGTGCAGCCCAGTCCGTGGCTGGAGCTGCCGTTCCTGGAGGATCTGGTCCACTTCACGGTGCGCTGACGAGTTCACGGTGCGCTGACGAGGGCCGTGGCCGACGGGAGGCGGGGGCTGACGGCCCGACAGTTCCCGGCGGCAGAGCAGTTTCCGGCGGCGGACCCGGCAGTTCCCGGTTGGCGGAAAAGAAAAAACGTTGAGGGGGAATGCCCCGCGATTCACGGGGCAAGCGAGTGTTATCCCCCCACGGGTGCTTGCACCCGGCGGTGGCCGTCCGCGCCTCACCCCCCCTGGGCGCGGGCGGCCACCGTCGTTGCAGGGGGCGGACCTCAGGAGTGCGTACGGGCCAACACGGTTCCGTACGCCGGGGCGTGCGCGGGTCCGTGTGCGGCGTGCCACACGGGGGCGGGAGCCGGTCGGCCGCAGGGTCGGATAGCCTGACGTCGGAAGTCTCTTCACATCAAGATTCAGTTCGCGGTGTGAGCCTCCGAGATTTCCCGCACCAGGGGCAGGGACCCCCACCGCCAGCTGTCTTACGGAGAACGCCATGACCCGCACTCCTGTGAATGTCACCGTCACCGGCGCGGCCGGCCAGATCGGCTACGCGCTGCTCTTCCGCATCGCCTCGGGCCACCTGCTCGGCTCGGACGTGCCGGTCAAGCTGCGTCTCCTGGAGATCCCGCAGGGGCTGAAGGCCGCTGAGGGCACCGCGATGGAGCTCGACGACTGCGCCTTCCCGCTGCTCCAGGGCATCGAGATCACGGACGACCCGAACGTCGCTTTCGCCGGTGCCAACGTGGCCCTGCTCGTCGGCGCCCGCCCGCGTACGAAGGGCATGGAGCGCGGTGACCTGCTCGCGGCCAACGGCGGCATCTTCGGCCCGCAGGGCAAGGCCATCAACGACAACGCCGCGGACGACATCAAGGTCCTCGTCGTCGGCAACCCGGCCAACACCAACGCGCTCATCGCGCAGGCCTCGGCCCCGGACGTACCGGCCGAGCGCTTCACCGCGATGACCCGTCTCGACCACAACCGCGCGATCTCGCAGCTCTCGCAGAAGACGGGCGTCCCGGTCTCCGAGATCCGCCGTCTCACCATCTGGGGCAACCACTCGGCCACCCAGTACCCGGACATCTTCCACGCCGAGGTCGCGGGCAAGAACGCTGCCGAGACCGTCAACGACGAGAAGTGGCTGGCCGACACCTTCATCCCGACCGTCGCCAAGCGCGGTGCGGCGATCATCGAGGCGCGCGGCGCCTCCTCGGCCGCCTCGGCCGCGAACGCCGCCATCGACCACGTGCACACCTGGGTCAACGGCACGGCGGACGGCGACTGGACCTCGATGGGTATCCCGTCGGACGGCTCCTACGGTGTTCCCGAGGGCCTCATCTCGTCCTTCCCGGTCACCACCGAGGGCGGCACGTACAAGATCGTCCAGGGTCTTGAGATCAACGACTTCTCCCGCGCGCGTATCGACGCCTCGGTGAAGGAACTCTCCGAGGAGCGCGACGCGGTGCGCGAGCTCGGCCTGATCTGAGCCGTACGGCCAGGATTGTCCGGACAGTTCGGACGGTTCGGCCCCCGGCACGCGGCGACCTCTCCGTCCCGTGCGACGCCCCCCGCAACCAATGGATTGCGGGGGGCGTCTGCGTGGGCAGAACCGACACGGGGGTCGAACATGTCCGATGCGTTGTTCTACGTGGTGCCGGCGCTGATCGCCGTCGGCGCCGTCTGCATAGCGCTCCAGGCCGTCCGCGCGCGGCTGAGGATGCGGGCGGCCTGGCGCAGCGGTCTCACGGCGCGGGCGACCTGCCTGCGGACCTACACGACGACCAGGTACGACAAGGACTCCGGCAGATCCACGACCCGGCACCACGCGTACGAGTTCACGCCGCCCGGTGGGCGGCCGGTGTCCTTCGAGGAGAAGCACGGGCCCAGCACGAGGATCGGGGGCGACATCGTGACCGTCTACTACGTCGCGGACCGGCCCCAGCACGCCACCACGGTGCTGCCGACCACCGGTTGGAAGCACACGCTGGAGACGGCCGCCACCGTCGTGCTCTGTTCGGCGATGGTGGCGTTCTGCATGTTCTTCGTGGTGAAGGGCCCCATCTCGTGGTGAAGAGTCCGCTCTCGTGGCGAAGAGCCCCCTCTCGTGGTGAAGAGCCCCGATGCCCGGCTACCGGGTGCCGCCGGAGAGCTGTCCGGCCATGTCACGTACCGCGGCCAGCGCCCGGTGGTGCAGTCCGGGCCCGAAGGTGACGCGGGTGGCGCCGAGTTCGCCGAGTTCCCGCGGTGACGGCCCGTCCGGTACACAGAGCGCGTTGAGCGGAGCCCCGATCCCGGCCGCCAGTTCGGGGAGTTGGCCGGGCGGCGCCGCGATCGGGTAGACGCAGTCGGCGCCCGCCGCGAGGTACTGACGGGCGCGGACGACGGTCCGCGCCGGATCGCGCACCCCGCGGAGGTACGTGTCCACGCGGGCGTTGACGAACAGCGCGCCGCCCGCCGCCGCCCGTACCTCCGCGAGCCGGTCGGCCTGCTCACCGGGGTCGCGCAGGACGCCGTCCGTGGAGTCCTCCAGGTTGCAGCCGACAGCGCCGGTGTCGGCGAGCCGGGCCACCAGCTCCTTCGGCGGCAGGCCGTAGCCGTCCTCGATGTCCGCCGATACGAGGACGCCGAAACTCTCGACGGCCCGGACGATACGGGCGATCGCGGCGAACATCTCATCGGCCGGGGTCTGCCCGTCCGCGTATCCGAGCGAGGCCGCCACCCCGGCGCTCGGAGTGGCGAGCGCCGGGAAGCCGGCTTCCGCGAAGACCCGGGCGCTCGCGGCATCCCAGGGGCCCGGGAGCACCAGCGGGTCGGCGGGGGAGCGGCCCAGATGCAGGCTGCGGAAGTCGGTCATCAGCGGGCCCATCAGTGGCGGTGGGCGGTGGAGCCGGGGGTGTAGTGACCCGGGACCATGCGGGCGGTGACGGAGATGCGGTTCCAGGCGTTGATCACGGTGATCGCCGCGATCAGCTGGGCGAGTTCGGTCTCGTCGAACTGTTCGGCGGCGTGTGCGTACACCTCGTCGGGCACGAAGCCGTCGGTGAGCACCGTGATGGCCTCGGTCAGCTCGATCGCCGCGATCTCTTTCGCGGTGTAGAAGTGCTTCGACTCCTCCCAGCCGCTGAGCTGCACGATCCGCTCGACCGACTCGCCCGCTGCCAGGGCGTCCTTGGTGTGCATGTCGAGGCAGAAGGCGCAGTGGTTGATCTGCGAGGCGCGGATCTTGACCAGTTCGAGAATGGCCGGGTCCACGCCCCGACGGGCCGCCACGTCCAGCTGGATCATGGCCTTGTAGACCTCGGGGGCGAGCTTGGCCATGTGGAGCCGGGGGGTGTGCTCGGGCAGGAAGCCCGTGCTCTCGTCGGTCGTCCGGGGTGTCTCGTGCGTCGTCATGGAGACGACGCTACGTGGTGTGTGGCGCAGGGGTATGGTCCATTTCCATGACGGATTCCTGGGCCACTTTCGGTGTGGACCTGCACCTGGAGCTGACCGGTACCGGGCTGCGGGTGGGGCTCACGGACGCGCTGCGCAAGGCCGTACGCACGGGGCGGCTGACGCCGGGGACCCGGCTGCCGTCCTCGCGCACCCTCGCCACCGACCTGGGAATCGCCCGGAACACGGTGGCCGACGCCTACGCCGAACTGGTGGCGGAAGGCTGGCTGACCGCGCGGCAGGGCTCGGGGACCCGGGTGGCAGCCCGGTCCGTACCGCGTGCGGCGGCCCCGCCCGTCACCGTACGGCCGCCGCAGCCGCGGCACCCCGCGTACAGCCTGCTGCCCGGCTCGCCCGACCTCGCGTCCTTCCCGCGCGCCGAGTGGCTCAGGGCCGCACGGAAGGCGCTGACCGCCGCTCCCCACGAAGCGTTCGGATACGGGGACCCGCGCGGGCGGCCCGAGCTGCGGACCGTGCTGGCCGACTATCTGGCACGGGCCCGCGGGGTGTACGCCGACCCGGACCGGATCGTCGTCTGCTCGGGGTTCGCACACGGTTTGATGCTGATGGGGAAGGTGCTGCGGGGGAGACGGGTGCGGGAGGTGGCGGTCGAGTCGTACGGGCTGGACCTGCACCGGAACCTGCTCACCGACGCGGGGCTGCGCACCCCCGCGCTCCCTCTGGACGCACTCGGCTCGCAGACCGGTGCGCTGCGGCGCGAAGGTGCGGTGCTGCTGACGGCGGCGCACCAGTTCCCGTTGGGGGTGCCGCTCCACCCCGACCGGCGGTCGGCCGCCGTCGACTGGGCGCGGACCACGGGCGGGCTGATCCTGGAGGACGACTACGACGGGGAGTTCCGCTACGACCGGCAGCCGGTCGGTGCGCTCCAGGGACTCGATCCCGAACGGGTCGTCTACCTCGGCACCGCCAGCAAATCCATCGCCCCCGGGCTGCGGATCGGCTGGCTGGTGCTGCCAGGGAGCCTGGTGGCGGATGTCGTCACGGCGAAGGGGCACTCCGACTGGATGACGAGTGCGCTGGAGCAGCTGACGCTCGCCGAGTTCATCGCCTCCGGGGCGTACGACCGGCATGTCCGCGCGATGCGGCTGCGCTACCGGCGGCGCCGCGACCAGCTGGTGGCGGCGCTCGCCGAACGCGCGCCGGACATCCGGGTCACCGGGATCGCTGCCGGGCTGCACGCCGTACTCGAACTGCCGCCGGGCACCGAACAGTCGGTGGTCCAGGCGGCGGCCTGGCAGGGGCTCGCGCTGGGGGGCCTCAGTCCGTTCCGGCACCCGGACGCGGGCGAGGGGCGCGACGGGCTGGTGGTCGGATACGGGACGCCACCGGACAGCGCGTGGACGGGGGCGCTGGACGCGCTGTGCCGGGTGCTCCCGTAGGGGCGCGTACGCCAACGGGGCTTCGTTGTGGGGGATTCGGGGTGTTCGGCGGGGAGTCGGACCAGGCCGTGCTCGCCGGTCAGACCTTGCTGTCCATCGCCTCGTTCGCCGGGGCCTCTGCCGGAGCCTCGCCGAACCGTGCCAGCGCAAGCGCCCCGGCCACCGCCACCGCGAACCCGGCAATCGCCAGCGGGGCCAGACCGTCCCTCGTACGGTCCCCGAGCCAGACCACGCCGATCAGGGCCGGGCCGATCGTCTCGCCGATGACCATGCCGGCCGTGGCCGTCGTCACCGATCCGCGTTGCAGGGCCGAGGTGAGCAGCAGGAAGGCCGAGCCGCCGCCGACGAGCAGTGCGTACAGCGCCGGGTTGGTGAAGTCGACGGAGTCGATGAGCCGGACCGCCACCTCGACCACGCCGAAGCCCACGCCCGCGCCGAGGCCGAGCACCAGGGCGCGGGCCTTGCCCTTGAGTCGGCCGGCGACCACGCCCACCAGCAGGACCGCGAGAGCGACTCCGAGCATGGCCCAGCGCAGGGCGTCCGATCCCGCGGTGCTGCCCTCCGAACCGGAGGCGAGGCCGAGCATCCCCAGTCCCGCGCAGACGACGCCCACCGCACCCCATTCGGTGCCGGTGAGCCGCACGCCGAGGACCCGGGCCGCCACCACCGCGGTGACCGCGAGACTCGCGGCGAGCGCGGCGCCGACCGCGTAGATCGGGATCGAACGCAGCGCGATGATCTGCAGCACGAAGCCCACGGCGTCGAAGCCGAGCCCCGCGATGTAGCGCCACTGGCGCAGGGCGCGCAACAGCAGCGCCGCGTCGACCCCCGAGCCGGTCCCGGGGGCGGAGGCACGGGCGGCGGCGGCCTGGAACACGGAGGCCGTACCGAAGCAGACCGCTGAACCGAGCGCGCAGAGCATTCCAAGGAGCACGTAAGGACTCTACGGGTGAGCACCGACCGGGGAGCGTCCCACCTGCTCACCGGGGACGGAGGCCGACATCTAGTCTGTACACCGTCAGACACGGGATACTTGCCGTACAGCTGTACGGCGTCTGTGGCGCCGGGTCTGTGGCACAGCGTCTGTGACGACCGGTGTTGTTGGCACGGCGTCCGTGATGACGGTGTCCGTGATGACGGTGTCTGCGACGACGATGTTTGTGATGACGGTGTCTGTGAAGAACGGGAGAGGACAACGCATGCGCAAGATGAGGTCGGGCGCCGTGGTGCTCGGGGGCATGGGGATGCTGGCGGCGACGCTCACCGCCTGCGGTTCCGATGTGGACCGGCGGTGTGTGGACCCGGTGACCTACAAGCAGCTGCCGAAGTACGAGTGCGGCAAGAGCAGCGGCCACGGCACGTACTACTACGGCGGCTCCTCGAAGAACGGCAAGGTTTCGGGCGGCAGTTTCAACAAGTCGTCGGTGCACCGGGGCGGTTTCGGCGGCGGCTTCCACTCCAGCGGCGGCTGACCCGGGGCCCGGACCGACACCATGAAGCGTCACGCCGTCCAACCCCGCCCCGGCTGGCAGCAGATCGTCGAGGAGCAGGGGCTGATCTATCCGCTCACCCGCTACCCGGACGACTCGCTGCGCCCGTACTGGGACGAGAGCGCCTACTACTCCTTCTCCCTCCCCGAGGTCGAGGCGCTGGAGGAGGTCGTCGAGGAACTGCACGCGATGTGCCTTGCCGCAGCCGCCCACATCGTCGCCCGCGACCGTTTGGCCGACCTGGGGATCACCGACCCCCGGCTGGCCCGGCTGGTTGCCGAATCCTGGCACCGGAGGGACGAACTGCCGTCCGTGTACGGGCGGTTCGATCTGCGGTACGACGGCGACGGCCCGGCCAAGATGCTGGAGTACAACGCGGACACGCCCACCTCCCTGGTGGAGGCGGCCAGCCCGCAGTGGTTCTGGATGGAGGACCGCTTTCCCGGCGCCGACCAGTGGAACTCGCTGCACGAGCGGCTGGTCGCAGCCTGGCGGCGACAGGCCCCGCTGCTGCCGCCGGGACCGCTGCACTTCGCGCACTCCGACGCCGACGAACTCGGCGAGGACCTGATGACGGTCGCGTATCTGAGGGAGACCGCCCAGCAGGCGGGGATCGAGACCGAGGCGCTCTCCGTGGAGCAGATCGGCTGGGACCCGTTGTCCGGGCGGTTCGTCGACGAGCGGATGCGTTTCATCCGCAGCTGCTTCAAGCTCTACCCGTGGGAGTGGCTGACGACCGACAGCTTCGGTCCGCACGTCCTGGACACCCTCGACAACGGCGGGTCCACCGGCTCCACCTGCTGGATCGAACCCGCGTGGAAGATGCTGCTCTCCAACAAGGCGCTGCTCGCCGTGGTGTGGGAGCTGTACCCGGGACATCCGAATCTCCTGCCTTCCTATCTGGACGGCCCGCGCGAGCTCGCCCTGCCCACATCCAAGGGCTATGTCTCCAAGCCGCTCCTGGGCCGGGAGGGAGCGGGCGTCGTGCTCCACGAGGCCGGAGCGGGAACCGCCGCGGTCCTGCGGACCGACGAGGTCTGCTGCTACCAGGAGTTGGCCCCGCTGCCCGACTTCGACGGCAACCGTGTGGTGCTCGGTGCGTGGGTGGTCGAGGACGAGGCGGCGGGGCTCGGCATCCGGGAGTCCGTGGGGCCGGTGACGGACGAGTACGCCCGCTTCCTGCCCCACGTCATCCTCTGAATCCTCTGAGCGCCTCCTCCTCGCCCGGCCCCTGTCCTGCGCCTGGCCCCGCTTCGTCCGGCCCCTGCCCCGCGCCTGGCCCCGCCTCGCCCGGCCCAGGCCGGCCGCTGTGGTGTCAGCCGTTCAGGACGGTCCGCAGCTGGGCGAGGCCCCAGTCCAGATCCTCCTTGCTGATCACCAGGGGCGGGGCGATCCGGATCGTGGAGCCGTGGGTGTCCTTCACCAGCACCCCGAGATCCATGAGCCGCTCGGAGATCTCCCGGCCGGTGCCGAGCGAGGGCGCGATGTCCACCCCCGCCCAGAGACCCCGTCCGCGCACGGCCTCGACCGCGCCGCCGCTCACCAGCAGGCCCAGTTCGCGGTGGAGGTGGTCGCCCAACTCCGTGGCCCGTTGCTGGAATTCACCGGTGCGCAGCATCGCGATCACCTCCAGGGCGACGGCGCACGCCAGCGGATTCCCACCGAAGGTGGACCCGTGCTCGCCGGGGCGGTAGACGCCCAGCACCTCTGCCGACGACACCACGGCCGACACCGGCACCACCCCGCCGCCGAGCGCCTTGCCCAGGATGTACATGTCCGGCACGACACCCTCGTGCTCACAGGCGAAGGTCCGGCCCGTCCTGCCGAGTCCCGACTGGATCTCGTCCGCGATGAACAGCACGTTCCGGGCGCGGGTCAGTTCGCGTACGCCCGGCAGATATCCGGCCGGCGGCACCAGGACCCCGGCCTCGCCCTGGATCGGTTCGAGGAGAACGGCCACCGTGTTCTCGTCGACGGCCGCTTCCAGCGCGGCCAGGTCGCCGTACGGAACGATCTCGAAGCCCGGGGTGTACGGGCCGAAGTCCGCCCGCGCCTCGGGGTCCGTCGAGAAGCTGACGATCGTGGTCGTACGGCCGTGGAAGTTGTTCTCCGCGACGACGATCTTCGCTTGTCCGTCCGGTACGCCCTTGACCTTGTAACCCCACTTGCGGGCCGTCTTCACGGCGGTCTCGACCGCCTCCGCCCCGGTGTTCATCGGCAGCACCATCTCCATCCCGCACAACTCGGCGAGCTGGGTGGAGAAATCGGCGAACCGGTCGTGGTGGAAGGCCCGGGAGGTGAGCGTGACGCGCTCCAGCTGGGCCTTGGCCGCGTCGATCAGCCGGCGGTTGCCGTGGCCGAAGTTGAGCGCCGAGTATCCGGCGAGCATGTCGAGGAAGCGACGCCCTTCGACATCGGTCATCCACGCGCCGTCCGCAGAGGCGACGACGACGGGGAGCGGATGGTAGTTGTGCGCGCTGTGCGCCTCGGCGGACTCGATCGATGTTTCCGTAACTGACACCGGTTCTCCGTTCCTACAGCGTGCTGGGCGTACTGCCTTACGGCGTACGGGCCTTGGGGGCGCCAGTCCTGTGGCGGGCGGGCTGTCGTGCGCCTCTTCTTATCGTCGGTCACCGCGGGCGGGAAGAAACCTTGTCGTCCGGCGTGCCGGGGTCCGTCCGGCCCCGCGCAGGCGCATCGGCCTCCGGCACACGCACCGCGGGGGCGTATCGCACCTCGAACCCGCCGGGGGTGAACCGGTCCGCCACCCCGGCCCGTCGGCGCCCTCGCGCCCAGGCCCGTATGCGCGCGAAGCGGCCTGACGGCTCCGCCCGTACCGGAACGGGAATCGGCACCGCCTCCGCGATGATCCGTGCCAGCACCTGCTCGGCCATCGAGTCCCCGGCCGACCCCCAGCCGATGTCTGCGGCCTTCCCGGAGCCCAGCCCGCGCCCCAGCGCGCGCAGTTCACCGGGAAGGCGCCCGTCGTCCCCGTCACCCATGCTCGTCGCCTCCCTCGTCTGCTCTGCTTCTCCTGCTTCCGCCTCTTCTGCTTCCACGGTGTCCCTCGGCTCTCTCGCCGGCCGGGCTGCCGGGAGCGCCGTCCGGGAGGGGGAGCAGCTTGCCGAGCTTCTTCAGCGCCCGGTTCAGCCGCGACTTCACCGTGCCCCGTGGCCAGCCCAGCGCCTCCGCCGTCTCCGCCTCGTCCATGTCCAGCAGATAGCGGTACGTCACGGCCAGCCGCTGCTCGGTGCTCAGCCGGTCCAGCGCCGCGAGCAGCAGCCTCCGGCGTTCGCCCTCCAGAGCGGCCACCGCAGGGTCCGCCGATTCCGGTATCAGCGGCTCCGCCTCCGTCAGCGCCGCCGCGCGCCCCGCGGCGCACCGCAGCCGCACGGCGGAGCGCACGGTGTTCCTGGTCTCGTTCGCCACGATCCGCAGCAGCCACGGCCGGAACGACGCACCCGCCTTGAACCGGCCCAGCGCCTGGTACGCCTTGAAGAAGGCCGACTGCACCACGTCCTCGGCGTCCGCACCCGCACCGAAAGCCGCCGCCGCGCGCAACGCGATTCCCGTGTACGCACGCACCAGCTCCGCGTACGCCTGGGCGTCCCCCGCCCGTACGCGCGCGATCACATCAGCCTCGTCCGCAACAGCGGCGTGGCTCCCCTCCCGCGTTCTCACACCTTTCATACACCGCGCGGCGGAGATCGGTTCCGCACCTGAGAGAATGATGAACATGGCCTCTGATCGTCCCCGGGTGCTCTCCGGGATCCAGCCCACGTCAGGCTCGTTCCACCTCGGCAACTACCTCGGCGCGGTGCGCCAGTGGGTAGCCCTGCAGGAGTCGCACGACGCGTACTACATGGTGGTCGACCTGCATGCGATCACCGTCCCGCAGGACCCCGCGGAGCTGCGGGCCAACACCCGGCTCGCCGTCGCCCAGCTGCTGGCCTCGGGGATCGACCCGGAGCGCTGCACCCTCTTCGTGCAGAGCCATGTGCCCGAGCACGCCCAGCTCGGCTGGGTCATGAACTGCCTGGCCGGGTTCGGCGAGGCCTCGCGCATGACGCAGTTCAAGGACAAGTCGGCCAGGCAGGGCGCGGACCGCGCGACCGTCGGGCTCTTCACGTACCCGATCCTCCAGGTCGCCGACATCCTGCTCTACCAGGCCAACCAGGTCCCCGTCGGTGAGGACCAGCGCCAGCACATCGAGCTGACCCGCGACCTCGCCGAGCGCTTCAACACCCGGTTCGGCACGACCTTCACGATCCCGGAGCCGTACATCCTCAAGGAGACGGCGAAGATCTACGACCTCCAGGACCCGACCGCCAAGATGAGCAAGTCGGCGGCCTCGCCCAAGGGCCTGATCAGCCTGCTCGACGAGCCGAAGGTCTCCGCGAAGAAGGTCAGGAGCGCGGTCACCGACACCGACACGGTGATCCGTTACGACCTGGCGGCCAAGCCCGGTGTCTCGAACCTGCTGACGATCCACTCGACCCTCACCGGGACGAGCATCGCCGACCTGGAGCAGCAGTACGAGGGCAAGATGTACGGCGCGCTCAAGACCGATCTGTCCGAGATCGTCGCCGATTTCGTCACGCCTTTCCGGACCCGCACCCAGGAGTTCCTGGACGATCACGAGACGCTGGACGGCATCCTCGCCAAGGGTGCGGAGAAGGCCCGCACGGTCGCCGCGGAGACCCTGGCGCAGGCGTACGAGCGGCTGGGATTCCTGCCCGCGAAGCACTGACAGGCGCCGGCCCGAGCTTGTGACCTTGGACTCTGGTCAGAGCGAGGGCAGGCCCGCCACACTGCACATAGACGTCCGGCAGGTAGGCGGAACGTCCGGTGACCCGACAGCTGAGGAGATCGATGTGGGGACCGTAACGCTCGGCGTTTCGCTCGCGGTCCCGGAGCCGTACGGCAGCCTGCTCCAGGAGCAGCGCGCGGGCTTCGGGGACTCTGCCGCGCACGGCATCCCCACGCACGTCACCCTCCTCCCGCCCACCGAGGCCGATTCCGGTTCGCTGCCCGCGATCGAGGCGCACCTCTCCTCGGTCGCCGCCGCGAACCGGGCCTTTCCCATGCGGCTGTACGGGACGGGCACGTTCCGCCCGCTCTCGCCGGTCGTCTTCGTGCAGGTCGTGACGGGCGGATCGGCCTGCTCCTGGCTCCAGCAGCAGATCAGGGACGCGTCCGGGCCGCTGGTGCGCGAGCTCCAGTTCCCGTACCACCCGCATGTGACGGTCGCCCACGGCATCTCCGAAGAGGCGATGGACCAGGCGTACGAAGCGCTGTCGACGTTCGAGGCGATGTGGACCTGCGGATCCTTCGCCCTGTACGAGCAGGGGGCGGACGCGGTGTGGCGCAAGCTGCGGGAGTACGCGTTCGGAGGCGGCGGCGGTGTGCCCGGTCCCGCGGTGTACCGCGAGGCCCCGGCGTCGTCCCTGCCGTAAGGCCCTTCCGGTCCGCTGCCGCACCCTGTCCTACACCGGCAGCCGCCGGAACAGCGGCCTCGGCGCGTGGCGCATCGCGGACATGACGACGCGCAGCGTGCCCGGTACCCAGACCGTCTCGGAGCGGCGGCGCAGCCCCGTCTCGATGGCCGTCGCCACCGCCTCGGGTGTGGTGGCCAGCGGCGCCTCCGGCAGCCCCGCCGTCATCCTCGACCGTACGAAGCCGGGGCGGACGATCATCACGTGCACGCCCGTCCCGTACAGCGCGTCGCCCAGACCCTGGGCGAAGGCGTCCAGCCCGGCCTTGCTCGATCCGTAGATGAAGTTGGCGCGCCGGGCGCGTTCGCCCGCCACCGACGAGAGCACCACCAGGGAGCCGTGACCCTGGCCCTGGAGGGCCTTCGCGCAGATCAGGCCCGCTGAGACCGCCCCGGTGTAGTTGGTCTGGGCGACCCGGACCGCCGACAGCGGGGAGCTCTCGTCGCTGGCCTGGTCGCCGAGGATCCCGAAGGCCAGCAGCACCATGTCGATGTCGCCCTCCGCGAAGACCTTGCCCAGCGTCACCTCGTGGGAGGCGGGGTCCAGGGCGTCGAAGTCGGCGGTACGGACCTCCGCGCCCAGCGTGCGCAGGTGGGCGGCGGCAGCGTCGAGCGCGGGGGACGGGCGCCCGGCCAGCCAGACCGTACGGGTCCGGCGGGCCACCAGACGGCGGGCCGTGGCCAGCGCGATCTCGGACGTACCGCCGAGGATCAGCAGGGACTGCGGGGCACCGAATGCGTCTTTCACGGGTACGTCTCCTTGAGTCGTCGGCGGGGTCGTCGGCGGGGTCGTCAGCGGGGTCGGTGGCGAGGTCGGTGGCGAGTTCGGTGGCGGGGCCGGTCGCAGGACCGGCGGGCAGGTCCGGGGGCGGTGTCCGGCAGCCCCCGTACCCGCCCTAGAGGCCGAGGCGGCGGGAGAGGTCCGAGGTGAAGACGGACCCCGGGTCGAGCTCGGCGCGCAGCGCGCGGAAGTCGTCCAGGCGCGGGTACATCGCCGCCAGGTGGTCCGGGCGCAGCCGGGAGTCCTTCGCCAGGTAGACCCGGCCGCCCGCGCCCACCACCTCCTCGTCCAGTTCGTCGAGGAAGGCGCCGAGTCCGGTCAGGTTCGCCGGGATGTCCAGGGCCAGGGTCCAGCCGGGCAGCGGGAACGAGAGCCAGCCGGGGTCCGCCTCGCCGAAGCGCTTCAGCACCGCCAGGAACGACGGGCAGCCGCGCGCGGAGATGCGCCGCACGATCCGGCGCAGGGTCTCCTCCTGCCCGTACCCGACGACGAACTGGTACTGGACGAAACCGCCCCGCCCGTAGATCCGGTTCCAGTGCGGGACCCCGTCCAACGGGTGGAAGAAGGTGGTCAGCCGCTGGATCTCCCCCCGCCGGAGCCGGGGTGCCCGGCGGTACCAGAGCTCGTTGAAGATCCCGACCGAGGTGCGGCCGAGCAGCCCGTCGGGGAGGAAGGACGGCGGCGCGGGGAGCCTCCCCGGGCGGAAGGACAGCGGTGCGCGGCCGGCGCGGGCGGGGAGCGCGTCGAGTGGGGCGTGCTCCCCTCGGGTCAGTACCGAGCGCCCCGTCGACGCGCCCCGGGCGAGCAGGTCGATCCAGGCCACCGAGTAGCGGTAGTGGTGGTCGGTGGCCGTCAGCCGGGCCATCAGGTCGTCGAGGTCCGTCGCGCGCTCGGTGTCCACCGACATCGACGACGTCTCCACCGGCAGGAGCTGGACCGTCGCCGAGAGGATGACGCCGGTCAGCCCCAGCCCGCCGGCCGTCGCGTCGAAGAGCGCGGCTCCGGGCGCCGTGGTGTGCACCGTGCCGTCGGCGGTCAGCAGGTCGAGCGACCGGACGTGGCGGGAGAACGCCCCCGACACGTGGTGGTTCTTGCCGTGGATGTCCGCGCCGATCGCGCCGCCCACCGTGACGTACCGGGTGCCCGGCGTCACGGGCACGAACCAGCCCAGCGGCAGCAGTACCTCCATCAGCCGGTGCAGGCTCACCCCCGCGTCGCACACCACGACCCCGGTGTCCGCGTCGATGGAGCGGATCCGGTCGAGGCCGGTCATGTCGAGCACCGCGCCGCCCGCGTTCTGCGCGGCGTCCCCGTACGCACGGCCCAGGCCGCGGGCGATCGAGCCGCGGGCGCCGCACCCGCGCACCGCTGCCGCCGCCTCTTCGTACGTGCGCGGGCGGACCAGCAGCGAAGTCGTCGGGGCGGTGCGGCCCCAGCCCGACACGGACGTGGTGGTTTCGGCAGACATGGAGTAGACCGTATCGCCCATATACGCGGGGAAATGGGTGATTGGAGTGGTGTCAATCAGTTTGGACGCGATGATCGAGATATGTCACATAAGAGTGTTCTTCCGGTCTGCCGTCGGCCGGGAGGCTCCCGGCCGGCCAGGGGTGGCGGTATACGGCCCGCCGAGGCCGAACGCCGGCTCCTCTCGGCGATGCGCGACTGCGGCGCGTGTCCGCCGGTGGGCGCCGTGGCCCGGACCCTGTCCCGCAGCGGTGAGCACGGCGTGCTGTGGCTCGCCGCCGGGCTCACCGGCGCGCTCACCGACCGGGAACGGCGCGGCGCCTGGCTGCGCGCCACCGCCCTGATAGGCACGGCCCACCTCGCGAGCATGGGCCTGAAGCGGGTGGTACGCCGCCCGCGCCCCGGTCTCGGCGACCGGCAGCCCCTCGTACGGACCGCGGGCCACCACTCCTTCCCCAGCTCGCACGCGGCCTCCGCAGCCGCGGCGGCCGTCGCCCTCGGCGCGCTGCGCCCCGTGGGCCGCCGCCTCATACCCCCGCTCGCCGCCGCGATGTGCGTGTCCCGGCTGGTCGTCGGGGTCCACTATCCGACCGATGTCGCCGCGGGCGCCCTCCTCGGTGGGCTCACCGCCGGGCTCGGCGACCGGTGGATGCGAGGCACCCATGTCTGAAGTCTCCGAAGTGCCCGGCGTACCAGCGGTGTCCGGGGTTCCGGAACCGGCCCTGCTCGTCCAGGAACCGCCACGCCCCCCGCCGTCCCTGACCGGAGGCGGGGCCGCGGGCCTGGCGCTGGGGCTGCTCAGGACCGCCCGCCCCCGTCAGTGGATCAAGAACGTCCTGGTCGTCACCGCCCCCGTCGCGGCCGGTCAGCTGGTGTCGCGCCAGACCGCCGGTCAACTCGCCGTCGTCTTCGTCCTGTTCACGGCCGCCGCCTCCGCCGTCTATCTCGTCAACGACGCCCGGGACGCCGAGGCCGACCGCGCGCACCCCGTCAAGTGCCACCGCCCGGTGGCCGCGGGAGAAGTCCCCGTCCCCGTCGCGTACGCCGCTGGAGCCCTGCTCGCCGTACTGACGACCGCGGGCGCCGTCGTGTTCTGCAACGACATGACCGCCGCGCTGCTCTCCGCGTACATCGCCATGCAACTCGCCTACTGCGTCAGCCTGAAGCACATCCTGGTCGTCGACCTGGTCGTCGTCACGACCGGCTTCCTGATGCGGGCGATGATCGGCGGAGTGGCCCTCGACATCCCGCTCTCGCGCTGGTTCCTGATCACCGCCGGGTTCGGCGCGCTCTTCATGGTCGCGGCCAAGCGCTACTCCGAGTCCGTCCAGATGGAGGGAGCCGCGGCGACCCGGGCACTGCTCTCCGAGTACACCACCGGATACCTGCGCTTCGTCTGGCAGCTGGCGGCCGGGGTCGCGGTCCTCGCGTACTGCCTCTGGGCGATGGAGAGCGGCGGCCCGCCCGACAGCGGACTGCTGCCGTGGCGTCAGCTGTCGATGGTCCCGTTCATCCTCTTCATCCTGCGGTACGCCGTCTTCGCCGACCGCGGCACCGCGGGCGCCCCGGAGGACGTGATCCTGCGGGACAGGGCGCTGACCGTCATCGGCGCCGGATGGATCGTCGTGTACGTGCTCGCGATCGCCGACCTGTAGGGAGGGAGCCGGTCCATGGGTGTCAGCCGCCGGGAGGTCACCGGCTTCGCGCTCGCCGGGATCCTCGCGTACGCCGCCGACCTGGGACTCTTCCTCTGGCTGCGCGGATTCCTGCGCTGGGACCCGCTCGCCGCCAAGACCGTGTCGTTCCTCGCCGGGTGCACGGTCGCGTACCTCGGCAACGCCCTCGGCACGTACCGGGGCAGGCACGTCGGCTGGCGCGAGTACACCGTCTTCTTCGGTGTGAACGCCGCCGGAGCCCTCCTCCAACTGCTCTGCCTCACCGTGTCGCACTACGGCCTGGGGCTGACCTCGGCCCGCGCGGACACCCTCTCCGGCGCGGTCATCGGCATGGGGCTCGCCACCGGTCTGCGCTTCTGGGGGACGAGGACGCTGGTCTTCGGCGGCGAGGGTAGGCGTACGCCATGGACCGGCTGACGAAACTTCCCGTGATCGGCCCCTGGCTGGCCCGCCTCATGCGCACCCACGCCTGGCGCTCCTACGAGACCCTCGACCGGGTGCACTGGACCCGGCTCGCCGCCGCGATCACCTTTGTCAGTTTCCTCTCGCTCTTCCCGCTCATCACCGTGGCCGCCGCGATCGGCGCCGCGCTGCTCAGCACCGCCCAGCTGAACACCATGCAGCACACGCTCGCCCAGCAGGTGCCCGGCATCTCCGACCAGCTGGACATCGGCTCGCTGGTCGCGAACGCGGGCACGGTCGGTGTCGTCGCCGGGGCCGCGCTGCTGTTCACCGGCATCGGCTGGGTCGGCTCGATGCGGGACTGCCTGCGTGCGGTGTGGGAGATCGACGACGCCGACCAGGGCAACTTCGTGGTGCGCAAGCTCAAGGACGGCGGGATCCTGGTCGGCACGGGCGGCGCCGTACTGGTCTCGTTCGGCGCGTCGGCCGTCGGCACCAGCGCCGTCAACTGGACCGCCGACCGGGTCGGCCTCGAAAACGCGGGCTGGGGCGGCGCGCTCCTCCAGGGCGTGGCCTTCGTGCTGGCGGTACTCGCCGACTTCCTGGTCCTGCTGTACGTACTGACACTGCTGCCCGGCGTGGAACCGGCACGCCACCGGCTGATCACCGCCGGACTGATCGGCGCGCTCGGCTTCGAACTGCTCAAGGTGCTGCTCAGCGGCTACATGCGGGGCGTCGCCTCGAAGAGCATGTACGGCGCTTTCGGTGTCCCCGTCGCGCTGCTGCTGTGGATCAGCTTCACGGTGAAACTGCTGCTGTACTGCGCGGCCTGGACCGCGACGGGGCACACCGACGAGGAACCGGTCAGTGACGTGGAAAACGTCGTACCAGATCCGGCAGCGGCCAGCGCCGGTTCACCAGGAACACTCCGGCCGCCAACAGGAGCAACACGCCACCGCTGATGGCGAGGGCCGTACCCATGCCGCCGGAACCGCCGCCCGCCGGGGCCGCGGTGGTCCGCGCCGCACCCTTGCTGCCCTTCGCTCCCGCCGCGCCCGGGGCGCTCGCGGTGGGCTGCGGGGTCGCGAGGGCGGACTTCGGCGCGACCAGCTCACCGACCGGCGTGACCTTCCCCTCCGAGGCGAAGCCCCAGTCGAGGAGCCGCGCGGCCTCCTTGTAGACGGCGTGGCTCTCGGTCGAGCTCGGGTTCATGACGGTGACGAGCAGCACATGACCGTCGCGCTCGGCGACGGCCGTGTACGTGGCGCCCGCCATCGTGGTGTTGCCGTTCTTCACGCCTGCTATGCCCTTGTACTGGGTGACGCCGTCGGCACCGGTCAGCAGGCGGTTGGTGTTCTGGATGCCGAAGGTCTCGCGCTTCTTCCCCTTCTTCTTCATGCCGGGGAACTGCGCGGTGGCGGTCGAGCAGTACTCGCGGAACGCCTTCTTCTGGAGTCCGCTGCGGGCGAAGAGCGTCAGGTCGTACGCGCTGGAGACCTGGTGCGGGGCGTCGTAGCCGTCCGGCGAGACCACATGGGTGTCGAGCGCCTGGAGGTCGTCGGCGTGCTCCTGCATGTCCTTGACGGTCGCGGCCACCCCGTGGTTCATCGCGGACAGCACGTGCACCGCGTCGTTGCCGGAGCGCAGGAAGACCCCCAGCCACAGGTCGTGGACCGTGTAAGTGAGGTTCTCCTTGATGCCGACCAGGCTGCTGCCCGCGCCCATGCCGGCCAGGTCGGACGGCAGCACCTTGTGGGTCTCGGTCGGCTGGAACTTCGGCAGCAGCGTGTCCGCCATCAGCATCTTCAGCGTGGACGCCGGGGGCAGCCGCCAGTGCGCGTTGTGCGCGGCCAGCACCGAGCCGGACTCGGCGTCCGCGACGATCCAGGACCGTCCGGAGAGGTCCTTCGGCAGCACCGGGGCGCCGGCGCCGAGGTTCACCTGCGTACCCGACTGCCCGAGCCGGGCGCCGCCGACCTTCGACATGTGGCCGGGCGGCTTCGGATCGGCGCCGGTCGCGGCCGACGCGGGCACGGCGCAGAAGGCGGGCAGGCAGACGGCGGCGAGGACCGACAATGCGATCTTTTTCACGGCGGGCACGGGGGTGAACGTACAGGGCTTGTCCGGACGGCCCGACACCGCGGGTAGGAACTGCCGGACCGGGCCTTCCGCGCGGCCACCCTGACGGAACGGTGTGAAGTACGGAGTCGATAATGGGCGTATGAAGCTCAGCCGACCCGTCTCCTGGTTCCTGCTCGCCTTCGGGGTGTGGAGCTGGTTCATCTGGATCACTTTCGTCAAGAATCTCTGGCAGGACGGCAGCGGACTCGCCTTCGACGACGCGGGTGACCCGACCGCCTATTTCTGGATCCATCTGCTGCTCGCGATCACGTCCTTCCTTCTGGGGACGGCGGTGGGTGCGATCGGGTTCCGCGGATTGCGTGCGCTGCGCAGGGACGTCGCGTCCGATGTGTGAGGACGTCGTCCGACGACTGCGTGAGGGTGCCATCTAACGACTTGGCCTCATGTGGAGATTTTCTCTTTCACTTGTGAAATTCGTGTGGTTGGGTTGGCGCCGACTTGGGTCTGACGCGCGCGATCCGCGCGTCCACAGGGTGGGTTGAGGGGAACAGCACAATGCGTTCGATCCGAATGCGGATTCTGGCGATATGCGTCGTTCTGGCGTGCGCCGGTATCGGCGCTTGGCAATTGCTGCCCGACAGCGGCGGGAAGAAGACCCCGCTCGTCATCGGGACGACCGACGTGGTCTCCTCGCTCGACCCGGCCGAGGCGTACGACGCCGGTTCCTGGGCGCTCTACAGCACGCTCTACCAGTCGCTGATGACCTTCAACGTCGGCTCGTCGACCCCGGTGCCCGACGCGGCCAGCAACTGCAAGTTCACCGACGACGCGCTGCGCACCTTCACCTGCACCATGCGTGACGACCTCACCTTCTCCAACGGTCACAAGGTCACCGCCGAGGACGCGGCGTTCTCCTTCAACCGCGTGCTGCACATGAAGGACGGCAACGGGCCCGCGACGCTGTATCCGCTGCTGAAGAGCGTGGTGGCGTCGGGTGACAAGGTCACCTTCCACCTCAAGTCCCGTGACGCGACCTTCGCTTCGAAGATCGCCACCGGCGGTGGCGCGATCGTCGACCACACCGAGTACCCCGAGCACAAGGGGCGCAAGGGCAACTCGGTCGTCGGGTCCGGACCCTACGTACTCAAGTCCTACAAGGCCGGTGTCAGCGCGACGCTCGAACCGAACCCGAAGTACAAGGGCGCGGTCAAGAAGACCGGCGTGCCGGTCGAGATCCGCTACTTCAAGCAGCCGGACGAGCTCGCAGCCGCCTGGAAGCACAAGGACATCGACGTCGCGCACCGCGACCTGCCGCCCGGCATGCTGGCCCAGCTCTCGCCCAGCGACCCGGACGCCCAGGTCACCGAGTCCACCGGCAGCGAGATCCGCAACCTGGTCTTCAACGTGCGCAAGACCGCACCGCTGGCCGACATGAGGGTGCGGCAGGCCGCCGCGTCGCTCGTCGACCGCGCCCAGCTGGCCGAACAGGTCTACAAGGGCAGCGTGGAGCCGCTGTACTCGGAGATCCCGCAGGGCTTCACCGGCCACAGCACCGCGTTCTTCGACGCCTACCCGAAGGTCGACGTGTCGGCCGCCAAGCAGTCGCTGCTGGAGGCCGGTGTCCAGACCCCGGTGAGCTTCACCTACGGGTACTCCAGCACCAGCGTCACCGACGCGGAGGCCCAGCTGCTGAAGAAGCAGCTGGAGACGGGTGGCCTGTTCAAGGTCAAGCTCGTCAGGGAGACCGTCTGGCAGAAGTTCCAGGACGGCTACAAGAAGGGCAAGTACGACGCGTACGCCGTCGGCTGGATCGCCGACTACCCGGACGCCGACAACTACTCGCAGACGCTCGTCGGCACCGGCAACACGCTCTACAACGGCTACAGCAGCAAGCAGGTCGACAAGCTCATCGGCCAGACCCAGCAGTTCACCGACCGTGGCCGCACCGCCGACGACTTCAAGGCGATGCAGGACGCCATCGCCCACGACGTGCCGATGATCCCGCTCTGGCAGCGCAAGGACTACGTGCTGGCCAACAACGACGTGTCCGGCGGTCAGTACCTGTCGGACGGGAGCGGCGTCTGGCGCGTCTGGGAACTCGGCTGGCTGTAAGCCCCAGCCGGTAGCCCGCACACGCGGACAGGCCCCGGAACTCCCCGTACGACACGGGAGTTCCGGGGCCTGTTGCGTTCGGCCTGTTCCGTTCCGTCAGGACCGCTTGCGGGCCGTCGCCGTCTCGGCCATGCCCGGCAGGAAGTCGGTGAACAGCTCGTGCACCTCGTGGACGAGCGGCCGGAGCGCCCGGAACCTCGCCAGCGAGATGCCCCGGGTGGTGAGCCGCGCTCCCCGCCCCGCCAGCCGCCGGCTCCGCTCGCGACCGGGGGAGCGGTCGAAGACCCAGTACAGGACGAGTCCCATCTGGGACAGCCACATCAACTCCGGCAGGACGTCGACGAGTTCCGCGGGCACCTTCGCTCTGGTGCCCGCCAGCACTTCCCGGTGGATCGAGATGGACGCCTCACGGGCGGCCTCCGACTCGGTGGAGAAGGGGCTGAGCGGGCTCTCCGGGTCGGCGGCGTTCTTGAAGAACTGCGCCGCGAACTCGTGGTACGGCGCGGCGACATCGATCCAGGCCGTCAGCACCCCGGCCAGCCGGGTCTCCAGATCCGTCTCGTTGTCCAGCACCTGGCGCACCGCTGCCTGGTGTTCGGCGCCGATCCGGTCGTAGAACCCCTGGACCAGGTGTTCCTTGCTGGAGAAGTAGTAGTACGCGTTGCCGACGGAGACTCCGGCCTCCTGGGCGATGGCCCGCATGGTCGTCTTGTCGTAACCGCGCTCCTGGAAGAGCCGGAGCGCGGTTTCGAGAATGAGCGTACGGGTCTGTTCGCTCTTGGGGGCCTTTGCAGCAGTCACGGTGGATGAGCCTAACCGGGGACCTCGCACCGGTCACCGCAGGGCGGTGCGGTGACATTCCGGTACTTGGCCGCGGACAGCATCGCGACCCGGATGAAGGGAGTGCCCGCGGGGGTGGCCAGCCAGTGGGCCTTGGGCCGGTGTTCGGCCAGCGCCCACAGGCAGACGATCCAGGCGGCGGGCCCCCGGTAGATCTGGCCCTGGTCGCCGATCACGGTGATCTCCTCCAGGGTGGCCCGGTGGTCGAGCCCGGGGAAGCGCTCCACGGCCTCGGCGGACCCGGCGGGCACCATGTGCAGCGGCACGAGCTGGCGTTGCCCGCGCAGCCAGTGCCGCAGGTGGACGCAGAGCGGGCACCGGGCGTCGTACAGCACGGTCAGTTTCCTGACGGGGACGGCGGTCACGGCCGTTCAGGCCTTCGTGAACGGGCTGACCGGGTGGGCCGGGTTGACCCACCCCTGCGGTGCCACCGGCGGGGTCTGCTCGCGCTCCTGGATGCCGCGCCGGCGGAACCTGTTGAGCGCGTAGACGTTCCCGAGGTGCATCACGCCGAGGACGAGCAGCACGACGCCGAGCTTCCTGGACAGCGCCTCGAAGACTCCCCGGGTGTCACCGATGGTGGTGTCGTCCTGGAGGTACAGCGCCACGAAGCCCAGATTGACCAGGTAGAAGCCCACCACCAGCAGGTGGTTGACGGCATCCGCGAGCTTCTCGTTCCCGTGCAGCACATCGGCGAGGAACACCCGGCCGTTCCGGCTGAGGGTCCGCGCCACCCAGACGGTCAGTGCCAGGGCGATGACCAGATAGACGAGGTACGAGACAACGGTGAGGTCCATGACCCACCTTCCCTTGAACGCGTTCAAAAGCTGATGTCATGACTCTAGCGCTCCTTTTGAACACGTTCAACGCGCGGGGTCCGTCCACGACGAAGTCCGCCCCCGCGGTCCGGCATCGGAGCCGGACCGCGGGGGCGGACAGAAGTGGGTGGCAGGGAGGGGCGGGGAGTTACATGCTGCTCAGCGACCGTGCGTAGTTGAGCTGCCCCATCACCTGCTGGAACGACTGGGGGCCCCACGCCGGGACCATGGTCGTGTGGTGGCGGCCCCCGCTGGTCACCGAGATCTGGATGAAGCCGGTCGTCTTCTTCTCCTTCATCAGGAGGAAGAGCAGACCGACCAGACAGAACAGGGCGAAGACGATCGCCAGCACGACCGCGACCGTCGGGATCTTCTCCTCCGTACGGGACATGTCCGTCGCGTTCCAGACGGCGCCCCGCAGCGGCAGCGTGCCCGCCGGGGTGATGATGCCGTCCGGTACGACGGTGATGTCGCCGAGCGTCATCAGCGGGGCGCCGCCGCCCGCCGGTACCGGGAGGTTCGGCGGGGCCGGGTAGCCGTACGAGGGAGCCGCGTTCGGGTAGCCGTACCCGGGGCTCGCGGCGGGGTAGCCGTACCCCGGCACGGGCGGCCCCGAGGGCGGTTCCGGGCCCCACTGGTACGGATTCTGGTCACTCATCCCGCTCCCCGTTCTGTGGCGTACGTCAGGGAGATCCTGGCACAGCGCGACGCACGAGGGCCCCGCCGCCCGGATACCGGGAGTGCGGGGCCCTCGTGCGTATGCGGCAGTGCCGGTGCGGCAGTGCGCATGCGGTGGTGCCGGTGTGTCAGAAGCGGCGGGTGATGAGCGCGCGCTTCACTTCCTGGATCGCCTTGGTGACCTCGATACCGCGCGGGCAGGCGTCCGTGCAGTTGAACGTCGTGCGGCAACGCCACACGCCGTCCTTGTCGTTGAGGATCTCCAGGCGCTGCTCGCCGCCCTCGTCACGCGAGTCGAAGATGAAACGGTGCGCGTTGACGATCGCGGCCGGGCCGAAGTACTGGCCGTCGTTCCAGAACACCGGGCAGGACGAGGTGCACGCGGCGCACAGGATGCACTTCGTCGTGTCGTCGAACCGCGCCCGGTCCTCGGCGGACTGCAGACGCTCGCGCGTCGGCTCGTTGCCGCTGGTGATGAGGAAGGGCATCACATCGCGGTACGCCTGGAAGAACGGGTCCATGTCGACCACGAGGTCCTTGAGGACCGTCATGCCCTTGATGGCCTCGACCAGGATCGGCTTCTCGGGGTTGATGTCCTTGATCAGCGTCTTGCAGGCGAGCCTGTTCTTGCCGTTGATCCGCATCGCGTCGGAACCGCAGACCCCGTGCGCACAGGAACGGCGGAACGTCAGGGTGCCGTCCAGCTCCCACTTGATCTTGTGCAGAGCGTCGAGGACACGCTCCTTCGGGTCGATGAGGACCTCGAAGTCCTGCCACTGCGACTCGTCCGAGACCTCCGGGTTGAACCGGCGGATCCGGAAGGTGGCCGTGATGAACGGGGTGTCGGCGAAGCCGGCCTCGGCGGCGTCCGCCTTGTCCATGGTGGGGGTAGCCATCAGTACTTACGCTCCATCGGCTGGTAGCGGGTCTGGACGACCGGCTTGTAGTCGAGCCGGATCGACTCGGCGCCGTCGTCGCCCACCTCGCGGTACGCCATGGTGTGGCGCATGAAGTTGACGTCGTCGCGGTTCGGGAAGTCCTCGCGGTAGTGACCGCCGCGGGACTCCTTGCGCGCCAGGGCGGAGGTCGCCATGACCTCGGCGAGGTCCAGCAGGTTGCCCAGCTCGATGGCTTCGAGGAGGTCGGTGTTGAACCGTCGGCCCTTGTCCTGGATGGACACGTTCAGGTACCGCTCGCGCAGCTCGGCGATCTTGTCGACCGCCGTCTTGATCGTCTGCTCGGTGCGGAACACCATCACGTTGGCGTCCATGCACTCCTGGAGCTCCAGGCGCAGCGTGGCCACCCGCTCGTCACCCGTGGCGTTGCGCAGCCGCTCGACCTGGGCCTCGACCAGCGACGCCGGGTCCTCGGGAAGCGCGGCGAAGTCGCTCTTCGCGGCGTACTCGGCGGCGGCGATGCCCGACCGGCGCCCGAAGACGTTGATGTCGAGCAGCGAGTTGGTGCCCAGCCGGTTGGCGCCGTGCACCGAGACGCAGGCGACCTCGCCGGCCGCGTACAGGCCCGGAACGACCGTGGTGTTGTCCGCGAGGACCTCACCCTGGACGTTCGTCGGGATGCCGCCCATGGCGTAGTGCGCGGTGGGCTGGATCGGGATCGGGTCGGTGTACGGCTCGATGCCCAGGTACGTACGCGCGAACTCCGTGATGTCCGGGAGCTTGGCGTCCAGCTGCTCCGGCGGGAGGTGCGTCAGGTCCAGATACACGTGGTCGCCCTCGGGTCCGCAGCCGCGGCCCTCCCGGATCTCCGTGTAGATGGAGCGGGACACGACGTCACGGGACGCGAGGTCCTTCATGACCGGCGCGTACTTCTCCATGAAGCGCTCGCCGTCCTTGTTGCGGAGGATGCCGCCCTCACCGCGGGCGCCCTCCGTCAGCAGGATGCCCATGCGCCAGATGCCCGTCGGGTGGAACTGGAAGAACTCCATGTCCTCCAGGGGCAGACCGCGGCGATAGCAGGCGGCCTGGCCGTCACCGGTCAGGGTGTGCGCGTTGGACGTGACCTTGAAGAACTTGCCGGTGCCGCCGGACGCGTAGATCACGGACTTCGCCTGGAAGACGTGGATCTCGCCGGTGGCCAGCTCGTAGGCGACGACGCCCGCGGAGGTCTTCACCCCGTCGACCTCGACCAGCAGCTGGTCCAGGACGTAGAACTCGTTGAAGAACTCCACACCCTCCTTGACGCAGTTCTGGTAGAGGGTCTGGAGGATCATGTGGCCGGTGCGGTCCGCGGCGTAGCACGCACGGCGGACCGGGGCCTCACCGTGGCTGCGCGTGTGACCGCCGAAGCGGCGCTGGTCGATCTCCCCGGCGGGCGTCCGGTTGAACGGCAGGCCCATCTTCTCCAGGTCGAGGACCGCGTCGATGGCCTCCTTCGCCAGGATCTCGGCGGCGTCCTGGTCGACCAGGTAGTCGCCGCCCTTGATCGTGTCGAAGGTGTGCCACTCCCAGTTGTCCTCCTCGACGTTGGCCAGGGCGGCGGCCATGCCGCCCTGAGCCGCGCCGGTGTGGGAGCGCGTCGGGTACAGCTTCGTCAGCACGGCGGTCCGGCTGCGCTTGGTCGACTCGATGGCCGCGCGCATTCCGGCGCCGCCGGCGCCGACGATGACGGTGTCGTACTTATGGATCTTCATGATGAAAGCGCCTCGGTCCCGGGCTTCTAGGAGATGTTCGGGTCGAAGGTGAAGATCACCAGCGTGCCCAGCAGGATGGTGAACACCGTGGCGGTGTACAGCAGGCCCTTGAGCCACAGGCGCGTGTTGACACGCTCCGCGTAGTCATTGATGACGGTACGGAGGCCATTGGCGCCGTGGAGCATCGCCAGCCAGAGCATCAGCAGGTCCCAGCCCTGCCAGAACGGCGAGGCCCAGCGGCCCGCCACGAAGGCGAAGCCGATCCTGGCCACACCGCCGTCGAGCACCAGCTGGATCAGCAGGTGGCCGAGGACGAGGACGACCAGCACGATGCCCGAGAGGCGCATGAAGAGCCAGGCGTACATCTCGAAGTTGCCACGAGTGGACTTCGGCGTCTTCTTGGTCCGTGCGCGCGGGGGCTCGATGAGCGGCGCGGGGTTGTCGACGTCGAAGAGGGAGACGCCCTCGACGGGGCCGACAGCGGCAGAGGTCTCAGCAGACATTCAGTCCTCAGCTCCCGAACAGTTCGCGTGCGGCGTGGCCGAGTACGGGGTAGAGCGCCCCGATCATCAGCAAGACCCAGATGCCCACGACGGACCACAGCATCTGCTTCTGGTGGCGCGGGCCCTTGGACCAGAAGTCCACGGCGATGATGCGCAGGCCGTTCAGAGCGTGGAAGAGGATCGCTGCGACAAGGCCGTACTCAAGAAGGCCGACGATCGGCGTCTTGTAGGTAGCGATGACCTTGTCGTAGTCCTCGGGGGAGATACGGACGAGAGCAGTGTCCAGGACGTGTACGAACAGGAAGAAGAAGATGAGGACGCCGGTGACTCGATGAGCCACCCAGGACCACATACCTTCCCGGCCGCGGTACAGCGTTCCAGCCGGCACGGAAAAACCCTCCGGGAGCGGGGGACGGGGGTCATGCCGCCAGCTTCTCCCGGTGGGAGGAGCTGTGTCGGTCTGGCCCGGCCGGGTACGGTCCACCGGCCCCGGCCATCGTAGCGACGACTTGTCGGTTCCTTCGCGCCGGGGCCTGCGGTGTGATCAAACAGGCAATCAAACAGCCACGGACGGGCTACCGGCATGGCCTGTATCCGCCATAAGACGGGCGATTCGCCCTCGGGCGAGTCGGCGCAGCTCGTCCGCCGCGACCGCTCTCTCCTCGTCCGGCTCGTGCGAGAGCCGGGTGCGGATCCCGGTGAGTACCTGGTCGAGGTGTTCGGCCGGCCGGATGTCGTCGAGGCAGATCACGAAGGCGTGACCGAAGCGGCTCTCGTACGCGGCGTGCGCGGCCCGCAGCGCGGTGCGCGCGGCTCGGGGTGCGCTGTCGTGGAGCAGCGCGGACACCGGATCCTCCCAGGGGAGGCCGAGCGGGGAGTGCCCCGCGGCCAGAGCCTGCGCGAGGTCGGCGGGGGACAGGTCGTAGCCGGCTTCGTCGGATGCGGCGAACAGAGCGGCCAGATCGGGGTAGGGGCGGTGTGCGGCGAGCCGCTGGGCCCACCGGTGGCTGCCGCAGCAGGCGAGCAGCGCGGTTTCGGCGGCGCCCGCCGGTGCCGAGTTGAACCGGTCGAGACCGGGCAGCCGTTGGTGCTGTGCGGGTATCGCGGTGCGGGCCGGAGTGCGCGTGGTGTGGTGGAGTGTCGGCGGTCGCGTCGGAGCGCCGGCGTGGGAATCGCTGGACAGCGTGGACTCCTCGAACACGACAGGCATGACAGAAAGGTCGGGTGGCGGGTGGTGAGAGAGCCGCAACGCTATCGATGCATGGTGTCGAGTGTCCGACGGATGCACGAATTTCACCCGGAAGGGAGAGTTTCAAGGCGCGTGGTGGACGATTTGGTTGGCGTTTCGCCCTACCTTCGCAGTGAATGGGAGGTTTTTGAGTCATGAAGACAATCAAAGGATCGGTGCCCCTGACCGTAGGGGTGGGGGTCGTGGCTGCTGCCGCGCTGCTCACCGTCGCGGTCTGGCCGGACGACGACACGTACGGCGGGAGCGGGCCCGCGAGCCGTGGACCGGCGGTGGACTCCTCCGCGTCCGGCTCCGCGTCGGCGCGGACGTATCCGCTCTCCGCGGCGCCCCGCACCATCCCCTCGGTACGCGAGCACGGCCCGGCACGCGGTCCGGGCTGGCGCCCGCAGAAGGACTCCCGGGTACTGGTCGCCGAGGGCAGCAAGGGGCTCACGGACGAGGGCAAGCTCCTCGCGCACGAGCTGAAACTCGGTTACGCGTACGGCGGCAAGGCCCACGCCGGTGACATCGAACTCGCCCTGGCGCCGGACTCGAAGGCGCCCCGGGAGTCGTACACCCTCACCGCCCGCGACCAGCAGGTCAAGATCACCGGGCCCGACGAGGCCGGTGTCTTCTACGGCACCCGCACGGTCAAGCAGTCGGTGCTGGCGGACGGGCAGGTGCCGGAGGGCGTCGTGCACGACCAGCCCGACCGGCCGCAGCGCGGGCTGAACCTCGACATCGCCCGCAAGCCCTACAGCGCGAGCTGGATCGAGGACCGGGTGCGGGAGATGGCCGACCTCAAGCTCAACCAGCTGTGCCTGCACTTCTCCGACGACCAGGGCTTCCGCATCGCGTCGAGCTCCGACCCCGCGGTGGTCTCGCCCGACCACCTCAGCAAGGCCCAGGTCACCAAGATCGTCTCCCTCGCGTCGAGCCTGCACATCACGGTCGTCCCGGAGATCGACTCGCCGGGACATCTGGGCGCCGTGATCAAGGCGCATCCGGGCATCCAGCTGAAGAACGTCAACGGCGTCGCCACGCCCGGCGCGGTCGACATCTCGAACCCGGAGTCGGGACGCGTCGTCGACCAGCTGATCCATGAGTACGAGGGGCTCTTCCCCGGTGCGTACTGGCACCTCGGCGGCGACGAGTACCAGGCGCTGATGGCGAAGAACCCGGAGGCCTCCTATCCGCAGCTGGCCCAGGCCGCCCATAAGAAGTACGGCTCCAACGGCACGATCAAGGACCTGGCCACCGGCTGGCTGAACGACCGGGCGGCGGTCGTCATCAAGGACAAGAAGACGCCCAAGGCCTGGAACGACGGCTTCTACAGCGGCGTCTCGGTCGCCGCGAACCCGGCCATCGAGGCCGAGTACTGGACGGGCAAGGAGTACGGGGCCCGGCCGCCCGTCGACTATCTGAGCACCGGCCGGAAGATGATGAACCTCAACGACGAGTACCTCTATTACGTACTCGGCCAGCCGAACGACTTCACCTACCCGACGGGCAAGCGGATCTACGAGCAGTGGACCCCGCTGGTCATGCGCGGCACGACACCGGTTCCGTCGAAGTACTCGCACCTCATCCTGGGCGGCCGGTTCGCCGTGTGGGGCGACATCGCGAACGCGCAGACCCCGGCGCAGGTCGCCGCGGGCATCCGGATGCCGCTGATGGCGACGGCCCAGAAGCTGTGGGACCCGGACAAGCCGAAACTGACCTGGACGCAGTTCGGGAAGCTGGCGGCGAAGGTGGGCTGATCCGGGTGCGCCGCCGGGGTGGGACTCCGGGGTGAGGTGCCCGCGGTGTCCGGACGCGGTGCCGGGGCCGCTCACCCCTACGGAGGTATCCGCCCGTTCTGCCGGGGTGGCGGAGACACACAGGTCAGGACCGCTTTTCCCGGGCAGGCAGGCGCTACTCCGAGTGAGGTGGCGATTGCGCGGTGCAGGTGGCCTTCGCAAGGTGGCGGGAGTACCTCTCGCGGCTCCGAAAGGAACGTTCTCCATGCGAATGTCCCCGAAGGCCGGCCTCCTCGTCACCTCCGCCGCCTGCGGCGCGCTCACCCTGGGCGCAGCCGGGCCTGCGGCGTACGCGGCCGTCGGCGAACCGCCCGCAGCGAGCGAACCGCCCGCAGCGAGCGCACCGGCCGCGCCGGACCCGGGTGCCGCGCTCAAGGCGAAGGCGGCGGCCGGTCTCCGGGCCAAGGTCGACGCCCTGGTGAAGGCGTCCACGAGCGGCAAACCCGCGGAAGTCACCGCCGCGGCCCAGGCCGTGGTGGCCGCCCAGGTGAACGTCCTCGCCTCCATCGTGCTCGGCGGCGGTCTCCCGGCCGCCCACCTGCCGGCTCTGCCGACGCTGCCCAAGGTGCCCGGCGTGCCCCAGTTGCCCGCGGCCCCGGGCCTGCCGCTCTCCTGACCCGCTCTTCTGACCCGCCGTCCGGACCACGCATGAGCGGGGCCCGCGGTGCCGTCCGACGGTGCCCCGCGCCTTCGCGGTCACCGGTGACGGGTGTCCGGGGGTGTGCGGGTGGGCTTCGTCACTCGGCGGGCGTCAGCGCCCCGCGCGTCGTAGCGTCCAAGAATGGACTTCAACATCACCGCGGAGGAAGAAGCGCTGCTCCTCCGTATCCGTGAGCACCTGCACGCAGGCAACAGGCCCGGCGAGGCCGAACTCGCGGCCGAACTCGGCGACGACGTACGGGCGCAGGTGCGCAGCCTCGGCACACGCGGCTGGCTCGTCGTGCGGCCCGGGTCCGGCGGTGAGGTCTACGTCGAAGGGCTCTCGACCCTCGCGGAGTCGGCGCTGTCGAACCGGCGGGACGTGGGCGACCGCTGAGGGGCTGCGGGGTGACCCCGGGGAGCGTTCCGGCACCCGTCAGACGAGCAGTTGCAGCAGGTGCGCGCAGGCGTCCGGTTCGGTCGCGTACCGGCCGATGATCTCGTACAGGCCCCGTTCGAACGCGCCGGTCTCCCACGCCCCGCCGTCCGGAGTCCTCCGCAGGAAGAGGAAGTCGGGGGGCGTGGGGACCGGTTCATGGACCCCCTCGATGCGGTAGTAGCCGTCGGGCACTCCCGCCGTGCGCAGTGCGGCGTGCAGTTCGTGGCGGTCCATGGGCGTCCTACTTGCCGGTCGTGGTGGCGTACCCGAGGTAGTGATGGTCCAGCAGCCACTTCACGTTCAGCCGCTGGCCCTCGCCCGGGTTCAGGAACACCTGGTCGAGCTTGATCTGCTGCCCGCCGCCGGGCTGCTCGAACCAGGGGGCGATGCCGCCCTGCCACACCCAGAACGGCTTGGTGACCTTGTAGACGTGATAGTCGCAGGGCATCGTGGCGTCACGGGTGTTGAGGCTCTGCGGGGGCAGCGCCCGCTTGGCGTACGAGTCACCGGCGGGCGCGAGGTACGAACCGTACTCGGAACCGAAGCGGTCCAGACGCTCGCCGGTGCGGAGCTTCGAAGGCTCCTTGTCCACCTGGCCGTTGACCTCCTTGAACCCGTCGTTCGGCGGGTACTTCCAGCTGCCCGTGTCCGCGGGTCCCTCCCAGTACTTCGCCAGGAAGGCCGACGGGGACAGCTGCCCGGTCCGCTTGTACCCCTTGAGCAGGGGGCCCACCGGCTTCTCGTGCTTCGTCGGCAGCCACTGCGGCCCGAGCCGGGAGTCGGCGTGGAACTCCCCGGAGCAGGGGGCGTGCCGCTGCGCGACGGCCGGAGTCCGGTCCGCCTGCTGCGGGGGCGGCGGAGCGGCGCTCGCAGCAGCGGGAGCCACCACGGTCGCCGCGGTGATGGTGAGCGCGGCGAGAACGGTGCGAATTCGGTTCACTCAAGGTCCCCTTGTGTACTGAGGCCCGATTGGGCTGTATCACGCAAGGTAGCCGATCGGTCACGTTCTGCGGGGGGCTTTACGACAGGGGGGCGCAATACGGCAGTTGGGCGCGCTCGCGGGTCGTGCGAGGCTCGGCCGGTTCCGGCGTCCAGGTGCGGTCCCGGGGGGCCGGTGTGGAAGCGTGCGCGGTGGGGCCCGATGCGCGGGGGCGTGCGCGCCGGATGACCTGACGGAGTGTGTTTTGTCCGCTTTCTGTAACGCGGCGAAGTTTCTCCGGCTGTCCTGCCCGGTGCGGTTCAGAGTGTGGATGTCCGGCGCAGAGCCGGAAGTTCATCTGCACCATGCGTGGGCCGACCGGCGTACGCATGCCCTGATCTGGGGGTTCCATGTCGTCTTTGTCTTCGGGTTCCCGTCTCGCCGCAGTTGTGCTGGCCTCCGGGGCCCTGCTCGCCGCCGCCTTCCCGGCAGCGGCGACCGGCCATCACCACAACCACCCCGCACCGCACCCCGAGCGGTCCGTGGTCGCGCTCGGCGCCGTCCACTTCAACGGTCCGGGTCGTGGCCACCGCCCCGGCCAGGGCCTGGACGCCGAGTGGGTCACGGTCACGAACAACTCCCGCAGGCCGGTGGAGCTGAAGGGCTGGACGCTGAGCGACGCGCAGCACCACTCCTACCGCTTCCACGCGCTGCGTCTCGGTGCCCACAAGTCGGTGAAGGTCCACACCGGCACCGGCCGTGACAACGGGCGCGACGTCTACCAGAACCGGCACGCCTCGATCTGGGACCGGGCCGGGGACACCGCGACCCTGCGCAACGCGCGCGGCCGGATCACGGACACCGAGAGCTGGGGGCGCCATCACCGCTGACCGTCGAGGTGACATGAGGTGACATCGGTGCGCCACGAGTGGTCCCGCTCGTGGCGCACTGCTGTGCCGCCACGGGGAATTCCACCGGCGATGTCCGGGACCGGGAGACGACCGGGGCCGCCACCCCCCACAGGAGAGGCCCCGGTCGCCGTCCGCGGGAGCCGCGGAACGGTCCCGTATACCTTTCAGCGCCGGGCGTGCGTTTTCTGTCACACCGCGCAGAGTCAGTGAGCTGTTGCTGGTTGTACAAGTCGTGGACGAAGGCCGGGCGAGGCCGTAGCGTGACGGATCGCGCGAGGCAGCGCGGCAGTGGCGACCAGCTGCGGATCGGGGAGCAGTGCGGCGGGACGGGTTGAGGAAGTGCTGGGGGACGACGCGGGGCTGACCGCCGCGGTGCTCGCGGCGCAGGACGGGGACGAAGACGCCTTCCGGACTGTGTACCGCGCCGTGCACCCGCGGCTGCTCGGCTATGTACGGACACTGGTCGGCGACCCGGACGCCGAGGACGTCGCTTCGGAGGCGTGGCTGCAGATCGCCCGCGACCTGCAGCGGTTCAGTGGTGACGCGGACCGGTTCCGCGGCTGGGCGGCGCGCATAGCCCGTAACCGCGCGCTGGACCATATACGGATGCGGGGCAGGCGCCCCGCCACCGGCGGTGACGAGTCCGAACTCGCGGGGGAGCCCGGCGATGCGGACACCGCGGGCGAGGCCATCGAAGCCCTGGCCACCGGCCGGACGATGCGGCTCATCGCCCAGCTCCCGCAGGACCAGGCCGAGGCGGTCGTCCTGCGGGTCGTCGTCGGGCTCGACGCCAAGACCGCGGCCAGGACGCTCGGCAAGCGGCCCGGCGCGGTGCGGACCGCCGCGCACCGCGGACTGAAGCGGCTCGCCGAACTCCTGGGCCCGGACGCCGACCCGCACGGACCCGACGGCGCGTCCGTGGGCATCGCCGAGCGCCCCCCGCGCGAGGGCGCGGCGGCCGCGGTCGGTGTGACGCATTCGCGTCCGTGGACGCAGAAGGACATGTGATGGCCGACGAGCGGTGTGAATGGCTTGACAAGGACACTGCGGAGCGATTGCTGCGCGGTGAGCCGGTCGGTGCCGTCGACGATCAGGCAAGGGCGCGGGCCGCGCGGCTGTATGCCGCGCTGGACAGTGCGGCCCGGCCGGCCATGTACCCCGAGATCGGTGAACTCCCCGGTGAGAAGGGTGCGTTGGAGGCGTTCCGGCTGGCCAGGGACGAGTCGGGGACGCTGGGGCGGGTACGGCTCGGTTCAGCGGCCGGGGTCGGGACCGGGGCCGGGGCCGGCGGGCGGTTGCGCGGACCTGTGCGGTTCAGCATCGCCGCCGTGGTGGCCGGATGTGCGCTGAGCGGGGTCGCGGTCGCCGCGGGGACGGGCCTGCTGCCCTCGCCCTTCGGCCGCAGCGAACCCATGCCCGCCTCCTCGGTGTCCGGGGTCGCGACACCCAGCCCGCTCATCTCCGAATCGCCGACGGACGACGCCACGGGTGCGTCGCCGGGCCCCGGGACCGGCTCACCGGCCGACGACGCCCCCGACGGCCGGACCGCGCCGCCCGCCGGACACGAGGACGACGACGGCGAGCACAGCGGGAACACCGACCGGGCCGAGGGCGCGGGCAAGGGTCTTGGCACAGGCGGCAAGGGCAAGGCGAACGGTAAGGGCAGCGGCAAGGCCGACGGCAAGGACAAGTGGGCACCCGCCGGCGGTAACAACCACACCTCCGGGGACGTCTACCGCAGGCTCGCTGCGGCCTGCCGCGACTACCGCGCGGGACACGTCGACAGCGAGCGCAGGCGGAGACTGGAGTCGGAGGCCCGCGGGGCGGAGAAGGTCGCGAAGTTCTGCGACCGGCTGCTGGGCCCCGGCCGCGGACCCGACCACCCCATTTCCTACGTGCCGGCGCCGCCCCTCTCCTCCGCGAGCCCCGCTCCGTCACCCTCGCCCTCGGTCAGCCTTCCGGTGACACCCCAGCCGGGTGACGGAGGCGGCGGGAAGGCCTCGGCGGGCTCGAGCGACTCGTAGGCGCGCGGAGCTTGTCCGGCGGATCAGCGCCGGACGGGACCCGGGTGTGACACTTTCCGAGCGTCCGGCGCAGTACAGAGTGAGCCGACTGGTCATCGGCCGCGTGTGAGCCGGGGTTCCCCCCGTACCTTCGGCTCCGCGCAACCGGCGCGGGTGGGTTACGTTCCCCCGGACCCACCCGCGCCCCCAACTCCTCCGGCTCCTCCGGGCGCTCCTCACCTGTAGACGACGACCTTGTCGCCGGTCCGCACCTGGTCGAAGAGCGACGCGATCTTCGCCTCGTCCCGGACGTTGACGCAGCCGTGCGAGGCGCCGTTGTAGCCGCGCGCCGCGAAGTCCGACGAGTAGTGCACCGCTTGGCCGCCGCTGAAGAACATCGCGTACGGCATGGCCGTGTGGTAGATCGTCGAGACGTGGTGCCTGCTCTTGAAGTCGACGTGGAAGGTGCCTTCGCGGGTCGGCGTGTACTGCGAGCCGAAGCGCACATCCATCGTCGAGAGCACCTTGCCGTCGTTGACCCAGCTCAGGCTGCGGCTGGTCTTGCTGATGCAGAGCACCCGGCCCTTCAGGCAGCGCGGATCGAGCTTGGCCGGATGAACGCTGCCCTTCGTGCCGTTCAGCTCGTCGCGCGTCGGGGTCCGGGTCATCGTCAGCAGCTTCTGCCAGGTGACGGTGTCCGTGGCGCCGGTGGCGGCGAGGCCCCGTTTGTCCTGGAAGCCCTTGACCGCGGCGGCGGTCACCGGTCCGTACGTCCCCGTCGGCGTCCCGCCGAACCAGGCGATCTGCCGCAGCCTGGCCTGGAGTTCGCGCACCTGCTTGCCGGTGGCGCCGCTCGCCATCAGCGTCCTGCCGGGCGGGGGCGGCGTGGGCTTCGCGGGCGTCCCGGACGTCTCGGACGCTGATGGGGTGGGTCTCGGCTTGGGTGCGGCGCTGCCCGGCGAGCGGGTGGCCGGGGCGTCCGGTGACCCGGAAGCCGTGGTCCGGCCCGCACCCCCGGGTTTCCCGTCGCCCGCGTCCGCCGTCTTCGCCGTCTCCACGGAACAGCTCGCCGTCACGGCCACCACCGCCGCAGCGGCAACTGCTCTGCACAGCAACATCTTCTGCATCTACGCCCCCTCGTCTCTCCGGTGCCACTCGGGCCACTCGGCGCCACTCGGCGCTCCTGGTGTTCCTGGTGTTCCCTGGGACTGATTCCCGCTCCGGGCGGTTGCGAAAGCCAGGAGAAGGCCACGGCTGTGAGCAAGGTCCCAGCGTGTGCGACTCCACCCGCCGCACACCCCCCGCTACAGTCCGTCGCGAGGACCGGGACCTACCAACAGGTAACTTCTCAGCGGGAGGCAGCAGCAGATGGCGAGCGAAACCGGCAGTGACCGGCTGACCGAGAGCGGGTTCGCGATCGAGCCGGTGTACGGACCGGACGCCCAGGACGGCTGGGACCCCGCCGCGAAACTGGGCGAGCCCGGCGCGTACCCCTACACCCGGGGCGTCTACCCGTCGATGTACACCGGCCGGCCGTGGACCATGCGCCAGTACGCCGGGTTCGGCACGGCCGTGGAGTCCAACGCCCGCTACAAGCAGCTCATCGCCAACGGCACCATGGGCCTCTCCGTCGCCTTCGACCTGCCCACGCAGATGGGCCACGACAGCGACGCCCCGATCGCGTCGGGCGAGGTCGGCAAGGTCGGGGTCGCCATCGACTCGCTCGACGACATGCGGGTGCTGTTCGACGGGATCCCGCTGGACAAGGTCTCCACCTCGATGACCATCAACGCCCCCGCCGCGCTGCTCCTGCTGATGTACCAACTGGTCGGCGAGGAGCAGGGCGTACCGGCCGACCGGATCACCGGGACCGTCCAGAACGACGTGCTGAAGGAGTACATCGCGCGCGGCACGTACATCTTCCCGCCCAAGCCCTCGCTGCGGCTGATCGCGGACATCTTCCAGTACTGCCGCGCAGAGATCCCCAAGTGGAACACCATCTCGATCTCCGGCTACCACATGGCCGAGGCGGGTGCCACGCCCGCGCAGGAGATCGCCTTCACGCTGGCCGACGGCATCGAGTACGTACGGACCGCCGTCGCGGCCGGGATGGAGGTGGACGACTTCGCGCCCCGGCTCTCCTTCTTCTTCGTCTCGCGCACGACGATCCTCGAAGAAGTCGCCAAGTTCCGTGCGGCGAGGCGGATCTGGGCCCGCGTGATGCGCGAGGAGTTCGGCGCGAGGAACCCCAAGTCGCTGATGCTGCGCTTCCACACCCAGACCGCGGGCGTCCAGCTCACGGCCCAGCAGCCCGAGGTCAATCTGGTGCGGGTGGCCGTGCAGGGACTGGCCGCCGTCCTCGGCGGTACGCAGTCGCTGCACACCAACTCCTTCGACGAGGCCATCGCGCTGCCCACCGACAAGTCGGCCCGCCTCGCGCTGCGCACCCAGCAGGTCCTCGCCTACGAGACGGACGTCACCGCCACCGTCGACCCGTTCGCGGGCTCGTACGTGGTGGAGAAGCTGACGGACGACGTCGAGGAGGCCGCCCTGGCGCTGATGGAGCGGGTCGAGGACATGGGCGGTGCGGTGGCCGCCATCGAGAACGGCTTCCAGAAGGGCGAGATCGAGCGCAGCGCGTACCGCATCGCCCAGCAGACCGACAGCGGTGAGCGGGTCGTGGTCGGCGTCAACCGCTACCAGCTGGACGCGGAGGAACCGTACGAACCGCTGCGCGTGGACCCGACGATCGAGGCCCAGCAGGCCGCCCGGCTGGCGGCGCTCCGCGCGGACCGGGACCAGCCCGCGGTCGACACGGCGCTCGCCGCGCTGCGGGAGGCGGCCGGGGGTACGGAGAACGTGCTGTACCCGATGAAGGAGGCGCTCAGGGCGCGGGCCACGGTCGGCGAGGTCTGCGACGCGCTGCGCGAGGTGTGGGGGACGTACGTGCCGACCGACGTGTTCTGACGGGCTGTTCCGGAGCGGGGGCGGGGCCCGGGGCGAGACCGGAAGGAGGCCGGAAGCGAGGGCCGGAGGAGAGGCCGGGGTCCATCGTTCGCACGCCGGGACCGGATGTCGTACCCGCGTGCGAGACTCGGTCCATGCTCGGCGTCACTGATCTCCCGACCTACCTCGCCGGCCTGGTGCTGATCGTTCTGCTGCCGGGCCCCAACTCGCTGTACGTACTCTCCGTTGCGGCCCGGCGCGGGGTGCGCACCGGCTACCGGGCGGCGGCCGGGGTCTTCTGCGGGGACACCGTCCTGATGACCCTCTCCGCGGCGGGGGTCGCCTCGCTGCTCCAGGGCAACGCGCTGCTGTTCGGCATGGTGAAGTACGCGGGCGCCGGGTACCTCACCTACCTGGCGGTCGGCATGATCCGGACGGCCCGGTCGCTCTGGCGCGACCGGCAGGAGCGCGCCGAGCGTTCGGCGGACGGGGCGCCGGAGAGGGCCGCTGCCGAAAGCCCCGCGGGCTCGGCAGGTCCCGCGGGTTCCGCGGGCTCCGCGGCTCCGGAGGGCTCCGTGGCGGAACGTCCTTTCCGCCGGGCCCTGGTGGTCAGTCTGTTCAACCCGAAGGCGATCCTCTTCTTCATCTCCTTCTTCGTGCAGTTCGTCGACCCGCACTACGCCTATCCGGCGCTCTCCTTCATGGTCCTGGGCGCGCTGGCCCAGATCGCGAGCTTCCTCTACCTCACCCTGCTGATATTCAGCGGCACCCGGCTCTCGGCGGCCTTCCGCCGCCGCAGGCGCCTCTCGGCGGGCATGACGACCGCCGCCGGTGCGCTCTTCCTGGGCTTCGCGGTGAAGCTCTCGCTCAGCAGCGTGTGAGGTTGCCGGGCGTATTGCGCCTGAAGCGACGGTGAAGCAAATGTCAGCGTCCTCGCCCGGCTTGGGCAGGGGGCGCGAGTTCATTCATTCAGTGGGCAGGGCCCAGGAAGGGCCTTCAGGCTCCCGGTACCAGACGCGCTGACCTTCCGACGTGATCGTGAGACCGAATTCCTCTCGGGCCGGAGCGCCCTCCGGGAAGACGGAGGCCAGTTCTTCCACCTTGTCCCAGAGTCGCTGGGGGCCGATTTGCCGGACCTTCCCCGATACGTGGGCCGTGGCTGTGGACCCGTCCTCTGTCCACAGCCCGACGCCGGTCAGCTCGCCCGACTCGTCCCGCCAGGAACACGAGTTGTACCCGGGCAACGCGAGGGACAACGGGAACTTCAGCCGGTCGAGCACATCCGCGGCAGGTACATCGGTGGCCGTGCCGGTCGCCTGGGCCTCCAGCCCCGCGAAGTCAGGTCCACTGGCAGCGGGGGTCCGGCGCGGCATGAAGAACGCAGGCACGGACAGGAAACGTCCTGATGCCTCGCCCTTGCCCGCGACGACGACCTTGACGACACCGAATCCGATCGGCGCGACGATGACTGACCCTTCGCGGGTCTGGCCCAGCAGAGCGGGAGGAATGCAGTGAAGGCTGGCGGTAGCGATGATGCGGTCATAGGGTGCTCGGGCTGGATAGCCTTCCGCACCGTCCCCGGCAAACACGAAGGGGCGGTACGCCCCCTTCGCCAGGCGCTTCCGAGCGAGGTGGACGAGATCGGGGTCGACGTCCACGCTCACGACGTTGTCACTTCCCAGGAATGACGAGGCCAGGGCCGAGTTGTACCCGGTACCGAGGCCCAACTCGTAGAGCTGGTGACCGGGCTTTGCGTCAAGGGCGTCGAGCATGGCCAACATCAGGCTGGGCTGGCTGGATGACGAAGTAGGGATGCCACGCTCGTCCAGTTGTGTGGTCAGCGCGGTGTCCGAGTACACGGTCTCCCAGTAGCCCGGATCTCCACTGGAGACCTCCTGCCACCGGCCTTGCCCGTCCTGCCGGTAGAAGTCCGGGACGTAGTGTTCCCGCGGTACCTCGGCAAACGCTGCCAGCCATGGGCTCTGTCGCTCTTCACCGAGGGAGGCAGCGAACTTGACGCGCAGTACGGCCGGTGAGGGGTCGTTCGTCCGGGTCATGTCGTGGTCCCTTGCAGGTAATCAGCGTGTGCGGCGGCGATGGGTAATCCGGTGTGGTTCTCGACCCACGACCACGTGCCGGCCGGGTTGTTCTCGAAGAACACCCACTCGTCATCGGGGGTTACGGCGAAGTCGAAGGAGCCGAACACGATCCCGTACGAGGTCATGAAGCGGCGGACGGCCGTCGCGACCTTGTCGGGCACGGTGGTCGTGCCGTACCGCAAGTTCTCGTAGTCGGTTCGCCAATCGGTGCGTGCCTTCTCGGAGGTGCCGGTGATCGTTCCCGCGAACAGGTTTCCGTCCACGACGACCAGGCGTACCTCGTACTGCTTCGGGATGTCCTCCTGGAAGTAGTGCGCGGTCAGCCGAATGCTGTCGTCGAAGCCAACCGGGTCCACTCGGTGGGTGGCCACCATCAGTTGTCGGCCCTCGCCCGTGTCCAGGCGTCCACCGAGGACTGGCTTGCAGATCAAGGGGCCGTTCGCTGTCTTCGCGAAGGCGCGGGCTTCGCTTGGATCGTTGGTGATGATGCTGCTTGGTACCCGAAGGCCGGCACGGGTGGCCGCGACGAGCTGCTGCGGCTTGTGCGCGGCGATGCGGTCGTGATGAGGGTTGTTGATCCAGCGGACAGGCAGGGCGGACAGCAGGTTCAGCATTGCTGCATCCGCTTGGTTCTGGGCCCAGGTCGCATACGGCTCAGCCACGGTGTCGGCGATGACGGGGCGTCCGGGCCGCCTGTAGTAGACGGCCCGGACGTCCTCAAGCCGCACCGATCGGTGCTCGTCACTCAGTACGCCTTCCCATCCCGCGTCTGTCGGCCTATGGCCGGCAGACAGGGTCACGTGCTGGGGGAAGTCGGCCGAGTCGAATCGCATGACAGGTACGTCGCGCTGGTTCAGTTGGTCCACAACCATGTCAGCCGAGGCGTCCAGCCGTTCAGCGACGACGAGTACAGGTCGGGCGGCCCTCATCAGGAGGCGGGAGCGAAGTAGGGATCGCTCACGTCATCGCCCTTGCCGTCCAGGTTGGTATCGGTGGTCGACGCCGCGTGGTCGGCGGTGTGCCAAGGCGTGCCGTCCGCCTGCACGTTGAGCTGGTGCTCCCCGTCCCAGACAACTCCCTCGATAGATGTGGTGACCAGGCATGGCGGGGCAGCCGCACGGGCGGCGAACGGAATGACTGCTGTGCTGCTCATGAAACCTCCAACGAACTGTGCATGGACCTTTCCGGGCAGATGCTCGGAGAGGAGCTTGGGGAAGCGGCTACTTGGCCGCTTCAGGGAGTGCTGCCCTTCCTACGGCCGGGGCGAACGCTCAGGCCTTCCTGGCCGCTGCTGTCAGTGACTCAAGACGTCGACCGCCAGGGCGATCAGGAGACCGTAGATGGCGAAGTTCATGTAGAGAAGGTGCACCACGGCGGGGTATTGCTCCCGGACGGCCTTCAATGCCGCCAGGCCGGTCTTCTCATCAGTCTCAGCGCGGAGCCCGAACGCGGAGATCCGCAACGAGGTATGGCAGACAGGTGTGTCCGCGCTCCCCGGGTCGTCCGCCCACGTGTCACATTCGTCGTAGAGAACGAGCTCGCGCTCCAGACCGACGAAGGTACGGATTCGTTTCAAGGTCCGAAAGGAGGTCACGGCCTCGATTTCCTTCGCTTGGGTGCGGGGGCTTGGAACCGCTCTGGTCATGTGGGTGCGGGAACCCGATGTGTCTTACCCGGCCGGGTGGCTGGGCTTCCTTCAAGACAGCGTGTGAACAGAGCGGGGCATCAGGCGATCGCGCTGGAAACAGGCGTCGAGTCGCCCAACTCCGCCCCGAAGGCCGTAGAGGCGGGCCATGCGGAGAGGGAGTAGTAGGCAGACTGGTCGTAAACGGTGAGCGCGTACGGCTGGCCGCTGCCGAGGAGATGCAATGTCGTGTCCTGCTCACTCGCGTCGGCCACCCACGTCCTCAGCGCCGCCGCAGGGTCGGGGATGCGAAGGGACGCGTCCACCCGGTGCAGCGGAGCGTTGGCGACCCACGAGTCGGACGGGTCGGGATCAAGGGCCCGGACCACCCGTTGAGCCTGCTCCCGCATCCATCGAAGGGCAAGACGGCGATTTCTCGCCGGGAAGCAGCCAAGGATGATCGCCGATGACTGGTCGGTAGGCCCAGCAGCCAACTGGCACCAGTACGAATCACTGTCCATCGGGCGGGTCTTCAGCAACGCGGAGTTCAGCCCAGACAACCTTTCCCCACCGACGAATATCGGCGTCCCAGCGGTGAGCCAGCTCATCAACCAGAAGCAATCCCCTCCCAGTTACAGACTCCAGACGGGATTTCTGCAACCTCGGGTAGGCAGTTGACCTGTCCGAGACGGACAGAACCACATGTCCCGGGCCGAGCAGGGTGACACCGGCACGGAGGTGGTGAGACCTGCTGTGCTGCACAGCGTTGCCTACCAACTCTGAAGCGATCAGCTCGCCGTCAGAGACGAGCACGTCCAGGCCCCAGGTGTGTATGGCCATCCGGATCAAGTTGCGGGCACGGCCAGCAGACTCCGGCACGCAGGGCATGGTCTCGCTGTAGCCGGGGGCACCGATTGCGTTGGGCCTGGTCGCGGTCATGGCACGGTCATCCCTTCGAGGAAGCGTGAGCGGTCCGCACTGATAGGAGGACAGGGCGCGGCTCGTTCCTGGGAGCAACTACCGGCTGGCGCCGGGTGGTCGCTCTGTCATAGGCAACGATGGCGCATGAGAAACGTTGCTAGCAACTCTTTGGAATTAGAAACGTTGCTCAAAGTGGAAGTTGGCATATGTCAGCCACGAGAGCGCGCGATACGCTGCGGGCCCGAGGGAGGTGGGTCATGGTGGAAGCGCGTCCCAACGTGCACAGGCGAAGGTTTGGTTCGGCGCTGCGATCACTCCGTCACGCGGTCGGCTACGGCATGGAGGAGGCCGCGGAACGCCTCGGGTTGTCCGGCAAGCCAGCTCTGAGCAAGATCGAGAATGGCAAGCAACGGGTTTCGGGCCTCGGTTTGACCGCGTTCTTCCAGGTCTATGGCGTGGAGTCGGAGGAGACGAGGCAGAGGGTCAAAGCCATGGCCGCCCTTGCGGCTTCGGGAAGACGGACGAACCTGCTGGACGAGTTCCAAGACGCGATCCAGACCGACGCTTTCGAGGACTACCTACACCTGGAAGGCATGGCGACCGAGGCCGATGTCTTCTTCCTCCAAGTCATTCCGGGTCTGCTGCAGACCAGGGCGTACGCAACGTCGATCGTGGAGCGGAGCAAGGTGTGGTCCTCGAAGCGAGAGGTTGACCGCTTCGTGGATCTCCGGCTGGCCCGGCAAGCAGTCCTGTCCCGCGAAGAGCCGCTCAACCTGTGGTGCATTTTGGACGAGGCCGCGCTGCGTCGGGTCGTGGGTGGCCCGAAAGTGATGCAAGAACAGCTTGCTTGGCTACTGACGGTGACAGAGGAGCGCAAGCATGTGGATGTACAGGTGCTCCCTTTTGATGTAGGTGCTCACGCAGGCGTCGATGGTTCGTTCCAGCTTCTAAAATTCCAGGTGGGATCGCCGGTTGCCGTGGTTGAGGCCAAGACAACCAGCCTGTACCTGGAGGACGATGTGCCCGTGGACCGGTATCAATCTGCGTTCGACGACCTCCGGAAACAAGCCCTCGATCCGCAAGCATCCCGTCGCTGCATCCAGAAACTGATCAAGGACTTCGAGACATGAAGAAGCAGGTCGACCTGACCAACGCCGAGTGGGCGAAGAGCGAACTGTCCAGCGGCGGGAACAACTGCCTGGAGGTCGCGTTCGTGGACGGTGTCGTGGCGCTGCGCGACTCCGTCGACGTGGGCGACCCGGACGCCCAGGTTCTGATCATCTCCCGCCAGGATTACGACTTGTTCACCAGGAGCGTTCGGGCGGGGCAGGCCAACCTACTGCCTTGATCACACTCCCGAGACATTGGCCGACGCTCGCCCCCTGAGTGGGGCCCAGGAGTCTGCCAGGGCGACTTCGTTCTCTGTGCCGGCCGGCACTCCCAGCAGAAGGAAGCGTCGACCAATCGCCTTGACGGTTGGTGAGGTTCAACTCGGGATGTCGTGCTGCTGATCAGGCGGGTCGGATGGCTGGGCCGGTTTCGGTGGCACAGCCGTCGATCACCTTTTCGGAGTCGCTCGTGGGCGGCCGTCTCCATGCCCCCACGCTCACCGGCCAGGACCAATCGCAGGCCGGCCCACTGGCTAGGGTCGGAGGCATGACGACACCCCCTGCCGGCAATGCCTTCGACTCGCTCCGCCTCGACGCCGTGTCCGATCAGGAGGCGCTGCGCCGGGCCTACGGACTCCCCAGCGACGTGTCCGTGCGGAAGCAGATGACCGAACTCACCGAGCAGACGCGGAGGTTGATCGGCTGCTCCTCGCTGGTCCTGGTCGCCAGCGCGGACGCCGAGGGCAACTGTGACGTTTCCCCGCGCGGTGGTCCCGCCGGGTTCGCCGCCGTCCTGGACGCGCGGACGGTGGCGATACCGGACGCGACCGGCAACAAGCGTCTGGACACCCTGCAGAACGTCATCGCCACCGGGCGGGCCGGGCTGCTTTTCCTCGTCCCGGGGCGCACCACGACGCTCAGGGTGAACGGCCGGGCCTGCGTCTCCACCCGACCGGAGCTGCTGTCGCAGCTGACCGCCGTGGGCAAGCCGCCGGCCAGTGCGCTGGTGCTGGGGATCGAGGAGGTCTACCCGCACTGCCCCAAGTCGCTGCTGCGGAGCGCGGCCTGGAAGCCGGAGCAATGGCTGTCGGCCGACGCCCAGCCGACCTCGGCCGAGGTGACGCTGGCCCAACTGCGGATGCCGGAGCTGACGATCGCCGACATCGAGCAGGCGGAGGCGGACTCGCTGAAGTACCGGTACGAGTAACGATCGACGGAGCGTCGGCGGAGGCCGCCGTGAAGCTCTCGCTCAGCAGCGTGTGAGGTAGGCCAGGAGTCCGTCCGGGTCCTCGCCCGCCCAGCCGATGTAGCCGTCGGGCCGGACGAGGAAGAGGCCCTTGCCGTACGGGGCGTACGCGTCGGTGCGGTGGACATGTATCGACTCGCTGTCCAGCGGGGGCACTTGTGCGTCGGTGCCGACCGCGAGCAGGGTGAAGTGCGGGCCGCGGAAGGCGTCGAGGAACGTACCCTTGCCCAGGGGGCCGTCCGGTGCCCGGTCGCCCGCTTCCAGGGCGCCCGCGCGGCCGGTGGACAGGGGGCCGCCGCGGTACCCGATGGCCAGCTGCTGGGTGGCCGCGCCGCGCCGCTGTTCTCCGCGGTGCACCCGGGTGGAGAGCCCCAGCATCTCGGCCGCGTTGGGCCGCCGCTCCTGCTCGTACGAGTCGAGCAGGGCCTCGGGGGCGCCGTGGCGCAGTACCCGGCCGAGCTTCCAGCCCAGGTTGTACGCGTCCTGGACGCTGGTGTTGAGGCCCTGGCCACCGGCCGGTGAGTGGACGTGGGCGGCGTCCCCGGCCAGGAAGATCCGGCCCTCCCGGAACCGGTCGGCCAGCGCCGCGCGCGGGCGGAAGTCCGAGGCCCAGAGCACCTCGGTGACCGCGTCGGCGGCGAGATGTGTGCGGGCGGCGACCTCGGTGCGGATGCTGTCGATGGACAGGTCGGGGCGTTTGCCGGACGGGAACTGCGCGACCAGCTGGAAGGCGTCCGTGCCGGGCAGGGGGCAGAGCGTCAGGAATCCGCCGTCCCCCGGGAAGACGTGCCAGTTCAGCCGGTCCAGGGCGGGGACGAGGACATCGGCGACCAGAATGGACGAGGGATCGACGGCCTCGCCGGTCATCCCGATGGAGAGCGCCTTGCGGACCGTACTGCGACCGCCGTCGGCCGCGACCGCGTACGCCGCGCGCACGCTGCCGCCGGTGGAGAGCCCGGCGGTGACCCCGGACGCGTCCTGGGTGATCGACGTCAGGGCGGTGGAGAAGGAGACCCGTCCGCCCAGTTCCGTCAGGCGGTCGAAGAGGATCTGCTGGGTGCGCCACTGCGGCAGGATGCGCGGCTGCCCCGCGTACGGGGCGTCCGGGGTCGGTTCCGAGGCGTCGAACATGGAGCGCTCGCCCTGCCGTTCGCCGTCCTTCCACCTCATCAGGAGCGGTGCGGGTCCGCTCGACGCCAGCACCGCTCCGACCACCCCGAGGTCGTCGAAGACCTCCATCGTGCGGGGCTGGAGGCCCTTGCCCCGGGAGCCGGGGAAGAGGCCGTCTGCCTTCTCGACCACGACCGTGCGCACCCCGCGCCTGGCCAGATCGGTGGCGAGGGTGAGGCCGGTGGGGCCCGCGCCGACGATCAGTACGTCCGTCTCCACCCGTGTTTCCGTGCCCGTGCCCGTGCCCGTGCCCGTGCCCGTGCCCGTGCCCGCGTCCTTAACGTTGTTAAGTTGCATGTTTCCGACGATGCCCTTAACGCTGTTAAATTGTCAAGGTGGGAACGACGAAGATCGACCGGGCGCGCGTCGCCACGACCGCGCTGCGGCTGCTGAACGAGGTGGGCCTCGACGGGCTGACCCTGCGCGCCATCGCCAAGGAGCTGGACGTCAAGGCGCCCGCCCTCTACTGGCACTTCAAGGACAAGCAGGCGCTGCTCGACGAGATGGCCACGGTGATGTACCGGCAGATGCTCGCCGAGGACCGGCCACGCGTCTCCGCGCCGGAACGGGAAGGGGCGGAACGGGGCGGGCCGGAACGGGAGGACCGGGAGCGGGACCGGCCGGAGGCCCCCGGTGACTGGCAGCAGGGGATCCTGGCCTACAACCGGGCCCTGCGCGCCATGCTGCTGCGCCACCGGGACGGCGCCAGGGTCTACAGCGGCACCCGCCTCACCGGCATCGACCACGCGGACTCGCTGGAAGAGCATCTGCGCATGATGGTCGGCTGCGGTTTCGAGTTGGCGCAGGCGGTGCGGGCGACCACCACCGCGTACGCGTTCACGCTGGGCTTCGTCACCGAGGAACAGGGTGTCCAGCCCATGCCGGACGAGCGCCGCGCGGGGTACGACGTCGAGGAGCGGGCGCGGCGGCTCGCCGACTACCCGCTCGCCGCCGCAGCGGGCCGGGAGATGTTCACCGACTTCGACCGGCGCTTCGAGGAGGGCCTGCGGCTGGTGGTCGCGGGGATCGAGGCGGTGTACCGGCCGCGGGGTGTCAGCGGGGCGACGCCGGAGCGATGACCCGGGACAGGGCGCCGCGGAGGAGCGGTGTCAGCCGGTTCTCGACATAGCGGTTGAGCAGCCAGGCCAGCCCCAGCATCGACAGTACGGTGAGGACGAGCGTCGCGTACGAGGGGATGCCCAGGTGACGGTGGAGCACCCCCACCACCACCCAGCCCAGGTGTTCGTGCACCAGGTAGAAGGGGTACGTGAGCGCTCCCGCGACCGTCAGCCAGCGCCAGTCCGCCCAGCGGAAGTACCCCAGGGCGATGGCGCCGACCAGGACGAAGCCCAGCGTCACGATCGCGATGATCACGGACGTGTGCCGGTACGAGAAGAACGCGGGGTCGGCCCGGTGCCACAGCCCGGTGACCGCGTAGTGCTGGCCGATCGCCCAGCTGACGCCGACCACGCCCCAGGCGATGACGTCCCGCCGGTCGCGGTGCAGCAGGTAGAGGCCGACACCGCCGATGAAGAACGGGGCGTACTCGGGCATCAGGACGGTGGACAGCAGCGGCTGGTGCACCGCGTCGGTGATCGCGGCGGCGAGGGTCCATACCCCGCAGAAGATCAGTACGCGTTGCCGGTTCGCGCCCGGCAGCACCACGAAGAGCGCGAAGAGGGCGTAGAACCGCAGCTCGGCCCAGAGCGTCCAGCACACCCCGAGCACCCGGTCGGCGCCGATCGGCTGCTGGAGCATGGTGAGGTTCACCAGTGCGTCGCTCGGAGAGACGGTCTCGTACACGACCCAGGGCAGCGCGAAGGTCGCCGTGACGAGGACGATCGCCGCCCAGTACGCCGGGTAGAGCCGTGAGACGCGCGAGGCGAAGAAGGAGCGCAGCGGTCTGCCCCAGCCGCTCATGCAGATCACGAAGCCGCTGATGACGAAGAAGATCTGCACGCCGAGACAGCCGTAGGCGAACCACTCGGAGAGCGTGGGGAACTGGTGACGTGGTGAGCCGCCCCAGGCCCGGCTGATCTCGCCGCCCCGGCCGCCGTAGTGGTACGCGGCGACCATCAGGGCGGCGACCAGCCGCAGGCCGTCGAGCGCCCGCAGCCGCCCGCCCGTGCGCGGCGGCCGGCCGGCGGGGGCCGCCGGGGCCGCCGCCGGTACCGGCAGCACGGGCGGCATCGGCGTCCCGGCCCCGGCGGCGAGGCTGCCGGGAACGGGGGTGCCGTGACCAGTGGCACCAGGACCAAGGGTGCTATCGGGACCGGTCCCGGAACCAGATCCAGGGCCGGCCCCCGGACCGGTCTGCGGGGGTGCGGGCGTGGAGGTCATCCGAGGGCAACTCTCTTGAGGGAACGGGCCCGCCGGGCCACTCGCCGTACCGTCGCGTTGCGCGGGATGAACGCCAGCTGCGACGGCACCCCGCCCGGCAGCCCCAGTACCGTCAGCCTGCGCCGCTTGAAGTAGCGCCAGGTGTGTTCGGTCAGGTGCCGGGCGAGATACGCCTCCGCCGCCGGACGCAGGTCCGGCCGCAGCAGCGGCTGCATCGCGAAGCCCACGGCCGCGACGAGTCCCGGCAGGTCGTCGGCCGGCGCGGACTCCGGGTCCTCCAGGTCGGGCAGCAGCGCGTCGACGACGGTCACCGGGACGCGGTTGCTGTTCTGGTACGGGGCCAGCCGGTTCAGCAGCAGCTCCGTACCGGTCCGGGCGACCGGGATGCCGTAGAACGCGCTCGCCGTCAGCAGCGCGGTGGAGAAGCAGCCCACCACCAGTGCGGGACGCATCCGCTCGTACAGCGTCTCGGCGAGCAACGGCGTGTCCACGACGGTCAGTTCGACGTCCAGCCGGTCCGCCTCCCGCTCCAGCAGCCGGGACCAGCGGGCCGGGGCCGTCGGGTGGGGCTTGAAGACGACCGTACGGTGACCGCGCGCGACCGCGCCGCGCAGCATCCGCACATGGAGGTCCTCCTCCTGCTGCGGGGTGAGGATCTCCAGCGCAGAGAGGTACTGGCCGAGCAGCAGCGCCGGAGGTTCGGCGCACTCGGGCAACTCCGTTGCCGAACCGGCCAGTTCACCGAGCACCTTCAGGAAGGCGGCGTCCGGCACGATCTCCGGCTCCACCCCGAACTCCGCGAGCAGCAGCGGCTTCAGGTCCGGCACCAGGTCCAGGTGGAGGAGCCTGCGCACCCGGGTGCCGATCAGCGGATCGATCTTGTTGCGGGTCGGCCCGTACGACATCAGCCCGTCCGCGTACACCGTCACCGGCGCGTCCTGGAAGAGCAGGGCGAGCGCCTGCGCCGGGTTGACCTGGATGGACTCGACCGCCAGCTCGACCCGGTCGTCACCGAGCTCCCAGAGCAGCCTCAACTGCCGCTCCCACAGCGGGATGTCGTCGGGGCGGGGCGACCAGCCGCCCGGATGGAGCGGGGCGATGGTGTCGTTCCAGGACAGCACCCCGTCGAACCGGTCGCGCAGTTGCTCGAAGCCCGGCATCGTGTCGAGCGCGGGCGTGGTCTCCGGGATCGCCGCGTTGTTGCTGACCAGCAGCAGCCGCCGGTCCGCTCCGTCGAAGCAGCCGCTGTCGATCGCGGCGGCGACGGTGGCGGCTCCGTACAGCGTGGACACGTAGAAGATCTGCGTCGTCCGCGCGCCGGGCAGTGCGGGGAACACCGAGGTCGAGGCGGGGCGCGTCATGCCGCGACCTCCGCCGTCAGCGCGGCCGGGCGGCGGCGCAGCCTGCGCAGCCGGGACGCACGCGGGGTGTCCATCGAGTCGAGCGCGTCGGTCAGCAGATCCTGCGGCATGCGCTTCAGCGCGGCGGCGCTCAGCGTCCGCAATTTACGTGCCACGGCCGGTTCGAACCTTTCGATGGAACCCAAGTGGTGCGAAATGATCGCGCAATAGGTGCGGACGGCTTTGGGAAGGAGAAGATCGGCATCCGGGTCCTTCGCGGTGTCGTCGAGAACCTGGTCGAAAGCGCGGATGAAATCGAGCTGGCGTACGTCGCCGATCTGCGTCAGGGACGAAGCGACCCCACGCCGGTAGAAGATTCCCAGCAGACCGAGCACGGCGAACGATTCCGCCTCGCGGTGCAGCCGCCAGATCCACGGGCGGTCCTCGGCGGTGCGCAGCCCGTCCGTGAAGTGCAGCAGCCCGCGGTCCAGGAGCCTGCGGTGGTACATGCCGGCCCAGGCGAACGCGTAGTCGACGGGCGTGGACCGGTCGGCGGGCAGGATCACGTCACGCGGATTCAGCACCTCGCCGCGCCTGCCGTACGGGACCCGCTGGACCGCGCGGGCGCTGCCCGTGCACTGCACATGGTCGGTACGGACGAAGTCGCATCCCAATCCCTCCATGGCGGCGAGCAGGTGGGCGTAGTACCCGGGGGCGAGCCAGTCGTCGCCGTCGAGGAAGGTGATGTATTCGCCGCGCGCGGCGTCCAGCCCGGTGTTGCGGGCGGTGGCGAGTCCTCCGTTCTTGGGGTGTCTCAGCAGGACCGCCCCCGGAAGCTCGCGCTCCGCACGTTCGAGGATCTCCGGGGTCCCGTCCGTCGAACAGTCGTCGACGAGCAGGAACTCGAAGTCGTCGCGTGCGTTCGCGCGCAGACTTCTGAGGGTGTCGGGGGCGTATGTCTGCACGTTGAAGAACGGCACGATGACGGAGAGCTTAACCACCCGCGTGACGCTAAGAGGCTCCCCGGCATTCGGCCTGAAGCCCGGTGATATGGCGGGTGAACTGAATATGGCGGAACAGTGAACCGGGCGGCGGGCCGGGCTCATTCTCTCTCCGTCGGCCCGCTGTTAACCGTTTGTTGCTGTTGAGTTGGGCCGCCGAACCGAATGCCTTTCTACCTTCGTCGTTGTGCCAGCAAGTACCAGCGATGTTCTCCGCGTTGCCGTGATCGCCGATTCCGACACCCGTTGGAAATGGGGCGCGCTCACCGCACGCCGCCTCTCCACCGGGGAGGCCCACCTCAGCGGCTTCCTGCTGCGCGGCCGGGCCACGCCCACCCCGCGCCAGCTCGCCGAGGTCGGGGCCGGGGTGACCACGGCAGAGGTACGTGAGGTCACCGGGGCCGAATTCCTCCGGGCCGTCGAGCAGGGCTCCCCCCAGGGAAGCTACGACGTGGTCGTCCTGGCGCTCGTCGGCGGGGCGGTCCAGGCGATGCTGCACGGACTGGCCACGCTCGGCCGCCGGCCCGTCGTCGTCACCGGCTATGTCGGCGTCGTCTACGAGAAGCTCGCCGACGGTCTGCTGCTGCGGCACGGCGCCGATGTCGTACTCGCCAACTCCCGCCACGACGCGGAGCGTTTCCGCGCGGTGTACGAGGGGGTGGGCGCCGACGCGTCCGCGGTGACCGAGGCCGCGCTGCCCTTCCTCGGCGGCACGCCCTACAGCGGCGACCGGCGGGACGTCCGGACGGTGGTCTTCGCCGCGCAGCCCTCCGTACCCGAGTCGCGCGAAGGCCGTACGTACCTGCTGCGCCGCCTCGTCGAGCACGCCCGGCTGCACCCAGGCCGCGAGGTGCAGCTGAAGCTCCGCTCCAAGCCGGGCGAGCACACCACGCACATCGAGGAACTGCCCTACCAGAAACTGGCCGAGCGGATTCCGGGCGGTCTGCCGTCCAACTTCCGCCTGGTGTACGGCCACATGGGCGAGGTGCTGGACCGCACCGACCTGCTGGTCACGGTCTCGTCGACCGCCGCCCTGGAGTCCCTGCACCGCCGGATTCCCACCGTGATCCTCACCGACCTCGGCATCCGGGAAGCGCTCGGCAACCACCACTTCATCGGCTCCGGCTGCCTGGCCTCCTGGGACCAACTGGACGCCGGTGACTGCCCGGAGGCCGACCCGGCGTGGCTGGCCCGGCAGGGCGTGGCAGCCGACGGTTCGTACGCGACGGCCTTCGACGCCGTACGCGAACGGGTCGCCCGCCTCGTCGCCGACCGGGACCGGCTCCCGCCGCTCGCCCCCTACTACACCCACGCCACCGCGCCCGGATACCTCCCCGGCATCCTCGCGCGCTACCGCCTCGATGCCGCGCCGGTCGCCGAAGTCGGCGGTGTACGCCGGGTGGTGCGCGACGCCGTACGCGACGCGGCCCGCGGGGCGTACCGCCACGGCGTACAGCGCGTGGCCCCTGTCATCCGCCGCATGGGAGAACTGTGATGCCCACCGAGACCGACCGGACCGACCGGACCGATGTAACCGACGGAACCGCGCCCGCCGCGACGCCCGCGCGGCCCGCGAAGGTGCTGGCCGTGATCCCGGCCCGGGGTGGGTCCAAGGGCGTACCTGCCAAGAACCTGGCCGTGATCGGCGGCGTCCCGCTCGTCGTCCGCGCCGTCCGGGCCTGCCTGGGCGCCCGCCTCGTCACCGATGTCGCCGTCTCCACCGACGACGAGCGGATCGCGGCGGCGGCGCGCGAAGCGGGCGCCGATGTGGTGCTGCGCCCCGCCGAGATCGCCGGGGACACCGCGACCAGCGAGGCCGCGATCCTGCACGCGCTGGACGCCTACCCCGGTACCGACGTGGTGCTGCTCGTCCAGTGCACCAGCCCCTTCCTCACCAGCGAGGAGATCGACGGGGTCACGGCGGCGGTCGCCCACGACGGCGCCGACACCGCGCTGACCGTCGCCCCCTCGCACGGCTTCCTCTGGCGCGAGGGCGTGGAGACGACGGGCGGGAGCGCGGAGGAGGCCCGCAGCGGTACGGGAACGACCGGCGTCAATCACGACAAGGCGTCCCGCCCCCGCCGCCAGGACCGGCCCCAGGACTACCTGGAGACCGGAGCGGCGTACGCGATGGACGCCGACGGTTTCCGCGCCGCCCGCCACCGCTTCTTCGGCCGCACCACCCTCGTCCGTACCGACCCGGCCCGCGTCCTGGAGATCGACGACCCGCACGACCTGGCCCGCGCCAGGGCCCTCGCGCCGCTCCTCGACACCCGTACGCTGCCCGGCCGCGACGACATCGACGCCGTGGTCCTGGACTTCGACGGCACCCAGACCGACGACCGGGTCCTCATCGACTCCGACGGCCGCGAACTGGTCGCCGTGCACCGGGGGGACGGCCTCGGCATCGCCGCCCTCCGCGACCGTACGGACCTCAAGCTGCTGATCCTCTCCACCGAACAGAACCCGGTGGTGGCGGCCCGCGCCCGCAAACTGCGGCTGCCCGTGCTGCACGGCATCGACCGCAAGGACCTCGCACTCAAGCAGTGGTGCGACGAGCAGGGCGTCGCACCCGAGCGGGTGCTCTACGTCGGCAACGACGTGAACGACCTGCCGTGCTTCGACCTCGTCGGCTGGCCCGTCGCGGTCGCCCAGGCCCACGACGTCGTACGCGGCGCCGCCCGCGCGGTCACCACCACCCCCGGCGGCGAGGGCGCGATCCGCGAGATCGCCGCCTGGCTGCTGGGCCCCGACCTCAACACTCCCCACACCCCCGACCCATCGGTCAAGTAACCCCCGAAGCCGAGCAACACCCCGCACCACACATCGACATCACCCCAACTCGTCCGTCACGTAAGGAAGAACCCTCATGAGCACCACCCGCCTCCGCACCCTCGGCACCAAGACCGCGGGCCCCGGCCACCCCGTCTACATCACCGGCGAGATCGGCATCAACCACAACGGTGAGCTGGACAACGCCCTCGCCCTGATCGACGCCGCCGCCGAAGCGGGCTGCGACGCGGTCAAGTTCCAGAAGCGCACCCCGGAGATCTGCACCCCGCGCGACCAGTGGGACATCGAGCGTGACACCCCCTGGGGCCGGATGACGTACATCGACTACCGCCACCGCGTCGAGTTCGGCGAGGCCGAGTACCAGGCCATCTCCGAGCACTGCGCCAAGCGCGGCATCGACTGGTTCGCCTCCCCGTGGGACACCGAGGCCGTCGCGTTCCTGGAGAAGTTCGACGTACCGGCCCACAAGGTCGCGTCCGCCTCCCTCACCGACGACGAGCTGCTGCGCTCGCTGCGCGCCACCGGCCGTACGGTCATCCTCTCCACCGGCATGTCCACCCCGCGCCAGATCCGCCACGCGGTCGAGGTCCTGGGCAGCGACAACATCCTGCTCTGCCACGCCACTTCGACGTACCCGGCGAAGGCCGAGGAGCTCAACCTCCGCGTCATCAACACCCTCCAGGCGGAGTTCCCGAACGTCCCGATCGGCTACAGCGGCCACGAGACCGGCCTCCAGACGACCCTCGCTGCCGTAGCGCTCGGCGCGGCCTTCGTCGAGCGCCACATCACCCTGGACCGCGCCATGTGGGGCTCCGACCAGGCGGCCTCCGTCGAGCCGCAGGGCCTCCAGCGCCTGGTGCGCGACATCCGCACCATCGAGGCCTCGCTGGGCGACGGCGTCAAGAAGGTCTACGACTCGGAGCTCGCCCCGATGAAGAAGCTGCGCCGGGTCGCCGGTGTCGTCGCCGAAGGCGCGGACCGCGAGCCCGCGTCCGTCTGACCAGCAGGAGACCCGCCACAGTGAAGAGCGCCCCCGCCACGCTCGCCTTCGTGGAGAGCCCCGTCCAGCTGCTGAACCTGCTGGAGTGGGCCCACACGGCGACCACGGACCTGACCGTGGTCGTCCTCTCACCGCTCGACCCCATGTCCCGGGGGCAACTCCGCCGGGTGGCTGAACTGGCCCGCGACGAAGGGGTCACGGTGCGGTGGGAGGAGGCGCGTGGCGGCGTGGCGGCGCCCTTCAAGACGATCGGCGGCCTCGCGCCGATGCTGCGCCGGGCCGACCGGATCGTCATCGGGGACCCGTTCTCCCGGTACGTACAACTCCTCCTCACGATCACCGGCGCCCGCGATCTGACGGTGGTCGACGACGGCACGGCCACCATGGAGTTCATCGCCCAACTCGCCGCGAAGCAACCGCTGGTCCGCTGGCACCGACGCGGCCGCCGCAGCCCCCGGGACCTGCTCTTCGCCCCGATGTCGTCGGCGGCCCGCCGCAGGCTGACCCCGTCGGGCAGCCGTACGGTCGAGGTGTTCAGCTCGATGCCGGTCCGGGACGCGCCGCCCGGACTGACCGTCACGGCCAACGACTTCGCCTGGACCCGGTCCCGCTTCGGCCCGCCGAGAATCACCCGTACCTCGGACCTGGTGGGCACCTCCCTGGTGGAGACGGGCGTGGTCGACTGCGACCGCTACATCGCGGCGGTCACCGCGCTGGCCCGCACCCACAACGTGACGCGCTACTTCGCCCACCGCCGCGAGTCCACCGAGAAGCTCCACCGCCTGCACGCCGAGACGGGCCTGGAGATCGTCCGCCCCGACCTCCCCTTGGAACTCATCGCCCGCAGGGGCCCCATCGGCCGCACGATCGTCAGTTTCCCGTCGACGGTGGTGCACACGCTCCCGCTGGCCCTGGCGGGCACGGAGGTACGCGTCGCGGTCTGCGACATCGACCCCAACTGGCTTACGGAGACGGCATCCCCGCGCGCACAGGGCTTCCTGGCGGGGGTGACGGGGACGGCCCGCGACGTGCAGCGGCTGGGACCGATGAACGCGGCGGCCGGGGGCGCGTGAAGCAGATGTGTGCCCGCTGAGACTTGATGTGAATATTCAATTCCTGACGGGTGCACGACCTGCACATGACCTCCTCTTGATCAGGCCCATGCCCTGCCTTGGCCGGGCGGCTGGCAGGCTCCTTGATCGTTAGGTGTGGGGGCCAACTTGTTTGGCGTACAAGGGGTGGGGCAAGCCGTGAGGCGATCCAGGGGGAGTGGCAGACGCACGTCCGCACGCGGGGTGTGGCTGGTGTGCGCGGCGCTTTTGGTGCAGGTGGCGGGGGGTGTTACCGCCACAGCGGCACAGGCCGACGGGCATCGTCCAGGAAGCCGGTCCGCCGGCTCCGTGCAAGGTACTCAACCGGTCCGTGACCGTCGGATGCTCGACGCTCCGACGATCTCCTCCGACGACTACCCGGAGTGCGGAGCGGACGGGTGCGCCTCGTCCGGGGGTGTGGATGTGCCGGGCACCTTCACCTTCACCACGTCGGACACGGACGTCGTCAAATTCACCTACTCGCTCAACAACACGCTTGAGGTCACCAAGACGGTCCCGCCAGGAACCACCAGCACCACCGTGACCCTCGCACCGGACCAGAGAGGGCTGAACCAGCTCGCCGTAACGGCCTGGGACGCTGCGGGCGACGCATCGACGACCGCGACCTATTACTTCAGCGTCGCGCCGAACGCCCCGGCCACCGGAGGCTGGTCCTTCGACGAAGGCAGCGGCAGCACGGCGGCGGACAGCGCGGGATCGCACCCCGCGACACTCGTGGGCGGCGCGTCCTGGTCCAGCCACGCACGCCTGGGGAAGGCCCTCGACCTCGACGGCACGCAGGGCTACGCCTCGGCGGCCGGCGCGGGACCCGACACGTCCCGCTCCTTCACCGTCTCCGCCTGGGCCCGCCCGACCGGCCTGACGCACGACGCGGTGGCGGTGTCCGAGGCGGGCGCCGACGGCTCGGCGTTCGCGCTCTCCTACTCGGCTGCCTCGCACGCCTGGGTCTTCAGCCGGGACACCTCGGACTCGGCCTCCTCGGCCGTCGTACGCTCCGTCTCGACGGCAACCCCTGTACCGGGGGTCTGGACCCACCTGACCGGCGTGTACAACGCCCAGTCCGGGACAGTGCAGCTGTACGTCAACGGCGTTGCCCAAGGTGCCCCGGTCCCCTTCACCCCCTCCTGGCAGGCCGGCGGCGACCTGCAGATCGGCCGCGGCCGGTCAGGCGCCGCGTACGGCGGCTACTTCCCCGGTCAGATCGACGAGATCCAGACCTGGGACCGCGCGCTCTCGCCGAAGGAAACCGCAGACCTGGAGGCCGAGGTGGATCCGGAGACCGGCCACTCGCGTCCGGCCCTCGCGGCCGACTGGGAGCTGAACGAGGCCTCGGGCAGCACGGCCACCGACTCCTCCGGCTACGGGCACACCGCCGCCCTCTCCTCCGGCGCTGCGTTCGCCACCGACAACGACGGCGGCAAGGGTGGTGTCCTGTCGCTGGACGGAACCTCGGGCCACGCCTCGGCGAGCGGCCCGCTGGTCGACGGACAGGGTGACTTCACCATCGCCGCCTGGGTGAGGCTCGACGCCTCCGCGCTGAGTGACACGAGCGTGGAGCACACGATGCGAATCGCCGGTCAGAGCGGCGGCAACCAGGACTCCTGGGGACTCTGGTACACCCAGCCGGCCGGTATGTCCGAGGGCATGTGGGCGTTCGGCCGGACCGATGCGGACACCCCCGGCGCCACCACGGTGACCGCACCGACAGGCATTGCCGGCGCGCAACTGGTCGACCCCGGCGACGACTGGACACTGGTCACCGGCGTCTACGACGGAGCGCACCATCAACTCCTGCTGTACGTCGACGGGGTCCGCCAGACTGCCCCCGTCACGTTCGACTCACCGTGGCAGGCCACCGGGGACTTCACCGTAGGCGTGGGCCGCACGCCCGACGGCTCCTCCGGCGATGCCACGGCGGGCCTGGTGGATGCGGTGCGGGTGTGGACCGGGGTGACCGACGGGGGCGACATCGACCTGATGTACCTCAACGAGATGCCGATCCCGTTGTAGCTGGTGCGGCCGGTGCGGCGGTGCGGCCGGTGCATGGGCTCTGGCCACACCCTGTGAGTTGGACGGGGAGGGCGAAAAGATCCCCATGGCTGGGAAGTTCGCCCGCTTCAAGGTGAGGACAGCCGACGGTTCGTACGATCTGGGCATCCCGAAGAAGGACGTGGAATTCGTCCGCTTCGCTCTGACCGACGGCCACTCGCCCAGTAGCGGCTGATCCTTCGCTTCGGCCCGTCGCCCCTGACGCATCACCCAGTATTGCGCTGGGACTGTGGGCGCGGGGTCTGGCGAAAGGCGGACCTCAAGTGAGCGGCACAGAAAGGTCAGTTCGAATGGCGTCGCGTCGTCAGTCAGCCGTTCGGGCCGTACGCTGACGGTGTTATGGGCCGTGCAGAGAGGGGCAGGTCCACATCCGGTCATCACGCTCGCGGATCCGGTCATCCGCTTCAACCAGCTGATCACGCTCCCGCAGGCCGCATCGGTGGAGCAGGGGTTCGCCGAGCAGATCTGGCAGGCGTCCGCCCCCACCTTCCACTCCAAGATCCTGGGTCCTCACTTCGAAGACCTTGCGCGTGACTGGACCCGGCGCTTCGCCCACACGGTTCTTCCCGACGGACTCCCGGGACCGGTCGGTACCGCGGAGGTGGCCGACCCCGCCGCTCGTACCAAGCATGAAGTCGACGTCATGGCCCTGGCCCTGGGGGAGCGCCCTCAGTCGCCGCGTGCCCGCATCGCGCTCCTGGGCGAGGCGAAAGCCACTGCGGCCCGTCGGGGACCGGTGATCTGGAGCGGCTGGAACATATCCGCGCGCTGCTGGCCGAACAGGGCTACGACACAGGGGGGACCACACTCGCCCTCTACTCGCTGCACGGTTTCTATCCCGACCTCGTGAAACTCGCCGCGCGTCGCCCCGATGTTCTGCTCGTGGACCTTGCCGCGCTCTACGGGATGGCCTGACCGGGGACCGAGAGTGACTCGACCGGGGATCGGGGGCCAATGACAGTACCCATCACACCCGCCCCGCATACGCCGCGAACCATGATTCTTTCGCCTAAGCGGCTGAACTTTTGCTGTTCGATGGCTAGTTGGGCCATGAAGGGGCCTACCCTTCAACGAGTGAACCAGTTGATGTCCCGTGAGCCCGACGCTTCCGACCTGCCCGCCTGTGCCGGTGACACCGGTCCGGCCGGTGACGCCCCGCTCGTCGGTGTGCTCCCCGCCGAGCTGCGGGACGAGCTGATCGCCTTCCGTCGTGACCTGCACATGCACCCCGAGCTGGGGAACCAGGAGTTCCGCACGACCGCGGCCCTCAAGGCGCGGCTGGAGCAGGCCGGGCTCGCGCCGCAGGTGCTCAGTATCGGGACCGGGCTCATCTGTGACATCGGGAACAGCGGGGACGCCGGGAGTGCAGCCGAAGCCCCGCGCGGCGTGCTCGCCCTCCGCGCCGACATCGACGCGCTCCCCATCCCCGACACCAAGACCGCCTGCGCCTACCGCTCCACCGTCCCCGGCATGGCGCACGCCTGCGGGCACGACATCCACACCACCGTCGTCCTCGGCGCCGGGCTCGTCCTCGCCCGGCTGCACGAGGCCGGGCAGCTTCCGTACCCCGTGCGGCTGATCTTCCAGCCCGCCGAGGAGGTGCTGCCGGGCGGTGCCCCCGATGCCATCGAGTCCGGGGTGCTGGACGGCGTCGGGCGGATCGTCGCGGTGCACTGCGACCCCAAGGTCGACGCCGGGCGGATCGGGCTGCGGGCCGGGCCCATCACCTCCGCCTGCGACCGTCTCGAAGTCAGCCTGGACGGGCCCGGCGGGCACACCGCGCGGCCCCACCTCACCACCGATCTGGTGACCGCCGCCGCGAAGGTCGCCACCGACGTGCCCGCGCTGCTGGCCAGGCGGATCGACGCGCGGTCCGGGCTCGCCGTGACCTGGGGCCGGATCGACGCCGGGCACGCCTGCAACGTCATCCCGCAGCACGCCGAGCTGTCCGGGACCGTACGGTGCCTCGACCTGGACGCCTGGCGGTCCGCGCCCGATCTGGTGCACGAGGCCATCGCCGAGGTGGCCGATCTGCACCGGGCCAAGTCCGTGATCAATTACGTCCGCGGGGTGCCGCCGGTCGTCAACGACGGCGCCGTGGCCGAGCTGCTGCGCGACGCCATGGCCGCGCGCCGCGGACCGTACGCGATCGAGGACACCGAGCAGAGCCTCGGCGGCGAGGACTTCTCCTGGTACCTGGAGCAGGTGCCCGGCGCGATGGCCAGGCTCGGGGTGCGTACGCCGGGAGACAGCGCCCGGGGCGACCTGCACCGGGGGGATTTCGACCCGGACGAGGCCGCGATCGAGGTCGGCGTGGAGCTTTTCACCGCCGCTGCGTTGCTGGACGTACATCGTTCGTAACCGGCCACGTCGGCTCCCGTTCGCGTCGATCCGATAACAGGTTCCGAACAGGCCTTTACCTGACATCTACGCGCGTTACGATCCTGGCGAAAACCAGCGCCGGAAGAGGCGCTCCAGGTTTGGTTTGAAGGGACCTCCTCTTGCGCCGGGTAACCAAGATCGCTGCGTCGGGCATAGCCACCGCAGCCCTCGCTCTCTCCGTCTCTGCCTGTGGCAGCACCTCGACCCAGAACGACTCCGACTCGTCGTCGAAGTCGTCGTCCAAGGGCGTCAAGGTCGGCGTCGCCTACGACGTCGGCGGCCGTGGCGACCACTCCTTCAACGACTCCGCCGCTCGCGGCATGGACAAGGCGAAGAAGGAGTTCGGCGGCGACATCAAGGAACTGACCGCCAAGACCACCGACACCGAGGCCGACCGCGTCCAGCGGCTCACCGACCTCGCCGACGCGGGCTACAACCCGATCGTCGGCATCGGCTACGCCTACGCCAACTCGATGAAGCAGGTGGCCGCGAAGTACCCGAAGGTCACCTTCGGCATCGTGGACTCGGTCGTCGACGCGAAGAACGTCGACAACATCGTCTTCACCGAGGAGCAGGGCTCCTACCTCGCGGGTGTCGCCGCGGCGCTGAAGACCAAGACGGACCACGTCGGCTTCATCGGCGGTGTGGACGTCCCGCTGATCAAGAAGTTCGAGGCGGGCTACGTCCAGGGCGTCCAGGACACCAACAGCAAGATCAAGATCGACCGGCAGTACCTGAGCCACGGCTCGGACACCTCCGGCTTCGCCAGCCCCGACAAGGGCAAGGAAGCCGCGCAGGGCATGCTCGACAAGGGCGCGGACGTCGTCTACACGGCGGCGGGCTCCTCCGGCAACGGCGCCATCGAGGCCGTCAACGGCAAGAAGGGCGCCTGGGCGATCGGCGTCGACTCGGACCAGTACAACATCGCCTCGCTGGCGAAGTACAAGAACTCGATCATGACCTCGGTCGTCAAGAACGTCGACATCGGCGTCTACGACCTGGTCAAGTCGGTCCGTGCCGGCAAGCCGATCACCGGCACCAATACCTACTCGCTCGCCGAGGGCGGTGTCTCGCTGGCCACCAGCGGTGGCTTCATCGATGACATCAAGGCCAAGCTCGACGCGGCCCAGAAGAAGATCATCGACGGCGCTGTCAAGGTCAAGACCACTCCCTGACCTGTCCCGTCACGTGGGCCCGGCGCGGGGGATCGCTGTCTCCCCGCCGGGCCCATAACGATGTGTCAACTCTACGCGTGTAGCGTGCAGTTGGCGCGTTAGCGTCACCGCACCCCCCGCCTCCGCCGGGGCCCCTCCGCCCCCACCGCTCCTTCTCCGAGGAGAGTGCGTCATCAACGCGTCCAGCCCTCCCGCCGTCGAACTGCGCGGCATCACCAAACGATTCCCCGGTGTCATAGCCAACCGCGACATCGACATCACCGTCCGCAAGGGCACCGTGCACGCCCTGTGCGGTGAGAACGGTGCCGGTAAATCGACCCTGATGAAGATCCTCTACGGCATGCAGAAGCCGGACGAGGGCACCATCACCGTCGACGGCGAACAGGCCGTCTTCGCCGGCCCCGCCGACGCCATCGCCCGCGGCATCGGCATGGTGCACCAGCACTTCATGCTCGCCGACAACCTCACGGTCCTGGAGAACGTGGTTCTCGGCGGCGAGAAGCTGTACGGCATCGGCACCAAGGCCCGTAACAAGATCCGGGAGATCTCGGACGCGTACGGTCTCGGCGTCCGCCCCGACGCCCTCGTCGAGAACCTCGGGGTCGCCGACCGCCAGCGCGTGGAGATCCTCAAGGTCCTCTACCGCGGCGCCCGCACCCTCATTCTCGACGAGCCGACCGCGGTCCTGGTCCCGCAGGAGGTCGACGCGCTCTTCGACAACCTTCGCGGCCTCAAGTCCGAGGGCCTGACCGTCATCTTCATCTCGCACAAGCTGGGCGAGGTGCTCTCCGTCGCCGACGAGATCACCGTCATCCGGCGCGGTACGACGGTCGGCACCGCCGACCCGGCGACCACCACGACCAAGCAGCTGGCCGAACTGATGGTCGGCAGCGAGCTGCCCTCGCCGGAGACCCGCGAGTCGACGGTCACCGACGAGCCGATGCTCGACCTCGACGGCCTCCAGCTCACCGCCGTCGACACCGACGGGGTCGTACGCGAGGTGCTCTCCGACATCTCGTTCACGATCCACCGGGGCGAAGTCCTGGGCATCGCGGGCGTCGAGGGCAACGGCCAGGCCGAACTCGTCGAAGCGATCATGGGGATCCGGAATCCGGACGGCGGGGTCATCACCCTCGGTACCACCGACATCTCGCACGCGCCCACCCGCAAGCGCCGGGAGAGCGGCGTCGGTTACATCCCCGAGGACCGGCACCGGCACGGCCTGCTCCTTGAGGCCCCGCTCTGGGAGAACCGGATCCTCGGCCATGTCACCGAGCGGCCCAACTCCCGGCACGGCCTGATCGACGCCAAGGCGGCCCGCGCCGACACCGAGCGCATCGTCACCGAGTACGACGTCCGTACGCCCGGCATCGACGTCACCGCGGCCTCCCTCTCCGGCGGCAACCAGCAGAAGCTGATCGTCGGCCGCGAGATGAGCCACCGCCCCAAGCTGCTGATAGCCGCGCACCCCACCCGGGGTGTGGACGTCGGCGCGCAGGCGCAGATCTGGGACCAGATCAAGGAGGCCCGCCGCGACGGGCTCGCCGTCCTGCTGATCTCCGCCGACCTGGACGAGCTGATCGGCCTGTCCGACACCCTGCGGGTGATGTACCGCGGCCGGCTCGTCGCCGACGCGGACCCCGCCACGATCACCCCCGAGGAACTCGGCTCCGCGATGACCGGCGCCGCCACCGGACACCTGGACCACGACGAGGACGTCGCCGGCCAGGGCGCCACCGGTGCAGAGGCTGGGGGAGAGGACCGATGAAGAAGCTCACCGCACGCATCGACCGGGAGCGGCTGCTCCTCGCGATAGCGGCCCCCCTGCTCGCGGTGGTGGCGGCCCTGGTCGTCACCACGCTGGTCATCCTGGCCACCGGCAAGGACCCGTTCGCCGCGTTCAGCGACATGCTGACGTACGGCTCGGCCAGCGACAGCCAGATCTACATCCTCAACAAGGCGACGACGTACTACCTCGCCGGTATCGCGGTGGCCGTCGGCTTCCGGATGAACCTCTTCAACATCGGCGTCGACGGCCAGTACCGGATGGCCGCCTTCTTCGCCGCGGTCGTCGGCGGCGCGCTGACGCTGCCCGGCGCCGTCCAGATCCCGCTGATGATCGTCACCGCGATGCTGGTCGGCGCGATGTGGGCCGGTGTGGCCGGTGTGCTGAAGGTGACCCGCGGGGTCAGCGAGGTCATCTCGACGATCATGCTGAACTCGATCGCCACCGCGATCATCGGGTACCTCATGCAGCCGGGCAGGCTCGGCCAGCTCGACGACGCGGGCACCCTGGTCTCCACCAAGCCGCTGCCGAAGTCGTCCTGGTTCTTCTCCATCGACACCGGCCCCGCGGGCACGCTCTGGGGCTTCATCTTCATCGCGGCGCTGGCCGGTGTGGCGTACTGGTTCGTGCTGGGCCGTACCCGCTTCGGCTTCGACCTGCGCGCGGTCGGCCAGTCCGAGTCCGCGGCCTCCGCGAGCGGCGTCAGCGTCAAGAAGATGATCGCCACCAGCATGATCATCTCTGGTGCGATGGCCGGTCTGATCGGTATGCCGACGCTGCTCAACGACAGCCACATGTACAGCAACGACTTCCCGCTGGGCATCGGCTTCACCGGTATCGCGATCGCGCTGCTCGGCCGCAACCACCCCATCGGCATCGCGCTCGGCGCGCTCCTCTGGGGCTTCCTGGAGCGCACCACCAACCACCTTGAGTTCAAGGGGTACGACAAGGAGATCCTCGGCGTGATCCAGGGCGTCATCGTCCTGTGCGTCGTGATCGCCTACGAGGTCGTGCGCCGCTACGGGCTCAAGCGCCAGCAGCAGAAGGTCGGCGCCGAACTCGCCGCGCAGGCCGCCGCCCACTCGAACCAGCAGGAGGTGACGGCATGACCGCGACCATGACCAAGACCCCGCCTCCGGCGGCTCCCCAGGCGGCGAACGCCAAGTCCGGCCGTTCCAAGCTCTCGCTCCCGAAGGTCCTGCTGATCATCGCGGGCGCCTTGATCCTGCTGTCGCTGGTACGCATCGTCACCGGCGCCGACCAGCTCACCTCCGAGGGCCAGATCAGCGCCTCGCTGGGGCTCGCCGTGCCGATCGGCCTCGCGGGCCTCGGCGGTCTGTGGTCCGAGAGGGCCGGTGTGGTCAACATCGGCCTCGAAGGCATGATGATCCTCGGCACCTTCGGCGCCGGCTGGATCGGCTGGCAGTCCAGCCCCTGGCTCGGACTCCTCGCGGGCATCACCTTCGGCATGCTCGGCGGGCTGGTGCACGGCATCGTCACCATCACCTTCGGTGTCGACCACATCGTGTCCGGTGTGGCGGTCAACCTCCTCGCGCTGGGCCTCACCCAGTACCTCGCCAAGATCTTCTTCAACCACGGCGACGCGGTGGCGGCGGGCGGCAACCCCAAGCAGTCCCCACCGGTCGACTCGCTGCCCAACGTCACGATCCCCGGGCTCTCCGACGGTCTGTCGTCCATCGAGAAGCACCACTGGTTCTTCGTCTCCGACCTGGCCGGCATCATCGGCGGCCTGGTCACCGACGTCTCGGTGCTGACGATCCTGGCCGTGCTGCTCTTCGTCGGCACCTGGTGGGTGCTGTGGAAGACCCCGTTCGGTCTTCGGCTGCGCTCCTGCGGTGAGAACCCGATCGCGGCGGAGTCGCTGGGCGTCAACGTCTACACGTACAAGTACGCGGCCGTCGCCGTCTCCGGCGGACTGGCCGGGCTCGGCGGCGCGTTCCTGGCGATGGTCCCCTCGCACATCTACCTGGAGAACCAGACCGGCGGCCGTGGCTACATCGGTCTCGCCGCGATGATCTTCGGTAACTGGCGTCCCGGCGGACTCGCCATGGGCGCGGGCCTGTTCGGCTTCTCCGACGCGCTCCAGCTGCGCAACGGCGGCGAGACCGTCCACGCGCTGCTGCTGCTCATCGTGGTGCTCCTGGCCCTGCTCGCCGTCTGGAAGCTGTACAAGAAGGCGATGCTCCAGGGCGTCATCAGCGCGGTCGTGGCCGTACTCATCCTGGTCTGGTACCTGTTGACCGATGATGTCCCGTCCGACTTCGTGGGCGCCACGCCGTACGTCGTGACCCTGCTGGTGCTCTCGCTCTCCGCGCAGCGGCTGCGGATGCCCAAGGCGGACGGCATGCGCTACCGGAAGGGCCAGGGCAAGTGACACAGGTCGACTGGGATGTTCTGCGGGAGGCCGCGCGGGGCGCGATGTCCCATGCGTACGCCCCGTACTCGAAGTATCCCGTCGGCGTCGCGGCCCTGGTCGACGACGGGCGCACGGTCGTCGGCTGCAACGTGGAGAACGCCTCGTACGGCATCGGGCTGTGCGCCGAGTGCGGTCTGGTCTCCCAGCTCCAGGCGACCGGCGGCGGCCGGCTGACGCACTTCACCTGCGTGGACGGTGCGGGCGCGGTACTCGTGCCGTGCGGGCGCTGCCGCCAGCTGCTGTACGAGTTCGGCGGGCCCGAGCTGCTGCTCGAAACCCCGGACGGGGTGCTGCCGCTCTCCGAGATGCTGCCGCAGGCGTTCGGCCCGCAGCATCTGAACTGACGCGGTGTCCGTGGCCCTCCCACCGCGGTGGGAGGGCCACGGACACCCCTTCTCTCTATGCGCGTAGAGTCGCGCGATACGCGCACGGCCACCTCCCGTCACGTACCCCGTCACGAACACCCTCACGTAGCCCCGTCACGTACACCTGTCACGTACTCCCTCACGTATCCCTCGCCGGAAGGAACGCCAACTCCATGGACGCCATCTCTGTCATCCGCACCAAGCGGGACCGGGGCGAACTGAGCCCCGAGCAGATCGACTGGGTCATCGACGCGTACACCCGCGGCGAGGTGGCCGATGAGCAGATGTCGGCGCTGGCCATGGCGATCCTGCTGAACGGCATGAACCGTACGGAGATCGCCCGCTGGACCGCTGCGATGATCAACTCCGGTGAGCGGATGGACTTCTCGGCCCTCTCCCGGCCCACCGCCGACAAGCACTCCACGGGCGGCGTCGGCGACAAGATCACGCTGCCGCTCGCCCCGCTGGTCGCCGCGTGCGGCGCCGCCGTGCCGCAGCTCTCCGGCCGGGGCCTCGGCCACACCGGTGGCACCCTGGACAAGCTGGAGTCCATCCCCGGCTGGCGGGCGCTGCTCTCCAACACCGAGATGATGGACGTCCTGGACTCGGTCGGCGCGGTCATCTGCGCGGCGGGCGACGGGCTGGCCCCCGCCGACAAGAAGCTGTACGCGCTGCGCGATGTCACCGCCACCGTCGAGGCCATCCCGCTGATCGCCTCCTCGATCATGTCCAAGAAGATCGCCGAGGGCACCGGCTCCCTCGTGCTGGACGTCAAGGTCGGCTCGGGCGCCTTCATGAAGAACCTGGCCGACGCCCGTGAACTGGCCTCGACGATGGTCGGCCTCGGCACCGATCACGGTGTCCGTACGGTCGCGCTGCTCACCGACATGGCGACCCCGCTGGGCCGCACCGCGGGCAACGCCCTCGAAGTGCGCGAGTCCGTCGAGGTGCTCGCCGGTGGCGGCCCCGCCGACGTCGTCGAGCTGACCCTCGCGCTGGCCCGCGAGATGCTGGACGCGGCCGGGCTGAAGGACGCCGACCCGGCCAAGGCCCTCGCCGACGGTACGGCGATGGACTGCTGGCGCCGGATGATCTCCGCCCAGGGCGGCGACCCGGACGCGGCCCTCCCGGTCGCCCGCGAGCAGCACGTCGTCACCGCCCCGTCGAGCGGTGTGCTGACCCGCCTCGACGCCTACGACATCGGCGTCGCCGCCTGGCGCCTCGGCGCGGGCCGGGCCCGCAAGGAGGACCCGGTGCAGGCGGGCGCGGGCATCGAACTGCACGCCAAGCCCGGCGACCGCGTGACCGAGGGCCAGCCGCTGCTGACCCTGCACACGGACACCCCGGAGAAGTTCGACTACGCGCTCCGGTCGCTGCCCGGCGCGTACGACATCGCCCCCGCGGACACCGCGTTCACGGCGAGCCCGATCGTGCTGGACCGCATCGCCACCGCCTGAGGTCCCGTGCGGACCGGCCGGGACCTGTTCAGGGCAGGTCCCGGCCGTCCAGCCGGGCGGGCAGGCCGAAGAGCGGGAACCAGCGTGCCGTGTCCAGGAACGCGTTCAGCCCGATGATCTTCCCGCCGGATATTTCGAGCACCTGGAGCGCCCACGGCTCGTGACCGCGGCCCGTCGCGCCCGGCCGGTACTGGCCGAACGCCGGGGTGCCGTTCGCTACGGTCGGCAGCAGCCGTGACCCCTTGCAGCCGATGCCCTGTTCCAGGTGCCAGGCGGCGATGTCGGCAGGGCCGCGCAGCCACAGGTCGAAGGGCGGCATCGAGAGCACCGCGTCCTCGTGGAGCAGCGCGGTGAGGGAAGCGATGTCGTACCCCTCGAAGGCCGCCACGTACCGGTCGAGGAGCTTCCGCTGGTCCTCGTCGAGCGGATCCGCCGGGTCCGACGGTCTGATCTCCGTCGCGGACAGCGTCGAACGGGCCCTCTGGAGCGCGCTGTTGACCGAGGCGACCGTGGTGTCGAGCAGCTCGGCCACCTCGCTCGCCCGCCAGGCGAGCACCTCGCGCAGGATCAGCACCGCCCGCTGCTTGGCGGGCAGGTGCTGGAGCGCGGCCACGAAGGCGAGACGCACCGACTCCCGCGCCACCGCCGCCTCGGCCGGGTCCGCGGTGGACGGCAACACCCGTCCGTCGGGGACCGGTTCGAGCCAGGTGGCCTCGGAGCGTTCATCGAGCACGGCCGTGGTCTGGGCCTGCGGGGCCGACAGATCCATCGGGCGGGCCCGTCTGCTGCCCGCGGCTCGCATGTCCAGGCAGACGTTGGTCGCGATGCGGTAGAGCCACGACCGCAGCGAGGACCGTCCCTCGAAGCGGTCGTAGCTCCGCCAGGCGCGGACCATCGTGTCCTGTACGGCGTCCTCGGCCTCGAAGGGGGAACCGAGCATCCGGTAGCAGTAGCCCGTCAGTTCGGTCCTGTGCCCCTCCAGGCGCACGTCGAGATCTGTCGCCGCGAGGTCGCTCATCGGGTGTGCCCCCTGCTCGGAATCCTGATCGCACCAGCGATTCAGAAACTACCGGGGGCCACTGACAGTCGCTGTCCGGCCAACGGTCGTACGCCGGGCGTCAGGTGCCCGGCTTGCGCCCGTAGACGTAGACCTCGTCGCCCTTCTTGAGGAGGGACCAGTACTTCGCGGCACTGGTCTTGGTCATGTTCACGCAGCCGTGGGAGCCGGGCTGGTTCCACATGCTCACGCCCACCGAGTGGAACGCCTGGCCGCCGTCGAAGAACTGGCTGTAGGGCATGGCCACGTCGTAGAGCGAGGACACGTGGTTCTTGTCCCGCCAGTAGACCTTCTTGAGCCCGGTCCGGGTCTCGTAGCCGTTGCGGCCCGTGCGTACCGGCACCGGTCCGTACACCAGCTTCTTGCCGTCCTGGATCCAGCTCAGCTGCCGGGTCAGGTCGACGCAGGCGATACGCCCCTTGTTCACCGGGCACGTGCCCGCCTTGTTCGGAGTCCTGCCCGCGGCCTGCTGCTGGGCCACCACCTTCATCACGCCCCAGGTGACCGACCCGGCGTAGCCGATGGTCGGGGTGATGCCGTGCGCGCTCTGGAAGGAGCGGATCGCCGTGCAGTCGGCTGCCGACTGCTTGCCGTCCACCGGCCGTCCCAGGAACTTCTCCGCCTGCTTCTGGTACGGACCCGTGCTGGTCGTGCACGAGGCCGCCTGTGCGGGTGTCGCCCCGCCCAGGGCCATGGTCAGCGGCACCACCAGAGCGGTGATCCCGGCGGCCACGGCGCCTCTCCGTCGTATGTGTCCCATGCGTTCCGTCCCCTGTTTTCCGGGCGCCCCTCACCCGGGTGGATTCCCGAGGTGCTGGTGCCCGGATGCTGATTCCCCCGGTGCCGCGCGAACCGCGCGTCTTGTGAAGGAGACGGACGAAGAGGGGCAACCGTTGCACCCCGGGGGGAAACAGTCTTCGGCCGGGCCGCGCCCGCGTACGCCGTCCCGCCCCGCGTACCGCTCAGTGCCCTGCTGTGGCGGGCATCCGCCGGGTGGCTCGGGCGCTGTACGACCCGTACAGCGTGACGGACACGACACCGAGCACCGCGAGCAGTCCCAGCGCCACCGTGCCCGCCCAGCCCGCCGAGTGGAAGGCGACAGCGCCGAGCGCGCCGCCCAGGCTGCTGCCCAGGTAGTACGCCGACTGGTAGAGCGCCGACGCCTGGGCGCGGCCCGTCTTCGCCGTACGGCTCACGGACGAGGAGGCGACGGCGTGCCCGGCGAAGAAGCCCGCCGTGATGAGGACGAGCCCCAGCAGTACCGCGGCGAGCGCGTCGGCCAGCGAGATCAGCAGGCCCGCCGTGGTCGCCGACACCGCGAGGTAGAGCGCGCCCCGGCGGCCCAGCCGGGCGACGAGCCGGCCGGCCGCGGCGGAGGAGACCGTACCGACCAGATAGACCAGGAAGATCGAACCGACCAGTCCCTGCGGCAGGTTGAACGGTTCGCCCACCAACCGGTAGCCGATCACCGTGTAGACCGCGCCGAAGACCGTCATGAAGAGCGCGCCGATCGCGTACAGCCTGCGCAGCAGCGGGTCGCCGAGGTGGGCGGCGACGGTACGGCCCAGCGCGCGCGGGTTCAGCGGGGCCGGGTGGAAGTTGCGGGCCGGGGGGAGCAGCAGCCGGAAGACCACCGCGCACACCACGGCCATCAGCCCGATCGCCCCGAGCGCCGCCCGCCATCCCCAGGCCTGGGCCACCCACCCGGCGACGATGCGCCCGCTCATGCCGCCGATGGAATTGCCCGCGACGAACAGTCCGATCGCGGCGACCAGCGCCTTCGGCCGTACCTCCTCGGCGAGGAAGGCCATCGCGGACGCGGGCAGCCCGGCGAGCGCGGCACCCTGCACGGCGCGCAGCGCGATCAGCCAGCCCAGGCTCGGCGCGAAGGGGACGAGCAGCCCGACCGCCACCGCGACCGTCAGCGAGGCCGTCATCATCGTCCGCCGTCCGAACCGCTCGGACAGGGCGCTCAGCGGCAGGACGAACAGGGCGAGACCGCCCGTCGCCGCGGAGACGGTCCAGCTCGCCCGGCTCGCCGCCCCGCCGAAGTCGGAGCTGATCGCGGGCAGCAGCGCCTGCGTGGAGTAGAGCAGGGCGAAGGTCGCCATTCCGGCGGCGAAGAGCGCGAAGCTCATCCGGCGGTAGCCGGGCCCGCCCGGGGCGAGCTGGAGCTGCGGGGGAGAGGACGGCGCGGCGGAGGCACTCACGGTGGTGAGTGCCCCGGTACTGGCAGGAGGCATACGGCGAACGTAGGCCGGGTCCCTTCATGCGTCCAATGCATGGACCGGCGATAATCGTTCCCATGGTGCATGAGCAGAGGTCACGGGCCCGGCTGTCACGCAGCAGTTACGAAGAAGACATCAGTGACGAGGAAGACATCCGCCGCCTGCTCGCGCCGCGCCTCGCGTACTTCGAGGCGGTCGCCCGGCACGAACACGTCACCCGGGCCGCGCAGGAACTGTCGGTGCCGCAGTCCACCCTCTCGCGCGCCATGGTGAGGCTGGAGGCGGATCTGGGCGTGGCCCTGTTCGCCCGCAGGGGCCGTACGGTCTCGCTGACGCCCGCGGGCCGGACGTTCCTCCGCACCGTCGAGCGGGCGCTCACGGAGGTCGGGCGGGCCGCCGACTCGGTACGGGCGGACGCGGATCCCACGGCGGGCCGGATCGCCTTCGGGTTCCTGCACACGCTGGGGTCCGAGACGGTTCCCGGGCTGATCCGGGCCTTCCGGGCGGACCATCCGCGGGTGCGTTTCCAGCTCGTGCAGAACTACGGCGAGGCGATGCTGAAGCGGTTGCGTGCCGGGGAACTCGACCTCTGCCTCACCTCGCCGGTCCCCGACGCGCCCGGCCTCGTCGGGCGGCGGCTGGACGAACAGCGGCTGCGTCTGGTGGTCCCCGACGACCACCGGCTGGCCGCCCGCAGACGGATCAGGCTCGCCGAGGCCGCCGAGGAGACCTTCGTGACGCTGGAGCCGGGGTACGGACTGCGGCGCATCACCGACGACCTGTGCGCCGAGGCCGGGTTCACCCCGCGGATCGCCTTCGAGGGCGAGGAGGCGGAGACCCTGCGCGGCCTGGTCGCGGCGGGTTTGGGGGTGTCGCTGCTGCCACCGCCGGCGGTGGCGCGGCCCGGGGTGGTGGAGTTGACGGTGACCGCGCCCCGGGCCGTACGGGAGATCGGGGTGGCGTGGCTGGACGGGCATCCGGACACGGCCCCGGTGGCGGCCTTCAAGCAGTTCCTGCTGTCGCGGCGGGGGAAGCTGCTGCCGGAGTGAGGAACCGCCCCTCCGGCGACCAGGGACCGGCGACCAGGGAGCAGTGATCGAGGGGCGGCGATCGGGGAGCGGCGATCGAGGGGCGGTGATCGAGCGGCGGGCCCCGGCGCCTACCGTCCCAGCGTCCGCCCGAACCCCGCGGCCAGCGGCATCCGCAGCCCCAGCGGCGGCGGCGCGGCGAACGCGTCGGCGACCGGTCTCGCGTACGCCCGCGAGAACAGTGCCCCCCGCACGAAGTCCGCTGCCAGCGCCACGACCTCGGCCCGGTGCTGGCGCAGCCCGTGGCCGTCCGAATGGACCTCGAAGCGGCAGGTGTCGCGGTTGGTCTTCTTCGCGCGTTCCGCCAGCCGGTAGGAGAGTTCGGGGTCCGAGCGGGCGTCCGTGGTGCCGTGCACGATCAGCACCTGACGGCCCACCAGCTGCTTCACCGGCTCCGGGTCCGCCGCCAGGTCGTCGTCGGGCAGCCAGGGGGCCAGGGCCAGTACGGACGTGACGGCGTCGTGGCCCGCCGCGTGCAGCGCGGCCCGGCCGCCCATACCGTGCCCGGCCAGGCAGACGGGGACGTCGCCGTACCGCCGCACCACCTCGTCCACCGCCCAGGCCGCGTCCCGGGCGAGGTGCGCGTCGGTGCCGTTCCAGCCGCGGAAGCGGTAGCGGACGACATGCGCCGCGAGCCCGTCGTCCCGGGCCGCGCGGGCCAGCCGGCGGGCGGTGCGTTGCAGGGCGGCGTACGGGAGGGCGGAGGAACGGCGTCTGGAGACCGGGTCGCCGTCGGGGAGCAGCAGCACCACACCGCTGACCGCGACCGGCGCTCCGCTTGCCCCAACTGCCCGTCCCAGCCGGGCCTCCGGCAGGGCTGGTGCTTGCTGTGCCATGACGGAACAGTCTCAGAAGCCGAGGTGTACTCCACCCGTCGGAACGGTCACTGTTACATATCGACCAGGCGCGATCTACGCGCGTAGGGGCTAAAGTGCACAGATGACGAGCCAGACCATTCCCTCACCCACCACGGACCAGATCAGCCGAGCTCCGAAGGTGCTGCTCCACGACCACCTCGACGGAGGCCTGCGCCCCGGCACGATCATCGAGCTCGCCCGCGCGAACGGGTACCAGGGCCTTCCCGAGACGGATGCCGACAAGCTCGGCATCTGGTTCCGTGAGGCGGCCGACTCCGGCTCGCTGGAGCGTTATCTGGAGACCTTCGCGCACACCTGCGCCGTCATGCAGACCCGCGAGGCGCTGGTGCGCGTCGCCGCGGAGTGCGCCGAGGACCTCGCCGCGGACGGTGTCGTCTACGCCGAGATCCGGTACGCCCCCGAGCAGCACCTCGAAGGCGGACTCACCCTCGAAGAGGTCGTCGAGGCCGTCAACGAGGGCTTCCGCGAGGGCGAACGGCTGGCGCGCGAGAACGGCGACCGGATCCGGGTCGGCGCGATGCTCACCGCGATGCGGCACGCGGCCCGCGCCCTGGAGATCGCCGAACTCGCCAACCGCTACCGCGATCTGGGCGTCGTCGGCTTCGACATCGCGGGTGCCGAGGCGGGCTTCCCGCCCACCCGTCACCTCGACGCCTTCGAGTACCTGAAGCGGGAGAACAACCACTTCACGATCCACGCGGGCGAGGCCTTCGGGCTGCCGTCGATCTGGCAGGCGCTCCAGTGGTGCGGCGCCGACCGGCTCGGACACGGAGTGCGGATCATCGACGACATCGAGGTCGCCGACGACGGCACGGTGCGGCTGGGGCGGCTCGCCTCGTACGTACGGGACAAGCGCATCCCGCTGGAGATGTGCCCCACCTCCAACCTCCAGACCGGTGCCGCGGCCTCGTACGCCGAGCACCCGATCGGGCTGCTGCGCAAGCTCCACTTCAGGACGACCGTGAACACGGACAACAGGCTCATGTCGGGGACCAGCATGAGCCGCGAATTCGAGCACCTGGCCGAGGCGTTCGGCTACACGCTCGACGACATGCAGTGGTTCACCGTCAACGCGATGAAGTCCGCGTTCATCCCTTTCGATGAACGACTTGCCATGATCAACGATGTGATCAAGCCCGGATACGCGGAGTTGAAGGCGGAGTGGCTGTTCCGGCAGACCGTCGTGACCAGTGGTTCCGCGGTCACCGCAGGCTGACAGCAGGTGCGCACCGGCGGCCGGGGATTCCGATTTCCGGCCGCTGTCGGGTGTTTGCGGGCCGTGCGACGGGGTGGCTACCTTGCGTAGCCGCTCACCTTCCCCCCGTCGCAAGGACGTTTTCCTCATGAAGCTGTCTGCTGCCAAGACCCTCGGTGTCGCTGTCGTCGGTGCGGCCTTCGCCGCTGCCGCCGCGGGTTCCGCCTCGGCGGCCGTCGCTCCGGCCACCCCGGACGTGAACGGCACGCTGGACTCCGTCACGCGGACGCTCCCCCTGGAGAGCGTCACGTCGAAGCTGCCCGCCGGGGCCGGTCGGGCCGTCGAAACCGGGAAGACCGTGCTCGGCAGCCAGGCGGCCACCCTGCCGTCCACCGTCGCCGGCGCGGTGTCGACCGTGCTGCCCGGTGCCGCGGCAGCCGGCCAGGTCGGCAGCCTCCTCGGCGGCCTCCCCACCGGAGCGGTGCCCGGTCTCGGCCGCTGAGCACGTCGTACACGCCGACGGGGCGCGCACCCATCCCCCTGGGTGCGCGCCCCGTCGGCGTATCAGGGACCGGCCCTGGTCACCAGGCCGCCGACGCCGGCTTCTCGCCGGGCAGCAGGATCCACAGCGCCAGATAGAGCAGGAACTGCGGCCCCGGCAGCAGGCACGAGACGATGAAGATCACGCGCATCGTGGTGGCGGAGGTGCCGAAGCGGCGGGCCAGCGCCGCGCACACTCCACCGAGCACACGGCCTTCACGCGGGCGGGCAAGTGCTGCGGACATGAGGGGCTCCTTCGCGAAGCGTTCGGGGGGAGACTTCCGTTCGGCTCTCCCGGTACTTCCATGGTCGCGCGGAGCGGCGCCGGAGCGAATCGCCCTACGGGGCGATCCCGACCCTGGGAATGCTCGGGGTAGGACCGTGTCCGGCTTCCTCCGCGCGGACGGCTGCGTGCCCCGCGTGCTCCTGCCTGCGGCGTAGCCGGGACCGGGCGGCGGGCACCACGACGACGTGCGCGAGGGCCACTCCGGCCGTGTTCAGCAGCAGCGAGTCCACATCCACGACCTGTCCGGGCACTCCGGTCTGGAGCAGCTCTATGGCGAGCGAGATCAGTGAGCCCGCCGCGACCGTACGGGCCAGCGAGGCGCAGGAGGAGACGTGCAGCCGCCCGCCCGCCAGCGGCAGCAGTACGCCCAGTGGCGCGAGCAGCAGCAGGCCCTTGCTGATCCGGCGGGTCGCCTCGAAGGCACCGAGGGCCAGATCGGCCCGGATTCCGGCGAACGGGGTGAAGTTCGAAGCGGTCACCCACATCACGTCCAGGGGACGCAGCGTCAGCCAGGCGACGACCAGGAGATGCGCGGCGAGGAGGAGTATCCCCACGACGCGTGAACGGATGACGGTGCTACCGCCCATTCCTTGACGCACGTTTTCCAAGACGCCACGACCGGTGGGATCGGTTCCGCCGACTTTGTCACCGTGCCGTCACCGTGTGGTCACCGCGCCCCGCACCCCCGCGACCGGTGCGTATCCGGTCCCTGGGACCCGGGGGCGTACGACAGCCCCGCGACCGGGTACGTACCCGGCCCGGAGCCCGGTGCGTACGGCAGCCCCCGCGAGCCCGGCGTGATCCAAACGAGAGGCCCTAGCGGCGCAGGTCGCCCAGGATCGGGTCCGAGCCCGGCCGCGTCTTCAGCTTCTGGGTGCAGGAGTACGCCCGTGGCGGGTCCGTGCCCGGTCCGCCGAGCACGACCGAGCCGTCCGTCTCCGACGCCGCGCTCCCCGCGTACGTACACACGATCTGCGCCAGCGCGTTGGCGGGCAGGTCCTGCGGTTCGCTGCTCAGCCGCAGTGCGCCGGCCGGATCGTCCCGGCGTCCGGGGCCCACGGACAGCGGCGGGCGCACGTCCGTGGAGAACCCGGCCTCCTTCTCGGCTGCGCTCGGGGTCTGCCGCAGCTCGTCGAGGAGCTTCTCCGCGACCTGTAGCCCGTCGCCCAGGGGCCGGCCCGACACGATCTGCACCGTGCGGTCCACGGAGACCAGCTGGTTCCCGCAGAGCAGATAGACCCGGACCGGTACGTCCTGCAGCGCCTGGGGCGCGGAGTCGTCCGTCGGCAGGTCGCAGGGCACGCGGGACGGCGCGGCCCCCGCGTCCACCGGTACCGAGGTGTCCCGGATACCGCAGCCGGCCGTCAGGGCGCAGAGCGCTGCCGCGCCCATGACCGCCGCCGTGAGTCGTCCCGCTCTCATGCGCCGTCGCCTTCCTGGCCGGTCCCGGCCGGACCGGCGGTGTCCGACGGGTCCGACGGATCGGCCGGATCCGACGGATCGCGCGGCAGCCGCAGTACGAACACGGCTCCGCCGTCCTTCGCGTTGGCCGCGGTGATGTCGCCGCCGTGAATGTGTGCGTTCTCCATCGCGATGGAGAGGCCGAGCCCGCTGCCCTCGGAGCGCGGCCGGGACGCGCTCGCCTTGTAGAAGCGGTCGAATACATGGGGGAGTACGTCCTCGGGGATACCGGGACCGTGGTCCTGCACCGCGATGACCAGCTCGTCCCCGTCGATCCGGACCGCGACCCGGACCGGCGAACCGCCGTGCTTCAGCGCGTTCCCGATCAGATTCGCCAGGATGACGTCGAGGCGGCGCGGGTCGAGGCGGACCATGATGCCGCGGTCGGCGTCCAGCTCCACCGCGTCCAGCCAGGCGCGGGCGTCGATGCAGGCGGTGATCTGGTCCGCGATGTCCACGTCGTCGAGCACCAGCCGGGCCGTCCCCGCGTCGAAGCGGGTGACCTCCATCAGGTTCTCCACCAGGGTGTTGAGCCTGCGGGTCTCGCTCACCACCAGCTGCACCGCGGGCCGGATCATCGGATCGAGGCTGTCCGCCTCCTCCTCCAGCACCTCCGACACCGCGGTGATCGCGGTGAGCGGCGTCCGCAGTTCGTGCGACATGTCGGCGACGAAGCGGCGGCTCGCCTCCTCCCGCGCGCTCATGTTGCTGACCTTCGTCTCCAGCGCCTCGGCCGTCTTGTTGAACGTCCGGGACAGATCGGCCAGTTCGTCCGTGCCCGAGACCCTGAGCCGGGTGTCGAGCTTGCCCTCGCCGAGCCGCCGGGCCGCGTCACCGAGCCGCTGCACGGGCCGCAGCACCGTCGTCGCCGCGGCCTGCGCGAGCAGCGCCGAGCCGATCAGGGCGAGCGCCGTGGCGATGGACAGCGACCAGGCAAGGGAGTTGAGATCTTCCCGCTCCTGGGCGAGCGAGGTGAGCATGTAGCCGGTGGGGCCGCCCCCGATGATCTTCGCGCCGCCCACCAGGTACGGCTTGCCGCGCAGCGTGATGCGCTGCCAGAAGAGGTGGTACGGGTAGTGGTTGCCCGAGCCGATCTCCTGCTGCTTCGCCACCGCCCTCTGCAACGGCTCCGGCACGTCGGCCAGCGTGAAGGTGTCCAGGTTCGAATAGCCGACGACCGGCTTGCCCTTCGCCCGCTCACCGACCAGCAGCACGCTGTAACCGGGGTTGCTGCTGCCCGCTATCTGCACGGCGGCCGTCTGCAGTTCGTTCTGCGTCGGCCCCAACGGCAGGGAGGCGGCCCGGCTCTGCATCTCCTGCCGGAAGTCCTTGAGCGCGGAGTCCTGCGTACGGGTCAGTACCGCCTCGCGGTTGAGCCAGTACGCGATACCGGAGGCGGAGACGGCAGCGGTGAGCGCCACCAGCGCGAAGACGACGACGAGCCGCAGCCGCAGACTCGTCCAGCGCAGTCCGTGGAAGAACGTACGACTCACTGAGGCGTGTCCAGCCGGTAACCGACCCCGCGGACCGTACGGATCAGGGTCGGCGAGGACGGTACGTCCTCCACCTTCGCCCGCAGTCGCTGCACGCACGCGTCGACCAGCCGGGAGTCACCGAGGTAGTCGTGCTCCCAGACCAGCCGCAGCAACTGCTGCCGGGACAGCGCCTGTCCCGGCCTGCGGCTCAGTTCGAGCAGCAGGCGCAGCTCGGTCGGGGTGAGCTGAAGATCCTCGCCGTTCTTGGTCACGGTCATCGCGGAGCGGTCGATCACCAGACTGCCGAAGGCCGCCGAGTCGGTGGACTCCCGCTCCCCGCGGCGCAGTACGGCCCGGATCCGGGCGTCCAGCACCCGCCCCTGCACCGGCTTGACCACGTAGTCGTCGGCGCCGGACTCCAGTCCGACCACCACGTCGATGTCGTCGCTGCGCGCGGTCAGCAGAATGATCGGCAACTGGTCGGTGCGTCTGATCCGCCGGCACACCTCGAAACCGTCGATTCCGGGCAGCATCACATCCAGCACGATCAGATCGGGCCGCTGCTCGCGCAGCAGCTGAAGACCGTCCTCGCCGGTGGCGGCTGTGGCCACACGGTGCCCCTGGCGTGACAGAGACAGCTCAAGAGCCGTACGGATGGCGTCGTCGTCCTCGATCAGCAACAGGAAAGGCACGGGGGCCATTCTGGCCCATGGGGCAGGGGAGTTCGACCTCTGGACCCCTTCCGCCCTGCTTCCACGCCCCTCGCCTGCGGCTTCTCCGCTCCTTCTCTGCTTCTTCTGCTCTGCTTGTTCGCTGCTTTGTTCTCTGCGGATCTCGGCAGACGTCCCTTGTGACGCGCCTGTGACAGTCGGCAGACAACCCCATGAAACTGCGGCGGCAAGCTCTTCACCACAGACCGAAGCACGACTCCACGACGGGGGGCGCGAGATGAACGCACTGCACAGCAAAAACTCCAGCGCAGTAATCACGCGGCTCCACGACGTGGTGGCCGCACGGAACACCGAGAAGTCCGGTGCCGCAGGAGGGCGGGGGTGCTCTCGCGGTACCGGGCGTCAGCACACGTCGTACATGGCGGTCGTCGACGCACCCATGAGGCCGGCGGCGCCGGTCTCCACCCCTCCGGCGGCGTACGGGGAGACCACGGGGGAACAGCCGTCGCTGTCGGAGGCGGAGTTCACCGCCTTCGTACAGGAACGCCGTGCCTCCCTGTACGCCACGGCCTACCACCTGACCGGTGACCGCTTCGAGGCCGAGGACCTGCTCCAGAGCGCGCTCTTCTCGACGTACCGCGCCTGGGACCGGATCAGCGACAAGGCGGCGGTCGGCGGCTACCTGCGCCGCACCATGACCAATCTGCACATCAGCGCCTGGCGCCGGCGCAAGCTCAACGAGTACCCGACCGAGCAGCTTCCGGAGACGGCGGGCGAGACGGACGCGATGCGCGGCACGGAGCTGCGCGCGGTGCTCTGGCAGGCACTGGCCCGGCTGCCCGAACCGCAGCGCACGATGCTGGTGCTGCGCTACTACGAGGGTCGTACCGATCCGGAGATCGCGGAGATCCTCGACATCAGTGTCGGCACGGTGAAGTCCAGCATCTGGCGCTCCCTGCGCCGGCTGCGCGAGGACCAGGTCCTCAGCTTCGGCCGTGACGAGGAGGAGTCCTTCGGCGAGTTGGTCGCCTGAGGGATCGGGGGGCCGCTGTTCGGGGGGACGGCGGGCCTGCGGGGGGTACGGGGGAGCAC
>NZ_CALNVW010000011.1 GCF_940670765.1 Streptomyces sp. A 4/2
GGGGGAGCACGGGGGAAGCGGAGCGGGGTCGGACGGGCCGGGGGGGCCTGTTCGGCCCCGTCCGCATGTGCGGGACGGGTCCTGCCCGGGAGTTCCGGACCTCAGGCGAGCGGGGCGGCCGAGGAACGGGCGGTCTCCCGGTGGTCGGAGGCCGCCGCCAGCCGGGTCAGGGCCTCGCCCTTGCCGCAGGCGTACGCACCCAACGCCGACTGCCGCGCCACGATCCCGCGCTCGGACCGCATCAGCCGCCACCCCCGCCGCAGCAGGAACGGCACCGACTTCCGTCCCTCGCGCAGATCCCGCGCCAGCCGCCGCCGGAACGTGGTGGAGGGCCGCCCGCGCAGGCAGAGCGCGTCCGCCAGGACGCCCAGCTCCTCGCAGCGCCGCACGATGTCCGCGGCGAAGATGCCCTCGGCGATGAAGGCGGGCCTCCCGCCGATGTCCAGCGCCTCGCTGCCCACCCGCGCGCTCACGGAGATGTCGTACACGGGGACGGTCGTACGGCCGGTACGGCACAGCTCGTCGATCGCGGCGACCGCCGCGTCCGCGTCCCAGGACAGCGGGGAGTCCCAGTCGATGTCCGTGCTGTCGGCGACCTGCGGAAGCGTCGGGTCCCCGGCTTCCTTGTAGAAGTCGTCCAGGCGCAGCACGGGCAGGCCCGAGCGCGCCGCGAGGGACGACTTTCCGGATCCGGAGGGGCCCGCGAGCAGGACGACGCGGGTCGGTATGGGCTGGGGTGAACTCACGGGAAACCATTCTCCCGCATCGGCCGGGCCGCGGTAATCCCAGGAGAGCAACTTGCCGGGTCTTTGAAGTGTGCGCCGCATCTCAACTACGCTGAGTGCGCTCATGCTTACTCTACGAGCAGGAATCACAGTCAGGAATCACATGGCATCTCATGCAGCACCCAAGCCCCGGCGGACCTCCCTGCTGCGCATCGGCCTGACCATCTCGGTGGCCGGTGCGGCGCTCGGTGCGGGCGGTGCGGCGGCGCAGGCGGCGACACCCATCAGCACCGGGGCGGGCGGGCCCTCCGCGGTGCTCGGTGACCTCGGCCCGTCGCCGGTCAAGGTCCTCACGGGCGCGGTCGCCAACGCCGTCGCGCCGGTCGCCGGCCTCCAGCTCGACCCGCTCGCCAAGACCGGTGTCGACCCGCTCGACAACGCGGTGGGCACGCAGGTCGCCGACTTCAAGCCGCTCTCCACTGCGGCGCTCACCGCGCCGCTGACCGGGGGCGGGGCCCTGAAGGACCTGCTGCCCGGCGCCGCCCGGTCCTGATACCGCGGCGGTCGACCGGGACGGCCGGACAGGACGACAGCTGGACGGGACGGCCGTCACAGGAACGGCCCCCGTCACCGCGGATCCGCGGTGACGGGGGCCGTTCCTGTGACGCTTCCGTTCCTGTGACGCCGCCCCGATGGCCGGTCGGTCTCAGTACGAAGAGCCGGACACGCCCAGGGCGCCCGTCGGGTGCCAGACCGTCTTGGTCTCCAGGAACGCCGTCAGCCGCCCGGTACCGGGATCGGCCGTGAAGTCCACGGTGACGTCCGCCGGCTGCGGGCGCAGGACCCGCTTGAGGTTGTCCGCCGCCGCGATCTCCAGGTCGCGCGCCAGCTCGGCGTCCGCCCCGGTGAGGTCGATCGCGTTGACGTCCTGGTGCGCGGCGAGCGGGGCGGCGATCTCCGCCGTGCGCCCCGACAGCACGTTGACCACACCGCCGGGCAGGTCCGACGTGGCCAGTACCTCGCCGAGCGAGAGCGCGGGCAGCGGGGACTTCTCGGAGGCGATCACCACGGCCGTGTTGCCCGTCGCGATCACCGGGGCGATCACCGAGACCAGACCCAGGAACGACGAGTCCTGCGGGGCGAGAACGGTGACGACACCAGTCGGCTCCGGCGTGGAGAGGTTGAAGAACGGGCCCGCGACCGGGTTCGCCCCGCCCGCGATCTGGCCGATCTTGTCGGTCCAGCCCGCGTACCAGACCCAGCGGTCGACGGCCGCGTCCACCACGGCCGCCGCCTTGGACTTCGACAGCCCTTCGGCGTCCGCCACCTCACGTACGAACTGGTCCCGGCGGCCCTCCAGCATCTCGGCGATTCGGTAGAGGATCTGCCCGCGGTTGTACGCCGTCGCGCCCGACCAGCCGCCGAACGCCTTGCGTGCCGCGACGACCGCGTCCCTGGCGTCCTTGCGGGAGGACTGCGGGGCGTTGGCCAGCCAGTTGCCCTTGGAGTCGGTCACCTCGTACACGCGCCCGCTTTCGGAGCGGGGGAACTTGCCCCCGACGTACAGCTTGTAGGTCTTGAAGACGCTCAGCCGGTTCTGCTGCTCGACGGTGCTCATCAGCGCTTGCCCTCCGGGCTCGACGGGGCGAGGTACGCCTCCAGGCCGTGACGGCCGCCCTCACGGCCGTAGCCCGATTCCTTGTAGCCGCCGAAGGGCGAGGTCGGGTCGAACTTGTTGAACGTGTTGGCCCACACCACACCGGCCCGGAGCTTGTTCGCGACCGCGAGGATGCGTGAGCCCTTCTCGGTCCAGATGCCGGCGGACAGGCCGTACTGGGTGTTGTTGGCCTTGGCGACGGCCTCGTCGGGCGTACGGAACGACAGCACCGAGAGCACCGGGCCGAAGATCTCGTCGCGCGCGACGGTGTGCGCCTGGGTGACGCCGGTGAACAGCGTGGGCGCGAACCAGTAACCGGACGTGGGGAGTTCGCAGGCGGGCGACCAGCGCTCGGCGCCCTCCGCCTCGCCCGCGTCGACGAGCTTCTGGATACGGGCCAGCTGCTCGGCGGAGTTGATCGCGCCGATGTCGGTGTTCTTGTCGAGCGGGTCGCCGAGGCGCAGCGTGCCCAGCCGGCGCTTCAGCGCGTCCAGCAGCTCGTCCTGGATCGACTCCTGGACCAGCAGGCGTGAGCCCGCGCAGCAGACCTGGCCCTGGTTGAAGAAGATGCCGGTGACGATGCCCTCGACGGCCTGGTCGATCGGGGCGTCGTCGAAGACGATGTTCGCGCCCTTGCCGCCCAGCTCCAGGGTGACCTTCTTGTCCGTGCCCGCGACGGACCGGGCGATGGCCCGGCCGACGGCGGTCGAACCGGTGAAGGCGACCTTGTCGACGTCCGGGTGCTCGACGAGCGCGGCGCCCGCGTCCCCGTACCCGGGAAGGATGTTGACGACGCCCTTCGGCAGCCCCGCCTGGCGGCAGATGTCCGCGAAGAAGAGCGCGCTCAGCGGGGTCGTCTCGGCGGGCTTGAGCACCACCGTGTTGCCGGTGGCCAGCGCCGGGGCGATCTTCCACGCGAGCATCAGCAGCGGGAAGTTCCACGGGATGACCTGGCCCGCGACGCCCAGCGGCTGCGGGTTCGCCCCGTAGCCGGCGTGGCCGAGCTTGTCGGCCCAGCCCGCGTAGTAGAAGAAGTGCGCCGCGACCAGCGGGAGGTCCGCGTCGCGGGTCTCCCGGATCGGCTTGCCGTTGTCGAGGGTCTCCAGGACGGCCAGCTCGCGCGAGCGCTCCTGGATGATCCGGGCGATGCGGAAGAGGTACTTGGCGCGTGCCGAGCCCGGCAGCGCGGACCACTTGTCGAAGGCCTTGCGGGCGGCCTTGACGGCCCGGTCCACATCGGCGGCGCCCGCGCGGGCGACCTCCGAGAGGACCTCCTCGGTGGAGGGGCTGACGGTCTTGAAGACCTTGCCGTCGGCCGCCTCGGTGAACTCGCCGTCGATGAACAGCCCGTAGGACGGGGCGATGTCGACGACCGAGCGGGACTCGGGGGCCGGTGCGTACTCGAATGCGGAGGAGAGTGCCATGGTGATCAGTCCACCGTCACGTAGTCGGGGCCGGAGTAGCGGCCGGTGCTGAGCTTCTGGCGCTGCATCAGCAGGTCGTTCAGCAGGCTGGAGGCGCCGAAGCGGAACCAGTGGCTGTCCAGCCAGTCCGCGCCGGCGGTCTCGTTGACCAGGACGAGGAACTTGATCGCGTCCTTGGAGGTACGGATGCCGCCCGCGGGCTTCACGCCCACCTGGACGCCGGTCTGCGCGCGGAAGTCGCGGACCGCCTCCAGCATCAGCAGGGTGTTGGCCGGGGTGGCGTTGACCGCGACCTTGCCGGTCGAGGTCTTGATGAAGTCGGCACCGGCCATCATGCCGATCCAGGAGGCGCGGCGGATGTTGTCGTACGTGGACAGCTCGCCCGTCTCGAAGATCACCTTCAGCCGGGCGGCCGTGCCTTCCCCGGGAACTCCCGCGGGGCGCACGCACTCCGCCTTGACGGCCTGGATCTCCTCGAAGACCGAGAGGTAACGGCCGGAGAGGAACGCGCCCCGGTCGATCACCATGTCGATCTCGTCCGCCCCCGCGGCGACGGCGTCCCGCACATCGGCGAGCTTCACCGGCAGCGCGGCCCGGCCCGCCGGGAAGGCGGTGGCGACCGAGGCGACCTTCACATCGGCGCCGTGCAGGGCTTCCTTCGCGATGGCCGCCATGTCCGGATAGACACAGACGGCGGCCGTCATCGGGGCCGTGCGGTCGGTGGGATCGGGGTGGACGGCCTTGGCGGCGAGCGCCCGGACCTTGCCCGGGGTGTCCGCGCCTTCGAGCGTCGTCAGGTCGATCATCGAGATGGCCAGGTCGATGGCGTACGCCTTCGACGTGGTCTTGATCGAGCGGGTACCGAGGGACGCGGCGCGCGCTTCGAGGCCGACGGCGTCCACGCCGGGCAGTCCGTGCAGGAAGCGGCGCAGCGCGCTGTCGGACGTGGTCACGTCAGCGAATGCGGGGGCGGTGGTGGGCATGGTCACCAGAGGAGCATATCTACGCGCGTAGCGACCTGTACAGGGGGACCAGGTCACCGGATGGTGACGGGTCCCCGCAGAGGTCGCTACGGCCGATCGTCGGATCAGGCCCCGGTCCGGCCGTCGGGTCAGCCGATGCCCAGCAGCACGGCCAGCAGGATCGCACCCGCGGCGCAGGGCGCCATGATCTCGTACGCCCAGCGGATCTCCGGCGTGCCCTGGGCCGTCGGCCGGGACGCGCCGCGCTCCGCGAGTTCCCGCAGGTCGTTGACCGTCTGGTCGGAAGGGGCGAGTCCCGATTCGGTTCCGGCGATTCCGGTGACGGAGGACCGGGAGGAGAGCGGGTTACGGGACCTGGCGGTCGGCTCGCCGGTGGCCATGGCCCGCATCTGCTGCGCGTTGGCCCTCTTGCGGCGGCGCAGCGAGACCGGCACGGCCCACAGCTGGTACTTCCCGCCCTCGGTGAAGACCTCGCTGGAGTAACCGGCCCGGACGTCCTGGACGGCGGCCCAGGGGAGGACGATCGTCCGGAACGGGTTGCGGACCCGGAGCCGGTCGTCGTTCGCGTACACCGCGGGCCGCAGGGTGAAGGCGATCACCAGCGGGATCACGAAGAGCAGCCCGGCGAGGGCCAGCCACGGGGCGTTGCCGCTGCCGCTGATGAGGGCGTCGATGCCCAGCCAGCAGGCGAGGGCGAGCAGCAGGACGCCGCCCGCGATCCCGCCGAGGGACCGGAAGACACGGTCCGCGTAGACCGTGTCGGGGGACTGCGGCGTGGGGCGCTCAGGGCTCATGTGTCCGATTCTGCCTGAAGGCCGTGGCGGGGACGCAACGGCCGGGGGCCCCGGGCCGTCGGCGGGCCCCCGGGCGGAGGTCCCGGTCCCGGGCGGGCGCCCCTTACCGGACACGGTCCGTACCGGCCTACGGATGTTCCGTCACCCCGGGAGACACGACGGACGGGCGGATCGGGCCGGTGGGGGTGGGCTGCGGGGGGTCCGTGACGCGCGGGGCGTGGGCGGGCGGCGCCGGGGCCGGGTTCAGCGGGCTGCCGGGGAGCAGGACCAGCAGGCACACGGTCACCACGGCGGCAGCCGCTCCGAGGACGGCGAAGCCGGTCCTGCGTACCCGGCGCACTCCCCAGCTGCGTCCCTGCGGGGGTGCTCCGCGGCGCAGGTCGCCGTAGGTGACGAGGGCGGCGCGGGCGGCCAGCGCGGCACGCAGCCGGTCCTCGGTGGCGGACCGGCGGTCTTCGGCGGTCGGTCTCATCGGTCTGCTCCCAGTGTCTTCTCCAGCGCGTCCAGCGCGCGGCTCGCGGTGGACTTCACCGTGCCGCGTGACATCCCGAGGGTCTCCGCGATCTGCGCCTCGGACAGCTCCGACCAGTAGCGCAGTACGAGCACCTCGCGCTGGCGCTGCGTCAGTCGGGCCATGGCGTCGAGGACGTGCTGGTGTTCCTCGGCGAGCAGCAGCCCCTCGTCGAGGGGTGGCCCGTGGCCCTCGTGGGGCGGGGTGTAGGCGCGGGCGGTGCGGCGTCTGCGCAGTACGGACCGGGCCGCGTTGACGACGGCGGTGTGCAGATAGGCCCCGGGGTTCTGGAGCCCGTCCAGCGAGGTGCCGTGTCTGCGGAAGACGGCGGCGAAGGCGTCCTGGACGACGTCCTCGGCGGTCTGCAGATCGTCGACGAGGAAGAGCGCGAGCCGCACCATGTCGAGCCGTCGCGCCTGGTACAGGTCGGTCAGCGTGGGCGGCGGCGGCTCGTCGTCGTACGGCGTGTGGACTGCCCGCAGCCGGTGTCCCCGTACGGGCACGTCCTCGGTCCGCGACATGCGGGAGAGCAGCCGGGACCACCAGGGTGTCGCTGCGGGTATGGCGTACTGCATGGGCCTCGATCCGTTGCGGGAGGGGCGGGCGGGCCTGCGAACGGGCCCGCCCGCCCCGTGGTGCTGCCGCTACTGCTGCGCTGCTACTTGTGGACTCCGCTGCCCGGGTTGATCACCTTGGGCGCGTTTCCGGCCGGGGTGTGCCCGCCGCCGGTGCCCGGGTGGACGACCTTCGGGGCGTTGCCGGAGGTGCCGCCGTGGATGACCTTCGGGGCGTTGCCGGAGGTGCCCGCGTGGACGACCTTCGGGGCGTTGCCGGAGGTGCCCGCGTGGACGACCTTCGGGGCGTTGCCCGACGTGCCCGGGTGGACGACCTTCGGGGTGCCGGCGGACTTCGAGTCGCCGGCCTTCGAGACGCTCGGCTTCGAGTCGGACTGCGAGGCCGAGTTCCCGGTGGTGGTGACCTTCGGCGAGCCGGAGTCGGCGACGGCCTGCGCGGCGAAGCCGCCGCCCACCAGCAGTGCGATGCCGGTGACAGCACCCAGGACCCGGGTGCGGGGGCGGTAGTTCCGCTTGACGTGCGAGGACATGGGGTTCTCCCGAGTAAGTGAGGGAAAGACGGTCTGGAACATCAGCTGAAGGGCGCCTTCAACCCACCAGACGTACGGAACCCACGGGGGTTGCGACCATTTCCGGGAAACTTCACCACGCCCGGTTCCGCCTCCGCCGGCCGACTCCGGTACGGCGGCCGGTACGGCCGGTACGAGTGGCTCGGCGGCCGGGTCTTGACCTGAAGGTGACTTGAGGTCTTACGGTCGTGGCATTCCGGAACCCGGACCTGAAACGACCGAATCCGCGTCATCACCGAGAGGTTGTTCCATGCGAGCGCACGTGCGAGTCAAGGATTTCGATCACCTGGTGCTCAACGTCCAGGACGTCGAGCGGGCCCTGGAGTTCTACTGCGGGCCGCTGGGCCTGGAGCCGGTCCGGGTGGACGAGTGGCGGGCCGGGAAGGTGCCGTTCCCCTCGGTGCGGGTCAGCCCGACCACGATCATCGACCTGCTCGGCCGCCCGCGCGGCGAGTCGAACGTGGACCACATCTGCCTGGTCGTCGAGCCGCTGGACTGGCAGGAGGTCATCGACGCGGGCACCCTCGCCGTACGGGAAGGCCCCGTCGGCCGCTTCGGCGCCCGGGGCTCGGCGCAGTCCGTCTACGTCCAGGACCCGGACGGCAACACGGTCGAACTCCGTTGGTATCCGCAGGATGTGGAGGGCTGAACTCTTCGCAGGAGGGGGCGGCTTCGGTTCCTCTTCACCGGAACAGGTCGCGCAAGCCGTTCTCCAGCAGCGCGAACGCGTGCTCCGCGTCAGCCACCGCACCCGCGTAGCGCTCGTCCGCGGGTTCCCCGTACGCCAGGCGTTCGGCGTTGTCCATGGACAACGACCTTTGCACGGAGACGGGCTGAACCGCCCGGCCTGCGGCAAGGTGCCGTGCCGCACGAGCGGCTGAACAACTCGGTGACCGTGGTCGGGCCGATCCGAGCCGAACATCGAGGATCAAACGGCCTGTCCCTCTTCCGGGTGTCAGCCGGGCAGTTCCGTGGTCCGGGAATCCATGCGGGCGGAAGACTCCCCCCGGGGTCGCGTATCGCGGCCCCGGGGAAGGAAATGGGGGCACATCGATGAGTACGAATCGTCGAACGGTTCTGGGTGCGGCCTTGGCCGCGCCTTTGCTGGCCCAGTTCATGGGGACCACGTCGGCTGCTGCGGACGAGAAGTGGGGCACGATTTCCGAGGGTTGGGTGGAGGTCCGGTGGACCGAACAGGTCCAGGCGGAGCTGAACCGGTTGGGCGCCGTGGTCGAGGCGGTGGCTCCGGCCGAGTTGGTCAAGGACGGCGGTGGTCCGGGGGTGCGGTTCCCCGTGCGGTCGGGTACGGGCGATCCCTCGCTGAAGAGCCTGCCGGAGGCAGCGGGTGACGGTGTTCTCGACGGCGGGATCACGGTGCGCACGCCCACGGGAACCGCTCAGGTCGTCCATGTGCAGGGCATCCTGAAGGACGGACTGGCGTCGGGGAAATGCGTGGTCAACGGCGTTGACGTCAGCCACCGTTCGGCCTTCCGGTGCGTTCTGTCCGAGGGCCTGCTGACCACCGGTAACACGCCCGTCGGCCAGCCGCTGAAGGTCCGGATCAACAAGGTGCCGCTGCACCCCACCCCCGAGGTGCTGGAGGTGTACACCGCCACCTTCGGCACGCCCGCGATCACCGCCGACACGGTGCTGGCGCATGTGACGGCGGAGGGCGTGTACACCCCGCCGAAGTAACGACGTGGGGGTGCCGGTTCCGGCTCAGGGAGCGGGAACCGGCTCCACCGGTCGGGCGGGGCCGGGAAGGGAGCCTCCGAAGCGCCGCTGGCGCCCGGCATACGTGGCGAGGGCCTCCCGCAGCTGTGCCAGGCCGAAGTCGGGCCAGGGGGTCGGGTCGAAGACCAGCTCGGCGTATGCGAGGTGCCAGGGCAGGAAGTTGCTGATGCGCTGCTCGCCGGAGGTGCGGATCAGCAGATCGACATCGGGAAGGCCGGGCGTGTACATGTTCCTGGCCAGGTCGGCGGGGCCGATGTCCTCGGGCCGGATCGTCCCCGCGACCGCCTCGGCGGCCAACGCGCGTGCGGCGCGGGTGAGTTCGTCCCGCCCGCCGTAGTCGACGCACAGGGTCAGCGTCAGCACATCGTTGTTCGACGTCAGACTCTCCATCAGCGTCAGGGCGGAGGCGAGCGACGTATCGATGCGGTCCCGCCGTCCGCACCAGCGCACGCACACGCCCCGTTCGTGCAGCCACTCGGTGCCCTGGGTGATCCCGTCGGCCATGGTGTCGAACAGGACGGCCAGTTCCTCCTGGGAGCGGTCCCAGTTCTCGGTGGAGAACGCATAGATGCTCAGGTGCCGGACCCCGAGCCGCAGGGCGGCGTTGACCAGGCGCATCGCGGCCTGGCCGCCTGCTTGATAGCCCCGCGAGACCGGCAGGGTCTGGCGCGTGGCCCACCGCCGGTTGCCGTCCATGATCACCCCGACATGCGCGGGCGCCCCATTCACCACCGGCCATGGCGGGCGGCGCTGCTCCGCACCGGTCGACGTGAGTGGTTCCATGCCGTCGGCGAAGACCCGGGACTTCCGGAGGGTGACCTCGTCGAACTGCATCCACGAGCCCAGAAGCATCGTGTGCAGGAAGGGCCGGCACTCGGGACGCACCATCTCGGCCACTGGCATCGCCTGCTCCAGCAGGTCACGCCATCGCCCGAGCTGGATGTCCACCAACTCGTCCAGGACGTCCGGCTGTTCACCGCTCCGGAGGTCGTCGACCTCCAGCCCCAGCTGCCGCAGGTCGGCGCGCGGCAGATAGCACCGGCCGGCGGCGAGATCGATCGGCAGGTCCTCGAAGGTGTCCACCAGCTGGCACACCTCGCCCAGTACCGAGGCCAGCGCCAACGCCTCCGGCCCGGTCGGGTCCAGCAGCGACATCCACATCTCGTTGCTCGTCCCCGCCACTCCCCGCAAGTAGCGCCGCTGCTCCGCGAACGTCTCGAAGAAGGGAGGAGAGGCACAGTCGTCCTGCAAGGTGTCGAGGAACTCCTCGACCAGGGCGTGGCCGATGTCCCACCGCTGCACCGTGTCCACGAACGCTCGCCGTGACGGATGCCCGCTGCGCCCGGTGCGCAACTCCTCCAGGGTGTCGGAACGCCATCGGGCGAGCCGTTCCGCGCGGACCTGCTGCGTTCCTCCCTCATCAGCGATGCGGTCGCTGTGCACCGTGAAGCCGCACACGGCCAGGACGTGTGGGCGCAGCCCGGCGGGCAGCACCTCGGCCGCCTTCCACATCGGTGTCAGGAACTGCCTGATCTCGGCTGCGCACCACGCGTAGGACGCACTGAGTTCGGGCGAATCGATGAACGACGCCTCGTTCTCCGGCATTTCCTTACCTCCCCTTCGATCTCTTCGATCGCGCTGCCGGTACGAGACCGCGACCCCGGCGGCGCGGCAGGCAGCGCGCCTCCTCACCCGGCACAGGGCCACGCGGCCACGGGGCCACGCGGCCACGGGGTCACGGGGTCACGGGACCGGGGGCCCACCACCGTCACTAACGACCCGTCGGGCGCCCGGTGCCGGTCCGGAGACGAACCACCGCTACGCCACCGCTGCGTCACCGCCGCCGACCGCTGCGTCACCGCCGCCGCCGGCCGCTACGCCACCGCCGCCGACCGCTCCTCGCGGCGGGTTGTCCGCGAACTCCTCCGAAATTGTCCGTGATCGGTAACGGGCGCATCCTTCCGCCCACGCGCCTCGTCCTTCCCATTGGTCGCACGGTGACCGGGATCGGCGAGGACTGCGGAACAAGCGGAACAAGGGGCGGACATGGCACGGCACAGCAGCGGGCGGGGCTGGTACGGCAAGGTGCTCGGGGCGGGGCTCGGGGTGACGATGCTCGCAGCCGGTGCCTCGGTGTGGACGGCGCAGGCCGGTACCGCGGCCGACGCGCCGCCCAAGGCGACCGCCTCGGCCACGCAGGGCAGTGACGGCAAGCCGGTCGGAGTGACCATCGCGCACGCCTCGGACGCGGGGACGCACGGCGTCAACATCACCATCGACGACGGCCCCGACCCCAGGTGGACCCCTCAAGTGCTCGACCTGCTCCGGGAGTACGGGGTGAAGGCCACGTTCTGCATGGTGGGGACGCAGGCGCAGGCCTACCCGGACATGGTGAAGAAGGTCGTCGCGGCCGGGCACCGGCTGTGCGACCACACGGTGGCGCACGACACCGGCATGGACAAGAAGTCCGAGGCGTACCAGTCGCAGCAGATACTCGACGCCGAACGCATGATCATCAAGGCGTCCGGCGGCGTCCGGCCGATGTACTACCGGGCGCCCGGCGGGGCCTTCACCCCGTACAGCCGCAAGCTCGCCGCGTCCCGGGGCATGCGCCCGCTGGGCTGGAACGTGGACACCAAGGACTTCGAGCGCCCGGGTACGGACGCCATCGTCGCCACGGTCGACAGGGAGCTGCCCAACGGGCCGACACTCCTCTTCCACGACGCGGGCGGCGACCGTACCCAGACCATCGAGGCACTGCGCCGCATCCTCCCCAAGCTCAAGGAGCAGGGCTACACCTTCGGCTTCCCGGTGCGCTGAGCCAGGCCCCGGTGCACCCGCCTCGGCCCACCGGCCCCGGCCCACCGGCCTCGGCCCACCGGCCCCGGCCCACTGACCCTGGCGCCGGTCCCGGTCATCGCTCCACTGCGTACGTGTCTCATCCTCCGGCGTCCGACCGCCCTCCTATGCTCTGCGGCATGACCATTCAGCGCATGGACAACGTCGGCATCGTCGTCGACGACCTGGAAGCGGCTGTCGCGTTCTTCACCGACCTCGGCATGGAGCTGGAAGGAACCGCGCAGGTCGAGGGCGTCTGGGCGGACCACACCGTCGGACTCGACGGCGTCCGGAGCGACATCGCCATGATGCGGACCCCGGACGGCCACAGCAAGCTGGAGCTGTCCAAGTACCACGCCCCCACGGCGTCCGCCCCCGTGCCGGAGAACCCGCCGCCCAACACGCTGGGTCTGCACCGCGTCATGTTCGCCGTCGACGACATCGACGCCACCATCGCCCGGCTGCGTACCCACGGCGCCGAACTCCTCGGCGAGGTGGCCCAGTACGAGAGCGTCTTCCGGCTCTGCTACCTCCGTGGCCCCGCAGGCATCATCGTCGCCCTGGCCGAACAGATCGGCTGACGCGGGCCTCTGCTGCGCCGGTGGCGTGGTCGAAGAGCAGCGGATGGCTACGTGCGCGGACAGGCGTTGTCGTACCCCGGGTGTAGCGTCCGGGCCGAAGTCGGACTCATGCTCTGTGGTTGACGGAGGCGCGCGGATGACGAGTACGAATGGCGAGCCCGTGGTGAGGGTGTCCCGGCGTATCGAGGCCCCGGCGGACGGCATCTTCCGGATCCTGGCCGACCCAGGACGGCACCGGGACCTCGACGGCTCCGGGATGCTGCGCGGTGGCGTCTCCGGCGCCGTGGTCTCGGGCGTCGGGGACGTCTTCGTGATGCGGATGTACTACGAGCGGTACGGCGACTACGAGATGCACAACCGCGTCGTCGAGTACGAGCGGGACCGCCGCATCGGCTGGGAGCCGAGGCCCGGTCGCGGGCACCCGGACGCCACCGCGCCCGGGGCCGCGTGGGGCCACCGGTGGATCTTCGACCTGCTCCCGGACGGGGACGGGGCGACGGTGGTGACCGAGGTCTTCGACGGTTCGCGCATGCCGGAGGACAGACGCGCGGAGGTCGACAGCGGGCGCGCCTGGTGGCAGACACAAATGGCAAGCACCCTGGAACGCCTCGCCGAACTGTGCGCCGCTCGGTGAACGCCGAACTCGCCCCGCTCCGGCATGCCTTGGACCGCCAGCGCGAGCACGTCCTCGGGATCCTCGAAGGGCTTTCGGACGAGGACCTGCGGCGGCCGGTGCTGCCCAGCGGCTGGAGCTGCCTGGCGCTGCTGCGCCACCTCACCCTGGATGTCGAACGCTTCTGGTTCCCCGGGGTGATCGCGGGCGAGCCGGATGTGGCCGGACAGCTGACGACGGGCGCGGAGGCGCACTGGTACGTACCCGAGGGGATGAGCGTCGAGGAGGTCTTCGCCGACTACCGGACGGCCATCTCGCGCGCGGACGCCGTGCTCGCCACCGCCACGCCCGAACAGGAGCCCGCCGCCTGGCCCGTGGAGATCTGGCCGACCTGGCGGCTGCCCGACGTGCGGCACATCCTGATCCACGTACTCACCGAAGTCGCTTGCCACAGTGGCCACGTGGACGCGGTCCGCGAACTGGTCGACGGTGCCACCTGGCTCGGCGGCAACCCCTATGCCGGTTAGGGCCCGTCTGTCCCCGACGGGCGCCGCAGCCCCAGGACACCCGGCAGGTCACCGGCGAGTGGCCATCAGAAGATCGACCACATAGGTCTCTTCCACCGTCTCGTCGGGGAACGCCTCGCGGAGTCGCCCGCGCTCCTCGGAGAGAAAGGCACGCCTGTCGTCCTCGGCAAGGACGAGGAACGCCGAGCGGCTGCCGATGTTGGCGAGGTGCGTGTCGAGCGAGACCGTACGGCTCCACCGCACGTGGCGGCGCGCGACGCGGAGCCCCGACAGGCCCGCCAGCCGGACGGCGTCGCTGTCGTCCGGCCGCACCCGAGAGGTCGGCTTCACTCCGCAGTGGTCCGCGATCCGCTCGTGCTGTGCACCGATCCACGGCACGTCGAACGCGGTGGTGTTCCACCAGACAGCGAGCGCCCCGCCCGGAACCAGGACCCGGAGTGCCTCCGGGACCGAGCGGCCGGTGTCGGTCCACTGCCAGGACTGCGCGTAGGTGATGAGGTCGTGGGAGGCGTCCGCGAGGGGGAGGGTGTTGCCGTCACCTCTGACGATCGGCACCTCCGGGAGCGCGGTGCGGAACTGTGCGGCCATGGCGTCGCCCGGCTCGACGCCGATCACGTCAGCTCCGCGCTCACGCAGCAGAGCAGTGGCGATTCCGGTGCCCGCGCCGACATCGGCGACGCGGGCACCTGCCAGGGGCCGACCCGTGAACTGTTCGATGAGATCGAAGAGCGCGGACGGATACGAAGGCCGGCTGGCCGCGTACTGGCCGGCGGCCGTGTTGAACGAATGGGCACGTGAACTGGCGGTCATTTCCCCATCATTGCTTCCCTGTGGACCGCCCGCCCCGGTAACCGGACCGCGTCCCTTCTCATGGTGCAGCCGATCAGGCCGGGGCGCGCTCCGGTGCGCATGGGGCGTCCAGCTGTGCGCGACCGGGCGCCGGAGAATGCCTGTGATCCGCCCCGATGCTCCCTGGTGATCGCGCGGCTTGCTGTGAAGCCCGGACTCCTGCAGAGCGCGGGCGCTTCGGCCTGATCCTCCGGCGCGCACCACAAGCCGGTGGCGCCCGGACAGGGCGAAGCAGAAGACTGAGACCGTGCATCTCATCGACGCTCAGCGGGAATTGACGCTCGCTCCGGCGGTGATGGCGTCCGGCGCCGGGCCGCCCGAGGGCGCCCTGCTCATCCATCGTGAGGAGATACGGCGTGACTGTCTCATGGGACCTGCTGATATCGACCGCCGGTGGTGTCACCGCCACCGTCGTGGGTGTCATCGCGGGCGGTGTCGTCGGGCGCCGAAGCCAGAACCGGCAATGGCTTCAGGGAACGCAGACCGTCGCCTACGAGAAGTTCCTGCAGGCATTCGGGGCCGTTGAGGCGGAGCTGCGCGAGGCCTTCCTCGACGAGCGCAGGCCGGCCGTCGACTGGGGGCCTTTCGTGGCTGCCCAGCACTCGGTCAGCCTCGTTGCTGACTCAGCGACCAGCGCAGCAGCCGAGCAGCTCTGTGAAGTCCTGGAGGACTACACCATCCTGTTCCACGGCCGTCAGCCGACCGACCTCGAGGAACTGCGGCCGATCCATACGGCGCTGGGCGAGGCACACCTGAAGTTCGTCAATGCGGCACGGCACTCCCTGGAAGCGTCTCAAAAAGACCTCGACCGATCCCTGGGCGGCCCCTCGCCCTGGCGCGGTGTCGAGTCCTTCTACGCCCGAGCCGACAGAAGCCTGGACTGACTCCACCCTCTCTGACGCGGCTGGGCGGCGTTCTATCAGCAAGCCACCTGCGTCGACCCCGACCCGAAGTCGGACGCCGACTTCGCCGGTCTCAACGGTGAGGAGGGACTCTTGATCGGTTTTCAACGGGTCGACGGCTATCGGGCTCCGAGATGGCCTGACCAAACCGTTCCCCAGCAGCTGCACATCTGCTTCAAGGTCGAGGAGGACGGGATACGCGTCGGGACGGCCTCGGTCGCGGGCGGCTCGCCGTAGCGGTAGTGGGCGAGTGTGGGGTTTGCGTCCCAGGGTCCATGTCAGCGCCGATAGTTATCGCCATCGATCTGGCGGTGGTGCTCGCCAATGGCGGCCAGGGCGCGTATCGGGTCGTGATCAGCTGAGCCGTGACGAACCGCTGTGACGCAACGGCGGCTCGTCCGCAGCCGGGCATGGCCAAGAAACGATGTTGCCCCCATCTGTGATGGTTACTAAGGTCAATCGGGTGACTGCCGGGTCGGCCATGGGCCACGCACGAGTGAGGTTCCCGGCCTCGGCGTGAGCACGAGGCGGGCAAGAGGCCCGCCCACTTCTCCGCGTCTTAGCTCCCGGCGCCCGCATACGGCGCCGCATTCCAGCGGATCTCAAGACCGGAGACACACCACCGATGTCCTATGACCAGCAGTACCCGCACGAATCCGCGCGGCCGACGGCCGACGTCCAGCTGAACCACACTGCCGTCTACGCAAGCGACCGGCACCTGTCTGCCGAGTTCCTCGCCGTGGTCCTGGGCCTGAAGGTCGGCACCCCGTTTGGACCGTTCCTGCCCGTCGACCTCGGCAACGGCGTGACGCTCGACTACTACGAGAAGAGGGACGAGCCGATCCAGTCGCAGCACTATGCCTTCCTCATCCCTGACGAGCAGTTCGACGCCGTTATCACCCGTCTGGAGGTGGTCGGGGTCACCTACTACGCCGACCCCAGCCACACCGAACCCGGCCAGATCAACCGTCTATTCGGTGGTCGAGGCGCCTACTTCGACGACCCGGACGGTCACAACATGGAGGTCATGACTCGGCCTTACGTCCGCCCTTAGGGCGCGACAGGGCTGTGATCAAGGGGTGCCTCGGGTGAGATCTTTGATCCAGATCATCGAGGCGCGCAGGTGCAGCCCGGCGAGGTAGCTGTCCGGGATCTTGTCGTATCGGGTGGCGATGCCCCGCCAGGACTTGAGCTTGTTGATCAGGCGCTCGACCGTGTTCCTCTCCTTGTAGAGGTCGGCGTCGTGGCTGGCTGGCGGGCCGGCCGCCCATGGAGCCTCCCTTCTTCCGGTTGGCGGCCTGGTCCGACTTCTCCGGGATGACTGCCTTGATGTGCCGTTCACTCAGGTGGGCTCGGTTGCCGTGGGACGAGTAGGCCTTGTCCCCGGCGACCGCGTCCGGCCGGGTGCGGGGGCGGCCGACGGGACCGCGGACGCGGATCCTTCTCAGCACTGGGATGAACTGCGGTCTGTCAGTGGCTTGTCCAGGGGTCAGGACGAACGCCGGCGGGCGGCACTTGCGGTCGGCGGCGAGGTGGACCTTGCTGGTCTGCCCGCCCCTGGAACGTCCGGGGAGGGCGGCCTTCAGTCGGAGCTTTTGCCGACGTCGGATGCGTTGTCGCTCGTCCCGCTCGGGATCGGGTTCGGCGTCCTGCCCGCTTTGTGCTTCGCAGGCGGCCCCCTATGACCCGGCCTTCTCTTCCTCGGCGGCAGCCTCCTCCAGCGCGGTGATGACGTCCTGGTCCAGGTGCATCCCGGCGGCGTCGTGGTGGGCCTACACGGTAGTTGAGTCGATGCTGACCAGGGACAGGTCCACCTCGCCCGCCTCGCAGCCTCCGCGATCAGCCCTTCGGGAACATCGTCGTCAAGGACTTCCTCAAAGCTCCGACCGGTGAAGATGCCCTTCCACTCGATCAGAGCCTCCTCGACATCGAAGTTGCCGAAGGACAGGGACTCGAAGACCCCGTCGGGACCACCCTCCGCGACAGCAGCGGCAGCTTCGGCGTCCGGTGCCACGAAGAACTTGATGACGATGCTCGTCGGGGCATAGTGCCTGCCTGTTCCGCCGGGCCCGGTCTATCTGTCAGCGGCCAGCAGAAGCCGGCCTACCGACCCGAGATGCTGTCCGCCCACAGTAGTACTAGGTTCACCATGAGATCGGGTACAGGTTTCATGGCACCGTCCTCCTGCGGTGCCCTAGCGTCGTGCTATGACGATTCCAGCTGGACTGAGACGCACGGTCCTCCGGGCGCGGCGGGACACCGGCTTTCTTGCCGCTGGTGTGCTGCCGCACCTGGCGCTGGTGCCCGTGTGGTCCTGGGCGGCGACGACTACCGCCAGGACGGGGAACTGGCTCCTTACGGTTTCCATATCGGCCGCCCTGATCCTGCTCGGCACCCCGGTGCTGACGGCCGTTCAGCGGGCTCGCTACCGGGTACTCATCGGTGTGGACGTCCCCCGGCTCACCCCCACCGCGCCGGAACAATGGACGTGGGCCTCGACCGCCCGGTGGCTCGCGGCGACGCGGCCTTGGCGCAAGATCGGCTACCACCTCCTGCTGGGCCCGCTGCTCGCGCTGCTGGAGATGCTGGTGCTCGCGGTGGCAGCGGCGTGCCTGGCGGGCGTCTTCGCCTACGCCTGGTCATGGGCGCTGCCCACCGGAGTCCGCCAGGACTGGTTCGGCTACCTGACCCAGCTGCCGGCTTACACAGCGGCTGGACTCCTCCTCCTGTGCGCGCTGTTCTGGACCGCGCGGGCAGTAACCCGGGCCGAGGCGCGGCTGGCGTCGGGCCTGCTCGGGCCGAGCCGGGCGCAGCGGCTCCAGGAGCGGGTCGATCAGCTGGCCGTGAGCCGGACCGACTTGATCGAGGCCGTCGACGCGGAGCGCCGCCGGATCGAGCGGGACCTGCACGACGGCACCCAGCAGCGGTTGGTGTCTCTCGCGGTCAACCTGGGTCTGGCCATTACCACCCGCCCGGACCTGCCGAGTGATGCCCGTGAGGTGATCGCGGGAGCGCACCTGGAGGCGAAGGACGCGATCTCCGAACTCAACGATCTGGTGCGGGGGTTGCACCCGGCCGTGCTCGAAGACCGGGGTCTGGACGCGGCGTTGTCCGGGCTGGCTGCCCGCACGCCCCTGCCGGTGCGGCTGCGGGTCGATCTGGAGGAGCGGGTGGCGCCCAACGTGGAGTCGGTCGCGTACTTCGTGATCTCTGAGGCGCTGACCAATGCAACGAAGCACGCCAACGCGATGCGTGCAGAGGTGATCGTGCGTCAGGTCGGCGAGGTGCTGCGCGTGCGCGTTACCGACGACGGGCTGGGCGGTGCCGACGCCGCCGCCGGTACGGGGCTGACCGGGCTGGCCAAGCGGGTCGGCTCCCTCGACGGGGCCTTCCACGTCAGCAGCCCCGTTGGCGGGCCCACCACCATCACCGCGGAGCTGCCGTGCGCGCGGTGATCGCCGAGGATTCGGTGTTGTTGCGGGTCGGCCTGATCAAGGTGCTGGAGACGGGCGGGTTCCAGGTCGTCGCGGAAGCCGGCGACGCGGAGGGGCTGTTGGCGGCAGTGGCGGAGCACCGGCCCGAACTCGCCTTGATCGACGTCCGGATGCCGCCCGGCTTCACCGACGAGGGGGTGCGGGCGGCGATGGAGATCCGTCGGCGCTGGCCGGGGACGCCGGTGGTGCTGCTTTCACAGTACGTGGAGGAGCGGTACGCGGCTGACCTGCTGTCTGCGAACACCAGCGGTGTGGGCTACCTGCTCAAGCAGCGGGTTGCCGATGTCGCCGACTTCGTGGCGGCGGTCCGGCGAGTGGCGGACGGGGGCACGGCCCTGGACCCGCAGGTCGTCGCCCAGTTGCTGCTGCTGCGGCGCGACAGCGACCCGCTCGCGCGGCTGACCCCCCGCGAACGGGAGGTGCTCGGCCTGATGGCCGAGGGGCGCTCCAATGCCGGCATCGCGCAGGCGCTGGTGGTCAGCGAGGGCGCCGTGGCGAAGCACATCAACAACATCTTCGCCAAGCTTGACCTGCCCGTGGCCGACGCGGACCACCGCCGCGTCCTGGCCGTGCTGCGGTTCCTCGGAGCGTCCGGGGCCTGACCTTCCCGTCCGTGATCAGTTCTGCTGTGAACGACCCAGTTCGGACAGATCGCTGTAGAGGCGGTTCAGCGCGTACGCGCCCAGGCCGAGGCCCTGGTCGATTCGGAGTCGTGCGGCTGGGTCTCGGTAGTGGGGTTCCAGCAGCAGGAAGAAGTCCTCTGCGTGTTGTTCGTCGATTTCGGAGTGGAGGCCGTAGTGCATCAGGTCGGCTTGAGCGACCCAACCGCGGTTCACAGCCGTGCTGCCCGTGATGGCCGATACCGAGGCGAATGCGTACTCGATCGCGCCCATGCAGCCAATTCCCACCTGCGGGTCCTCCCACGTACACACCGCACTGAGAACGCTGTTGTACGCGTGGACGGCCGGTATCATCTTCAGGCTGTTCAGCCGTACGGTGTCGCTGCCGATGCTGGCCAGAAATCCGCGGAAGGTCTCGTGATGGAATTCCTGGGAGCGGAATCCGCCGTGTTCTTCCACGACATTGCCCAGGATGCCGACGCGATCCGCGGGGTGCTCGATCCGGGACACCAGTACCGCCATCGGACGGGCGAAGTAGGTGACGGCGAAACCTAGTTGCTCCTGGCTTGTGCGGAAGCTCTCCAGCGACATGCTTCCGTCTACCAGCGTTCGGAAGTACGGATTGTTCAGGACACCGGTCTCGGCCACGATGTGCTTGGCGCGCGCTGTCACCAGCGGGGCCTTGGTTGTCCGCAGATGGGAGGTCACGGTCGTCTCTCCTGGCGTGTTGTTCCTGAGCGCGGCTCGATGCGGGACCGGCGGAGCCCCTCTGACCGCCGGTGCCGCGTGGAATCAGCACCCGACGGCGAGGGGCTCTGGACGAGATGACGCTGTCCAGTTCTGTCGGCTCAGGAACGCAGGGGTCCCAGAAGGCGGTGACCTCGGTCGTTCGGATCAGTACTGCTGTGGAACACGCGAATGGCCGCTCTCAGCTCGTCAGTTGAGATGGAGCCGGAGCTGTCGGTGTCGATGTCGGCGAACGACACGTCGATGTCTTCGTCGCTCAGCGCGAAAGAGGACTGAAACAGGCGCTTGAACTCGGACTTGTCGAGTTCGCCATCTCCGTCGACGTCGGCGGTGGCCACGAAGACCTTGGCGGACGGCGTGACAATCCGCGCGTAGTCATCCGGCTTGTCCCCCAGGCTGACGAACCCGGCCAGGAATTCGTCGCGTGATACGACGCCGTCCCCGTCCGCGTCCATAGGGACAAACAATCTCTTCCAGTACTCCAGAAGGGATCTCTGCAGCGCGCTGGCGGGGGCGGTTCCTGGCGTGAGCTTGAATTCCTGCGTCGTGCGGCCCACCCAGGCGTACACGTCGGTTACGCCGACCCACCCGTCGCGCTCGTGATGGAACACGTTGTAGTAATGCTGGGCCTTGCTGTGGATAATGGATCTTTCCGGCATGCGAAGACCTCGAGTTTCCTTGTGCGGTGGGCGAATCGAGTACCCACCGCGACCCGGTCCACGAGCAATGACTCGTGAGCTCAGGGTGGCAGCGTTCCCCTTCCCGGGCGCTGGCACCAAAGCTTCATCACTCATTCGAGTGAGTAATTCGACCTGGCAGTTTCAGCCCGGTTCAAGGGCGTGGCGCCAGCGCGACCGCGATCCGGCGGTGGATGTCCTCAAGCAGGTTCCGCATCGCTGTGCGGAAGCTTTCAGTCCGGTGGTCACCGAGGGAAGAGGTGTGCCGAAACACCTCAAGGGCGACGAGGCCATGCAGGTGTCCCCACGCGATCAGCAGGAGCGCGGTAGCTGGGGGGCGGCAGATATCCCAGGCCGTAATACGCCAGGCGATGAGCCTCGTCGGCGGGACCCTCCCAGCGGGGGCGTGGCAACGTGGCGCTGTTACTTGCCGAGTACCAGCAATGGCAGCCGCAAGCCCTTGTCGAGCGCGGCTACGGCGGCTCGGATGCGGCGTTCCTGGTAGGGCGGGGTGTACTTGCCGAGTTGGGCCAGCGGTACGCACGTGAGGGCGGTGATCTCGTCGGCCGCGTCTTCGGGTACGGCGAGCGCGGATTCCTCTTCGGGGGTCAGGCGTCCCCCGTCGCAGACGATGGTGAACCCCTCGGCCGACCTCCTGCCCTCGGTCGGTGCGGGGACGTGGTCGAGGGCGAGGAAGTGGGTGAGGCGGCGGTAGAGGCCGGTCTCCTCGGCGAGTTCGCGTGATGCGGCGGTGGCGATCCGCTCTCCCTGATGGGCTCCGCCGCCGGGCAGTTGCCAGCCCTCGCGGTAGGTGGTCTTGACCAGGAGTACGGCGTCTTCGCTGTTGCGCAGGACCGTGACGGCGCCGATGCGTCGGCGGGGCGGGTTCACGGAGTCGATGTCGGCGTGGGTCATGGGGTGTGCCTCGTTTCCGGGGACCGTGGACGGCGGAGCGCCCCCGGTGAGTTCGGCGAGTTCGTCGAGCCGGCGGTTGACGCGGTAGGCGAACCGGGTTGCTTCCGCTACCGAGATGGAGCCCAGAGAGATCTTGTGCAGCGGGTGATTGCAGGCCGCGCAGGGCTCTTCGATGCCGATGTCGTCGAAGTCGACCTGGAGCCGCCGCAAAGCGTTGACGAACGCGGTGGCGGCGTCCTCGGCGTTCTCCCGGTCATTGTTCGTCCAGTACCCACGGTCAACAGGGCCGAAGTCGTTCATGCCCGCGCTCCCTTGTCCTGGCTAAGCCGGGTGCGGAGTCGGGCCATCGTGGGCGACTCGGCGGCATCGGCATCGGCATCGGCATCGGCATCGACATCGACATCGACATCGACATCGACGTCGGCCTTCGGGGCGTCGGGACACACCGGCCGGCCGCACCGGCAGGGCGGCCACTTCAGTACGGAGACTTCGAATTCGGGTTGCTCGTCCATGCGGTCCAACTGCCTTTCCAGTCCAGCGGCGACCTCACGGAAGAGGCCCTTCGTCAGGGGTGCGTATCCGGTGCGCGGCACCCAGTCCGGGGCCAGCCGCCAGAACCCGTCAGCGGATATCGGGGCATCCAACTGGTCTGCTTCAAAGGTGAGTTGCTCGATAGGTGGCTTGGGCGGAGTGCGCTCCCAGGGCAACGTCCGCTCCTCTCCGTAGTCATTCCACTACCAGGAGCACCTAGGGTGGCCTACAGTCAGAAAGCCTTCAAGTAATCAGAAGCGAAGGAAGGACTGGGTGGCGGCATGGTCAACCGCAAGGAATTAGACCCGGAGAGCAGCCCACGAGCGGCCTACGGGGCCCGTATGCGCAGGTTGCGTGAGAAGCACGGCTGGAACCAGGATGATCTGGCCGAGAAGCTGGGGTGTTCAAGCCAGCATATTTCGGCTGTTGAAACTGCCCGAAAGCCGCCGACCCTCCCCTTTTCGCTCAAGCTCGATCTGGCATTCAGCACGACCGGTTCTGCCGAAGCGTTCGAGCGCGAGTGGCGCGAGATGCGGCACGGCTCGCTGCTGGAGGGGTTTCCGGAGTACGTGGGGCATGAGGGCAGGGCCGTCGAGTTCCGGCTCTACAACATTGGGATCGTTCCGGGCCTGTTGCAGACGCCCGAGTACGCACGGGTGTTGGCGGACAGTGCCGTGCGGCGGGGTGCCATCACACCCCAACAAGCCGATGAACGTGTCTCGTTCCTGGCGGATCGACAGGCGGCGCTGGTGCGGCCCCGGCCCCCCATGCTGTTTGTGACCATGGATGAGAGCTGCATCCGTCGTCCTGTCGGCGGGGCGGCCGTCATGAACGCCCAGTTGGCGAGTCTGGTCGAGTTCGCCGAACTGCCGAACACACTGTTGCAGGTGGCGCCGTACGGGATAGGTGAGCGTCGTACGTTCGACCTGCCCGTCAACCTCTTGACGCTGCCGGACCGGTCCGTGATCTGTTACGCCGAGTCCCAATCCCAGGGGCACCTGGACCGCGAGAGCACGTCCGTGCTGCCCATGTTGACGGCCTACCATCAACTGCAGGGCGAAGCGCTGTCTCAAGCGGCGTCCGTGGCCATGATCAACGAGGCACGAAAGGGCACCCGGTGACGACCGACGAATCCCCCCGCTGGTTCAAGTCTTCCTACAGCAACAATGGCGGCGACTGCGTTGAGGTCGCCGTCAACCTCATCGCTTCGCGCGGCGTGGTTCCCGTCCGTGACTCCAAGAACCCGAGCGGTCCCGTGCTGAACGTCCCTACCGGCGCGTTCGCCTCCTTCGTGGCGGGCGTCAAGGGCGAAGAGTTCAGCGCCGTCTGACCGCCTGGCCCGGCCCATACCGCATCAGGGCTGCCCCATCGCGCGTGTGACGCGTGGTGGGGCTTCTCGCTGTCTCAGCACACGTCAGGGTGTGGCGGCAGGGTCCCAAGGGCCCTTCATTCTGCAGCTGTTGCATCACCAGGTCTCGATACGGCAGCGAGACCATTGTCGGGGTCGGAAATGGTGTGGTAGACGCTGATCCAGTAGCCCTTGGCCGTGGAAACCTCCAGCAATCGAAAGAGTACATCTGACTTCGAATTCACCACTCAGATCGATCGCATCCAACGACCGTCACCGGGTACTCGGATAAGTCCGCGTCCAACATGGCGAGTTGGCGGAAGCGTTTGTGGCAGCACGGTGCGGCTGCCAGCCCAAGAAAGGCCAGGTAGTTGTTGGAGGGGTGGCGTTCGTAGCGGTGGTTGAGTCTGCGGTAGCCGGTCAGCCACGACATGGTCCGCTCGATGACCCACCTGCGGCGGCCCAATCGTTCGCCGGACTCGATGCCCTCGCGGGCGATGCGGACGCCGATGCGTTTGCCCCATAACCATCGTCGCAAGTGAGGCACATCGTATGCCTTGTCCGCGTGCAGACGTTGAGGCTTGGAATCGGCTGCGTGGGATTCGTATCCCATGTGGACATGGGACAGCGTCGGCTTCAGGGCAAGGCTGTCGTGGGTGTTGGCCGCGGAGAGTCCGACGCGAAGGGGCAGTACGTCCGTATCTGACAGGACGTACTGCCCCTTGATGAAGATCCGTATCGTCGGCCTTCCGGGCCCGGCCCGGGGCGTTGACGACCGCGTCGGCCCCGGCGTCGGCGACGAGCGCCGTGTACCCGTGGGCCGGAATAGGGGGGGGAGGACCCTCGTGCATCACCCCCGTAACGAAATGATCCGCTTCCTTGTGCGGGCCGCGTCCACGCCCGTGAAGTGGGCTGATGCACTTTCCGACAGCAGGCGGTCCGTTCTTCCGCCACTTGCGCATGTGGCACGCCGTGGCGGCCTCCCTCGTAGCAGTGGCGGTGGTGGCGTTCCTCGTCCTTCGGCCGTCCGGCGGCGCGCGTGCGGTCCCGAACAGCCCCTGTCGGGCAGTCGATTCGGCGCGCGAGGCCACGCCCGCGACCCCCGACCTCGACGGGGACGGCTTCATCGATCTGGTGCACGAGATCTCCGAGACGGAGAATTTCGACCTGTTCGTCGTGCCCGGCTCCGAGCACGGTCCTGACCCCGACCGCACGACCGTCTTCGCCCACGACGACCTCGGTGTGCCGCACGACGTCCAGACGGGCGACGACCCGTTGCAGCCCACGGTCGCCGACCTGGATGAGGACGGCCACGCCGACCTCGTCGTGAGCGGCGCCGCCCAGGTCCTGTGGGGAGGCCCCAAGGGCCCGCAGGTCGGCGGAGCGCACGGGCGTGTGCCACTGCCGGGCACCGGATACAACACCGCGCCGGTCGCCGGCGACTTCGACGGGGACGGCCACAGCGACCTCGCGGTGTTCAGGGACTCGAACGAGGCTCGGGAACTGGTCGTCCTCAAGGGACCGTTCAAGCGCTCCGGCGCCCCGGTCAGGACCGTGGAGATCCCCAGCCCGGTCCACGAGGGCGCGTCACCCGTACTGGTCGCCGGGGACGCGAACGACGACCGCTCCACCGATCTCGCGCTCTACGGCTCTCCGTGGGATCCGCCCCTGCTGTTCACCGGCGGCGCCCGTACCGCCGGCGGCCTGAGCAAGGAACCCGAGCGGCTGCCGGAGGGCGAGAACATCGTCTTCGGCGACTTCGACGGCGACGGGCGCCAGGACATCGCCATCGGTCGGAGCTTCGTCGACAGCTACGACGAGGTCGACACACCCCACCGGCGCGGCCAGGTCAGCGTCCGTTACGGGAAGGAGCCGGCGAAGTGGGTCACTATGGAAGGCGGTGACTTCAAGGAAGGCTTCGGCGCCAGGCTCGCCGTCGGGGACTTCAACGGCGATGGCTGCGACGACCTGGCCGTACAGCTCACCAAGAAGAAGGAGGCGGGGGACGCGCGGATCGAGGTGCTGCGGGGCGGCTCCGAGCACGGGCTCGGATCGAAACCCTGGCACTCCACCAAGCGGTCCGTGCCGGGTGACGACGGCCCCGATGGCGGCATGCTCTTCGCCGTCCACGACTGGGACGGCGACGGCCGCGCAGAGCTGGCCCTTCTCGGCGAGGACAGATGGTGGATCACCGACGGCACCGGCCGCGACGAGGCATCCTTCCCGGTCGCCCCCAGCAAGGATCAAGGTTCGTAGGCCCATGCTTGCTGTCCCGGGCACGTGGTCCCGGGCCCCGTAACGGGTACCGCTCGGCCGCCTCGGCGATCAGGCCCTCCGGCAGAGCCGTCCAAGCCGCTCATGGGCGGTGAGGATCTCCTCAAGGACGAACGACGCATCCGCAGGCAGGCCGTCGCCATCGCGAACCGCTCCGGCGCAGACGACCAGGGCCTTCCAGAGCGCCCAGCCTTGTCCACGCTCCCAGGTCGCCTTGTCCACCCCTAGCCGATCGCGGAACGCGGCCCGGCTCCTGCCGGTCAGCATCGTCCAAGCGATCGACAGATCGCAGGCCGGGTCTCCGACTCCGCAGGTGCCGAAGTCGATGACGGCCGCGAGCGCACCGTCCTTCACCAGAAGGTTCCCCGAGGCCATGTCCCCGTGGAACCAGACTGGCTTACCGTCCCACGAGGCTCGCAACGCCCGTTCCCAGATCTCCCCGGCGGTATCGGTCCGGATCAGGCCGTCCAACGTCTCCAGCGCTGCACGGGCCCACCCGTCGTAGGTCGTCAGTGGTCCGCCGCGGAACCAATTGTGCAGTCCCGGGCCCGGTCCGCCTGCCGGGTCGATCCGCTGCAGGGACACGAGGAACGTCGCAAGGTCGATGGCGAACGCCGTCATGTCCTCGACGACGGCACGGGCCGCAGGCTCGCCGCCGATCCACCGATAGACCGACCAGTTGTGCGGAAAGCTCTCATCAGGCAGGCCTCTGGCCAGCGGAACCGGGACCTCCAACGGCAGCGCGGGTGCGAGCACCGGCAGCCACCGGTGCTCCTTCTCCACCGCCAGCGCGTACTCCTCGGCAGTCGGTAGCCGCACCAGCATCTCGTCACCGAGACGAAAGGTGCAGTTGTCCCAACCCTGCGCATCGACCGGCCGGACGTCGAGATCGGACCACTGCGGGAACTGCGCGGCGATCAACCTGCCCGCCACCGCGGCGTCGACTGGTTTCCGGTCCGGCAACGGCAAAACCTCGGGCATCTCGTTCATCGGAGGCGACCGTACGAGGCCTCATCAGATCACCACAAGCGATTTCCGATCGCCCCGAACTCGGTCCGGGAACTGTCCGTCCCTCGGCCCGAGCCACCTCGAAGCAACGCACCCCAGGCCGCTGCCCCCGGCAAACGCCACGTTGACGACGCTTCGCATTGCCTGTGACCTGGTGGAAATCTTCCCGGTCGGAGGCGGGGTCGCAGTGTGTCGAGTGCGGCATCGTCGATGGCCGGGAGCAGGTCATAGCGAGGCCGTCAAGACCCGTGATCTGTAGTTGAGTTCGGCGGAGGTGGGTCGCCTTCGGTCGTACGGCCGGGGGCTGATCTGAACAGTCCGGTGCGGGCCCCCGCGTGCGGTACGGTGACGGAGTCATCACGCTCCGCGCATGCAGCTGTTGCGCGAGGCGGCCCCCGGCGGTGCTACAACACCAACCGAGGGCCTTCACTACCAGTGGAAGTGGACCCACCGGAAATGCTTCGGCATGTTATCGCGCCGTCCGGGCGCTACACGAAGGCGTCGCACGACGTCGTACGTCATCCGCGTCTGAGCAGCGACGCGAAGATTCTGCTCCTGTACATCCAGGGCCTCCCCGAGGGTGCCGCCCATCAGCCCCTCGGTGAACTCGCGCAGCGGCTCGGGATCAAGGGTCGTGCCTTCCAGAAGGCCAAGGGCCAACTGGTCGAGCACGGTTACGTCCATGAGTGGCGCAGCCAGAACGATCGAGGGCGCTGGGTCACCGAACAGCTCCTGACCAACCTGCCGTTGACGGCGCATCAGGCATTGGGCTTACGAGAGGCCGACGATGCGCCGGTCACCGGCCCGGCGGCTCCGAGTGCGCACATTCCGGCCGTCGGTGCGCCGAGGGGTCGGGTGGCCGGTGGCTATGAACCAGTAGAAGAACACTGTGAGAAGACCACTCCCCACCCACCCTCCGAAGCGGTTGCGGCCGGAAGGCCGGTTGTGGTGGAGGAGCCTGCTCCCGTACCAGGTCCCGAACTCGCCGCTGCCGAGGCTGTGTTGCTTTCGCTGCGGCACTCGAACCGTGAATTGCACCTGGGTGTGCGCGAGGCCCGCGCCTTGGCGGCCGATGCCGCCCAGTGGCTGCTGCGCGGAGTTCCGGCATCGGACCTGCGACGCGTCCTGCTGGCCGAACTCCCCGCGGACGGCGTGCGTTCGGCGGTCGGCTTCCTGCGTCACCGTCTGGTGCAGAAGCTCCCCGGCGCCTCTCCGCCGGTCGCCTCCGGCGTGCCCCAGGCCTCCGCCGGACTGATCACCTGCGAAGGGCCAGGCGATGACCACGCCTTCCGCCCGGTGGGCGGCGAGACCGTATGCCCCGCTTGCCGCCGGGCCGCCACGCTCGCCGAGCAGCGACACCCCCAGTGGGGCACTGCTGCCGAGCCGCCCTCGCGCAGGCCGTGGCGGGAACGGCTGGCCGTGATCAACGCGCAGTCTGGGCGGGGGCTGCTGGACGGTGGCTGACCGGCAGCCCCCGCAGCAGGGGCTGCGAGACGACAGCTGACCGGCCCCCGCTGCCCGGCCTGCTCGACGTCGGCTGCCCGGCCCCGGACGGGTGGACGGACCTGTCCAGGGCCGGGCAGGTCCTAAAGGCCCGCCGCCCGCGACAGGTCCGTCTTGATCGCCGCGAGGATGGTCTCCGCGTGCGTACGGGCCTCCGCCACCCCGGCGGTGTCGGCGACCGGGAGGACGACCTCCAGGTAGCACTTGATCTTGGGCTCGGTGCCGCTCGGGCGGACGATCACGCGGGCGCCGTCCAGGTGGTAGCGCAGCCCGTCCGTGGGCGGCAGCTGTTCCGTGCCCTCGTTCAGGTCCTCGGCCGTGATGACCGCGAGCCCGGCCAGTTCGGTCGGCGGGTGCTCGCGGAGCCTGCGCATCGCGTCCGAGATGACCGACAGGTCGTCGACGCGTACCGAGAGCTGGTCGGTGGCGTGCAGCCCGTGCTGGACGGCGAGTTCGTCGAGCAGGTCGAGGAGCGTACGGCCCTCGGCCTTCAGCTCCGACGCCAGTTCGGCGACCAGCAGGGCGGCGGTGATGCCGTCCTTGTCGCGTACGCCGTCGGGGTCGACGCAGTAGCCGAGCGCCTCCTCGTACCCGTACCGCAGGCCCTCGACGCGGGCGATCCACTTGAAACCGGTCAGCGTCTCCTCGTACGGGAGCGAGGCCGCGTCGGCGATCCGGCCCAGCAGGGACGACGAGACGATCGACTCGGCGAAGACGCCGGTGGCGCCCCGGCGGACCAGGTGCGCGGCGAGCAGCGCGCCGAGTTCGTCGCCGCGCAGCATCCGCCAGTCACCGTCGTACGGAACGGCCACGGCGCAGCGGTCGGCGTCCGGGTCGTTGGCGATGATCAGGTCGGGCTCGGCGCGGCGGGCGGTCGCGAAGGAGAGGTCCATCGCGCCCGGTTCCTCCGGGTTGGGGAAGGCGACGGTCGGGAACGCCGGGTCGGGCTCGGCCTGTTCGGCGACGAGCACCGGCCCGGGGAAGCCCGCCCGCGCGAACGCGGCGAGCAGCGTCTCCGTGCCGACCCCGTGCATCGCCGTGTACACGACGCGGGCGGTGCGGGGGGACCCGGCGGTCAGTACCGCGTCCGTGCGCGCCAGGTACGCCTCCAGGACGTCGTCCCCGAGGGTCTCCCAGCCGCTCTCCGGGCGCGGCACGTCGTGCAGGCTCCGTACGGCGTCGATGGCGGCGGCGATCCCGAGGTCGGCCGGGGGCACGATCTGGGAGCCGTCGCCGAGGTAGACCTTGTAGCCGTTGTCACGCGGCGGGTTGTGGCTCGCGGTGACCTCGACGCCCGCGACCGCGCCGAGGTGGCGTATGGCGAAGGCCAGTACGGGGGTGGGCAGCGGGCGGGGGAGTACCGCGGCGCGCAGGCCCGCGCCGGTCATGACGGCGGCGGTGTCCCTGGCGAAGTCGGCGGACTTGTACCGGGCGTCGTACCCGATGACGACCAGGCCGCCCGCCTGGCCCTGGGCCTTGAGGTACGCGGCGAGACCGGCGGCGGCCCGGATGACCACGGACCGGTTCATCCGCATCGGACCCGCGCCCAGCTCGCCCCGCAGGCCGGCCGTGCCGAACTGGAGGGTGCCGCCGAAGCGGGCCGCGAGTTCGGTGGTGTCCCCGGAGGAGGCGGTCTCGATGAGCTTGGCGAGCTCGTCGCGGGTGTCGCTGTCGGGGTCCTCGGCGTGCCAGGTCTTGGCACGGGCGATCAGGTCCTGCTGCTGCACGGTGGTCTGCCTTTCGTTCCTCACGGCGGTGGGGTGGGGCTCTGCCCCCGGCCCCCGCTTCTCAAGCGCGGAATCAAGCCCCTCCGGCGTCTGAGGAGCGGGGTCAGGGGCGGAGCCCCGGTCCGGACGGGTCAGATCCGCTCCAGCACGCGCCCGAGCAGTGACCCCATCCGCACGGCCGAGTCGCGCCCGGCCTGCAGTACCTCTTCGTGGTTGAGCGGTTCGCCGCTCAACCCGGCCGCCAGGTTCGTCACCAGCGAGATGCCGAGCACCTCCGCGCCCGCCTCGCGGGCGGCGATCGCCTCCAGCACCGTGGACATCCCGACCAGGTCGCCGCCCATCACCCGGACCATGTTGATCTCGGCGGGCGTCTCGTAGTGCGGGCCGGGGAACTGGACGTACACGCCCTCTTCCAGCGTCTCGTCGACCTCTTTGCAGAGCGCGCGCAGCCGCGGCGAGTACAGGTCGGTGAGGTCCACGAAGTTCGCGCCGACGATCGGCGAGGTGGCCGTCAGGTTGATGTGGTCACTGATGAGGACCGGCTGGCCGGGGCGCATGCCGGGGCGCAGGCCGCCGCAGCCGTTCGTCAGGACGACCGTCTTGCAGCCTGCCGCGACCGCCGTACGGACGCCGTGCGAGACCGCGGCGACGCCACGGCCCTCGTAGTAATGGGTGCGGCCCAGGAAGACCAGCGCGCGCTTGTCGCCGATGGCGTACGAGCGGATCCTGCCGCCGTGGCCCTCGACCGCCGGCGGGGGGAACCCGGGCAGCTCGGTGACGGCGAAGTCGGCCTCGGGGGTGCCGAGCGCGTCGACGGCCGGGGCCCAGCCGGAGCCCATCACGAGGGCGACGTCGTGGGTCTCTGCGCCGGTGAGCTCACGCAGGCGCGTGGCGGCGGCGTCGGCGGCGGCGTACGGGTCGCCCTTGATGTCCGGATTAACTGAAGCGTTCACGCCGATGAGGGTAACCGCTCTCGCCCTACGCGCGTAGATGTCTCGGTGAACGGAGTTGCGATCGTTGTCTTGTCGTTTCCGACGAAGAGCCGCCGCGGAGGGCGGCGGGGGTGGCCGTCCGCGCTCAGCAGGGGCGCTTGCGCAGTTCCATCACATAGTCGTGGGGTGCGCCCGCGGATTCGGCGGCATCGGCCAGCTCGCCCAGGTAGCGCGCCGACGGCAGCCCGCCCTCGTACCCGTTCAGGACGTAGATCCAGACGGGCTCCTCGCCCTCCAGGGTGTCCACCCGGACCCGCATCCGCCGGTAGATGTCGAGCCCGACGCCCTCCCAGCGGTCCATCGAGTCCTCGTCCATCGGGGCGAGGTCGTAGAGGGCGACGAAGACCTGGGAACGCGGGGCCTCCACCAGGGTGGCGAGTGCGCCTTCCCAGCCCATCTGCTCCCCGCCGAAGGTCAGCCGCCAGCCGTTGAGCCAGCCGGTGCCGCGCAGCGGGGAGTGCGGGGCGCGGCGCGTCATCAGCCGCGCGTCGAGGTTGCCGGCGTACGCGGCGTAGAGCGACATGGTGTCGAGGGTACGACAGTGGCATTTTGTGGCCGGGTCACTTCGCCGTACGGGATCCCCGACGGCCTCGGTCACTTGGCCGTACGGGTGTCCGGGGACCCGGGGCCGCTTCGTCGTACGGGCCGTTCGGGAACCCGAGGTCACTTCGCCGTACGGGCCCCCGGGGGCCCGCTGGGAGCCCCCGGGGTGAAGCATCTTGAAGAGTGCGGGACAATGAAGCACGTACTGCATTCCCCGGGGGCTCCCCCCGGACCCCCGGCCGGGGCGGCAGTGCGGCCGGGGTGACAACGCGAGGCGGATTTTTCGTGACCCGGATCGTGATCATCGGCGGCGGACCCGGCGGATATGAGGCCGCCCTGGTGGGCGCCCAGCTCGGCGCGGAGGTGACCGTCGTGGACTGCGACGGTCTCGGTGGGGCATCCGTGCTCACCGACTGCGTACCGTCCAAGACTCTGATCGCCACGGCCGAGGTGATGACGACCTTCGACTCTTCGTACGAGGAGTTGGGCATCATCGTCGCCGACGACACCCCGTCGCTGGAGCAGGCGGCACGGGTGGTCGGCGTGGACCTCGGCAAGGTGAACCGAAGGGTGAAGCGGCTCGCGCTCGCCCAGTCCCACGACATCACCGCCTCGGTCACCCGGGCCGGCGCCCGGGTGATGCGCGGCCGTGGCCGGCTCGCCGGGCAGCAGGCGATGGACGGCTCCCGCAAGGTGATCGTCACCGCCGCCGACGGCAGCGAGGAGACGCTGACGGCCGACGCCGTCCTGCTCGCGACCGGCGGCCACCCGCGCGAGATCCCGGACGCGCAGCCGGACGGCGAGCGCATCCTGAACTGGACGCAGGTGTACGACCTGGACGAGCTCCCCGAGGAGCTCATCGTGGTCGGCTCCGGCGTCACCGGTGCCGAGTTCGCCGGTGCCTACCAGGCGCTGGGCTCGCGCGTCACGCTGGTGTCCAGCCGTGACCGGGTGCTCCCCGGTGAGGACCCGGACGCCGCCGCGGTCCTGGAGGACGTGTTCCGCCGCCGCGGGATGAACGTCATGGCCCGCTCGCGCGCCGCCTCGGCGAAGCGTGTGGGTGACCGGGTCGAGGTGACGCTGGCCGACGGCCGGGTCATCTCCGGCACCCACTGCCTGATGGCCGTCGGCGCCATCCCCAACAGTGCGGGCATGGGTCTGGAGGAGGCCGGGGTCCGGCTCAAGGACTCGGGTCACATCTGGACCGACAAGGTGTCCCGTACGACCGCCCCCGGCGTGTACGCCGCGGGCGACGTCACCGGGGTCTTCGCGCTCGCCTCGGTCGCCGCCATGCAGGGGCGGATCGCGATGTACCACTTCCTCGGCGACGCGGTGCAGCCGCTCAACCTCAAGACCGTCTCGTCCAACGTCTTCACCGACCCGGAGATCGCCACGGTCGGTTACAGCCAGGCGGACGTCGACTCGGGCAAGATCGACGCTCGCGCGGTGAAGCTGCCGCTGCTGCGCAACCCGCGCGCCAAGATGCAGGGGATCAGGGACGGCTTCGTCAAGATCTTCTGCCGTCCGGGCACCGGCATCGTGGTCGGCGGTGTGGTCGTCTCACCTCGTGCGAGTGAACTGATCCACCCGATCTCGATCGCGGTCGACAACAACCTGACCGTGGAACAGATCGCAAACGCCTTCACTGTCTACCCGTCCCTGTCGGGTTCGATCGCGGAAGTGGCACGGCAGTTGCACACCCGGAAGACGTCGGGCGAAGGCTGACGCGGTCCGGCGGCGAGGGACCAGTGGGTGGGTACGCCCCGTATACCACCCGCTGACCCAATCCGTGCACAACTTCTGCTATTCGACGCAAACTGCTGAGAACTATCGGCCGCTCAGGTTACTGTCAGTTTCGTGTTCGCTGCTGAACGTCGCCAATTGATCCTTGAAATGGTGCGTGCCAACGGGGCCGTGTCGCTCCGTGAGCTCGCCCGTGTCGTCCAGACCTCCGAAGTGACCGTACGGCGGGACGTGCGGGCGCTGGAGGCAGAAGGACTCCTCGACCGCCGTCACGGCGGTGCGGTACTGCCGGGTGGATTCACGCGAGAGTCCGGCTTCCCGCAGAAATCCCATCTCGCGACCGCGGAGAAGACGGCCATCGCCGACCTGGCCGCCGGACTCGTCGAAGAAGGCGAGGCGATCGTCGTCGGCGCGGGGACGACCACGCAGGAGCTGGCCCGCCGGCTCGCCCGCGTCCCCGGGCTGACCGTGGTCACCAACTCCCTGCTGGTGGCCCAGGCGCTGGCCCATGCCAACCGGGTCGAGGTGGTGATGACCGGCGGTACGCTGCGCGGTTCCAACTACGCCCTGGTGGGTAGCGGCGCCGAGCAGTCCCTCCAGGGGCTGCGGGTCTCCCGCGCCTTCCTCTCCGGGAGCGGGCTGACCGCCGAGCGCGGTCTGTCCACGTCCAACATGCTCTCGGCGAGCGTCGACCGGGCGCTGGTGCAGGCGGCGGCCGAGATCGTGGTCCTCGCCGACCACACCAAGCTCGGCACCGACACCATGTTCCAGACGGTGCCGACAGACGTGATCACCCGGCTGGTCACCGACGAGCCGTCCGCCCAGGACGACCGCGCGGCAACGGAGTTGCAGGCGCTGGCCGACCAGGGCGTGCAGATCGCGGTGGCGGGTTCCCCCGCCGGATCCGCTGGCCCGAGTGGTGAGAACGGGCCTCCGGGGCGTCAGCCCCGCCGTGACATGCCGCTCCCCGGGCAGCGCCGTACGCACGGCCCCGGGCCGCAGCTGCGCAGCGCCGCCACGGCCTCCCTCACCGAACAGCAGGCGGGCGAACGGGCCCGGGTGGCCGAAATGCGCCGCCGCTGACGGCAGTTGGTACGGACAGCCCGTACGGCAGTTGATACGGGCAGCCCGTAAGGCAGTTGATACGGGTGTGGCCCCGCCGGTTCGTCCGGCGGGGCCACACCCGTATCAACTACCGTGCTGCTGCGGTCAGTCCTTGATCTCGCAGATGGTCGCGCCGGAGGAGACGGACGCGCCGACCGTGGCGGTCAGGCCCTTGACGGTGCCGGAGCGGTGCGCGTTGAGCGGCTGCTCCATCTTCATCGCTTCCAGGACGACGACGAGGTCGCCCTCCTTGACCTCCTGGCCCTCCTCGACCGCGACCTTGACGATCGTGCCCTGCATCGGGGACGCGAGCGAGTCGCCGGAGGCGGCGGAGCCGGCCTTCTTGGCGGCCCGGCGCTTGGGCTTGGCGCCCGCGGCCAGACCCGTACGGGCCAGGGTCATACCGAGCGAGGACGGCAGCGACACCTCAAGGCGCTTGCCGCCGACCTCGACGACGATCGTCTCGCGGCCCGACTCGTCCTCGTCGGCGTCCGACGGAGCGGCGGCGAAGGGCGGGATCTCGTTGACGAACTCGGTCTCGATCCACCGGGTGTGCACGGTGAACGGGTCCGACGTGAAGGCCGGGTCGGCGACGACCGCGCGGTGGAACGTGATGGCCGTGGCCATGCCCTCCACGTTGAACTCGTCCAGCGCACGGGCCGCGCGCTGGAGCGCCTGCTCACGGGTGGCGCCGGTGACGATCAGCTTGGCGAGCAGCGAGTCCCAGGCCGGGCCGATGACCGAGCCGGACTCGACGCCCGCGTCGAGACGGACACCCGGGCCGGTCGGCGGCGCGAAGACGGTGACGGTGCCGGGGGCGGGCAGGAAGCCGCGGCCCGGGTCCTCGCCGTTGATCCGGAACTCGAAGGAGTGCCCGCGCAGTTCGGGGTCGCCGTAACCCAGCTCCTCGCCGTCGGCGATCCGGAACATCTCACGGACCAGGTCGATGCCGGAGACCTCTTCGGTGACCGGGTGTTCCACCTGGAGGCGGGTGTTGACCTCCAGGAAGGAGATCGTGCCGTCGGTGCCGACGAGGAACTCGACGGTGCCCGCGCCGACGTACCCGGCCTCCTTGAGGATCGCCTTCGACGCGGCGTACAGCTCGGCGTTCTGGGCGTCGGAGAGGAACGGCGCGGGGGCCTCCTCGACCAGCTTCTGGTGGCGGCGCTGGAGCGAGCAGTCGCGGGTGGAGACCACGACCACGTTGCCGTGCCGGTCGGCCAGGCACTGCGTCTCGACGTGCCGCGGCTTGTCCAGGTAACGCTCGACGAAGCACTCGCCGCGCCCGAAGGCGGCGACGGCCTCGCGCACCGCGGAGTCGTACAGCTCCGGGATCTCTTCGAGCGTACGGGCGACCTTCAGGCCACGCCCGCCGCCGCCGAAGGCCGCCTTGATCGCGATCGGCAGGCCGTTCTCCTCGGCGAACGCCACGACCTCGGCCGAGCCGCTCACCGGGTCCGGCGTACCGGCCACCAGGGGCGCGCCCGCGCGCTGCGCGATGTGCCGGGCCGCGACCTTGTCACCCAGGTCGCGGATGGCCTGCGGGGGCGGGCCGATCCAGGTGAGGCCCGCGTCCAGGACGGCCTGGGCGAACTCGGCGTTCTCGGACAGGAAGCCGTACCCGGGGTGGATGGCGTCGGCACCCGAATCCTTCGCGGCCTGAAGCACCTTGGCCATGTCCAGATAGCTGGCGGCCGGGGTGTCACCGCCCAGGGCGAATGCCTCGTCGGCCGCGCGTACGTGCAGAGCGTCCCGGTCCGGATCGGCGTAGACGGCTACGCTCGCGATTCCGGCGTCCCGGCAGGCCCGTGCGACACGGACAGCGATTTCGCCACGGTTGGCGATGAGCACCTTGTGCACGATGGCTCCCTCCTTGCTGTTTTCCCCGCTCACACCCGAGCCGGGTTTACTCGGCAGGTCATCGTGCCGAAGAATTCGCTGAAACATGCTGAGTTTAGGGACTACCGACACGACGTTTCGACCTGTCCCCATGGGTGAGCTTCCCCACACACGGTGTGACGCGAACGTCGCCCGCATCGTGAAGTCCCTTGTCGTACCACGGTACGGAGGGCCGCCCGAGCCCACAGTAGCTCTGCGGTGCGGTCCAGGTCTCTGTCACTCGGGGCCGCCCGGACTCGTGATTCTTTGTCGAGTCCCTACGAATGGCCGAATGATTCTTTGCTGTCCGTTCCGACCCCTTGTCCCGGCGGCTACCAGTTAGTAGCCTCCGCGATGTCGCACGTACTTGCGGTAACAAGCGGTATCGGACCAGGGGGTGGGGTCATGGCGCGCAGGCCGGTGGCCTTCGTGGCAGCGCTCGTTCTCTTCCTGGAGGCGTTCGGCGTCGCGTTCGTGAACCTGATACTCGGCAAGGTCGCCGACAACCAGCACATGTCCATGGCGGGCGTGGATCCGAGCGCGATAAGCACCGGCGCCTGGGTCGCGGGCGGAGTCTTCGGCCTCTACCTGCTGCTGTGCGCGTTCTTCCTGCTGCGCACCGGACTCACCGACCGGCCGGCCGGCCGCTTCGGCCGGGTCCTGCTCATCACCTGCGCGGTGGTGCACGGCGTACTGGGCGCGCTGACCTGGGCCCTGGTCGGCTGGCCCGCCTTCGTCTTCATGGTGGTGGTGCTCGGCCTGCTCGTGCTGACGCTGTTGGCTTACGACAAGGAGCGCCCGGTGAGCGCGAACGGCGCCCCGGCCGCGGCCTGAGGGGCGGGGCTCAGACCCACAGGTCCGTGATGGACACGCCCAGTTCGGCCAGCAGCCGGCGCAGCAGCGGCAGCGAGAGGCCGATGACGTTGCCGTGGTCGCCCTCGATGGAGTCGACGAACGGTGCGGAGCGGCCGTCGAGGGTGAACGCCCCCGCCACGTGCAGCGGTTCGCCACTCGCCACGTACGCCGCGACCTCGGCGTCCGTCGGCTCACCGAAGCGGACCGTGGTGGACGCGGTGGCCGAGGCCCGGCGGCCGGTCGCCGTGTCGATGACGCAGTGACCGGTCTGCAGGACGCCCGCCCGGCCGCGCATCGACTTCCAGCGGGCGGTGGCCTCTTCGGCGTCGGCGGGCTTGCCCAGCGCCTCGCCGTCGAGTTCCAGCACGGAGTCGCAGCCGATGACGAGCGCCCCGGCCGCCGCGTCCCGGGCGGCGACGGACTCCGCCTTGGCCTCGGCCAGGACGAGAGCCAGTTCGGCGGGGGTGGGTGCGCTGAGTGCGTCCTCGTCCACTCCACTGACGATCACCTCGGGGGCCAGCCCCGCGGTGCGGAGCAGGCCGAGGCGGGCGGGCGATGCGGAACCGAGAACGAGGCGGCGCTGAGCAGTCATGGGGCCATCGTATGACCGCGCCGGGACCCGGCCGCCCGCCGCGGCGGACCGTACCCGCCGGGCCGGGACGTCCGCTCAGCCGTCCGCGGGCAGGATGCGAAACGCCTTGTAGCTCTTGGTCAGGGGAGCGATGGCCCGGAAGACCCGCTGGTCGAGTGTGAAGATCCGGTCGGTTCGGTACCGGTCGGCCAGGACCACACCGATGGCGTCCGCGAGATCGAGCCGCAGTCCTTCGTACTTCTGCCGTACTTCGTGAGCCGACACGAGGTCCACCGGATGCAAGGTGGCGAGCTTGTACTGCCCGTCCATGAGGCGCCCGTTGAGGGCGTCCATGACGAGGAGCGCCTCCGGGAAGCCGAAGTCCCGGTGGACGAGATGGTCGAGTTCAGTGATCACCAGCGGCGAGATGGCGAGCGTTTCGTCGTTCATCACCGTGGAGGCTTCCTTGTACAGCGGGTGCTCCACGTCGAACGCCGCGAAGAGCGCGGAGGTGTCCGCGACGACGATCACCGGCGTTCCGACCTCTCCTTGATGTGGTCGTAGACGGCGTCGTCCATCTCTTCCGCGGTCACGAGCCGTCCTCCCCTGAAGGCGGGCAGTGGGCGGCTGCTCTTGGGCCGGGAGGAGCCGTCGAGGAGCTGGGCGATTCCCCGGCGGATGAGTTCGGCCTTGCTGACGCCGGTGGCCGCAGACTCGGCATCCAGCCTGAGCTCAAGCTCTTCGGGAAGGTACACCGTCGTCTTTATCATGCATATAGGGTACCACCCGTATGGTAAGTCCATATGGTGCGGCGGCGCCCGGTCAGCGCAGGCCCAGGACGGCCATCGCGAGAATCATCGCCAGCGCGAGAACCAGGCCCGCGCGACGCATCATCGCCTGTACGTCCCGCAGCTCCTTGGGGGGTTTGTCCTCCGGGTCGGACCACAGCATGAAGTCGATAGTGCGGCCGGACACCGCCGGGGCGCCTGAGTACGAGTACTCAGGCACCCCGGCCTAGTGGGGCGCGCGGCGGTACGCACCCGCCCGCGCCGCCGTCAGGGCCGCTGTCGCCGCGCGCTCCGCGTCGGCCGTCGTGAGCGGTTCGCGGCTGATCGCGAACCGGTAGTAGAGCGGCGCCGATACGGCCCTGACGACCTCGGCCGCCTCGGTGCCCGCCGGGATCTCGCCGCGGGCTGCCGCCCGTTCCACGCACGGGACCCAGGCGCCGATCCGGGTCGCGTAGAAGCCGTTCAGCGCGGTGGCGCACTCCGCGTCGCAGGCCGCCGCCGCGATCACCGCCTGGAAGACGGCGCTCGATCGCGGGTCGGTGAGTGCCTCCAGGACGAGTGCGGCGTTGGCCCGCAGATCGCCTTCGAGGGTGCCGGTGTCCGCGCCGGGCACGGACTGTTCGGCCATCTCGCGCAGCAGGTCGGCGACCAGGCCGGCCGAGGAGCCCCAGCGTCGGTAGACGGTCGTCCTGCCGACCCCGGCCGCCGCCGCGACCCGGTCCATGTTCAGGGCGTGGAAGCCCTGCGCGATCAGGGTTTCCCGGGTCGCCTCCAGCGCGGCGGCACGGACCTTCGCGGTACGGCCGCCGGGCCGCAGGGTGCCGGGCGTGCCCTGCGGGTCGGTACTCAAACGGGACTCCTGTTCCATTAGTTCGGCGCACTCTGCTACGGTCGCTCCATCTTAACGGGACCACCTTCCCGTTAGCGACTCTGGAGTACGCCATGAAGCTGTTCCGTCCCCAGTTTGCCGCCGCGCCGCTCGCCGCCGTGCTCGGCCTCGCCCTCCTCACCGGCGCACCGGGCGCGCGGGCCGACACCGGGAGGGCGCGCGACGGCTGGACAGCCGCCTGGGCCGCGTCCCCGCAGCTGCCCAGTACCGGATTCACGCCCAACTGGTCCCAGGAGGGCTTCTCGCACCAGACCGTCCGCCAGGTGGTCCGGGTCACGGAGGGCGGCGACCGGGCCCGCGTCCGGATCTCCAACGCGTACGGCACCTCGCCGCTCACCGTGACGGGCGCCACCATCGCCCGTACGGAGAAGGGTGCGGCCGTCGAGCACGGCAGCACCCGGAACCTCACGTTCTCCGGGCGGCGGTCGGTGACCGTCCCCGCACACGGGGAGCTGCGCAGCGACGCCGCCCCGCTCCACCTCGAACGGCTGGAGTCGGTGACCGTCACCTTCTATCTGGCCGGTACGACCGGACCGGCCACCTTCCACGCCCAGGGCTTCACCGACACCTACCGGGCGGAGGGAGACCGCCACGCGGACAGCTCCGGCCGCGCGTTCACCGACATCACGCAGTCCTGGTACTACCTCTCGGGCGTCGAGGTGAGCGGCCGGAAGCCGGGAGACGGCGTGGTCCTCCTCGGTGACTCCCTCACCGACGGCTTCGGCTCCACGCCCGGTGCCGACCGCCGGTATTCGGACGCCCTCGCCGAACGCATCGGCCGCCCGGTGCTCAACTCGGGCATCGGCGGCAACCTCGTACTCAACGACTCGGCCTGGTACGGCGAACGCGCCACCGCCCGCTTCGGCCGTGACGTGGTGGACCAGCCTGGCGTCTCCGCCGTCGTCCTGCTGGAAGGGGTCAACGACCTCGGCTTCAGCGAGGTGTCGGACCAGCCCACCTTCAAGCCGTCACCGGTGATCGACTCGGCTGAACTCATCGCCGGATACCGGAAATTGATACGTGCGGCGCACGACCACGGGCTATGGATCATCGGTGCGACCCTGGCCCCGCTGAAGGGCTCCGACCACTGGGGCAGCCACGCGGCGAAGGTCAGCGAGGAGGTCAACCACTGGATCAGGACCTCGGGTGAGTTCGATGCCGGCGCCGACTTCGCCAGGGCGCTGGCCGACCCGGCCGACCCCGCCCGGATGAACCCGGCGTACGACTCCGGTGACCATCTGCACCCCAACGACGCGGGCTACGGGGTGATGGCCGAAACCGTCGCCGATGCGCTCGGCGACGGCCCCGGCGGCAGGGTCCAGGGCCTTCGCCGCGGTGCTATCCGCTGATCATGTCGGCATCGCTACGGGACTTCGGTGCTCTGCGGGACCGACGGGCGAACAGCCGGCCGGCGGAGACGACGACGTAGAGCACGACCGCCACTCCGAGCGCGAGGTCGAGCCAGTCATGGCCCGCTCCCGTGAGGAGTGCGGTCCACGCCCGGTACCCCGCGACGGATCCGGCGACCATCAGCAACACCGTCGCGGTGATGTGCAGCGCCCGCGCGGCCTTGGGCCGCCGGTCCTTGAGCAGGTCGGCACCCGCACCGAGTGCGAGCCATGGAGCGAAGGCGTGGTGGGGCTCCAGCCGTCCCGACCCGATGGCGTCCGCGATGTTGATCAGGACTCCGATCGAGCCGACGGCCAGAACACCCTGGGACATACGGAAGGTCATGGCGGCCAAACGTGAGCGGCAGTGGATCGGTCCTCATTGTCACAGGTCCGGCGACGGGCGGTATGTCCGGCTCGGTCGCCGGTGTCCCGGCGTCGCGCACGGCCTCACCCGGGTGGTGGGCCGCCCGCGACTTCCCGGGCGGCCCACCCGGCACATCTGCAACTCCTGGAACAGGGCCTCAGCCCGGCCAGTACGTACGCGCCCAGGCGCGCGGACCCGGCTGCGGTATCCGGGCGCGGCCGATCCGCGCCGGGTCGGACCACCCCTCGGGCGGCACCGGCGCGCCGGACGGCGGGTCCACTGCCGCGGCGGCGCGCGCCTGGACCACCGCCACGGCGGCGGCCAGTTCCTCCGGGGTCGGGTTGCCCCGTACGACCTTGATCATCATCGAGCCCTCCGTGGATCGGTGGAGTACGGACCGGACGCGAGGTCCTAGAGCGGGATGTTGCCGTGCTTCTTCGGCGGCAGGGACTCCCGCTTCGTCCGCAGCTGACGCAGCCCGCGCACGATGTGCCGCCGGGTCTCGGACGGCATGACCACCGCGTCGACGTAGCCGCGCTCGGCCGCGACGTACGGGTTGAGCAGGGCGTCCTCGTACTCGGAGATCAGCTCGGCGCGGGTCTCCTCGGCGTTCTCGGCGGCGGCGATGGTGCGGCGGTGCAGGATGTTCACCGCGCCCTGTGCGCCCATCACCGCGATCTGCGCGGTCGGCCAGGCGACATTGAGGTCGGCGCCCAGGTGCTTGGAACCCATCACGTCGTACGCGCCGCCGAAGGCCTTGCGGGTGATCACCGTGATCAGCGGGACGGTCGCCTCGGCGTACGCGTAGATCAGCTTGGCGCCCCGGCGGATGATCCCGCCGTACTCCTGGTCGACCCCCGGCAGGAAGCCGGGCACGTCCACGAAGGTGATGACCGGGACGTTGAACGCGTCGCAGGTCCGCACGAAACGGGCGGCCTTCTCGCTCGCGTCGATGTCGAGACAACCCGCGAACTGCATCGGCTGGTTGGCGACGATGCCGACCGGATGCCCCTCGACCCGCCCGAAGCCGGTGATGATGTTCGGCGCGAACAGCGCCTGGGTCTCCAGGAATTCGGCATCGTCCAGCACGTGCTCGATGGCCGTGTGCATGTCGTACGGCTGGTTCGCGGAGTCCGGGATGAGGGTGTCCAGCTCGCGGTCCTCGTCCGAGGTCTCCAGGTCCGCCTCCTCGGGGAAGACGGGCGGCTCGGAGAGGTTGTTCGAAGGGAGGTAGGACAGCAGCGACTTGACGTACTCGATGGCGTCCTTCTCGTCGCCCGCCATGTGGTGCGCCACCCCGGAGGTGGTGTTGTGCGTACGGGCGCCGCCCAGCTCCTCGAAGCCCACGTCCTCACCGGTGACGGTCTTGATGACGTCCGGGCCGGTGATGAACATGTGCGAGGTCTGGTCGACCATCACCGTGAAGTCGGTGATCGCGGGGGAGTACACCGCGCCGCCGGCGCACGGGCCGACGATCAGACTGATCTGCGGGATCACACCGGAGGCGTGCACATTGCGGCGGAAGATCTCGGCGAACAGGCCGAGCGCCACCACACCCTCCTGGATACGGGCGCCGCCGCCGTCGTTGATCCCGATGATCGGGCAGCCGGTCTTCATCGCGAAGTCCATGACCTTCACGATCTTCTCGCCGTACACCTCGCCGAGCGAGCCGCCGAAGATGGTGAAGTCCTGCGAGTACACACAGACCGGACGGCCGTCGACCGTGCCGTACCCGGTGACCACGCCGTCGCCGTACGGCCGGTTCTTCTCGATGCCGAAATTGGTCGAACGGTGCCGGGCGAACTCGTCCAGCTCGACGAAGGAACCCTCGTCGAGCAGCAGTTCCACCCGCTCACGGGCGGTCAGTTTTCCCTTGGCGTGCTGCTTCTCCACCGCGCGCGCCGACCCGGCGTGCGTCGCCTCGTCGATGCGGTACTGAAGATCCGCGAGCTTCCCCGCGGTGGTGTGGACGTTGATCTCTTCCGGCTCGGACATCGGGATGCGGCTCCCTGGGAATCGGGCGGCTGGCGGGGTGTTCGGCTACTGGCACGTAGCGTATCGGCGCTGGTGCGCCTCGGCAGTGCGTCGTTTGCCACACCTACTGTGGGTTGCATGACGTCATCGGATGTACCTGACAATCGCTGGTCGGACCTGGAGCGCCCGCCGCTGAACGTGTCCGCCCTACGCCGTGCGCTGGTGCGGCCCGGGTCGCTGTGGACCTCGCTCGACGTGGTCGCCACCACCGGGTCCACCAACTCCGACCTCGCGGGCCGGGCGGCGGAGCTCGACGAGGGCGCCGTCCTGGTGGCCGAGGAACAGAGCGCCGGACGCGGACGGCTGGACCGGCAGTGGTCGGCGCCCGCCCGCTCCGGGCTCTTCCTCTCCGTACTCCTCAGGCCGGGACCGCAGGTGCCCCTCCAGCTCTGGGGGTGGCTGCCGCTGCTCACCGGGGTCGCCGTGGCCACCGGACTGTCCCGGGCGGCGGGCGTCGACACCGCGCTGAAGTGGCCGAACGACCTGCTGGTCACCGTCGGCGGCACGGAGCGCAAGGCGGGCGGCATCCTCGCCGAGCGCGCCGGGGACGACGCCGTCGTGGTCGGCATGGGCCTCAACGTCTCGCTCCGCGAGGACGAACTGCCCGTCCCCACCGCGGGCTCCCTGGCCCTGGCCGGGGCGGTCTCCACCGACCGGGACCCGTTGCTGCGGGCCGTGCTGCGCTCGCTGGAGCAGTGGTACGGCGACTGGCGCGCGGCGGGCGGCGACCCGCGGGACTCCCGGCTCCAGGAGGCGTACACGGCGGGCTGCGCGACGCTGGGCCGCAAGGTCAGGGCCGAACTGCCCGGTGACACCGAACTGGTCGGGGAAGCGGTCGCCGTCGACGGCGACGGCAGGCTCGTGGTGGCCGGTGAGGACGGCATGCAGGCGGTCGGTGCGGGTGACATCGTGCACTTGCGACCGGTCTGAGAGCGACAGGCACGTGAGCTACGGCACACCTGCCGTATGGTTGAGGCGATCCGCGGCAGATCAGCGCCGCGACAGCCAGATCGGCAGGGCAGTGCGCAGGGAATGGGCAGGAGGCGGCAGGTGACCGTCGACGACAACTCGTCCGGCGCGGGTGAGGAGCCCCCTTCTTCTCCGTACCGCACTCCGCACCATGAGGTCGATCACACCGCGGAGCCCTCCGACGATCCGCTGGCCATCCGGCTCGAACAGCTGATCCTCGGCGCCGACCGCCGCTACACCCCCTTCCAGGCCGCCCGCACGGCCGGTGTCTCGATGGAGCTGGCCTCCCGCTTCTGGCGGGCCATGGGCTTCGCCGACATCGGCCAGGCCAAGGCGCTCACCGAGGCGGACGTACTGGCGCTGCGCCGCCTCGCCGGACTCGTCGAGGCCGGGCTGCTGAGCGAGCCGATGGCCGTGCAGGTCGCCCGGTCGACCGGGCAGACCACCGCCCGGCTGGCCGAGTGGCAGATCGACTCCTTCCTGGCGGGTCTGACCGAGCCGCCGGAGCCGGGGATGACCCGCACCGAGGTCACGTACCCCCTGGTGGAGCTGCTGCTGCCGGAGCTGGAGGAGTTCCTGCGCTATGTGTGGCGGCGCCAGCTCGCCGCCGCGACCGGGCGGGTGGTGCAGGCCGCGGACGACGAGGAGATGGTCGACCGCCGCCTGGCGGTGGGCTTCGCCGACCTCGTCGGCTTCACCCGGCTGACCCGCCGGCTGGAGGAGGAGGAGCTGGGCGAGCTGGTCGAGGCGTTCGAGACGACCTGCGCCGACCTGGTCGCCGCACACGGCGGCCGGCTCATCAAGACCCTCGGCGACGAGGTGCTGTACGCGGCGGACGACGCCGGTACGGCCGCCGAGATCGCGCTGCGGCTCATCGAGACCATGGGCAACGACGAGACGATGCCCGAGCTGCGCGTCGGTATCGCGTTCGGCACGGTCACGACCCGGATGGGCGATGTGTTCGGTACGACGGTGAACCTGGCCAGCAGGCTGACCTCGATAGCGCCCAAGGACACGGTGCTGGTGGACGGGGCGTTCGCCGAGGAGCTGGGGCGCACGGCGGACGCGCCGGTCTCCGAGGCGGAGGCGGCGGCCGAGGCCGAACGCGCGAAGAAGAACGGCGAGGAGGCGCCCTCGTACCGCTTCGCACTCCAGCCGATGTGGCAGCGGCCGGTGCGCGGGCTGGGCGTGGTCGAGCCGTGGCTGCTGACCCGCCGCAGTACCTGACGCCTGCGGTACGGGTCTGACGTCTGCGGCACGGGGCCTGACGCTGGCGGTACGGGCTGGCTATCGTGCGCGGATGACCTCTGAGATCTCAGATACTGAAACAGGCGCGGGGCAGACGGGCGCGGAGCAGCGGTACGGCGAGTTCGTCGCCGTGCGCCGGCACGGTCACGTCGCCGAGCTGGTCCTGGACCGGCCCAAGGCGATGAACGCGGTGTCCACCGCGATGGCCCGGTCCATCGCGGTGGCCTGCGCGGCGCTGTCGGCGGACGGCTCGGCGCGGACCGTGGTGGTCACCTCCACCCACGACCGGGCCTTCTGCGTGGGCGCCGACCTCAAGGAGCGCAACTCCTTCACCGACGCCGAGCTGGTGCGGCAGCGGCCCACGGCCCGTGCCGCGTACACCGGCGTACTGGAACTGCCCATGCCGACGGTCGCCGCCGTGCACGGGTTCGCACTCGGCGGCGGTTTCGAGCTGGCGCTGGCCTGCGATCTGATCGTCGCGGACGCGACGGCCGTGGTCGGGCTGCCCGAGGTGTCGGTCGGGGTGATCCCCGGCGGTGGCGGTACGCAGCTGCTGCCCCGGCGGGTCGGTGCGGCCCGCGCGGCCGAGCTGGTCTTCACCGCCCGGCGTGTACAGGCGGCCGAGGCAAGGGAGTTGGGGCTGGTGGACATCCTGGCCGAGGACGCCCGTACGGAGGCGCTGGAGCTCGCGGGCCGGATCGCGGCGAACTCACCGGTCGGGCTGCGCGCGGCCAAGCGGGCGCTGCGGCTGGGGCACGGGCTGGACCTGCGGGCCGGTCTGGAGGTCGAGGACGCGGCCTGGCGCTCGGTGGCCTTCTCCGGGGACCGGGCGGAAGGCGTCGCGGCCTTCAACGAGAAGCGGACGCCGCAGTGGCCGGGGGAGTAGCCGGAGGGGTTGCGGGAGGAGTGCCCGGAGGAGTTGCGAGAGGGGTGGCCGGAGGGGGGCCGGGACTGGAGTCCGGCATGTCACGTTCTGTGACGTATAACTGCTCAAAAGCCGCGCATCGTACTTAAGCTGGAGCAATGGGTGACGATGTGCGGCTGCGGGCCGTGGTGACGCTTGCGCAGGCCATGGCCTCGGCGCACACCCCTCGTGCGTCCTGGCGGGCGGCCACGGCGGGGGCGTGCGACGCGCTGGGCGGGACCTTCGCCGCGCTCTCCGTCTGGGAGCGGGAGCTGGGGCAGCTGAAGGTGCTGGCCAATGTGGGCGAGCGGGCCGCGGGCGAGGCCGAGTTCCCCGAGGCCGAGACCTACCCGGTGAATCACTTCCCGGAGATCGCGGAGTTCCTGCACGAGCGGTGGGCGAGCGGGGGCGAGCCCAACGCCTGGGTGGAGACGGCCGACGGCCCCGCCGAGGGCTCGGCGGGCTACTGCCACCAGCGGGTGGCCGCGCTGCGCAGGCGGGGGCGCGGCAGCTGTGTCGTCGCGCCGATAGTGCTGCGCGGCCGGGCCTGGGGCGAGCTGTACGTGGCCAGGCCGGTGGGGGTGCCGGTCTTCGACCGGGACGACGCGGACTTCGCGACGGTGCTGGCCGCGGTGGTGGCGGCGGGCCTCGCGCAGACGGAACGGCTGGAAGAGGTCAGGAAGCTGGCCTTCACCGACCCGCTGACCGGCCTCGCCAACCGCCGGGCGGTCGACATCGGCCTCGACGCCGCGGTGGAGCGCTTCCGGGCGGACGGCACCGTGGTCAGCCTGATGGTCTGCGACCTCAACGGACTGAAGCAGGTCAACGACACCCACGGTCACGCGGTCGGTGACCGCCTCCTGGAACGCTTCGGCTCGGTCCTCTCGGTGTGCGGGGCGATGCTCCCGGGGGCGCTGGCGGCGCGGCTGGGCGGCGACGAGTTCTGCCTGCTCGCGGTGGGGCCGGGGGCGGACGAGGTGATCCGGGTCGCGGAGGAGCTCTGTGTACGGGCGGGCGAGCTGGAGCCGGGCGACGGGGTGGCCTGCGGGGTCGCGTCCACCGGAGACCCGATCGGCCCGCTGCGCTCGGCCCGCAGGCTCTTCCGGCTGGCGGACGCGGCCCAGTACCGGGCGAAGGCGGCCCGGTCGTCGAGGCCGGTGGTGGCGGGGCGGGACGGAGCGGTGGTGCGGCTGGCGGACACGCCTTCGCCGACGGGGGACCGGCGGCGGATACGGGGCAAGCGGTCCTGAGGCGGGCGGGGGTGCGGCCGGCCTCGGGGGCTCCGCCCCCGGACCCCCGCTCCTCAATCGCCGGAGGGGCTTGAAGGTGTCCTCGATCGCCGGAGGGGCTGATGTATCGCCGGAGTGGCTGTTGTGTGTAAGGGGCGCCCCCACGCAGCAGTGGTGACAGGTTGGGATTCAGTACGTAGGCTTCTGAATATGGATATGCATACAGTCGTCGTGGGAACGTCCGGCACCACCGCCGACGACGTCCTCGCCGTCGCCCGCGGCAACGCCCGTGTCGAGCTCTCCGCCGAGGCCCGTACCGCCCTCGCCGCCGCCCGCGAGATCGTGGACGCGCTGGCCGCCAAGCCCGAGCCGGTGTACGGCGTCTCCACCGGGTTCGGTGCGCTCGCCTCCCGGCACATCAGCCCCGAGCTGCGCGCCCAGCTCCAGCGCAACATCGTGCGCTCGCACGCCGCCGGCATGGGCCCGCGGGTGGAGCGCGAGGTCGTGCGGGCGCTGATGTTCCTGCGGCTCAAGACCGTCTGCTCCGGGCACACCGGCGTACGGCCCGAGGTCGCGCAGACCATGGCCGACATCCTCAACGCCGGAATCACCCCCGTGGTGCACGAGTACGGCTCGCTCGGCTGCTCCGGCGACCTGGCCCCCCTCTCGCACTGTGCGCTGACCCTGATCGGTGAGGGCGAGGCCGAAGGCCCCGACGGCGAGGTGCGGCCCGCGGCCGAGCTGCTCGCCGCAGCGGGCATCGCCCCCGTCGAGCTGCGCGAGAAGGAGGGCCTGGCCCTCCTCAACGGCACCGACGGCATGCTCGGCATGCTCGTCATGGCCATCGCCGACCTCAAGAAGCTCTACACCTCGGCCGACATCACCGCCGCCCTGTCGCTGGAGGCGCTGCTCGGTACCGAGAAGGTCCTCGCGCCGGAACTGCACGCCATCCGCCCGCACCCCGGCCAGGGCGCGGCGGCGGCCAACATGCTGAAGGTGCTCGACGGGTCCGGGCTCACCGGCCACCACCAGGACGACGCCCCGCGCGTCCAGGACGCCTACTCCGTGCGCTGCGCCCCGCAGGTCAACGGCGCGGGACGGGACACCGTCGACCACGCCCGTACCGTCGCCGAGCGCGAACTCGCCTCCGCCGTGGACAACCCCGTGGTGCTTCCCGACGGCCGCGTCGAGTCGAACGGGAACTTCCACGGGGCGCCCGTGGCGTACGTACTCGACTTCCTGGCCATCGCCGCCGCCGACCTCGGTTCCATCGCGGAGCGCCGTACCGACCGGCTGCTCGACAAGAACCGTTCGCACGGGCTGCCGCCCTTCCTGGCCGACGACGCCGGTGTCGACTCGGGCCTGATGATCGCCCAGTACACCCAGGCCGCGCTGGTCAGCGAGATGAAGCGGCTCGCGGTTCCGGCGTCCGTCGACTCGATCCCGTCCTCCGCGATGCAGGAGGACCATGTGTCGATGGGCTGGTCGGCGGCGCGGAAGCTGCGTACCGCCGTCGACAACCTGACCCGGATCATCGCGATCGAGCTGTACGCGGCCACCCGCGCCGTCGAGCTGCGCGCGGGGCTGTCGCCCGCCCCGGCCAGCAGCGCGGTCATCGAGGCCGTGCGCAAGGCGGGCGTCGAGGGTCCTGGACCCGACCGCTTCCTGGCACCCGATCTCGCCGCCGCCGACGCCTTCGTCAGGGACGGGGGCCTGGTCAGGGCCGCGGAGACCGTGACGGGTCCGCTCGACTGACGACTGACGCGACAAGACGCCTGACGCCTGACGCCTGACGCCTGGCGTCAGGCGTCTTATGGCAGCGGAGCAGTACGTGCGGGGCCGCCCGGGGCATCGTCGCCCGGGGCGGCGCTGTCCCGGGGTGCGGTCGTGTGCTGCCGGGCGTGCGCCGGCGCAGCCGCTCGCGGGCCGTCCTCGGCGTGCGCGGAGGGGACGAACGACAGGGCGCAGAGCACGGTTCCCGCGGCAACGGCGGTCAACAGCGGTCGGCGGGTGGACACAGGATCGATCTCCCTTGCTGCACAGGCGAATTGGCCCCGTTGGGCGCCGATGCTAGTGAAAGCAGCGGGTCGCGGGAAAGACGCAGCGGCCCGGAGCCTTACGCTCCGTCGCATGGCCAACGAAGAAACATCCCGATATGTGCGACTCAAGGTGGAACTGGTGCTGGAGGTGCACGACGCCCCGGCGCTCTGCGAAGCGGCGCTCGAACGGATCGCGGACGACGCGGAAGGGCTCCAGCCCGGCATGCTGGGCGAGGACAGGACGCATGCCGAGGCGGCGGTCAGGGAAGACGCCGCAGAGGCGGTCGCACACCTGGTGGACCCGCTCGACCTGATCGGGGACCTGCCGGGAGTGGAGCTCGTCCAGGCAGGCTGGGCGAGTGAGCAGATCGACTACGACCCCGATTCGCTGGAATGGGACCTGGACGAGGAAGATGTGCCGGACGGCGACGCGGATGTGACACCGTAACTCCGTTACGCGACAAGGCGTGTACGGAGCGACGCGTCCCGGGGTGCGGTACCGCACCCCGGGGCTGCGGGTCCGCTGCGGAGCCGCGGCGGTCTCTCCGGGATCTCTTCGGGATCCCGCTGGGACCTCGCCGGGGAACGAGTGTTGTTTCACACATCTTCACCTGATGTGGAACCGGCACTTCGGTACAGATGTTCTTAACAGGGTGCAGGGACGCAGCACGCTCGCGACCTGCTCGGGGATTTTCGGGGTATTCGGCAACGATGGAGAAGCGTGTGATGACGGAAAGTAGGCGGCGCAAGGGCCTGATGGCTGCGTCCGCACTGCTCGGCGGCGTACTGGTGCTGTCGGCCTGCAGTGGAGGCGACAGCAAGGCCGGTGCCGCGGACAGTTCGAAGAAGTCCTCGCAGAGCGCGGTCGACGAGGCCGCGGCGAAGGACACCTCCGACGCCCGAATAGCGATCACGCCCAAGAACGGCGCGAACAACGCCGGTATCAACAAGGACGCGAAGGTCGCCGTCACCTCGGGCAAGCTGACCCAGGTCTCGATGACCACGGCGGGCGGCGCGGCCGTCAAGGGCACCATCGCGGCCGACGGCCTGAGCTGGAAGCCGGACGCCCAGCTCGACCGCTCCACCACGTACAAGATCGCTGTCACGGCCGCCGACGCCAAGGGCCGTCAGGCACACGAGAACTCGTCGTTCACCACGGTCTCGCCGACCAACAGCTTCATCGGCAACTTCACGCCCGAGGACGGTTCGACCGTCGGCGTGGGCATGCCGGTGTCGATCAACTTCGACAAGGCGATCACCAACAAGAAGGCTGTCGAGGACGCCGTCAAGGTGACGTCGAGCAGCGGCCAGGAAGTCGTCGGGCACTGGTTCAGCCCCACCCGGCTGGACCTCCGCCCGGACCAGTACTGGAAGGAAGGCTCGACCGTCACCATGAAGCTCGCCCTCGACGGTGTCGAGGGTGCCAGCGGAGTGACGGGTGTCCAGGACAAGACGGTCACCTTCAAGATCGGCCGCAACCAGGTCTCCGTCGTGGACGCCGCCGCGCACACGATGAAGGTCATGCAGGACGGCAAGACGATCAGGACCATCCCGATCTCGGCCGGCTCCCCGGACCACACCACGTACAACGGCCAGATGGTGATCTCCGAGAAGTACAAGCAGACCCGGATGGACGGCTCGACCGTCGGCTTCACCAACGCGGACGGCAAGGGCGAGTACGACATCAAGGACGTCCCGCACGCCATGCGGCTGTCCAGCTCCGGCACCTTCATCCACGGCAACTACTGGGGCGCCAAGTCCCTCTTCGGCAGCGCCAACACCAGCCACGGCTGTGTGGGGCTCTCCGACACCAAGGGTGCGAACGACCCCAACACCGCGGCCTCGTGGTTCTACAACCACTCGCTCATCGGTGACGTGGTCGTCGTGAAGAACTCCAACGACAAGACGATCCAGCCCGACAACGGCCTCAACGGCTGGAACCTGAACTGGTCGGCGTGGAAGGCCGGTTCGGCCGCCTGACCGAAGGCCGGGTCCGGCCGCCTGACCAAGGCCGGACCCACCCCGCCCCCGTACGACGGCGGCCCGTCCCCCTCTGTGGACGGGCCGCTGTCGGCGTTCCCGGGCCCGGTTCTTCTCATCGGTCTCTCACCCGGGCCTTATCCAGCCATCACCGGCGGCTCGTACTTTCACGCCATGTTCTTCACCTACCTCCGGCGCGAGCTGCGCCGACGCAGAAAGGCGGCGCTCGTCGTCGCCTCGGGGCTGGCCCTCGGTATTGCGCTGGTCATCGTCGTCAGCTCGGTCTCCTCAGGGATGGGCCAGGCACAGGACAAGGTCCTTCAGTCGCTGTACGGCCTCGGTACGGACATGACCGTCACCAAGGCCGAGGCGCCCGCCGGAACCACCGGGAGCAACGCCCGGCCCAAGTTCGAGTTCGGCGCCAAGGGCAACAGCGACGACACGAAGCAGAGCAGCGACCGGGTGATGGTGCAGGGCTTCCAGACCCTGGCCTCGTCGACCGTCGACAAGGTCGGTACGCAGAGCGGCGTCTCGGGCGCCGTCGGCGGGCTGAGCCTGAACGTGCTGAAGGTCAACGGGCAGTTCAAGCGCGGCGAGTACAAGCAGCAGCCCGGCGGCGACACCGGCGAGGGCGGTCGGCGCGGCGGCTCCACCGGCGCCCCGCGCGGTGAGGTCCAGGGCGGCGGAGCCAACTTCGACGTCGACTCCTACACCGTGTTCGGCACCGACGTCGCCCACCTCGGCCTCGGCCCGCTGACCTCCTCGAAGATCACCTCGGGGCGTACGTTCACCAGCTCGGAGACCGACGCCGAGGTCGCCGTCGCCGACTCCTCGTACGCCGACAAGAAGAAGCTCAAGGTCGGCAGCACCGTCACGATCTCCTCGGTGAAGTACAAGATCGTGGGCATCGCGACCCCCGACAGCGGTGACGCCGCCGCCAATCTGTACCTCCCGCTGAAGCAGGCCCAGACGCTGGCCGACGCCAAGGACAAGGTCACCACGGTCTACGTCAAGGCCGCCGACTCGAAGAAGATCTCCGGCGTCAAGTCGACGATCCAGAAGAACGTTCCGGGCACCACGGTCACCACGTCCGCCGATCTCGCGGACACCGTCTCCGGTTCCCTCTCCACCGCCTCCAACCTCGCCACCAACGTCGGCAAGTGGCTGTCGATCGCGGTCCTCGTCGCCGCCTTCCTGGTGGCCGGGCTGCTCACCTCGTCGGCCGTCAGCCGCCGGGTACGGGAGTTCGGCACGCTCAAGGCGCTCGGCTGGAAGAGCGGCCGGGTCACCCGCCAGGTGGTGGGTGAGGCGCTCGTCAACGGCCTGCTCGGCGGGGTCCTCGGCATCGCGCTCGGGCTGGCCGGCGCGTACCTGGTGACCGCCATCAGCCCGACCCTCAGCGCCTCGGTCGCCTCCTCCGGCGGCGGTATGCGCGGCGGCTTCGGCGGGGGCGGTGGCTTCGGCGGCGGTGGCGGCGGCTTCGGTGCCGGGCGGCAGGCCGCGTCGAAGGCCCTGGACATCTCGCTGACCGCGCCGGTCTCCCTCTCCACCATCGGGGTGGCCGTGGCACTCGCCGTGGCGGGCGGCCTCATCGCGGGCGGCTTCGGCGGCTGGCGCGCCTCCCGGCTGCGCCCCGCGGACGCCCTGCGCCGCGTCGAGTAGCCACCCACCCCCCGTCCGTACAGCAGGAGTTGAGAGCAGGAGTTGAGAACCGTCCCATGTATGAACTCAGCGGAGTCACCAAGCGCTACCAGCGCGGCAAGAAGACCGTCGACGCGCTCGCCGGAGTCGATCTGACCATCGAGGACGGCGGCCGTCTGGTCATCCAGGGCCCCACCGGCGGCGGGAAATCCACCCTCCTCCAGATGCTCGGCGGCCTGGACCGGCCGACCGCGGGCAGCGTCGTACTCGACGGGGTGGACCTCGGGACGCTCAGCGAGTCCAGGCTCACCAAGGTGCGCGCCGAGAACATCGGCTTCGTCTTCCAGTCCTTCAACCTGATCCCGACCCTCACCGCGCAGGAGAACGTCGAGACCGCGCTCGTCCCGCTCTCCGTCAAGGGCCCCGAGCGGCGCCGGAGGGCCGCCGAGGCGCTGGAGTCCGTGGGGCTGACGGAGCGCTTCGGGCACCTCCCCTCCGAGATGTCCGGCGGCCAGCAGCAGCGTGTCGCCATCGCCCGCGCCCTGGTCAAGAACCCCAAGGTGCTGCTCGCCGACGAGCCCACCGGCAACCTCGACGAGGGGATGCGCGACGAGATCATGGAGGTGCTGGAAGGGCTGTGGAAGGACCACGGGCTGACCTTCGTCATGGTCACCCACGACACCGCCCTCGCCCGCCGCGCCCCGCGCGTCGCCACCATCCGCAAGGGCAAGGTGACGATCACGGAGAACGCGGCGGCGGGCCGGTCGTAGCGGTCACCCGGTGACGGCGGGGTCCGTCTGCCGCGTGCCGGGGCCCCGGGCCGCGAGCAGCCGCAGGATCCCCGCCGACTCCGGGCCCGGTTCGGCACGGAGGGTGAGCGGACCCTGGTCGTGGTCGGCGGGGAGCGTCAGGCAGGCTGGACGGACCACCCCGATTCTGAGGAGAACGTTTCCGGATGACTTTCACCACCGTCGCCGCGTACGCAGCCCCCGCTCCGAAGGCCCCGCTGGAGCGCACCACCGTGCCGCGCCGTCCGGTCGGAGAACACGACGTACTGATCGACATCAAGTTCGCCGGTATCTGCCACTCCGACATCCACCAGGTCCGTGAGGGCTGGGGCAAGGGACTGTTCCCGATGGTCCCCGGCCACGAGATAGCCGGAATCGTCGCCGAGGTCGGTCCGGGCGTCACCAAGTTCGCCGTCGGTGACCGGGTCGGCGTCGGCTGCATGGTCGACTCCTGCCGCGAGTGCGACAACTGCCTGGCGGGCCTGGAGCAGTACTGCGCGAAGGGCAACACCGGCACGTACAACGCCGTCGACAAGCAGGGCGAGCGCACCTACGGCGGGTACTCCACCCACATCGTCGTCGACGAGAACTACACCCTGCGCATCCCCGAGGGCATCGCGCTCGACGTGGCCGCGCCGCTGCTCTGCGCGGGCATCACCACGTACTCGCCGCTCGCCCACTGGAACGCGGGCCCCGGCAAGAAGGTCGCCATCGTCGGCCTGGGCGGCCTCGGACACATGGGCGTCAAGATCGCGCACGCGATGGGCGCCGAGGTGACCGTACTGAGCCAGTCGCTGCGCAAGCAGGAGGACGGGCTGAAGCTGGGCGCCGACCACTACTACGCGACCAGCGACCCCAAGACCTTCGAGGAGCTCAAGGGCTCCCTGGACCTGATCGTCTCCACGGTCTCCGCTCCGCTCCCGCTCGACTCGTACCTGAGCCTGCTGAAGACGGACGGTGCGATGGTCAACGTGGGCGCCCCCGAGGAGCCCGTCTCGCTCAACCTCTTCTCCGTCATCGGCGGACGCAAGACCCTCGCCGGGTCCGGGATCGGTGGTATCCGCGAGACCCAGGAGATGCTGGACTTCTGCGCGGAGCACGGCTTCGGCGCGGAGATCGAGGTGATCGCCGCGGACGGGATCAACGAGGCGTACGAGCGGGTGCTGGCCAGCGATGTCAGGTACCGCTTCGTGATCGACACCGCGACGATCTGACCGCCGGCGATTACTCCTGAGGTAATCGACACGCACGCGCTGTCACGGCAGGCTCTGGCTCACAGCGGTTCGCTCCCGCGAACCGCTGGGCCCGAGCCTGTTGAGGAGGCCCCATGACCGCGTACGCCGTGGCTCATCTGCGTCCTGCCGACCACTTCGCGGAAGACGTCTTCGTCTACCTGGAGAACATCCAGTCGACGCTGGACCCCTTCGGTGGCCACTTCCTGGTGCACGGCGCCCAGTTGGAGGTGCGCGAGGGGAAGTGGCCCGGGACGCTGGTCGTCATCGGTTTCCCCGGGATCGAGGAAGCCCGCGCCTGGTACGACTCCCCGGCCTACCAGGAGCTGCTGCCGCTGCGCACCGGCCACGTGGACGGGGACGCCGTGCTGGTCGAGGGCGTGGCGCCCGGATTCGACGCGGCGGCGAGCGCGGCCCACTACCGGGACGTCGCGCAGCGCATGAACACGGCCTGAACCCGCTTTCCGGGCCCGGCCGCCCGCTCAGTCCGCGAGTGCGCCGTACCCGGAGCCGAGCCGGTACTCGCCGGGGCCCGGTACGGTCAGCCGCGTCCACTCCCCGTGCTCACGCACCGAGGCGCCGCCGCTCGACCGCAGCCAGGGCGAGTACGCGATCCGTACGGTGACCGATCCCGCCCGGGGCATCCGCACCACCAGTTCCGCGTCGTCACCCCGGACGACCTTGCCGGGCGCCTCCACCAGCGGAGTCGCGCCGTCCACCCGGTAGATCCGCCAGTGGGCGTCCCGCCAGACGGGCTTCAGCCAGTGCGGCTCCGACCGTACGAGGGCGGCCTCGCCCTCCGCCGGGCCGTCGGGGCGCCCGTCGTGCAGGACGACGTACCCGACGGCGAACCGGTCCAGCCACGCCCGGTAGGTGGTGGCGTCGAGCGTCCCGTCGTAGAAGAGCCGCCCGCGCTCGACGTCGAGCTGCCGGTTCCAGCCGCGGGCCGTGTTCACGTACGGGGCCAGCACCGCCGCCTCGCGGTGGTTGCGCGCGGGCACCACCTCGACCCGGGTGCGGTCGGCGTGCAGCCGCTGGAGCTCCCGGACGACTCCGCCCGTGTCGGCGGCCCACGCGGGGACCGCGTCGGAGACCCGCAGGTCGTCCAGGGTCTTGTCGACGAGCCAGTAGCAGTTGAGACCGAGCGCGGCGACCAGCACGAGACGCCGTAAGGCGCGGTGTTCGGCGAGTACCGCGACCAGCAGGACCACGGGTCCCACCAGCCCGACGAGCCGCTCGACGTTCGTGCCGATGGGAGAGGGGATGAGATAGGTGAGGACCACCCCGACGCCGTACACCAACGCGGCGTACCGGGTCAGACGGCACCGCGCGGCGGCCACCAGCGCGGCGCAGGCGGCCAGCGGCATCCACAACTTGCCCACGGCCATGGGCTGTTCGCCCTGGAACGGGAAGAGCAGGGTCGTCGCCCCGACCACCAGGAACGGCGGCAGCGCCAGCCGCAGCCCCTTCCGCCACTGCCGGTCCAGCAGATGGGCGCCCGCGACCACCACCAGGAACAGCCCCGCGACCGGGCTGGCCATCGTCGCGAGCGCGGCGCACACCGGCGCACGGACCGGACGCTCCAGCCACAGCACGGCGAGCAGCCCGACGGCCACGCCCACCGCGAAGGTCGTACGCCCGGACGCGACGTTGCACCAGAGGGCGAGCGCGCCGAGCACCGCGGGCGCGAGTGACCACCGCACCCCGGTGCGCGCGACGAGACACGACAGCACCCAGGTCCCGCCGAGCCCGGCCAGCACGGACACCGTCCGGGTGCCGAACCAGGCCATGAGGTACGGCGTCAGCAGGCTGTAGTTGGCGGTGTGCGCCCCGCCGTACCAGAACAGGTTGTACGCCGAACCAGGATGCCGGGAGGCGAACCCGGCCCAGGCGAGCTGGGCGGCCAGATCCCCGCCGCCGGTGGCCAGTACGGCCGCCCACAGCACGTACAGCGGGAGGACGCAGCCGGTGGCCACGGCCGGTACGAACCACCAGGCGGTGGTCGCCGCCGACCGTGCGGTTCCCTCGGCGCGCGGCCGGACGCTCTCACTGATCCCCACGGGGAAACCCTAACGGCCTCCCCTTGCGCTCCCGTGCGACGTGCGACGGGTGACGTGCAATGGGCGACGGGCGACGGGCGACGGGCGACGGGCGACGGGCGACGGGCGAACAGCCCGCGGCTGCCGCCCGTCGCATGGGAATCACCCGCGGGAGTCACTCCGCGGCTGCGGCGCTCCCCGCCGTCCAGGCCGACCAGCTCATGTTCCAGCCGTTCAGGCCGTTGTCCGGGGAGACCTTGCCGCCACCGGTCGAGTTCTTGACGATCACGACGTCGCCGACCAGCGAATTGCTGTAGAACCACCCGGCCGGGGTGGAGGTGTTCGTGCCGCCCTGGGCGTCGTGCATCCCGATGCAGCCGTGGCTGGTGGCCGCGGAGCCGAAAGTACCCGTCGACGCCCAGTAGTTGCCGTGGATGAACGTGCCCGAGTTGGTCAGCCGCTGGGCGTGCGGGACGTCGGGGATGTTGTACTCGTCGCCGAGCCCGACCGTCGTGCTGTCCATCTTGGTCTGCTGGAACTGCTCCGAGATCACCATCGTGCCGTTGTAGGTGCCGTGGCCCGAGGAGCCGGTGGAGACCGGGATGGTCTTGGACGGGCTCCCGGCCCGTTCCACGGTCATCATCTGCTTCGCCGCGTCCACGGTGGAGATCTGCGAGCGGCCGACGGTGAAGGAGAAGGTCCGGTCCTGGACCCCGTACACACCGGGGGAGACCTCGACGCCGTCCAGGTTCAGGGCCACCCGCACCGTGGTACCGGGCTTCCAGTAGCTCTGCGGACGGAAGTCGATCCGCTGATCGCCGAACCAGTGCCCGACGGCCAGCTGGTCGTTGCTGGAGGTGATGGCGACGGCGGATTCGACGGCCTTCTTGTTCTTCACGGGCTTGTCGAGCTTGAAGGAGACCTCCATCCCGACCCCGACCGTGGTGTGGTCGTCCGGCGTGTAGAAGGCGATCACCGAGTCGGCCTGGGACACGGTGGTGAAGTGCGAGGTCTTGGTCTCGGTCTTGCCGCTCTTGTCCTTCGCCTGGGCGACGAGGACGTACGGCGTCCCACGGGTCAGTTCGTGGCCGGCCTTCCAGGACGTCTGCGCGGCGGACATCTTGCCGGGCATGGCCTTGCCGCTGCTCTCGTTGGTCAGGGTGACCGAGGTCAGAGCACCTTCGGCCACGGCCGCCGTGACCGCGCCGACGCTGACTCCGACGTGCATGGCGCCGTCCTTCGGAGTGATGACGAGCTGCGCGCGGGGCGCGCTGCTGGGCAGCGCCGACTTCGTACTGCCCCCGCCGCCGCCCGCGCCGCCCGAACCGCCGGAACAGGCGGCGAGCGCCAGTACTCCGGCAGTGACCAGGGCCAGCGGGGCGGCCAGACGGCTCCGGCGGTACCAGGCGCTCCGGGGGTTTCGCGAACTCGGTGAGCGCCGCGAGCCCCGAGGGCTCCGATGACGGCTGATGGATATCAAGGCTTCCGCCTCCACTGCACGAGGAAGGGCCGGGTGGATTGCCCGACCTTGTGACGACAAGTCCTTTCTGCAGTGTGCAACAGCGAACCCGGACCGACACCTCCGGATCCGCTGTCCTCGTCCTCGTCAGATCTCTGCCGGACGCCCGTCCGTGAGGCCGTTCAGGCCAGCGCCAGGAAGAGATTCTCCAGCTCGGCCTCGGTGAGCGGGGGCGTTTCGCCGTCGGCCGTGTTGATGCAGTCCCGCATCCCGGAGGCGATGATCTTGAATCCGGCGCGGTCCAGGGCGCGGGAGACGGCGGCCAGTTGGGTGACCACGTCCTTGCAGTCCCGGCCCGCCTCGATCATCGCGATGACCCCGGCCAGCTGGCCCTGGGCGCGACGCAGCCGGTTGAGTACGGGGGTCATCTTCTCCGGATCGGCGCTCACGGTCTCTTCTCCTTCTCTCCGGTACTTCTCTGATACTGCGTTCGGGCTCCGGCCGGGTGCTCAGGCCGGGTGCTCAGGCCGCGTGCTCCGGCCGCGTGTTCCGGCCGGGTGCTCCGGGCTTCCGTGATCCGGCCTCGTGCTCCGCTCAGCCGCGCAGCGCGCGCCGGGCGGAGTCCAGCGCCGTGGGCTGCGGCCGGTTGAACGGGAGCTTGCCGAGGACGGCGGCCATGCCGCAGGTGTTGCTGAGGCCCGAGTAGACCAGCCCCGACGCCACCCCGGCCGACAGCAGCCTGGCACGTGGTGAACGCACCCCGGTCACCAGCCCGAGCAGAACCAGCGCGCCCGCCGCGAAGCGGACCTGGCGGTCCATCGCCCAGACGGCACGTCCGCTGTGCGGCGCCGTGTCCAGCGGCAGCCCGGCCGCGCGCCACGCGTGGGTCCCGCCCGCCACACCGACGGCCGTCACACCGGCGGCGGCCAGCCGCGCGCAGGCGGTGGCCGACCGCTGTCCCGCCGCGCACACGACGATCAGGTCCCGCCCGGCAGCGGCCTCGCGCAGTTCCGGCAGGAGGGTTTCCAGGGCGTCCAGCGGAACGCTGATCGCGCCGGGCAGGTGACCGGCGGCGTACTCGGCCGGTGCGCGGACATCGACGACGAGCGTGCCGGCGGCGTCGCGGGCGTTCAGCTCGGCGGGGGTGAGGGTCGGGGTGGTGCTCTCGGTCATGAGGGGCTCCGGGGGTGCGGGGTTACGGGGTTCGGGTTACGAGGGTTCGAGGGTTCGGGGGACCGGGGCCCGGTGTTCAGGCGGCAGCCTGACCCGCGGACCAGGTCGCGTAGCCGCCGTCCAGATTGGCGGCGTTCCGGCCCAGCCCGGCGAGCAGCCGCTGGGCGGTGTGGCCGCGCAGCCCCACCTGGCAGTGCACGATCAGCTCGCCGTCCGGCAGTTCGGCCGCCCGGTCGCGCAGTTCGTCCAGGGGGATGTTGACGGCGCCGGGGATCGCGCCGCGGGCGTGCTCGGCGCGGGTGCGTACGTCCACCAGTGCGGCGACCGGCCCGACTGCTCCGTCCGTGCCCAGCTCGTGCCACTGCACGGTGTGGACCGTACCGGTCGCCAGGTTCTCGGCGATCATGCCCGCCATGTTCACCGGGTCCTTGGCGGAACCGTACGGAGGGGCGTACGCGAGCTCCAGATCGGCGAGAGCGGGGGCGGTCAGACCACCTGCCATCGCGGTGGCGATGACATCGATCCGCTTGTCGACGCCGTCCGAGCCGACCGCCTGGGCGCCGAGGATGCGCTGGTCGCGCGGGTCGAAGAGCAGCTTGAGCGCGATGGGGGAGGCGCCGGGGTAATAACCGGCGTGCGAGCCGGGGTGCAGATGCACAGCCTGATAGGGGTGGCCGGCCGCGCGCAGCCGCTTCTCGTTCCAGCCCGTCGCCGCAGCCGTCAGGTCGAAGACCCGCACCACCGCGGTCGAGGTCGCGGGCCCGGCGGCCACCTCACGCCCGGCGATGGCGTCCGCGACGAGCCGGCCGTGCCGGTTGGCGAGATTCGCCAGCGGTACGAGGACGGGCTCGCCGGTCAGCGCGTCACGCTTCTCGGCCGCGTCCCCGACCGCGTAGATCTCCGGGTCGCTGGTACGCCCCGAGGCGTCCACCGCGATGCCGCCGCGCGGCCCGGTCTCCAGACCCGCGGCGCGGGCGAGCGAGGACTCGGGCCTCACCCCGATGGACAGCAGGACGAGGTCGGCCGCCAGGGTGCGGCCGTCGGCGAGGACGACGGAGTCGGGCAGTACCTCGGCCGGCTGGGCGCCCAGTTCCACCCGTACGCCGTGCTCCCGCAGCCGGGCGGCGACCGGGGCGGCCATCTCCGGGTCGAGCGGCGGCAGCACCTGCCCGGCCAGCTCGACGAGAGTGACGTCGAGCCCGCGCTCGCGCAGGTTCTCGGCGGCCTCGACCCCGATGAAGCCGCCGCCCACGACGACGGCCGTGCGGACGCCCCCGTCGAGCAGCTCGGCGATCCGGTCCGCGTCGGTCACGTCCCGCAGCGTGCGGGCGCGCTCGATGCCCGGCAGGTCGGGGACGAAGGGGCGGGCGCCGGGGCTGAGGACCAGCCGGTCGAAGGACTCCTCGTACTCCCGGCCGCTCACCGTCTCGCGCACCCGGACGGTACGGGCGGCGCGGTCCACGGCCAGCGCCTCGTGCCGTACGCGCACATCGATCCGGAAGCGGGCATCGAGGGACTCGGGGGTCTGGAGCAGCAGGGCGTCGCGCTCGTCGATGGCGCCGCCGAGGTAGTACGGAAGGCCGCAGTTGGCGTAGCTGACGTGCTCGCCGCGCTCCAGCACGACGATCTCCGCCGTCTCGTCGAGGCGGCGGAGCCGGGTGGCAGCGGACATCCCGCCTGCCACGCCTCCGATGACTATGACCTTCATGTATCTGCTCCCGAACTGTCCGTAAGTGTCTGTTTCACATCGCTTCGATGCGCTTCGATACCCCCCGGGGTTTACTCATCCACCGTAACAGAGATGCCCCAGGGGGTATTTTCCGAGCCGGAGGGGCGGCGCCGGAGAGCCGGGAAGCCGGAGAACGAAGGCGTTGTCAGTGGCGGCCGATACGGTCACGACCGACCGGCAGGCAGTCGACAGGGGAGGGCCCGTCCATGGAGTTCCGCGCGGAACGCAGCGCATTCACCGAGGCCGTGGCCTGGGCGGCCCGAGTGCTCCCGACGAGGTCCCCGGTCCCCGTGCTGGGCGGCCTGCTCCTGGAGGCCACCGGCGACACCCTGCGCATCTCGGGCCTCGACTACGAGGCGTCCGCCCGCGTCGAGGTGCCGACGGACACCGTGAGCGCGGGGAAGGTACTGGTCATGGGACGGCGGCTGCTCGACATCTGCCGGGTGCTGCCCGAGGGGCCCGTCGAGTGCGCGGTCGAGGGGACCCGCTTCACGGTCTCCGGCGCCGGGACCCGCTTCGGGCTCTCCGTACTGCCGCTCGACGACTACCCGGCCCTCCCCGAACTGCCCGAACTGCGTGGGGCGGTGGACGCGTCGGAGTTCGCCGCGGCGGTCGCGCACGTGGCGGTGGCCGCGGGCCGCGACGACGCCCTGCCGGTCCTCACCGGAATCCGCCTCGGCCTGGACGGCGGGACCATGACCCTGGCCGCCACCGACCGGTACCGCTTCGCGGTGCGCACGCTCGGCTGGAAGCCGGAGTCCCACGACGTCTCGGCCGACGTCGTCGTGTCGGCCCGCCGTCTGACGGAGATCGCCCGCTCCCTCGGCCTTACGGGGACGGTCCGGGTGGGGCTGGGTGAGGGGTCCGTCGGCTTCGAGCACGCCGGGATGCGTACGACGGTCCGCCTGCTGGACGGCCGGCTGCCGCGCCACGACAAGCTGTTCACGATGCGGGAGCCGGTGGTCGCGGTGACGGACCGGGCGCCGCTGCTGGAGGCCGTCAAGCGCGTCGCGGTGGTCGCCGAGGGCGACAGCCCCGTACGCCTGGACTTCTCGTCCGACGCGGTCCACCTCCGGGCGGGCTACGAGGACGACGTGGCGTCGCAGCGGCTCCCGGTCACGCTGCTGGAAGGCGCCGAAGCCCTCACGGTCGCCTTCAACCCGGCTTATCTCACAGACGCGTTGAGCGCCATCGACGACCCCGTGGTCCGGTTCGACCTGCTCGGCCCCGGCCAGCGGGCCCTGCTCACGGGCCTGCCGACGGCGGTCGCCGAGCCGGACCAGGCCCACCGGCATCTGCTGATGTCGGTGAAACCGCTGCTGTGAGCGGGGAGTTGACGACGCAGCCACCCGCCCCCGGCCCTCGGTAGGGTGCGGGAATGATCGACGTGCCGACGGATTTCGTATGGAGCACCATCACCAGGGAAGGCGAACGGGGCCAGGCATGGACCGCCTCCCTGCCGGGCCTGACCGGTGAACTCCTGGACCGCTGGGAGTGCGCGGTGTCCGGCCCGGTGATGCACGGCCAGGTCGGGATCGTCGTACCGGTCCTGCGCGCCGACCGGAGCCGCGCGGTCCTGAAGATCTCGTTCCCGCACCCCGGCAACGTGCACGAGCCGGACGCCCTCGCGGCATGGGCCGGGCGCGGCGCCGTACGCCTCCACGCACGGGACGACGCCCGCTTCGCGATGCTGCTGGAACAGGCGGAACCAGAGACGCTTGCCGGTCTCGGCGACATGGACACGGCCCTGACGGAGGCCGGACGGCTGGTCCGCGAGTTGGCGATCCCCGCACCGGCCGCGCTGCCGGGGCTCGCGGACCGGATGCCGGAATGGGAGTCCCGACTACGCGCTGAATCCGCCGAGTCGGCCGCGCTCCTGCCTCGCCGGGCGGTACAGGCGGCTGTGGCGACCTTCCGCGACCTCGGACGCGAGCAACCGCGCATCCTGCTGCACGGGGACCTGCACTACGACAACATCCTGCGCGCGGAGCGCGAACCCTGGCTGGTCACCGACCCGAAGGGCTACGCGGGCGACCCGGCGAGCGAGGCCTTCACCCTGATCCGCACCCGGCTGGGCGCCCTGCTCACCGCGAGCGACCCGGGGGCAGCGGTACGCCGCAGCCTCGACATCTTCGCCGACGCCGCCGGGCTCGACCGCGTCCGCGTCCACCGCTGGACCCAGGCCCGCGCGGTGCTGGCGGTGTTCCGGGGCAGGGAGTACGGCGACCCCGGGTGGCTGATCGAGGCGACGGCGCGCGTGGCGGGACTGCTGACCTGACCTGACCGAGCTGCTGCTGACTCAGCCGTCCGCCTCCCCACCCTCAGGCGCGGAGAGCGGCGTCCAGCTCGCGAATGAGCTCCCCCACACGCCCGCCCCCGGGAGGCGCGGCGGGCAGCCGGCCGAGCACCGCAGTGACCGCTGCCGGTGCGTGATGACGTGCCCATTCAAGGGTCCGCGCAGCGACACACGGGTCGTCTCCGGCTGCCAACTCTTCTGCTCGTGTCGCGTGCGCTGCCGCGCCGAGAATGTGCTTCACCTGATGAGCGCTTGCCTTGGGATGAAGGTATGCGGCAGCCGCCGCATGGCTCGCCGCCCGCGCCGCGTCGGCCGCAGCGGGTGCAGCGGCTTCTCGTGCCGCTCTGTACGCCGCCCAGGCGCTCTGCCGCAGAGCGCTTGTACGCAGACCGCCCCCGGCGAAAGCGTCTGCCGCGTCGATGGCGTCACGAGGGCGCGTGTCAGTAGGAAGCCTCTGCTCGAAGATCGACAGCACCCTGCGGGCACCCTCAGCCGCGTAACCCGTGATCTCGCGAAGTTCGTGTTCGGTGAGCTCGATCTTGTCTGCGTCGGTCGGCACGGCTCAATCCTGCCGCAGACCAGCAGATCCGTTACAGACTTACTTGCCGTCGGCCGGAGCAACACTGATCGGGCAGCTGACGCCCGTCCCGGCGAGCCTGTGGTGCCATATGTCCAATGGTGGGCATCTATTGTCTGCTTGGGTGCCGCCTTTAGGCTGTTTGGCGACGATAAACTTGATTGCGCTTGCGCGTGAGCCAGGATTCAGGCTGGCGATGCGAGCGCTCAATGTATAGTGGTGTCGCCAAAACCAGTCTCTCTGACCACTGTCGTTGTGTACTGAGAAGCACGCGTGCATGCCCTTTGAGGCGCCCCTCTTGCTCGGCAGGATGGGCGCGAGCGATGTACCGATAGACCCATTGGCAGACCTGCTCAGGGTCGTTGAATCCTGGCCGATGGATTCCGGGAGCGCGAAGGGCCGAGGGTAGATCGTCATTCCCGGACCTGTCTGAGTCCTCGATCTGGCGGATGAGCTTGTACAGCCATGAGGTTCCAGAACCCATCCAACCAGCCCCCAGTGGGTCGTCGGGGCTAATGGGCTTGCAACCGCCGACAGTCAGGTGGCGTGCGTCGCCGCAAAGGAGCAGCTTCACAGGCTTGTCCTGGCCTACCGTCTCCCCGGGAACAACTCCGGCGAAGAGAGCGATGTCCTGCACGGCAGGTACGCGACCGTCTCGCCCACCCGTTGAATAGCCCATGGGTAGATCAAAGCTGATCCAATCCGGGTGTTCGACTGCGGGATCCGTGAAGGGCTTGGCGAGTTCGTTCACAAAGTGAAACGCTTGGTCGAAAAGCTCTGACAGGCCCGCATCTCCGGGGGGCCTCGGAGCTTTGGAGACGGCGATCTTGGGAGTCAGGGAAAGTTCACCGGACGTAGATGTGACTGACGTGGGTAGTCCAACTCGACATAACTCGTCGCGGATCTTGCGTTCCGATAGATAAACGAGCTCTGGCAAGTTGTGTCTCCCATTCGCTCCGGCTGAGATGCGGCAATTTCTTACCATTCGCGGCGAAGTGTTTCTGTTCCGTCACCTGAGGCAGGTGTGAGGTTAAAGCGATGTGGGCTTGTATTCCCTGTGACTTGCTGCGCTGCGCTAGTTGCTGTTGCTTGAGCGCAAGTGTGGTCAATTGAGAGTCGCGCCGGGGATGAAGGCCACGATGCCGGAGAGGAAGCTACCGATCGCAGCCAGTGTGACGAGGGTGGCCTTGCCGTCCGTGAAAAGGCTTGAGCAGAAGGTGCGGACCTGACGCCGCAGGATCAGCATCTTGAGCTTCTGCCAACGATGTTGGCGGATGTGGCACCCCATAAGGAGTCCGCTCGCGTTGTTACGACAACCGTCTTCCCGCCCTCTGACGGGGGCGCCACATGCCATCGGCGCTTGGAAGAGAGTCCAGATCAGGACTAGAGCTGACAGCGTGGCGACAATCGCTGGCCCCGCTGTCTTGTTGATCCATGCAGCGATTAGCAATGCCGCCGCGATGATGCCCCACCAATTCCCCAAGCCGCCGAGTCGACCGCTTCTTGCCCCCGAAGTCGCCATGGTCTCCATGGTGACTAGATGTGTCGGTCCTAGCAGCCCACCCCGGCTTCCTGGCCGAAAAGGACCTGAAGGCGGCTGATGAACGATGCCGGAAAACCTTTTGTGGTCCAGGGCGGGGGACCACGGGCCCCGGAGTACTGGGGTGGTTGGCATGTACTTGCCCACTTCCGGCGCCGGCGCAATCCCCGCCGGGCAGGCGGAGGTTCAGCCGTCCGCCCTGGCCACACCGATCGGGCAGGAAACGCCCGTCCCGCCGATGCCGCAGTAGCCCGCGGGGTTCTTGTCCAGGTACTGCTGGTGGTGCGGTTCCGCGGCGTAGAACTCGCGGCCCTCCGCGGGCAGGATCTCCGTCGTGATCGTGCCGTACCCCGACCCGGTCAGGACCTGCTGGTACGCCGCGCGGGACGCCGCTGCTGTCTCCGCCTGCGCCGGCGAGTGCGTGTAGATCGCCGAGCGGTACTGGGTGCCGACGTCGTTGCCCTGGCGGAAGCCCTGGGTCGGGTCGTGGGACTCCCAGAAGGTCTTCACAAGGGTGGCGTACGGGACGACCTGCGGGTCGAAGACCACGCGGACCGCCTCGGTGTGGCCGGTCAGGCCCGAGCAGACCTCTTCGTACGCCGGGTTCACCGTGGAGCCGCCCTGGTAGCCGACCAGCGTCGTCCAGACGCCCTCGGTCTGCCAGAAGATGCGCTCGGCGCCCCAGAAACAGCCCAGGGCGAAGTCCGCGACCTCCAGACCTTCGGGGTACGGGCCGGCCAGCGGGTTGCCCAGGACCGTGTGGTGGTCGGGCAGCTCGAACTCCGGGGTGGCGCGGCCCTTCAGGGCCTGCTCCGGCGTGGGGAGCTGGGGGGTGCGGTTCAGGAACATCGGCTGCGGCTCCTCGGGGAGTACGGGTACAACCCGTGCAACGTTCCGGACCCGGTCAGGATTCCTGCCGGTCGTCGTGGGCCGTCGAACCCGCCGCCGGGCGGTCCATGACGCGGTCCGGGTCGGTGACGCGGTCCAGGTACGCGGCCGTCTTCCGCCGGGTCCGGAACCAGAAGTAGACGCCGAGGCCGATCAGGATCAGCGGGATGAGGCGAGTCATGGGAGCTCCCGTCGGGGTGGACGGCCAGCGTACTCAGCCCGGAGAGCGTCCCGGGGAGCAGCCGGAGAGCGTCCCGGGGAGCAGCCGGAGAGCAGCCCGGGGAGCAGCCGGAGAGCAACCAGGGGATCAGGCCGCAGAGCAGCCCGGGGACCACTCACCGGCCCCGGCTCAGGCCCCGGCTCAGGCCCCGGCCCCGGCTCAGGCCCCGGCCCCGGCCCCGGCTCAGGCCCCGGCCCCGGCTCAGGCCCCGGCCCCGGCCCCGGCTCAGTGCGGCAGCGTGGCCGGACTGCCGCCGTTCGCCTCGTACCCCGCGACCGCCAGCGCCCGGTACACCGCGTACTCCGCCGCCGGATCCGCACCCAGCGTCCACGGCAGCGCGCCCACATGACCGTCTATGCGGACCAGCTGGTTCATCGCCTCCGACCAGCGCTCGGAGCGGACGAGGAAGAAGACCAGCAGATGGCGTACGTGCGCGAGCACCGGGTCGTCGGCGCGCGCCGTGTGCACCGCGTGCAGTGCGCCTTCCACCGCCCGGGTCACCGACTCGCTCCGGTAGAAGCTCCGCACCATGTTGACCTCGGGCAGGTGCTCGTACAGCGCGAAGAGGGGCAGCGCGGCGAGCAGCGAACCGCGCGGCGCGCGGGCCGCCGCCGCGTGGGCGAACTCGTCGGCCCGCGCGCGGGAGCCGTGCCACTTCTCGCACCAGTAGTGCAGCGCGGCGAGGTGCGCCCCCATGTGCTCGGGCGCGCGGTCGATCACCTTGGCCCACACCTCTTCGAACTGCGGCTCCGGATAGGCGAGTCCGCGGCCGACGGCCAGCTCCACGATGTACGGAATCGGGTCGCCCGGTGCGAGCAGCGCCGCCTCACCGCAGACCGTGTGCGCCTCCTCCAGGATGATCCGGAAGTCGTCCGTCCCGGCCGTCGAGGACCGCCAGGCCTGCTGGATCAGGAACTCGGCGTGGATCTGGGCCGCGCCCGCGTCCTTCGGGGACTCCGAGCGCCACTTGCGGAGCCAGGCCCCGCCGACGCCGGGCCGCTGTGCCAGTTCCAGCGAGGCCGCCCCGGCGAAGGCCTGCACCCGCTGCCAGCGCTGCTCGCCGGACTTCGGCGTACCGGCGAGCAGCTGGGCCGCGGGGCGCCAGTCCTGGGTGCGCTGCACCAGGGCGAGGACGTCCAGCAGATCCTGGTCGGGGCCGGGCAGCCGCACGTCCAGTTCCTCCTGGCGCAGGAATCCGTAGTCGTCGGGGTCCGCGGCGTCCGGGGAACCGGGCAGCACCTGCCGGATACCGCCGCGGGAGCGCAGCACGATCGGGCTGAGCACGGCCGTGAACATGCACACCGCGAGCAGGATCCAGAGAATCTCCATGTCCCCAGCGAACCAGACACCACGGGCCTCTGGCCACTACGCTCGGTGCCCATGAGCGACGAGCACAGCGTGCACCGCAGTTTCGAGACCCTCGCCATTCACGCAGGCAACACCGCGGACCCCCTGACGGGCGCGGTCGTACCCCCGATCTACCAGGTCTCCACGTACAAGCAGGACGGGGTGGGCGGACTGCGCGGGGGCTACGAGTACAGCCGCAGCGGCAACCCCACCCGTACCGCACTCGAAGAGAACCTGGCGGCCCTGGAAGGCGGGCGGCGTGGGCTCGCCTTCGCCTCCGGGCTCGCCGCCGAGGACTGCCTGCTGCGTACGCTGCTCGCGCCGGGTGACCATGTGGTCATCCCGAACGACGCGTACGGCGGCACCTTCCGGCTCTTCTCGAAGGTCGTGTCCCGGTGGGGCGTGGAATGGTCCGTCGCCGACACCTCGGACCCGGCGGCGGTACGGGCCGCGGTCACCCCGCGTACCAAGGTGATCTGGGTGGAGACGCCCTCCAACCCGCTCCTGGGGATCACCGACATCGCGGCCGTCGCGGACGTGGCGCGGACCGCGGGCGCCAAGCTCGTCGTGGACAACACCTTCGCGAGCCCCTACCTCCAGCAGCCGCTGGCGCTCGGCGCGGACGTCGTCGTGCACTCGACGACCAAGTACATGGGCGGGCACTCGGACGTCGTGGGCGGTGCGCTGATCGCCAACTCCGATGAGATCGCCGAGGAGTTGGCGTACCACCAGAACGCGATGGGTGCGGTCGCCGGGCCGTTCGACGCGTGGCTGGTGCTGCGGGGGATCAAGACCCTCGCCGTACGGATGGACCGGCACAGCGAGAACGCGGCGCGGATCGCGGAGATGCTGACCCGGCACCCCAAGGTGACGAACGTCCTCTTCCCCGGTCTGCCCGAGCACCCGGGGCACGAGATCGCGGCCAAGCAGATGCGGACGTTCGGCGGCATGGTGTCGTTCCAGGTCGCTGGCGGCGAGCAGGCGGCGGTCGAGGTCTGCAACCGCGCCGAACTGTTCACCCTGGGTGAGTCGCTGGGCGGGGTGGAGTCGCTGGTGGAGCACCCGGGACGGATGACGCACGCCTCCGCGGCGGGCTCGGCGCTGGAGGTCCCGGCGGATCTGGTGCGGCTGTCCGTGGGGATCGAGTCGGGCGACGACCTGATGGCGGATCTTCAGCAGGCGCTGGGCTGACCCTCCCGGTCGGAACCAGCTGGGCTGACCCTCCCCGTCAGAACCAGCTGGGCTGACCCTCCCCGTCAGAACCAGCTGGGCCGACCCTCCCGGTCGGGCGCTGGGCCGACCCTCCCGTCAGAACCCCTCCACCGGCGGCGTCGTCCGGACCGGTGGAGGGGCCCACGGGTGGGTCACCGCGGCCCACACCACGAACACCACCAGCCCCGCTGTCAGCAGCAGCCACAGCAGTCTGCGGCCCGCGGTGCGACGGCGCCGCATTCTCGTGCCGCGTACCGTCGCCCTGGCCACCAGGTCCGCCGGGACCAGCGGATGCGGGCCCTCCAGCATCCGGCGGACCACGTCCTCCTTGCGGTCCGGACGGTTCACGGCTTCGCTGCCTCGGGGAGGCGCGGCGCGGGCCGTCGGGGCGTGCGGTGCATGGCCGCCGTCGCGCGGGCGCAGATCGCGCGGACCCGTTCCTCCGGAAGTCCGACGAGCGCCGCGGTCTGTTCCTCGGCGACCCCCTCGTACAGCCGGAGCACGAGGATGAGACGTTCCTGCGGGGTCAGCCGCGCCAGTACACCGTCACCCGGCCGCGTCACCCGGCCCACCCGGTTCACCCGGCCCACCCGGTTCACCCGGCCCGCCCGGTTCAGCCAGTGCGCCCGGCCCGTCCCGAGCGGGCGGTGGTGGCGCCAGGCGCTGTGCGCGAAGCGGGACGCCAGTTCCTGACGGGTGCGGTCGTACGGGTCCTCGCCGCGCAGCCGGTCCCAGCGCGCGTACGTGAGCGAGAGGGCGGCCAGCAGCAGCCGTCGCGCCCGTGGGTTGTCATCGACGGGCTCGGCCGTCAGCAGGGTCGCGGCATGCAGGAGCCGTCCGGCCGCGCCCGCGACGAAAGCCTCGAACTCCTGGGCACGGCTACGTTCCCGGGCTGCCGTCCGCTGGTGCGCAGGCTGCTGCACAGTGCCTCCCTGGTCTCATCCGAGAATCTGAGAACAGGTCGGCACCCCCGGTCAAGAGGTCGGCGTACCGGGGTCCTGCGGTCCCGCGGTGCGGGCGGAGAGCGCCGAGTTGAAACGGGTGAGCAGCGTGCAGAAGGTCTCCCGGTCGTCCTGCGACCAGCCGTCCGTGACCTGCGCCATCAGTGCGCGGCGCGAGGAACGCACCTCTTCCAGGCGGCTCTCGCCGCGCGGGGAGAGCTGCAGGACGACCGCCCGGCCGTCCTCGGGGTGCGAAGTGCGCTTGACCAGGCCGGTGTCGACGAGCGGGGCGACCTGACGGGTCACCGTCGAGGAGTCGATGCCCATGCCCGCGGCGAGCGCCTTGACCCCCATCGGGCCTTCGCGGTCCAGCCGGTTGAGCAGCAGGTAGGCGGCGCGGTCCATCGAGTTGCGGACCTGACCGACGCCCCCGAGCCGGGTCTGCTCGGCACGGCGGGCGAAGAGGGCCACCTGGTGCTGGAGAACATCGAGGAAGCCTGGGTCAAGATCGGAAGTCATGTCCTGAGAAAGGGGCATGGCCGGGGGCTCTCTTCGTGCGAGGGGCGGACAGTGGGGGACAGAGTACGCGGCCCGGCGCGGACCCGTACCGGCGCTGCGTCAACCTGTTGCCCGACATGTCGGCCCCGCCGGGCTCGGGCGGCCCGGTGGCCGTCGAGCTGCGAGACTTGCCGGTATGAGCTTCGGTACGTCACGCCCCCTGCCACCACTGATCCTTGATGACGTCCTCGGAGCGCAGAAGATGCTCTCCGGGGTGTCGCGCACCACCCCGATCGAGGGCAGCAGGCACCTCTCCGCGCTGGTCGGATCCCCGGTCCGGTTCAAGTGCGAGAACCTCCAGCGGACGGGTTCGTTCAAATTGCGCGGTGCGTACGTCCGGATCTCCGGGCTGACCCCGGAGGAGCGCGCCGCCGGGGTGGTCGCGGCGAGTGCGGGCAACCACGCGCAGGGTGTCGCGCTGGCCTCGTCCCTTCTCGGTGTGCGGTCCACGGTCTTCATGCCGCTGGGCGCCCCGCTGCCGAAGGTCGCGGCGACGCGTGAGTACGGCGCGGAGGTGCGGCTGCACGGCCACGTCGTCGACGAGACCCTCGCCGCCGCGCAGGAGTACGCGCAGCGGACCGGAGCCGTCTTCATCCACCCCTTCGACCACGCCGACATCATCGCCGGGCAGGGCACGGTGGGCCTGGAGATCCTGGAGCAGTGCCCGGAGGTGCGGACGATCGTCGTCGGCATCGGCGGCGGCGGTCTGGCCGCGGGGATCGCGGTGGCGGTGAAGGCGCTCCGGCCGGACGTGAAGGTCGTCGGCGTGCAGGCGGCGGGGTCCGCCGCCTATCCGCCCTCGCTCGCCGCGGGCCGTCCGGTGTCCATCGAGGCGCCGGTGACGATGGCCGACGGCATCAAGGTGGGCCGCCCGGGAGACGTCCCGTTCGGGATCATCAAGGAGCTGGTCGACGAGGTCCGTACGGTCTCGGAGGACGAGCTGTCCAGCGCCCTGCTGCTCTGTCTGGAGCGGGCGAAGATGGTGGTCGAGCCGGCCGGGGCGAGCCCGGTGGCGGCGCTGCTGAGCGATCCGGGGTCCTTCGAGGGGCCGGTGGTGGCGGTCCTGTCGGGCGGCAACGTGGACCCCCTGCTGATACAGCGCATCCTCACGCACGGCCTGGCCGCCGCGGGCCGTTACCTCTCGCTGCGGCTGCGGCTGACGGACCGTCCCGGCGCGCTCGCGACCCTGCTCGGGGTGCTGTCGGTGGTGGACGCCAATGTCCTGGACGTCAGTCACGTACGGACCGATCCCCGGCTCGGGCTCACCGAGGCGGAGGTGGAGCTGCACCTGGAGACCAAGGGTCCGCAGCACTGCGTCGAGGTGGGTGCGGCGCTGCGGGACGCGGGTTACACCGTCATCGGGTAGCCCTGCCCGGTCATCGGGTAGCGCCCCGCGGCAGCCGCTCGGGCAGCAGCCCGAGTGGTCCCGTACACGAGCGGAGAACCCCCTGCACATACGCGATACATCGCGATAGGGTGCGTGGGTCGCGATCCGTGGCGCCGTCTTGAGGGGCGAAGCGGTCGTCGCAAACCTACGATGTGTGCAGAAATCGCCTGGAAATCACCCAGAACGCACCCATGCGGGGGGAACCCATATGCCTGGCGCCATTTACGCCGAAGGCCTGGTCAAGACCTTCGGTGACGTACGCGCACTCGACGGCGTGGACCTCGATGTCCCGGAAGGAACGGTTCTGGGCCTGCTCGGGCCCAACGGCGCCGGCAAGACCACAGCCGTACGCGTCCTGACGACCCTCCTGCAGCCGGACAGCGGGAAGGCGTTCGTCGCCGGGATCGACGTGCTCAAGCACCCCACGGAAGTGCGCCGGTCCATGGGCCTCTCCGGCCAGTTCGCCGCCGTCGACGAGTACCTCACCGGCCGCGAGAACCTCCAGATGGTCGGCCAGCTCTACCAGATGTCCGGCCGCGCGGCGAAGAAGCGTGCGGTCGAACTGCTCGACCGGTTCCACCTCGCCGACGCGGCCGACCGCCCGGCCAAGACGTACTCCGGGGGCATGCGGCGGCGTCTCGACCTCGCCGCCGCGCTCGTCGTCCAGCCGCCCGTGATGTTCATGGACGAGCCGACCACCGGCCTCGACCCGCGCAACCGGCAGCAGCTGTGGGAGGTCATCGAGGAACTCGTCGCGGGCGGCACGACACTGCTGCTCACCACCCAGTACCTCGAAGAGGCCGACCACCTGGCCCACGACATCTGCGTCATCGACCACGGCAAGGTCATCGCCCGCGGGACCTCGGACCAGCTCAAGGCGCGCACCGGCGGCGAACGGGTGGAGGTCGTCGTGCACCAGCGCGACCAGATCGGCCCCGCCAGGGAGGTGCTGACCGCGCTCGGCACGGGCGAGGTCGCCGTCGCCCAGCACACCCGCAAGCTCACCGTCCCGGTCTCCGGCGGCGCCAGGCTGCTCGCCGAAGTCATCAGGGACCTGGACGCGCGCGGTGTCGAGATCGACGACATCGGACTGCGCAGGCCCACCCTCGACGACGTGTTCCTCTCCCTGACCGGCCACGTCGCCGAGGTTCCCGAGAACGGCACCGAGAACGGCACCGAGAACGTCACGGACACCGCACAGGAGGCCGGCAAGTGACCGCAGCCACGGACACCGCACCCAACCCGGCGGCCCCCCGGCCGCGCGGCGGCATCACGCAGTCGGTCAGCGACTCCCTGGTCATCGCGAAGCGCAATCTGATCCGGATGACCCGGATCCCCGAGATCGTGGTCTTCGGCCTGGTCCAGCCGATCATGTTCGTGGTGCTCTTCAGCTACGTCTTCGGCGGGTCCCTGGTCGTCAACGGCTCCACCAGCGCCGTCGGTTACCGCAACTTCCTGATGGCGGGCATCTTCGCGCAGACCGTCACCTTCGCCACGGCCGGTGCCGGGGCGGGCATCGCCGACGACATGCACAAGGGCCTCATCGACCGGTTCCGCTCGCTGCCGATGGCCCGCGGCGCGGTGCTCACCGGACGGACGATCGCCGACCTGGTCCAGACTGCGCTCACCCTGGTGGTGCTGGCGATCGTCGCCCTGCTGGTCGGCTGGCGCACCCACGAGAACATCGGGAAGGTCCTCGGCGGCTTCGGGCTGCTGCTTCTGCTGGGGTACGCGTTCTCCTGGATCGGCGCGCTGATCGGCCTCTCGGTCCGTACGCCGGAAGCGGCCACCTCCGGGGGGCTCGTCTGGCTCTTCCCGGTGACCTTCGTCTCGAACGCGTTCGTGTCGACGGAGATGATGCCCGGCTGGCTCCAGCCGATCGCGGAGTGGAACCCCTTCAGCGCGACCGTCCAGGCCTGCCGGGTGCTCTTCGGCAACCCGGGCGTGTCGACGTCGGACGCCTGGCCCATGCAGCACCCCGTCTGGGCCTCGCTGCTCTGGTCGCTGCTCATCTTTGTGGTCTTCCGCACACTGGCGGTCCGCAAGTACCGCTCGGCGACGGCCTGACCGTCCGGCGGGAACGGGAGAGCCCCCGGTCGCGAGCGATACGCGCCGGGGGCTCTCCGCACAGCTGGTTCAGCCCGTTCAGCTGATTCAGCCGGTTCAGCCCTTGAAGGGCTCGGCCTTGAGGATCTTCACCGTGGCGGTCTTGCCGTTCGGCAGCTCGTACTCGGCGTTCTCGCCGACCTTCTTGCCGATCACGCCGGTGCCGAGCGGGGACTGGGGGGAGTACGTCTCGAAGTCCGAGCTGGCGTACTCGCGGGAGGCGAGCAGGAAGGTCATCGTGTCGTCCTCGTCGCCGTCGAAGGCGATCGTCACGACCATGCCGGGAGCGGCTTCGCCGGAGGTCGCGGGGGCCTCGCCGACCTTCGCGTGTTCGAGCAGCTGGGTCAGCTGGCGTACGCGCAGCTCCTGCTTGCCCTGCTCCTCCTTGGCCGCGTGGTACCCGCCGTTCTCGCGCAGGTCACCCTCCTCGCGGGCCGCCGCGATCTTGGTGACGATCTCCGAGCGTGCGGGACCCGACAGATACTCCAGCTCAGCCTTCAGCTGGTTGTACGCCTCCTGGGTCAGCCAGGTGACGTTTTCGCTGGTCTGGGTCACTGGTGCTCCTCGTAGGTACCGGAAATACAAAGCATCGCCCTACCCAGAAGGATGTGCCTCCAGGGGCGGGCGAAACCACGAGCCTAACAATTCCGGCGCGGAAGGGGGAGGAGGTAACGGGTGCGGTCCGTGGCGGCGGCCGTCGGCCGGGGTCAGGAGCCGGTCTGGCAGCCGACCAGCTCGACGCTGGTCGCCCGTGCGGTGGTCCGTACCGTGATCACCTGGTCGATCCGCTTCTCGCGCTGGTCGAACCGGGCGTCCTTGCGGCCGACCTCGTCGCCGTCGGTCTCCCGCAGGCGCAGCGTGCAGGTGCCGTGGACGTTCGCGTCCTTGCGCACTTCGAGGTGGACGTCGACGGCGTGGTCCGAGGCGATGTCCCAGCTGATGACCTCACCGCTGATCGACTTCCCGCCGATGGACTGGTAACCGAACCAGCCGACGACCACGAGCGCCACGGCGCCGAGCACCGCGCCGATGATCTTCAGCTTGCGGTCCGCGCGCTGGTCCGCGGAGCCGCCGTAGCGGCCCGCGGGGAGCTGTTCGCCTACCGCCGTCATGATCGTTCCTCCAGTGCAGGGGAATCCCGGAATTTTCCGGCCCCTCAGTCGGTCACTATAGAAGCCGCCGATTGCGACGAATCACTGAGGATCCTGTCTTGACTGAGCAGCTTCGCCTGATGGCCGTCCACGCCCACCCCGACGACGAGTCGAGCAAGGGTGCGGCGACCATGGCCAAGTACGTGTCCGAGGGGGTGGACGTGCTGGTCGTGACCTGCACCGGAGGCGAGCGCGGCTCCATCCTCAATCCGAAACTGCAGGGTGACTCCTACATCGAGGAGCACATCCACGAAGTCCGCAAGAAAGAGATGGACGAGGCACGCGAGATCCTCGGCGTCGGCCAGGCCTGGCTGGGCTTCGTCGACTCGGGTCTGCCCGAGGGCGACCCGCTGCCGCCGCTGCCCGAGGGCTGCTTCGCGCTGGAGGACGTCGACGTCGCCGCGGGACGGCTGGTGAAGCTGATCCGTGAATTCCGGCCGCAGGTCGTCACGACGTACGACGAGAACGGCGGATACCCGCACCCCGACCACATCATGACCCACCAGATCTCGATGGTGGCGTTCGATGCCGCGGCGGACACCGAGAAGTACCCCGAGGCGGAGTTCGGCCCGGCCTTCCAGCCGCAGAAGCTCTACTACAACCAGGGCTTCAACAAGCCCCGCACGGTGGCGCTGCACGAGGCGCTGCTGGCGCGCGGCATGGAGTCGCCGTACGCGGACTGGCTGCAGCGCTGGAAGGAGTTCGAGCGCGCCGAGCGCACGCTGACCACGCACATTCCGTGCGCGGACTTCTTCGAGATCCGTGACAAGGCGCTGATCGCGCACGCCACACAGATCGACCCCGACGGCGGCTGGTTCCGCGTCCCGATGGAGATCCAGCAGGAGGTCTGGCCGACCGAGGAGTACGAGCTGGCGAAGTCTCTCGTGGACACATCCCTCCCCGAGGACGACCTCTTTGCGGGCATCCGGGACAATGCCTAGTTATGAGCGCTAGCCAGGCATTGACGCACCTCGTCCCTCTGGCCGAGGTCGACGACAACAAGGTGACTCCGGGCCTTCTCGGCTTCCTCGTTTTCGCGGCCCTGGCCGTGGGCGTGTGGCTGCTGATGAAGTCGATGAGCCGCCACATGGGCCGGGTCTCCTTCAAGGAGGCACCGGAGCCGCAGGCCGAGAAGGTGGCGACGGCCGCGTCGGCGGCGGACCCCGAACGGGGCTGACGGACGCCCCGGGCCAGGAGCCGGTGGACCCGGCTCCTGACCCGGACCCCCGCCCTCGCCGGACCGGCCGGGTGACAGCCCGTCCGGCGATGGCGGACGGCCGGAAGCCGGAGCCGGGACCGCCCGCCCCGGGTCCGCCTACTGCGGTGCTGCCGCCACCGGCCGATCCGCCTACTGCGGCGCGCCCGTCACCGGCACCCCCATGACCTCCCGGGAGTTCCGGGTCGGGACCATGCCCAGCAGCCACGCCTGCCAGCCGTCCTCCAGCTCCACACCCCGGTCCAGCACCAGCGCGTACGCCTCCGCGCAGTCCGCCAGCTTGCTGTCGCGGCTCGGGTGCGGGGCGCCGATCAGCTGGGACAGCTCCTCGGCCGCCACCGCCGCACCCACCTCCGAGCCGCCCGGTGACGCGTACGGCAGCAGCGTGCAGCGCAGGAAGCGCGCCCAGTCGACGCCCCGGCGGTCGCCGTACCCCGCGAAGAGGTCCGCCGCCTCGTCACAGAGCTGGAGTGCCTGGGCGGAGCGGTTGTTGCCCGCGTCGATCAGGGCCAGCTCCAGGCAGGTCCACGCCTCGCCGTGCGCGACACCGATCCGCTGGAAGTCGGTGCGGGCGTCGACCAGCAGCTGGCGGGCGAAACCGCTGTTGCGCAGGTTGCCCGTCCGGGCCGCCTGCTGGTCGCGGGTGACCCGCCCCGAGTGGTGGCGGGCGCAGGCCAGCCCGTACACGTCCCGCATCCGCGAGAACATCGTGCGGGCCCGCTCCAGGTCCCGCACCGCCTGGTCCCGCTCGCCGCGCTCCTCCAGGGCCAGCCCCAGGTAGTACTGCGTCCACGCCTCGCCCCGCGCGTCCTCGTTGTCCCGGTGCCGGGAGAGCGCCTGGCGCAGCTGGTCCACGGCGGCCGACGGATCACCGTCGAACAACCGGACCCTGGCGAGCTGGGTCATCGCCCAGGCCTCACCGCGGCCGTCCCGGGTCTGCCCGTACGCGTCCAGCGCCGTCCGCAGCTCCTCCTCCGCCCGCGGCACGTCACCCAGCCGCAGGCACAGCTGCCCCAGCTGGAAGTGCGTCCACGCCTCACCGTGCAGGGAATCGCTCTCCTGGTGCAGGACGAGCGCCGTCGACAGCAGCGTCAGCGCCTCCGGCAGATTCGCCCGGTCCCGCTCCACCGCCGCCAGCGCGTGCAGCGACCACGCCCGGTCCGCCGCCAGCTCCGGCGCCGCCTGGAGCGCGATCGCCTCCCGCAGCCGCGCCGACGCCTCCGTCAGATTGCCCTGGTGGTGCAGGGTGATCCCCAGCGAACAGAGCGCGAGCGCCTCACCGGCATCCTGCTGCGCCTCGTGGTAGAGGTCCACGACCGAACTGAGCGTCGTCCGGGCCTTGTCCAGCTCACCGAGCTGACGGGCCGCGATGCCCGTACGCCACTGCACCGACCGGGCCAGCAGGCCCTGGCCGACCGCCTGGGTCAGCTCACTGATCTCACCCAGCCGGTAGAGGTCACCGCGCAGCAGGCAGTAGTCGCAGAGCGCGCCCAGCAGATGCAGCACCACATCCTGGTCCACCCCCTCCGCCTGGCGCAGCGCCGACGTGATGAAGCTCGACTCCTCGTCCAGCCAGCGCAGCGCCGCGTCCAGCGAGGCGAAGCCGTGCGGTCCGAACTGCCCCGCCCGGGTGGAGAGTTTGCCGTCCACCAGCCGGATCACCGCGTCCGCCAGCTCCGCGTAGCTCTGGATCAGCCGCTCCTGGGCCGCCGTACGCTCCGACTGCGCCTCCTCTTCCTCCAGCCTGGCCTGCGCGAACGTCCGTACCGTGTCGTGCAGCCGGTAGCGGCTGCCCCGCACCTGGCCGATCAGACCGGCCCGTGACAGCAGGGTCAGCAGCCGCCGCGCCTCCTGGTCGTCCGCGCCCAGCAGCGCCGCGGCTGCCGCCACCCCGAGGCTGGCGCGGCCGGCCAGCGCGAGCCTGCGCAGCAGCCGCCGCCCCTGCTCGGGCTGATCGCTGTAGCGCAGCCGCAGGGCGCGCTCCACCGGGTCCAGCCGGGTGTACGTGCCCAATTGCGCGGCGAGTTCGCGGGTCGAACGGGGGCCGAGCGAGGAGCCCGCGACCCGCAGCGCCAACGGCAGCCCGCCGCACAACTCCGCGACCAGATCGGTCGATTCGGCGTCGTACGGGTCCTCGCGCTCCTCCGCGATCTCCCGCAGCAGCTCCTCCGAACCCGCCGTGTCCAGCGCCTCGACCGGCAGCTGGTGCACCCAGGCCGTCAGGTCGGCGGGCAGCTCCAGCGGGGTGCGGGCCGTCACCAGCACCAGGCTGTCCGAACGCGCGGGCACGAGCGCCCGCACCTGGTCCGCATCGGACGCGTCGTCGAGCACGACCGTCACGGGCAGCCCCGTCAGATGCTGGTGGTACAGCTCGCTCAGCCGCTTCAGATGCTGCTCGGGAGAGGAGCGCTCCCGGAAGAGCAGCTGCTCACGCGGCGCGCCGAGCCGGTTCAGCAGATGCAGCAGCGCGTCCCGGGTCGACAGCGGCGGCTCGTCGCGGGTCGCCCCGCGCAGATCGACCACGCACGCCCCGCGGAACTGGTCCTTCAGCTGGTGCGCGGCGCGCACCGCCAGGGTGGTGCGCCCGGAGCCGGGGGCCCCGTGCAGCACCACGACCGTCGGCCGGGTCTCGGTGGACGCGCGGGCCGCGTGCACCCACTGGGCGATCTGCGTCATCTCCTGACGGCGGCCCGCGAACGGCCCCTCCGGCTGCGGGAGATGACCGAACGACTGCTCAAGGACGGACCGCCTGCGGGCCGCCGCGCTCTTGTCGGTGCGCCGCAGCTGCGGCGGCACCGTCCCGGCCGCCTTCTTCCTGGGCGTGCTGAGCATCCGCTGCTGGTCCAGGTACGGGCGGATGCCGCGCACCTCCAGCGCCGTCAGCCACTGGAGCCGCAACTGCTCGGTGCCGCCCGGCTGGCCCTGCGCCCCGGCCCTGCGGTGCGCCGCGGGCCAGTGCGAGGCGGTCACCTTGACGACGGTGGCGGCGGCCCCGGCGACCGCGACGACCGCACCGGTACCGAGGGCGGTGCCTCCGCCCGTACCGAGAGCGACGTCCGCCCCGAAGGCGGCCACCGCCGCAACACCCGTGACCAGCAAGGGAGTTCCGATCGAGCCCCGGTTGAAGTGCGCGGACAGCGGATGCTGCTCGGCCGCTGCGGCGTCCAGGGACCGGGTGTACGCCGCGTACTCGTCCGCGGCGCTCACCGCGAGCGAATCGAGCGCACCACGCCCGCGCGCCAGGAGCGTGCCCCCGTCGGCCCGGCCTCCGGAGCGCCGCACCTCCTCCTCCACGGCGCGCGCCAACAGCCTCTCCGCTTCAGCCCGATGGCCGTCCCGCATCTGCATTCCCCCTCCGGGATATTCTGTTCGGACTGCAAGTGTCCTGTGTACGGCCGCGGAACGCGAGGGAGTCCGGCCCAACTCCCCTGACCGGAGGACGTCGTACGGGGTCCGGACGCCGGATCCGCGCGGGCAGGGGCGTGCGCGGTGACGGAGGAGGCCCGGCGAAGCGATGCCCCGGTCTTCCCGAGTGCCGGGTGTGGCGCGTGCCACTGGTGTCGGTGAACTCACGAACCGGGTGGTGTCCGGGCCCTTCACGTCTCGCTGAGGACCACGTGGTTTCCGCGGAGCTCCGACCGTCGTCAGGGCCGAGCCGGGCCGGACGGGCGCCGAGCCTCGGCCCCGTATGCGCACAGCGGCTCAGTCATGCGGAAATGATCTTCCGGCGTCGTCAGACGGATCCCAGGTCGACGGTCACGGCGAACGGCGCGGCAGCCTTGATCACGCCGGTGAACATCTCGCCGTCCCGGTAGACCTTGGTGGCGGGGTCGAGAACGTAGGTGTAGATGATCGGGACGCCGGTGGCGGCCTGTTCGATCCGCCAGTAGAAGGGGATGCCGGCCCTGGCGTACTGATCCACCTTCACGATCCGGTCGGTGGTCTCCGAGCCGGGTGACACGACCTCGACGACCAGGAGCACGTGCTCGGGGCGAGTGGGCGTGAGGTCGATGGTCTCCGCCCGGTAGACGATGACGTCCGGATGGCGGTTGGTGAGCGGAACGTCCTGCAGGCGGACGTCGAAGTCCGTGTCGGCGTTCCAGTCCGGGCCTGCGGCGGCGTCCAGGGCATTGGCCAGGATTCGGGCCAGCCGGTTGTGCCGCTTGGAGGCGCTCGGGCTCACGACGACCATCCCGTCCACGATCTCGATGCCGG
>NZ_CALNVW010000012.1 GCF_940670765.1 Streptomyces sp. A 4/2
AGTCGTACTGCTCCGCGCTGATCTGCGTGTGCATCCACGCGGGCGCCACCATTTCGGCGGTCATGGTGTACCTCCTCCGAGGAGCCTTGGCAGGTCCGGCACTGCTGCGCCCAGCCTACTGTTCCGAGGTGTCCGGGCCGCCCGACTCGGAGGAACGCCGGGAGAAGTTCGGCACCGGCCCTGAGGGGGAGGAGCCGCCCACCACGGGATGGCGCACACGTGCAGTTCGGCCGAGCGAGGAGGGTCCGTGAGGGTTTCGTCTCTCACGCCAGGTGCCGTGAGAGGCTGGCCCGCATGAACCGGCTGGCTGGCGTGACCTCGCCCTATCTGCTTCAGCACGCGGACAACCCCGTCGACTGGTGGCCCTGGACGCCGGAGGCGTTCGAGGAAGCGCGACGGCGCGACGTACCCATCCTTCTCTCGGTGGGGTACTCCGCGTGTCACTGGTGCCACGTCATGGCGCACGAGTCCTTCGAGGACGACGCCACTGCCGCGTACATGAACGAGCACTTCGTGTCCGTCAAGGTGGACCGCGAGGAACGGCCCGACATCGACGCCGTCTACATGGAGGCCGTCCAGGCCGCCACCGGCCAGGGCGGCTGGCCGATGAGCGTGTTCCTGACCGCCGAAGCCCGGCCGTTCTACTTCGGTACGTACTTCCCGCCCGAACCCCGGCACGGCATGCCCTCGTTCCGGCAGGTCCTCGAAGGCGTCCACACCGCCTGGACCGACCGGCGCGGCGAGGTCGACGAGGTCGCGGCCAAGGTCGTACATGACCTGGCCGGGCGTTCCCTCGCCGCCGACGCGCCCGAGCGGCCCGACGCCGCGGATCTCGCGCGGGCGCTGCTCGCGCTGAGCCGTGAGTACGACGCGAAGAGCGCCGGATTCGGCGGTGCGCCCAAGTTCCCGCCGTCCATGGCGCTCGAGTTCCTGCTGCGGCACCACGCCCGTACCGGTTCCGACGGCGCGCTCCAGATGGCCGCCGACACCTGCGAGGCGATGGCGCGCGGCGGGATCTACGACCAGCTCGGCGGCGGGTTCGCACGGTACTCCGTGGACCGGGACTGGGTCGTGCCGCACTTCGAGAAGATGCTCTATGACAACGCCCTGCTCTGCCGCGTCTACGCGCATCTGTGGCGGACCACCGGCTCCGCCCTCGCCCGCCGGGTGGCCCTGGAGACCGCCGACTTCATCGCCGGCCAACTGCGCACCCCCGAGGGCGGGTTCGCCTCCGCGCTGGACGCGGACAGCGAGGACGCGACCGGGAAGCACGTCGAGGGCGCCTACTACGTCTGGACCCCCGCCCAGCTGCGCGAGGTGCTGGGCGAGGAGGACGGGGAGCGGGCCGCGCTGCTGTACGGGGTCACCGGGGACGGGACCTTCGAGGAGGGCGCATCCGTCCTCCAGCTGCCGGGCGACGACGTTCCCGCCGGCCTGCGCGAGCGGCTGCTGGCGGCCCGTGCGCTGCGCCCCTGCCCCGGGCGGGACGACAAGATCGTCGCCGCCTGGAACGGCCTGGCGATCGCCGCCCTCGCCGAGACCGGCGCGTACTTCGACCGGCCCGACCTGGTCGAGCGTGCCACCGAGGCCGCGGATCTGCTGGTCCGGGTGCACATGAACGACGGCGCCCGGCTCTCGCGTACCTCCAAGGACGGCCGGGTCGGGGCCAATTCAGGGGTGCTGGAGGACTACGCGGACGTCGCCGAAGGGTTCCTGGCGCTCGCCGGGGTCACCGGGGAGGGGGTCTGGCTGGAGTTCGCCGGGTTCCTGCTCGATCTCGTACTCGACCAGTTCATCGGCGAGAACGGCACGCTGTACGACACCGCGCACGACGCCGAGCCGCTGATCCGCAGGCCGCAGGACCCGACCGACACCGCGACCCCCTCCGGCTGGACGGCCGCCGCCGGGGCGCTGCTCTCGTACGCCGCGCACACCGGGTCCGAGGCCCATCGCACCGCCGCCGAGCGGGCCCTGGGTGTGGTCAAGGCGCTCGGGCCGCGGGCGCCGCGGTTCATCGGATGGGGGCTGGCGGTGGCCGAGGCGGCGCTCGACGGGCCGCGTGAGGTGGCCGTCGTGGGACCGGCGGGCGACGCCGGGACCGCTGCGCTGCACCGTACGGCGCTGCTGGGCACCGCGCCCGGCGCGGTCGTCGCGGTGGGGGAGAGCGGCGGCGGCGAGTTCCCGCTGCTGGCGGACCGGCCGCTGATCGACGGGCGGGCAGCGGCGTACGTCTGCCGGAACTTCACCTGCGACGCGCCGACGCCCGACCCTGCCGTACTGGCCGGCAAGCTGGGCGAGGACTGAGCCTCCGGGAGACGGGACCGGGCCGTGCCCCCTGTGGCGGGGACACGGCCCGGTGCCGGGAGATCAGTGGGCGGTCAGTAGGCGATCAGCGAGATCGCGACGTACTGGGAGATGAACGCGGCCAGGGTCAGCGAGTGGAACACCTCGTGGAAGCCGAACCAGCGCGGTGACGGATTGGGGCGCTTCATCGCGTAGATCACGCCGCCCACGCTGTAGAACAGCCCGCCGACCAGCACGCACACCAGCACGGCGACCCCGCCCTGGCGCATGAAGTCGGGCAGGAAGAAGACCGCCGCCCAGCCCATCGCGAGGTAGCAGGGCGTGTAGAGCCAGCGTGGCGCGCCGACCCAGAAGACCCGGAACGCGATCCCGGCGAGGGCCGCTCCCCAGACCGCCCAGAGCAGCGGGATCGCCGTGGACCGGGGGAGCAGCAGCAGGGACAGCGGGGTGTAGGTGCCCGCGATGATCAGGAAGATGTTCGCGTGGTCGAGCCTGCGCAGGACGGCCTCGCCCATCCGCCCCCAGGTCCCGCGGTGGTACAGGGCGCTCACCCCGAAGAGCATGCAGGCCGTGAGGATGTAGATCGCGCAGGCCACCCGGGCGCGGGTGGAGTCGGCGAGAGCGACGAGCGCCAGCCCCGCGACGATCACGGCCGGGAACATTCCGGCGTGCAGCCAGCCGCGCAGTCTCGGTTTCACCGGCGTCGGGGGGAGCTCGGTCGCTTCGGAGGCGGCGGGATTCATATGCCGATGCTACCTACGGATCCGTAGGTTCCGGATTCGCGGGCGGTCAGGTTTTCGGTTTCCCGTCACGGTTCGCGCACCCGGGTCACGTTCCCTGTTCACGGTTCCCTGATCACGAGTGGCGACGCTCACGTGAGTGACCCCCTGGACAGATGGGCGCGAGGCGCGGATCATCAGATGAGTGCAAGCGGCACCGGATGAGCGGCTACGAAGCATCCGGGCCGTCGCCCCCAAGGGGCAACAACCCTCAAACCACCACATACGCACCTAGGAGCAATCGTGGCGCGCGACATCGCGGCTCCCACTGTCCTCCCGACCCAGCACCAGGAACTGATCTCGTGGGTGAACGAGATCGCCGAGCTGACGCAACCGGACAGTGTGGTCTGGTGTGACGGATCCGAAGCCGAGTACGAGCGCCTGTGCGGGGAGCTCGTGGCCAAGGGGACCTTCAGGAAACTCGACCCGGTCAAGCGCCCCAACTCGTACTACGCCGCCTCCGACCCGTCGGACGTCGCGCGCGTCGAGGACCGTACGTTCATCTGCTCCGTCAAGGAGGAGGACGCGGGCCCGACCAACCGCTGGAAGGCCCCGGCGGAGATGCGCGAGATCTTCACGGGGTCCGGCGGTCAGGGCGGTGTCTTCCGCGGCTCGATGCGCGGACGCACGATGTACGTGGTGCCCTTCTGCATGGGCCCGGTCGGCTCGCCGCTCTCCGCGATCGGCGTCGAGATCACCGACTCCGCGTACGTCGCGGTGTCCATGCGCACGATGACACGCATGGGACAGCCGGTCCTCGACGAACTGGGCACCGACGGCTTCTTCGTGAAGGCCGTCCACACCCTGGGCGCGCCCCTCGCCGAGGGCGAGCAGGACGTGCCGTGGCCGTGCAACTCCACCAAGTACATCTCGCACTTCCCCGAGGACCGGGAGATCTGGTCGTACGGCTCCGGCTACGGCGGCAACGCCCTGCTCGGCAAGAAGTGCTACGCGCTGCGCATCGCCTCGGTGATGGCGCGGGACGAGGGCTGGCTGGCCGAGCACATGCTCGTACTGAAGCTGACGCCGCCGCGCGGGGAGTCGAAGTACGTCGCTGCCGCGTTCCCGTCGGCCTGCGGCAAGACCAACCTCGCCATGCTGGAGCCGACGATCCCCGGCTGGACCGTGGAGACCATCGGCGACGACATCGCCTGGATGCGCTTCGGCGAGGACGGCCGGCTGTACGCGATCAACCCGGAGGCCGGGTTCTTCGGTGTCGCGCCCGGCACCGGTGAGCACACCAACGCCAACGCCATGAAGACCATGTGGGGCAACTCCGTCTTCACCAACGTCGCGCTGACCGACGACGGCGACGTCTGGTGGGAGGGCATGACCGAGGAGCCGCCCGCGCACCTCACGGACTGGAAGGGCAACGACTGGACGCCCGAGTCGGGCACGCCTGCCGCCCACCCCAACGCCCGGTTCACCGTGCCCGCCGGGCAGTGCCCGATCATCGCTCCCGAGTGGGAGGACCCGAAGGGCGTGCCGATCTCGGCGATCCTCTTCGGCGGACGCCGCGCCTCCGCGGTCCCGCTGGTCACCGAGTCCTTCGACTGGAACCACGGTGTCTTCCTCGGTGCGAACGTCGCGTCGGAGAAGACCGCCGCCGCCGAGGGCAAGGTCGGCGAGCTGCGCCGCGACCCGTTCGCCATGCTGCCGTTCTGCGGCTACAACATGGGCGACTACATGGGCCACTGGGTCAAGGTCGGCTCCGACAAGGACCCGGCGAAGCTCCCGAAGATCTACTACGTGAACTGGTTCCGTAAGAACGACGCGGGCAAGTTCGTCTGGCCCGGCTTCGGCGAGAACAGCCGTGTCCTGAAGTGGATCGTCGAGCGCCTCGACGGCGGCGGCGAGGGTGTCGAGAGCCCCATCGGCATCCTCCCGGCGGAGGGTGCCCTGGACACCAAGGGCCTGGACGTCTCGGAAGCCGACATGGACTTCCTGCTGACGGTCGACAAGGACGTCTGGCGCGAGGAGGCGGCGCTGATTCCCGAGCACCTCAACACCTTCGGCGACCATGCCCCGAAGGAACTGTGGGACGAGTACCACGCCCTGGTGAAGCGCCTGGGCTGACGCTCGCTCCGCACCCCGGACCGCGCGGCGGGTTCACCCGACATCCGCCCTGACCTGTGGGGTCATCCCGACCCGTCGCGCAGCGCCCGGCCCCGGCACCTGATCAGGTGCCGGGGCCGGGTCGTTTCTGCTTCGGGCGGGGGTGCGGGGAGTGGAGTGTGTGGCACCCGGTCCGCGCGCCTCCGCGGCCCGCGAACCGGGGCCGTTCAGTGGGCGCAGGCCGGTTGGCGTGCTGCCGTGTGCGCGTCCATCCGCTCCGCCGCGAGGATCGCCGCCGCGGTGTCCGCGCGGGAGGCCGCTACCAGCAGGGCGCGGCCCGCGAGGGCGTGGGCGCGGTCGTGGAGGGTGGCGGGCGCGGCGTTCGTGAGCGCCGCGTGCCGGACCGGCGGGGCGCCGCGCAGCCGGGCCACCTGGGCCGCGATGCGCTCGCCCTCCGCTGTCAGGCCGAGCTCGTCCGTCACGGCGAGGAGCGCGGCGAGATAGCCCGCGAGCTGGATGTCCAGCTCTTCCTCACGGGTGCGTTGCGGGTAGGCGGGGGTGTCCACGGCCATCGTGTGGACCGACTTGGTGCGGATCGGTTCGTACATGGGATGGCCTCCTTCTCGTGGACAGGCCACCATCCTAGTTCCTAAATTAGAATCTGTCTAAAGTTGATTGAAGTCCCGACTCGCTGTCCGTGCGGCTGTCCGTGCGGCTGTCCGTGCGGCTGTCCGTGCGGCTCTCCGTGGACCAGCCCGTGCAGCAGCCCGTGCTAGTGCTGCGCGTAGCCGCCCAGGAAGGTCCCGATCCGCGTCACCGCGTCCTCCAGTTCCTTCGCCGTGGGCAGCGTCACGATCCGGAAGTGGTCCGGCTCCGGCCAGTTGAAGCCCGTTCCGTGCACGACCATGATCTTCTCGGCGCGCAGCAGGTCGAGGACCATCTGCCGGTCGTCCTTGATCTTGTAGACCTTCGGGTCCAGGCGCGGGAAGAGATACAGCGCGCCCTTGGGCTTGACGCAGGTGACACCGGGGATCTGCGTCAGCAGTTCGTACGCCGTGTCGCGCTGTTCCAGGATGCGTCCGCCCGGCAGCACCAGGTCGTCGATCGACTGCCTGCCGCCGAGCGCCGTGGCCACCGCGTGCTGCGAGGGCATGTTGGCGCAGAGCCGCATGTTCGCCAGGATCGTCAGGCCCTCGATGTACGAGGAGGCGTGCTCCTTCGGGCCGCAGACCGCCATCCAGCCGGAGCGGAACCCGGCGACCCGGTAGTTCTTCGAGAGGCCGTTGAACGTCAGGACCATCAGATCCGGGGCGATGGCCGCCGTCGGGGTGTGGGTGGTGCCGTCGTAGAGGATCCGGTCGTAGATCTCGTCGGAGCAGACGGTCAGGCCGTGGCGGCGGGCGATGTCCGTGATGCCGCGCAGCATCTCGTCGTCGTACACCGCGCCCGTCGGGTTGTTCGGGTTGATGATCACGATCGCCTTGGTGCGGTCGGTCACCTTCCGCTCGATGTCGGCGAGGTCCGGCATCCAGTCGGCCTGCTCGTCGCAGCGGTAGTGCACGGCCGTACCGCCGGCCAGCGACACCGACGCGGTCCAGAGCGGGTAGTCCGGCGCGGGTACGAGCACCTCGTCGCCGTCGTCGAGCAGCGCCTGCATCGACATCTGGATCAGCTCGGAGACGCCGTTTCCGAGGTAGACGTCCTCGACGTCCAGCTCGTCGATGTTCTTGGTCTGGTAGTGCTGCACCACGGCCCGGCGCGCGGACAGCAGCCCCTTGGCGTCGCCGTAGCCGTGCGCGCCGCCGAGGTTGCGGAGCATGTCCTCCAGGATCTCCGGCGGGCACTCGAAACCGAAGGCGGCCGGGTTCCCGGTGTTCAGCTTGAGGATGCGATGACCTGCTGCTTCCAGCCGCATCGCCTCGTCGAGCACCGGGCCGCGGATCTCGTAACAGACATTGGCGAGCTTCATCGACTGGATCACCTGCATATCCGCAACCTTACGGCCGCGGACAGTGAACCGGCCTGGTGTTCTGGCCCACAAGGGGGGGGGCGGCACCTTGGCCGCGCCCCCCTTGTGGGCCGGGATTCACGCCCGGCCGGGCGTGCGCCGTACCGAGCGCCCCGCGAGTACGTCCGTGCGCCTGCCGTCCTCGATGACGAAGCGGCCGTCGATCAGCACGTGCGGGATGCCGGTGGGCAGGGTCCGCGGCTCCTCGAAGGTGGAGCCCGCGGCGACCGTGTCCGGATCGAAGAGGACGAGGTCCGCGCGGTAGCCCTCCCGGACCAGCCCCCGGTCCGGCAGCCGCAGCCTGGCCGCCGGGCGGGAGGTGAGATGCGCCACGCACTCCTCCAGGGAGAGCACGCCCAACTCCCGCGCGTACCGGCCCAGGTACTGCGGGAAGGTGCCGTACGCGCGCGGATGCGGTTTGTCGCCCTGCAGGATCCCGTCGCTGCCGCCGGTGTGCACCCGGTGGCGCATGATCTGCCGCACGTTCTCCTCGTGGCCGACGTGCTGCAGGATCGTCGACCCGAGCCGGTCGTCGATCAGCAGCCGCCGCGCGGTGACCCAGGGCTGCTCGCCGCGCTCGGCCGCGCTGGCCGCGACCGTCCGGCCGACGAAACCGGCGAGCCCCGGCTCGGTGACCCCGGAGATCTCGATGGTGTCCCACTCGATGGGCACGCCGTGGCAGCCGTCGGCGCCGTCGATCTCCATCACCCGGCGGATCTTCTCGGCCGTCGCGTCGTCGCGCAGCCGCGCCAGGATCGCGTCCGGGCCGCCCTCGCTCGCCCAGCTGGGCAGCATCGCGACGAGCGTCGTACAGCCCGGGGTGTACGGATAGGTGTCGAGCGAGATGTCCGCGCCGTCCTCCAGCGCCCGGTCCAGCAGCCCGAGCAGGTCGGGCGCCTTCCCCTTGTTCACGCCGAAGTTCATGGTGGCGTGCGCGAGATGCAGGGCGCAGCCCGCCGCCCGGGTGAGGCCGACCATCTCCTCGTACGCCTGGAGCGCGCCCGCCCCGTAACTGCGGTGGTGCGGGCAGTAGTAGCCGTCGTACTGCGCCACCACCCGGCACAGCTCGGTGAGTTCCGCGTCGTCCGCGTACATCCCCGGGGTGTAGGTGAGCCCCGACGACATGCCGACGGCGCCCTGTTCCATGCCCTCGGCGACGAGTTGCTTCATGCGGGCGTTGTCGGCGGCGGTGGCGGGCCGGTCCTCCCAGCCCATCGCGTACATCCGGACCGTGCCCTGCGGGACGAGATACGCCGCGTTCACGGCGATGCCCCGGTCGAGCCGGTCCAGATAGCCGCCGACGGTCCGCCAGTCGAAGTCGATGTCGGATCCGTCGCCGTTCCAGCCGGTGATCGCCCGGCGGACCTCGCCGAGCGTCCGGTCGTCCACGGGGGCGTACGACAACCCGTCCTGGCCGAGGACCTCCAGGGTCACTCCCTGCGCGGCCTTCGCCTCGTGCGCGGGGTCGCGCAGCAGGGCCAGGTCGGAGTGGGCGTGCATGTCGATGAAGCCCGGCGACAGCGCGAGACCGTGGGCGTCCAGCGCCCTGGCCCCGCCCGGCCGTCGGCCTCCGCCCTCGGGCACGACGGAACTGATGCGCCCGCCGTCGACGGCGACGTCGGCACGGTAGGAGGCGCCGCCGCTGCCGTCGATGACGCGGACATCGCGGATGACGAGATCCATGACCGGCTCCGGCCTCTCAGAAGTACGTGCGGATGTAGTCGCTGACCGTGCCGTCCGCCTCGACGAGCGGGATCAGCTGCCACTTGTCGAACGAGGTGCACGGGTGGGAGAGCCCCATCCCGACCCAGTCGCCGACCTCCAGGTCCGCCCCGGCGGCGGTCTCCAGCCAGCCGTGCTGGTCGGACAGCTTGCTCACGGTGATCCCGGTGGCGGGGCGGATCTCGCCGGTGCGGGCGTCCCGTACCACCTGCGCCTCCGGCAGGTCGAGGTCGTACGCGGCGTCCCGCTTGCCCGCGTTGACGAACGCCTGCGCGTCGGTGGGGCGGGACACGACCTGGGCCCAGAGCCGGAACGCGGGCTGGAGAGCGCCCTCGGTGGGGACCCGGTTGAAGGGGGTGAGGTGCTTGTAGTGCCCGTCGTCGTGCGACACGTAGGCGCCGGAGCGCAGCAGCTTGAGCACGGGCGCGGAGAGCGCGGGGATCTCGGCGAAGGCCTCGGCCACCGTGTCGAACCAGGCGCTGCCGCCCGCGCTCACCACGATCTCGTCGACCCCTTCGAACAGGCCGTCCCGGTCGAGACCTGCGGCCAGCGCGACCAGCCGGCGCAGCCAGGCGAGCACCCGCTCGCTGTTCGCGCCGGGCACCTCGCCCTCGTACCCGGCGACACCCACCAGCCGCAGCGTCCCGGTGGCGGCCACCGCGTCGGCGACCGCCGCGCATTCCGCCTCGGTGCGGGCGCCGGTGCGGGCTCCGTCGCCCGCACCCAGCTCGATCACCACGTCCACCGGGCGGGCGGAGCCGCGCAGCGCCTCGTCCATCAGCTCGACGCCGCGCACGGAGTCGACGTAACAGAGGAACCGGAACTCCGGATCGGCCGCCAGTTCGGCGGCGATCCACCGCAGGGCCGCCGCGTCCACGATCTCGTTGGCCACGAAGACCCGCTGGATGCCGAAGGCGCGCGCCACCCTGACCTGGTGCGGCACGGCGAGGGTGATGCCCCAGGCGCCGTGTGCGAGCTGCCGGTCGAAGAGCTGCGGGGACATCGACGTCTTGCCGTGCGGGGCGAAGACCAGGCCGTGCCGTGCCGAGTACGTCTCCATCAGCGCGAGATTGTGCTCGACGGACTCGGCGGAGAGCGCCAGGACGGGCGTGGTGAATCCGTCGGTGAAGAGGTTCCGGCGCTCGGCGGCCAGCGCCGCGACGGTCAGCCCGTCGGCGCCGGGCGGCAGCCCCTTGAAGCGGTGGTCGATCACTTCCGCACTCTCCGCACTCTCCGTGCGTACGGCGTCCTCTGCGCGTACAGCACCGTCTGCCCCGGCCATGGAACCTCCCAGAGAGTTTGCGTTGCATCATGTGCAACGCTCATTGCGCATATCGCTCACAGCTGTCTAACATCCGAGCCATCGCCGGGTCAACGGAGCCCCCGGCCGCCCACACCGAGGAGCGAGAGCGATCGTGACCGCGCAGCACACACCGGTGGACGTCGTCTGTCTCGGCGAGTCCATGGTCACGTTCCTGCCCACCCGGCGGGGGCGCCTCGCCGACGTACCGTCCTTCGACCGTGGCATAGGCGGAGCGGAGTCCAACGTCGCCTGCGCGCTGGCCGCCGCCGGACACCGGGCGAAGTGGATCAGCCGGGTCGGCGCCGACGGCTTCGGCGACCACCTGGTGGAGGCGATCGCGGCGTACGGGGTCGACACCCGCGCGGTCCGCCGTGACCCGCACCGCCCCACCGGCGTCTACTTCCGCACCGCCGACGACCGTGACGCCGACCACCACGAGGTCATCTACTACCGGGCGGGTTCCGCCGCGAGCGCGATGGCGCCGGGGGTGCTGGACGTCGCGGACCTGTGGTCGGGGCGGGTGCTCCACCTGTCCGGGATCACGGCGGCGCTGTCACCGCAGTGCCTGGCCCTGATGCGCGAACTGACGACCCGGGCGCCGGGCCGCCCGCTGGTCTCGTTCGACGTGAACTTCCGGCCGGGGCTGTGGCGTGAAGCCGAGGAGTCCGGCACCGGAGGCCCCGGCCCGCGGGTGCTGCTCGAACTGGCGCGGGGTGCGGACCTGGTCTTCGTGGGGGAGGACGAGGCGGAAGCGGCCTGGGGGGTGTGCGGGGCGCAGGCGATCCGCGCGGCGCTCCCCGAACCGGCCGTACTGGTGGTGAAGCGGGGGCCGGCGGGCGCGACGGTCTTCTCCCGGTCCACGGCCGAGGGCGGCACCGACTCCGGGGGCGTTGACGGCGCCGGGGGTGGCGCTGGGCGTGACACCGACACCGACACCGACACCGACACCGTCACCGATGTCCCGGCCCTCCGCGTGGACGTCGTCGCCCCGGTGGGCGCGGGCGACGCCTTCGCCGCCGGGTTCCTCTCCGGCACCCTCCGCGATCTTCCCGTACGGGACAGGGCCCGGCACGGACACCTGATGGCCGCAGCCGCCCTCACCGTCCACGGCGACCTGGCCACCCCGCCGGACCGTGCCCACGCCGACCGCCTCGCGGCCCTGGACGACACGGCCTGGGCGGACCTCCGGATCGGCCCCGGCTGGACGGAGACCACTGCGGACGCGACCGAGGCCTCCTCGGACGCGCCGGGGGCCTCCTCGGACGAGACCCGCCCCGACGCGACCCGCGCCGACCCGACCGAAGCTGACGAGACCCGCGCCGACGTGACCGTTACCGGCCTGTCCGGTACCGACGAGGAGGTACGTACGCCATGAGCCAGACCGTCGACCGCGCGCTCTCCATCCTGCCGCTGCTCGCCCAGGGCCCCGCCGACCTCGGCCAGGTCTCCGAGAGCCTCGGCGTCCACAAGTCCACGGCGCTGCGCCTGCTCCGTACGCTCCACGAGCACGGGCTCGTCTACCGCCAGCAGGACCAGCGCTACCGCCTCGGCACCCGACTCTTCGCGCTCGCCCAGGAAGCCGTCGAGAACCTCGACGTCCGGGAGATCGCCCACCCCCATCTGGCCAGGCTCAACGAGGAGTGCGGGCACACCGTGCACCTCGCGGTGTACGAGGAGAACGAGGTCCTCTACATCGACAAGGTCGAGAGCCGCTACCCGGTGCGGATGTACTCGCGCATCGGCAGGCCCGTGGCGATCACGGTCGCCGCCGTGGCCAAACTGCTGCTCGCCGACCTCCCCGAGCCCGAACGGCGCGCCATCGCCGAACGGCTCGACTACCCCACCTACACGGCCCGTTCGACACCGAACGCCGGCGCCTTCCTCAAGGAGCTGACCACGGTGCGCGAACAGGGCTGGGCCACCGACCTCGGCGGCCACGAGGAGTCCATCAACTGCGTCGGCGCCCCCATCCGGGGCGTGGACGGCCGTGTCGTCGCCGCCATGTCGATGTCGGCGCCCAATGTGGTCGTCACGGCGGAGGAACTCCTCACCCTGCTCCCGCTGGTGCGCCGCACGGCCGACGCCATCAGCGGCGAGTACGCGGGCACCGCACCGCAGCCCAAGAGATCCCCCGTCCCCCCGAACGTCCCCTCGTAGCCCTCCCGGACCCTCCCGGACCCTCCCGGCATCACCCAGAACCGCCGGGCATCACCCCCGAACTCCTCGAAGGAATCCACGGCATGACCGAGAAGACCGCCCTCACCCCCTCCACCCACACCACCCCGCCCGCGAAGTTCTCGCACGGCGTCCGCAAGGGCAACATCCTCCAGGTCGCGGGTCAGGTCGGCTTCCTGCCGGCCGTCGAGGGCCAGGCCCCCACCCCGGCGGGCCCGACCCTGCGCGAGCAGACCCTCCAGACCTTCGCCAACGTCAAGGCGATCCTGGAAGAGGGCGGCGCGACCTGGGACGACGTGATGATGATGCGCGTCTACCTCACGGACGTCGCCCACTTCGCGGAGATGAACGAGATCTACAACGCGTACTTCGAGGAGCAGGGCCTCAAGGAGCCCGCCTCGGCCCGTACGACCGTCTACGTCGGTCTGCCCGCCGGACTGCTCATCGAGATCGACGCGCTCGCGGTCCTCGGCTGATCCGTACCGCCCTGATCCGCTGAACCACGGCACGCACCACCGCACGCACCACGGCACGGCGCCCCACCCCTGCTTCCGCACCGGGGCGCCGTGCCGCGCTCCGCCATGCCTCGAAGTCCCCCGGAAACAATGGAGTTCCCCCCCATGTACTTCGCCGCAGAGACCCCGGCCGCGCCACCCCACACCGGCGGGCTGCTCGCCGTCATCGGCGGCACCACCGGTCTGCTGACCGTCGCCGTCCTGGGCATCGCCCTGTTGCTGTTCCTGATCATCAAGGTCAGGCTGCAACCGTTCGTCGCGCTGCTCGGTGTCTCCATAGCCGTCGGCCTCGGCGCGGGACTCTCGGTCACCGAACTCTTCGGTACGGTCCAGAAGTCGTCGTCCGTCTCGATGATCGAGTCCGGCATGGGCGGCATCCTCGGGCACATCGCGATCATCATCGGCCTCGGCACGATGCTCGGCTCGATCCTCGAAGTCTCGGGCGGAGCCGAGGTGTTGAGCTCCCGCCTGCTGAACCTCTTCGGCGAGAAGCGGGCCCCTCTCGCGATGGGCCTCACCGGCCTCATCTTCGGCATCCCGGTCTTCTTCGACGTCGGCATCTTCGTCCTCGCGCCCATCGTCTACGCGGCGGCCAAGCGCTCCGGCAAGTCCGTCATCCTCTACGCGATGCCGCTGCTCGCGGGCCTGTCGATGACCCACGCCTTCCTGCCCCCGCACCCCGGCCCGGTGGCCGCCGCCGCGCTCTTCCACGTGTCGCTCGGCTGGATCATCGTGATCGGCGCGGCGTGCGGCATCCCGGCCGTGCTGGCCGCCTGGGGCTACGCCGCCTGGATCGGCAAGCGCATTTTCGTCGAGGTCCCGCAGGACATGGTCGAGGCCGCCGAGGAGGCCAGGACGGCGGTCGTCGCCGAGCAGCAGGCCCTGGGGGTCGAGCCGCAGGAGAAGCCGGTCCCGCTGGGCACGGTCCTCACGATCATCGGCACCCCGCTCATCCTGATCCTGCTGGCGACGTTCTCCTCCATCGCGCTGGACCCCTCGACGCTCCGCTCGGTCCTGGAGTTCTTCGGGCACCCCTTCGTCGCCCTGACGATCGCGCTCTTCCTCTCGTACTACCTGCTGGGCATCCGCCGCGGCTGGTCCCGCAAGTCCCTGGAGGCGGTCTCCACCGCCTCGCTCAAGCCGGTCGGCAACATCCTGCTGGTCGTCGGCGCGGGCGGGATCTTCGGCGCCGTCCTCAGCGGCAGCGGCATCGCCAACGCACTCGCCAAGACCTTCAACGACGTCGGTCTGCCGGTCATCGTGCTGGCGTATCTGATCTCGCTGGTCCTGCGGGTGGCCCAGGGCAGCGCGACGGTCGCGATCGTGACCACGGCGGGCATCGTGCTTCCCCTGGTCGACGGCCAGGACCTCTCACAGGCCCACCTCGCCCTGATCATCATGGCGATCTCGGCCGGTTCGATCTTCGCCTCGCACGTGAACGACGGCGGCTTCTGGATGGTTTCCAAGTACTTCGGCATCTCGGAGCGCGACACCCTGAAGTCCTGGACGGTGCTGGAATCCGTGCTGTCGGTGGCGGGGTTCGCGGTCGCGGCGCTGCTGAGTCTGGTCATCTAGACAGAGCGAGCGCTTCGAGCGCCGGGACGGTCTCCTCCGCTCCCGGCAGCGCGTTCATCTCATCCCGGATCCGCTCGGCCGCGCTGCGGTAACCACTGTCGGCGAGCACCGTCGACACAGCCGTGTGGATGTCCTCCGGCGTGGCGGTGACCGGGTCCAGTGTCCGGGCGGCGCCGAGTTCGGTGCACCGTCGGGCGTTGTACGGCTGGTCCGCGCCGTGTGGGAACAGCACCGAGGGCAGGCCGTGGGCGAGCGCTCCCATGAGGCTGCCGGACCCGCCGTGCGAGACGACCAGTGCGCACTGCGGCAGCAACTGCTCCTGTGGAACGAACCGTTCGACCCGGATGTGGCCGGGCAGCGGCCCCAGCACTGCGGGGTCGATGTGATCGCTGACGGTCATGAGCACGTTCACGGGAAGCTCCCGGAGCCCGGCCGCGATCCGGGAGAACAGGTCGGTGCCGGCGTGCACGGTGCCGAGCGTCACGTACACGGTGGGCGTGCCCGGTGTGCCCGGTGTGCCCGGTGTGGCTTCGGGCGGGCGCGCGGCTGTCGGCCGGAACGAGAAGGTGTGAGCGGGGAGCGGGAAGCGCGGGTCCCGGAAGCTCGGCGGGAACGGTGAGAGCACCAGGTCCCGGTCCAGCACGGCGAGGTCGGGGTCGTACGGCAGGCCGTACTCGGATCGCAGTTCGTGCAGCGGCTCGGCGACAACGTCCTTGCGCAGAAAGCCCCCTGCAGCGAGTACCAGGACGGATGCGCAGGGAAGTCCCAGGGCCTCGGCGGCGACCGCGGTGCCGAAGTCGACCTCGTCGCGCACCAGGATGTCCGGCTTCCAGGTGCGGGCCAGTTCAAGAACGGCCGCGGCGTGCCGACGCGCCCCGCGCCGGGCGAAGCCCTCTGCGAGATGCCGGATGTCCTCCTCGGGATCGGACACCTCCACGGTGCTGCGCGCTGCCGCTGTCGCCGCCGCTGCCGTCGCTTCCGTGTGCCCGCGCGGCTCGCTCGTGGCGAAGGCGGTGAACCCGGCGGCTGTGATCTCGGGTCCCCTCCGGCCCCCACCGGCAAAGGCAACCGTGTGCCCTGCGGCTCGGGCTGCGCGGGCCACGGGGACGAGCGGGCGGAAATGGCCGCTGCCACCGATGAACGTGAAGAGGATGCGCATCGGGCGAGAGTACGGGCAACTCGCCTGTGAGCAGGGCGGATCGGGAGAGCTGGGTGGTCACCCGGCCGGTGCCCGCGAACGGATACGGGGTCCGACGACAAGTGCAGGGTGAGACCGTCGTCCGGCGGTCGGAGACGGAGGTTCCGTGACACCGGATACCCGGCAACACGAGGAGCGCGGCGACCGCGCCCCCGATCGCACCCCTGACCGTGACGGCGACAGTGACACCCGGCTGACGCGGTCGGCGGTCGGTGACGCGGCGGCGTTCACCCTGCTGGTGGAGACGCACTCGCCCGCCCTGCACGGCTACTTCGCCCGGCGTGTGCCCGGCGCGGCCGATGATCTGCTGGCCGAGGCGTGGTTGCAGGCGTACGTCTCGCGGCGCACGTTCGACGCCTCGCGCGGCTCGGCGCGGGGCTGGCTGTTCGGGGTGGCCCGCAACGTACTGGCTCAGCACCTGCGGCGGGCGGGGCGGAAAGAGGCCGCACCGGGCCCGGAGGTCACCGACCCCTGGCAGGCGGTGGACCAGCGGCTGGACGCGGCAGCGCTGGCGCCCGCACTGCGCCAGGCGCTGGGCGAACTGCCCGCCGAGGAACGCGAGTTGCTGCTGCTCATCAGCTGGGAGCAGCTCACCCCGGCCGAGGCGGCGGCAGCCGTCGGCATTCCGGCGGGGACCGCCCGCTCGCGGCTGCACCGGGCCCGGGGCCGGCTGCGCGACCGGCTCGCTGCGTCCCGCCCGGCGGGACAGCACCTGACTGTGACGGGGGACCTGGCATGAGCACGTACGACGACGTGGAGCCGATCGGTATGAACAGGCGTGGCGTGGAGGAGAACGACATGAAGGAGAACGCCATGAAGGAGCGAGGGGCACTGCTGGACTTCCCCGGCGCCGATGAACTGGCGGCTGCCGGACGGGTCGAGCCGCCGTCGACGCAGGCGGTGGCCGGGGCATTGGCAGGGGTCGAGGCGGCGATGGCCGCGGAGCGGTCCGGGCGGGAAACGGACACCGTGGTGACGGCGCCGGTCCGGCGGGTGATCCCGGTCCGGCGGATCTCCGGGCGCCGCAGGGTGCTCGTCGGCCTGCTCACCGCCACCGCGGTCGCGGCCGGGGCGGTGACGTACGCGAACATCGGCGGCGCCGGGCCTTCGGCGCCCACGGCCACACGAAGCGAGGCGCACGCGGCCACCGCGTCCGTCTTCCTGAACGACATCTCCACCGTCGCTGCCGCCCAGTCCGTCTCCTCGGGGAAGTACTGGAAGCTGCACCTGCCGACCGGGGACACGTACATCTCGCAGGCCATGGACTTCTACGTCGTCGTGGACGGCAAGGCCTACAAGAAGGGGCGTCGGCCCGACTGGCAGTTCGGGTCGAAGGACCTCGACTGGAAGGGCCTGGACCAGCTGACCACGGACCCGGCGCAACTCCTCCGACTGCTGCAGGCCCCGCAGAAGGCCGACGACATCTCGCCCTTCGACCAGGCGTCGGCCCTGCTCGGTGACGCTCCGGCGAGCCCGAAGCTGCGGGCGGGGGTGTTCAAGGCGATGGCACAGCTGAAGGGCATCAAGCTCGTCGGAGGCGTCAAGGACAGCACCGGGCGCGGGGGGACGGCCCTGGAGTTCCAGGAGGCGAGGAGCGTCGGCCGGGTGATCGTCGACCCGAAGACCAGCGCGATCCTGGAGTACACCTTCACGTGGACGGCCGGGCCGAGCAAAGGCAAGGTCACCCGGATGACGTACCTGTCGATGGGCTTCACCGACAAGATCGGCTGACCATCCCCTCCACCGACAGGGGTGGGAGCCGAAGGGGGAAGATCCCTTCAGCTCCCACCCGAGGGGCCGATCCCGGCCAACCGCCGCTCCGTAGAGGGCACTTAGATCCAGCCCTGCCACGGGTTCTTCGGAACGAGCTCGAACCACACCACTTTTCCGTCCGCCGCCAGGGGGTACCGCCCCCACCCGTCGGCGAGCCGCTCCACCAGGAGCAGGCCACGCCCGAAGGGATCCTCGGTGGTCTCGGGGAGAGGGTCGGGCAGCTCCGGATGGTTGTCCCACACGCACACCCGCACCACGCCGCGCCGCGCCCCCAGCCGTACGAGCACGGGACCGTCCGAGTGCTGTACGGCGTTGGTCACCAGCTCGCTGGTCAACAGCTCGGCTGTGTCGGCGAGTTCGGCATCGAGCGCGAAGTCGAGGATCGCGCCCCGCACGGTCCTGCGGGCGACGCGCGGGGCGCGCGGGTCGTTGGTGAGCTGGAGGCTGCACTCCCACTTCTCCGGTGCGGGGGCGAAGGGGGTGGCGACGGCTGAGTTCACGGAGCTCTCCTGTTCGAGCGGGGAGTTGGGTACGTCGGTGACCTCGGGTGGTGGCATTGCCGTCCTGCTGAGCGCGGGCAGGGCGGTGCGCTTCCTGCACCCCGAAGTAGCGTTGTGTGGGTGAAGCGATACTGACTGTAGGGGCATTGGGTACAGTATTGCTACCGAACAGGGAAACTTATGTATCCGTCATAAGGTGATGGGCATGCCACCACGAACCACACCGACCCTGCGCCAGCGGCGACTTGGTGCCGAGCTGCGCAAATTGCGGGAGCAGGCCGGGCTGTCCACCCGGCAGGCGGGAGAGCTGCTGAGTACGGATCCGGCCCGCGTCAGCAACACCGAAGCGGGCCGCTTCGGTGTCAGCCCCGAGCGGGTCCGGATGGTTGCGTACAACTACGGCTGCCAGAACGAGGAACTCATCGCTGCGCTGGCCGGGATGGCTGCTGGGCGGGGGAGAGGCTGGTGGGACGACTACCGGGAGATGCTTCCTGCCGTACTCCTGGACCTGGCCGAAATGGAGCATCACGCGACCGCTCTGCGCACCACGCAGGTCATGCACCTGCCGGGTCTGCTCCAGACGCTGGAGTACGCGCGGTTGGTATTCCGTCAGAACATTCCGGCCCTGCCGCAGTCCGAGACGGAATTCCGCGTCTCGCAGCGCCTCAAGCGCCAGCATGTGCTTTTCCGTGAGAATCCGGTTCCCTACCTGGCGATCATCCACGAGGCCGGGCTGCGGATGATGTTCGGGGACCGTGACACCACCCGAGAACAGCTGGAACATCTCATTGCCATGGGGGAGCGCGCCAACGTGACGTTGCAGGTGATCCCGTTCAGCGCCGGGCTGGTCCCGGGAGCGGGGCAGACCGTGGTTCTTGCCGAGGGGCCGGTACCGCAGCTCGACACGGTGCAGCTCGATACTGAACACGGCTCGGTATTCCTCGACGCGGAGACGCAGTTGGCGAAGTACCGCACCTTGGTCAATCGCCTGGAGGGCATGGCCCTCAACCCGGACGCCTCTCGCGAGATGATCCGCTCGATCATCAACTCCCTCTGAAAGGAAACCACGTGATACCGCTGAACTGGCAGAAGTCCTCGTACAGCAGCGAGGCCAGCAACTGCGTAGAGCTGGCCGCCGCCCCCGGCGGGGCCCTGTACCTGCGTGAGTCCGACGACCCGGACCGGGTGATCACTGTCGGCCGGGCCGGGCTGGCCGCGTTCCTGGCCGCGCGGTCCCGTTTCGGCGCGGCCTGAATCACAGCCAGCCGGAGCGCTGGGCCTGCAAGGCCATCTGGAAGCGGTTCGCTGCGCCCAGCTGGGCCATCAGGATCTGCAGGCGGCGGAAGAGCGTGCGGCGGCTGATGCCCAGCTCGCGGGCGATGACGTCGTCGCCCGCGCCGCCCGCGAGGAGCCACAGCAGGCGGCGGTCGGCGGGTGGCAGGCCGCCCGGGTGGGTGGTGCGGCCGTGGAACGGCAGGGCGTTCTGCCAGGACTGCTCGAACAGTGCCATGAGCGCCGAGAGCAGGCCGCACGGCTGCACCACCAGCATCGTGTTGTGCACGTCGGCCTCTCTGATCGACAACGACACGAGCGCGTACGACTCGTCGATGATCACCAGCTTGACCGGCACCGACGGCAGCACCCTCGCCTGCTCACCGGCCTTGACGCACGGTTCGATGACCTCCTTCAGATGCCCCGGATACTCCAGCGACTCCCGCGAGTACACGACACGCTGCGTCACACCGCGGGCCAGCGTGGCCAGCGCGTCGTCCGTGGTGTCGGGCAGGGGGAAGTACGGCGGTGACTCGAACTGCCGGATCTGCTCGCGGGCGCTCGCCCATGCCTGACGGATCCTGGAGCCCACGGCCTCGCCGGTCACGACCTCGACGAGGTTGTCGTTGTACGCGGCGAGCCGCTGGCGGCGGAAGGACTCGAACGCGCCGCCGACGCTGATGCGCGACTCCTCCACCTCGGCAGCCCGGTGCCGGGCCAGGATCTCCAGGCCCGCGGCCGGAGGAACCGGAGCCACCACGTCCCCGCCCGCCTCGGCAGGACTGGCCAGACCGGCGTCGACCAGTGCGCCGTACGCCGTGGTCAGCTCCGTACCGTCCAGACCGGCCGCGGCGCCGATCGCGCTCAGCGGAGCCGGGGCCAGTTCGAGCAGCGCCAGATAGACCCGGACCGCCGCGTGACCGATCCCCAGGAGCCGCAGGGCCTCGCCGAGCTTCGCGTTCGTCATATGCCCCATTATCTGCGGTTCCCTGTCCGGGGCGCTGTCCGATCTGTGCCAGTGGCACTCTCGGGCCCCGAGCGCGGGTCGTGCCGGGTACCGTCCAGGAGCCGCCGATGACCGGCGGCAGCGAACCAGCCAGAGGAAGGTGTACGACGTGGCGAAAGGCCGAAGGAACGGTCTCTACTCAGAGATCTCCGAGGAACTGTCCGCTCTGATGCGGACGGGCTGGGCGGACACCGAGCGGCACGACCTGACGCTCGCCGAGCAGTCCCCGCACGCGGCCCGCCGCCGCGCGGCGCTCTCCGCGCGCTTCCCGGGCGAGCGCCTCGTGATTCCCTCCGGGAACCTCAAGGTCCGTTCGAACGACGACACCTACCCCTTCCGCCCGTACACGGGCTACGTACACATGACCGGCGACCAGGTCCGGGACGGCGCGCTCGTCCTCGAACCCCGTGCGGACGGCGGCCACGACGCCTACTGCTACCAGCTGCCGCGCGACAGCAGGGACAACAACGAGTTCTGGACCGGTCCCACGGCGGAGCTGTGGATGGGCCGCCGGCGTTCCCTCGCCGAGTCGGAACTGGTACTGGGCCTGCCCTGCCGCGACGTCCGTACGGCTGCCGAGGACCTGGCCGCCGCCCCCGCCGTGCCGACCCGGATCGTCCGCGGTATCGACCCGGCCCTGACGGCCGCGGTCACCACCGACGAGGAGCGCGACGCCGAACTGGACGAGGCGCTCAGCGATCTCCGCCTCGTCAAGGACGAGTGGGAGATCACCGAGCTGCGCAAGGCCGTGGACTCCACCGTGCGCGGATTCACCGATGTGATCGGTGACCTGTCCACGGCGGTCGCGTCGTCCGAGCGGTGGATCGAGGGCACGTTCTTCCGCCGCGCCCGCCTTGAGGGCAACGCCGTCGGTTACGGCTCGATCTGCGCCGCGGGCGAGCACGCCACGATCATGCACTGGACGGACAACGACGGCCCGGTGCGCCCCGGCGACCTGCTCCTGCTGGACGCGGGCGTCGAGACGAAGACCCTCTACACCGCCGACGTCACGCGCACGCTCCCGATCGACGGCACCTTCACGCCCGTGCAGCGCAAGGTCTACGACGCGGTGTACGAGGCCCAGGAGGCGGGCATGGCCGCCGTCAAGCCGGGCGCCGCGTACCGCGACTTCCACGAGGCGTCCCAGCGCCACCTCGCGGAGCAGCTGGTCGAGTGGGGCTTCATCGAGGGCCCGGCCGACCGCGCGTACGAACTCGGCCTCCAGCGCCGCTTCACCATGGCGGGCACCGGCCACATGCTCGGTCTGGACGTCCACGACTGCGCGCAGGCCCGGAACGAGGAGTACGTCGACGGCGTACTGGAGCCCGGCATGGTGCTCACGGTCGAGCCCGGACTGTACTTCCAGCCGGACGACCTCACCGTGCCCGAGGAGTGGCGCGGCATCGGCGTCCGCATCGAGGACGACCTGGTCGTCACCGAGGACGGCAACGAGAACCTGTCGGACGGCCTGCCGCGGTCGGCCGACGACGTCGAGGCATGGATGGCCCGCTTCGCCGGCTGACCGAGCCGAAGCGGCCGACGTGCGTGAGTCGGCGTGTGTGAGTCGACGCGTGTGAGTCGACGTGCGTGAAGTGGGGGCCCGGGAGCCGGGCCCCCGGACGGGGCGGGTGCCGGACGGCGCCCGCCCCGGTCCGTAGCAGGGGAGTTGTCCCGAGCGGCCGGACGGATGGCTCCGGCTGCTCGGGCCGCTCCGACTGCGCGTCCCGGCCGGCTTCCCGAGCTGTCGTTCACGGGCGAGGCACCCTTCCCCGTGAGCCCCTCTTGCGTTAACAATGCGCATGTCAAACCGAAAGAACTTCGGTCACAGAGGGGACCCCCACATGAAGAAGCCTCTCGTCGGCGCCCTGCTCGCCCTGGCCCTTGCGGGCGCGGCAGCGACGCCCGCGGTGGCGGCCACGAGCCGTCCCACGGTCAAGGCCGTCGACTTCGCCGGAACGGTGGCGCTGAGCAACTGCTCCGGCTCCGTCGTCCGGATGCCCGACTCCCAGCCCGACGACCCGGCGCTGGTGCTCTCCAACGGCCACTGCCTGGAGACGGGTTTCCCGGCGGCCGGTGAGGTCATCACCGACCAGCCGTCCAGCCGGACCTTCTCGCTGCTCAACTCCGCGGGCAGTTCGGTCGCCACGCTCAAGGCGAGCAAGGTGGCGTACGCGACGATGACCGACACGGACATCTCGCTGTACCAACTCACCTCCACCTACGCCCAGATCCAGAGCAAGTACGGCATCGCCGCGCTGGAACTGAACGCCGCCCACCCCACGCAGGGCACCGCGATCAAGGTCGTCTCCGGGTACTGGAAGAAGATCTACAGCTGCAATGTGGACGGCTTCGTGTACCGCCTCAAGGAGGGCGACTGGACCTGGAAGGACTCGCTCCGTTACACCTCCGCCTGCGACACCATCGGCGGTACGTCCGGCTCCCCGGTGATCGACACGGCGACCGGCAAGGTCGTCGCCGTCAACAACACCGGCAACGAGGACGGTCAGACCTGCACGGAGAACAACCCGTGCGAGGTGGACGAGAACGGCAACGTGACCATCCACCAGGGCATCAACTACGCCGAGGAGACGTACGGGATCGTGGCGTGCGTCGGCGCCGGTAACAAGATCGACCTGAGCCTCGCGGGGTGCACGCTGCCCAAGCCGTAACCGGGCTGCCGCATCCGCGCACGGTGGCGCCCGCCGGGGGGACCGGCGGGCGCCACCGCGTGCCGGCTCCGGCTCCGGCCATACTGGTCGCCGGACCGAGAGCCGGAGGGCTGGCGCATGGAACACACCGGACAACAGGGCGGCGCGCACCCGGGCCCGCACCCCCCGCCCGCGCAGGGCTTCGGCCCGCCGCCCCCGGCGTACGCGCCGCCACCGCCCCCGGGGTACGCACCCGGGCCGCCCCCGGCGTACGCCTCCGGGCCCGTGCCCCAGCAGCAGTACCACCAGCCGCCGCAGCACCAGCAGCACCAGCAGCACCAGCAGCCGGGACCCGGGCCGTTCGCGGACGGCCCCGACTTCCTCGCGACGGACCGGCGGAACGCCGTGGTGGTCGATGTCGAAGGGGTCTCCTTCGAACGCAACGGCCAGACCGCGGACTTCTCCTGGAACCACATCACCACCGTGCCGTTCAAGGGCTCGTACAGCGGTACCACTCTCATGGTGTCCGTGGTCCTGACCGACGGCCGCGTCTACGAGTGCACGGTGGACGCCCGCAACAACGCCACGCTCCAGGCATGGTTCGGGGGGCTGTCCCACGTCCTCGGGTTCTATCTCGCGGGCCGCGGCCAGTAGTAGGACGGGCACCCGCCACTCGTACCCCTGCGCGCACAGGTCGGCCCACGCGCAGCGGCAGCGCCACCGGGGGAGCGGTGGCGCTGCCGGGCCGTCCGTAGCGGCAGTAGCGGCTACAGACTGTGGACGTGCGGTCCGACCGCACTCGACCAGGCGTTGCCCGATGTGGCGTCCCAGTTGGTCGACCAGGTCATCGCGCCGCGCAGTCCCGGGTAGGTCTTCGAGGGCTTGAACGAGCCGCAGCCCGTTCCCTTGGTGAGACAGTCCAGCGCGTTGTCGACGACGCTCGGTGACACGTAGCCGCTGCCC
>NZ_CALNVW010000013.1 GCF_940670765.1 Streptomyces sp. A 4/2
TGCCTTCGCGGAGAGGGACTTCAGCGCCTGTGACATGTAGGTGGAGTTGACGCCGTTCTCCAGGTCGATGTCGACGCCGTTGAAGCCGTACTCCTGCATCAGTGCGTACACGGAGTTGGCGAAGTTGGTGGCCGAGGTGGAGTCGGCGACCGAGATGGTGCCGTTCTGGCCGCCGATGGAGATGATGACGGATTTGCCCGCGGCCTGCTTGGCCTTGATGTCGGCTTTGAACTGGTCGGTGGTGTAGCCGCCGAGTCCGGCCGAGTCCAGGGTGAAGGAGACGGCGCCGGGTGTGGAGGTCGCGTCGGCGAAGGCGACCGCGATGATGTCGTAGTCGGCGGGTACGTCGCTGAGCTTCTGGACGGCCGCGCCGTTGTTGAAGTTCTGCCAGTAGCCCGTCACTGCGTGGGCGGGAACGGCTGCGGTCGAGGCAACGGCTGCGGTCGAGGCGACGGACGCGGTCGAGGCAGCGGACACGGTCGAGGCAGCGGATGCGGGCGCCGCGGCCTGTGCGGCCGTACCCGTGAAGGAGAGTGCGGCAGCCGCGAAAGCGGCTACGACCGCGCCGAGCCAGGCGCGGGTGAGGGATCGTCCGGATGTCACGTACGGCCTCCAGATGTGGGGGGAGGGGGCTGTCAGCTGCTATACGGAACGGTGGCCACCGCGGGGTGCGTCCAAACTGGTCCAGACCAATGAGCTTGTCAAGGCGTCTCCCCGTTCTTCATCGTTTCTTCTCTTCCTCCCGTCCCTCCGGGCGCCTCCGGGCGTTCCCCTTCGCGCTGCTCCATGTCCAAGATCCAATGATTCTTGGTCAGTTGTGGTTCTCCGCGCGTGTCCCGTGGATACAGTGCTGGTGCAGGAGCAACTCGCTGTGAACGGGGGATCGCGTAGTGCCGACCGCCATAGCTGTCACCAGCAGCGATCTCGTGCTGCCGCCTTCCGACCGGCACACGCCCCCCGCGGCCGTCCTCCGGCCCCCGGCGGAGTGGTCCCTGGAGGCCTCCGTCACGGAGATGCACGCCCTCCTCGAACAGTACGGATACGTCGTCGTGGTGCACGCCGCCGCGCTGCCCGCGCCCTTCGTCCAGCGGCTGCACACCGTCCGCTCGGTACTGGAGAGCGACCGCATCGCGCTGCTGCCCGTCGACCTGCCACCGCTGGGTGTCGCCGTACTCGCCCGGCAGCTGCGCCAGCTCTCCGCCTGCGACTTCAGCCCCGGCGTGCTCGCCTCCGCCGCCCGGCTGCTCTCGCACTACATCTACGCGGGTGCGCTGCTCTCCTCGGTCACCCGGCTCGACCGGGTCCCGGTGTCGCTGACCACGCACGCCAAGTCCTGGGTGCCGGGTTCGCAGTTCGCCGTACTGGCCTCCCCCGCACCCCAGTTGACCAAGGTGAGCGGCACGGAACCCGGCGTACCCGACGGCCCCGCCTTCGCCACGCAGCTGCTCGTCGCCCGCGGCCAGCTCCAGTCCGACTGGGTGACCGGGACGCTCGCTCCGGCGTGGCAGGTCCAGGGCCATCTGGAGACCGCGCTGCCCGCCGACTCGGCCGGCTGGTGGGCGACATCCCGGCTCGTGGAGTTCGCCGCGGCGATCCCCGACATCTCCGTGCTCTACCAGCTGGTCTCCTCCGTACGCCGCGAGCTGTGCCGGTGGTGCGGGCTCGAACTCATAGGAGACCGCTGCGGGTTCTGCTCCTCGCCGTTCGCCGCGCCGCCCGCCGATCCCCCTGCCCAGTTCGAGAGGTTGTCCGCTCAGTGAACTCACGCCAGCGCCGCGGCGTCGTCCTGCTGCTCCTGTCGGCCCTCTGCGCCATCGCGGCCGTCGTCGGGGTGCTCTCCGTGATCCGCAACGTGAATGCGAAGGTCGGCCCGGAGGTCACGGCGTACCGGGTGCGCAGCGACATAGCCCCGTACCAGCAGCTCGCCGCAGGCGACTTCGAGGAGACGCGGATGCCCCGGCGCTGGCTGTCGGACAACGCGGTGACCGACCTCGGCCAGATACGCGGCAAGATCGCCGTCACCCCGCTGCACAAGGGGTCGCTGCTACAGACCGACATGATCGTCCGGCAGCCCGAACTGGCCCCGGGCGAACAGGAGATCGCCATCATGATCGACGCCTCCACCGGCGTCGCCGGAAAGATCACCCCAGGGTCCAGCGTCAACATCTACGCGACGTTCAAGGGCGACGGCAAGAACGTCCCCGACACCTCCAAGGTCATCGTCTCCGGCGCCCGGGTGGTGGACGTCGGCAAGATCACCGCCCTCGACCCGAACCAGAACGAGAACGACCGCACCCGGCAGGCCACCGACGCCGTCCCGATCACCTTCGCCCTGAAGACGCTCGACGCCCAGCGCGTGGCGTACGCGGAGTCCTTCGCGACGCACGTACGGCTCGCCCTCGTCGCGGCAGGCGGCGGCGGGGCCGTGGCCCAGCGCGACCGCACCTACACCCTCGACGGCGACAAGTGAGGGACCGATGACGACTCGCATCCTGCCCGCGGTCGGTGATCCGGACGCGGCCCGCGCGGTGATCACCCTGCTCAGCCAGCTCCCCGACGCGGAACCCGCCCCGCCGGTCACCGACTCGACCTCGCTGCTCGACCTGCTGGCCCGGTCCGCGGGCGTATCACTCGACGAACTGCCCGAGGTCGTCCTCGTCCACGAACGGATCGGCCCGACCCCCGCACTGGAGCTGATCCGGGAGGTCGCCCTGCGCTTCCCCGCGGTCGGCGTCGTCCTCATCACCGCGGACGTCAGCCCCCTCCTCTACACCGCGGCAATGGACTCCGGCGCCCGCGGTCTCATCGGACTCCCGCTCGGCTACGAGGAGTTGGCGGCCCGCGTACAGAACGCCGCCTCCTGGTCCACCGGCGTCCGCCGCCACCTGGGCGGCGGCGCGGACACGGCCACCGGACCCGGCGGTACGGTCGTCACGGTCACCGGCGCCAAGGGCGGCGTCGGCGCCACCGTCACCGCCGTCCAACTCGCCCTGGCCGCGGCGTCGTCGGGCCGGTCCGTCGCGCTGGTGGACCTGGACCTCCAGTCCGGGGACGTCGCCTCGTACCTCGACGTGCAGTTCCGCCGCTCGATCGCCGACCTGGCGGGCATCACGGACATCTCGCCCCGGGTCCTCCAGGACGCCGTGTACGCCCATCCGACGGGCGTCGGCCTGCTCCTCGCTCCCGGCGACGGCGAACGCGGTGAGGAGGTCACCGACCGGGTCGCCCGGCAGACGATCGGAGCCCTGCGCAACCGCTACGAGATCGTGATCGTCGACTGCGGCACCCAGCTGAACAGCGCGAACGCCGCCGCCGTGGAGATGGCCGACCACGCGCTGCTCCTGGTCACCCCCGATGTCGTCGCCGTACGGGCGGCCAAGCGGATGGTGCGGATGTGGGACCGCCTCCAGGTCCGCAAGGCCGAGGAGACCATCTCCGTCGTCAACCGGGCCACCCGCGGCGCGGAGATCCAGCCACCGCTCATCGAACGGATCACCGGTACCAAGGCGGCGCGCGCCGCGATTCCGGCAGGCTTCAAGGAACTCCAGGCCGCGGTCGACGCGGGCCGGATGCAGGACCTGGACAGCCGGTCCGCGGTCAAGCAGGCGATGTGGGCGCTGGCCGGGGAACTGGGCCTGGTGAAGGCGGCCCCCGCGGCCTCGCACGGCCGGGGCGGCGGTCTGCTGCGCGGCCGGAAGGGCGGGGACCGGGGCGGGGACCGGGGTGGCGACCGGGGCGCGGTCCTGGTCGAGTTCGCCGGGATGGCCCCGCTCATCGCGTTCGTCCTGGTGGCGATGTGGCAGTGCGTGCTGTGGGGCTACACGTTCTCGCTGGCGGGCAACGCGGCGGACGAGGCGGCGCGGGTGGCGACGGCGTCGTACGCGGTCGACGGCTCGACGTCCGGCTGCCAGGAGGCGGGCCTCGAACGCCTCCCGGGCAGCTGGCGGGGCGCCGCGAAGGTCAGCTGCGCCGCATCGGGGAATCTGATGCGGGCGACGGTGCATCTGCGCACGCCGGTGCTCTTCCCGGGGGCGGGGAACTTCCCGTGGTCGGTGGACGGGAGCGCCGGGGCGGCGCTGGAGGGGGAGCCGCGATGAGGTGCGTACGTGGGTCACTGATACCGGGTACGGGCAGGGCCTCGGGCACGGGCACAGGCACGGGCACAGGCACGGTCTCGGCTACGGGCAGGGCCTCGGGCACAGGCACGGGTACGGGCAGGGCCTCGGCTACGGGCAGGGCCTCGGGTACGGCAACAGCTACGGCCCGCAGGGACCTGCGCGACGACCGCGGCACCGCCATCCTCGAATTCACCGGGATGCTGCCCCTCCTCCTCTTCATCGGGATGGCCGCCATCCAGCTCGGGATCGTCGGGTACTCCGCCAGCCAGGCGGGCTCCGCCGCCCGCGCCGCGGCCCGCACCGAATCGCTCCAGGCCGGGACCGGCGCCGCCGCCGGGCAGGCCGCCACCGCGGACTGGCTCCAGGGCGGCACCACCATCACCGTCGGCGGCGGGGACACCGTGACCGCGACGGCCACCATCCGCGTCCCCTCCGTACTGCCGGGCATCCACCTCTTCGGACCCGTACACCGCACCGTCACCATGCCGCGCGACTGACCCGCACACCCGATCATCCGCACATCCGCCCCCGTACGCACGGGCAGACAGGACAGGAGGCAACCATGAGTCTGCGCTCGCGCATCACCCCTCCCGAGGAGCACGGCGGCGGCCGGGAGGACGGTCATCAGGTCGCCGCCTACCGCGCCAAACTCCTCGAAGAGATCGACCTCGCGGAGATGTCCTCGCTCGCCGCCGCCGACCGGCGCGCCCGGCTGGAGCGGGTGCTGGGCCACATCATCAGCCGCGAGGGGCCGGTCCTCTCCACCGCCGAGCGCTCCCAGCTGATCCGCCGCGTCGTCGACGAAGCGCTCGGCCTCGGCGTACTCGAACCGCTCCTCGAAGACGCGTCGATCACCGAGATCATGGTCAACGGCCCCGACGCGATCTTCGTCGAGCGCGCGGGCCGGGTGGAACAGCTCCCCATGCGCTTCGCCTCCACCGAACAGCTGATGCAGACCATCGAGCGCATCGTCTCGACCGTCAACCGCCGGGTGGACGAGTCGAATCCGATGGTCGACGCCCGCCTCCCGTCCGGTGAGCGCGTCAACGTCATCATTCCGCCGCTCGCCCTGACCGGCCCCACCCTCACGATCCGCCGTTTCCCCCGCGCGTACCGCCTCCAGGAACTGATCGCCCTCGGCACGCTCGACGAGCAGATGCTGCTGCTGCTCTCGGCGTTCGTACGGGCCCGCTTCAACGTGATCGTCTCCGGCGGTACGGGCTCCGGCAAGACCACCCTGCTCAACGCGCTCTCCGGCCTCATCCCCGAGCACGAGCGCATCATCACCGTCGAGGACGCCGCCGAACTCCAGCTCCAGCAGGCCCATGTGATCCGGCTGGAGACCCGCCCGGCGAACGTCGAGGGCAAGGGCCGGATCACCATCCGCGACCTGGTCCGCAACTCCCTGCGCATGCGCCCCGACCGGATCATCGTCGGCGAGGTACGCGGCGGCGAGACCCTCGACATGCTCCAGGCGATGTCCACGGGCCACGACGGCTCGCTCGCCACCGTCCACTCCAACAGCGCCGAGGACGCCCTGATGAGGCTCCAGACCCTGGGCTCCATGTCCGAGGTGGAGATCCCCTTCGAGGCGCTGCGCGACCAGATCAACAGCGCGGTCGACGTCATCGTCCAGCTCACCCGGCACGCCGACGGCTCCCGCAAGGTCAGCGAGATCGTGATGCTCGTCAGCCACGGCCGCGAACCGTTCCAGCTCGCCACCCTGTCCCGTTACCACGCGCAGCCGATGAGCGCGGACCGCGTCGTGCACGGACAGTTCGAACATCTGCCGCTGCCGCGCCGGGTCGCGGAGCGGCTCCACCTGGCGAACGAGGCACTTCCACCCGCGTTCGGCGTCGTGGAGGGCATCGACCCGCTCAACACGAGAGAGGCGAGGTAGGGCAGGACCATGAACAACACCGCTCTGCTGGCGATCGGCAGCACGCTGCTCTGCGGCGGCCTGGCCGTCGCCGGTATCCATGTCTACGCCTCGGGGAAGGCCCAGCGCGAGGCGCTGGTCGACCGGCTCTCGTACACCGGACCGCCGCCCACCGGACTGCGCACCCGGCGCTTCACCGGCGTGGACCGCAGACTCCGCAGGACCGCACTGGGCAAGCGCATCCAGCTGCGGCTCTCGGCCACCGGCCTGGACCTCACCCCCGGCGAGTTCACCGTGTACGTCCTCGGCGGCGTCGCGGCGCTCTGGCTGATCGCCTCCGCCGTACTGGCCCCGTTCTTCGGCCCGGTCGCCGGACTCGTCGCCCTCTGGGCGGGCAACACCTTCCTCAACTGGCAGCGCCAGAAACGCATCGAGGCGTTCATCAACCAGCTGCCCGAGCTGTCCAGGATCCTGGCCAACGCCACCGCCGCCGGGCTCGCGCTCCGTACTGCCCTGGGCATGGCGGCCGAAGAACTCGACGCACCTGCCGGAGAGGAACTGGCCACGGTCACCAGCCAGTTGGCGCTCGGCCGGTCCATCGACGAAGCCCTGGGCGAGCTGGCCGAACGGCTGCCCTCCCGTGAACTGGTCGTACTCGTCACCACCCTCGTCCTCTCCAACCGCGCGGGCGGAACGGTCGTCGGCAGCCTGCGCAACCTCACCGAGACCCTGGAGGAGCGCAAGGAGACCCGACGCGAGGTCATCACGATGCTCTCCGAGGTCAACGCCACCGCGTACACCCTCCCGCTGCTCGGCCTCGGCGCCATGATCATGCTGAACTCCATGGACCCCGGCTCGCTCGCCCGGATGACCGGGCACCCCCTCGGACAGGCCGCGGTGATCGTGGCCCTCGCCCTGTACGCCGTCGGGTTCGTCGGCATGCGCCGCCTCGGCAAGATCGAAGTCTGAGGGAGGCGGCCGACATGGTGGGACTGCTGCTGGCTCTGCTGCTCGGCGCGGCCGTCGCCGGGATCTTCCAGGGCATCCGGATGTACCGCGCCGAGGCCAAGATCCCCAGCGACCTCGCGGTCGCCCTGGAGGTCGGAGCCACCCGGGTGGGCGGAGTCGAGGCCGCGATCGACCGGGCCGGGATGCGCTTCGCGCCCGCCGTGCTCAAGGCGATGGGCCCCCGGTCCGTGGAGAAGAAGCGCCGCAGGATAGACAGCGCGGGCAACCCCGGCGGCCTGACCGTCGACCGCTACGCGGCCCGCCGCGCGGTGTACGGCATCTTCGGCGGGCTGGCCGCGCTGGCCCTCCTCACCAACGGCAGCCCGGTCCTCGCCTGCCTCGCTCTCGCGTACGGAGTCCTCGCCGCCGACGCGACCATCTGGCAGGCCATCCGCAAGCGCAAGGACATCATCGAGCGGACCCTGCCGGACTTCCTGGACGTGCTCGCCGTCGTCGTCAGCGCCGGACTCGGCTTCCGGCAGGCACTGGAGCGGGTCGCGGAGAAGTACGCGGGACCCTGGGCCGACGAACTGCGCATCACTCTGCGCCAGATGGACATGGGCGTCAGCCGCCGCCAGGCCTTCGACGAACTGCGCCGGCGCAACGGCTCCGAGCAGGTCTCGCAGTTCGTCAGCGCGCTCCAGCAGGGCGAGGAACTCGGCGCGCCGATCGCCGAGACCCTCATACAGATCGCCAACGACATGCGCCGCACCGACGCCCAGAACTCCCGCCGGCGCGCGGCCAAGGCAATCCCGCAGGCCACAGTGGTCACTCTGATCTCGATGGTCCCGGCCACCCTCATCCTGATCGTGACCAACATGTTCCTCGGCTCGGAGACCGACTTCGGCTCCCTCTTCGGGAACTGAGGCGGTGCGCCATGGCGGCACGAGCAAGTCTCCCGGCCGGTTCGGGCATAGGGGCTGCCCGGACGGGGGAGGGATCCGGCCAGTTTCTGTCAGCCACTGCACGGCCGAAACCGGATGTGCCACGCTCTCCCCGGAGAGGTGACTCCGGGCTGCGTTCGAGGAAGGCGGAGGCCATGCGGGACCACGCCTCCGACCGGAGCAACCAGCAGTCGGCCGCCATGGCTGAGTTCGTTCGCGGTTTTCGCGGTTGGGGAGAGCGGGGCGCCGCACACGGCCGCCCTGCCGCAGAGGCGGAGTCGTACGTTCCCGAAGGGGCAGAGCATGGCGAAGAACATCACGCTCAGGGCATACCTGGCACTCGGCACGTGGCGCGACACGGTCGTCTCCCGGATGCGGAGGCAGGCCGGGGACCGCGGGGCGAGCATCGTGGAGTACGGCGGGCTGCTGGTGATCGTGGCGCTGATCGTGGTGGCGGTGCGGGGGTTGGGGCTGCAGGGGATCATCTCCAAGGCGATCGGCACAGCCGTCAACAGCATCACCGGGGGCTGACGGCACGGCGGGCACACGGAGACCGGGGCCAGACGATTCTGATCTACGTTGCCGCCATCGGTGGCCTGCTCTTTCTGGCGTTCGCCTACTTCGCTTTCGCCCAAGCGGCGGTCGCTCGCGGCAGCGCCCAATCGGCCGCCGACGCGGCGGCATTGGCGGCGGCACAGAACGTACGGAACGAGATGGCCGACGGTTTGACCAACTCGCTCGGGCACTCCGACGCCTGGGTCGACTGGCTTCTCGGCAACGAGTCTGTTCCCGGCACGGGAGAAGCGGCGGCGGACCAGCTTGCCGCTGAGAACGGTGCCACGCTCGACGGGCTCACGCCGACCACGGTCAGGGGCTACCCCGCCTTCCGCGCAAGCGTCACGACACGTTCCACGGTGGGCAAGTCGGTGATCCCCGGGACGGACAGCAGGCACGCCAAGGCGCATGCCGTCGCCATGATCGAGCCGCGTTGTTCGGCGACGCCGCCGAGTGACCCGAAGCTCATCGAGTTCAACTGCGACGGCGGTCAGCACTGGAAGATCGATCCCAAGAATCTCGATGATGTCCAACTACCCCAACCGAAAGACCTGTTCGCCGTCCACCTGGCCGAGTAAGGATGAGTTGTAGATGAGCATGCGGCACACCTTGAAGGCCCGCAGGGCATTGACCGCCGTGGTGATCACGACGGGGTTGGTCCTTACGGTGGCGGGCTGCGGAGGCGACAGCGGTGGCAAGGGCAAGCCCGATGCTTCGACGTCAGGTCCCAAGTCAGAGGGGGACGGCAAGGCCAAGCCACCCGCAACGACACAGGACAAGGTGCTGGCGCAGGTCAAGGGCGGCGCCGACATCACGCTCACCATCACGTCCGCCGTTCGTGACCAGGGGGGATTCCTCACGGTGGACGGAACTGTGAAGAACGGAAGCGGGAAGTACTGGCTCGAACCCTCTTGGGCCGGTGACGAGCAAGAACTGGCAGGCAACTCCTCTTCCATGGCAGGCGCGGCTCTGGTCGATCCGGCGGGCAAGAAGAAGTACCTCATCCTCCGTGACACCGACGGTCGTTGCCTCTGCACCAAGTTCACGGGCGGTATCCAGGCGGATGGGGAGCGGGCCTTCTACGCCCAGTTCCCCGCCCCGCCCGCCAGTACCAAGTCCGTCGAGTTCCAGATCGGCGACATGCCCCCCGCCACCATCGACATCACCGATGGGCAGTGACCGATGAAACGACCCCGCCGCTCCGCGGCCACCCTCGCCGTCACCCTCCTCCTCACCGGCCTGTCCGTCACCGGCGCCCACGCCGCCGGGCCCACCCCCAGCACGCCCCCGGACAGCACCAGTTCGACCCCGCCGCCCACGATCGACCCGGCCGCCCCCGGCCTGAAGCTCGGCGACGGCGCGACCCTCGCTCCCTCCAAGGTCCTCGACATCAAATCCGTCGTCGAGGACATGGGCGGTGACGAACGCCGCGAGGACACCAACGCCGACGTGACGTTCGCGCTCCAGGCGGAAGTCCTCTTCGCCAGGGACAGTCCCAAGCTCAACCCGGAGGCCAAGGCCCGGATCAAGGCCATCGCCGAGGAAGCGCTGGCCCAGCACGCCACCAAGGTCAGGGTCTTCGGCTTCACCGACAACCTCGGTTCGTACGAGCACGGCAAGATCCTCTCCAAGCGCCGCGCCGACTCCGTACAGCAGGAACTGGCCACCTCGCTCGGCTCCGACGTCACCTTCGACATCCGGGGGTACAGCGAGGACTACCCGATCGCGTCGAACGACACCGAAGAGGGCCGTACGAAGAACCGCCGCGTCGAGATCTCCTTCCCCCGGGGCGAGAAGCCCGGAGCGGGAGCGACGTCGTAGTGCACGTGTGGGATCTCAAGTTCGGTCTGCACGATCTCACCGCCCGCTTCATATCGACTGCACTCCCAGCGAACTCGCCCACCGCGCACGCCACAGCGGACTGGCCGGCGAGCCCCGCCGTAACCCTTCCGACCATGTCCGGGGCTACGCCTTCCTGCCCGTCCCACTCTCCGTGTGCGCGGATCACGGGTGAGCTAATATCCGCGCATGCGCGGACAGTTCACCGGCTGGCCGGAGCAGGCCATGGACGTGTTGTGGCAGCTCCAGGGCGAACCCACCCACGCGACCCGCGAGCGCTACCGCGCGGACCGCGAACGCCTGGTCCGGCAGCCGATGATCGCCCTGCTCGACGAGGTCGCGGACACCGACCCCCGATACGAGGACTTCTCCGTCTGGCACTACCGCACCGACTCCTGGTGGTGGCAGCACCAGAGCGCGGTGATCCGGCTCGGCCGCAAGATCGAGATCGGACTGCGGTTCTCCCTGGACGGCCTGCGGATCCAGGGCGCCTGGTGGTACCCCGATCCCGGCCAGGTGGACATGTTCCGCAAAGCCGTGGCCTCCGAGGGGAGCGGCCGTGAACTGTCCGCCATCGTCGAGGACGTGCGGAAGAAGGGCTACGACATCTCCGGGGACGTGATGAAACGCCCCCCGCGCGGCTATCCGACAGACCACTCCCGTACGAAGCTGCTGCGCCACCGTTCGCTGATCGCCGCCCGTCCTCTCGGCTGCGAGGCGTGGGTGCACACCCCCGAGGCGGTCGACAGGGTCCTCTCGGCCGCCGCCGACCTGGACGCCCTGCTGATGTGGCTGGTCCGCCACGTGAAGCGCGCCGCCTGACATCGCGAGGGCGCCGCGCGGCATGGGAGGAACCACACCCGTGCCGCCGGCACCCGCGCTCAGAAGGTGATGTGCACCCTTCAGTGCCGACCGGTCGAGCGGCCCCCTCAGGCCGACGTCGTCAGCGCCTCGCGGGTCACGGGATGGGCGAACTCCCGCCCGGCGCAGTAGCGTTCGATCTCGGCCAGGGCGCTGTGGGTGATGCGCTGGAGCTCACCGCCCAGGGAGCCCGCTATGTGCGGGGTCAGGAGGACGTTCGGGAGTGAGTACAGGGGTGAAGTCGCCGGCAGTACTTCGGGGTCGGTGACGTCCAGGACGGCGTGAATGCGTCCTGACGCAGCCTCGGTGGTCAGAGCCTCGGTGTCGATGAGTGAGCCCCGCCCGGTGTTGATCAGGGTGGCCCCGTCCCGCAGCAGCGACAGGCGGCGGGCATCCAGCAGATGGTAGGTCTCGGGCAGGGCGGGGGCGTGCAGGGAGACGACGTCGCAGGCGGCGAGCATCTCTTCGAGGTCGACGAGCCGGGCCCCCAGCGACCGGGCCCGCAGGGGGTCGAGGTGGGGATCGGCCACCAGCAGGTCGAGGTCGTAGGGGCGCAGGAGTTCCAGCACCCGGCGGCCCACCAGGGACGCGCCCACCACGCCGACGGTCCTGCGGTAGTTGCCGAGGCCGGGACAGTACGCGGACCAGTCCAGCGCGGTGCGGTGTTCGCGGTAGAGCCCGCTGATCTCCAGGACGCGCTTGTTGGCGAAGAGGACGGCCGCGACCGTGTACTCGGCAACGGGCAGGGCGTTGGCAGCCGCTGCCGTGGAGACGAGGAGTCCGCGGTCCCAACAGGCCTCCGTCACATGGTGTTTGACGCTTCCCGCAGCGTGCACGACCGCCTTCAGTGCGGGCATGCGGGCCAGTACGGCGTGATCGAGCGGGGGACATCCCCAGGACGTGATGAGGAGTTCTACGGCTGCCAGGTCCGGTACCCGGTCGAAGTCCTCGAAGTTCTCGACGTCCTCGAAACCTTCGAAGTCCGCGAAGTCCTCGGCGACGAACTGCGGGTCGATGTCGACGTACCGTGCCAGCCGCTCGACCACGGCCGGCGGGAAGAGTACGTCGCGGTGTGCGCGGCCCATGGCGAACAGGGCGCGGGGGCGGGCCTGAGCGGACGGCAGCTGCGTGGATGGCATGGGAATCCTCATGGCGATGGGCCTACTTGACGGCGCCGGCGGTCATGCCGGACTTCCAGAACCGCTGGAGCATCAGGAAGAGAACGACCAGGGGAGCCACGGACACCAGCGATCCGACGACCGCCAGGAGGTAGTCCTGCGGGTGCCCCTGGGAGAGCGCGGAGGAGTACCAGACGTACAGCCCGAGGTTGACCGGGTAGAGCTTCTGGTTGGACAGCATCACCAAGGGCAGGAAGAAGCTGTTCCAGATCTGGGTGAACTGGAAGAGGAAGATGGTCACGAAGCCGGGCGAGATCATCGGGAGGGCGATGCGGCAGAAGGTCTTGAACTCGCCGGCCCCGTCCACCCGGGCGGCCTCCAGGACCTCGTTGGGGACGTAGGCCGCGCTGAAGACCCGGGCCAGATAGACCCCGAACGGGAACACGAGGCCGGGGACGAAGACGCCCCAGAAGGTGTTCACCAGGCCGACCTTGGCAGCGAGCAGGTACAGCGGGATGGCCATCGCGGTGCCGGGCACCATCACACCCAGCAGGACGAAGGCGAAGAGCTTCTCCTTGCCGGGAAAGGCCAGCTTGTCGAACGCGTACCCGGCGGCCACGCTGAACACCGTGGCCAGCAGCGCGCCGATCCCGGCGTACAGGACCGTGTTGACCAGCCAGCGCAGGAAGATGCCGTGGTCGACCTCGAACAGGTGCCTGAGGTTGCCGAGGAGCGCGAAGTCGTGGCCCGGCGCGAAGCCGTTCGTGGCGAAGAGGTCCTGGCGGCTCTTGGTGGACGACAGGACCAGCCAGAGCATCGGCAGGAGTGTGTAGAGGGCGGCGAGACCCAGCATCGCGGTGACGCCGGTCCGGGACAGCAGGGCGGAGGGGCGCTTGCGGGGGCGCCGCGGACCGTCTCCGGGCCGCCTGTCCTCGCTCCGGTGGTCCACGGGCTCAACGGGCTTGGGGGGACTGGGCGTTGTGGTCATGGTCACGGCTGACTCCTGCTGCGCGAGAACCGGGTGACGAGGAACGACAGCGCGGCGGCGAACAGCGCGATGAGCAGCGAGGCGGCTGCGGCCAGGCCGAAGTCGTTGTGGGTGAAGGCGGCGGTCTGGACGTACATGTTGGGCGTCCAGCTGCTGCCGATCGAGCTGGAGGCGCTGTAGATCACCTTCGGCTCGGTGAAGAGCTGGACCGAGCCGATGACGGTGAACAGCACGGACAGGGCGATGGCCGGGCGGATCATCGGCACCTTGATCGACAGGGCGGTACGGATGCCGCCCGCACCGTCGATCTTCGCCGCGTCCAGGGTCTCGCGCGGCACCGACTGGAGGGCGGCGTAGAAGATGACCATGTTGTACCCGGTCCACTCCCAGACAGCGATGTTCGCCGTGGAGAACACCGCGTTGTCCGCCGAGAGGAAGCTGACGTCCAGGCCTCCGGAGTGGAGCAGGTCGATCACCGGGCTCAGCCCCGGGGTGTACAGGTAGACCCAGATGAGCGCCGCGATCAGACCGGGCACCGCGTGCGGGAGGAACAGGGCCAGCTGGAAGAAGGCCCGCGCCCTGACCAGCGCCGAGTCCAGCAGCAGAGCGAGGACGAGCGCGCCGCCGATCATCACCGGGATGTAGATGGCGACGTACACGGCGATGGTGAGGAATCCGTTGCGGAACGCCGGGTCCGACAAGGCGTTCGTGTAGTTGTCCAGGCCTGCGAAGACGCTCTCGGTGCCGCCGAAACCGAGGCCGGAGGTGCGGGTGGTGAACAGGCTCATCCAGCCCGCGTAGACCAGCGGGGCGAGGGTGACGGCGGCGAAGAGGACGAAAAACGGTGCTACGAGCAGCGCGGCAGTACGGCGCTGCGCGCGGGCTGACGGGCTTGCCATACCGGCCATTCCGGCCTTCCTCATGGAGATCGGGAGAGATCGGGAGAGATCGGGAGAGATCGGGAGAGTGCGGGGGTGAGCGGCCGGATGTCCGTCCCGCCCGGCGGTCCGGGCATCCGGCCCAGCAGGGGTTCGCGTCCTACGGGGCGAGCCGCATACCGCGGTGCTTGATGTCCTTGACGGTGGCCCGCTGTGCGCCGGCGAGGACGTCGGGAAGCGTCACCTTGCCCTCGGCGACCTTCGGGAGCCCGTCGACGAGGGAGGTGTTCGTGGTCCCCATGACCGGGCCCCACGTCCAGCCGGGCACGACCGCCGCGTAGGACTTGCTGCCCACGGCGTACACGTCCTGGCCGCCGAAGTAGTCCGTGGGGAACGCCGCCTTGGCGACGGGCACCAGCCGGGGATCGGCCGGGAACATGCTGCTCGTGCCGGAGGAGACCCATGCCTTCATACCCGCCGGGTCGGTGGTGATCCACTTGATGAACTCCGCAGCGGCGCCGCTGTTCCTGGCACCCTTCGGGATGACGAACGACGAGCCGCCGTACATGGCGGAGGCCGGCTTGCCGTCCCAGGTCGGGACCGGCGCCACCGCCCACTTGCCCGCCTGGTCGGCGACGGTCGCCTGCTGGGAACCCGCGCACCAGCTCGCACAGACGTAGGCGACGGTCCGGTTCTGCTGGACGCTCGACCAGAACGGGTCGAGCGTACTCAGCGACTGGACGAGGCCCTGCCGGGCGAGGCCGCCCCAGTAGTCGGCCACCTTCCGGGCGGGAGCGTCGTCGAGCGATACCTTCCAGGCGTCCTGCTGCGTGGAGAACCACTTCGAACCGGCCTGCCAGGACAGCGCGCTCAGCAGTCCCGGGTTGTCGGTGAACAGGACTCCGCCACGCGCCTTCGGGTCGGCCTTCTTCACCCGTACGGTCATGTCCCGGTAGGCGTCCCACGTGGTGGGGACATCGATCCGGTGCTTCTTGAAGAAGTCCTTGCGGTAGTACAGCATCAGCGGCGCGGCGTCACGGGGCACACCCCAGGTCCGGCCCCCCAACTGGACCAGTCTGCTCACCGACTTGGGGAAGTGGTCGTTCACCAGGGGGCCGAGGGTCTTGTCCAGGCTCTCCAGCTCGCCCTGCGTGGCGAACTCCGGCAGCTGCGGGTACTCGACCACCGCGACGTCCGGGACGGTACCGGCCTTCACGGCGTTCGTGAGCTTGGAGTAGTACTCCTGGCCCGAGGGCACCGACTCGAAGTTCACCTTGATGCCGGGGTGGGTCCGGTTGAAGGCCTCGGCCACCTTGTCGGAGCCCTTGACGAAGGACCAGAAGGTGACCTCTCCGGTCTTCTTCTCCGCCGCGGATCCCGCGTGGTCCGAGCCCCCACAACCTGTGACGAGCAGGCCGAGTGCCGCGACGGAACAGACGACAGCTGTCAGACGTCTACGAAGCATTGATGTGCCACCGATCGTTCGCTTGGGTGTCACCTCAATCATTCGTTACATACGACAGCCAGTCAATGGATTCGCTTTCGTTTGTTTAAAGTGAAGCTATGTGACATCACTTGGTCGGGTGTTGACCCGCCGTTGTGTTGACCCGCCGTTGTGTCGGTCCGTCAGGCGTCGGTCCGGCGGTCGGCGCCACAGGACGCCCGTACCCGCAGTTCCGGGCGGAGCAGGATCTCGGCCAACGGCATGGAAGGGTCGGACATCCGGCGTACCACCAGGTCGAGGGCCCACGACCCCACCGCCTGCTTGGGGGGAGCCACCGCGGTGAGGGGAACCTCGCTCAGCTCGGCGACCTCGTCGTCATACGTGACCAGGGCCAGATCCTCCGGCACCCGCATGCCCCGGGTGCGCAGGATGCCGACGAGGGCGATGGCGTCGATGTCGTTGTGCACCAGTGCGGCCCGGACCTCACCGGCTTCCACGGCCCGGACCACCTCCTCGAAGCGCGCGTCGACCGGAGCCGCGTCACCGCTGGTGGTGATGCGGTACTCGGGCCCCGGCGTCAGCCCCATGACCTTCACGGCATCGGCGTAACCAGCGCTGAGAAGCGCCGTGTTGGGGCTCTCGACCCTGGCGACCAGGGCCACCTTGTCGTGCCCGAGCCCGGCGAGGTGACGCACCGCCAGGGCCGCGCCGTAGGCGTGGTCGGAGGCCACCTGTTCCAGCCGGCCGGCCCGGAGTCCCGCCCGGCGCTCCACCAGGACCGTCGGTACATCGAGGCCGCTCAGCCAGTCCTCGGCCTCGCCCAGCAGGCTCAGGCCCGGGTGCAGCATCAACAGCAGGCTGTCGATGCCACCGGCCGTGAGCTGGCGTACCTGCTCCTGGTTCTCCGCCAGCGACTCCCCGGAAACGGCCAGCACGACCCGTACGCCGAGCGCACGGGCCGCGTTCTGGACGCCGCGGATCACCTCCGCGTAGTAGTAGCCGCCCGGCGGGACCACCAGCCCGACGGCGTACCGCTCTGTCGCGGGCGGCGGGACGGGGACCGGAGCCTCGGCCGCGGGTGCGCCTGCGGACGCGGGGGCGGCGGCCCTGGTGTCGACCGGGGTCAGGGCCCTCGCACCGCCGTGCACCCGGGTCAGCAGCCCCCGGCCCGCCAGCTCCCGTACGTCCTGCCGCAAGGTGACGGCGGAGACGCCCATCTCCGCCGCCAGCTCCTTGACCGTGACCGTGCCCGAACCCTGGCGCTCCACCGCACGCAGGATCGCCTGCCGCCGCTCGTCAGCCAACACCTTCAGTCCCCTCTCGGTAACGAGTGAGTCGCCCTCCTTCACTCGACAACCAAAAGATATCAATCAAAGGTAAACATCGGCTTCGAACGACAGTTTTCATGAACGGCGTTCAGGGCCGCCGTTCACGGCGACTGTTCAGGCGGCTGTTCAGGCGGCTGTTCAGTACGACGGCCTGTCGTCGACCTCGACGAGATTGTTGCCGCGGAGCGTGTAGAGCATGCCCCGGTCCACGTTGACGTGCGGGCCGCTGTACCAGACGCCGTTGATGCCGGCGACGACCGTGCTGACGGCGAACGTCTTCGGGTGGAAACGGAAGAGCGTGGTGTCCGAGACGCCGTAGACCACACCGCGGTTGACGACCATGGCGCCGAATCCCTTGCAGACACTGCTCACATCAGCGGTGTGCACCACCTTGCGGGTCCGTACGTCGATGACGAACGACGCGCCCTTCGTGGTGAGTCCGTAGAGGTTCCGGCCCTGCACCGCCAGCGCCGCCACCCCCGCGGTCTGCTGCGTTTCGACGCGCCACTTCTCCCGTCCGGTGACCGGATCGACAGCGACGACGGTGGCGCGCGACCCCTCCTTGGCGTCGTTGTCGCCGCCCAGGTAGGCGACGCCCTGCCGGTTGACCACTGCCCGCACCATCTGGACGTCGTCGATGGGGTTGACGTAGGAGGCCGACTTCCCGGTCCTCGGGGAGTACGTCCACAGGGCGCCGCCGCCCTCGGTGTCGGACTGCACGCCGACGAGGAACAGCTCGTTCTCCGGGTCCCACGAGGTGTCCAACGGCCGGTTCTGCTCACTGGGGAAGTGCGCGGCCTGCTGCGGCTGCTGCCGCTTGGCGGGGTCGTACCGATAGATGCCCAGCGCGTCGTACTGACCTGTGTACAGGCGTCCCTCGATCACCTCGGCGTCCTTGGCCTCGCCCGGTGCCTGCAGGTTGACCACCTCGCCGGTCCGCAGATTGCGCCGGGAGATGGAGCTGTTGCCGCCGACGTAGACGTACCCGCGGCCGGCGGCGATCCCCATGCCTGCCTGCGGACTGGCGGGCGCGCCCGCCTCCTTCAGGTCGGTGACCACCGACGTACGGGCCGCCAGGTCGATCTCGGCGACGAAACCGTAGCCCGAGACGACCGCCAGCTTCCCGTCGGTGTGGTCCACGCCCCAGATCTCACCGAGGTCCGGTCCGTCGAACTCGACGGGGGAAACCGTCCTGTCCGCCTTCGAGTAGGCCTGCACCCCCGCCTCGGAGGCGAAGTAGATCCGGTCCTCGTCGGCGGTGAACGCCTTGATGGTTTGCGCCTGGGTGGGTACCACGGTGTACGAGGAGAGGTCGTTCAGGTCCATCAGCGCGAGCTTCGAGGGATCGACTCCACCCGAGGTGCCGACGACCAAGTGCCCGTCCATGACGGCGAGTTCCCGCAGGCTGGGGTCCTTCTCCATCTCCTTGGGCACGATCGAGGTGAAGGTGCGCTTCTGCCGGTCGAAGGCGAACAGCGATGCCCTGCTCGCGCCGCCCCCGCCGGAGAGGATGCTGCCCGCCCCGAAGAAGACGGTGGTGTCCGTGGCGGCGACCGCCCTGGCCAGGGTGGCCTTCGGGTCGGGGGCACCCAGGTCGGTGACGGTGCCGGTGGCCGGGTCGTACTCCCACAGGACGGGCGCCCTGTCAGGGACGCCGCCCACGGCGTAGACCGTGCCGTCGGGGGCGACTGCCAGATCGCGGATGTCCCGGTCCCCGGTCCTGCCGATGGGCACGGCAGGCTTTTCCGGCGTCTTCAGGTCCCACCGGAAGAGATTCGGCTTGCCTTCGTCGGCCTTCAGCAGGACGCCGATATAGAGGTACTGGCCGGTGGGGTCCGCCGCGAGCGCCTGGATGGACGGCTTGGGCCCTGCCCCGACTTCGGTGTACGACACCACCTTCCGGCTCGGCAGATGGAACCCGATCACCCTGGCGGGTTCCACGTTGCGGGCCCCTATATAGACGGTGTCACCGACCAGCAGTCCACTCATCAGGGAGAACTGGACCAGACCGGGCCCGAGATCGGTCACCACGGTCGTGGGCGCCCGGCCGGACGCGGCCTGCGCCCGGTCGGCGAAGAGGGATCCGGCAGCCGTCGCGAGCCCGAGCGCACCACCGGCCTGCAGCATTCGGCGCCTGCTCACGGTCGAATAGTCGGTCATCTGTACTCCTAGTGGTAGGGACTCTGTGGATTCGGTCCGCGGACTCGGTCTGCGGTTTCGGCCCGCGGTTTCGGTCCGCTTATTCGGTGTGCGGATGCGCGTCAGGACAGATCGAAAATGCGGATGTCGTCGTGCTGAACGATCCGCGTGGGTACGTCGCCGTCCCCGAGCGTTTCCGAGGGACGGTAAAGACCCCACTTGATATAGCCGTGTTCGGCCGGATTCTCCGGCTGGTAGGTGCGCACGTTCTCGTACGAGGCGGCCGACGTGTAGTCGGACTGCCCCGGAAGCTGCACGGAGACCTTGAAGTACCCCGTCTCGTCAGTGGTCCAGCGCGCGTCCACGCGGAACTTCATCCACTTGTTGACGTAGGGGCGGAAGTCCGGCACCACCGTCGTCTGCCGGTTCAGGTGCGGGGACCGGAACGCCATCGCATTGCGCTTCGCCATCAGGTAGAACGCCGGGACGTTGCCGCCCGCGTACTTCCCCTGGAAGACGATGTCGCCCGTCTCGCTGTCGCCCGACTTGTACGGCTGCCAGTCCTTCAGCAGCACGCTGAACTCGTAGCGCTGCACGTCACCCACGACGAACTGCCCGTTGGTCAGCAGGTCCGTCGCGGTCTCGCTGCGCGGTGCGCCGTTGGACTCGTATCCCGGATCGCCGAGCGTCACCTTGTGCTGGACCGCGTACGCACTCCCGTTTCCCGGCCGCACGACGCCGGAAGCGTCCGGTGCTGTGGCGTGCGTGGTGGTCAGGCCTTTCACTCCCGAGTCCAGGGTGCCGCTCTCGTAATCCACGTGCAGGACTTCCTTGGCGCTCTGTGCGGCCACCGACCTGACGGGCGAGGTCCTTTCCGCATCGGCTCCATGGGCTTGGGACAGCAGGAACGGAACCAGCAGGGCTCCTGCTCCGAGCGCGGTCGATACCTTGCGAAGCTTGGTCATTTCGCCCCTCGACATCGTGGGATTTGCAGGTGAAGCCGGGCTGGGAGGCCCCGATGGCCCCCGCCTCGTGCGGTGCTCGGTCGGCGGACGCTCGGCGCGGCTGCATGACGGAGTTGTCACGCCCAACGGTGATGCGACATCACTCGAAGCCGTATCGCGGCGTTCGTGCTTCGTTCATGCTGACATGATTACGAACGAAAGCGAAAGGCTGGTGACAAGACTCGTTGAATCCAAGGGTGGGTGGGCCCGTAGCCCCCTCGATGTCGAGCTCCGGGCGGCTTGCGGCCCTCGAAGTGACGTCGTCCTCGGTGTGCCGCAACCTTCGTTCGATGGATTGCGATGCCGAACGAAGGCCTGACGGTCGACGCTCCAGGCGCCCGAGCCTCGCCCTACGGACCCGTACGGGGCATTTCGCACCCGGTTCCTGGACATGACCCAAGGAGGGATCACCTCCAATTCCGTTCCAGGAGTTCGCAGTGAAACGTCTTGGTCTGCTCGGCGCAGTTCCCTTTGTCGGCATGTTGGGCGGTGTCTTCGTCGCCAACCGCACCACGCCGTACGTCCTGGGCATGCCGTTCCTGCTGTTCTGGGTGTCGCTGTGGGTGGTGCTGACCTCCGTGACGCTCGCCGTGATCTACCGGTTGGATCCGCGCAACAAGGAGGTTCAGCGTGACGGAGGTTCAGTGAAGGAGGTCGAGCAGTGATCGCGCTCGCCGTCATCCTCGCCTTCGTGCTGCTCGCACTCTGCGTGGGCATCCGTTCCCGGCGGGGCAGGAGCATGGATCTGGAGCAGTGGTCGGTCGGCGGCCGGGGCTTCGGATCGGTCTTCGTCTTCCTGCTCATGGCAGGGGAGATCTATACGACCTTCACCTTTCTCGGCGCCTCCGGATGGGCCTACGGCAAGGGCGGGCCCGCCTTCTACATCCTGTGCTACGGGTCGCTGGCCTACGTCATCTCGTACTGGCTGCTCCCGGTGATCTGGTCCTATGCGAAGCAGCACCAACTGCTGTCGCAGCCGGACTTCTTCGCGGCCAAGTACCGCAGCCCGGCCCTCGGGGTGGTCGTCGCGCTGGTCGGCGTGATCGCGATGGTCCCGTACCTCGTACTCCAGCTCCAGGGGCTCGGCGTCATCGTGTCGGTCGCCTCCTACGGGCACATCGGCCAGCACGCGGCCGTGGTCATCGGCGCACTCGTGCTCGCCGTGTACGTGACCGTCTCCGGAATCCACGGTTCGGCGTGGACCAGCGTCCTCAAGGACGGGCTCATCCTCGCCGTCGTCGTGGTCCTCGGCATCTACCTGCCGGTGCACTACTTCGGCAGCGTCGGCGCGATGTTCCACGCGGTGGACGCCGCCGAGCCCGGGTTGCTCACCCTGCACTCCACCGGGATGAGCCCCACGTGGTTCGTCTCCACGGTGGTGCTGTCGGCGCTCGGGTTCTACATGTGGCCGCACAGCTTCGCCGCCTCCTACAGCGCGCGGAACGAGCAGGTCTTCCGCCGGAACGCGATCTTCCTGCCGCTGTACCAACTGGTCCTGTTGTTCGTCCTGTTCGTAGGATTCGCCGCCGTCCTGGTGGTGCCGGGCCTCAAGAACGGCGACCTGTCGCTGCTGACGATCAGCCTGAAGGCGTTCCCGCCCTGGTTCGTCGGTGTCATCGGCGGGGCCGGTGTGCTCACCGCGCTGGTGCCCGGATCCCTGCTGCTGATGACGTCGGCGACCTCCCTCGCCAAGAACGTCTACCGGGTCGCCCGGCCCGCCAGTTCGGACGCCCAGGTACGGCGGCTGGCCAAGGTACTGGTTCCGGTGCTGGCGCTGGTCGCGCTGTTCTTCGCGTTCAACGGCGGAAGCACCATCGTCTCCCTGCTGCTGATGGGCTACGGCCTGGTCACCCAGCTGTTCCCGGCCCTGATCCTCAGCCTCGGACACCGGCGTCGGGCCACCGTCCCCGGGGCGGTGGCCGGAATGGCCGTCGGCGTCGCCGTGGTCGTGGCGTTCACCCTCGCGGGGACGGGCCTCGGCGATGTCGCCCCCTGGTTGCCCCGGCCCGTACAGGACCTCAACACCGGCCTCGTGGCCCTGGTGGCCAACTGCGCGGTCCTCACCGTCGTTTCGCTGCTCACCGGCCGCGCGGCGGACGGCAGCTCTGCGACGGACCCTGCGGCCAACGCTTCGGCGGACCCGTCGTCGGACCCGTCGTCGGACGCGGACCGACTGGCGGGCGACCCGGCAACCGGCTGACGGCAGTGCTCACCTCGCGGTGCGCCGGCAGCCCGTACGTCAGGGCGGCGGCGCACCGCCGGGGAAGCGTGGAGTCCGTTGGCTGCGGGGGCCGTTGGCGGTCATAGGGTGTCGACCGTGAGCAGACACATAGACTTCGAACGCCTGCACAACTTCCGGGACATGGGCGGCTACCGCACCGCCGACGGCCGCACGGTGCGCTGGGGCCGCCTCTACCGCTCCGATTCGCTGGCCAAGCTCCAGGGGGCAGATCGGGACCGGTTCCTGGAGCTCGGTGTGCGTACGGTGATCGACCTGCGCTACCCGTGGGAGATCGAGGCGAAAGGCCGGGCGCCCGAGGACGCGGGGCTCGACTGGTTCAACTTCAGCATCGAACACCGGCCGTACGACCAGGCCGGGATCGATCCCGACGTCGACCCCTGGCGCTACCTCGCCGACCGCTTCGCGGAGGTCGCCCTCGACGGTGCGGTGGAGATCCGGCAGGCCCTGGAGATCATCGCGTCACAGGACGCCCCGCAGGTCTTCCACTGCGCCTCGGGCAAGGACCGTACCGGCCTGATCGCCGCGCTCGTTCTCTCGCTCGTCGGAGTGTCCGAGGACGACATCGCCGCAGACTTCGCCCTGACCGAACTCGCCACGGACCGGCTGATCGCCGACTGGCACGCGTCCAACCCGACCCGCACGCTGAGGTGGCCCGGCTACGGCAGGGCCCCCGAGACGGTCATCCGGCTGTTCCTGGCGGACCTGACGGCCGAGTACGGGGGCGTGCACGCGTACGCGACGAAGCACCTGGGCGTCGACGAGGAGCTGATCGGGGGGCTGCGGGAGCGGTTGCTGACCGACTGAACCTGCGCTGCCGCTGCGCGTGTGTACTACAGCAGGTGATCCGCCTTGCCCGCCTTGATGTCCCGGATCATGGTGCGAAGGGCTTCTGTGCTGTCGGTGATGTAGTGGGATTCGTCGCCGCGAACGGCTACGTAGCCGTTGCCGTGTGCGTCGGTGCCGATTCGGAAGCAGTTGTTTCCTTCCGCGCAGAAGGGTTCTTCCCAGGTGATGTCGGTCATGGTGGCCTCTCTCAGAGTTCGCGGACGATCGAGCGGATGCGGTCGCGCGAATGGGCTGGGCTGAGCGTTCTGGCGCTCATCCAGTCCAGACGGGCACGGTACTTGGTGAGCTGCGCTTCTGCGTGGGTGAATTCGGGGCCATGTGCCGAGTCGAGTTACACCGTGTTCAGTTGGCTGGAAGGAACCCACAGCAAGTCCCACTATGAGCATCCCGAATTGTCGCTACCCATCAGTAAGGTCGTTGCGATCGTTTCTGCTCCGCCAGTCGGCCAGCGCGTGCCGGGCGCTCAGGGCGCGGGGAGGGGGGAGGTCCGTGCCGCATGCCTCCTCGTGGTGGTTGGCGTGCTCCTCGCCGCAACGGCAGTATTCGTTCCTCGGTGGTGGAGAGAAACCGGCAGGTCGTCTCTCATTTCGATCAGGGTCGAACCCCGCGATGACGCTCCGCCACCTTCCGTTTCAGCTCGCCGGTGGCACTTGGGGGCCGGATAGGGGCGAGCCGTGATGCGCGAAGATTTCTTAGTCCGAGTCGCCTGATCAGATTCCCTGGGCGCCGCCTCATCTGCTGTCTACAGCAAGTGATCCGCCTTGCCCGCCTTGATGTCTCGGATCATGGTGCGAAGGGCTTCCGCGCTGTCGGTGATGTAGCGGGATTCGTCGCCGCGGACGGCTATGTAGCCGTTGCCGTCGGCGTCGGTGCCGAGTCGGAAGCAGTTTGCGCCTTCGCCGCAGAAGGGGCTTTCCCAGTTGATCTCGGGCATGTTCTGTCCGGCTCCTAGAGTTGTCGGGCGAGATTGCTGATGAATGTGCGCGATTCCGCCGGTGCCAGTGCGCGTGTCTGCAACGCGTCGAGCTGGGCCCTGTACTTGGCGAGCTGTATGTCCGTGTCCAGGAATTCCGGCCCGTGGGTGGCGTCGAGTTCGACCACGTCGAGCGCGGGTACGGAGGCCGAGGCGTAGACGACGGACTGCCCGGCGCCGGGGAAGCCGCCTTCCTTGAACGGGATGACACGCACCACGATGTGCTGTCGCTCGGACAGCTCCAGGATGTGGGCCAGCTGTGCACGGATCGTGGCCGTGCCGCCGAACTCGATCCGCAGGGCCGCTTCATGGATGATCACGTCGACGGTCGGTGGGTCCGGACATTCCAGGACCTGCCTGCGGTCCATGCGGTGCATCAACCGTGCGTCGAGATCGGAATCCGTCAGTCGGGGAATGACATGCCCGAAGACCGCGCGGGCGTACGCCTCCGTCTGGAGCAGTCCGGGCAGGTGGATGGTCACGGCGATACGGAGGGCCACCGCGTGCCACTCCAGCTCGGCGATGTCCAGTAACGCGCAGGGGAGTTGTCCCCGGTACGTGTCCCACCAGCCCTTGCCGCGCTCGCTCGCCATGGCGGCCAGAGCGTCGATGAACGCCTGGTCGGGGCAGCCGTAGTTGCCCGCCAGGGTGCGTACCCGTGCGGCGCTGATCCCGGATCGGCCGGATTCCATATTCGGAATGTTGGTGCGGGGCACGTCGAGCAGACCGGCAGCGTATCCGGTGCTCATGCCCGCCGCGAGGCGCATCTTGCGCAGCTCCGCACCGAGTCGCTTCTGGCGCGCGGTGGGGGTGCTCCTTGGCGGCATGAGTCCTCGCTCTCGAACCGGGTACCGGGCTCAGTCTGCCCCGGGCGCGAGCGATCGGTCCACACTGGCGGTTTCGCAGAACGTAGTACATGTACTCCCGAATGTTCTACAGTCGGTAACGCACCGCTCACACACGGCGAGTTGGAAGTGCATCGCGCGAGCCTGCCCGCAGTCTCCTCCCCTGGGAGGGGTGGCCCCGCGTCAGGGAGACAGGACACCGACCGCGCCGAACCCTGCGTTCGAAGGAGCCGACTGATCATGTTCGCAACCACTGTTACGCCATGTCCCGCGCCGCCCACGCCCGAAGGTGAGGTGCCGGCCCTTGCGTACAGCCTCACGCTGCCCGCCGCACCGCGCAGTGCCGCCGTTGCGCGGCTGGCGGCGCGGGCCGTGCTCGAGGCGCATCGGCTCGGGGCGGTGGCCGACTCCGTTGTTCTCGCGGTGAGTGAACTCACCGCGTGTGCAAGCCGGTTCGCGCCGGAGGGGCAGGTTCATCTGTCGCTCCGCTACCGGGACGGCGCCGTTCGTATCGTCAGTTACGACGCGCATCCGCGGCACCCCCATCCCCGGCTCGCCGCCGTCTGCGACGCCCGGCGTCGGGGCGCGCTGCGGGTGGTGGCCCGTCTGGTCAGGGCCGAGGGCGGGAGCTGGGGGACGGGGGCGGCGGACGAGCCCGGGGGAGGTACCCGGATGTGGGTGGTGCTGCCTTGCGTGGCGGATTAGCGCCCTATTTGGTGCACTCCACCCGGATCGGCGCGGCGGCGTTGTGGGCGTTCTTCCGTGACGACGAGCTCCAGTCGTCACCACGGTCGTGCATCTTGACGCTCAGCACGCCGCTGTTGATCTTGTACGAGGGGGCTGCGATCCACTGGCCACGGTGACTCACCTGGGTGATCGTGAAGTGGCCGAGCTGGGTGGAGCCTGCTGTGCTCGTGCCGTCGTGGACGGTGTAGTACGTGGGCTGGCCGCCGACGTGTCCGACGTTGCTGTCGTTCGGAATGAAGACGCTGACCTTGCAGCTGCCGGACTTCACGTCACCGGTCCGGAAGTTCCAGACGGCCCAGTTGCTGCTGTCGTCGGAGTCACCCGACATGGGAATCGAGCGGTACCAGCCCTCGCAGCCACCTGAGGCGTACGAACCGTCGTGCGTCGTCCAGCCCTCCTGACCGTCCGTGTACTTCCCGTGCTCGGTGTAGGTGACCGCACTGCTGGAGCAGTGCATGCCGCCGACCGCCGAGAAGAGCACGGTCGGGGAGGACGACACCTTCTTCGGCGTCGCGGGGCTGCCGTTGCCCGTCGAGGAGTTCGTCTTCGTGTCGGTCTGCTTGCCGGAGTCCGAGCCGGAGTCGGAACCCGTCTTGGTCGACGTGGTCTTGCCGCCCGTCTTGCCCTTCGGGGTCTTGTCGCCCGCCTTGGTATCGGCGGGCAGGTCGCCGCCGCCGACGTTGTCCGCCGACGCGGCTTCGGTGATGGGCGGGGCGTTCACGCCGCCCGCCGTTCCCCCCGTGGTGCCGGATCCCTTCGAACTGCCCTTGCCCAGCGGGGCCTTGGAGGCATCCGCCTGAGGTACGTAGCCGTCCGCACCCGGGGCGGGGTCCGTGTATCCGGCGGCGTTGTTCCTGTTGTTGTGCTGGGGACCGTCCCCGCCGGTCGACGAGGCGACGACGAACGGGAGGGACAGCAGCACCACGCCCCCGATCGCGGCAGCGGCGACCATCGGCCGGGACACCTTGCCGGGTGCTGACTTCTCTTCCGCCGCGCCGGTGCCTTCGGGGCCGTTGCCCGCACCGTCGACGGTGGTGACGGCCTCGGAGGCGGTACGGGTACGCGTACGGGTCCGGGTGAGGGTGCCGAGGACGGCGGTGAGTCCCGCTATCCCACGGGGAGTTGCGGCTGCCGCCGTGGCGGTCGCGGTGGCTGCGACTGGCTCGGCGGCGAGGGGGGCCGTGGTCTCCGGCTCGGTGGCGGCCGGTTCCGAAACGGCTTCCGAAACGGCTTCCGAAGCGGCTTCCGGAGCAGGTTCCGGAGTCGGCTCGGGCTTCTCGGCCTTCTGCTTCTCGGCCGCCATCGGCTCGGGTGCCGATTCGAGTGTCGGTGCCTTGCTCTCCGTCGCGCGGGCGGCGTCAGGAACCTCCGCGCCGATCACGCCACCGGCGAGCGTCGCGGCGACGCCCTTCGGTGAACTACTCCGGGATTCCGTCACCTTGGCGGCGCCTGCCCCGGATCCCGAGGTGGTCGCAGGAGCCGCGGGAGCCGCAGGAGCCGTAGTGGTGGACTTCGCTGCCTCGGCCCCAGCCTTCTTCTCGTTCTCCGTACTCGCTCCCGGCGCCGCCTCTTCCGACGTCTCCGCAGCAGCGGACACCTCGCTGTTCGACTCGGGTTCCGTGTGTGCCATGGCCACCTCGCCTCTCCTGCTTCTCGTACTGCTCGTGTGCGTCAGCCGGGTGCATCGCCCGTGTGCGCCGGTCGTGGGTGTCAGTCGTTGCCGGACAGTGCGGCGAAGATCTCCGTGGACAGTGTCACGGGTGGGCCGTCCTCCTGGGACACGCCCCCCTCGTAATCGTCGTCCAGTATCTCCAGTTGGCTCTTGATGTGCTTCTCGCGTCTGGTCAGTTCCTCCGCCAGCCTCGGGGGCAGCGGCCCCGACATCCTGGCGAGTTCCACCGCGAGGAGTAGATCGGCATGTCCCACTCCGTCCGCGCGCAGATTGAAGCCCGCAGGCACCTGATCGGTGCCGCCGTTCGTCTTCCTGTGCCAGTGCCCCACCAACTCTCGCAGGCGCTGATCCGTGAAGATGTCCAGGGGCAGGTGCGACACACCGGACCAATTCATGAAGGAGTGGAACCTCTTCTCCGCGAGGGTGGGTTCGTTACCCAGCAGCTCGTCGGCGAGGGCGTTGAACCGATCCTGCTCGCGGGCGAGGCGGACATCCTCCCGCCTCTCGCGCTCGCTGACCAGGTAGTCGTGCCCCATGGCCTCAGGCGAAAGGGGCCGCTGCCAGAAGGACTTGTCCCTGCCCAGGTTGGCAACGTCTTCCGGGCGCACATGGAGGGCGTCCGCCACCCGTGTCAGATAGCGCGGGTGCACGCCCAGCGCGTTGGCCTGGACTTCCGTACTGGGCTGAATGTACGGCAGCGGCTGGGTGCGCGAGTCGCTGTACAGCCTCTTGGCCTCGGCCAGATTCATGCCGACCACGTGGGACATGGTGAGCTGCCTGGTGCGCAGATGCGACGAGAAGTGCCACCAGTCGAAGAGCGGCGCATTGAGCTCCGTCATCCGGCGGACGAACGCGTTTGTGGGTCCGGCCTCCAGCCGGGCGGCCAGCTGATGGAGTGCGTCGAGGGCTGGGCGGAGAGGGGCGTGGCCCTGCAGGGCGACCTCGATGCTGCCGAGGGCGGTGGGGTGCAACCCGAGGGCCTTGGCTGCCGCGGCTGCGCGCTCGGTGCCGATGCCGGTGCCGATGCCGGTGCCCGCGTTCTCGTTCCCGCCTGTATGCGTGTTCGTGTTCGTGTTCGTGTTCGTGAGCGGGACGGGCGGCTGCTGGCTTCTGTGCTGGGCCAGCAATCCCTTTACGCCCGGCTCTTCGAGCACCCCGGCCAGGGTGTTGCGGTGGAGTGAGGTCGTTACGTCCGACTGCCAGACCGGGTGCTGCTCGTGGTGCGGCTGTCCTTGCGGGGTCTGCCACCCGGCCAGTGTCTGCGGTACCGGCGGCAGCCGGTCGGCGAGGTAGAGCAGGACGTTGCTCAGACCCGACGGTCGGGTGGTGTCGACCGCCAGCAGATCCATCAGGGTGCTCATGTCCGATTCGCCCCTCATGATGGAGTACACCTCGGAGTGGGGCGGGAGCCCCGTCTCCGGGCCCGTCGGAGAGAGTTCTACGTCGAAGCTGACCCAGCTCAGTTCGCGGCGCCGGTACGGGTCGGGCTGGCTGAGTGAGGCGGCCAGTTGCTTACGCACCTCCGGCAGCTGCTGGTCGACCAGTCGGCTGTGTTCCTCCGGGCTCAGCTGTGGGTGCCGCAGGAGCCGGGTGATACGCGTCCCCAGGGTGCCGTCCCCGTGGATCACCCGCTGGATATTGAAATTTGCCCAGGTGAGATCTGGTTTGTGCACGGAGGCAGATACGGGGGCGGTGACCGCGATCACTTCGGAAAGGCGTGGCCAGAGCGGGGGTTGGTCCGCCGAGGGCCGGATCCACAGGTGCTCGCCGTCGCGGACGTGGCCGTGCATGCGTACGTCGTTGTACACGCCCTCCCAGAGGTAGCCGCCCTCCGGGACCTCCACCCACGAACCGTTGGCGAACGCGTTGCGGTGGGCCACGACGATCGCCTCCCAGAGCTGGTGCGTCGACCAGTGGGAGGGGAAGAGCAGTTGGCCGACGGCTGCCATCCCGTCGGAGCCGAGCACGGTCCCGTTCTCACGGTCGCCGGGCTGCCATGCGAAGGGCGGTGGGGCGTTGTTGGCGGCGGCCTGTGCCGTGTGACCCTGCAGGTTCGGGTCCTTGAACCAGATGGTGGCCCACTGGGTGCCGTTCGGGTGGGCGGTCCACAGCTGCTGGATGTTGACGCCCTGGTCCAACTGCGCTGCGGTCCCGCCCGTCCCGGGCAGTGCGTAGTGGACGCCGGTCCTGTGGTGGGTGGAGCCGTACGTCACGAAATGCAGCGCGCCCTCCCCGAGCGCCGGTTCGGCGGGGGACCCGGGCATGGGGGCGAGATATTGCCAATGGTCAGGCATTTCTGGACGCGCCGGAATTTCGAGGTGGCGGGGTGCGTCGAGCCCGGCCTGGTCGGGGTGGGGAGCGAAGTCGGTGACGGTGCCCGTGCCGTCGACGGTGCCCTTGATCCGTACGCCCTGGTACTCGCCGGTGAAGTGGTAGTTCCCCGGCTCGATGCCGGGGGTGTGCTTGGTGGGTACGAGACCGCCGGTGGCCTGTTCGTGCAGATACACCTGGCGTACGGCGTACAGCGTCTCTTCGAGGGTCCAGTGGTCCGGGAAGACGGTTCGCACGCTGCCGTCGGGGTGGGTGCCCGCCTGGTAGGTGCCGTTCGGGTTGCGCTCGCCGGTGGCTACCGGGCGGGGCCGGTCGGCGGCGCCGTGCGGGGCGAGCAGGCCGACGGTTCCGGTGCGGGGGTAGCCGCGCAGGACCCGTTCCCGCACGTCGAGCGGGATGCGGACGGTGGGCTGCGGCGTGTCCCGCAGCGCCGCTCCGATCGCGGTGCCCAGCACCAGGAGGTCGCGGGGCATGATCCGCAGATACGGCGACGACGTCACCGGGATCGGGAAGTTCTGGTCGACCACGGACCGGCCGAAGAGCGGGTCGGTGTAGGCGGCGCCCATCAGCGCGTGCTCGTCGTAGACCGGCCAGTGTGCTCGTCCCTGCATGGGATCCCGGTAGTAGTCCTGCAGGCCCAGGAGGTGGCCGATCTCGTGGGGCGGCATGACCGGGTCGGATGTGAGCTTCTCCACGGAGAGGTACCAGTTCGCGTCGTTGCTCCGGCCCATGCCATCGGGGTCGGGGTGCAGCGCGATGGTGTGGTGCGCCAGCTCGGGGGTGTCGACGAACTCGGCCGCCACCCGCAGCAGATCGCCGTTCGGCAGTCGGTGGTCCGGGTCGTTGTAGTACTTCTGGAGGCCGCTGTTCGCCGAGGCCTTGGTGGCCTGGAGGAGTTCGGGGGTGACACCGTCCTTGACGTCCAGGTGGATGCGTACGGTGATCTTCGTCTCGGCGACACCGCCCTGCACCTCGGTGCGCTCGGCGCTGAACCGGCGACGCCTGATGGGTCCCGTGTAGCCCGCGCTGTTCAGGAACTCCGGGGAGGGTCGGCGGATCTCGGCTCGGTGGGTGACGGGGGCATGCAGGGGGGCAAGGGGCGGCGGTGGTGCGGAGGCCGACCGGCCCCGGGTGACGGGGGGCTGCGGGGTGTCGGGGGCATGTGGGACGGCGGAGGCAGGCAGGGGGGCAAGGAGCGGCGGTGGTGCGGAGGCCGACCGGCCCCGGGTGACGGGGGGCTGCGGGGTGTCGGGGGCATGCGGGACAGCGGGTGCATGCACGGGGGCAGGGAGCGGCGGCGGTGCGGAGGCCGACCGGCCCCGGGTGGTGGGTCGCTGCGGGGTGACGGGGGTCTGCGGGGGGTTTACCGGGCTCTGCGAGAGGACGGTGGGCGGGGACTGATGAGGCCGGTGCGGGGCGGCGGACTGCTGGGCCGGGTGCGGGGCCGTGGGCGGCGTCACGGGCAGGCCGGCGTTCTGGGACAGGCCTCCCACGTACTGCGCATCCAACTGCGTCCGCCGGTCCCGGACGCGCTGCTCGTAGGTGTCCAGGGCCTCCTCCCGGGCCGGGTCCAGCACCGGCGCCGACTTGTCGGCCAGGTGCATCAGATCGGCATACTGCTCCCGCTCCGCGCGCGGGTCGTAATCGTCGGGCACCTGGTTGGTCCCGTCGTTCGTTTCCACCCGCCAGTGCTCCACCAGCTCTTGCAGGCGCTGGTCGGTGAAGATGTGCAGACCCTCGCTCGCGACGTCGGACCAGTGCATGAAGGAGCGGAACCTGGCGTCCGCGAGGGCGGGGTTGCTGCCCAGCAGTTTGTCGGCGACCGCGTTGAGCCGTGTGTAGCTACGGGCGAAGCGGGCATCCTCCAGCGTCTGGTGGTTGTCGAGCCCGTAGTTCCGCGCCAGGGCCTCAGGGGTGTGGGGCTGCTGCCGGAAGGTCTCGTACTCGCCCAGATCGAGGACATCTGACGGGTGCAGGTGGAGGGCGTCGGCCAGCCGTTCCAGATAATTCGGGTGCATGTCCAGGGTGTAGGCGAAGAACCGCATGTCGTCCGAAACCCGCGGCATCGGTTGGGCGCGCGAGTCTGCGTACAGCTTCTTGGCCCTGGCCGGATCCATGGAGGCCACCTTGGACAGCGTGTGCCCCTTGGTGTGCAGATACGACGAGAAGTGCGACCACTCGGAGAGCGGCACACCCACTTCCGTCATCTGTTTCACGAGCTGGCGCGTGGACTTCCCGACGCCCAGTCGGGCGGCCAGCTGGTTGAGTGAGTCGATGGCCGTGTGGAGGGGGGTGGACCCCTGCAGGGCGGCCGTGATGCTGGTGAGGTCGGAGGGCCGCAGTTTGAGGAACCCGGCCGCCGCCGCCAGGCGATGGGGGCTTACGACCGTGTCCGTGTCGGTGCGCGTGAGCGGGCTGGAGGGTTCCTGGCCCCGGTGCTGCGCCAACAGCGCCCGTACGCCGGGCTCGTCGAGCAGCCCGGCCGGGGTGTTGCGGTGCACGGAAGTCGTCACGTCCGACTCCCAGACCGATTTCAGGACCGGGCTCTGCTCGTGCTGCGGCTGCCCCTGCGGGCCCTGCCAGTCGGCCGGCCGCTCCGACAGCGGCGGCAGCATGCCTCGCACGCTTTGCAGGAGGGCGTCCATGCCCGCTTCGTCGATGGAGTCGACCGGCATCAGGTCCGACAGGAGGGAGCTCAGGTCCCCGTTGTTCTGCGCGATCTTGACCAGCTCGGAGTCGTCCCCGAGTTCCATCGCCGGATCTTCGGTCGGTGACAGTTCTATGTCGAAGGTGACCAGGTTCAGCTCGCGGTGTCTGTACGGGGAGAGCCGATTGAAGTCGTCGGCCAGCTGCTCACGCAGGTCCGGCAGCATCTCGTCGCGCAGGTATTCGTGGAACTCGTCTGCCAGCGGGGGATGTTCCAGGACCCGGGTGATGCGGAGCCCCAGGGTGCCGTCCTCGTGGATCACCCGCTGGACGTGGAACGGCAGCGACCCGCCACCCGGTTTGGGCAGCTGAACAGGTACGGGATCGGTGACCGCGAGCACCTTGGCAGACACGGCCGAGATCAGCGGTTGGTCCGTCGAGGGCCGGGCCCACAGGTGTTCGCCGTCGCGGACGTGGCCGTGCATGCGTACGCCGTCGTGCACGCCCTCCCAGAGGTAGCCGCCCTCCGGGACCTCCACCCACGAACCGGCGTTGCGCGCGGTGCGGTGGGCTCCGGCTATCGCGTCCCGGAGAGTGGGCAGCGACCAGTGGTGGGGGAAGAGAAGCTGACCGGCGGCGGTCATGCCGTCGGGGTTGAATACGGTCCCGTTCTCCCGGTCGCCCTGATGCCATTCGAGAGGCGGTAGGGCGTTGTTGGCGGCAGCCTTTGCCGTCAGCCCCCGCAGGTTCGGGTCCTTGAACAGGACCGTGGCCCACTGGGTGCCGTTCGGGTGCGCGGGCCACAGCGATTCGATGTGGACGCCGTGCTTGCGCTGCGCGAAGGTCCCGGTCTTGTCCGGCAGCGCGAAGTGGACGCCGGTCCTGTTGGCGGTGGAGCCGTAGGTCAGGTAGCGCAGTACGACGTCCCCGAAGGCGGGATCGGCGTCGGGGCGGCGGGGCGACGGCGGTTCGAGGTGGGTGGGGGGCAGCAGCCCGCTCTGGTCGGGGTGGGGGGCGAAGTCGAGGATGGTGCCGGTGGTGTCGGCGGTGCCCTTGATGCGGACGCCCTGGTAGACGCCGTCGAAGGTCTGGCGTGTGGAGCGGTCGGGGACGGTGGTCAGGCTGTTGGTCCTGACGTGGTCGAGGTAGACCTGGCGGGTCGCGTGCAGGACCTCTTCGAGGCTCCAGTGGTCGGGGAACATGGTCCGGTCGCTGCCGTCGGGCAGTTTGCCCGCCTGGTAGGTGCCGTTGGGGTTGCGCGGTCCGGTGGGTTCGGGGCGGAACCTCCCGGCCGGGCCGCGCGGGGCGAGCAGGCCGTGGGTGCCGGTGGTGGCGCTGCCGCGCAGGACGCGGTCCCGTACGTCGAGTGGGATGTGTGCTCTGGCACCGTCGTGCGGGCCCGCGCCCACGCCGTCGGCGTGCGACCAGGCGGTGTCGACGGCCGTGGACAGGAGCAGCAGGTCCCGCGGCACGATCCGCAGCGTCGGTGAGAGCTCCCCCTCGGTGGCCAGATGGTCCATGCTGAACTGCAGGAGCCCGGACTCGTCGATGTAGTTTCCGGACATCAGCGAGTGGTCGTCGTGCACCGGCCGGAGCGGTTCGCCCTCCGTGGCCTCGCGGTACTGGTCCTGGAAGCCGAGGAGGTGGCCGGTCTCGTGCGCGATGACGTGTGACTTGTCCTTCCCGCCCGCCCCGCTCTCCGAGACGTACCAGGCGCCGCTGTCGTCGCGGCCCGTGCCGTCCGGGTCCGGGTGCAGCTTCACCGTGCGGTGTGCCTGTGCGGAATCGTTGACGAACTCCAGCTTCACGTGCAGGAGATCACCGTTGGAGAGACGGTGCTTCGGGACGTTGAAGTACGTGTCGATGCCGAGCGTCGCCATCGCCTTGGCGTTCGCGACGTGGTTCTCGGTGGCACCGGGCTGGAGGTTCAGGTGGATGCGGACGGTGATACCGGAGCGCACACTGCCGTCGCTGAGTTCGGTGCGTTCGACGGCGAACGCGCGCTCCCAGACGGATGCGGCGGCACCGCCCTTCGTCCTGGTCAGGTCACTGGGCGGGAGAACCTCGGCCGTGCCCAGCGAACGCACGTCGGTGACCGGTGCGGGGTGGGGGACCGGGGCGGAGGGGTGCGGGGGAATCTCGACGACGGAGTAATGGGCGGTGGGGGTCGGGGCGATGGGGGCCGTGGGGACATCGGTGACGGGGTGATCGGCGGTGGGCGTGGGCGTGAGCGCGGGCGTGGGCGTGGATGCCGGGGCCTTGTGCGGGCTGGCGTGCGGCGTGTGGAGAGGGAGGTTCGGCGAGTTGTGCGGCTGGTTCGAGGTCGACTGAGTGGAGGCCGACTGAGTGGAAGCTGACTGAGTGGAAGCTGACTGAGTGGTGGTCGATTGGGTGGAGTGCGGGTCCGTGGCGGGTGTCACGGACGGGGTGGCGTTCTGGGTCACGCCTCCGCTGTACCGCGCGTCCAGATTCGTCAGCTGGAACTGGATGAACCACTCGAAGTCGGCCAGGTCCTTCACCAGTTTCGGGGGCAGCGGTTCCCCTGACCGCTTGGCGAGTTCTTCCGTAAGGAGCAGATCGGCCCGGACCTTGCCGTCCTTGCGCGGGTCGAAGTTCGCGGGCACCGGGTTGGTGCCGCTGTTCGTTTCCACCTGCCAGTGCTCGGCCAGTTCCCGCAGGCGCTGGTCGGTGAAGACGTTCAGGCCCAGGTGTCGCGCCGCCTCGGACCAGTGGGTGAAGGAGCGGAACCGCTCCTCCGCGCGGGTCGGGTCGGCGCCCAGCAGCTGGTCGGCGACGGTGTTGAACCGGGTGCGGTCGCGGGCGGTGCGGATGTCCTCCTGCTTTTCGCGCTCGCGGTCCCGGTAGTTCTGCCCCAGGGTCTCGGGCGAAAGGGGCTGCTGCCAGTAGGACTTGTCCTCGCCCAGCTTGGCGACGTCCTCCGGGCGCACCTTGACGGCGTCGGCCAGCCGCGTCAGATAATTCGGGTGCAGGCCCAGCGCGTAGGCCTGGATGTCCGTCTCGTACGACGTGGGCGCCGGCGGGTGGTTGCGCGAGTCGTTCAGCATCTTCCGGGCCCCGGTCAGGTCCATGCTGACCACGTCGGACAGCAGGCCCTTCTTGGTGTGCAGATACGACGAGAAGGACCACCACTCGGAGAGCGGCGAACCGATTTCCGTCATCCGCCGGACGAAGGGGCCCGTGGGCCCGGCCTCCAGGCGGGCAGCCAACTGGTCGAGCGCGTCGAGGGCCGGGCGCAGGGGACCGGAGCCCTTCAGGGCCATCTCGATGCTGGTGAGATCGGAAGGCGCCAGTCCGAGGCTCTCGGCTGCCGCGTTCCTGCGGTCGGTGGCGGTGGCGGTGCCTGCGGCTGTGTTCTCGGCCCCGCCCGTATGTGTGCTCGTGTTCGTGAGCGGGCCGGGTGCCGACTCCTGGCTCCGGTGCTGCTCCAACAGCCCCTTCACGCCCGGCTCGTCGAGGAGCCGGGCCCGGGTGCGGCGGACCGAAGTCGCCACGTCCGACGTCCAGACCCGGTCCTGCTCATGGTGCGGTTGCCCCTGCGGGCCCTGCCAGTCGGTCGGCAGCTCCGATACCGGCGGCAGGTGGTCGGCCATGTCGCGCAGGAGGTCTGCCAGGCGCACAGGGTCGGTGGCGTCGACCGTCATCAGGTCCGTCAGGGTGTCCGTGTCCGCGTTGTCCATCATGATCTGGAACAGCTCGGACCGGCGCGGGATTTTTATCTTCGGGTCGTCCGTCGGCGACAGCTTCACATCGAAGGTGATCAGGCCCAGCTCGCGGCGTCCATTCGGGTCGGGCCGGTTGAATTCGGCGGCCAGCTGCTTACTGACCTTCGGCAGCTGCTCGTCGACGAGGCGGCTGTGCACACCCGGGTCCAGCGACGGATGCGGCAGGATCCGGGTGACGTGCATCCCGAGGGTGCCGTCCTGGTGGATCACCCGCCGGATGCTGAACAGCGCCGTCGTGCCGTCCGGTTTGGGCGCACTGAATTCCAGGGGGGCGGTGCTCGCCAGTATCTCGGGCGAGCTGTGCGGGAGCGGAGGCTGGTCCGACGAGGGCCGGACCCACAGGTGCTCGCCGTCGCGGACGTGTCCGTGCATCCGTACGCCGTCGTGCATGCCCTCCCAGAAGTAGCCGCCCTCCGGGACCTCCACCCACGAACCGGAGCTGCGCGCGCCGCGGTGAGCCTCGACGATCGCGTTCCGGAGATCGGACACCGACCAGCGGTCCGGGAAGAGCAGCTGGCCGCTGTTCGCCGTGCCGTCGGCGCCGAGCACGTGCCGGCTCTCCTGGTCGCCGAACCGCCATTCCGAAGGTGCCGGGGCGCCGGTGGTGACAGCCTGCGCCGTCCGCCCCCGCAGGTTGGGGTCCTTGAACCAGACCTGGGCCCACTGGGTGCCGTTCGGGTGCGCGGTCCACAACTCGCTGATCAGGATGGACTGGCTCTCCCGCGCACGCGTCCCGACCTTGCCGGGCAGCATGTAGTGCACGCCGGTCCGGCTGTGGGCGGAGCCGTACGCCATGAAGCGCAGTGCGACGTCCCCGAACGCGGGATCGTCGGTGGGCTTGCGGAGCGGGGGCGGTTCGAGGTGGGTGGGCGGCAGCAGACCGTTCTGGTCGGGGTGGGGCGCGAAGTCGATGATGGTGCCGGTGGTGTCGGCGGTGCCCTTGATGCGTACGCCCTGGTAGACACCGTCGAAGGTCTGGCGGCCCGAGAGTTTTCTGTCCGCAGTCAGACTGCCGGTCCTGACGTGGTCGAGGTAGACCTGGCGGGTGGCGTGCAGGACTTCTTCCGGGCTCCAGTGGTCCGGGAACATCGTCTGGTCGGTGCCGTCGGGGCGTTTGCCCGCCTGGTACGTGCCGTTGGGGTTGCGCGGTCCGGTGGGTTCGGGGCGGAAGCGTCCGGAGGGGCCGCGCGGGGCGAGGAGGCCGGTGGCTCCGGTGCTGACGTTGCCGCGCAGCACCTGTTCCCGTACGTCGAGCGGGATGTGCGCCCTGGCCTTGTCGTGCGGGCCCGCGCCCACGCCGGGGGCGTGCGACCAGGCGGTGTCGACCGCCGTGGAGAGCAGCAGCAGATCCCGCGGCACGATCCGCAGCGTCGGCGAGAGCTGACCGGAGGAGGCCAGGTGGTCCATGTCGAACTGGATGAGTCCCGATGCGTCGATGCCGTATCCGGACATCAGCGAGTGGTCGTCGTGCACCGGCCGGGGCGGACGGCCCTCCTTGGCCTCGCGGTACTGGTCCTGGAAGCCGAGGAGGTGGCCGGTCTCGTGCGCGATGACGTACGACTTGTCCTTCGCGTTCTTTCCGCCCTCCGAGACGTACCAGGTGCCGCTGTTGTCGCGGCCCTTGCCGTCCAGGTCCGGGTGCAGCCGCACCTTGCGGTGCGCCTGTGCGGGATCGTCGACGAACTCCATCTTCACCCGCAGCAGATCACCGTTCGACAGCCGGTGGTTCGGGGCGTTGTAGTACGTGTCGATGCCGCGCTCCGCCATCTCCTTGGCGTTCGCGACGTGGTTCGGGGTGGCGCCCGGCTGCACGTCCAGATAGACGCGGACCGTGATGTCGGAGCGCACACTGCCGTCGCTGAGCTCGGTGCGCTCGACGGCGAAGGCGCGCTCCCAGACGGACGCGGCGGCCCCGCCCCTTGCCCTGCTCCGGGCACTGGGCGGGAGAATCTCGGCCTTGCCCAGCGACTTGACGTCGATGACCGGCTTGGGAAGGGGAGCCGGGGGAAGTTCGACGACGGCGTACTTGGCGGCGGGCGTGAGGGTGGGAACCGGGGGCTCCTGCGGGCCGGTCTGCTGCGTGTGGAGCGGGGTGCTCGGCGAGGAGTTCGGCTCGATGAGGGGCGGCTCCGTCGTCCCGTCGACGTGCGAGTTGCTCTGCGGGGGGACGTTGGGCGGGGACTGGTGGAGCAGACGCGGGCTCGGGGTCATCACGATGTCCCCGTCCGGGTCCACCGGGGCGTCCTCGCCCATCACGATGTCCTCGTCGGCGACCGGGTGCGTCGGTGCGGCCGGTTGCGCGGGAGGCGTCGGTGCGCCCGGAGTGGCGGGAGGCGTCTGTGCGCCCGGAGTGGCCGGGGTCATGGGGTTCTGCGACCACAGCTGGGCGAGCCGCAGCCGCAGGTCGGCGCGGTGCCTCGTGACGTAGGGGCGCAGCTGGTTCAGGGTGGCGCGCGCCCTGTCGAGCGCCGTCCGGTCTCTGGCCCGGCCCGCTTCGACGGCCGCGAACTTGGCCAGGTTCCGCCGGTGCTCCAGCTCGTCCAGATGCCTTCGGTAGAGGGCGGGGTCGAAGCCGGGCGGCGGCTGCGGCCCGGTGTCCCGGTACGGCGCCCAGTTGCCGACCAGGAAGTCCAACTCGATTGCGCTGAAGGGCCGCAGACCCTCGTGGGCCACCCCGGTCCAGTACAGGAAGCGGTGGTAGTCGAGGTCGCTCTCGCCCATGTCGTGTCGTTCCGGGCCGAGGACGTCGTCGGCGACCTCGTCGAACCGGTCCCGGTCGATCACGGCGCGGAGGTTCTCGATCTCCGTGCGGTGCCCGACCAGATACTCCAGCGCCAGCTCCTCGGGGGGAACCGGGCGCTGCCAGAAGTCGGCGTCCACAGTGAGCCGGGTGACGTCCGAAGGGCTGGGCAGCCGGACGGCCCTGGCGATCCGGGTGAGGGCGAGCGGATGCACGCCCAGCTCGTGTGCGGTGGTTCTGGTGGCCTCGTCGGTGTGGGTCACATCGCTGAGCCGCCACTCGTCGATCCGCCGCTGGACCTCCGGGGTGTACGGGCCGAGCACGTGCAGCATGCTCTCGCCCCGGCCGGTCAGGTAGCTCGACAGATCCCACCAGTCGGCTGCGGGAACCTGGAGTTCCGACATCCGCCGGACGAACCTGCCCACCTGCGGTCCCGAGCCGACCCGCTTCGCCAGCGTCTCCAGGGCGTGCAGTGCTTCGCTCGGAGTGGCGGCATGGTGCAGTACGGGCAGGGCGGTGTGCAGTTGCGCGGGGGTCAGGCCCAAGGCCCGTGAAACAGCGTCCAGATGGACCGGATTGACGTGGGTGACCGAGCCGATCGGACTGACGGGTGTGACGGGCGGGACGGGTGTGACCGGATCGTTCGGGTGCGTGCCCGGGGCCTGGGTGTGTCCGGCCGGGGCTGTCGGCTGCGGCAGCCTGACGATCTCGGCGCCGAGGACGAGCAGCGAGGTGCTGTCGATGCGGGTGGTGAGCTGCATGCCCGGTTCGGGCGTGGTGACGAGGGTGAGGGTGCCCGGCTGGTGGAGGTCGGGGGTACGCGGTGCGCTGCTGCGGGCGGCCCGCAGTGCGGCGAGTCGCAGCCGGTCCGGGGTCCAGCCGTCCGGGAGCTGGTCGTCCGGCGTGCGGGTGTAGTCGGGCGCGAAATCGTCCTCGGTGAGGGCCGCCAGTGCCGCTTCGGTCGATTCCCTGGTGACGTGCGGGGCGTGGTCCTGGGACCGGCGGGCGGCCAGGAGTTCCAGTACACCGGGTTCGTCGAAGAGCCCGGCGTGCGTGTTGCGGCGCAGCGCGGCCTCGACGTCCGACGTGAGCAGCGGGTTCGGTGTCCCGCCCTGCTCGTGCGGGGCGTCCCAGGAGTCGGTGGACTGCGGTACCGGGCGCCGGTGTTCGAGGACCTGGCGTACGAGGTCCTGGCGGCCCGCGTCCGGATCCACGTCGAGGCCCAGCAGCTGGGCCGCCGCGTCCTCGGTGCTCTGCGTGGACAGCGCTCCGATGTCCGCGCCGTCCTCCCGCTGGCCGGGCCGCTTCGTCGGGCGCAGCTCCACGGTGAACCGGGTCTTGGGCAGCCGGCCGTTCTCGTTGGCCTCTTCCGGGGAGTTGTAGGTGTCGTCGATGTGGTCCTGTACGTCGGACAGCTTCTCGCGCAGTTCGGCGAGGGCCAGCGGGTCCATGCCCCTCGGGTAATGGACGATCCGGGTGAGGTTCAGCCCGCGGTCGCCGTTGGCGAACACCACGTGCGAAACCCGGAAGTCGGCGAGCCCGCCGGACGCCCTGGCGTAGGTCATCGGGGTCTCGGAGGTGGTCGCCGCGATGTCGTGCGCGTCCCACTCCGGGTGCGGCTGGAAGCGCGTCGGACGGAACCAGCGGTGCTCGCCGTCCTTCACGACGCCCTGCATCCGGACACCGCCCGCCGAGCCCTCCCACAGGTAGCCGCCGTCGGGCAGCACTTCGAAGAGGCCGTTGGCCAGGGCGTTGTCGTGTGCGTCCCGTACGGCCTCGCGCAGGTCACCGGGGGTCCACACCTCCGGGAACAGCGTCCGCGGATGGCTGCCGAGACCGTCATGAGTGATCACCTCGGGCGAGTCGCCCTGGCCGATCTTGAGGATCGCCCTTCCCGGTCCCGTCGGCGGGTTCCGGAACCACACTTCGGCCCGGCGCACGCCGTTGAAGTCGGGGTCCGACAGCTTGTCGAAGCGGATTCCGCGGTCCGTCTGGGCCAGCTCGCGCCGGTCCTCGCTGTGCGCGTACTGCACCCCGGTCAGCGTCGAGGGGTCACCGCGCAGCACGAACCGCATCGACGTCTCGCTGAACGCGGGTTCGTCGGACAGCTCGCGGGGCGGCGGCGGTTCGAGGTGGGTGGGCGGCTGCAGGCCTCTCTGGTCGGGGTGGGGGGCGAAGTCGATGATGGTGCCGGTGGCGCCGGCGGTGCCCTTGATGCGGACGCCTTGGTAGACGCCGTCGAAGGTCAG
>NZ_CALNVW010000014.1 GCF_940670765.1 Streptomyces sp. A 4/2
CCCGAGGGACCGCGCGGGGCGAGCAGACCGGTGGCGCCGGTGGTGGCGTTACCGCGCAGGACTCGGTCCCGTACGTCGAGCGGGATGTGCACCCCGGCCTTGTCGTGCGGGCCTGCGCCCACGCCCGGAGTGTGCGACCAGGCGGCGTCGACGGCCGTGGAGAGCAGCAGGAGATCCCGCGGCGCGACGCGCAGCGTCGGCGAGATCTGCTGGGAGGGGCCCATGTAGTCCATGTCGAACTGCACGCGTCCCGCGTCGTCGATGCCGTATCCGGACATCAGCGAGTGGTCGTCGTACACCGGCCGGAACGGCTCACCCGGCTCGGCCTCGCGGTAGTGGTCCTGGAAGCCGAGGAGGTGGCCGGTCTCGTGCGCGATGACGTGCGACTTGTCCGCACCGTCCTCGCCGTCGTCCGAGACGTACCAGGTGGCGCTGTCGTCGCGGCCCGTGCCGTCCGGGTCCGGGTGCAACCGCACCCGTCGGTGCGCCTGTGCGGGATTGTCGACGAACTCCAGCCTGACCCGCAGCAGATCACCGTTCGGGAGACGGTGGTTCGGGACGTTGAAGTACGTGTCGACGCCGCGCTGCGCCATCTCCCTGGCGTTCGCGACGTGGTTCTCGTTGGCGCCGGGCTGGGGGTTCAGATGGATGCGGACCGTGATGTCGGAGCGCACACTGCCGTCGCTGAGTTCGGTGCGTTCGACGGCGAACCCGCGCTCCCAGACGGACGCGGCGGCCCCGCCCAGCCTCTGCGTCAGGCGGCTGGGCCGCCGGATCTCGGCTGTGCCCAGCGAACGGACGTCGGTGGCCGGCCTGGGGCGCGGGGCCGGGGGGAGCGGGGCGACGGAGTAGTCGACGGCGGGGGTGAGCGTGGGCGTGGGGACATCGGTGACGGGGTGGTCGGAGGTGGGCGTGAGCGTGGGTGTGGGCGTGGGTGCCGGGACCCTGTGCGGGCTGGCGTGCGGCGTGTGGAGCGGGACGTTCGGCGAGGCGTGCTGCTGAGTGGAGGACGACTGGGCGGGGTTCGGGGCCGTGGGCAGTGTCACGGGCGGGCCGTCGTCCTGATGCACGTCCCCCTCGTGCCACAAGTCCAGCAGCGTCAACTGGGCCTTGATGTCCGCGTCGCGCCTGGCCAGGGCCTTCTCCAGTTTTTGGGGCAGCGGTCCCGATCGATGGGCGAGTGCCACCATATGGAGCAGTTCGGCCTGGGGCTTCCCCGCCTTGCGCGGGTCGAAGTCCGCGGGCACCGGGGCGGTGCCGTCATTCGTTTCCAGACGCCAGTGCCCCACCAACTCTCGCAGTCGCTGATCCGGGAGGACGTCCAGGCCCAGGTGCGCGACCGTGGACCAGTGCATGAAGGAGCGGAACTCCTCCTCGGTGCGGGTGGATCGGCTGCCCAGCAGCTCGTCGGCGGCGTCGTCGAAGCGTCTGTGGTCACGGGCGAGGCGGGCGTCTTCCCGCTTTTCGCGCTCGCTGTCGAGTTCGGCTCGGACCTTCTGTCCCAGGGCCTCGGGTGACAGGGGTTGCTGCCAGAAAGGCTTGCGCTTGCCCAGGAGGGCGACGTCTTCCGGGCCTACTTTGAGGGCGTCGGCCAACCGCGTGAGATAGCGCGGATGCACGCCCAGCGCGTGCGCCTGGGCCGACGTCTCGGCCGAGACGTTCGGCACTGGATGAGCGCGTGAGTCGTCGAGCACCGGCTGGACCCATGTCTGGTCCAGGGCGACCATGTCGGACATCGAGGCCCTCTTGGTGTGCAGATACGAGGAGAAGTCCCACCACTCGGAGAGCGGCACATCGAGTTCTGTCATCCGCTTCACGAAGGGGCCTGCGGGCCCGGCATCCAGTCGGGCCGCCAACTGGTCGAGTGCGTCGAGGGCCGGGCGGATGAGGGCGGAGCCCTTCAGGGCGCTCTCGATGCTGGTGAGGTCGGAGGGCTGCAGTCCGAGGGCGTCGGCCACCGCGGCCATGCGGTCGGTGTGTGTGCCTGCACCCGCGCCCGCGCCAACGGTGTGTGTGCCTGCACCCGCGCCCGCGCCGACGGTGTGTGTGTCTGCGCTCGTGTCGGTGGTGTGGGTGTCTGTGTTCGTGAGCGGGCCGGGCGGTTCCTGGCCTCGGTGCTGCGCCAACAACGCCTTGACTCCGGGCTCGTCGAGCAGTCCGGCCAGGGTGTTGCGGCGGACCGAAGTCGTCACGTCCGACTTCCATGCCGGGGCCTGCTCGTGGTGCGGCTGCCCCTGCGGGCCCTGCCAGCCGGCCGGTAGCTCCGACACCGGCGGCAGCCGGTCGGCGGCAGTGCGCAGGAAGGTGTTCACGGCCTCCTGGTCGTTGAGGTCGAGCACCATCAGGTCCTGCACGATGTTCGGATTGAAGAAGTCCGTCGCGATGTTCGACAGCTCCGGGCTGTACTCGGTCATCGCCGGGTCGTCCGTCGGCGCAAGCTCCACGTCAAAGGTGATAAGGCTCAGTTCGCGGTGTGCGCGTGGGTCGGGCCGGTTGAGTTCGGCGCCCACTTGCAGCTGTACCTCGCGCAGCGGCCCGGCCAGTTCGTTGCTCTGCTCCGGGGACAACGCCGGATGCGACAGCACCCGGGTGATGCGCATCCCCAAGGAGCCGTCCAGGTGGATTACGCGCTGGACACGGAACGGTGCCGGTGTGGTGCCCGGTCTGGGCATCTCGAAATCTACCGGGGCGGTGACCGCGAACACCTTGGACGAGTGGTCCGGGGACGGCGGTTGGTCCGTCGAGGGCCGGGCCCACAGGTGTTCACCGTCGCGGACGTGGCCGTGCATCCTTACGCCGTCGTGCACGCCCTCCCAGAGGTAGCCGCCCTCCGGGACCTCCACCCATGAGCCGTTGCCGCGCGCGTTGCGGTGGGCCTCGACGATCGAGTCCAGGAGCCGGTGCGTCGACCAGTCGGAGGGGAAGAGTAGATGGGGGGTGGCCACCTCGCCGTCGAGGCCGACCATGGCGTCGTTCTCCCGGTCACCGCGATGCAATGCGGGCGGCGGCGGGGCGCCGTTGGCGAGGGCCCGTACCGTCTGCTCCCGCAGGTTCGGGTCCTTGAACCAGACGGTGGCCCACTGGGTGCCGTTCGGGTGCGCGGGCCACAGCGGTTCGATGAAGACGCCGTGCTGGTTCTGCGCGAGGGCCCCGTTCGGGCCGGGCAGCGTGTAGTGGACGCCGGTTCTGTCGGCGGTGGAGCCGTAGGTCAGGAAGCGCGTGGCGACGTCCCCGAACGCGGGTTCGTCGGACAGCTTGCGGGGTGCCGGCGGTTCGAGGTGGGTGGGCGGCAGGAGACCGGTCTGGTCGGGGTGGGGGGCGAAGTCGATGATGGTGCCGGTGGCGCCGGCGGTGCCCTTGATGCGGACGCCTTGGTAGACGCCGTCGAAGGTCGA
>NZ_CALNVW010000015.1 GCF_940670765.1 Streptomyces sp. A 4/2
CCGGAGGGGCCGCGTGGGGCGAGCAGGCCGGTGGCGCCGGTGGTGGCGTTGCCGCGCAGGACTCGGTCCCGTACGTCGAGCGGGATGTGCGCCCTGGCCTTGTCGAGCGGTCCCGCGCCCACGCCGTCGGCGTGCGACCAGGCGGTGTCGACCGCGGTGGAGAGCAGCAGCAGGTCCCGCGGCACGATCCGCAGCGTCGGCGAGAGGGCGTGGGCGGTGTAGATCCCGTGGTCCATGCTGAACTGGATGAGTCCCGCGTCGTCGGTGCCGTATCCGGACATCAGCGAGTGGTCGTCGTGCACCGGCCGGAGCGGACGGCCTGTCCTGGCCTCGCGGTACTGGTCCTGGAAGCCGAGGAGATGGCCGGTCTCGTGCGCGATGACGTGTGACTTGTCGGCCGAGCCTGCCCCGCCCTCCGAGACGTACCAGGTGGCGCTGTCGTCGCGCCCCGTGCCGTCCGGGTCCGGATGCAGTGCCACCTTGCGGTGTGCCTGCGCGGCGTTGCCGACGAACTCCAGCTCCACGTGCAGGAGATCACCGTTGGGGAGACGGTGCTTCGGGTCGTTGTAGTACTTGTCGATGCCGCGCTTCGCCATGGCCTTGGCGTTCGCGACGTGCTTCTCGTTGGCACCGGGCTGGAGGTCCAGGTGGATACGGACCGTGATGTCGGAGCGCACACTGCCGTCGCTCAGCTTGGTGCGTTCGACGGCGAACCCGCGCTCCCAGACGGACGCGGCGGCCCCGCCCTTCACCACGGTCCGCATACTGGGCCGCTCGATCTCGGCCGTGCCCAGCGACTTTTCTTCGGGGCGGGGGACCGAGGCGGAGCGGTGCGGGGGGATCTCGACGACGGAGTAGTCGACGCCGGGTGTCGGGGCGTGGACGGGTGCAGTGGTCCCGTGCGGGGTGGGGAGATGCGGGGACGAGTGGGGCCGGTGCGGGCTCGGGGTCATCACGATGTCCCCGTCCGGGTCCACCGGGGCGTCCTCGCCCATCACGATGTCCTCGTCGAAGACCGTGTGCGTCGGCGTGGCCGGGTGGGAGAGAGGGGTCTGCGCCCCCGGAGTGGCGGGGGTCATGGGGTTCTCGGACCACAGCTGGGCGAGCCGCTGCTGCATTGCGGCGCGGTGGTCCGTGACGTAGGGGTCCAGCTGGGCCAGGCGTTCCTGCGCGCTGTTGAGCGCCACCGGGTCCTGGGCCCGGTTCGCCCTGACGACCGCGAACTCGGCCAGGTTGCGCAGGTGTTCCACCTCGTACAGCTCGCTCCGGTGGTCAGCGAGATCGAAGTTGGGCGGTGGCGGCACGATGTCCCTGACCGCCGACCAGTTGCCGATCAGGAAGTCCAGCTCGGCTGCGGTGAAGTGCCGCAGACCTTCGAGGGACATCCTGCTCCAGTGCAGGAAGCCGTGGTAGTCGAGATCGGCCTCGTCCCGGTTCTCGCCGAGGAGGTCGTCGGCGATCTCGTCGAACCGCTCCCGGTCGATCTCGGCGCGGAGCTCCTCGATCTCCGTGCGGTGCCCGGCCAGGTACTCCAGCGCCAGTTCCTCGGGGGTGGCGGGACGCTGCCAGAAGTCGGCGTCCATGTTCAGCCGGGTGATGTCCGAAGGGGAGTACAGCCGAAGGGCGTCGGCGATCCGGGTGAGGGCGAGCGGATGCACGCCCAGCTCGTGTGCGGTGGCGTCGGTGACTGCGTCGGTGTCCACCACCTCGGTGCGCTGCCACTCGTCGATGCGCTGCCGGCTCTGCTGCAGGTCCGGGCCCAGCAGGCTGCGCATGCTGTCGCCCTGGCTGTGCTGGAAGGTCGACAGGTCCCACCAGTCGTCGGCGGAGACCCCGAGTTCCGACATCCGCCGGACGAACTCGCCCAGCTGCGGTCCCGCGTCGAGCCGCGTCGCCAGCGTCTGCAGGGTGTGCAGAGCCTCGCTCGGCGTGGCGGACTGGTGGAGTACGGGCAGGACGCTGCGCAGATATGTGGGGTGCAGGCCCAACGCCCCTGATATGGCGGCCAGATGGACCGGGTTGACCGGGGTGACGTTGCTGTTCAGGTCGACCGGGGCGTGGTTGCCCGGCTGGGGGGCCGGGGTTTGGGTGTGTCCGGCCGGGGCTGTCGGCTGCGGCAGCCTGACGATCTCGGCGCCGAGGACGAGCAGCGAGGTGCTGTCGATGCGGGTCGTGAGCTGCATGCCCGGTTCGGGCGTGGTGACGAGGGTGAGGGTGCCCGGCTGGTGGAGGTCGGGGGTACGCGGTGCGCTGCTGCGGGCGGCCCGCAGTGCGGCGAGTCGCAGTCGGTCCGGGGTCCAGCCGTCCGGGAGCTGGTCGTCCGGGGTCCGGGTGTAGCCGGGCGCGAATTCGTCCTCGGTGAGGGCGGCGAGCGCTGCTTCGGTCGATTCCTTGGTGACGTGCGGGGCGTGGTCCTGGGAGCGGCGGGCGGCCAGGAGTTCCAGTACACCGGGTTCGTCGAAGAGCCCGGCGTGCGTGTTGCGGCGCAGCGCGGCCTCGACGTCCGACGTGAGCAGCGGGTTCGGTGTCCCGCCCTGCTGCTGGTTCGGGGGATTCCAGGCGTGGGTGGACTGGGGCGTCGGTCGGCGGTGTTCGAGGACCTGGCGTACGAGGTCCTGGCGGCCCGCGTCCGGATCCACGTCGAAGCCCAGCAACCGGGCCGCGGCGTCTTCGGAGCTGTGCAGGGACAGCGTTCCGATGTCGGCGCCGTCCTCCGACGGGTTGTTCCTGCTCGTCGGCCGGAGCTCCACGGTGAACCGGGTCTTGGGGAGCCGGCCGTTCTCCTTGCTCTCTTCCCCGGTGTTGTAGGTGTCGTCGATGTGGTCCTGTACGTCGGACAGCTTCTCGCGCAGCTCGGCGAGGGCTCCCGGGTCCATTTCCCTCGAATACCGGACGACCCGGGTGAGGTTCAGCCCGCGGTCGCCGTTGGTGAACACGACGTGCGAGGAACGGAATTCGGCGAGTCCGCCGGAGGCCCTGGTGTAGGTCATCGGGGTCTCGGAGGTGGTCGCCGCGATGTCGTGCGCGTCCCACTCCGGGTGCGGCTGGAAGCGGGTCGGACGGAACCAGCGGTGAGTGCCTTCCTTCACGACGCCCTGCATCCGGACGCCGCCCGCCGAGCCCTCCCACAGGTAGCCGCCGTCGGGCAGCACCTCGAAGAGGCCGTTGGCCAGGGCGTTGTTGTGTGCGTCCCGTACGGCCTCGCGCAGATCACCGGGGGCCCACTCCTCGGGGAACAGCATCCGCGGATTGGTGCCCCAGCCGTCCTGGCCGACCCCGTCGGGCGAGTCGCCGTCGCCGACCTTCAGAGTCTTCGGCCCGGGTCCCGTCGGCGGGTTCCGGAACCACACCTCGGCCCGGCGCACGCCGTTGAAATCGGGGTCCGTCAGCTTCTCGAAGATGATGCCGCGGTCCGTCTGGGCCAGCTCGCGCCGGTCCTCGCTTTGCGCGTACTGCACCCCGGTCAGCGTCGGGACGTCGCCGCGCAGCATGAAGCGCATGGAGGCGTCGCTGAACGCGGGTTCGTCGGTGAGCTCGCGGGGCGGTGGCGGTTCGAGGTGGGTGGGCGGCAGCAGACCGTTCTGGTCGGGGTGGGGGGCGAAGTCGATGATGGTGCCGGTGGTGTCGGCGGTGCCCTTGATGCGTACGCCCTGGTAGACACCGTCGAAGTTCTGGCGTCCGGAGCGTTCGCTGTCGGGGATCAGGGTGTTCTTGCGGACGTGGTCGAGGTAGACCTGGCGGGTGGCGTGGAGGACCTCGTCGGGGCTCCAGTGGTCCGGGAACATCGTCTGGTCCGTGCCGTCGGGGCGCTTGCCCGCCCGGTAGGTGCCGTTCGGGTTCAGCGGTCCGGTGGCTTCGGGGCGGAAGCGCCCGGAGGGGCCGCGCGGGGCGAGCAGACCGTCGGCGCCGGTGCTGACGTTGCCGCGCAGCACCCGTTCCCGTACGTCGAGCGGGATGTGCGCCCTGGCCTTGTCGTGCGGGCCCGCGCCCACGCCCGGAGTGTGCGACCAGGCGGCGTCGACCGCCGTGGAGAGCAGCAGCAGATCCCGCGGCATGATCCGCAGTGACGGCGAGAGGGTGTGGTCGGACGTCATGTGGTCCATGTCGAACTGCACGAGTCCCGCGTCGTCGATGCCGTATCCGGACATCAGCGAGTGGTCGTCGTACACCGGCCGGAACGGATTGTCCTGCTTGGCCTCGCGGTACTGGTCCTGGAAGCCGAGGAGGTGGCCGGTCTCGTGCGCGATGACGTACGACTTGTCGATCGAGCCCGCCCCGCCCTCCGAGACGTACCAGGTGGCGCTGTTGTCGCGGCCCGTGCCGTCCGGGTCCGGGTGCAGCTTCACCTTGCGGTGCGCGTCTGCGGGATCGAAGACGAACTCCAGCTTCACCTGGAGCAGATCACCGTTGGGGAGACGGTGCTTCGGGTCGTTGTAGTACTTGTCGATGCCGCGCTTCGCCATTGCTTTGGCGTTCGCTACGTGGTTCGCGTTGGCACCCGGCTGCACGTCCAGATGGATGCGCACCGTGACGTCGGAGCGCACACTGCCGTCGCTGAGCAGGGTGCGCTCCACGGCGAACCCGCGCTCCCAGACGGACGCGGCGGCCCCGCCCTCGTCCATGGTCCGGTCACTGGGCGACAGGATCTCGGCCGTGCCCAGCGAACTGACGTCGGCGACCGGTTGGGGGGCCGTGGCCGAGTGGTGCGGGGGGATTTCGACGACGGAGTAGTCGGCGGTGAGCGTGGGCGTGGCGGCAGGCTTGTGCAGGGGAACGGGTGCCGGGGCCTCCAGCGGGCCGGTGTGCCGCGTGTGGAGCGGGGCGTTCGGCGAGGCGCTCGGGACACGGAACGATTCGGTCCGCGGTCGTGCGGTCGGCTCCGTCGTCCCGTCGAAGTGCGAGCCGTTCTGCTGAAGGTGTACGGAGAGAGGAGCACCACCCCCGGGCGGGGGCTGGAACCGGTCCGACCCGCCGGGGTTACCGCCGGACGGCAGGGTGTGCACGGTGAGGTCCACCCCGAAGGTATCGGCCAGCAGCGGCAGGAAGCTCTGGGACCAGGGGGAGTCCCCGCTGTGTTCCCACGCGGCGACGGCCGTCTTCACCTCCTTGAACATGAGGTTCACGGCCCGGTACATGGCGCGTCGGTTGCCCTGGGCGAACTGCGGGACGAGGTGGGGCATCCGCATGGCGAGCCCGCGGGCGCCCAGCTCCACCACATGGGCGTGCACGGCCTCCTTCATGCCGAGCACCAGCGTGTGCAGGTCCTGGTGGTGCTCGACGTCGGACGCGGCCGAGGCGATGACGCGCAGCTCGTCCGGGGAGTCGACCAGGGAACGCAGCCTCTGGCCGAGGTGGGGGAGCTTCGGCCCGACCGCCGAGGGGGCGCTGACCAGCAGCGAAGTGAGGTGTGAGTAGCCGTCGTCCGGCACCTTGAGTACCGGGCGGGGCGTGCCCGGCACGGGCTCGACGTCGGACCCGTCGTCCGAGACCGAGTCGTGGTCCGAGACCGATTCGTGCTCGGAGAGGGAGTTGTTGTCGGACTCGTTGTCGGACGGCGTTTCCTGCGGAGGCTTCAGGTTCCCGGTCTGATCGACGTGCCGGTAGTGGCCGTCCTTCAGCAGCAGCTCGACGCCATCGGCACCCTCGTGGCCCGTCGCCTCGCTCCCGTCGGGCATGAACGTATGGCGCCTGCCGTCCACCAGCACCGTCACCGGCACCCCGAACAGCTGGGCGGCCAGCGGCGGGTACAGGTCACCTGCGCTGTCCTTGGCCGCGGACTTCTCGTTGGGCGGCCGTTGAGTCTGCGACGCGGCGAGCGCGGTCCGCTGCTCCGGGGTCAGTACCGCACGGTGGTTCACGGTGGGGGCGCCCGCCGAGTGCGGAATCCACTTGCCCTCCGTGTACTCCTTGCCCTGTGGCGTCGTCGTGTCCAGCAGGTTCTCCAGCCCGGCCAGGCGGACCTCGTCGCGCTCGAACGTGTCGGTGAGGTCCGGGTGGATGTAGTCCGCCAGCGGGTTGTCCCCGCCGTCGCGGAGGGTCTGCCCGAACAGCGCACGCAGGTCGTTCGCCACACCGGTGAGGTCACGGTTCTCCGGGAGGACGATGCCCTGCTGCGCCAGCAGGTCCGGATCGATCCGGACCAGGTGCTCGGCCAGGGAGTGGAAGAAGCCGTTGCCGTCGTGGAAGACCGGGCCGACCGGGTGGACCTTGCCGGAGGAAACGTCCTCCACGCCGAGGAGTTCACCCTCGTCGTCGGTGAACTCCGTGTACGAAGCAGCGGGGGGTTCGGGCTTCTCCACGCCGTGGGCGTGCTCCACGGTGGGGTCGTACGCCAGCGCCTCGGGCGCCTCGGTGCCCGTGCGTTCGTTCTCCGGCAGCCGGTGCCAGTCGTTGAGGGCATCGGCGGCCGACCGCAGGGCGTGGTAGTGCTCGCCCGCGAGCTTCAGCTTCTGCTCCAGCGCCTCCAGCTTCGGCTCGGCCGTCTGCCGTGCCTCGTCCAGTGCGGACTGCGCCGCGTCCAGTGCCTGCTGCGCCGCCTGTCGGGCCTCAGGGGTGGTCGCCACCTCCAGCCGGTGCTTCGCGTCCGTCACCACGAACGCCAGGTCGGTCAGGGGGCGGTACGCGCTCCAGTACGCGTCGTGGTTCGCCTTCCACGTCTTCCACCCCTTGGTCACGTCGTCCCACTGCCCGGACAGCTTCTCGGGGAAGTTCGTGTCGGTGATGAGTCCCAGGTCGCGGGCCACGTCCTCGCGGATCCAGGCGAGCACCTCGGTGTCCGCCGTACCGGCCTGGACACCCGGCGGGTCGAAGCCCTCCCAGTTCAGCCCGCGGATCATCGCCTGGCCGACCGAGCTGTCCTTGAAGTGGCGGTGCACCCCGGCGACGGCCAGCCACTTCGTGGGTACGGAGAAGAGGAAGGCCCGCCCGGTGTCCGGCTTCATATTGATCTTGGCGGCGGTCGCCTCGTTGAACTTGTACTCCTCCGACGCGTTGACGCCCGGCGCGATGACCGGGGTGATCTGGTACGTCGTCTTGTGCGAGTCGGCCCCGATGGCGTCACCGCCCAGCCCGCGGTTCTTGCTGCCGGAGTCGCCCTCACCGACGTCGTGACTCTCGCTCGTGCCGGTGGCGTACTCCATCCGTACGTCGGCCGTCGCCAGCAGCTTGGCCCCCGACAGGTCGAAGGACGGGTGGAGTTGGAGGGATCCGGTGGAGCCGCCGATGAGGGCGTCGTCGACCAGGCCGAGCGGCTGGTAGCCGTTCTCGCCGAGCGCCGAACCGTCGATGAGCGAACCGGTCAGGGACAGCTCGTTGGTGCCGGACGTCAGGGTGTCGCCGCCGCCCTTGCCGGGCGCCAGCAGCTTGACGTTCGCGGCCTTGGCACGGGCCTGGACCAGCTGGTCACCGGTGAGCACCCCCTGGGTCTCCGGACCCTTGCCCGCGTGACCGCCGTTGAGGTGCGGGGTCTGGGCCTTCGCCAGGGTGATGTGGGCCAGCGCCTCGACATTCTCCGAGCCGAGCACCCGCGTGAAGTGCACCCCGTTGCCGGGGACCAGTGCTTCGGGGCGTTTGGCGCCGGCCACGTGGTCGGTGACGAGGCGACCGACATTCCCCGGAGTCACGTTCCTCGACGGCAGCACGTCCACGGAGACGGGCGGCACCGTGTACACATCGCCCGCGCGCTCCCCGCCCGGCCTGAGCAGGGCCAGCGGCTCCTGGCTGTCCGCACTGCCCGCCTCCCAGGTGTGGGTCAGTACGGTGTTGCCCTTGTTGTCCACGATCGTGACCACGACGTCGTACGAGGTGGAGACGGTGGCGACCGGGCCGGGGAGCACCGTGGTCTGCGACACCGTGTCCGACTGCGAGGTGCTCTCGGAGGCGCTCTGACCCTGCGAGTCACCGGCGTTCAGCAGTGGACCGCCCGTCGAACCGTTCGGCCCGGTGATGCGTTCGGTGATGTTCGCGGAGACACCCTTGGAGCGGTTGACGCCCCGGGACGCGCTGTTGCTGGTGGCGACGGAGTGGCCGTTCTCCACATCGCCGAAGCCGAAGTCCTTGACCGTCCGGGTGCCGGGGACCTGCTGCACCGTGACCCGGTAGTTCTTGCCCCCGAAGGGGAGGCTGTCGCTGAAACCGCGCCAGGGAGCGCGGCCCCGGTACTGCTGCGGAATGCCGGCCTCGACCAGGGCCTGCCCGTGCCGTTCGGACAGCAGGGTCCTGATGGACTCCAGGCTGTTGCGGGTGAACCGCAGATTGCGCAGCGTCTGGTTGAACTGCGCCCGCCCCGCATCGGTCCCGTTCGGCGCCGACACCGGGAAGACCCCGAGCGGGCTCTGCTTGAACCATGAGGGGTGCGACCAGGTGCCCGCTCCGGTGGCGAGGCTGGGCACCGTGTCGACACCGGTCCGGAACAGACCCAGCGCGTGCGCCGCCTGCTCGGTGACCAGCCCGCGCCAGGCGTTCGCCTTGTTCACCAGCTGCCCGGTCCATGCGGGCAGCGCCGAGCGGAACGGGGTGAAGACACCGAGCTTGTCGCTGCTCATCTCGAAGCGGTATTCCGCGTCCGTGGTGACCGGGACCCAATAGCCGTTCTCCGGCACCACATTGACGGACCGTCCGGTGGTCCGGCCGGCGCCCTTCGAGGTCATGGTGGAGCGCTGGAACGGGGTGTAGCCCACGCCGTACCGCGTCGTGGTGGGCGGATTCGTCTGCTGCGCCGGGAAGTGCCCCGCGTTCAGGTCGATCGACAGCACCCAGCCCTTGCCGTCTCCCCCCGAGATCGCCAGGTCCAGACTCCGGTTCTGCTCCGGCTTGAGATCGACGGGGCCGCCCACGGCGGTCGGCTCCCCACGCCGTCCGACGAGCCGGATGTCGCCCGTCGCGCCGTACAGGAAACCGGGGGCGCGTACGTCGTTGAGCTGCTTGCCCGTCGGGGAGAACACCTGGTCGGCGTCGGAGGTCAGCGACATCGAGCTGAAGGCGTTCTTCATCCGCTCGTGCTGGCTGGTCCCCGGAGTGGTCAGCGTCCACTCGCCGCGGGTGGCCCGGTTCGCGACCAGCGGGCCCGCCGACTGGATGTGCGTGTCCGTCGGCACGAAGAGGGTCATCACCGGGATGTTCTTGAGCGAGTCACCGCGCTGCCACTCCGACGGCGCCCACAGATCCTCGGTCTCGTCCGGCCGCAGCTCCCGGGAGGTGGTCTCCCGGTCGGTCGCGTACGGGTTGAACGCGCCCTCCGCGTGCGGGTCGACCTTGGGCGCGTGCTGCTCCGACAGGTGGAGCATCACACTGAAGTCCCCGAGTGTGGCGCCGTGGCCGCCCACGGTGGCCGGCCCGTGGAGCGTGCGGTTGGCCCGGCCGAGCGTCACGGCCCGGTACGGCGAGTGCCACTGGTCCACGCCCACCAGCGTGGCCTTCAACGTGCCGGTCGCCCGGTAGGAGTGCACCCCCGCCGGAGTGGCCGTCACGTCCTCGCGGCCGGCCGTCCCCATGCTGCCGGTGCTCCGGGTGTGCTGGCGGTTCGCGCCGCCCTTGACCCCCAGCACGCCGATGTGCTCCGGCGTACCGTTCGGGAGCGTCGCCCCGGAGCGCAACTCCAGGGTGGCGGCCACCTGGGCCCCGTAGCTGTGCGTGGTGCTGTGTGAATTACCCACGCGTTCACCGGCGTTGATGGCCTGACGGGTCATCTCGTTACGGTCGGTGCCGCGGTAGACCGGCGGGGCGAGATCGACCTTCAGGTTCAGGTCGAAGAAGCGCTGCTTGGTGAGCGAGCGGCCGAACAGCTTGACCGACAGCCCGTCGTGGGCCAGTTCGTTGAGCGTGGCCGCGAGGTTCCGCTCGTCGAACTTGGCCATGATGATCCGGGTGTTCTGCTCGGCCCGACTCCGCTCACCGCTGATGTACTGGGTGAACTTGTTCCACTGCCCGCGCAGGTTGGCCCGGTCCGTACCCGGGCGGGGGGCGACCAGCACCGAGTCGCCGTGCGTCCGGCCGATCCAGTCCAGCACCTGGTCGACGAGTACGTGCGGGGACGCCGGATCGTCGGAGTGGCGGTTGCCGATGACGAGGTCGGTGGCCCTGGTGTGTGTCAGGTCGTAGTCGCCGTTGCGCCAGCTCGCGGGCAGCGGCGGCTCGCTGCCCTCGGGGCGGGTACGGATGTCGGGGTCCCAGCCCGCCCGCTCGCGCGCCTCGCGTACCGGCAGCCGTACGAGGCTCCAGGTGTCGAGGGTCGTCTCATGGCCGTCGATGGTGACGGGGACCTTCATCTCCTGGAGGTAGAGGGCCGTCGGGCTGCCCTTCACCCGTCCGGTGATCTTGCGTCCCACGTTCCCGCCCTGGAGCGAGACCTCGCTGGAGTCGTGGCTGTATTGCAGGGTGAGCCCGAGCTGCATGAAGAGGTTCGGCGCATGATCGGTCGGGATGGCGAACCGCGAGCCGCCGAAGAAGGTCACCACGTAACGCCGGTTGTCCTGGACCAGGACCTCGTTCTTCACGGTGATCTGATCCGTGATGCGCAGCTCGGCGTCGTCCACGACCTCGATCAGATGGTGCTGGCCGGACACCGCCTTGCCCACCTCGAAGCGGCCCGCGGACGTGCCGTTGCTCTTGCGCACGTCGAGCGGCGGCAGCGGACCGCGGGCCAGCTCGTCGGCCATGCCGTGGAAGTGCTCCGTGGAGAAGTAGTCGCTGAGCTGCTGGTGTTCGCGCGTGCCCGGCTTGGCGTCGATCCTCTGGACGGCCCAATCGAAGAGCGACTTGACCGGCCCGAAGCCCTCGGTGCTCGGTGAGCCGAGGTGCGCATCGGGCTGCGGGGTGAAGTGCTTCGGGACGCGCAGCTCCGTCGCCTTCGGCACGGCGGAACCCTTGGAGACCCGGGTCGTCATCCCGTTCTTGACGCCGGTGCCGAAGGATCCCACGCCCTCCCTGTGGAACTCGACCCGGTAGTAGACGTCCTGCCGGAAGAACTCACTGCCACCCGTCGTACGCGTCTCCCGCTGGTACGAACGCTGGTCATGGGTGCCCACGACATGCTTCTGGTTGTGGGCGGCGTTCGCGCCGACCTCCACCACCACACGGGTCGTCGACGGCAGTGCCCCCGTGTTGAGCTTGACCTGAAGGTTGGTGCCCCGGGAGGTGCCGGTGTTCGTGCCGGTCTGCTGCTGGAACTGCTGGGACGTGTCCAGCTTGTGCGGGTCGCGGGCCTCGGAGTCCGGATGGTGGGTCCACACGTCGGCGTACGGAACGGCCGTGACGGTCACCACGGTCCGCTTCGCCTTGGTGAGGCTCGCCTTGAGGGAGTTGGGGACGCTGTGCTTGGCCACGAAGCGGCGGCCCTCGCCGAGGAACGAGCTCGGGTTCCGGGCCAGCGCGTCATCGATCTGCTTGGCCAGGGCGGCGTCGGCGCGCTCGCGGCCGAGCCTGGTGTTGAGCATCGTGTGGAGCTTGCTGCCGATGCTCGCGCCCTGGCGCGGCTGAAGCAGCTTGGTGCTGCTGTGGCCTGCGGCGGAGCCGGTGGGGAGCGGAGTCGTCGGGGGACGGGGAGTTTCGGGGTTCCTGACGTACTGGATGACGTCGTGCTGCCAGAGGGGAGGACGGGGGGAGCCCTCGGCGGTGTCTCTGGGGTTGTTCTCGGGGGGCGTCAGGGTGTCGTCGTACTCGGGGTCGCCGCCCGGGTTCTCTTCGTTGGTCTGCTGGTTGGTCTGCTCGGTGATCTGGTCGTTGGCCTGGCTGTTGTTCTGTTGGTTGTTGTTCTGCTGGTCGGTGTTCTGGTTGGGCTGCTGGTTGTTCTGCTGATCGGTGTGCTGGCCGGACTGCTGCTGTTGCTGTTGCTGTTGTGCGGAGTTCTGGTCGGACTGGTCGTTCCGCAGCTGATCCGTGTCGAGTCCCGAGTTGTCCCGGTGCTCGGTGGAGACGACGTTGTCGTGGGGCAACTGCTTCGGCGGGGGCGGCGTCTCCGGAACCGTCGCGTTGGCATCAACCGTCTCCGTGACGTTGTTCGCCGTCGGCTTCGGGGCCGTGACCGACTCGTTGTTCGGCGTGAGCGACGCGTCGAAGTCGGTGGAAGTGGAAGTGGTTTCTGTCGTAGTCGGGCGACGCAGGGGCTTCAGCTCGATGTTGTTGCTGCTGCCCTCGCCATTGTTCGGCAGAAGGGGGGACTGGTTCGGACGGCGGGGCGAGGAAGCCGCATGGGGGGTGTTGGGCGACGACGCGTGGGTGGACGACAGGTTCGGCGAGGTGGTCGGTGCCGTGTTGGCCGGGGGCACGGAGGTGTTCGGTGCGCCCTGCGGGACGGGAGCGACCGGTGCCACCGGGTTCTCGGAGTGGTTCTGAGAGTTCGAAGAGTCCGAAGTGTTCGTGTGCTGAACGTCGTTCGTGTGGTTGACCGTAGGGACCGTCGAGTCCGAGGAGGTCGTCGCCACCGGCTTCACCGGCGTCACCTGGTCGTGGGACGTGTGGACGGTGCTGGTGTCGCTGTACAGCGAATCCGTGTCGCTGTCGCTCATGTTGAAGTAATCGGGATCATCTTCCACATCGAGATGATCGAGGTGTTCGTCGAGGTCCCCGGCTACGTTCTTGTCCAGGCCCGTGGGCAGGTCCAGGTCGAAGTTCTTGTCCAGGCCCTTGTCGAACCCGCCGCCGAGCCCCGAGGTGTCGAAGTGGTGGGACATGGCATGCACGACGGGGTGGACGAGATAGACGTGGCCGCCGTGACTCAGTCCGCCGGTCAGCATGCCCGCGACGAAGGTGTCCCACGACGTGGAGAAGCCGTCCTGGTAGATCAGGTTGTAGAAACCCTCACCGAGGTTCTGGCCTATGGACTCCACGAGCAGCCCACTGCCGACCATGCCCAGCCGGAAGCGCTTGTTGCCCTGGAAACCCATGTGCATCAGGGTCTGGGGCATGTCATGGGCGAGCACCTTCAGGGCGTTCTTGTCGAGCGTGCTGCCCAGTTCCCTGGTGAGTTCCTTGCTGAGTGCTTCCGCCGCGCCCTTGGTCGGGCCCGACCAGTGCTCGGTGACGGTCTTGGCCCAGGTCTTGCCGATCTGACGGGACTCCTCCTTCGTGAACCCGTTGATGGGGGACTTGGCGAACTCCTTGCCCATGTTCTTGATGAAGTTCTCGGTCGTGGCCTTGGCGCCCTCCTTCCCACCGAGCTTGGTGAAGCCCTTGGTGAGGCTGAGGTCGTGATTGCTCAGCAGCTTGGCCACGTTCTTGGCCAGGTCATTGGCTCCGCCCTTGCCCCCGACCTTCTCCAGGGTCTTGAAGAGCGTCTTCAGCTCCGTGGTGAGGAGCTTCGACAGACCCTTGCCGAGCTTGTTGCCCAGCCACTTGCCGATCCCCGGGGCGAGCAGGCTGAGCGGCCCGGTGACCAGGCCCTGGATCGCGCCGAACTTGATCGCGTCCAGCAGCAGCTTGTTGTCGAACTTGTCCCGGTTGCCCTGGCCGATCTGGACCATCTGGATGATGCGGTCCATCGCGATGCCCATGCCGACCCCGAGGGCGACGTGCTGGGCGATCCTCTTGAGCAGCTCCTTGATCAGCATCTTGAGGAACACCCGGGTGAAGAGCGTGCGCCAGCTCAGCCCCTCCAGCAGTGCCTCACCGAAGCCGGGCACCCACGAGAACGCCATGGCGTACATGAACTCGGCCAGCAGCTCGATGAGCTGGGCGAGCATCATCCATTTCGTGTACTCGGCCTGGGTCGCGGTGTCCCGGGCGGTCTTCGCCATTTGCTGGGACTGCTCCGCCGCCGCATCGAGGAACGAGTCCTTGCCGCCCGCGATGACCTGGCCCAGATTGAGGAACGCGGTGGCCGCGTCGCCCTCGAAGTTCTGCCGGATGCTCTGGAGCAGCTGTACGAGCTGGTCGTCGAGCTGCTTGTAGTCGTTGCCCACGGAGTCGTAGAGATCCGCTGCGTTGCGGAGCTCGTCCTCGTTGGCCTGTGGCCACTTCATGCCCGTGAGGGCATGCATGATCCACTCGATCGCGGGGGAGGGCGTCAGCATCCGTGGGTTCTCATCACTTGGAGTCGTTCGACCAACTGGTCGCGAGTGACTTGGCTTCGTCCTCGACCCGGTCGAACAGGGCCATCACGTCGGATCCCGAGTACCCGACCTGTTCGACCAGGGTCTTGAGCAGGGTCAGCAGGTCGTGCAGGTGCTTCATACCGGGGTCGATGGTCTCGTGGTACTGCTTGGCGATCTCGTCGTCCTGGCCGCCGCCATCGATATTGATCTTGTCGATCTGGGCCAGGTAGTCGCCGATCTGCTTGATCAGCTCCCCGATCTGCGGGTACTGGGCGAACTGCTGCTTGAGCTGGTCGATGGTGGTGATCTTCTCAGCCATCCGAGGTACCGCCCTTCCCCTTGCCCGTGCCGTTCCGCCCGGTGCCCGGTGTGCCGCCGGACGCCTTGCCTGTGCCCTTCCGTCCGGCGCCCGGTGTGCCGCCCGGCCCCTCGGGGCCCGGCCACATCTCCCGCAACGGGCCCATCAGGTCGTCGAATTCGCTGCCGCCCGTCATCGACTTGCGCATGGCGGCGCCCGCTCCCTGGAACGGCATCATGGTCTCGCGGACCTTCTGCCCGGCCTGCTCCCTGGCCTGCCCGATGACCTCGACCAGCGCCGCGCCCAGTTCGGCGGGCGCCATGTCGCGGTACGCGTTCGTATGGAACTTGATCTCCCGCACGTCGCCCTGGGCGCCCGCGACGACCGTCAGCATCCGGTCCTTCGACTGCACGGTGACCGTGTACTTGGCCAGCTCCCGCTGGGTCGCGAGGAGGGAATCGCGGTGTTCCGCGAGCTTTCCCATCATCTCGTCGAGCTGTTCCTGGAATCCGTTACCCATCAGCCGATCACTCCCGGTGCTGCTGCCTGGGAGGTGCCCCAGGTCTCTTCGTCCTCTGCCAGCCAGGTGCGGCGCTCACGGTCCCGCTCGCCGCCGCCCCCGCCGCCGCCTCCGCCACCCATGGGAGGCATCATCGGCTGGCCGTTGGACGACGTGCGGTTCATCGCGGAGGACTGCCTGACCGCGGACTCCTCCGCGGCCAGATTGGGCTCGTTGGCCGAGGTGCGGGTCCGGACGCGCTCCGAGACCGAGGTCTTGGGGTCGCCGATGCTCCGGCCGTTGGGGAGCCGCTCGTTGCCCCGGGGCGGCAGCTCCTCCAGGTTCAGTTTGTTCCTGCCGCCGCCTCCGGTCTTGTTCCCGTACCCGTTGCCGCTGCTCTCGGTACGGGCGTCACCGCGAATCCCGGAGAGGGCCTTCTGGTAGGCCTTCTCCTGCTCGACCTCCTGGGCCTCCTGCGCCTTCCGCTGCTTCAACTGCTGCTGCTGGTTGAGCTGCTGCTGCTTGAGCTGCTTCTCCTGCAGTTCCTGCTGGTCCTTCAGCTGCTGCTGCTGGTTGGCCTTCTGCTGCTTGATCTGCTTCTCAGCCAGCTCCTGCTGTTCCTTCAGCTGCTGCTGGCTGGTCTTGCTGTTGCTGCTGCTGTTCCCGATCGACGGGCCGGGGCCGATGTGGGAGTTCGCCGGAGCCATGAGGGGCTTCTTGTCGGCGCCCAGCACCGGCTTGCCGTCCGGCCCGATGATCTGGTTTGTTTTGGGGTCTATGTGCGACCCGGGCGGGATGTCGGGGGTGTTGCCCTTCGAGTCCTTGATCGGCTGGTTGTTCTTGTCGAGCAGCGTGTTGCCGCCGCCACCACCCTCGTTGGTCTGCGGGGGACCGGTCGTCTTCGACTGCGGCGGCGGGGGCGGGACGTTGGATTCGGTCTTCGGCGGCCCGGTGATGCCCGACCCCGGCGGCTTGTCACCGGTGTTGGTGTCGTCGCCGGGGGGCTTCTTGTCGCCGGTGTCGTCGCCGGGGGGCTTCTTGTCGCCGGTGCCGTCGCCGGGGGGTTTTTTGTCGCCGGTGCCGTCGCCGGGGGGTTTTTTGTCGCCGGGTGGCTTCGGTGCGTTGGGATCGCGGTACGGCGGCTTGGTGAGGGCGCTCGGCGGGATCACGTCGATTGCGGCCTGATAGGCGGTTTGCACGTAGCCCAACTGCGGCTTGGCGACAGTGTCCAGCACGTCCGCCACCTGCTTCAACCAGGCGTCCTTCGACTTCTGCTCCAGCGTGGACCAGAATTCCGGCGTGGTCGGATTTCCGAGTCCTGGTACGTCGAGAGTGACGGAACCCCTGTCCGAGCTGAACGTGAGAGTCGCGCCGGCCATGGCGTTGAAGAACGTGTCGTGGACATGGGTGCCGGGCCAGCCGCCCGGGGCGTTGCGGAAGGTGTCGGCCGCGGTGACCAGTGCGAACATCGCATCGTGGAGCTTGACACGCGCACTGTCGATGAGAGTCGGGATGTCCCCGCGGTTCACCACCTCCTGATGGAGGTACGCCACCTGCTGCTGCACGGCCACGAGGACCCGCTTGAAGGCCCCGGCCGCCGTGCCCTGCATCTCGGAGTCCGGCACGTTGATGTCTTTCACCCACGCCTTGATGTCGTTCTCCACGAAATCCATGTGGTTGAGAACGTTGCGCAGCATCATCGCACCGTCGTCGAAACTGCCCACACTGGTCGTGGAGTTGCCGATCAGGGTGTTCAACGGCGGCCCGATGATGGCCCAGGGTTCGTGGATGAACTTGGACAGAGGGGTGTCCGAGCCGTTGTCTCCGACTTCGGGCGTCAGGCTGAACCCGATCTGGTACGTGTAGCTCTTTCCGCCACTTGCTGTCCAGCCCTGCGACCAGCCGTAGTCATAGCCTGAGGGGGTGCCGACGTCGCCATCGGCAGCCGAGACGGCCCGGTGATCGCTCTTGAACCACGGATCCTTGGTCACATCCGCGCGGTTGGTCACCTTGGCCAGATCGCCGTCTTTGGGGGCGACGAACGCGAGTCCGTCCTCCCACTTCCGGTCGGGGAACGAGTCCTCCGGATTCGTGGGGGTGGCCATGGCGGGTTCCTTACGGGTGTGATGCAGACGGTTGCGCAGTGCGGAGGTTGAGCGGTGGAGGCGCCGGGCGGTCCGGCACCGCCCGATGCCGATGTCGGACGGTGCCGGTGCCGCGTACCGGAGTTACGGGCTGGGAGGAGCGGTGGGAGTGCCGCCGAACTCCTTGAGGGCGTTCGCCAGCTCCAGGTTCATCTGATCCGCCGTCAGGGCGGCGTCGTCCTCGCTGTTCTGGAGAATGGTGTCGACGGTCGCCATGTCGATCGACATGGTGGTGAAACCGTCCCCGAGAACGTCCAGCTGCGTCTTGAGACTTGAACAGAGCTGAGTGAACACCTTGTGCAGAGTCGCGTCGGGGCCCAGGGTGCCCGAGCCCGCGAGGAGTCCCTTGTGGACGCCCGACTCGGTTGCGTATTCGCCCAGCGTCGCGTAGTCGGGGCCCGACTGGAGCCAGCCCTGGAGTCCGAGGACCCTGGTGCGGGCCTCACCCTTGAGCCAGCCCTCGGTCACCTTGAAGGTGCCGGTGTCCCCGTCGTCGTTCTCGTCCTTGGCCATGGTCAGAACATCCCTGAGCCGCGCTTGTCACCCGCGACCTGGCCGTCGACCATTTCCTTCAGGGCCTGCTGACCTGTGCCGAACTGGGCGTTCATCGTCTCGATGGCGGTGTTGGCCTGGTTCTGGAAGTCCGTGTACACGGTCGCGGTCTGACCGGAGAAGGACGCCTTCAGGGGGCCGAGCTGGCTGAGCAGTTCGGTGAGCGCGTTCACCATGTCCGTGTTGGCCTTGACCATGTCGTCGATGGCCGCGTTGGCGCGCTGGACTTCGAGTGTGACGTCCGCCATGTCCGGTCGTCCTTTCAGGAGGTGTGGGAGGGGGTGAAGAGGCAGAGCTGGCAGGCGGGTCGGCCGAGGATCAGCCGGACAGGGCCTGGTAGTAGCCGCTGCCGCCGCCGTCCCACGCGCTCGCGTACTGGGAGGCGTCCATCTCGCTGGAGTTGTGGATGGTGTCGGCCGCCATCAGCGAGGAGTGCAGGGCGTCGACCTTGCCCTTGATGTCGTTGTACGACTGCATCCACTGCTGGAGCTTGCTGCTGAAGATGCTGGACGAGTCGGCGACGTACGACATCCGCACGTCGTCGTGGATCGCCGACACGGTCGCGCCCGCGCGGGCCATGGTGGCCACGTGGTTCTCCAGGGCCGTGCGGGCCTTGTCGATGTCTGTTTGCTGCCGATTGAACAGTCCAGGCGCGCTGTCAACCATGGTGGTTGCCTCATTCCGGTCAGGATTCGGACATGTGTCGCCACGATACTCATCAGAAGTGCTCAACTGACCCTGCTGGATCAGAATTTGATCTTCGCTTGAGCTTTGGCGTCAATTATTGATGCATCGTTCATTCGATTGTTTCGGAGCGCCCGCAACGCTTTTGCTCCCGGCGCCCTCCGTGGCGGATAGGTCGGCCCGCACGATGCCGCCCTGCGCCAGTGCCTGCGGGTCGAGATTCGGCCCGGTCGGCAGCAGATCGAGCAGCGGTGCGGGCAGCCGTACGGCATCGCTCGCCGAGTAGCCGAGCTGCTTGAGAGCGTCGTCGTCGGGCACCGGGTAGGCGGCGCCCGCGTCGGTGACCAGGTAGCGGGTGGAGCCCGTCCCGGCCGTGGAGTGGGCCGTCACCAGGGCGCCCGAGCCCGGTCGGACCCAGACCCGGTCGGCGGCCAGGCACCCGGCCCGTACCCCCGGTTCGGCGTCCGGCGCCCCGCCCGGCACCTGCGTGGCGGCGACCAGCGCCACCGTCGTGGTGTGCCCGGAGCCGCTGGAGGCGACCCGCGCGCACACGTCCTGACCTGCGGTGGCCGACACCGGATGCGGTGCCTTGGCGGGCAGGTCCGCGGCGAGCGCCGCGGCGGCCGACGCCGGGACCTGATGGGCGGCCAGGTCGGCCGCCCCCACCGTGCGTTCGTTCACCGCGCCGCCGCCGTACGCCTGCGCCTGGGTGCGCGGGTCGCCGAGCAGCAGCCGGTGCAGGGTGTCGGTCAGCGGTACGAGCCCGTCCTTGCGTAGCAGGTAGCGCTGGCCGCCGTCGGCGGTGAAGAGCTGGCCGATCCGGCTCGCCGCCCCCGACAGCTGGGGACCGGCCCCGCCCCGGCCCGGCACGTCGGGAGCCGCCAGGTCGGGCCCGGCCACCAGCGAGGTGAGGAAGGCATCGCCGACCGGGTACGGGGCGGTGGTCCCTGCCCAGCCGAGCGCCGCAGCCCCACCGTGTTTGGTGTCGACCGCGAACCGCCGTCCCTGCCAGAGCAGTTGGACGCCTCCGCTGGGTGACGACACCAGTACGCCGTCCTTCGCACCCAGCCCTTCGCCGCCCGGTTCGGCGCCGATCACCACCGAGGTGACCGTGCTGGTACCGCCGGTTCCGGTGTCCTTGCGGCCCGCGCACACCGACCAGGTGCCCCGGTCGAGCGCGCCCTTCGGCAGCCCGTCCGGTGCGCCCACGATGCCGAGCGGTGTGCCGCGCGGGGTGTCCCCGAGGGAGGCCGAGGCGACCTGCTGGACGGACAGCTTGTCCCCGGCCAGCAGCCGCGCCGACGCCTCGTTCAGCACGGGGTGCAGGGTGCCGCCGATGTAGACGTACCGGGCCCCGGACTCCTTGACCACCACGAGCGCACCGTCGGTGCGCCAGGAGGTGGCCCCGCCGGGCGAGATCAGCCCGTACAAGGTCGTGACCAGCGCGGCGAGGCAGGCGATCAGCAGGCCCCAGATGATGCCGCGCCAGGTACGGGCGGTCGGGGTGTCGGGTGCGTCCGGCTCGGCGCGCTGCATGCCGGAGGAGAGCCGGCCCATGACGAACATATGGGCCTGGACCTGGTCACGCCTGGACTGCATGCACGTTCCTCACTGGGCTCACTACGGGATTCACGGATCTCAACGCCGGTGGGGTGTCAGCCCCAGATGCCGCGCAGCGTGCCGAACACCCCGGCCAGCAGCAGCGCGAGCGGCAGCAGCACCAGTGCCGTCAGGCTGTGCAGCATGTCGGCCGCGCGCCCCCAGTACGGCACCAGCCTGCGGCCGGGCACGGTCCAGGCGGCGATCACCGTGACCGCGGCTGCGGCCGTCAGCATGCCGGTGACCTCCAGCCGTCCCGGCATGCCGGTTCCGACCGCGTCCGTGCAGGCCGCGAGTGTCAGGGCGTACGCCCCGGGCACCGCCATGACCAGGCGCTGCCAGGCACCGCCGACGGTCCGGGTGTGCAGGAGCAGCAGCAGTCCGAGCGCCATGGCGAGCACCGGCGCGGGCCAGCCGTCGGAGTCGGGCCCGGTGAGCAGGGCCGTGATGCAGCCGGCCAGGACCAGTCCGAGCGCGGCGGTGCAGCCGGTGGCGTACGCGTCGGCCAGCCGGGCGCGCACCCGGACCCGCTCGGCCTCGAAGGGCTCGATGCCCTCCTGGAGTTCCTCGGCGCTGGACGGCAGCGGTGGCAGTCGCAGCCCCGCCAGCCGGAAGGCCAGCCCCGGTACGAAACTCCCGGCGGCGACCGCGCCCACCGCGAGATATCCGGCCGTGTGCGACAGCGGCACACCGCCCGCGCAGACGATGCCGCCGACCGATGCGAACAGGGCGACGGTGAAGACCCCGAGGAACAGCGGGGCGAACGCGCCGACCGCGGCCAGCGCGAGGACCGCGGCGCCGGCCGCTGCCGCGCCGCCCGCCAGCAGCCGGGGCCCGAACACGGACTCGCCGTGCCCGGCGGTGGGCAACAACGCCCCGGCCAGGGCCAGATGCGGCACGGCCATCAGCCCGAGGGCGGCGCCCGCCCCCGCGTCCCCGACGGCGCGTGACGCGGCCGTGGCCCCGGCGAGCAGCAGTACGGCGAGCACGGCGGCGGCAGCGATCCGCCAGTGGGCAGGACCGGGCAGCGCGACGGTGAACAGGGCCGCGGTCAGCCCGGCCACGGCGAACCCGATCAGCAGCCGTCTGGTCAGCTCGGGGCGCCAGGTGTCGGGCCGGGCCCGCAGCGTATCGCCGATGCCGTCGACCAGATCGTCGAAGTCGACCTCGGGCAGCGTCTCATGACGCGCGCGCAGGTACAGCGTCTCGCCGTCGCGCAACTCCAGCGACTGCGGGGTCCCCTCCTCGTCGAGGGGTGCGGCGCCGAGCCGCTGGAGGGTCCAGCCGCCATGGGCGGCGCCCTGCTCGTGCAGCTCCCCGCCGGCGTACTCGACGAGAACGGGGATGAGATCGGCCAGCGGTACGTCGACCGGGATGCCCAACTCATAGGAATTTTCAGGCGCTCTTACAGCTATTCGGCACAATCCGACGGTGGTGTCGCTCACGGCGTTTCGATTCTCTCCCGTCCGGGGGTGCGGGTCGACCCGGGAACGGGGCGAACACTATCGTGAGTTCGAACCGATCTTCGGATCAACCACTTGGCCGACAATGCCGGGTGGTTGATGGAATTGCCGCGCGGCACAACGGGCAACCGTTTCGTATCCGTCTGTTAACCCACGGGCAATTCAACCCAGTCTCCTTGGACCAGGAAGGCCCAGCCCTCTTGAGCACCGTCACGTTCCGGCGCCCGCCGCGCCGGCCGGGCCCTCAGCTGCCGCAGGGCGAGCTGACCCTCCAGGAACCACCCGCACTGCCCGAGTCCCAGAGCGCCATGAGCGGCGTCATCACCTATCTGCCCATGGCGTTGAGCTCGCTCGGCATGGTACTGATCTTCATCAGGCCCGGCGAGAGCAGCGGCATCCTGATGTGGGTCGCGATCGGGATGATGCTGCTGTCCGCAGTGGGCATGCTGATCAGCCAGTTCATCCGCGCGGCCGGTGACCGCAAGCGACGGCTGCGCGGTGAGCGGCGCGACTACCTGCGCTACCTCGCCACCAGCCGCCGCCGTATCCGCAAGGCCATCGACGAGCAGCGGCGCGCCGATGCCTGGCACCACCCCGAGCCGGGCTCGCTCGTCTCACTGGCGCGCGGCGGACGGCTCTGGGAACGCCGCACCACCCATGAGGACTTCGCCGAGATCCGGGTCGCCACCGGCACCCGTCAGCTCGCGCTCACCCTCAACCCGCTGTCCACCAAGCCCGTCGAGGACCTCGAACCGCTCTGCGCCCACGCGCTGCGCCGCTTCATCCGGGCGTACTCGACGGTACCGGGCCAGCCGATCGCGGTCCGGATGCGCTCCTTCGCCCGGGTGATCCTGCTGTCCGGCAGCAAGGACGGGGAGGAGACCGGGCCCCCCGGCACCGACCACGCCGCGGCTGCCGAGCGGAACCTGGAGACCGCCCGCGGCGCCGTCCGCGCCATGGTCTGCCAGCTCGCCGTCCTGCACGCCCCGGAGGATCTCGCCGTCGTGGTCGTCGCCGACGGCGGTGCGCTCCCCGGCTGGGAGTGGGTGAAGTGGCTGCCGCACGCCCAGCACACGTCCGACACCGACGGCGTGGGCAGCGCCCGCCTCGTCGCCGAAGCCGTCTCCGAACTGGAACCGCTGCTGGGTGAGGAGTTCGGCGGGCGCCCGCCCTTCGAGCCGGGCGCCGAGCCGAGCCGCGACGAGCCGTACACGGTCATCGTCCTGGACACCGCCGCGGTCCCCGCGGGGGCGCGCATAGCCGGGGCCGGCTACCGCAATGCCCTGGTCCTCGACGTACGCGGGGTCCTCGACGACGCCCCCGAACGCGGCTCACTCCGCTTCCGTGTCACCCCCGGCGACCTCTCGATGGTCACCACCGACGCGGACGGCAAGACCGTCGAGACCTCCGTGGGCCGGCCCGAGACCCTCGGCCCGCGCGCCGCCCGCGCCCTGGCCTCGGCCGTGGCCCCCTTCCGGCTGGGCGCCACCGCCCGCTCCGAGCAGCCGCTCCAGGAGGACATGGAGCTGACCGGTCTGCTCGGCATCCACGACCTGCACTCCGCGGACCTCACCCGGCTGCACGAACGGCGCGCCCCCGGCGACCGGCTGCGCGTCCCCATCGGACTCGCCGCAGACGGCAGCCAGGTCGCCCTGGACATCAAGGAGTCGGCGCAGGGCGGGATGGGCCCGCACGGCATGCTCATCGGCGCCACCGGATCGGGCAAGTCGGAACTGCTGCGCACCCTGGTGCTCGGCCTCGCACTCACCCACTCGTCCGAGACGCTCAACTTCGTACTCGTCGACTTCAAGGGCGGTGCGACCTTCCTCGGCCTCGACAGGCTGCCGCACACCTCCGCGGTCATCACCAACCTCGCCGACGAGACGGCGCTCGTGGACCGTATGCGCGACGCCCTGCACGGCGAACTCATGCGCCGCCAGGAGCTCCTGCGCAAGGCGGGCAACTACGCCTCGCTCATGGAGTACGAGAAGGCCCGCGAAGGCGGCGCCGACCTCGCGCCGCTGCCCACGCTCTTCGTCGTCGTCGACGAGTTCAGTGAACTCCTCGCCGCCCACCGGGACTTCCTCGACCTGTTCGTCATGATCGGACGGCTCGGCCGATCCCTCGGCGTGCATCTGCTGCTCGCCTCGCAGCGGCTCGACGAGGGCCGCATCCACCAGCTGGAGTCCCATCTCTCCTACCGGGTGGGGCTGCGGACGTTCTCCGCGATGGAGAGCCGCGGTGTGCTCGGTGTCCCGGACGCGTACGAGCTGCCGCCCCAGCCGGGCAGCGGCCTGCTGAAGAACGACGTCGGCACGCTCACCCGGTTCAAGGCCGCATTCGTCTCCGGGCCGTACCGGGTCATCCGCCCCGCGGTACGCCAGGCGGTCGTCGCCGGACAGGTGGTGCCGTTCCAGGCGGGCTGGGTGCCGCCCCGCCAACTCCCGCAGAGCGCAAGTGAGCTGGCGGGAGCGGAAGCCGAGACGGCCGCGGCCGAGGAAGCGTCCGCCAGCCTGCTCACCATCGCCGTCGAGCGGCTGGAGGAGTCGGGCCCGCACGCCCACCAGGTGTGGCTGCCCCCGCTCACCGAACCGCCCACGCTCGACCTGCTGCTGCCCCCGCCCGGCTCACCCGCCGCGCGCCGGCTCACCGTGCCGGTCGGCATCGTGGACCGGCCGTTCGACCAGCGCCGCGACGAGCTGATCGCCGATCTCTCCGGTGCGGGCGGGCACGTCGGCATCGGCGGCGGCCCGCAGAGCGGCAAGACCACTCTCGTCCGTACGCTCATCACCGCCATCGCCCGCACCCACACCCCGCGCGAGGTGCAGTTCTACTGCCTGGACCTGGGTGGCGGCGGGCTCTCCGCGCTCTCCGGACTCCCGCACGTCGGTGGCGTCACCGGCCGCCTCGACCCGGAGCGGCTGCTGCGCACCGTCGCCGAGATCACCGGGCTGATCGCCCGCCGCGAGCGGCAGTTCGCCGATCACGGTTTCGGCTCCATGGCCGACTACCGGCGCAAGCGCGCGGCCGGTGAGTTCGCCGACGACCCGTACGGCGACGTGTTCCTCGTCGTCGACGGCTGGAACACGATCCGCCAGGACTTCATGGACCTGGTGCCGACCTTCACCCTCATCGCGTCCCGCGGGCTCAACTTCGGAGTCCACCTCATCATCGCCGCGACCCGCTGGGGCGAGATCGGGAGCGCCCTGCGCGACCAGCTCGGCACGCGCTTCGAGCTGCGGCTCGGTGACCCCGTCGACTCCGCGATCAACATGCGGGCCGCGGCGACCGTGCCGAAGGTCCCCGGCCGGGGGCTCACCGACGAGCAACTGCACTTCCTGACCGCGCTGCCCCGTATCGACGGGGACTCCTCCGTCGACACCCTCTCGGACGGCGTCGACGCGCTGGTCCGCGAGACGGCCGCCGGGTGGGACGGGCCCAAGGCGCCCCCCGTCCGGATGCTGCCGCTCACGTTGCCCGCGTCCGAACTGCCCGAGCCGGACGGCGACCTGCGCGTCCCCATCGGTATCCGGGACGTCCAACTGGACATCTTCCACCACGACTTCGAGGAGAACCCGCACCTGGTCGTGGTCGGCGACGCGGAGTCGGGCAAGACCAACCTGCTCGCGCTGGTCTGCGAAGCCGTCACCAAGCGGTACGGGCCCGCCGAGGCCCGGGTCATGGTCACCGACTACCGGCGCCGCCTGGCCGGGGCCGTACCCGAGCCCTACCGCCTCGGGTACGCCGTCGGCCCGGCCCAGCTCCAGGAGATGGTCTCCGGTTCGGCCCGCGCCATGGCGGACCGGGTGCCGGGACCGGACATCGCACCGGAGCGGCTGAAGCTGCGCGACTGGTGGAAGGGGCCGAGGCTGTTCGTGGTCGTGGACGACTACGAACTGATCGGGAGCGGCGGTCCCGACCCGTTCGCGCCGCTGCTGCCGTATCTCGCCCAGGGCGCCGAGGTGGGACTGCACCTGATCGTGGCCCGCAGCGCCAACGGCGCGTCCCGCTCGATGATGTCGGATCAGCTGCTGCGCCGGCTCGTCGAGGCCAACACCCCGGTCGTACAGCTGTCCTGCCCGCCCGCCGAGGGGCAGATCGTCACCGGTACGAAGCCCCGTCTGCTCCCGCCCGGACGCGGTCTGTACATCACGCGCCGCAACACGGTGCAGGTGCAGACGGCGCTGCGCGGCGAGGAGGCGGAGGAAGCGACGGGGCCCGCCGAGCAGTAGGCAGGGACGTGGGCGGAGCAACAGGCGCAGCAGGAAGCCGACTTGGGATCCGGACTCCGCTGCGTACGGATCCGGCGCCCGGAGAGGTGCGCGATCCCGTGTGATGTCAGCGCCGTGTCAGCGGGGCGTGATCTCCTGTTGCCAGGTGCGCCCGCCGCCGGTTCGTACGGCGGCGGGCGCCCTGGCACGTCCCCGGCGCACGACCGGCCGGGAAACCGAAGAACGAACACGCGGACACCGCGAAGAGAGGATGCGCCGGATGGGCGTCACCGAAGGACCGGACACGGCAGCCGGATCGGCCGGATCCCCGATCGGAGAGGACGCGAGGGGCGCGCTGCGCCGGGCCGCGCTGGGCCGGCTGCCCGAGCGGCGCCGGGTCGCTCTCGGTCTCGACGGGCTGGCCCAGGAAGCGGGCGTCGAACAGGGCCTCGCGCACGAGGAGTTCCCCGGCGAGTGGGACCTGCTGAGCGATCTGGTCCTGGGCGCCTACAACGCGATGAGTGATGCCGCCGAGGCCGGGGCCGAGCGGGCGAGGGCCGAGGGCGTCGGGCTGCTCGGGCGCTGGACGGCCATCTGCCTGGGGGTACGGCGGTGGGCACTGGACCACCCCGACGAGTACACCCTCATCTGGGGGTCACCGGTGCCGGGATACGTCGCGCCCCCGGAGACCATGGTGGCCGGAGCCCGCACCGTCCTCGCGCTCCTGGGCACGCTGCGGGAGGCCCAGGAGACAGGGGTGCTCGACACCTACGCGGGCGACCCGGAACCGTCGGAGGGCATGCGGCGCAACATCGCACCCCTCGCCGAGGGTCTGCTCAGCGGCCTCCCGGACCAGACCATCGCCCGCTTGCTGACTGCCTGGACCCAACTGCACGGCATGGTCGGCTTCGAGGTCAACGGGCACATCGCCGGTGTCGCCGCCGACCCGGAGGCGTTCTTCGCCCACACCGCGGAGTCCATGGGGGTGTTCATGGGGCTGCCGCGGGGGTGAGCCCGACAGCGGTGGCGGTACGGAGCGCCGGTATGGCTCCCCGCCCCGCCACCGGCGTGGCTCCCCGTCCCGTCGTCCCGGGAGCTCCCGTCAGACCCCGGCGCGCCAGCCCCGGCGGCGGGCGCGCGGCAGCACCACCGCGAAGAAGGCCGTCAGCGCGACGATGCCCGCCGCGCCCCCGGCCACCGCGACGGCGCCCGCATGGGCGCTGTCGCCGGTACTGGCCGCGAGCTGCGGGGCGGGCGCGGGCTTCGCGGGGCGGGGCGCCGACGAGGGCAGTACGGCCGTCACCGCGCCCGCCGGGTCGACCGTCCCGGCGCCCGTCAGCGCGCGGAGCCCGGGGCTCGGGTACGCCGTCGACGTCAGCCGGTCCGTGAGCTGCTGGACGGTCAGGCCGGGACGGTAGCCGTCCACCAGCGCGGCCGTACCGGCCACGAACCCGGTCGCCAGGTCCGCCCCGCTGCCGCTGAAGTGCCCGGTACCGCCGGGCCCGATGCTCATGAGACTGGTGCCCGGGGCCGCGATGTCGGGGGCCGTCGCGGGCGCGGCCTTCTGGTCGGGGCCCCCCCCGGGAGCGAGCCCGGCGACAGCCAGTACGCCGGGCAGCGCCGCCGGGTAGGCGGCCGGGGCCGGGGACCCGGACGAGTCGGTGATCCCGTACGCGGGGGCCACCACGAGCACGTTCTTCCGGACCGCTTCCTGTACGGCCGAGGTGAGCGAGGCACTGCCGCGGTTCAGCGCGATCGGTACGTCCACCACCCGCGCCCCGCCGGACACCGCGGCCCGGATCCCGGCGGCCACCTTGTCGGCGGTCGCCGAACCGTCCTTGCCGGTCACCCCGATCGCCAGGATCCGCGCGTCGGGCGCGACCCCGGCGAACCCGACACCGGACTTCTGCCCGGCCGCGACGACGCCCGCCACGAAGGTGCCGTGTCCGATGCAGTCCTTCCCGGCGGTTCCGCCCGACACGACATCGGGCCCGGCCTTCACCCGCCCGGCGAGTGCCGGTGCCTCGTCGACCCCGGTGTCGACCACGGCGACGGTGACACCGGCGCCCCGGGACGACGGCCAGGCCCGGGAGGGCGCGATGAGCCGCTGGGGCCACGGGGTGAGGTCGGAGTGCTTCTTGGACGGCTTGACGCAGCCGCCGTCGGAAGGCGGACCGGCGCTGACGGAGGGGAGGCTCGGGCTGTCCGCGGCCTCGGCCGGGGAGGCTGCCGAGACGCTCACGAGGAGGGCGAGGGCGGCGGCCGGGAGCAGTGCGGTGCGGGGCGGCATGGTCATGATCCTATGACCTGTCGAAGCGCCGCCCCAGCCCCGTACTTCACCGGACCGACGAGACCACCAGATCCTCCGGCAACAGCAGCCGCAGCTCCCGCGGCCCCGCGTCCGGCATCGTGCTCAGGCGCCCCGCCTGCCGGGTCATCATCGACTCCAGCACCCGCCGCGCGAACCTCGCGTTGCCGAAGTTCTCGTCCCGCGGCACCTCTTCGAAGTACCGGGAGAGCAACTCCACCGTCTCCGGGGCACAGTCGTACCCGTCGCGTTCGCACTGCCGCCGGACGATCTCCACCAGATGTTCCGCCGAGTACGACTCGAACGTGACCCGGCGCGAGAAGCGCGAGCCAAGACCGGGGTTCGACGCGAGGAAACGGTCCATCTCCCGTTCGTAGCCCGCCACCACCACCGCCGTGTCGTCGCGGTGGTCCTCCATCAGCTTCACCAGGGTGTCTACCGCCTCCTGCCCGAAGTCCGAACCCGAACCTCCCGCCGGGGTCAGCGCGTACGCCTCGTCGACGAACAGCACCCCGCCCCGCGCCCGCGCGAAGACCTCCTGGGTGAGCTGCGCCGTGTGCCCGACGTAGCGGCCCACCAGGTCGGCCCGTGCCACCTCCACCAGCTGCCCCCGGGGCAACACCCCCATGGCGCCGAGCAGTTCGCCGTACAGCCGGGCCACCGACGTCTTGCCGGTGCCCGGCGGGCCCGCGAAGACCAGGTGGTGGCCGACCGACGGAGCGGGCAGCCCGGCCGCCCGGCGCCTGCGGGCCGTCGCCAGCAGGTTGACCAGGTCCTGCACCTGCGACTTGGCGTCCTCCAGGCCGACCAGTGCGCCCAGTTCGGCCATGATCGCGTCGAGCCGGGTGGTGTCCGCGGGCTCGCTCTCGGCCGCGCCGATGGCTGCCGCCGCCTGCTCGCCGACGTCCGAGGGGAGCAGCGTCGTCAGGTCCTCCTCGGAGACCTCCGGCATCTCGGCGAGCCGCAGCGCCTGCCGGTCGATCAGCTCCTCGAAGACCTTGCGGGCGGCGCGCGCGTTGCCGAACGACGCGTCCTTGTGCATCCGCCCGAAGTGCACGGCCAGCGCCCGCTCGGTGTCCTCACCCAGCGTGTAGCGGTTCTGCTCGCACTGCTTGCGCACGATGGTGATCAGCTCGGGGACCGTGTAGTTCTCGAACTCGACGGTACGGTTGAAGCGCGAGGCCAGCCCGGGGTTGGACGCCAGGAAGGTGTGCATCTCGGACGAGTAGCCCGCCGCGATCACGACGACGTCGTCGCGGTGGTCCTCCATCAGCTTCACCAGCGTGTCGACCGCCTCCCGCCCGAAGTCGGCGCCGGAGGACCCGCCGCCCTGGGTGAGCGCGTACGCCTCGTCGATGAACAGCACGCCGCCCATGGCCTGTTCGAAGACCTCGGTGGTCTTCATGGCGGTGCCGCCGACCACCTTCGCGACCAGATCGGCGCGGGCCACCTCCACCAGATGCCCGGAGCGCAGTACGCCCAGGGCGGCGAGGATGCTCCCGTACAGCCGCGCGACGCTGGTCTTGCCGGTGCCGGGCGGGCCCGCGAACACCAGGTGGCGTGCGGTGGCCGGGACCGGCAGGCCCGCCTCGCGGCGGCGCCGGGCCAGCCGGTTGAGATTGACCAGGGTGGCGACCTGCTCCTTGACGGCCCGCAGCCCCACCAGTTCGTCCAGCCGGGCGAGTGGCCCGCGCGGGTCGCCGGGAGCGCCGTCCGGGGCGTCGGCGTCGCCCGTGATATCGGGCTCGCCGTTCTCCTCGCTGGTCAGCCGGTCGAGCACCAGCTCGCCCTCGGTGGGTGTACGGCGCACCCCCGCACCCTTGTTGCCGGTGATCGTGCACCCCGCGGCGCGCACCCGCAGCCGACTCACGGTCCGCAGCCCGTCCCCGCCGCCCGCGGTCAGGATGCACTCGGTCAGCTCGGCCGTCGCCTCCGCCCCGATACTCGCCCCGTGCCGTCCGGCGCCCCGCACCCGGACCCGTATCGCCGTCAACCCGGCCTCGGCGCCGTCCACTTCCAACCCGTCGCCGCCCGTTCCGTCGACCTCGCAGTCGACCAGGGTGAGGACGCCGCCCGCCACGACCGACACCCCGGCCCGCGCGGAGGACCGTACGGCCGTGCCCTGCAGAGCCGGGCGGGCGCCGTCGACGTGGACCCCGCAGCCGCCCGCCGAGGTCACCGTGGACGCCTCGATCTTCCCGTGTGCCTTGCCGCGCAGCTCGATGCCGTGGCCACCGGTGTCCGTCACCTCGACCCGTCGCAGCACCGGGTCGGCGCCCTCCGCGACGACGATGCCGTGCCCCACGACGCCGGTCACGGTGACCCGGTCGAGGCGGGCGGTGCAGCCCCCGGTGAGGATGATGCCGTCGGCCGCGCCCCCGGTGACCTCCGTACGGAGCACGGTCGTCGACGACCCGTCCTGCACGAGCAGCCCGGCCGAACGGGCCCCGCTGATCCGGGCGTCGGCGACCGTGCCCCGGGAGCGCCCGGTGACCGCGATGCCGTGGCCGCCCGGACGGTCGATCCGGATCCGGTTCAGCTCGGGGTCGGTCCCGCCGGAGAGGGTGACGCCGTGGGTCGTGCAGCCGGTGGCCGAGCAGTCGGCCAGTACGGTCTGCGCGGCCGTCGATATGTGGAAGCCGATCACACAGTCCTCGACCCGTACGTCGGTGAACCGCGTCGTGGCGTTCTCCTCCACGGCGATCCCGGGCTTCACGGTCCGCTCCACCGTGACATCCGTGAAGCTGCCGCGCGCCCGCCCGTTGGCGAGCACACCGTTGCCCCCGGCGTCCCGCACCGTGCAGCCGCGCACCTCGGTGGACGCGTCCTCGCCGACCACGATCCCCGAACTGCCCAGCCGCTCCAGCACGCAGTGCTCGACGACACTCGTCCGCGACGACAGGTCCACGATCCCGGCGCCCGCCGGATTGCTGACGGTGGTGTCCCGGATGGCGAGCGACCCCTCGTCGCGCGAGAGCAGCGCGGTCCAGGAGTTGCCGTACACCTCGCAGTCCTCCAGGGCGGCCTGACCGCGCGGCACGTCCACCACCGGCTCGTCCTCGTCCCCGCCGCCGCCCGCCACCAGCCGCAGCCCGGAGAGCTTGACGGCCTCCGCGAGCACCTGCACCGCGCTGCCGCTGCGCGGGGCGATCTCGACCGCCGAACCCGGCTCGTGGGCGACGACCGTGACCAGCTTCGTCACCACGAGGTTCTCGTCGTACCGCCCGGCCCTGACACTGATCACCGAGCCGCCGCGCGCCGCGTTCAGCGCCTCGCCGATGGTGCGGTGGTCGCCCGACCCTGCCGGGTCAACGACGATCAGATGGCGCGCCACAGCGGCTCCCTCGTGCTCGGTACTCCGGTACTCCGGTGGGCCGACGGCCGACCGACCGGGCACCATCATGCCAAGGCACGGGGTGGGGCGGCTCCCGGCCCGGGGCGTCGGACCTGCGACGTCCCGCCCGGGGCCCGTTCACCCAGCCAGGTGAATCCCGGCAAGCATGCACGTTTCTGCGCCACAGCGCTTTCTAAGGTGTGTGACGTCGCCCTGGCCCCTGCCGACTGACCGTTGATGCCGACCGATCGTCGGCGCGGATACGACCGGGGAGCTGCCATGGACGTGATGGACATGTCGGGGGCGCTGCCCGAACCCGGCCCCTGCGCCCGCAGTTACACGGTGGGGCCGTTCACCGTGGTGGAGTTCCGGGGCGAGGTCGATCTGGTCTCGGCCGACTGCATCAGGGTGCACACCGACGCCGCCACCGCGCACCGGGGCGCACGGGTGATCGCCGACCTCCGCCCCGCGACCTTCATCGACTGCGCGGCACTGGGACTGCTCTGCCGGGCCAGGCGGCGGGCGCTGGACCGCGGCGGGTCCATCGACCTGGTCTGCACCCGGCCGCTGCATCTGCGGATGCTGCGGGTGACCGGTCTGGACAGTTACTTCCGCAGCAGCGCCACCGTCGCCGAGATCTCCGCCTGAAGGACGCCGGCCGCCAGGTCCGCGTCGCCCGCCCGGACCGCCGCCACCAGCGCGGTGTGCCGTTCGGCGCCGTGGTCCGGCGTGTGGTCGCGCAGGCCCAGCAGCGACACCAGCTCCACGAGCCCTTCGCGCAGTGCGGGGACGAACCGCTCGTAGAGGTCCGTCAGTACCGGGTTGTGGGCGGCGGCGACCACCGCGCTGTGCAGCGCGATGTCCGCGTCGACGAAGGCCGCGTCGTCCGCCTCCGCTGCGGCCGTGCGCCCGGCCAGGGCCGTGTCCAGCGCGGCCAGATCGGCGTCGGTGCGCCGGGCCGCCGCCAGCCGGGCGGCCTGGACCTCGACCATGGCCCGTACCTCGTAGACATCGGTGACCGCCGCCCGGCGCAGCCGCGTCGGCCAGTCCTCGGCGGCCTCGGTGGCGACGACGAAGACCCCGGCGCCCTGCCGGGGCCGGAGCAGCCCCTGGCCCGCCAGCGCGCGCACCGCCTCCCGGACGGTGGAGCGGCCCACGCCCAACTCCTTGGCGAGGGTGGTTTCGCCGGGCAGCTTGGTGCCCACCGGCCAGTTGCCCGCCGTGATCTGTGCACGCAGGCGCTCGGCGGCCTGCTCGACCAGCGGGCTGGCGCGGAGGGCGCCCAGGGGAGGAGGTGACGACACCGGCCCTACCTCTCAGGTTGTCTGAGGAGTTGATTCGTGGTTACTGTACCCGGCATGAAGCTGCGTGGTCTCCTTCTCGGCCGCCGCGGCGGGGCCTGACGCGACCGGCACCCCGCCGCGGGGCTCGGTGCTGCCGGTCTGCGAAGGCCGACGAGAAAGAAGTCCGCTCATGCAGTTCCCGACGATCCGCACGCCGTCCGGACCGGTCCCCGCCGGCGCTCCCGGATGGAATCCCCAGCGCGCCGGCTCCATGCCGTCCCAGCGCTACCGGTCCGCCTACGAGCGGGTCTCCGTCCCGCTGACCGCAGCCGAACGCACCTGGCCCTCACGGCAGTTCGAGCAGGCCCCGCTCTGGGTACCGGTCGATCTGCGCGACGGGAACCAGGCGCTCGCCGAACCGATGGACCCGGCCCGCAAGCGCCGGATGTTCGACCTGCTCGTGGCCATGGGGTTCAAGGAGATCGAGGTCGGCTACCCGTCGGCCAGCCGGACGGACTTCGACTTCGTACGGCAGCTGGCCGAGCCGGGCGCCGTGCCCGACGACGTCACCGTCGTCGTCTTCACCGCCGCCCGCCCCGACCTCATCGAGCGCACCTTCGCCTCGGTCGAGGGGCTGCCGCGTACCGTCGTCCACCTCTACACCGCGACCGCGCCCACCTGGCGCGAGGTCGTCCTGAGGCGCACCAGGGACGAACTGGTCGCTCTCGTAAGGGAGTCGGCCGGGCAGATGGCCCGGCTGGCGGACGCCGCCGCGGGTTCCGTACGGTTCGAGTTCTCCCCGGAGGTCTTCAACCTCACCGAGCCCGACTTCGTCCTGGAGATCTGCGACGGGCTGACCGAGCTGTGGGACGCCTCCCCGGACCGGCCGGTGATCCACAACCTGCCCGCCACGGTGGAGATCGCCACCCCCAACGTCTACGCCGACCAGATCGAGTACATGCACCGCCACCTGGCCCGGCGCGACTCGGTCATCCTCTCCGTCCACCCGCACAACGACCGCGGTACGGGCGTCGCCTGCGCCGAACTCGCCGTACTCGCCGGGGCGCAGCGCGTCGAGGGCTGCCTCTTCGGCAACGGCGAACGCACCGGCAACGTCGACCTGGTGACCCTCGCGCTCAATCTGCACGCCCAGGGCATCGACCCGATGGTCGACTTCTCGGACATCGACGAGATCCGGCGCACGGTCGAGTACTGCAACCGGCTGCCCGTGCACCCGCGGCACCCGTACGGCGGCGACCTCGTCCACACCGCGTTCTCCGGCACGCACCAGGACGCCATCAAGAAGGGGATGGCCCACCAGGCGGGGCGCGAGCTGTGGACCGTGCCGTACCTGCCGATCGACCCGGCCGACGTGGGCCGCGACTACGAGGCCGTCATCCGGGTCAACAGCCAGTCGGGCAAGGGCGGCATCGCCTACCTGCTCCAGACGGGATACGGACTCGATCTGCCGCGCCGCCTCCAGATCGACTTCTCCGGCGTGGTCCAGCGGGCGACCGACGACAGCGGCGAGGAGATCACCGGCAAGCAACTGTGGGAGCTGTTCCGTACGACGTACATCGCACCCGGCGAGGACGGGCCACTGCCACTCGGCGACTGGCGTACGGCCGAAGTGGCCGAGGGCGAGCACGAGTTCAGCTGCACCCTGGCCGGGCGGCCGTACCGGGGCACCGGCAACGGCCCGCTCTCCGCCTTCACCGCGGCGCTCGCCTCGGCGGGCGTCGGGACCGACATCCTGCACTACGCCGAACACGCCACCGGCGCCGGACCGGACAGCCAGGCCGTCGCGTACGCCGAGTGCCGGATCGGCGGGCGGACGTACTGGGGCGCGGGCCGGGACACCTCCGTACTGACCGCCTCGGTACGGGCGGTACTCGCCGCGGCGGGCCGGGCGGCGGAGACCCCCGGACACTGACCCGGGGCGACCCGCCGGGAAACCCGCTGGCAGGGCCGCCCCCGGCCCTGCCAGACTCGGTGACCATGTCCAGGACCTTCGAAGAGCTGGTGGCCGAGGCCGCGTCCGTGTCCGTCGACGGCTGGGACTTCTCCTGGCTGGAGGGGCGCGCCACCGAGCAGCGCCCCTCCTGGGGGTACGCCCGCGCGATGGGGGAGCGGATGGGCCGGGCCTCGGCCGCCCTCGACATCCAGACCGGCGGGGGCGAGGTGCTGGCCGGTGTGGAGAAGCTGCCGCCGGTGGCCGTCGCCACCGAGGCCTGGCCGCCGAACGTCGCCAGGGCCACCGCGCTGCTCCACCCGCTGGGGGCCGTGGTGGTGGCCGATGCCGAGGAGCCGCCGCTGCCGTTCGCCGACGGGGCGTTCGACCTGGTGGTCAGCCGCCACCCGGTGAAGGCGTACTGGACGGAGATCGCCCGGGTACTCGCCCCCGGCGGCACGTACTTCTCCCAGGAAGTCGGCCCGGCCAGCGTCTTCGAGCTCGTCGAGTACTTCCTCGGCCCGCAGCCCGAGGCACGCAAGGGCCGCGATCCGCAGCAGGCGCGCGCCGAGGCGGAGGCGGCGGGTCTCGACGTGGTCGATCTGCGGCTGGAGTCCCTGCGGACCGAGTTCTTCGACATCGGGGCTGTCGTCTATTTCCTGCGCAAGGTGATCTGGATGGTGCCGGGCTTCACCGTCGAGGCGTATCTGCCGCAGCTCAGGGCGCTCCATGAGCGGATCGAGGCGGACGGGCCGTTCGTCGCGCACACCACGCGGTTCCTGATCGAGGCCCGGCAGCCCGCCCGGTAGGACCTGTCCGGCAGCCCGTCCGGTAGGACCTGTCAGGCCGCCCGCCCTCACCGAAACCCCACCGCGTCCGTACACTCGCCGGGTGTCCGCCGTGCTGATCGTCGTCATCGCCGCCTGCTTCGGCGCCGCCGCGGGGGTGCTGCTGCCCCGCCCCGCCTACCGGCTGGCCGTCGAGCCCGGGACCCCGTGGCAGGACACCACCCCCTCCGGGCAGCCCATCGCGGGCTGGCTCGGCCCGGCCCGCGCCGGTGACGGATGGTACGGACCCGGCACCCCGGTCACCGCCACCGTCACGGCCCTGTGCTGCGCCGCGCTCGCCGCGGCGGCGGGGCCCGTGCCCGAACTGGCCGTCTGGGTGCTGCTCGCGCCCGCGCTCGTCCTGCTGGGGATGGTCGACCGCGCGGTGCAGCGGCTGCCCGACGTCCTCACCCTGCCGATCCTCGCGGCGACCGCCGCGCTGCTGGGCGCCGCGGCCCTGGTGCCCGGCGCGAAGGGGTCCTGGACGGCGGCCCTGCTCGGCGGACTCGCCCTGGGCGGCGGGTACTTCGTGCTCTTCGTCATCAACCCGAACGGGATGGGCTTCGGTGATGTGAAGCTCGCGGCCGGACTCGGCGTGGCCCTCGGCTGGTACGGCTGGGGAGTGCTGCTGCTCGGCGCCTTCGCCGGGTTCCTCTACGGCGCGCTCTACGGCGCCGCGCTGATGGTGCGGGGGCGGGCGGGCCGTAAGACCTCGATGCCGTTCGGCCCCTTCATGGTGGCCGGGGCGTTCACCGGTCTGTTGCTGGGCGGATTCGGAGCGTCATGACGGCACGCCGTGGCAGCGAACACGACTTACGAAGGGTTATGGTGGAAACCCCCCCTCGGGCCGGTCCGTATCCCCCCCCACGGACCGGCCCGTTTTTTTGTGCCCTGTTTCCGGGCCCGGGTCTCAGCCGCGTCCGGCCCAGATGTTGGTGCCCGCGGTGTCCACGGCGAAGGAGTCGATCTCCGCGAGCTCCTCGGCGCTGAGCGGGGCCGCCGACAGGGCCGCCACGTTCTCGTCCAGCTGCTTCACGCTGGAGGCGCCGATGAGCGCGGAGGTCATGCGCGGGTCACGCAGCACCCAGTTGAGCGCCAGCTGGGCGAGGGACTGCCCGCGGCGCCCGGCGATCTCGTTGAGACCGTTGAGCCGGCGCACCACCTCGTCCGAGAGCAGGTCCGGGTCGAGCGACTTGCCCTGAGTGGCCCGCGAGCCCTCCGGGATGCCCTTCAGGTACTTGCCGGTGAGCAGCCCCTGGGCGAGCGGCACGAACGAGATGCAGCCCATTCCGGCCGTCTCCAGCGTGTCGAGCAGGTTGTCGTCCTCGGTCCAGCGGTTGATCATCGAGTACGAGGGCTGGTGGATCAGGGCGGGGACGCCCATCTCCTTGAGGATGCGAGCGGCCTCGGCGGTCTGCTCGCTGTTGTACGAGGAGACACCGACGTAGAGCGCCTTGCCCTGCTGCACGGCGGAGGCCAGTGCCCCCATCGTCTCCTCCAGCGGAGTCTCCGGGTCGAAGCGGTGGGAGTAGAAGATGTCGACGTGGTCGAGACCCATCCGCGTGAGCGAGGCGTCCAGCGAGGACAGCAGGTACTTGCGCGATCCCCACTCACCGTACGGACCGGGGTGCATCAGGTAACCGGCCTTGGTCGAAATGACCAACTCGTCCCGGTACGGTGCGAAATCCTGGGCGAAGAGCTTGCCGAAATTGAGCTCGGCGGAACCGGCCGGCGGGCCGTAGTTGTTCGCCAGGTCGAAATGGGTGATACCGAGGTCGAACGCGCGGCGCAGGATCTCGCGCTGCGAGTCGAGGGTGCGGTCGTCACCGAAGTTGTGCCAGAGGCCGAGAGAGACAGCGGGGAGCTTCAGCCCACTGCGACCGCTGCGCCGGTACTCCATGGAGTCGTACCGGTCATCAGCGGCGAAATAACGAAGAGATTCAGTCACAGGCCCTTCCCTATCACGTACTTGTGACAGGCCGGGTTGGGCCGCCGTGACCGCTGCGCAGTACTGTGGCGACTCGGGCGATTGCCATTGCACGGAGGGTTGAACTCAGTGAACTTGCGCGACCTGGTGTACGGGCTCTACGCACGTCGGGTGGAAGGCCGCCTCGACCACGACCAGGTCCCCAAGCACATCGGCGTCATCCTGGACGGCAACCGCCGCTGGGCCAAGGCATCGGGCGGCACCGCAGCTCAGGGCCACCGCGCAGGCGCCGACAAGATCTCCGAGTTCCTCGGCTGGTGCGCCGAGACCGACGTCGAGGTCGTCACCCTCTGGATGCTCTCCACGGACAATCTCGACCGCCCCGAGGAGGAGCTCGTCCCGCTCCTCGGCATCATCGAGGACACCGTCCGGAACCTGGCCGCGGACGGCCGGTGGCGGGTCCATCACGTGGGTACGCCGGACATGCTGCCGGGCGGAATCCAGACAGTTCTCAAGGAGGCCGAAGAGGCCACCGCGAACACCACCGGAATACTGGTCAACGTCGCCGTCGGCTACGGCGGCCGGCAGGAGATCGCCGACGCGGTCCGCTCGCTGCTCCACGAGCACGCGAAGAAGGGGACCTCCTTCGAGGAACTCGCGGAGATCGTGGATGTCGAGCGGATCTCCGAGCACCTCTACACCCGCGGCCAGCCCGACCCGGACCTGGTGATCCGTACGAGCGGCGAGCAGCGGCTGTCCGGATTCATGCTCTGGCAGAGCGCCCACTCCGAGTACTACTTCTGCGAAGTCTTCTGGCCCGCCTTCCGCAAGGTGGACTTCCTGCGGGCGCTGCGCGACTACGCGGCCCGCCACCGGCGCTACGGCGCCTGACGAACCCACTCCCGGCCCCTTCTCCCAGGCCCCTTCCCTCCGGCCTCTTCTTCCGCCCCTCTTCGTGTCCGTATCCCCGGTCCGTCTCCCGACGAGGCCGGGACCGGGCCGCGTTGCCCGGCATGTGACGTCCGGCACGTGACGCCTGGCACGTGACGCCCGGCACATGACGCCTGGCACATGACGTCCGGCACCCGGCTGCCCGGTGTCCGGCGGATGAACCCACCGGCCGGACGGCCGCCCCTGGCATGACGGTGTGCGTTCGCGGGAATACCCCTTGCAGGTCGACGTCCGGTCCACGGATGTCGTATCTCAGTGAGCGGCCCAGTTCCGCTCGCCCGGGAGGCCCTTTGCACCAGGACGACCGTGCGGTGAGCGCGGGCGACGCGGAGGGCCGGGACCCGGCCTCCGTACTGGTGGAGGCCCCGCCCCGGTCCCAGCAGCCCGCGACGCCGTCGCTCCCCGACCTCAGCGCGTTCTCAGAGGGGGTACGTCCTTCCGTGGTGACCAGCACTAAGCGCCGCATGCCCGACAGGCGCACTTATGTTCTCGACACCAGCGTCCTGCTGGCCGATCCGAACGCCATGACCCGGTTCGACGAGCACGAAGTGGTGCTCCCGATCGTCGTGGTCACGGAGCTGGAGGCCAAGAGGCACCATCCGGAACTCGGATACTTCGCCCGGCAGGCACTCCGCCTGCTCGACGACTTCCGGGTGAGATACGGACGCCTCGACGCCCCGCTCCCCATGGGCGAACTGGGCGGGACCCTGCGCGTCGAACTCAACCACTCCGATCCCAGCGTGCTCCCGGCCGGATACCGGCTGGGGGACAACGACTCCCGGATCCTCGCGGTCGCGCGCAATCTGCAGGCCGAGGGATTCGACGTCACGGTCGTCTCCAAGGACCTGCCGCTGCGCATCAAGGCGTCCTCGGTGGGGCTACTCGCCGAGGAGTACCGCGCCGAACTGGCGATCACGGACTCCGGCTACACGGGGATGAGCGAGCTGACGCTCTCACCCGACCAGGTGGATCTCCTCTTCACCGAGGACACCCTGTACGTGCCGGAGGCGGCGGAGCTGCCCGTACACACCGGACTGGTGCTCCAGTCGGAGCGCGGCAAGGCACTGGGCCGGATCACGGCCGAGGGCAATGTGCGGCTCGTCCGGGGCGACCGGGAGGCCTTCGGGCTGCACGGCCGCAGCGCCGAGCAGCGCATCGCACTCGATCTGCTGCTGGATCCGGACATCGGCATCATCTCGATGGGAGGCAGGGCGGGCACCGGCAAGTCCGCGCTGGCGCTCTGCGCCGGCCTGGAGGCCGTACTGGAACGCGGGCAGCACCAGAAGGTGATGGTCTTCCGGCCGTTGTACGCGGTCGGCGGCCAGGAGCTCGGCTATCTGCCGGGTTCCGAGTCCGAGAAGATGGGGCCCTGGGCGCAGGCGGTCTTCGACACGCTCTCCTCGGTGACCAGCCGGGAGGTGATCGAGGAAGTGGTCGGCCGGGGCATGCTCGAAGTCCTGCCGCTCACTCACATCCGGGGCCGCTCACTGCACGACGCGTTCGTCATCGTGGACGAGGCCCAGTCCCTGGAGCGGAACGTCCTGCTGACCGTGTTGTCCCGTATCGGGTCCAACTCGCGGGTCGTGCTGACCCATGACGTCGCCCAGCGCGACAACCTCAGGGTCGGCCGGTACGACGGAGTGGTCGCGGTGGTCGAGAAACTGAAGGGACATCCGCTCTTCGCGCACGTCACCCTGACCCGGTCCGAGCGGTCGCAGATCGCCGCACTGGTGACCGAAATGCTGGAGGATGGTCAGCTCTAGCCAGGTATTGACCAGTTGGAGCCGCCCGGCAAGGCGCAGGAGCCTAGCCGGGCGGCTCTCCGTTGCGCAGCAATCTCCAGGATTCTCGTGCGCCAAACGGGGTGTGAGCTTTCCCACTCGGTGGACGTTTGCCTTGTGGCGTCCGAGTCGGGCAGAGTCTTGCTTCCGTCAGGCCCCGCATGCGGCACACGTACACCCTCAGGGGTGCAGCACCACACAACTCAACACTTGCCGCCGCATGCCGCCCGAGCACCACGCGGCACTTCCGCAAGGGAGTTGCCCACCGGGTCCGTGCCTCCCGTGACCGGTTGTTGGGGAGGACAGCGCCAGGGGCACGATTGCGTCCGCGAGGTCACGAGCGGTCGCTGCTGGAAGGAAACCGTGTGAGCCGGATTTCGGTCCGGGGATTCGCGGTGGCGTCAGCCACTGCGGTCACCACCGTAGGAGCAGTTGTCGGCGTCGCATCGGGCAGCACGATGCCCGCGGGCGACAACATCGACGCCGCCTCCGCCGCGGACACGACGACCCTCGCGGAGATCCCTGACGGCCAGCAGGCCCAGGTCGCATCGCTGACGCAGCAGGCAGACACCCAGGCGGTGCAGGCCGACGCGGCAGCCAAGAAGTCCGCGGAGGAATCGGCCCGCATCCAGGCCGCCAAGGACGCCAAGACGAAGAAGGACGCTGCCGACGAGGCAGTGGCGAAGGCCAAGAAGGAGCGCGAGAAGGCGAAGGAACTGGCAGCCAGCCGTTCCGCCACGCGTGACGCGAGCAGCTTCGCGCCGCAGAGCTCCTACTCGATCTCGCAGATCCAGTCGATGGCGCGGCAGATGATGCCGGCCGACCAGTTCCAGTGCTTCAGCAACATCGTGACCCACGAATCCGGCTGGAACTACAAGGCTGTCAACCCCAGCACCGGGGCCTACGGTCTTGTCCAGGCTCTGCCCGGCTCCAAGATGGTGTCCGCCGGAGCCGACTGGCAGACCAACCCGGCCACGCAGCTCAAGTGGGGCCTGAACTACATGAACGGCAGGTACCACAGCCCGTGTGGCGCCTGGACGTTCTGGCAGGCAAACACCTGGTATTAAAAGCGTTTTCTACGCTCAACTTCACGGAGCCCCTCGCCGTCCTTCGGTGAGGGGCTCCGTGCGTGTACGGTCGGGCTCCGGAGGCAAGCGGGCGGGGGAGAGGACCAGGATGTCGAAGCTGCCGGACTGGCTGGAGCGGGTGGGGTCCGAACTGACCCACCTGGGCGAGCGGTTGGAGGAGCGCAAGGCCGAGGCCGACGAACCCCACGGGGTGCGAGCCGTGGAGGCAGGCGAAGCCGAGGACCATCACGCCGCCCCCGGTCAGGTCCCGCCGCCCCCGGACTACGCCCCGGCCGTCGCGGCCCGGCCCGACCCCGTCGCCGCCGTTCCGTGGGGCGTACGCGTCGCGGCGGAGGCCGGCTGGCGGCTGCTCGTTCTGGCAGGCACGCTCTGGGTGTTGATGCGGGTCATCAGCGCCATCCAGCTCGTGGTCCTCGCCTTTGTCGGCGCACTGCTCGTCACCGCACTGCTCCAGCCGACCGTTGCCAGGCTCCGCCGGGCCGGGCTGCCACGCGGGCTCGCCACCGCGCTGACCGCGATCCTCGGGTTCGTCGTCATGGGCCTGGTCGGCTGGTTCGTGGTCTGGCAGGTGATGGAGAACCTCGACTCGCTCTCCAGCCGCGTCCAGGACGGCATCCAGGAGCTCAAACGCTGGCTCCTGCACAGCCCGTTCCACGTGACCGAACAGCAGATCAACGAAGTCGCCAAGAGCCTGAGCGACAGCATCGGCCACAACACCAACGAGATCACCTCGGCCGGACTCCAGGGCGTCACCGTCATCATGGAGATACTCACCGGGATGCTCCTGGCGATGTTCTCGACGCTCTTCCTGCTGTACGACGGGGCGCGCATCTGGCAGTGGGCGCTGAAGCTCGTCCCCGCCCAGGCCCGTCCCGGAGTCGCGGGCGCGGGGCCGCGCGCCTGGCGGACACTGACCGCGTACGTGCGCGGCACGGTGATAGTCGCGCTGATCGACGCGATCTTCATCGGCCTCGGGCTCTTCTTCCTGGATGTCCCGCTGGCCGTGCCGCTGGCCGTCTTCATCTTCCTCTTCGCGTTCATCCCGCTGGTCGGTGCGGTGATGTCCGGAGCTCTCGCGGTGGTCGTCGCGCTGGTGACGCAGGGCGTGTTCACCGGGCTGATGGTGCTGGTGGTCGTCCTCGCCGTGCAGCAGATCGAGGGGCACGTGCTCCAGCCGCTCATCCTGGGCCGCGCGGTCCGGGTCCACCCGCTGGCCGTGGTCCTCTCCGTCGCGGCGGGCGGCATGATCGCCGGCATCGGCGGCGCGGTGGTGGCGGTTCCACTGGTGGCGGTCACCAACACGGTGGTCGGCTACCTCCGGGCGTACGGCAGGGACCAGGCCATCGGAACGGCGCCCACGGCGCACGCACCGGCGGGGACCGCCCCGCCCCGGCCGGAGAGCGAACCACGGCCGGACGCCGGGACGGGGTCCGCGCTGGAGGACCCGGCGTGATATCCGAGCCGGAGATAGTGGGGGACTTCGGGTCGAGCCCCGGCACGGACGTCCTGACGGGCTCCGCAGCGAGGGAGCCCCGGGAACCGCGTCCGCCCCGGCCCTGGCGCTGGGCGCTGGGCGGGGTACTGATGGCCTCGGTGGTGTGGGCGGGGGCGCTGTACGCGTACCGCCTCCAGCACGACGAACAGCCCGACACCCGCGGCTACTCGATGGGCCTGGACCTCTGCCAGGACGTGCGGCTCACCGCACTCTCCGGCGAACTGGGCAAGCGGTCGGACGACTCCCACTGGGGGAGCCGGAACCGCGCCCTCGACCTGGCCAGCTGCCATGTGCGCCTGACCCCCGCGAGCGACGGGTCGCAGCGGAAACGGGGCACACCGAGGGTGAGTTACGAGGCCGAGGTCACCGTCTCCCTGCACCGGAAAGTCGATCCCGCGCCCGAGTTCGAGGCGCAGAGCCGGAGCCGGGAGTGGTTCGCGGATGCCGGTCCCAGCAAGGTGGAGGAGGTGCCGGGGCTGGGTGACGAGGCGTATCTGGCCACCTTCGACGACGGGACCGACGCCCTGCCCAAGCTGGAGGTGCGCGACGGGTCCGTCGAGCTCACCCTGATGCTGTCCGTCACCTACAACTACGACCAGGAAGACGACCCGGCAAAGCTGGCCGAGCCGGTGGCCCCCGACATGGAAGCGTTCCAGCCGCAGATGATCGCCGACATGCGCGCCCTGATGGACCGGCTCAAACACCGACGGACCGAATGAGCGAGGGGCCCCGCCGGACGCTGCCGACGGGGCCCCTCGCCACACACACGTACTGCCTACTCGGCCAGCACGGCCTCGGAGTCGAGCGTCACGCCGACCGCCTGCAGGACGGCCGCGATCTTGAAGGCCTCCTGGATGGTCTCGCGGTCCACGCCCGCCTTGCGGAGCACCTGCTCGTGCGAGTCGAGGCACTGGCCGCAGCCGTTGATCGCGGAGACGGCGAGCGACCAGAGCTCGAAGTCGACCTTCTCCACGCCCGGGTTGCCGATCACGTTCATCCGCAGACCCGCACGGAGCGTCCCGTACTCGGGGTCCGACAGCAGGTGCCGGGTCCGGTAGAAGACGTTGTTCATCGCCATGACGGCCGCGGCGGACCTGGCCGCCGTGTACGCCTCGGGGGAGAGGTTCGCCTTGGCCTCGGGCTCCAGCTCGCGCAGCACCTTCGGCGACCGCGACGCGATGGCGCAGGCGAGGACGGTGCCCCACAGCTGCTGCTTCGGCAGGTCGCTGTTGCCGATCACCGAACCGAGGTTCAGCTTCAGGTCCTTGGCGTAGTCCGGTACGGCGGACTTCAGTTCGTCGAGTGACATCCGGAGATCAGCTCACTCGCCCGAGAGGAGCGCGACCGGGTCCAGGGTGTTCTCGCCCTTGGTCCAGTTGCAGGGGCACAGCTCGTCGGTCTGCAGGGCGTCGAGGACCCGCAGGACCTCCTTGGGGTTACGGCCCACGGAACCGGCGGTCACCATCGTGAACTGGATCTCGTTGTTCTGGTCGACGATGAAGACGGCGCGCTGCGCGAAGCCGTCAGCACCCTCGATGCCGAGGTCACGCATGAGCTCGTGCTTCGAGTCGGCCAGCATCGGGAACGGCAGGTCGGTGAGGTCCGGGTGGTCCTTGCGCCAGGCGTGGTGCACGAACTCGGAGTCACCGGAGAAGCCGAGGACCTGGGCGTCACGGTCGGCGAACTCGTCGTTCAGCTTGCCGAAAGCGGCGATCTCGGTCGGGCACACGAAGGTGAAGTCCTTCGGCCACGCGAAGACGATCTTCCACTTGCCCTCGTAGGTCTTGTGGTCGATCTGCGCGAACTCCTTGCCGCTCTCCAGCGAAACACAAGCAGTCAGGTCGAACTGGGGAAACTGGTCACCGACAGTGAGCACGAACTCTCCTTGCAGCGGAGGAATTCCCTTTTGGGGCGTTCCTGAGGGTTGGACGGATTACAGAGTGACACAGCATCCATTGATCACAGAAATAGCACATGCCGCACTGATTGATCGGATGTGCTTATTGGGTGGCGTTGACGAGAGCCGGGAAAGATCAGTAAGGCAGGCGCGCGGACGACCCCGTTGCCAGGAGTGGCCGCGGCGGCGGGCGAACGCGGGCGCCCTGGTCGGGTCGATGGGCAGACTTCGATGATCGGTGCTCGCCGGTCGCCTCGCTGTCCGGTGGGTGCAGGGTGTCAGCTATCGGTTGGCGGCCAGGCGATGCCTGCCGCCTGAAGCATCCGCTGGTACTTGGCCAGCTTGCGGCGCATGGGAATTCGTACCGCGCACAGGTAGAGGATGTAGGCCAGCGAGATGCAACCTGCGACCAGCGCCGAGGTCGGAGTAATCCCTCTGATCAGGAGGGCAAGGAAGAGGCCGAGGGGTACGGCGAGAGCCAGGCGCCAGAGGCGCTTCTTGCCGATTCCGCCGAGGAGGTCCACCTGGATCCTCGCGTGCAAGAGGTCCACCTCCGGCCGGACGTCAGGGCGAGGAGTGAGGCCGTCGCCCCCCTCCAGCATTCCCGGGAACGGGCCGTTCGGAAGCGGGTGCGGGTACTGCTCTTGCGTGCGCCTGGCGCGTTCCTCGGCGTCGGGCAGGCGACGGAAACCGAAGATGGGGAAACTTCGTCCGGACGAGGAGTAGGGGGCCAGCCCCATGTAGCGGTAGCCGTACTGCTCGGCAATGTAGGCGTAGGCCGCCAACTGGGACTTGGTGCGCCAGGGGTTGATCAACGTGTGCATCTGCACGTTCTGAGAGCCGTCTTCGAGGAGCTCACTGAAGTACTTCCGCAGTATCATTATCAGTTCCCTTCATTCCCTGAACTCCCGGCTGTCGCCATGGTTTCATGGCGAAGGTAGCGATTGCACCGCAGCTCGTACCTCAACCGCCCAGGCGATGTGGCAGTGCATCACGGCGATGCCTGGGAGGGGAGTGGGCGACGGCGGAAGCATTGAAGTGGACTACTGCGGTGGGGACTTGTTCGTGAAGCGCCCACAGGCAGCGAGCGGGGGGAGTGAGCTCGATAATGGGTTCCGAGAAGTACCCGAACCTGGGATTCGACCCGGCACCAGGAGACCTGGAGACTGTACGTCTGCTGGTGGCCGTAGTGGGCAAAGTTACTCATCATGGGGGCGAGGCTCAGACCCATCTGAACAAGCTGGGTACGTCTGACGCAATTTGGGTTGGCAAGTCCGCCGATGCGTTCTCTGACTCAGTTGCAAATATTCCTCCCTACCTTGAGAAGGCCCTTGACTCGTTGAGCACTGCTCATAGGGCGCTGTCGACTTGGGAAAGCAGCCTGAGTGGATTCCAGACGCGTGCTCGCAGGCTCGAGGAGGAGGGTGCCACAGCTGCCCAGAAGGCGAGTTCAGCGAGGGGCGAACTGGACCAGATGCCGGTTGACGTGTCTCATATGTCGGCCAAGGAGAAGGAGGAGCACGAGAAAGACAAGAAGGGCAAGCAGTCGGCGTACGACTCGGCCAGCTTTGACTTGGACGATGTGCGTAATCGGGCCCATGCCCTGTACGCGGAGTACTCGTCTGCTGGCGACGACACCAGTCGATTGATCAAGGGGGCCGCGGATGACGCGCCTCCCAAGCCTGGTTGGTTCGACAGGCTCGTTCACGACATCGGCGAGGTATTGGACAACGTCGCCGATCTGCTCACCGACCCAAAGTTCTGGGCACTCATAGGCGACGTCCTTGCGGATGTCGCGATGGTGCTTGCCGTTGTCGCCCTGATTTGCCTTCTTCCTGGTGTTGGAGAGATCGCTGGGTTGGCAATGGTGAGCTTCCTCGTCGGTGCGGGCGCCTTGGGTGCGCATGGCCTCGCCATGGCGCTGGGAAGCAAGGACGTCACATGGAAGACCTTGGCTTGGGACACGCTGGGAGTCGTCGCTGGCGGCGCCAGCCTCGGCGGGGCCAAGCTGGCGAGGGTCGGAAGCAAAGCAATGCAAGCCGGTAGTGAAGCCGTGTCCGGTGGTCGAGCGCTGCGTGCAGGTGAAGGCTTCATGGCCAAGGGCGGACTGAAGACGATCAAGTCAGGCATCCAAGCCTCAGGGCGCGGATACGCTCAGGCCGCCAGAGGGTGGGTGCAATACAGTAAGGGATTTGCGCAAAACGCCGTTGGTGAGGCGACTGACTTTACGGCCACGGTATCGGGAGCGGCTTTTGCATTCGGCTCGAATATGACCGATACCAGATGGTCCGATGGGAAATTCAAGGGAAATGATATCCCAGTCATTGGACCGTTCCTAGGTGTATTTCAGGACCAGCCTGGGAAAAGAGTTGAGGCCCCCGGGCTCATGGGGCCGCAACCAGACTCCAACTCAACACTCAGTGCCACGGGAAACAGCTTCGCCCAAGGTATCCAGCCTACTCAGGCGGTGCCTGTCGCATGATCCAGCAAGTGGCAGAAATGCAACCGCGCCGAATTCCTTATGCGTTCCGCTATGAGATCCCGGAGGAGTTCACCTGCCTTCCTGACCCCACTGCATCCGACGGGTGGGATGAGGTGATGAGGGAGCTATTGCCGGCAGCGGACGACGAGCAACGAAATGCTGCCAGCCAGCAGTTGCGTGGCCAGCTGCCGCAGCTTTCAGGCGAGGCTGAACAGTCAGTGATCCTCACTGCGATGTGCTTGGGCATTGAAGAGGTGGGTGACGAAGGCCGGCTGTCCATGGGTCTGCTGGCGGTGTCCGTGCGATCCAGCGATCACAGTGATCAGCTCATGACTGCTGAAGGTATCTACCGGGCGAAGGAACAGAAGTTCTTCGGTGAAGGCGGGGCTCCGCTGCAAGAAGTCGACTATGAGTTGGGGAAAGGTACGCAGGGGCCACAAGACATGCTTCTCGCCGCCAAGCTGCCCTCTGGGCCGGGGGTCATGTCTACCTCTTTGCGGTCTCTCAAACTGCCAACCAGCGATGAGACCTTGCCGGGGATGGTGCTTCCGGTGGCATCACTGCAACTTGTTATCCCAGCGCCAAGGAATTACATCGTTTATGTCACGATTGCCACGCCATCAGTCTTTTTGTTGGACTCCTACGGCGAGAGGTTGGCACACATCGGCCGAACTCTGTCGTTCGATTCCCCAGAGGCGGAGTAGGAGACGAGCTCTTCTCTAGTTCGGAGAGTTCCCTCGTCTCGCCGTTCACTGGAAGATGAGGGGCCTCGACTATTTTCTACCCCTTGCCCTCGCGGGACTTCTTGAGCTCGTCGTACAGCTTCTGGTCGAGCCTCGTGAATTCCTCGGAAGCTTTGTTCGCGAACTTAGACACACCCTTTGTCAGCTTAGCCAGTTGGCCGAAGCCGTAGTCCCATGAGCCCGCGAAATCATTGCACGCGGATTCTAGTCCCTCGTGGCCTAATTGCGTCGAGTCTGTGCGGGCCATTTCCCTGGACGCACTCTTCATCTGGCCGCCGCTGTTCTCCAGGGTGTGGGCCATCTCCTTGACTTGGTCGCCAAAGAACCTCAAGAAGGACACT
>NZ_CALNVW010000016.1 GCF_940670765.1 Streptomyces sp. A 4/2
GGTGCTAGGCCGTGTATCGGAAGTGGATCTCGAACGGTGCGGCGAAGGTTCAAATCGCGGTGGGAGATCCAAAGTTGATCAGTCATTGACGGCGACCGGGACCCGATCGACACAGCCGCAGTAGCACAACAGAAGCAGCAGTGGGCCCGTGGTGTCGGTCGGCACCGTGGGCCTACGTGCGTACGCCGATCATCAGTCCCAGATCAGCCTGCCGCCCTGAACACGTCCAGTTGCGCCCTGCACCCCCGCAGAAATCTGCTCCATGAGGACGACCGTCTCGCTGAACAGAACGGTCAGTGACTCGTGAACTCCGAAGGATGGCGCATCCCCATCGCCGAATGAACCGATCTGACCGCTACGCACATCCAGGAACTTGCCGTAACAAGCATCATCGTCCGAGATGATCGGAATCCACTGCTCATGCCAGAAGGGAAACTCCGGATCGTCGGACGGGTCGTCGCGCTCGATCTCCATCTTGAAGTGGTACGTCCGTTCCATGGCCGCGAGTCCCAGCAAATCGCGGTTGCCGGGCACGACCCCCTCCGTGACACCCTCAGGGTCATTGTCGGCCCCGGATGCCTGGAGCCACGTCCGAAGCTCGACCGGGAAAACGACGCACATGCGCTCCTCAGCCGCAGTGATCGCTGCCGGCGGAGCGGGAGCAAGGATCGACGACGCAGTCGTCGGTGCATTCGTCTCCAGCCAGTCCACCAATCGCTGCCACGCCAACTGCACGTCCCCCATGGTCATTCCTTCCTCTGAACGTCTACCTCACGGCCTGACGGCGCACCCTACGGCCCCGGCAGCGAAGCGCCCCAGAAGCGCAACGTCGTGCGCGAGGACGACTTCGGCTGTGTGTTCTGCGGCATGAAACCTGGATCCCACCGCATGACAGCCGAGGGTCACAGCCACTCGTTGACGGCCGCGAGATGAGGACGGTCGCCTCGTAGCGGACCGCGAGCTTGTCGTACCTCGTGGCCACAGCTCGGTGTCTCTTGAGGCGGTTTGATACCGCACTCGACAGCGTGGCGCTCACCGTAGTCGACCGGGTCGAAACGTGGCGGCCGGCCGCCACGGGAGCCGCGTATTCTTCGGTTGCGCGCCTGGTCGGCCTTGTCAGGGATGGTGCAGCGGATGCCGCGGCGGTGTAGGTAGGCGCGGTTCGCGCGGGAGGCGTACGCCTTGTCAGCGCGCACGCGATCAGGGCGGACACGTGGCCGTCCCGGCCCTGCGCGAGGCACAACGGCTCCAGCACCGTCCACTGCTCGTCCGTGAGATTTTCACGCCCCATGAACCGGGATCATCCATTACTCAAGATCCATTTTCGATACACGGCCCAGGCGACCAAGATCAAGTCCTTAGCGCCAACGGCTGTACCGCTGGTCCCCAACGCCGTGTCAGGACCACGAAGCCGGGGCCGCGAACGTGACGTCCGCGGCCTGAACGGTGACCTCGGCCTCGCTGCCCAGGGCCCATGCGGCGACCCGTGAGACCGCAGCGGCCGGGATCTCCTCACTGATCCCGGGCGCCGCCGGGACGTCGTGTGTCGCGTGGGCGTCGTACGGCAGGACGACGCGGTACCCCCGGGCCAGGGCCGTGCGGGCCGTCGCCTGGACGCACATCTCCGACATCGTGCCGCAGACGGCGAGCGACCGTACGCCCGATTCGGCCAACAGGCCACCCAGTGACGTCCCTTCGAAGCCGTCGTCCCTGGTCTTGCGGATCACGGCCTCCGTGAGGCCGGGCTCGACGGGGTGGTGGAGTGCCCAGCCGGGCGTGTGTGGCTCGTCGTCCGCTCCGGGCCGCCCGTCGTTCTACACGTGGACGACGAGCGCCCCGCTGCTTCGCGCCCGCCTGATCAGGTCCGTCGTCCGGTCCAGGAGCCGGGCCGCCCCGGGAACCGCCCTGGCCCCGGAGACAGCGGCCGACTGGACATCCACCACGATCAGGGCATCAACGATCAATGCATCAGCGGGAAGCGCGCGATGGTCCATGGCGTCATCATGAACGCGGGCGCCGCGCCCTTCCAGTGATTTCGGATCATCCCCGGCGGCCCACGCTCTCGGGCTCGTCCCGCACGCCGACGACCGCGCAGTCCAGGGCCGCTGCTCTAGAAGACCGGTGGGCCTTGCTCGATGCGGTGCAGCACGGGTGCGAGCCGGTCGAGGTCGTCGCCGCTCTGCAGCTGCCGTTCGTCCCACCAGGTGGCACCGGCATCGATCAGCGGCCCGATCAGGTCGTGCGCCTTGGCCGGGGCCGCGGGGCTGACACCACCGAGAACCACCTCGAAGGGCCGGTCGTCCTGGGCGTCGCGGTGCTGCCCGACGTACGCCACCAGATCCCGGACCTGATCGGCCGGCGGAACCTGCCCGTGCCTGGCGGAGGTGAACAGCGGGACCGCGCCGTCCCAGCGGGCCGCTCGGCGCATCGGCGGGCGGTTCGGCCAGAATCCGGCGATCCAGACAGGGGGACGGGGGCGCTGCACCGAAGCGGGCAGCAGCGTCACGTCCCGGACCTGGTAGTGCCGTCCGTGGTGGTTCACCGCCTCACCCGACCAGTAGCGTTGCAGCAGGTCCAGGCCCTCGTCCAGGCGTTCCGCGAGTACGGCGGGGTCGGTGGTCTCGCCGAAGCTTCCGTACTCGTCCTCGATCGGGCCGCCGAGACCCGCGGCGAAGATCACTCTCCCGTTACTGAGGCCGTCCAAGGTGGCGACCTGGCGGGCGAGTTGATGCGGGCGCCGACGGGCTACCGGTGTGACCAGAGTGCCCAGCCTGATTCGGGACGTCGCCAACGCCGCGGCGGTCAGCAACATCCAGGGGTCCCCGAAGGCCCGGCCCTGGTGCATGCGTTTGTCGTGCACGACGTGGTCCCAGACGAACAGCCCGTCCCAGCCCGCCTGTTCGGCCGCGACCGCCACCTTCGCCACCGTCCTGGCGTCGGCGAAGTCCCCGAAGTTCGGAATGTTGATCGAGAAGCGCATTCCTGCATACTGCTCCGCCGCGACGGTCACGGCAATCGGTTGAGGGCGTAATGCCGCCACGCCCCGTCCACCGGGCCGGAATTGGCGCACAGTGATCGTGAAGAAGACACCGTGTCACCTGAATACTGTGACATCAGGGGCAGCCAGGGCCGACAGGGGCGTTGGCGACACCGGCCGGAGGTACGAGCATGGCGGACCCAGCAGCTGCGCGATCAGCCGCCCACGACGGCGGGAACGACCACCTCGGCGGCGGCGAAAAGGGCGGCAGCCGTGCCGTGTTCACCAGTGGCACGGCCACCCGTTCGCCAGGGCACCGGCAGCGCCATGCGGTGGTCGTCGGCGGAAGTATCGCGGCCCTGCTGACCGCTCGGGCACTGGTCGGGCATGCCGACCGGGTGACCGTCGTCGAACGTGACCGCTTCCCCGACGGTCCCGGGCAACGTGCGGGTGTGCCGCAGGGCAGGCACATCCATGTCCTGCTGGAGGGCGGCGCACGGGCCATGGAGGAACTACTGCCCGGCATCGTCGCCGAGCTGAGCGAGCACGGCGCACCCCGGGTCGGAATGCCCCGGGACCTCGTGCAGTGGCAGGCCGGACGCTTCTACCGCCGTACCACCACGACGGCCGATCTCCTCACCGGCTCCCGCCCCTTGCTGGAGTGGCTGGTCCGGCGTCGCGTCCTGGCCGATCCGCGGATCACCGTGATGGAGGGCACGGAGGTTGTGGGACTGCTCGGCGACGCGGCTCGCGTACGGGGCGTCCAACTGCGTGAGCGCGGCGCGCGCACCCGTACCGATGTACGGTCACTGACCGCCGATCTGGTCGTGGACGCCTCGGGTCGCGGGTCGCGCGCCCCGCAGTGGCTGGCTGCCATCGGCGCCGATCCCGCACACGAGGAGCGGATCGACACGGGCCTGTCCTACGCGACCAGGATCTACCGGAGCCCCGAGGACGCGGAGGGAGTGGAGACCGCCGGCTACTACTTCATCCCCGGTGGCGGAACCGAACGGGGCGCGGTCGCCCTGCCGTTCGAGGACGGCAGATATCTCGTCACCCTGTCGGGGCTCCGCGGGTGTGAGCCGCCTTCGGACGAGGACGCCTTCACCGAATTCACCGCGCGGCTCGCCCATCCGGTGCTGTACGAGTGGCTGTCGAAGGCCCGGCCCGAGTCCGCCGTACATTCCTTCCGCTCGACGGCCAATGTCCGGCGCCGCTACGACCGTCCAGGCCGCCGTCCGGCCGGATTCCTCGCCACCGGGGACGCGCTGTGCGCCTTCAACCCGGTGTACGGGCAAGGTATGACGGTTGCCGCGTTCGGTGCGCTCGCACTGCGGGACGCTCTGGCCGACCGACGTCGGACGCCTACCACACGGCGCGTCCAGAAGGTGCTGCTCCAGGCCTCGCGGCAGGCATGGGACATCGCGGCCGGCGCCGACAAGAACCTGCCGGCCGCCCGGGGCAACGTACGCGCCGGACGTGCGGTCGAACGGCCCGCGGTCTGGTACATGGCCCGGGTGGTCGAGCGGGCTCCGAACAACCCGGTGATCGGCACGGCGTTCCGTGGCGTCTGTGCGCTGGCCGAACCGACCAGCGCACTCTTCGCACCCGCCGTGGTGCGCGCGACCCTCTTCGGTGCGCTCCGCCCCGCGCTGACGGAACCGCCGTTGCGGCCCGAGTCCGTGGACGGCTGATCCCGGGTCGCCGCGTTCCCGGTGGCTTTCGCGGCGTTCTCCGTGGTCCGGACGGTCGGGAGCGAAGCCCCTGGGCCGACCCCACCCAAGCTGGTCCAGACCTATTGACGGCAGGTCTGGACCACTTTACGTTGAGTGGATCGCGCGGAGCCCTCGCGTCCATTTGTCAGGTCCACGCCATTTCTTGTTTCCGGTTCACGAAGGGACACGACATGATCCGTCGTACGACACGCCTCCTGGGGGTCGGCCTCGCGACGGCCGCCGCCGTGCAGATGCTCGTCGCAGCAGCGCCCCGCGCCACCCCGAGCGACGACACCTGCGCGGTCAAGTCGAGGCCCGCCGGCAAGGTGCTCCAGGGGTACTGGGAGAACTGGGACGGCGCGTCCAACGGTGTGCACCCGCCGCTGGGCTGGATCCCGGTCACCGATTCCCGCATCACCGACCACGGCTACAACGTGATCAACGCGGCCTTCCCGGTCATCCGTTCCGACGGCACCGTGCTGTGGGAGGACGGCATGGACTCGACCGTGAAGGTCCCGACGCCGACGGAGATGTGCCAGGCCAAGGCGTCCGGCCTCACGACCCTGATGTCCATCGGCGGGGCGACAGCCGGTATCGACCTCAGCTCCAGCGCTGTCGCCGACCGGTTCGTCGCGACGGTGGTACCGATCCTGAAGAAGTACAACTTCGACGGCATCGACATCGACATCGAGACCGGCCTCACCGGCAGCGGCAACATCAACGAACTGTCGGCCTCGCAGGCCAACCTCATCCGCATCATCGACGGCGTGCTCGCCCAGATGCCCTCGAACTTCGGCCTCACGATGGCACCCGAGACCGCCTACGTCACCGGGGGCAGCGTGACGTACGGCTCGATCTGGGGCGCGTACCTGCCCATCGTGAAGAAGTACGCGGACAACGGCCGGCTCTGGTGGCTGAACATGCAGTACTACAACGGCAGTATGTACGGCTGCTCCGGCGACTCGTACTCGGCCGGAACGGTGGAGGGCTTCACCGCGCAGACGGACTGCCTCGACAAGGGGCTCGTCGTCCAGGGCACCACGATCAAGGTTCCCTACGACAAGCAGGTGCCGGGGCTCCCCGCCCAACCCGGCGCCGGTGGCGGCTACATGTCGACCGGCCAGGTCGCCCAGGCCTGGGGCAACTACAACAACGGCCTCAAGGGGCTCATGACCTGGTCGCTCAACTGGGACGGGTCGGCGAACTGGACATTCGGCGACAACGTCAAGTCCCTGCAGGGGCGTTGATCTCCAGCACAAGGATCGGCCCGTGACGGCGCGGTGGGTGCGGAGGTCGGCCGCACCCACCACCGCTACGGCGGCGGCCGATCAGCAGGACAAGTTACCGCCCGCACTCGTGCCGAGGACCCCGACGAACTTCTGATAGAGGTTGATGCGGTCCTGGCGCTCGCCCGGGTTCTTGCCGTTGCACTCCAGGGCGCCGTTGATGCTGCGGATCGTCTCGCCGAAGCCCTTGTTGTGGACCATCGCGTCGTGCGCGGTCATGCTGCCCGCGCCCTTCTGGCTGTTCCAGAACCACAGACCGGTCTTCCACGAGACCGCGGCGTCCCGCTCCACCTTGTACGGGTCGTGCAGCAGGTCGATGTGCAGCGCGTCACCGGCAGCCTTGTAGTTGAAGTTCCAGCTCAGCTGCAGCGGGCCGCGCCCGTAGTAGGCGCTCTGCCCGGCCGGACAGCCGTACGGCTGCGAGGCGTCGCAGTAGTGGCTGTAGTTGGCCTTGTTCTGCTCGACGACATACTTCAGACCGCCGGTCTCATGGCTGACGTTCGCGAGGAAGGCCGCCGCCTCACGCTTCTTGGTCGTCTCGTCACCGGTATTGGCGAAGCCGGGGTAGGCCCCCAGGGCGGCGGTGAGCCCCTGGTACGTGTAGAAGGAATTGCGGCCCGGGAACATCTGGTTGAACTGGCCCTCGCTGACCACGAACCCGGCGCGGACGCTCTCGGATCCGGTGGCAGCCGAGGCAGTCAGCTGCCCGACCAGAGTGAGCGAACCGGCGAGGGCAGCGGAGGCCATCAAGGCAGTGATACGGCGTACGGACATTTTCATACTCCTTGCGCGGCTGGATGAGCCGCCGAAGCCGATCGATCGGATTTCTCCGGGTCCCGGAGCGAGACACCCGATGATCGTCCGCAGATCTTCCAGACATCAAGGGCAAAAGAAATGAACCACTCTCTTGGGTGAGTTGCCGGGCACGGCGCCAACCAGCCGTGTTCCGCGCCCGGTTGACCGGGACCCGATCCTCTCCGGCGCCGCGCGCATCGCCGCCCACCCGTCTCCGGCCGCCCGCACGCCTCGCGACGGCCACGGCCCCGCCCCCTCTGGCGCATATGTATTCGGCAAGGTGAGAATGTGGCTGCCGGGCCGTCCGGCGCACACGGCGGTACGGAGGCACGAGCTATGCGCGCCAGGGCGCAGGCGGACAGACACAGCGCAGCAGGCGACCCGTCCGGCCTCCTCCCCGTGCTGCGCCCGCCCAGGCTCGTCGGCCGCGAGGACGAACTCCGTTCCTTCACCGACGCGTTGGCGCAGCCACCGGCCGTGGTACTGGTCGAGGGGGAAGCCGGGATCGGCAAGAGCCGCCTGGTGCGCGAGGCGCTCGCCGGGCACTGCGGCACGGGGCGCCCACTGATCGCCGTATGCCCGCCGTTCCGCGAAGCTCTCACCCTCGGCCCCCTGGTGGACGCGGTCCGGGACGCCTGTCCCGACGGGGTCGCGGGCCTCGCGCTGACTCCCCTCGCGGGCGCGCTGCGGCCCCTCCTGCCCGAGTGGGCCGACGACCTCCCGGCCGCGCCCGAACCGGCTGCCGACGCGGGCGCGGCCCGGCACCGCCTGTTACGGGCACTCGCCGAACTCCTCGACCGCCTCGGCGTCTCCCCTCTCGTGATCGAAGATGTCCACTGGGCGGACGACGCCACCCTCGACTTCCTGCTCTTCCTCACCTCCAGTCCCACTCGCGACCTCGGCCTCGTCCTCACCTACCGCCCTGAGGACGTCCCCTCCGACTCGCTGCTGCCCCGCCTGACGTCCCGGCCGAGCGCGGGCGTCCGCCAGACCCGCATCACCCTCGGTCCGCTCGACGTGTCGCGCACCGCCGAGCTGGTCTCCTCCATGCTTGACGACGAGCGGGTCTCCGAGGCCTTCTCCGCCTTCCTGCGGGAGCGCACCGACGGCATCCCGCTCGCGCTGGAGGAATCGGTCCGGCTGCTGCGCGACCGTGCCGACCTGGTCCGACGCGACGACGAGTGGGTACGTCACGCGCTCGCGGACATCGCCGTCCCGCCGACCATCCGCGACGCGGTCAGCGAGCGCGCCGCCCGGCTGGGGCCCGATGCCGGACGTCTCCTCCAGGCTGCCGCCGTGATCGGCGAACCCGCCGAGGAGTCCGTGCTGTTCAGCGTGAGCGGCCTGCCGGAGGAACGCGCCCGCTCCGCCGTCGAGGCGGCGATCCGCAGCGGGCTGCTGACCGACGACGACTTCGGCCGGGTCGCCTTCCGGCACGTGCTCGCCGTGCGGGCGGTGTACGACGGCCTGACCGCGACCGACCGGCGCCGGCTGCACCGCAGGGCCGGGGACGCGCTGGAGACCGCCGGGCAGCCGTCCGCTTCCCGGCTGGCCCGGCACTTCCGTGAGGCGGGCGACACCGGACGATGGGGGAGGTACGGCGAACAGGCCGCCGATCTGGCCCTCGCCGCGGGTGACCACGCCACCGCCGTCGCCTTCCTCAAGGACCTGCTGGCCCGCCCCGGTCTGCCCGCCCCGGCCGTCACGCGCCTCGTACAGAAGATCCCGCTGCTCGCCATCGGCGGCTTTCCCGACCGGGCCGCGTTGATCCGTACGCTGCGCGCCTTCCTCGGCAGCGGCGCCCTGTCCCCGCGCGACAGCGCGGAGGTCCGTGCCCAGCTCGGCCGGCTGCTGATCGACGCCGGGGAGTACGGGGCCGGGACAGCCGAACTCGAACGGGCGCTGCCCGGCCTGTCCGACGAACCACTCGTCGTGGCCCGCGCCATGACCGTGCTCGGGGTACCCACCGGTTCCCCGGTGCCCGCCGCCCACCACCGGCGCTGGCTCGACCGCGCCGCGGAGCTCGTCGAACGCGAGGTCCCGCCCGCCGCGCGCCTGCCGTTCCTGGTCGACCACTCCAACGCGCTGCTCAGTCTCGGACAGCCCGACGGCTGGGCCGGTCTCGCGGCGCTCCCCGAGGACTCCGCTGACGCCGACCACGTACTGCACCTGGACCGCAGCAAGCTCAACGCGGGCGACGCCGCCATGCACTGGGGCCGCTACGAACAGGCCGGCCGGTGGCTCGACGACGCACTCGACCGTGCCGAGCGCCACCACTTCCAGGGACTGCACGATCTGATCAGGGCGACCCGGGTCCACCTGGACTGGTTCACCGGCCGCTGGGACGGCCTGGCCGGACGCGCGGCGGCGCTGGCCGATGTCGGCTCGGAGCCGCGGGTCCGGCTGGAGGGAATGCTCCTGACCGGTCTGCGGAGCCGCGCCGACGGCGACCTGCGGGCCGCGGAGGAGAACCTCGACGAGGTGTTCCAGGAGGGTCTGCGGCGCGACGTCATCGAGATGCAGCTCGAACCGGCCGCCGCACTCGCCGGTATAGCCCTCGCCCGCGGCGACACCGACCAGGCGCTCGCGCTCACCGACAACGCGGTGCGGGTCGTGGTGGGCAAGGAGATCTGGCTGTGGGGCACCGAGGTACTGCCGGTGCGCGTCCAGGGGCTGCTGGCCGCGGGCCGGTCCGAGGAGGCCGAGCGGATCGCGGAGGGTTTCGCACGCGGGCTGCTGGACTGTGATGCGGCGGCGCCCGCAGCGGCGCTCGCCGTCTGCCGGGCGCTGCTCACCGAAGGCCCGGGGCGCCACCGTGAGGCCGCCGAAGCATGGGAGAGCGCTGCTGCGGCGTGGCGGGCACTCCCCCGCCCGTACGATGCGCTGCTCGCCTCGGAACGGGCGGCGCTCTGCCGGCTCACGGCGAACGGCAGCACCGAGGGCAGCGCCGATAGCAGCGCGAACGGCAGCCCGGAAAGCAGCGCGGACTGCTTGGATCAACTGAGCTCACTGCACGGCCAGTTGGTCACTCTGGGGGCGCGTGGTGACGCCGAGCGGATCGCCGGCACACTCCGGGAACACGGCAGAGAACCCCGGCCGGTGTGGCGTGGCGGCCGACGGGGGTACGGTGACCGGCTCTCGCCGCGCGAGACGGAGGTGGTCAGGCTGCTGCTCAACGGCCTGACCAATCGTGAGATCGCGGCCGTGCTGTGCCGCTCGCCCAAGACCGTCGCGACGCAGCTGAATTCGGCGATGCGCAAGCACGGGGTGACCTCGCGGACGGCGTTGGCCCTGGGAGCGGCGCGCGCCGGAGTGACTCCGGCGGACCCGGACATCTCGTAGCGGCCGGGGCGGGACCGGCGACAGGACGAACCGCCGACCGGCCTCGCGGAAGGTTTTTTGGGTCATCCGCCGCATCGCAAAGCCCGTGCCGCGCCGCCCATACTCCTGTGCGGACCACCTGTCCCCAACCCCCGCGAGAGCGAAACCGATCCTGTGAGCACCCCAGGCGACGCCTCCCGTCGCACCGACGGTCAGGACCCTCGTCCCGAACCACTCCCCGATCCGAGCGATTCCGCCGAGGCCCCCGCGGTGGAGCCGTCCGACGCTTCCGGTCCCCGGCAGCAGCCGCCGTCCGCAGCCACGGACGGCGGCTACGAACCGCTCTGAACGGCCGCCACTTCCCCACCGACTTCCCCTCCGTGTTCTCCCTCCGTGTTCTCCCCCGTGCTGAAAGGCTGCTCGCCTTGAGACCCAGTCGAGGGCGCATACGCGCCCGAACATGCCTGCTGCTGGCCGGATGTCTCGGCTTCGCCGTCCTGTCCGCCGGACCGGCCTCGGCCGATCCGGCCACCCGCTCCGGCTCCGCCCCGACCGCCCCCGAGGCCCCGGCCGGCGGGCTGGACCGGCCCGACTACGCACCCGCCGGCTGCAACTCCCCCGATGTCGCACAGGGCGTGGCCCGCTGCTTCGCCATGGTGAGGACCGGCTCGAACCACGCGATCAGGTCGGCCGTCCCGGGTCCGCCGGCCACCGCCCTCGGCCCGGCCGACATCAAGGCCGCCTACCACCTGCCCGACGGCGGCGAGGGCCGGACGGTGGCGATCGTCGACGCCTTCGGTGACTCCCACGCCGAGGACGACCTGGCCGCCTTCCGGAAGCACTACGGGCTCCCCGCGTGCACCACCGCCAACGGCTGCTTCCGCAAGGTCGACCAGAACGGCGGCACGGACTACCCCGCCGACGACACCGGCTGGGCCACCGAGACCGCGCTCGACATCGACGCGGTCTCCGCCGCCTGCCCGGCCTGCAAGATCCTTCTGGTGCAGGGCGATTCGGCCGATGTGAACGATCTCGGCGCCGGGGTCGACACCGCTGTCCGGCTCGGCGCCAAGTACGTGTCGAACTCGTACGGCATCGCGGGCGAGACCCCCGAAGAGGCCACGTACGACCAGCACTACGACCATCCCGGCGTCGCCATCACCGCTTCCACCGGAGACACCGGCCATGTGCAGAACTGGCCCGCGGTGAATCCGCGGGTCGTCTCCGTCGGCGGCACCACACTGGTCCGGGAGCCGGGCAGTGACCGCGGTTGGGACGAGTCCGCGTGGGCGTCCGGCGGCTCCGGCTGCTCGCTCTACGAGGCCGAACCGGCGTACCAGCAGAACCTGGTCACCGGGTGCGACACCCGGTCGACGGCGGACATCTCCGCCGACGCCGACCCCGCGTCCGGCCTCGGCATCTACGACACCCTCGGCAGCGACGGCTGGTTGCAGGTGGGGGGCACCAGCCTCTCCTCGCCGCTGGTCGCCGCCATGTACGCGCTGGCCGGTGACCCCGAGCCGGGTACCTACCCGGTGACCTACCCGTATCTGAACGGCACCGGGCTCAACGATGTCACCAAGGGCGGCAACGACTCCGACGGCACCTGCGAGGACATCACCTGCACCGCGGGGGACGGCTACGACGGCCCCACCGGTCTGGGCACCCCGGACGGTCTGCGCGCGCTGACGTTCGGCGTCAGCGGGACGCTCACCGGACGCATCACCGACAAGGCGTCCGGTGACCCGGTCGCCGGCGCCACCGTGCTCGCCGAGGACAAGGCCGACGGCCGCAGCTACCACACACTCACCGGCCCGGACGGCCGGTACACCCTGCCCGCCGCGGTAGGCACCTACGACGTGACAGCTTCCGTGTTCGGCTACGGACGGTCCGTGCAGTCGGGCGTCGAGGTCACCAAGGACACCTCGACCGGCACGGACCTCGCCCTGTCCAGGACACCCAGCCACCGGGTCACCGGCAAGGTGACCGACAACTCCGGCCACGGCTGGCCGCTGTACGCGGGCATCACCGTGGACGGCTACCCCTACGGCACGGTCTTCACCGACCCGGCCACCGGCAAGTACTCAGTCGATCTGCCGGACGGCGCCACCTACCGGCTGCACGTCACTCCGGTCTCACCCGGGTACGAGCGCACCGATCTCAGCGTCCCCGTCGACACGGCGGACGTACGGAGCGACGTCAAGGCCGTGGTGGACAGGTCAACGTGTGTGGCACCCGGCTACTCCTTCGCGGGCAGCGCCGACTTCGAGGGCTGGACCGGCACCGAGGCGGGCAAGGGCTGGAGCGTGACGGGCGGCGGAGCGGCTCACGGCTGGGAGTTCGACGCCCCGGGGAACCTGCCGAACCTCACGGGGGGCGACGGCAACTTCGCGGCTGCGGCCCCCCTCGCGTACGACTCCGGCAGCGAGGACACCACCCTGGTGTCGCCGGTCGTGGATCTGCGCGGCCGGACACCGGAGCTCCAGCTCGACACCGCTTACCTGATGTCCGACACCAGCTCCGCGGACATCGATGTGACCACTGACGGCGGCCGGACGTGGACCACCGAGTGGCACGGCGCGGAGAGCGCGGGCGGTCATCTCACCGTCCCGCTGCCGCACGCCGCCGACCGGTCCCGTGTCCAGGTCCGCTTCCACTACAAGGGGAGCGGGACGACCCTGTGGCAGATCGACGACATCCACATCGGTTCGTGCACGGCCACCCCCGGCGCATTGCTCACCGGAACCGTCTCGGACGCCAACACCGGTAAGCCCGTCAACGGTGCGACCGTGACCGACAAGGCCGCTTCCGACGCCCCCGCCGTCAGCACGGCCACCCCGGACGACCAGGCCACCGCGGACGGCCGCTACACACTCTTCGTCCCCGGCACCGGCCGGCACACCCTCGCCACCGCCGCGGCCCGGTACGCGACGTCGACCCGTACGGTCAAGGCCGGTACCGACCAACTGGCCCAGGTGGAACTGCCCTTGCAGACCGGTCACGTGGTCGCCACCTCCCGGGTGTCCCTCGACGCCGAACAGGGCCGCCGGGCGACCAGGACCGTCACCCTCACCAACACCGGCAGGGCGCCGGTACGGGTCGCTCTCGGCGAGCAGACCACCGCGCCGAGCGCGGGTTCGGCGGCCCCGAGCGCCTGGCGCACGATCGCCGACTACCCCGAGCCGGTCATGGACAACATCGGCGGCACCTACCAGGGCAAGCTCTACTCCGTAGGCGGGATCAACCGGGTCGTCGGAGCGACCATCACCCGGCACGGTTACGTCCACGACCCGGCATCCGACTCCTGGAGCAGGATCGCCGACCTGCCGGAGCCGCTGTCCGCGACGGCCGGGGGCTTCCTCGACGGCACGCTGTACGTGGCGGGCGGCATCGGCGGGGACGAACAGCAGCCGCGGTCAGCGGTGTACGCCTACCACCCGGCGAGCAACAGCTGGACCAGGGCCGCCGACCTGCCGACGGCCGTCGCGACGGCGGGCTCCGCGGTCATCGACGGCAAGCTCTACGTCGTGGGCGGCTGCACCGGGGAGAGCTGCGCCACCCCGCTCGCGTCGCTCTACCGCTACGACCCGGCCGCCGACCACTGGACCCGTCTGGCCGACCGTCCGCTGGCCATCGACTGGGCGGGCTGCGCCGGTGTCTCCGACGCGATCGACTGCGTCGGTGGCTACGGTTCGGAGGGCGCCACGGCGGCGGGATACTCCTACCACCCGCGGACCAACACCTGGACCAGGCTGCCCGACGCACCGTTCACCGCGGCTGCGGCGTCCGTCGTGGGTGCCAATGGCAGGCTGCAGGTCATGGGCGGCTACGAGGTGGGCGCGTCCCTCAGGGACGCGGCCGAGTACGACCCGGTGTCCAACCGCTGGACCCGGATGCCCGCCACCGGCCAGGCGTCATGGCGCGCCGCCTCGGCTTGCGGCCTGTACCGGATCGGCGGTGGCGGGAGCGGCAAGTCCACCAACGTGGGGACCACGGGCGCCCAGTTGCTTCCCGGTTACGACCAGTGCGAGGGCGACGACGTGTCCTGGCTGTCGGAGAACCGCACCCGGTTCACCCTCGCCCCCGGTCACTCGGTCGAGGTCCGCGTGACCGCGGACGCCGGAGCGGTCGCCTCGCCCGGCCGGTACAAGGCGGAGCTGACCGTCGGCACCGACTCCCCGTACGCCGGCCAGACCATTGCGGTCGTCCTGCAGGCCGACCCGGCGAAGGGACATCACCACTGACCCCGTGAAGGGTCCTGCACAACCCCCTGCACAGGCCCCTGCACAGGCCTGACCGCCCGCCGGGAGTTCCTCGTTCCGTCGCCCCTTCTCCGGGGCGGCGGCGGGGTTCCGGCGGGCGGTCCGTCGTTCGCCCGGCGGCTCGACGGCGCCGGCGGGCAGGAAGCTTCGGTCAGCTCCGTACGGTGAAGCCGTCGACGATCATGTACTGGCCGCTCTTCATCACGCCCGTGAGGGTGTGCACGCCCGGGGAGAGCCCGCTGACCGAGTAGAGCGTCTTCTGGTACTCGCGCGTATCGCTGGTGGCGTCGACGGTCTTCCGGAAGACCCCGTCGACGGAGATGTCGATGGTCCCCTCGTCCGCGTTGAGCTCGGTGAGGAGGTCCGCTCCGGTCCCGTTGAAGGTGAAGGAGAAGGAATCGCCCACGGTGGTGGTCGCGTCGATGTCGTCCTGGAAGGAGTTCAGGCCGCCCGCCCGTGCGCCTCTCCATCCCCAGCCGGCCCCCGTGTAGGTGACACCGGCTGTGTTGTTGTACTGCTGGGCGCCGGTGGGCTTGACGAAGGTGACGGTGGTCGCGGACTGGGCGCGCCAGATCAGCGCGGTGACGGTGCTGCCGGGGGCGAGCCGGTTGTAGACCGTCCAGAAGCTGTCGCGGTCCGTCACCGCGGTCCCGTTCACCTCCCGGATCACGTCGAGGGGCCGCAGTCCCTGCCCGTAGGCGTACGAGGTGGAGGGCACGGCCTGCAGGTAGAGACCGTCGAAGTCGCCGAGCCCGACGGCGGACTGGGTGGCCTTGTCGTAGACCTGCCGGACGGTGGCTCCCATGAGCGGTTCGGGCTGCGTCTGGATCACGGTGTCGGGTACGGGAGCGGCCGGCCAGGTGACCGCGGGAGGTGTCGCCTCTCCGGCGGTTCCGGTGCCGAACCGGTCCATGGGGAAGTTGACGAAGCCGAGGGCCACCGCGGGAGAGCCGGACGCGAGGGTGTAGTCCGTCATCCCGGGAGAGTCCCAGGGGGATCCGTGGGTGAACTGCGGGTCCGCGGTGACGGAATGGGCGTCCAGCTTGGCGGCGCTCCACACGTCGGGCAGTGCGACCGGCCGGTCGTTGTCCCAGAACAGGTTCTTGTCCACGGTGTACTTCGCGGCGGCCGGATCGCTCCCGGTGAGCGAGTAGGGCGAGCCGGTCAGGATGACGTTCCTGGTGAGGGAGTCGTCGTTGTCGCGGTGCGAGATCTGCTCGTAGACCGATCCGTTGACCAGGATGTTGTTGCTGACCGTCCGGCGGAAACCGTCACGCAGTTTGATGCCGGCGTTGAGCAGGAGGTTGTTCTTCACGATGTAGTTGCTGGAGCCGTCGTCCAGGTCGATGGCCCATTCGCTGTTGTGCCAGATGCGGTTGTTGCTGATGGTGATCGGCTGGACGACATCGAGCAGTGCATAGCTCTTCTGCAGGGCGTCCGACTCCGCGCTGGGGTTGATGCTCGGACCGGCGATGGGCCAGTACCTGTCCCGGCCCCAGGCGTTGATCGGCCCGTGGTCCGAGGTCTCCTTCACGCAGTCGAAGATGTCGTTGTACTGGATCCGGTGGCCGCCCCAGGTGCCGTCGTTGATGTTGACGCCCGACCGGGGACTGCCGTGAATGGTGTTGTGGGCGACCGTGACCCGGCTGCTCATCGAGATGTTGACGCCGGCGCTCTGCTTCTCGAAGCGGCCCATGTCGGCCATGCTGTTGTAGCTGACAGTGATGTCGCGGGGGTAGTCCTCGGTTCTCGGACCGGGGGTCAGGTCGGTGGGCGGATCGACCATGTGCGCCCAGGTCGAGGGATTGCGCACCGCCTCGGTGGAGCCGACTACCTGGACGTCGCTGGCGCCGGAGCCGGTGAAGCGGTTCCTGGTGATGACATCGCCCTTGTTGTACCCGTCGACGAAGACGCCGTTGCCGCCGACCTGGGCGAAGGCGGAGCGGGAGACGGTGATGTTCCTGGCGTTCTTGAGGTGGACGGCGCCGGCCCGCGCTATGGCCCAGTCGCCGAGTTGCAGCGGCTCGTAGGGGGTGTCGAACAGTGTCCGGTGTGTCTCGGTGTAGGTGAAGCCGTCGAACGTGAGGTCGTGCACCGGCTTCGCGGCGGACGAGCCTTCGACGCGGACGAGTTCGTCCAGTTCCGCCGTTTCCACGGTGGCCGACGAGAGATCGGTCCCGGCCGGGGGTATCACGTACAGCTTCCCGGCAGCCTTGTCGTAGAACCACTCGCCGGGCGCGTCGAGTTCCTCGAAGATGCCTTCCGCCACGACGTGGTTGGTGTCCACGTCGCCACCGCGGTTGTTGTCGCCGACCCACTTGGTCTGCAGGGCGGAGTTGCTGCGCCCGGTGATCGTGTAGTCGTTGCCGCCCCAGTCGGACGAGTGCAGTCCGCGGATGTCACCGGTGGTGGGGTTCTTCCAGGCCGCGGAGCGTGCGTTCAGGGTGGCCATGGTGGTGGAGCCGCCCAGCACCGCGGTGTTGGGGTCGAAGTTCGGGAACCGGGCGAGCACCTGCTGGGTTCCGCCCACGAACAGCCCGTCGATCTTCAGGCCGGCGCCGACCTTCGCGACCTGGACCGCGGAGTTGTGCGGGTCGGCCGACCATGCGGCCGTCACCCGGCGCCCTCCGCTCAGTACGGCCTTCTCGCCCGGGTAGGAGGAGTACGTCACGGGGGCGGACGCCGTGCCGGAGTCCGCTTCGTCGAACGTCAGCGTGCCGGCGAGGTGGTAGGTGCCGCCGCGGACCCATACGTGGACCGCTCGGCCCTTCCTGGTTGCCTTCCGTGCGGCGGTCCGGGCAGCCGCCAGGGTCCGGAACGGCTTGTGCAGGGACCCGGAGTTGTGGTCGTTGCCGCTGGTAGACACGTAGAGGCTGGTCCCTGACGGCCCGTGGGCCGCCCACGCGTCGGTCGCGGTGAGCGCGGGGGCGCCCAGCGCCACGGCCGCGAGTACCGCCACTGCGGCAAGCCGCTTCGGGGCGGCTCTGCCTCCTGGTCTGCGAGTTGAGCTGCGGTGCACGTCTGACACTCCCTGACGAGGTAGGCCGAACTCCGCGTCGCCGTACGGACGCGATGGTGCGGAACTCTGCTCTCCGTCGCCATTGAGTGTCAATAGATCCGACGTTGCATGCGGGATATCGCCCCAAATCCAAGACGATCACGGCAATGCCCGGCAAGTGCTCCGATGACTACCGTCAGGGATACGTCGCCGCTGCTCTACTCGTGCTTCGTACCGTTGTGCCGGGCCCATGGGTGCCGCAGGTGGATCCAGACGTCCCGGGCCCGCCGTCCGGCCTCGGTGCGGCTGGCCGCGACGAGCGAGCGCGCCTGGTCGACGCTCTCCACCATGGGGCCGGATCCCAGCAGCGGCTTGCCCGCCGTCTCGTGCAGGAAGTAGGTGGAGACGAGTCCGACGACGCCCGCGACCATCAAGTAGTAAGCAGGGACCATGTCGTTCCCGGTCGCCTCCACCAGCGCCGAGGCGACCAGGGGCGTCGTACCGCCGAAGAGGGAGACCGATACGTTGAACGAGATCGACAGGGCCCCGTAGCGCAGCCGGGTCGGGAAGAGCGCGGGGAGCGTGGACGCCGAGGTACCGGCGAAGCACACCAGCAGCAGCCCCAGGATGAGGCAGCCGAACGCGGGCAGCAGAATGCCGCCCTCGCGGATCAGGAGCATCGCCGGGAACGCCAGGACGATCAGTGCGATGCTGCCCGCCATGAAGACGGGCCGGCGCCCCCAGCGGTCGGAGGTACGGCCCACGGTGGTGATGGTGAGCACCACCACGATCATGGTGCCGAGCACCAGCAGCTGGGCGGTGAGGGCGTCCTGACCTAGCGTCTCCGTCATGAAGGTCGGCAGGTACGAGGTCACCATGTAGTTGGTGACGTTGTAGAGCAGGACCAGCCCCATGCAGACGAGTACCGCCTGCCAGTGCTGGGTGAAGATCTCCTTCAGCCGCCCCTTGCCGGACTGCCGGGCCACCTCCACGGGGTCCTCGTCGCCCTCCGGGTGGGGTTCGCGCGCGTACTGGGCGGCGTTCTCCTCCGCCTGCTGCTTGAAGGCCGGGGTCTCCTCCAGCCGCAGCCGCATGTACAGGCCGATCAGCCCGAGTGGTCCGGCGATCAGGAAGGGCAGCCGCCAGCCCCAGTGCACCATCCCGTCGTGGCCGAGGGCGGCGGTGAGTACCGTGACGATGCCGGAGCCGAGCGAGTAGCCGACGAACGTGCCGAAGTCCAGCCAACTGCCCAGGAATCCGCGCCTCTTGTCCGGTGAGTACTCGGCGATGTAGGTGGTGGCGCCTGCGTATTCACCGCCCGTGGAGAAACCCTGGACGAGCCGGCAGACGAGCAGCAGGATCGGTGCGGTGAACCCGATCGAGTCGTAACTCGGCAGGAAGGCGACGGCGAACGTGCTGATCGCCATCATGATCATGGTGGCGGCGAGTACCCGTTTGCGGCCGATCCGGTCGCCGAGCGGACCGAACACCAAACCGCCCAGGGGCCGGACGAGGAAGGCCGCGGCGAAGGTCGCGAAGGTGGAGACCACCTGGGTCCCCGGCGAGCTCGACGGGAAGAACACTTCGCCCAGGATGCCCGCCAGATAGGCGTACACCCCGAAGTCGAACCACTCCATCATGTTGCCGAGCGCGGACGCCGACACGGCCCGGCGCACCTCAGGCTTGTCGGTGACCGTCACGTCCCCGGCGCTCAGCGACCTCTTGCGCCGCCGCAGCAGGATGCGAAGCAGCCGGTCGTTCGCGGAGCCGGCTCGACCGGCCGGGCGTGTGCCTCGTCGGGGGCGTCCCGTGCTCATGTGATCCCGTCCGTCGGGCGGCTTCGCCGCGTTCGTCCTCGCTCCGGTCCCCCTCCGACCAGTTTCAGCGGAGAACCGCGGGAATCCGCGCGGCGGCGCGCCTTCGGGTACGACTGAACTGCGGGATCAGCGGTTCGCTGTCGCGGACGCTCCGTTCAGGTCCTGGTGGATGACGCGGGATGCCGCCTCGATGGTGCCGACGCCGTACTTCATGGTCTTGTTGCCGCTCGACAGCACGGCCATGCCGTAGTCGTGGCCGCTCCCGGTGAATGCGCCGACGCTGTGGACCCGCCATGCGTCGTCGGTCGTCCGCGACAGCCAGCCGTTCTTGACGTGGGCCGTGGCCGAGGCGGGAGATCCCGCGGGGACGCCCCAGCGCTGGTCGGCGGCGACATGGCTCATCAGCCCGAGGGCGTAGTTGCGTGCCGACGTGTCGAGCACCGCGTTCTCCGTGGTCAGCAGCCGCATCAGGGTGACCTGGTCGGCGGCGGTGATCTGGGTGAGGCCCCACGATCCGCCCGCGCCCGGGACCGTGTCCCGCATCTTGGCCAGGTCCAGGAAGTGCTGGATGCCCTTCGGCCCGATCTGGCGCCACAGGGCGGAGGTCGAGTCGTTGTCCGACTTGGTGATCATCGCGGTGGTCAGTTTCACCTCGCGCGGTGTGAGATCGCGGTGCGCCTCCCCGGCCTGCCGCAGCAGCGCGCCGAGCACCGTGACCTTCACCACACTGGCCGAGTCGAAATGCGTGTCCGCCCTGAGCTCACAGCTGGTGCCGGTGCTCCGGTCATAGACGGCCAGCGCCGATGCGCCTTGGCGTCCCTTGAGCGCGTGGGCGATGTCACGCGACAGTTCGGGGGCCAGACCCGGCACCTTCGAGGTGCATACGACCGGCGAGCCCCCCGCGGAGGCGCTCGCGGCAGGGGCCGGGGCCGCGGCGGTGAGCGCGGTGAGCACAGTCCCGGCGGCCAGGGAAGCGGCCAGTCCGCGCCGTGCGCAGCGCGATATACGTGATCGGTGCATGAGCGTGTGTCCTGTCCCGCTGTGGGTCGGGGGCCGTACGGCCGGACCTCGCACGGCCGGCTGGAGCGCCGGTCTGCCGCTGTCCTGCCGGAGTCACGCCCGGCAAGGGGGCCGAACGGGCCGTCCGGCGTCGCGGGGCCCGTGGAGGAGGTCGCCGATCCGGGAGGCCGATCCGCCGTGCAGCTCGGCTCGGGTCCCGTTCATGGGTCAGGACAACCGTACGGGCAGCCCGGACGGACACAGCGAGAAATTCGGGCTATTTGTCCGAAATGAGAAGTATGTCGCTACGTGATGTTCATCAACCCGCGCGGCCGTCGGGTCGGCGGGTGCACCCGGGCCTCCGGCGCTGTCCGCGCAGGGGAACAGCGCCGGAGGCGTGGCGGGCTCAGCGGATGGTTCCCGTTGCCGGGTCCAGGACCTTCTCCGTGAGGAGTTCCAGGAGGCGGCGGTCGTCGGCCGCCGTACCGCGCAGGCCGGGCGAGTCCGGGTTGGTGTCGAGAAGCAGGTGGGTGGCGCCCAGCTCGGCGAGGGCGGTGAGGTCCTCGCGGATCTGGTCGACCGTGCCGTGCCCGACCGGGTGCTCCCCGTCGAGCCGCGCCTCGGTGATCCGCACCTGGAGCCGGGGTACGAGCGCGGGCGTCGGCCGCTCCGCGCGTTCCGCCTGCTCCGCGAGAACCGGGAGCGCCGCGCGCATCGCGGACAGGGTCGCCAGATAGGGGTGCCAGCCCTCGCCGAGCCGGGCGGCACGCCTGAGCGCCGTCGCCGAGTTGCCGCCTACCCAGACCGGCAGCCGCGGCGCGGTCGCGGGGGCCGGAGCGGTGCACACCCCCTCGTACGAGACGTACTCGCCCCGGAAGGTGGTGGGGTCTTCGGACCAGGCGGCGCGGATCGCGGTCAGGTACTCGTCCGTGATGCGGCCCCGCTCGGCGAACGGCACGCCCAGAGCGGCGTATTCGGCCCGCGACCAGCCGACGCCCGCGCCGAGGATGAACCCGTCGGCGTTCAGGCAGTCGATGTTGGCGGCCAGCCGGGCGGTGTGCAGCGGGTGCCGGTAGGGGATCACGGTCACCGTGGTCCCGAGTGTGAGTCCGGGCACCCGTCCCGCGATGTGGGACGCGAGCACGAACTGGTCGTAGAACGGGGCCGGGTACGCCTCTTGCACATCGGCGGTCACTGCGACGTGGTCGGAGATCATCGCGAACGAATATCCCAATTCCCTTGCGTACACTGCCTGTTGCAGGAGTGTGGCAGGTACGGTGCCGGGGCCGAAGTTGAGAATGTTCACGCCGAATTTCATCCGCAGAGCCTAACAACCCGGTCTGCGCCCTCGCGGTCTCGCCTGATCCGACAGTCCCGCATGGCCCCGGCCCGTGGAGGGAACGGACCGGTGCCGGTGGGACGGTCGGCGGTTCAGCCCTGGAGGCCCAGATCTGCCGTGTCGAGGATCTCGATCCGCTCGCCCGGCCGGTGCAGTTCGAGGATCACGAGCTCGTTGCGGCCGGCCCGCCACACCGGCGCGGGGGCGTAGAGCGTGCGCTGGGGGCCGCGGTCCCAATAGCGGCCCAGGGCGAAGCCGTTGAGCCAGACCTGGCCCTTGGTCCAGCCCGGCAGGGCGAGGAAACCATCGGCCGGAGCCGGGATCTCCACCTCTGCCCGGTGGAAGGCCGGGCCTTCGACGGCTTCGGGTGCCCCGAACCGCAGGGCGCTCGGATCGGTCAGCGGGAGAGGGCGGATCTCCCAACCGGACTGGTACTGGGTGTCGATCCGGACCCCGCCGCTGATGCCCTTGCGATCCTCCAGCCAGGGGCCGTAGTTGACCCGCCCCATGTTCTCCACCAGCAGGTCGAGCTGGGCTCCGGTCCCGGGAACGCTGATCGCCAGCGCGTCCAGTGGCCCGTCACGCTCCAGGAGACCGATCGGCTCTCCGTCCAGGAACACCTGGGCCCGGTCGGCCAGGCCGTGCACGCGCAGGGTCGATTCGGGGAACGGCCCGCGCAGTCGGGTGCGGTAGTGGATCAGGCCGAGTGACTGGCCCAGCGCCTCCATCGGCTCGGGCGAGAGCCGGTGGTGCGGGGTGGACAGCTCGTCCAGGCAGTTCAGCAGCGCCACCGTCCCGCTCGGGCCGACCGTCTGCGGGGCAAGCCGGGCCGGCTGCGCGGGCGCCTCGTGCCCGATCGGGCCGCGGTACCGCTCGATGACCTCGCGGAAGACGTGGAACTTCTCGGTCAGCTCCCCCGCCTCCCCGACCGGAGCGTCGTAGTCGTAGCTCGTGCAGGTGGACCGGTAGTCGGATTCGTCGCGGTTGGCGCCGTTCCACCAGCCGAAGTTGGTGCCGCCGTGGCCCATGTAGAGGTTGACCGAGGCGCCCCGGGACAGCATCCGGTCCAGTTCCGCGCCGGCCTCGCGCGGGTCGCGGACGTGGTGGTGCTCGCCCCAGTGGTCGAACCACCCGTGCCAGTACTCGGAGCACATCAGCGGGCCGGCCGGCTGGTGGCGGCGCAGGGTGTCGAGCGCCTCCTCCGGCTGCGAGCCGAACGTCGCGGTGGCCAAGGTACCGGGCAGGATGCCACCGCGCAGCACTCCATCGGTGGGACCGTCGGCCGTGAACAGCAGGCAGTCCACACCGCGTTGGCGCAAGCCCTGCCGCAGGTGGTCGAGGTAGGCGGTGTCGGTGCCGTAACTGCCGTACTCGTTCTCGATCTGGACGGCGACCACTCGCCCACCCCGGCCGGCGAGGAGCGGGCGCAGAACGGGGACCAGCTGGTCGAACCAGGCGTCCACGGCGGCCAGATAGCGCGGGTCGCTGCGGCGCAGGCGCAGCGTGGGATCGGCGAGGAGCCAGGCCGGCAGGCCGCCGAACTCCCACTCGGCGCAGATGTAGGGGCCGGGCCGCACGATCACGTCCAGGTCGAGGTGTGCGGCGGTGCGGATGAAGCGGGTGATGTCGGCCTGACCGGAGAAGTCGGTCCGGTCGGGGGTCGGCTGGTGCAGGTTCCAGGCGATGTAGGTCTCGATGGTGTTGACGCCCATGGCGCGCAGTCGGCGCAGCCGGTCCTCCCACAGCTCGGGGTGGACCCGGAAGTAGTGGATGGCGGCGGAGATGATCTGGTGGGGGCGGCCACCGCGCAGGAACCCGTGGTCGGTCGTGGTCAGTTCGGCGTCAGGGCGAAGACGGGCCACAACTACTCCCTGTGGTCGAGTGGTTTCAGGTGCTGACGGTCGTCGTGGCGGTGGGGCGGGCGACGGCCTCTGCGCCGCCTGCCCCACCGGGCCTTCAGGAGGCCGGGCGCAGATCCTGCAAGGTCAGCGTGGTGTCCGGACCGGCGGAGGTGTACGGCGTGTACGTGGCGGTTTCCGGGGTCGGCCAGCCGGTGAAGCGGCTGGAGTTGATGTCGACGAACGAGGCCGAGCCGCCGATCGGGATGAACGGTGCCTGCTGGGCGAGGATTCTCACCGCAGGGTCGGCCAGTTGCTTGAGCCGGGCGGAGTCGGCAGGGTCGACGGTAGCCATTTTCTTCAACTGGGCATTGTAGTCCGGGTCGTTGAAGCGGCCGAAGTTATTGACGGCCGGCTTGTCGAGCGGGGTGTAGTAGTCGCCGCTGAAGGCGTTCAGGGCTCCGAAGATGCTGCCGTCACCGGAGGGCGGGGTGAACGCGGTCTCCATCGAGAAGTCACCGACCGGCTCCTTCTGCGTGAAGGTGGCCTCCGGCATGTTGTCGACCGTGACGTCCAGGCCCAGGACCGATTTCCACTGGTCCTTCAGGGCGGTGCCCATGTCGACCCAGTTCGCGTAGGGCTGGAAGACGTTCAGCGTCAGCGGGTGGCTCTTCCCGTCCTTGCTGAGTTCTCCGTGCCGTACGGTCCAGCCGCCGGCGGCGAGTTCGGCGCGGGCACCGGCCGCGTCCTGCTTCAGGGTCCGGCCGGCCAGGTCGGCGGGCAGCCAGGCGGCACCGACCTTGTTGTTCAGCCCGGCCGGGTTGACCGCGGGTTGCCCCGTCCCCATCACCTTGAGCACCCTGGTCACGTCGACTGCCTTGGTCAGGGCCCGGCGGACGTGCACATCGGCGGTCGGGCCCTTCGCCGTGTTGAACAGCACGCCCTCGGACCCCAGCAGCGGATAGACCTGGTACTTGTGGTGCTCGGGGTCCGCAGCCACGTAGTTCTTGTCCGCGCCCTGCCAGGACATGGTGCTCCAGTCCAGCTTGTCCTTCAGGAGCAGGCTGCGCGTGCTGGACTCCTGCGCCGCGACGATGGCGACCTTCCTGACGGCCGGGAACGAACCGTTCCAGTAGTCCTTGCGGATCTTCAGGGTGATCTGCTGCGGGCTGAAGGAGTCCAGGGTGACCGGGCCGCTGCCGACCGGTTCGAGATTCTGATCCGTCTTCAGATTCCTGCCGCTCCAGATGTGCCGGGGGTAGATGTTGCGGTTCTTGAAGGCCCCGAGGTCGCTGTAGCCGACCTTCGGGTAGTGCACTACCACCGTGGTCCCGTCGGGTGCGTCGACCGAGGTGTAGGGCACGCCCGAGAGGTTCAACTCGCGGTGTTCCAGAGGCACGTCCAAGCTGTACTTGACGTCCTCGGCAGTGAGTGGTTTGCCGTCCGACCACTTCACTCCGGGGTGCAGGCGGAAGGTGAGGGTCCTGCCGCCGTCGCTGAACTTCCAGGAATCCGCCAGCCACGGCTGTGGCGAGGGCTTCTGGGGGTTGACCCGTATCAGCGGCTCGTAGAAGAAGGAAACTCCGGCGTTGGGCTGGGCCGCGAACGGGTTCCACCCGGCCTGGAAGGCCTGCGTCGGGTGGGTGGTGAGGCGCACGGTGCTCGTGGCCTCGGAACCGGATCCGTCCGACTTGGCAGTGCTGCAGCCGGTCAGCAGACCGGCGGTGGCCAGTACCGCGGCGGCTGCGGCCGTCGAGCGCTTCATGGAAGCTCCTTTGCGGGTGTTCTGTCGAGCTCGGCCGTGCGGCCGTGCTGGTGCAGCCAGCAGTGCGCCCACTGGCCGTCGGCGAAGGTGGTGCGGTCGGGGAAGGCGCGCCGGCAGTCGTCCATGACGAACGGGCAGCGGGGGTGGAAGCGGCAGCCACCGGGCGGCGCGGTCAGGTTGGGCGGCTCCCCCAGGTCCTCGGCGTCGTCCTGGTCGCCCAGGCCGCGTCCGGTCCGGCCGGGGTCGGGCGAGGAGTCGATCAGCAGGCGGGTGTACGGGTGCTTGGGCGACTGGATCACCGCTTCCTTGGGCCCGCCCTCCACCGTCTGCCCGGCGTACATCACCTGCACCTCGTCGCACAGATAGCGCGCGCCGGCGATGTCGTGGGTGATGTAGAGCAGTGCCAGGCCCTCCTCGTCGCGCAGCCGGGCCAGCAGGTTGAGCACGTCGAGGCGGATGGAGACGTCGAGCATGCTGATCGGCTCGTCGCCGAGGAGCACGGTCGGGCGTACCGCCAGTGCTCGGGCGATGGCCACACGTTGCAGCTGGCCCCCGGACATCTCGCGCGGACGCTTGTCGATGAACTCCTCGGCGGGGGTGAGGTTGACGCGGTTCAACAGGGCGAGGACCTGCTCGTCCGCCTCGGCGCGGGTGCGGGCGTGGCCGTGGAGGCGCAGAACCCGCCCGAGGATGTGCCGCACCGGATGGAGGGTGTTCAACGAGGAGAAGGGGTCCTGGAAGATCAGCTGCACCTGGCGGAAGTAGTCGCGCCCGGCGGGCGGTGCCGGCTGCCCTGCCAGCCGGATCTCCCCGGAGCTGACCGGGTGGAACTGGGCCAGCATCCGGGCCAACGTGGTCTTCCCACTGCCGCTCTCGCCGACCAGGGCCACCACGCGGCCTCGGTGCAGCGCCACCGAGGCGTGCTCGACGGCGTGCACGGTGGCCTTGCGGCCCAACTGATCGCGTACGGTGAAGTGTTTGCTGACGTCCACCGCCGCCAGCAGCGCGGGCTCGTCGGACGTGTCGGAGGTTCGGGACATCGATGTCATCGGGCGCCCTCGGGGTCGGTGGTGTCGTGCAGCAGACACGCCGCCTGCCGCTCGCCGCCGTGCGACGGGACCTGATGCAGACGCGGCACGACCTGCGCGCACTCCGGCAGGCGCCGGCCGCAACGGGGGTGGAAGGCGCAGCCGGGCGGGAGGTCGCGCAGGTCGGGCGGGCTTCCCGGGATGCCGGTGAGGTGTGTGAGCGGTGCGTGCAGGGGCGGGAAGGCGTCGCGCAGCCCGCGGGTGTACGGGTGCAGCGGATCGGCGTAGAGCTGGTCGGGCGCGCCGACCTCCACGATCCGGCCGGCGTACATGATGGCGATCCGGTCGGCGATCTCCATCAGCAAGGACAGGTCGTGGGTCACGAAGACCACGGCGAAGCCCAGTCGGCGCTGCAGGCGCAGGATCTGGCCCATGATCTGACGTTGCATCACCACATCGACGGCGGTGGTGGGTTCGTCCATGAGGACGAGCTCGGGTTCGCAGGCCAGGGCGAGCGCGATGAGGGCTCGCTGGCGCATCCCGCCGGACAGTTCGTGCGGGTAGGAGCGCTTGCGTTCGGGCGCGATGCCCACCATGCGCAGCAGCCGGCCGGTCCGCTCGGCCACCTCGTCGCGGGTGATGCCGGGCTGGTGCTCGGCCATCACGTCGGCGAACTGTGCCTGAAGCCGCATCACCGGGTTGAGCGCGGCCATCGCGCTCTGCAGCACGATCGCCAGGTCGGTCCAGCGCAGTGCGCGCATCCGGCGTTCGTCCAGGGTGACCAGGTCGAGCACGTGCCCGTCGCGGGTGTGATAGCGGATCTCGCCGCCAGTGGTCAGCGCGGGTGGCCGCTGAAGTCTGGCCAACGCGGTGATCAGGCTGCTCTTCCCGGAGCCGGACTCCCCCGCCAGGCCGAGGATCTCGCCGCGTCGCAGGGTGAAGGACACCTCGTTGCAGGCCGGTACCTCTCCGCGCTCGGTGACGTACTCCACCGTCAGCCGCGACACGTCGAGGAGCGGCTCGCCGCGCAGCGGAGAGGGAGGTGTGCTCGTCGGCCGGGTGGTGTCGAGGGGGCGGGCAGTCATGAGGTCACCTCTACGGTGTTCGTACGGTCCCGGCGTGCGGCCAGGTGTGCGCGGGCGCGCCGTATCGCGGCTCGTCCGCTGTGTCGCAGCACCGGATTGCCGATCTCGTCGAGGCCGAAGTTGACCAGTGCGGTGGCCGTCCCGAGCAGCGCGATGAACAGGCCCGGCGGCACGAACCACCACCACATGCCCCGCAGCACGCCGTCCTGCTGCTGAGCGAAGGCGATCATGGTTCCCCAGGTGACGCTGTCACCGCCGCCGATACCCAGGAAGCGCAGCCCCGCTTCGGCGAACACCCCGGTCACCACGGCCCGCAGGAACAGCGAGGAGAGGACGCCGCTCAGGTGCGGCATGATCTCCACGAGCACCATCCGCCAGCGGCTCTCGCCGACCATGCGCAGGGCCTGGACGAAGTCCCGCCCGCGCAGCGAAAGGGTCTGGGCACGTAGATAGCGGGCGCAGACCGGCCACTCGAACAGGCCGATCAGCAGGGCGATGACGACCGAATCCACCCGGGTCATGTATCCGGCCACGATCAGCATCAGCGGCAAGCTGGGCAGGGTGGCGAATATGTTGGTGACCGCGGTGAGCAGTTGGTCGGTGCGCCCGCCGAGGAAGCCGCCGGTCACGCCGATGAGGGCGGCCACCCCGACGGCCAGGACGCCGGAGAGCAGGCCCACCTCGACCGACCCCCGGCACCCGGTGAGCAACTGAGCCAGTACGTCCTGGCCCGAGCTGGTGGTGCCGAGCAGATGGTCCGCGCCGGGCGCCACCCCCAGGGCGTCGTAGTCGATCCGGTGCGGGTCCGTGCCCAGGACGGAACTCACCAGCCACGGCCCGACGAGAGCGAGCAGCAGGAAGCCACCGAGGATCACCAGCCCGATGCGGACCTTGCCGTTGGTCAGGAACTGCCTCATCGCTCCTCCCGGGTGCGTGGGTCGAGCAGCACGTAGGTCGAGTCGGCAATCAGGTTGGCGGCCAGCACACCCAGCGTGATCAGCAGAAAGATCGTCTGCATCAACGGGTAGTCGTGGCTGCTGACGGCCTGGAACAGTACGTAGCCCAGCCCGGGGTAGGTGAAGACGATCTCGGCGAAGACGACGCCGCCGAAGATGCTGCCGAGGGCCAGGGCGAGGCCGCTGACGTTGGGCAGGAGCGCGTTGCGTGCGGCGTACCGCAGCATCACCCGGCGCGGGCGCAGGCCCTTGGCGTGGGCGAGCAGCACGTAGTCCTCGCTGACGGTGCCGGCCATGACGTTGCGCATGGCGAACATCCAGCCGTTGATCCCGATGAAGATCAGCGTGAAGGCCGGGAGCGCGCCGTAGCGCAACACGCTGAGCAGGAACCACAGGTTGTTCAGCTGGAAGGGGACATCCGGGTCGTAGCCGCCGGAGATCGGGAACCAGCCGAGGGTGAAGCCGAATACGTAGACCGCCAGGAGCGCAAGCCAGAACGGCGGCAACGAGTAGAGGAAGGCGGTGATCGGGGTCAGCAGCGAGTCGGCCCGGCCGCCCGGCTTCCACCCGACGAAGGCGCCCAGCAGGGTGCCGAGCAGCCAGCCGATCACGGTGGTGGTACCGGCGAGGAGCACGGTCCACGGCAGTGCGTCGAGCACGATGCCGGAGACCGGGGTCGGGTAGTGGCTCACCGAGAGTCCGAAGTCGAAGTGCGCGAGGTTGTTCCAGTAGTCCAGGTACTGCTGGAGGAGGTTGCGCGTCGGATCGCCGTAGAACATCCGCACCGCCCGCACCGCCGCCGTGTTCGGCGCAGCGCCGGTGGTCTGCTGGAGGTTCTTCAACAGCGCGACCGCGGGGTCGCCCGGCATGAAGCGCGGGATCAGGAAGTTCAGTGTGATCGCGGCCCACGCGGTGACCAGGTAGAACCCCAGGCGGCGCAGCAGGAAGGTCCAGCCGGCGTGCGAACCGGTGCGTGGGCCACGGGACTTGCCCCGCGGTGTCGGCGCCGGCACGGGCGCGGCGCGTGTCGCAGCCATCCCCGCTCCTTTCGTCGGTGGTGCAGTGGTGGAACCGGTCGGTGCCGCGGCCTCGGGGATCAGCGGCCTGCGCCCGGCACGGTGATCCCCGAGGCCACCTCGGCGCGGACGGAGCAGGAGCGCTTGGGCGGTCATGAGCGCAGGAACTGAAGACAGATAGATCTGATGCATTTCACTCCGCGAGGCGGAGTACGTCGACCTGAGGGGCTGATCGTCACAGGTACGGAAGGTTCGACAGCGGTCACCGCGGGGCGCCCTTCACGTCAACTCCCTTACAGAGCAACCCGACCGGGACGGGAAGAGTCTGGAGTTATCGAGTCCCGGCGTCAAGGGTTTGGATGTGATTCACCGAGTCTCGATCGGCCCATGTATAGGAGACATTGACGGGCACCCAAGCCAGGATGGCAAGCCGGACAACGGGCATGGGCGGACAGACGTCCGCGGTCACAGGATCGGGCAGCACGCGCGGCTTCCTGGGCACCACAGCCTTCGGGACCGCCTCGGGTACCGGCGCGCGATCACCTTCACCGGCAGCCCCGCCCGGACGTACTCGCCGGCGTTCTCCGGCTGTTCGCAGGACCCGTGTGCGGGCGGGGGTACCACCGCCCGCACACGGGTGACCGCAGGCGAAGACCGCTCTCTCCGTAGCGAGAGAGCGGTCTTCCGCCGTCGCCGGACAACCGCCAACTCGCCTAATTCACCGTGACCTTGATCCGGTGGTTCACGGATGCGTCGGGCACTCCGCCTCCGTTGCGGGCCGTGATGGCGAAGGCCCTGGTGCCGGAACGGGTGGGTACTCCGGTGATCCCGCCGGTGTCCTTGTTGAGGGTCAGACCGGCCGGCAGGGCGCCGGACGTGATCTCGTAGCGCACCGTCCGGGGCGTGTTCGAGGTGACCTTGAACGTGTACAGCTCACCGACCTTGGCCCCGGGAGGCGCGGGCGTGGTGAAGCCGGGCCGCGGCGCCTGCACCACCTGCGGGGCGCCGACCGGGTTGTTGTCCGTGTCCATCTCCTGCAGCGACCAGCGGCTGCCGGCGCTCTCCTCGCCCAGGTGCCAGTACTTGCTCTTGTCCGCCATGAGCTGCTGCTGAGCGGAGGTGAAGGCACCGGCCGCGATCGCGGCGTTCCAGGTCTTGATGACAGCGAGGACCGCTGTGGTGTTGCCCCCCTGGGACAGGCTGCCCATGCTCGTCTCGAACCAGCCGAAGTTCACTCCGAGGGACGCGCCCCGCGCCAGGTTGGTCTCGATGTCGAGCGTCTTCGACCCGCCGTCGATCGGGAGCGAACCACCCATCAGGGGAAGGTAGTTGGCACGGTAGAAGTTGACGTTCCTGGACACCTGGTCGTAGTTGGAGTCGGACCAGCCGATGCCGCCCCAGCTGACCCGTGACTGGGCCTGCCAGGAGTTGGACGACGGGTTGGAGGCTTCGGAGATGAAGTTGTCCTGGGACTTCAGCTGACGGTGGAAGCCGTTGAGCATGTGTGCGAAGCCCTGTCCGCTCCAGCCGCTCCAGGCCACCTCTTCGAGCCCGTCGAACGAGATGTTCCTGATGCCGGTGGTGTTGCATGCCGTGGCGAGGCGGGTGGCGATCTCATCGACGACCGGCAGGTCGCCCCGTGCTCCGCCGTACTGGTTCTCGGAGATCCGGACGGCGTTGGTCCCCTGCGGGTAGGACGCCGCGACCGAGCCCCACTGGGCGCGCTTGACACCGGTGAACTGCCATTCTCCTGAGCCGACTTGGGACACGCTGGAGAAGGTGACGAACTCGTCGCCGAGGCGCAGGCGGGCACCGAGGACGTACCCGCCACCGCCCGGGTCGCCGTCGGCGTACAGGGTCGTGTCGGCGGCGGCGAGAGGGCGCGTCAGCTGCACCGTCCGGCCGACCGTGAACCGCTTGTCGGCCGGCGCCGGGACGATGTACGTGTCGTTGGAGGCAATGAAGTTGGACAAGGTGTGCACACCGACCCGCACACCGCTCGCGGCGGCCGTCGTCGCCATCTGGGTCGCGGTGGCGTCCGATCCGCCGAAATTGCCGTTGAACTGGTAGTGGCCGGTCGACTTCCAGGGCCCTGCGGCCCCCTCGACGGAGTAGACGTTCTTGATGCCTGCCTGCTGGGCGAACGCAACGGCGGCAGCCAGGTTGGTGGTGCTCAGGTCGTGCAGCACGAGGAACGGCTGCCGGGTCGCCTCGGCCACCTTCTGCCACTGCCCGTCGATGGTCGGATACGGCAGGTCCGCGTCCTGCGCGACCTGGCTGAGCACGGTGAGTACGAGATCCGGTGCACTGCCGTAGACCGCGAGCTTCGACCCGACGATCTTCGCTTCGGATCCGGAGAGCGGGCCGGTCGGGATCTGTCCGTCCCTGATCCTGGTCCTGGTGTAGTCGTAGGTGTAGGCGCGCAGGATGCTGCCCCAGGACGTCCTGGCGCCGGCGCTCCAGTCGTTCTGGGTCCCGCTCTGCCCGTACGGATTGGCCTCGACGTCCGCGCCGAATCCGAACTCGGCGAACTCCTTGGGCCAGGCACCGACAGTCTTGTCGTTGAGGGGGTGGATGCCGAACACGAAACTGCTGTCGCCGACGGCGCCGACGCTCTCGCCCACCGTCTGGTTGACGCGTGACGCGAGCGGCCCCCACAGCAGCGTCTGCACCTCGACGCCCGACGCGGCGTCGAGACCCACGACCTCCAGCGTCGAGTAGGCCGCGTGCGAGACGGCCTTGACCTCCACGGTCACCTTGTCGCTGCTGAACACCAGCACCCGCGGATCTCGTCGCGACGCCTGCACCCGGGCAGGGACTTCGTGCGTCCCGTCCGCCAGGACGACGGAGACCAAGGGGCCCGTTCTGTCCGCCGCCACGTAGTCGGTGCCGTTGCGCAGGTCCACGAGGCCGGCCACTCGGCCCGTCCGGTCAAGGCCTATCGACAGAAAGCCCGCCCTGATGCGCAGTGCGCCGGATCCGCCGGATTGACTGGATCCGCTGGACTCCTGTGCCGCGAAGGCCGGTTCGGTCAGCGCCGGGAGGGCAACCGTCGCCAGCGAACTCGCCCCGCCCGCGATCAGGAAACTCCGCCTGTCCATGATTCCTCCTGGTGGTAGTGATCAGTGCAGGTGCCAGTGCAGGTGCAGGTGCAGGTGCAGGTGCTGTCACGGACTCGTGACCCGGGCCTCGAATCGCCGGAGAACGAGCAGCCGAAGGACGATGCGCGTACGTCGCGGAGGCCCCCGCGGCGTACGGCGCAGCACGATGCGGCTGTACCGGCGCAGACCCAAGGAGCCGGCACCGCCCCGCCACTTCCGGAGGACAGGTCCCACCGTGAGCGTGGCGTTGACGGGGGTGGACGCGGGGAGAGCAGACACCCGGAGCGTCTCGGGGCGGGATCTTATGGCGGGCTCCAAGCGTTCTCGAAGGGCTCGTTCCTGGAGGTTCGTGCGCGTTCCGAGCGGGGGCTGGTGCGGGACCGGTGGAGCATCCTCCCGAGACGACGGGGCAGATGACTTGAACAATCGATCGAGGAGAGTCCATATTGTTTAGACTCTTTTGATTGCCGTACAGGCCGGGATGACGCTCTTGCGCCCGGCACCCCGCCTTCAAGCGCCCTTGGCCCAGAAAAAGTGTGCGGTTTAATCGCGAGCACGTCAAGAAGCGATGAACAATAGATCCGATACATCTTGAGAGCGCACATCACATAGACCTGCGACCTGGTAGCGGTGGTCAGGTCACCGAGGAGGAGACGACCGACCGGACAGGTGCTAAGACCGTTCCGGGCCGCGGTACGAGTCCATCAGATCGAGCAGCCCCTGCGGCGCGTCCGGACGGAAGGAGATCTGCAGGTTGGCCGCGGACACCTCGGCGGAGGGCTCACTGCGCGGGAACAACGCCTGTTCGTACATGGCAAGTGCCGATTCCGTGTCGCCGGGGTGCGCCACGACGGCAGCCGCCAGTTCGGCGCCGTCGAGCATCGCGAGATTGGCGCCCTCGCCCGCGAACGGAGACATCAGGTGCGCCGCGTCGCCGAGCAGAGTCACCCCGGGAACCCGGGTCCAGCTGTGACCGGCCGGCAGGACGTGGAGCGGCCGTGGAACGAAAGCACCGTCGGCGCCCTCGACGAGCGCGCGCAACTTCGCGTCCCAGCCGTCGAAGTGCTTGAGCAGTTCCGTCCTGGCCGCCTCGGTGTCGCCGAAGTCGATCCCGCCGGAGGACGCCCAGTCGGCAGGCACCTTCAGCGCGATGTAGAAGTGCACCCGGCCGTCGCTGTCGCGGTGGCCGACGAGCCCCTTCTCCTCCGCGAGGGCGAACAGGGAGCCACCCCCGACCAGGGCCGCGCTCTCCGGGTGGCGGGTGTCGACGTCGTCCAGGTGCGCCTCGACGAAGGTGATCCCGGTGTACACGGGTACGGCGTCGGAGACCAGCGGGCGCACCTTCGACCAGGCTCCGTCGGCGCCGATCAGCAGATCGGTGGTGAAGGCGGAGCCGTCGGCGAGTGTCACCTCGTGACGGCCGTCGCCGAGCGGGCGGGCTCCGGTGCACTTGGCGCCCCACCGGACCGTCCCCGCGGGCAGGCCGGCGAGGAGCAGATCGCGCAGGGCGCTCCGGTGCACCTCGGGCCGGTCGCCTCCGCCTTCGTCCGCCAGCCGGACCCGGGCCTGCTTGTCGAGGATGCGCATCGCCTCGCCCCCGGGATGGACGATCCGGAGGAACTCCTCGTAGAGCCCGGCAGCGCGCAACGCGGTCTGGCCCGAGTCCTCATGGATGTCCAGCATGCCGCCCTGCGCGCGAGTGGTGGGCGACGCGTCGAGGTCGTGCACGGTCGCATCGATCCCATGGGTGTGCAGGACGCGGGCGAACGTGAGTCCGGCGAGTCCCGCACCGATCACGGCGATGGGGTGGTGGGGCGTTTCGGCCGACATTCTGCTACCTCTTCCGGGAGGGGGCCGCGAACGTTCAGCGGCCCTCGGGGCTTTCGGGGGTGGGCGTGTGCAGCGTCCCGTTGATCAACATGTGGAATCCCCAGGCGAGACGGGCCTGCCCCGACCCGGAGAACAGTTCGGCGCCGAGGGCGGCAAGGTGGGGGTGCGTCTCGTCGGAGACGCCCCGCACCGCCCCTACGAGCGCGTTCCATTCGTCCCGGGAGTCGGGGTTCCGGCCCCTGTCGGCCTGCTCGGCCGCTGTCGCGGTCGCGTACTGGAGCAGGACGTCCACGCCCCAGGCCGCCCGGCCGGTCGGTACGCCCCCCTGGTCGAGCAGCGACAGCAGCGCCTCCAGCAGATTCAGATAGCGCTCCCCTGAAGGGCGGGCCACCAGCGCCGATCTGGCGAGGCTGGGGTGTTCGAGCAGGACGGATGTGTACGAGGTGAGGACCTGCACCAGCCGTTCCCGCCAGTCCCCCGCCGCCGTGGCCGGGCCGAGGTCGACCTCGCCGAGCAGCTCGTCGAGGACCGCCGCGTGCAGTTCGGCGGTGTTGCGGACGTAGACGTACAGCGATGCCGGTCCGGTGTCGAGCTCCTGCGCCAGGCGGCGCATGGTGACCCGCTGCATGCCTTCGGCACGCAGCAGTTCGACAGCGGTCGCGATGATGCCGTCCCGGGTCAGGGCCGGCTTCGCCGGCCGCTCGCGGCGACTGCGGGATGCTGGGGTGCGGGCTGTCATGCCTCGACCGTAACGAACATGTTCGTTACGTACAAGTTTCTGACGAACATGTTCGTCACACTCCTGCGGAATCCCGTCGCAAGTCACCCAGCACGTTCAACCTGATGAACACTTCCGTCGAAACAGAACGCAGAAAAGTCTGCTTCATTCACTTCGCAAGGAATACACGTTCAAGTACCGGAACCGATTTCACATTCGTCGCAAAGCCTTGTCGCGTCGTGGCGACACTCCTACGCTGTGCGCAGCCTCAACCGGCTGACGTTCCGCTCCATCTGCCATGAAGTCGGAAAGTGGGAGTGAGTGATGTTGAAAAGGTACCGACTGGCCGCCGGTCTCGCGGCCACGTGCGGGCTGCTCTTGGCCGCACCGCAGGCGAATGCCGAGGTCGAACCGGGGGGCTGGACCGCTCAGTCCCCGTCCTTCACCGTCCAGGAGAGGGGTTGCGGTCAGGTCGACGGACTGACCTTCACCCTGACGTGCGGCGACACGAGCGGCGAGCAGCGCGGTGAGCGGCGGTACGCCACCTACACCGGCGGTACGCACCAGTTCGAGGGCTACTTCCGCATCTCCAGCATGGGCGGCAGCCGCATCAGCCTCAAGCAGACCTTCCGGGACACCAGCGGCAACCAGGGGCCGTACTTCCTGATGGCCGTGGAGAACGGTGGGCGTCTGTACAGCGTGGAGGGGGGCACCACCCTGTCCGATGCGGGCACGGTCGGGGCCACGGTTCGCGTCAACACCGTCAACGAGGTCGGCAAGACACATCGGACGTACATCAACGGATCACTGGTCAACACGGTGGCCAGCCCGTCCGGCAGTTACTACGACAAGATCGGCGCCTACCGCACCAGCAGCGGGAACGGGCCGATCACTGTCACGTGGAGCAATGTGAAGTTCTGGAGCAAGTGAGCACGGGCCGCCCCCGGTTCGGTCCGCTCCGGAGGCGGCCACTCCCCCGGCCACCGAGTGCCTGCGAGGTCCCTGCCTTGAACCGCCGATTCCGCTCTCTGCTCCCCGCCCTTGCCGCGCTGCTCGTCTGCGGGGGGCTGGTGAGCTGTTCGGCCCGGGACGGGGGCCGAACAGCTCCCGCCGCGGTACCGGTCGCGGGGACTCTCCACGTGACACTCACATCGCCGGTCGACACGACTCTCACCTGGACGGACGGCGGCCGGGGCGTCGCCGGGCAGGCGGTGGAGTTCGCGACCGCTCCCGGCGGCCCTTACACACTGCTGAGTTACGTACCGGCCGGGCAGCACACCTACCACCACCCCGACCTGATGCCGCAGACCCCCTTCTACTACCGGCTCCGCCCGTACTACGGACCGGCCTCGCGGGCGGTGGACGTCGACCTGCCGCCGGGCGGACCCGGCAAGCAGGACAAGAGGGACGACAACGTCTGGGCCGAACCCCGGACGGTGCACGGCAGGAGCAAGGTGTCCACCCGGTCGCTGCACGTGCCCGGCGAGGGCGCCCCGACGGGTCTCACGGCAACCGTGATGCAGGCGAACGGCATCAAGTTCACCTGGACCGACCATGCCCGGGACGAGCAGGGGTACCTGCTGGAGGACAGGACACGAGGCAGTGCCCGCTACCGGGTCGTCGCCGTACTCGCCCCCGACATCGACTCCTTCGGACTGAGCACCCTGCCGGACGAGAAGCACGCCTCGTACCGGGTCCGGGCGTTCTACTACGGCAAGCGTTCCCGCACGGTGCACGTGACGACCGGCAGGGCCCCGGACGGGCAGTAGGCCCTGCCCGGCCTCACCACGACTGCTCGCCACGGCCAGGCCGGGCAGGGCCCGGTTCGGTTCACGCCTGGTGACTGGCCTCGAACTCGGCCCGCTCGACCTCGTACCGCCACTGCAGGGACGCCTTCGGGCTGGCGTTCAGCAGCGCACGGCAGCTCGCGGTGACCCTGCCGGTGCGCGGATCGCTCGTCGCGCAGGCCCTGGCGGGACGGTGGTCACCCACGGCGCGCCACAGGCTGCGGCCCTGGATGAACGCGTGCTCCAGCGAGGTGCGGGCGCTGTCCCGCAGCTGCCGGTACGACAGGTGGTGGTCGGTGACGGCTCGCGCGTACTCAAGGGTGATGTCGGTACGGGACACCCCCTGGTCGTCCGTGGACAGGGCGACGGGAACCCCGGCGGCCAGGTAACGCCTCAACGGGTGGTCGTCACCGCACACTTCCAGGATCTGGCAGTTGCTCGTCAGCGGAACCTCGACGGCGATGTGCCTGCGGGCCATGGTGCGCAGCAGTTCCTGCGGCCGGTCCTCGCTCATGATGTCCACGCCGTGGCCGATGCGTTCGGCTCCGGCCGTCTCGATGGCGTCCCGGACATGGAAGCGCAGATCCTCACGCGGGGCGACCTTGCTGGTCAGTTCGCCCGCGTGGAGCGTGACATGGGCCTTGCCGTAGACGGAGCGCAGGTACTTGATCATGCGCATCTGCAGCCGGTAGTCGCGCAGGGCGATCGGCGCGTCCTCGGCCTGGACCAGGTTCACACCCACGTAGCGGGGGTCCTGCTCGGCCATCTCGAACCCGGCGAGGAGCTGGGTGAACACGTACTGCGGATCGGCGGCGCGGCCGACCTGGAAGTCGAATCGCACCTGCACGCCGCAGGCCCGCTGCGGATCGGCCGTTCCGCAGCCGAGCACGTCGCGCTCCTCGGCGAGCTCCCTGTCGGTCTCCGCCTTCGCGTCACCGAGGATGCGGCTCAACTTGCCGTCCGCCAGCAGGGAGGCGCGTACGGCGGCGAAGTCGGGGCTCCACTTCACGTCCGCTCCGAGATCCCACAGGGCGCCGCCCTGCGGGGTGAAGAGCGGTTCCACGTAGTCCTGGTGGTTCTCGGCGGCCACCTTGGCGACCTCGGCGACCAGCCTGCCCCGGTGCGACCCGGTGACGGCCTTGAACTTGCCGAAGGTGGCGAAGAAGTGGTCGTGGCCGCTCTCGGTGGCGGACTCCTTGAAGTCCTCCATCGTCCAGGCGCGGATCACGCTCTGCCTGAAGTCGTGGTCGGAGACGGCGTCGCGGGCCGGGCGGGTGCCGGCGGCGCAAGGCGCCGCGACCGCGGTGAAGGTGGTCGCGTCGATGCACAGCCCGTCGTCCGCGGCGAAGCGGATCAGGGCCTCGGCGGGTACGGCGCCGGAGAGATGCGTGTGGAGGTCTCCGCCCTTGGGCATCGGGCGCAGGAAGTCCCGGAGCCGCTCGGGGTTGTCCCGCACCCTGTCCAGGTACCGCTGCGTTCCGGTGGCGCCGTCCGCCCAAGCGCCGTCCGCCCAAGTGCGGTCCGCGGCAGGCTTGTTCGCCGGGAGGACGGTTGCCGACGCACTGGGCACGGCGGCCACCAGAGCGGCCGTGGCGGCGGCGAGGAGCGACGCGCCGACGCGGAAAGCGGCCCGGGTGCGGGCCCGTTGGGCAGCTCTGGCGGTGCGCGCCGAGACTGATCGGAGGGGTCCTCTTGTGTTCATGCGCAAGGAATACCCGATCTTGATCCACATTCCGGTGGAACAGGCCCGTGCCCCCCGATAAGAGTGATGATGAACCCGCCTGTCCGGCTGGACCGTTCGGTTTCCGGAACGCGGCTGCCGCCGTACTCCCCTCCGTCCCGGGGTGTACGGCGGCAGTGTGCAGCGGCGTCAGTCCTGCGGGGTCAGCCGCACCGGGAGCGTGGCGGTGCTGTTCGAGAACAGCGACGGGACGGGGGGCAGCCGCTCCGGGTCCGCGGCGAGGGTCAGGCCCGGGTACCGGGCGAAGACGGCCGGCAGCGCCACCGCGGCCTCCAGCCTGGCCAGCGGGGCGCCGAGGCAGAAGTGCGGGCCGTGGCCGAAGGCCAGGTGCTTGCGCTGCTCCCGGGTGATGTCGAAGCTCGTGGCGTCCTCGCCGTGGTGCTGCTCGTCCCGGCCCACCGCACTGTACGGGGCCATGATCGCCTCCCCCTTGGGGATCCGGACCCCGGCGATCTCGACGTCCTCCAGCGGGTACCTGAAGGGGAAGTTCCCGATCGGGGCGTCCCAGCGGAGGGTCTCCTCCACCACGTTCGCCCAGACCGACGCGTCGCCCTGCTCGGCGAACGCCCGCTGTTCGGGGTGGGTCAGCAGCGCACGTACCGCATTGGTGATGAGGCTGAGTGTGGTCTCCTGCCCTGCGGAGAGCATCACCAGCAGCGTGCCCACGAGCTCTTCCTCGCTCAGCGCGTCGGGGTCCGCCTCGCGGGCGGCCACGAGGGCGCTCGTCAGGTCGTCGCCGGGCTGCTTCCGCCGCGTTTCGACCACCCGGGCGAGGAGCTGGTACTGCTCGATCTGGCTCGCTCCGACCTCCTCCGGGGAGAGGTCCGAGCGGAAGATGTTGTCCATCAGTTCACGCAGGCGCGGCCGTTCGTGCTCCGGGACGCCGAACAGTTCACAGATGACCTGCATGGGCACCGGATGGGCGAAGTGCAGACGCAGATCGACGGTGCCGTCCGGGCCGGCCTGCGAGGGAAGCGCGTCCAGCAGGTCCTGCACGATCTTCTCGATGCGGGGCCGCAGTTCCTGCACCCGGCGGGGGGTGAAGGTCTCGGTCACCAGCCTGCGCAGCCTGCGGTGCTCCTGGCCGTCCGCGGTCACCATGTTGGTGACCTTCACCATGCCTATGAGCGGCCAGTCGTCCGATATCTCGCCGCGCAGGACGGCGTTCCAGTGGTGCCAGTCCTTACTGAAACGGGGGTCCGCGACCAGGTCGTTCAGCAGGCCGTGATCGGTGACCGACCAGGCCAGGACGTCTCCGGGCAGCCGCACCCGTACGACAGGACCGCTCTCACGGAGCAGCGCCGCCTCCGCATGGTGATCGGTTCCGTGCGGGTCCAGGGTGATGACCGGGACCTCCGGGGACGGGGGCACCGAGTGCGAGGTCATGTGTCTCTCCAAGCTGACGCGAGGGATGGGTGTCCGGTCACTGGGATGTCTCGGCGCCTGCCTCGGCAACCGCTCCGTACTGCGCGGAGAAGTCGACGGGCAGCGAGACGGGGACGCGTGTCCAGGGCGAGGGGCGCCAGGCCACGTCCTCGGCGGGGATGCTGAGCCGCATGTCGGGCAGCAGGTGCAGCACGGTGTTGACCGCGGTACGGGTGATCAACCGGGCGGGTACCTGCGCGGGGCATACGTGCGCACCTGAGGAGAACGCCAGATGCGCGCGGTTGCCGGGCTCCACGCCGCCGGTGGCCGACCGGACCGCGGGGTCGTCGTTGGCCGCTCCGATCCCGAGGATGAGGACGTCGCCGCGTCTGATCTGCTGGCCGCCGAGCTCGGTGTCGCGCAGCGCGTAGCGGGCCGGCATGTTGTTCATCGGCGGGTCACGCCACAGCGCCTCGTCCAGCGCGTCGTCCACTCCCAGCCGGCCACCGTGCATCCGGGCCGCGAAGCGCGGATCGGTGAGCATCAGCCGCAGGGTGTGGGAGATCCAGGCGGTGACCGTCTCGTTGCCCGCGGAGATCATCACCACCATCGACTGGAGGTGTTCGGCCTCGTCCCGCAGGTTCGGGTGACGGAGCAGAGCGGTCGTCAGATCGTCCTTCGGCTCGTCACGGCGGGCCCGCAGGGTGTCCGCGAGGATCTCCTCGAAGTGACGGTTGCCGACCTGTGAGTCGTCGGCGCTGCCGAACAGCGCGATGAGCGCGCGCAGCAGTTCGCGTCCTTCACCGCTGTCCAGTCCGAACAGGGAGGCCAGGGAGAGCATCGGGATGATCGTGGCGTACTCGTTCACCAGGTCCGCGTGGCCGCGCCCGGAGAACTCGCCGATGAGTTTGGCGCACATGGCCTCGACCTGGCGCCGTGTTCTGCGCTGGTCGATCCGGGCGACTCCGTCGTCGAGCGGCTGGCGCAGTCTGCGGTGTTCGGGGCCGTCGGCCCCGATGACATTGGCCCGCCAGGCCATCATCGGGAGCAGGCCCGAGTCCGGCGAGACCACACCGTCGTCGAGGTCGCGCCAGTTCCGGGCGTCCCGGGAGTAGACCTGTTCCTGGCGGGTGATCGTCAGCAACTCGCGGTAGCCCATGACGAGCCAGGCGGGGACGCCGGGCTCCAGTTCCACCTTGGCGACGCTCCCCCACTGCTCACGCAGCCGGCGGTAGGCACCCTGTGGATCCTTGGAGCCGACCGCTTCGGCCAGCGGGAGCAGGCCGGTCGTGAGGCCGTGTGCCGGACACGTCGCCGGAGGAAGGGGGTGGCTCATCAGACGTTCTCCGTCACACGCGCCGTGTCGGCGCTCATCACGTAGTGGACCAGGCTGATCAGGGCGTCGAGTGAGGAGGTCCGCTCGCGTGCGTCGCAGATCACCACGGGGGTGTCCGGCAGCAGATCGAGGGCCGTCCGCAGCTCTTCGGTGGAGTAGTACTCGCTGTCGGGGAACTGGTTGACCGCGACGGCGAACGGCAGCCCGCGGATCTCCAGTTGCTCCAGTACGTCGAAGCTGTCCTCGATCCTGCGGGTGTCGACGAGCACGAGCACCCCGATGGCCCCTTCGGCCAGTCCCTCCCACAGGTCCCAGAACCGGCGCTGGCCGGGGGTCCCGAAAAGATAGAGGACCAGCCGGGAGGTGACGGTGATCCGTCCGAAGTCCATCGCGACGGTCGTGGTGGTCTTCGTTCCCATTCCGGCGAGGTCGTCCACCCCGATGCTCGCCTGGGTCATCACCTCCTCGGTGCGCAGCGGTTCGATCTCACTGACCGATCCGACCAGGGTGGTCTTCCCGACGCCGAAGGCGCCGACGACGAGGATCTTGACGGCCTGCTGGACGGTGTTGGCCAAATAGCGGTCAGCGGAGTCGGCGGAGACCATCGAGTACCTCCTGGAGCAGTTGTCTGTCGGGCGGAACGGCCTGTGGGACACCGGAGCGCGCCGACAGATGACCGCTGTCGACGAGATCGGACACCAGCACCTTGACCAGGCTGACCGGCAGTTGGAGGTGGGCGGCCGCCTCCACCAGGGAGAGCAGCCGCCGGCACATCCGCATGAGGGCGCGTTCTTCCCGGGTGGCGGAGACGGGCAGGTCGCGTGGAGGGTCGACGGCGATGAGAAGTGTCTCGATACCGATGGTGTTACGGGTGGGACGGGAACGCCCCTTGCTGATCACATAGGGACGTAACGCCCGGTCCGCGTACTCCCCCTCCGGGTCGCTCACAGAACGGAGCCCGGCCTCGGCGGGCTGCTCAGGTTGGCGGCGCCGATTCTCATCACCTGGGCCTGCATCTGCCGGGCGACGAGCTTCGGGTCCACCACCGGGCCGGTCACCACGGCGAGATGGACGTTGTCGGCGCTGCGCATGAACAGGAAGCCGCCGTTGAACTCGACCATCTGCTGGTGCACGGCGCCGCCCTCCTCCCCGAACTCCCGGCCGAGGCTGCGGCCCAGGGACTGCAGACCCGAGCAGTTCGCCGACAGCCGGTCGGCGGAGTCCCGGTCCATGCCCTCGGAGCTGACCAGAAGCAGGCCGTCGGCGCTGAAGACGATCGCCTGTCGCACGCCCGGCACGGCGGCGACCTCCGAGATCATCCAGCCTCGCTGCTCCGGGTTCTCCACGTAACTCATGCTCACGCCTGTCCTTCTATGGAATCGGGGGTGTGGGGGGAAGATCCGTCCTCGCCGACGTGCGGTCCGGAGCGTGGGTCGGGCACCGAACGGCCGCCTTCGAAGAAGGCCTCCATCCAGTCACCCGCCTCGTCGGGTGTCGCCGACGACATGGCGGGGGCAGCGGTTTCTCCGGCCGTTCCGGTCCCGGGACGGAACTCGTCGCGGCGCGAACGCCGGCGCGGGAGCCGGCCGGCCCGCGAAGGGTCCGGCGCGGCGTGCCGGGCGTGGCCGGGGGCGTCGTCCGCCCCGGGCCCGGGGGCGGTGGTGTCCGGGGCGGGCCGGGGGGCGTGCTCCTCGCCGTACACCGTCGCCGGTGTACGGGAGGCCTGACCCGGTACGGTCGGCGCCGGGCCTGCTCCCTCCGTCGTTCCTGCCGTGGCCCCGGGCGGTGATGCGGGCGGCGGTACGACGAGGGAGCGGTCGGCGGAGCTGCCGGCCGGGGCGATCGTCTCCAGGACGTCCGTGGGGATCAGTACGACGCCGCGAACACCTCCGTAGGGTGAGGGGCCCAAGTCGACGTGGAAGCCGTGGCGTTGGGCGAACCGGCCGACCACCGCGAAGCCGGTCTGCGGAATCTCACCGACGTCACCGACACCCAGCAGCCTGCGGCCCGAGGCGACTTCGCGTGCTTCGGCGAGCCGGTACTCGTCCAGACCCAGGCCGCCGTCGTCCACCTCGATGACGGCGCCGCGCTGCACGGTCCGCACCGTCACCGGGACCGCGGTGCTCGGCGGGGAGTACTCGGTCGCATTGGCGAGCAGCTCCGCCATCAGATGGATCAGCGGCTCGACGACGGGTGCGGCGATGCCCACGTCCGGGTCGCCGGACACCTCGATGCGGGTGTACGCGACGATCCGTCCGGAGGCGGCCCGTACCGCGTCCACCAGGGCCAGCGGCTTCTGCCACTGCTGGCCGGGCCACTCACCGCACAGCACCTTGAGGCTCTGGGCGTGCCGGGCCTGCTGGGTGGCCGCGTGGTCCACCTGCATGGTGGATTCGAGCAGTTCGGCGTCGGTCGGATACCGGTCCGCCAGCCCCGTCACGGCGGCCTGGATCCGGTGGGCCGACGTCTGGACGCGGCTGGCCAGTTCGACCAGGGCCAGTCGCTGCGACTCCTCGCGGTGTTCGACGGCTTCGTGCACCTCGGCCAGCAGCCGGTCCAGGAGTCCGGCCACGGTCTCGTCCAGCGGCCACCCGCCGGACAGCGGGCCCGGGTCCTGCCTGCCGTCGAGCGCGGCGGGCAGCCGCTCCTTGACGACGTGCTCGACCTCGGCCTGGATCAGGCTGTTCTGCTGCTGGGACCTGCGGCGCCATTCGGCGTCGAGGCGGGCCGTGTCGTCCGCGCGCTCCCCGGCGTCGCGCAGATGGCTCGCCGCCTCGGACCGGGCCTTTCTGAACTGCCCGCGCAGTCCGACCAGGAGCGCGAGATCCGACAGGGCGACCACTACGTAGATCACGACGGCTAGGGGACCGCTGGTCGTGCCGGACACCAGCGGCGCCGCGAACACGAGGAACGTGAGGACCAGAGCCGTCGGCCAGAGGTACTGCGTCCGGCGTGGTGGGGGTACGGACGCGGAGGAACGGGCCATGAAGAACCTTTGAATCGGCTTCGAATTGGCTGGGAACCGCTGCTCAGTTGGGGAGAACAACGGCCCCCACGGGGGCACTACAACGCTACGGCGCCGACGCATCCATCAGGAACAGACCTGGTACGGGCCTGCCCCGTCGGCACTCTGACAAGCTTTCACCCCGCACTACGGCTCATCTGTCCGTCTACCGGACGGCTTAGCGAGATCGTATAGTCGCCTTGCATATCCCCAGAGCGCTTTTCAGCCACTCTTCGGTCCTTCGGTCACCTTGGGACGCGGGAGGCGACGGCGCACCCGTCCGGCCCCCGGCTCTCCGGCAGTTACAGCTTGCGGGCCGCGCCGTGAGAAGTGCCGCCGGAACACACCTCAGGTCTCCAGAGGCAGCGGCTGCCAGGTCCAGTCGGCCACCTCGGGCAGGTCGGTGCCGTGTTCCCGGATCCAGGAGTGGTGCCGCAGCCGGGCGTCCTCCATCACCTGCCGGGTGTGCGTCGCGCGGACCGCGAGGCCCGGCACCCGGTCGATGACGTCCAGAACGAGCCGGTAGCGGTCCAGGTCGTTGCGTACCACCATGTCGAAGGGCGTGGTGGTCGTCCCCGATTCCTTGTACCCCCGCACGTGCAGGTTCCGGTGTCCGGCCTGGCGGTAGGCGAGGCGGTGGATGAGCCACGGGTAGCCGTGGTAGGCGAAGATCACCGGCTTGTCGCGGGTGAACAGCGCGTCGTACTGCCTGGCGGACAGTCCGTGCGGGTGCTCCGACTCGGGGAGCAGCCGGGCGAGGTCGACGACATTGACGACGCGGACGGCGAGCTGCGGCAGATGACGGCGGAGCAACAGGGCGGCTGCCAGCACCTCCTGGGTCGGGACGTCACCCGCGCAGGCCAGCACGACATCGGGTTCCTCGCCCTCCCGCTCGGTACCGGCCCACTCCCAGACGCCCGCCCCCCGCGCGCAGTGGGCCCGTGCCTCGTCCAGCGTGAGCCAGTCGAAGGTCGGCTGCTTCCCGGCGATGACCACATTGACGTAGTCACGGCTGTGCAGGACGTGTTCGGCCACCGAGAGCAGCGTGTTGGTGTCCGGCGGCAGGTACACCCGTACGACCTCGGGCGCCTTGTTGAGCACGTGGTCGACGAAGCCGGGGTCCTGGTGGGAGAAGCCGTTGTGGTCCTGGCGCCATACGTGCGAGGTGAGCAGGTAGTTGAGGGAGGCGATCGGGCGGCGCCAGGGCAGCGTGCGGGACACCTTCAGCCACTTGATGTGCTGGTTCACCATGGAGTCGACGATGTGCACGAAGGCTTCGTAGCAGGAGAAGAGCCCGTGCCTGCCGGTGAGGAGATAGCCCTCCAGCCAGCCCTGGCAGGTGTGTTCGGACAGGATCTCCATGACGCGGCCGTGCCGGTCGAGGTTTTCGTCGACGTCGCGGGTCCGGGCCTGCCAGGCCTTTCCGGTGGCCCCGTACAGGGCCTGGAGCCGGTTGGAGGCCGTCTCGTCCGGGCCGACGACACGGAAGTCGCGGCGCTCCTTCGTGGCGTCCATGACCGCTTCCAGCAACTCCCCCAGGACCCGGGTCGGTTCGTGGGAGGTCGCGCCCGGCCGGTCGACCCGCACGGCGTACCCGTCCAGGGGCGGCACGGGGAGCCGGCGGAGCAGCAGTCCGCCGTTGGCGTACGGGGTGGCGCCGAGCCGACGGGCGCCGTCAGGGACGCAGGCCAGGACCTGCGGGCGGGGGCTGCCGTTGTCGTCGAACAGTTCCGCGGGCCGGTACGAACGCAGCCAGTCCTCCAACTGCCGGAGGTGTTGCGGGTTTTCGCGTACGTTCGGCAGCGGCACCTGGTGGGCGCGCCAGGTGCCTTCGACCGGCAGCCCGTCGACGCTCACCGGCCCGGTCCAGCCCTTGGGCGTGCTCAGGACGATCATGGGCCAGCGCGGACGCACGGTGGCCCCGGCCTCCCGGGCGGCGCGCTGGATCCGTGCGATGCGGTCCAGCGCGGTGTCCATGGCCGCGGCCATGGCACGGTGGACCGATTCGGGGTCGTCGCCGGTGACATGGAGTACGTCGTGGCCGTAGCCGCGGAGCAGCTCGTCCAGTTCCGCCTCGGGGACGCGGGCGAGCACGGTCGGATTGGCGATCTTGTAGCCGTTGAGGTGCAGGATCGGCAGCACGGCGCCGTCGTGCACCGGGTCGAGGAACTTGTTGGAGTGCCAGGACGCGGCGAGCGGGCCGGTCTCCGCCTCGCCGTCACCGATCACACACGCGACCAGCAGGTCCGGATGGTCGAGCGCGGCTCCGTAGGCGTGGGAGAGGGAGTAGCCCAGCTCGCCGCCCTCGTGGATCGATCCCGGTGTCTCGGGTGCGACATGGCTGGGGACTCCTCCGGGGAAGGAGAACTGGCGGAAGAGCCGGGCCATGCCGTCGCTGTCCCGGCCGATGTCCGGATACGTCTCGGAGTAGCTGCCCTCCAGCCAGGAGTTGGCCAGCACGGCCGGGCCGCCGTGTCCGGGACCCCAGACGCAGACCGCGTCCTGTCCGCGCGCCTTGACGACACGGTTGAGGTGGGTGTGGACCAGGTTCAGCCCGGGAGAAGTGCCCCAGTGACCGAGCAGGCGGGGTTTGATGTGTTCGGGCCGCAGCTCCTCGGTGAGCAGCGGATTGCTCATGAGGTAGATCTGGCCGACCGCCAGGTAGTTCGCGGCGCGCCAGTGGGCGATCAGCGAGGCCAGCTCCTCGTCGCCGACCGATGCGCGTGCTTCCGTGCCGGTGTCGCCCATGGCATTCCTCCGCTGCGGTGGATGTCCTTGCCAGCCTTACGCCGAGCGGGCGGCGCCCGCGACCCGCCGGGACCGTCCGGGCCACCGGGCCGGAACGGCCGGGCGCCCGTACCGGCTCATCCGTGCGGGACGACCGCCACCGGGCAGGGCGCGTGGTGCACGGCTGCCGACAGGACGTGTCCCACCGGGGACGACCAGGTGGGACGGTTCCTGCGGCGGCCGACGACCAGCAGTCCGCCGCCCGCGGCGCCCCGTACGACGGCGCTCGCGGGGCTCTCCATCAGCACCCGGTCGACCGTGCGCACTCCGGGGAACTTCGCCCGCCAGGGGCGCAGCGCCTCGGTGAGTTCCCGCTGGGCTTCCTTGGCGACCTCACCCGACACGAAGGGGTCGATCCCGTCACGGGTGTAGGCGGGTGCCGGGAGGCTTCTGCCGTGCACGGCGCGCAGTGCGACGCCCCGTCTGGCCGCGGCCTCGAAGGCGAACTCGAACACGGCGTCGTACGGGCCGTGCAGACCCAGCCCCACCACCACGTCACCGTCCTGGGCCACGGGCCCGGTGTCCCGGCGCGCACGGACGAGAACGGTCGGGCACCCGGCCCGTGCCACCACGTGCAGACCGATGTCGCCGAGGAAGTAGCTGGCCAGCGGCGCCATGTCCCGCGAGCCGAGGACCAGCAGCTCCGACTCCCCGGCGGCTTCCAGCAGCGCGTGCGCCGGGTCCTCGGCGATCAGGTCCTCCATGACGGACAGGCCCGGGTAGCGCTCCTCGATGACGCGGCGCGCCCGGTCCACGATCCACTGGGGCCAGTCGTTCCGGTCGCCCTCCACGGCCTGCCGGGCCGGGTCCTCGGGTACCGGTACCCACGCGTGCAGCACGCGCAGGGTCGCGTGGCGCGACTCTGCTTCCTGGGCCGCCCAGTGGGCGGCGGACAACGCCTCGGACGTGCTGTCCAGGCCGACGGTGACGATCGGCGTCATGTCGATGCTCCGTTCCCGGCGGGTCCGCCTCGTCGACGCTCCGGTGGATGCGCCGTTTTTCGACCGCGGGCAGCCGCCTCACATTCTGCACCGCACCGGGACGAACCGCCTCTCGCTCCGGCTCCGGGTGCCGGTGTCCGGAGCCTCACGCCGGACGCCCCGACGCCGTAGGGCCGGGACAGCGGAGGGCCGGGACAGCGGATGCGCCGTCCCGGCCCCGTTTCCGGCTCGCTCGATCTTTAACCTGTGCGGCGCGGATCAGGTGGGCAGGGCCCAGATCTGATTCTGCTGGTTCGGCCGGGAGGTGCCGCAGTCACCGACGATGAGCGGGTTGTCGTCGGCGGTGAGAGAGGCGTAATCGTCCAGGCACAGGCCGGTCAGGCCGGTGTTCTGGAGGAAACCGTTGCGCTGGTAGGACCACTTCTGGGTGGCACGGCCGTCGCAGGGCTCCAGTACCGCCCAGTAGCCGGTGTACCTGCTGTCGTCGTTCCGGTACGAGGCGTCCAGGCACTGGCCGAGGGTGCGCACCGTGCCGTCGCCGGGCAGCGTCCACCGCTGGTTGGTGCCCGCGTCGCAGTTGTGGAGGACCACCGGATTGCCGGCCGCGGTGCCCGAACCGCTGTCGTCGACGCACTTGCCGCCGATCCCGGTGAGCTGGCCGGTGGGCTGCTGACCGGTGCAGCCCGCTCCGGGAGTGACCCGGAAGACGGCGGTGCTGTGGGCGTCGAGGGTGGCGCCGATGGTTCCGTCGGTGGTCGAAGTGGCGCCCGTCCAGAGGTCCTTGACCTTGGCCCGGCACTGGCTTCCGGTGAATCCGACCCCGGCCAGCGTGGTGCTCGCGGGGACCGCGGTGGTACCGCGGTTGAGGAGTGCGACGGCCCGGTCGCCGTTGGCGAGCGGCCGTGCGAGGACGTCCACCGTGCCGTCACGCGAGACGACACCCGCCTGCCGCCCCAGACCGTCCTGGTCGACCGCGATGACGTCCTTGTTGCCGAGGGTCTTCAGCGACGGCGCGGACAGCGCTGCGACATCGGTGCTGAGGATCAGCGGCGAGGCCATCATCGCCCAGAGCGACACCTGGGTCCGCGACTCGGCGTCGGTCAGCCCGTCCCCGGTGATCAGGAAGTCCGGGTCGTTCCAGTCACCCGGCCCCGAGTACCGCGCGAGCAGCGAGTTGTACCCGTACTGGGTCATCACTCCGCTGCCGTTGGACGTCTTGTCCCAGGCCGAGCCGCCCATGTGCAACATCTTGACGTCATTGCCCTCGCGCCACAGCTGCCCGCTCTGCGAGGCTCCGTCGATGACCGTGTACCAGTCGGACAGGTCGGAGACGCCGATGGAGAAGTACGCGGGCGACGACTCCGAGAACACCATGTCCCGCTTGGAGGAGTTGGCCTTCATCGCGGCGCCGAAGTCCTTGTACGCCTTGATGTAACCGCTCGCGCTGTCCGCCTCCGACGGCATGTTGCAGCCGTCGAGCTTGATGTAGTCCACGCCCCAGGCGGCGAACTGGTCGGCGTCCTGCTGGAAGTGGTTCCAACTGCCGGGGAAACCACCGCAGGTGTACGTGCCGATGTCCTCGTAGATGCCGAACTTCAGCCCCATGTCGTGCAGTCGGCGGCCCAGGTCGGCCATGCCCCGGGGGAACTTGCCGGTGTCGGTGACCAGGGCGCCCTGCGCGTCGCGTGCGTGGGTCATCCAGCAGTCGTCGACCGTGACGGTCCGGTAGCCCTTGGCCGCAAGCCCGTTGTCCACCAGAGCGCGGGCCTGCCCGAGGATCAGGCTCTCGGTGGGGCCGGTGTCACCGGGATTGGGGGCGTCGGGCCCGCAGCCGAACCGGGCCCAGTTGTTGAAGCCCATCGGTGGGGTCACCGCCAGCGCGTGGCCCTGCGGACTGGTGGCGGTCGTGGACGCTTCTGCCGCGGGGGCCAGCAGCGCGCCCACCAGTGCCGCTGCCACCGTCGCCGTCAAGGCGACACGTCTCGGGCGCCGCGACTGATGTCGGCTCCTCATGGTTTCGACTCCTGACATTGATACGCGTGCATGACAACGAATCAGATGGCCATCAGTGCAACGCACCAACGGCCCTACGTCAATAGGTGATTGAAACTCCGCCACTTCGAGCAGTACCGATCATTTTCAGCTCAGACCGAGCTGCGATCGTCGCGACCGGGAGAAGGCCGCACAGTCGCACCGGGCGCGCTTCCGCGTCCCGCCGACAGCGGTCCACAGCCGCTCCGTAGGGTGGAAGCCCCGGCGCGAACCCCGCGCCGGCCCCGGTCCGTCACGTCATCCGCACGAAAGCCAGAGGTATCCCATGAGCCGGCAGTTGGTCACTGTGGTCACAGGCGGCAGCCGCGGCATCGGCGCGGCCATCTGCAGGCGGCTGGCCGACGACGGTCACCATGTCGCTCTCGGATACCGCTCCGACGCCGCAGCGGCCGAGACCGTGGCCGCCTCGGTGCGCGAGACGGGCCGCCGTTGCGTGACCGTACGCGTCGACACCACCGACGAGGCCGCGGTCGACCGGATCTTCGAGACCGCGGCCTCCGAACTCGGCCCGGTCACCGGCCTGGTGAACAACGCCGGAGTCGGCGGTCCGCTCGGTCCGCTCGCCGAAGCGGACGCGGCCGGCATCCGCCACGCCCTGGACGTCAACGTCATGGGATACCTGCTCTGCGCCCGCCGGGCCGTCCGCGACCTGACCCGGACCGGCGGCGGGGCCGTCGTGAACATCTCGTCCGCCGCGGCGACCCTCGGCAGCCCGGGAGAGTACGTCCACTACGCCGCGGCCAAAGCCGCCGTCGACGCGCTGACCGTCGGCCTCTCGAAGGAGGTCGCGGCTGCCGGGATCCGGGTGAACGCCGTGGCGCCCGGCCTCGTCCGGACCGAATTCCACGAAGACCCCGAGCGCCCCGACAAACTGGCCTCGACCGTACCCCTGGGGCGGGCGGGCAACCCGGACGAGATCGCCGGCGCCGTCTCGTGGCTCCTGTCGGACGACGCCTCGTACACCACGGGGGCCGTCCTGCGGGTGGCCGGAGGCCGGTAGTCCGATCCGGCCGGGCGCCCGGCCGCTCCCCGCCCCGCGCCCGGCCCGGGGACCGGCACCCCCAAGATTGACATGTTCCTGATATTTTGATCGCCCGTTCCGTCCCGGGCACGCCCTCGCCGGCCCCGCCCTGTCGCGCGAGGCCCCGGTCCGCCCACCGACCCGGAAAGGCTCACATGCCCTCACCACGTAGACGCAGCGCACTGTTGGCAGTGATGTCGTGCCTGCTGCTCGGTTCGCTCCCGTCCGTGGCGTCCGCCGACGCCCGGTCCGCCCTCTGCAACAAGTACTGCGACGCCCGCGACCCCTCGGCGGCCTCGTCCGACCGGGTCCCGGTGAACACCACCATCTACTCGCGCAGCATCCAACTGCACCTCTCCGACAACGATGTCATGGGATGGGCCTCGATCGACAACGGCAACCCCGGGGACGAGGTCTGGCTGGACCGCTCCTTCGACGGCGGCCGGACCTGGGCCTCCGGCAGCAAACTGGGTGACACCAGGACACCCCAGGGATCGGGGGGTTGGCGCTCCCAGATGTACAACGTCGACGACTGGAACACCGCGGGGGTGGGCGCGCTCCGGGCCTGCGGCAAGGCCGGGGACCGCCCGGAGATCGCCTGTACCGGGTGGGCGCGTGTCGACTGGAACGCCGGAAGCAGGAGCACCGCCGCCGCGACCGCACTGATGATGTCCTTCGACCGCAACTCCGGCCTGTTCGGGGGCAACGGCTGGTGGACGAGCGCCAACGCACTGACGGCGGTCATCGACAACATCCGCGTCAGCGGGATGCCCAGCTACACGTACGCCGTCTCCAGCACCTACGACAAGAACATCGACGCGCAGGGCGGCAACTTCACCAACGACTATCTCGACGACACCGGGTGGTGGGGGCTGGCCTGGGTGGCCGCGTACGACCTGACCGGCGACAGCCGGTACCTCGACACCGCGCGGGCCGATGCCGACCACATGTTCGCCAACTGGACGGGCGCCTGCGGAGGCGGTGTTCTCTGGAACGAGAACAAGACCTACAAGAACGCCATCACCAACGAGCTGTTCCTCCAGCTCAACGCCGCACTGCACAACCGCATCCCCGGCGACTCGGCCTATCTGGACCGCGCCGAGAAGGAGTGGTCGTGGTTCAGCGCGAGCGGCATGATCAACTCCGACCACATGATCAACGACGGCCTGGACGACGGCTGTTCGAACAACGGGCAGCAGACCTGGACGTACAACCAGGGCGTGATCCTCGGCGGGCTGGCCGAACTGCACCGGGCCACCGGGGACAACACCCTGCTGGACACCGCGCGCACCCTGGCCGACGCCTCCACCACCCGGCTGGAGACCGACGGGGTGCTGCGCGAGCCCGGTGAGTCCGACGACTGCACCGGTGACGGCCCCTCCTTCAAGGGCGCCTATGTCCGCGGTCTCGGCAAACTGAACGGCGAGCTGACCGGCCACCCCTACGACACGCCGCTGGCCCGGTGGGCGAACGCCGCCCACGACAAGGACCGCAACGCCCTCGACATGTACGGGCCGCACTGGAACGGGCCGTGGGCCGGTACGCCCGACTACGGCTGCCAGCAGAGCACGCTCGATCTGCTCGACGCGGCTCCCGCGGGCTGAGCCGACGGGCCGACCGCGCGGGGGCACTCGACTGCCCCCGCGTATCCGGTCAGGTCATCGACGGGTCGCCCTTGATCAGCGCGAAGACCGCCCCGGCGGGGTCCTTCAGCAGCGCCAGCCGTCCGACGCCCGGCGCGTTGCTCGGCGGCATCAGGGTCGTGGCACCTCGCTCGGTGGCCGCCGCGAAGGTGGCGTCGCAGTCCTCGACCCCGAAGTACGGGTGCCACTCCGATGTCGAGCCGGCCCGGACGTTCTCCTTGGGGAGGGCCATGATGCCGCCCTGTGACGTGTCGTCGTCCTTGCCGCCGCCCGCCGCGGACACGACGGTGTAGACCATTCCGTCGCCCATGGGCATGTCCTCGTACTGCCAGGAGAAGACCGACCGGTAGAAGCCCTTCGCCGCCTGCGCGTCGGTGGTGTGCAGCTCGGTCCAGCAGAGCGAGTTGGGTTCCATGACCGTCTGAAGGCCAGCGTTCTCGCCCGGCTGCCACACTCCGAACTCACCGCCCGTCGGATCCGTGAACGCCGCCATCCGCCCCGCGGTGAAGACGTCCGTCGGGGGGACGCGGACCTTGCCTCCCCCCTGCTCGACGGCGTTGCGGGTGCTGTCGGCGTCCGGCGTGTGGAAGTAGACGGTCCAGGCGGATGCCGCCCCCTTCTCCGTCAACGGGCCGACGGCCGCGACCACCTTGCCGTCCCGCTGGAAGAAGCCGTAGCCGCCCGCGTCCGGACCCGCGGGCTCGAAGGTCCAGCCGAACACGGCGGTGTAGAAGGCGACAGCGGCGTCGGTGTCCGGGGACCCGAGATCGAGCCAGTTCGGTGCGCCCGGGACGTAGTCGGTCGTCAGCATGGGGAGATCCTCCGTCGTACGGGTGGTGGTGGCGCCCGCCGCCCGCGGCCCGGGAATGCCTCTTCCTCGACGGGCACGGCAGCCATCGGCTCTTGTCCGATGGTTACCGGCCGCACGCCCCTGCCGAAACGGGAAGCGGGTCCGGGGCCTGCGGACGGACCTCCATCCTCACCCGTACGGCCCGACGTTCACTTCCTGCCGGGGAGCCACTTCTTCCAGATGTCCGGATTCTGCTTCACCCAGCGCTCGGCCGCCTCGTCGGCGGTCAGGCCCTGCGAGGCGATCATCGCGGAGACCTTGTTCTGATCGTCCTTCGTCCACCTGAAGTTCTTCAGGAACGTCGCGGCGTCACCACCGGTCCTGGTGAACTCCGTGTTGAAGTACTTCTGCAGCGGAGTCGACGGGTAGGCGCAGTCGACGGACTTCGGGTCCTCGACCCCCTTGTCCCCGCACTTCGCGGTGTAGGCGGGGAGTGCGACCTCCTTCATCGGTACCTCGTTGAACAGCCACTGCGGCTCGTACCAGTACGTGAGGAAGGGCTTCCTCGCCTTGGCGAACTGCTGGATCTGGGTGATCTGCGCGGCCTCCGACCCGGCGAAGACCACATCGAAGTTCAGCTTGAGGTTCTTCACCAGCGCCTTGTCGTTGGTGACGTAGGACGGCGAGCCGTCCATCAGCTGGCCCTTGCCGCCGCTCTCCGCCGTACGCAGCTGACCGGCGTACTTGTTGAGGTTCTTCCAGTCGGTGACGTCGGGGTGCGCGTCCGCCCAGTACTTCGGCACGAACCAGCCGATGTGGCCGGTGACTCCGAGATCTCCGCCGGCGGTGATCGTCTTCTTCTCCTCGACGTACCGCTTCTCCTGGTCCGCGTGGCCCCAGTCCTCCAGGATCGCGTCGACGCGGCCCTGGCTGAGCGCGTCCCAGGCGGGGATCTCGTCCACCTGGACGGTGTCGACGCGGTAGTCCATCTCGTGTTCGAGCAGGTACGTGGCCACGGCGACGTTCGCCTGGGCCCCGACCCAGCTCTGCACCGAGAGCGTCACGGACTTGGCGCCCTTGGCCGCGGCGAACGGCGAGGACTGCTTGGTCATGTCGGCCGCGCCGCAGCCGCTGAGCGCGACCAGCAGGGCGCCCACTGCCAGGGCCGTCACGGCGATCGTGGTCCGACGGCTGTCTGTGATGCGGGTACCGGTCATGGCTCAGGCTCCCTTCCTGGTACGGCGTTCGGTGGGCTGGGTGACGCGGTCGAGCATCAGCCCCAGGCAGACGATGGCCACGCCCGCGACGAGTCCGACCGCGAGGTCACCCGTCGCCAGTCCGGTGACCACGTCGTAGCCGAGGGCGCCGCCGCCCACCAGGCCGCCGATGATGACCACGGCGAGCACCAGGACCACGCCCTGGTTGACGGCGAGCAGCAGAGCCGGGCGGGCGAGCGGGAGTTGGACCTGGCGCAGCGTCTGCCAGCGGGTGGCACCGAGCGACCGGGCGGCCTCCACCGCCGCGGGGTCGACCTGTCGCAGACCCTGGGTGGTGATGCGGATGACGGCGGGCAGCGCGTAGACGACTGCTGCCGCCGCGGCGGGTGCGCGGCCCACGGCGAAGAGCGCGACGACCGGGATGAGATACACGAACTGCGGCATGGTCTGCATGACGTCGAGGACGGGCCGCAGTACGGCTTCGGTCCGGCGACTGCCCGCGGCGAGCACGCCGATGCCGAAGCCGACGACGAGGGTGACCGCCAGGGCCGCCAGGACCTGGGAGAGGGTGTCCATCGAGGGCTTCCACATGCCGAGGACGCCGATGGCGCAGAGCGCGAGCACCGCGGTGAGGGCCGTCTGCCAGGTGCCGATGAGCCAGGCCAGGGCGGCGACGATCAGCAGCGCGCCCCACCAGGGCAGGCCGGTCAGTCCGTCCCGCAGCGGGTCCAGGACCCAGGACGTGAAGTGCGCGGCCCAGTCGGCGGTGCCACCGACCACCGGGACACCGGAGTAGAGGTGGTCGACCATCCAGCCCTTGAAGTCGTTGACGGGCCGGGCGATGGCGATCGTGGCGCCGTTCGGCCAGAGCGCGGATCCGGCCAGCCTGCCCGCGACCGCCACGACGGCCGTGACGGCGACCGCGAGGGCCCAGCCGCGCCGGCCGCGTACGGCCCGGGGACCGCTGGGTTCGCTGCCCAGCCGGGCGCCCGCGGCGGCGGTGGTGCGGTCCATGACGACGGCCAGCAGCACGATCGGGACGGCGGCGGCCAGGGCGCCGCCGACGTCCACGGAGGCCAGGGCCTGGTAGACACGGTCGCCGAGGCCCGCGGCGCCGATGAGTGAGGCGATGACGGCCATCGAGAGCGCCATCATGATGGTCTGGTTGAGCCCGAGCAGGATTTCCTTGCGGGCCAGCGGCAGCCGCGCGGTGATGAGCCGCTGCCGGGCGGTGGAGCCCAGTGAGGTGACGGCCTCCAGCACTCCGGCGTCGGCGCCGCGCAGTCCGAGCGCGGTGAGCCGGGCCATCGGCGGGGCCGCGTAGACGACGGTGGCCAGCAGAGCGGCCGGCACGCCGATGCCGAAGACGAGGACCACCGGCAGCAGATAGGCGAAGGCGGGCAGCACCTGCATGGTGTCCAGGACAGGGCGCAGCAGCCGGAAGAGCCGGTCGGACAGACCGCCCGCCAGGCCCAGGACAGCGCCTACGACGGCGGAGACGACGACGGCCACCACCATCAGCGCGAGTGTCTGCATGGTCGGCACCCACATGCCCAGCAGGCCGCTGACCAGGAACGAGATCAGCGCGGTGAGGGCGATGCGCGGTCCGGCGACCCGCCAGGCCACGAGTGTGGCGGCGGCGGTGACGCCGGTCCAGCCCAGGGCGAGGAGCAGCAGGTACACGGCTCGCACGGCGATGATCACGGCATTGCTGAGGTAGCCGAGGAAGTACAGGAACAGCGGGTGGGTGTCGCGGTTGTCGATGATCCAGTCGCTGACATCTCCCAGGGGCCGGGAGACGTCCACGGTCAGCGCGCCGGGCCACAGTCCACTGCCCCAGTGGGCGTTCGCGATCGGCACGAGGACGGCCGCGACGACGGCGAGTACCAGGAGTTTGCCCGGCCATCGGTGGAGCAGCGCGGCCCGGAGCCGCTCCGCGCCGTCCTTCGCGGACCGCGGGGTGCCGGTGCCGGCGGAGTCGGCGGTGGTGGCCGTCATGCCCGCCTCCGCCGCACGGTACGGGCGGGGGTGGTGCCCGGAGTCGGATGCGGGCGCATCAGGCGGCCACCTCCGCCCTGTCCAGCCGGGACACGACGGAGAGCAGACAGGCGTGGTCCACGACGCCCAGGCAGCGTCCGTCCTGGACGACGCGGACGGGACGGCCCGCGCGGACGACGACGTCGATGGCGTCACTGATGAGCGCGGTGGGGTCGAGGCTCTCGTCCTCGTCGCCCTCCGCGCCGACTGCCGGGCGCATGGCGCGGCGAACAGTGAGGACCTGTTCGCGCGGCACGTCACGGACGAAGTCCCGTACGTAGTCGTCGGCCGGGGATCCGACGATCTCCTCGGGGGTGCCGAGTTGCACGATCCTTCCGTCGCGCATGAGGGCGATGCGGTCGCCGAGTGTCAGTGCCTCGGACAGGTCGTGGGTGATGAAGACCATGGTGCGGCCTTCTTCCTTGTGCAGCCGGACGACCTCTTCCTGCATGTCGCGCCGGATGAGCGGGTCCAGTGCGCTGAACGGCTCGTCGAACAGCAGGACTTCGGGGTCCACGGCCAGGGCGCGGGCGAGGCCGACGCGTTGCTGCTGGCCTCCGGAGAGTTCGCTGGGCCGTCGCTGTTCCAGGCCCGTGAGGCCGACCTTCCGGATGAACTCGGCTGCTCTGGCACGTCGTTCGACCCGGCCCACCCCCTGGATCTCCAGCCCGTAGCCGACGTTGTCCAGGACCGTGCGGTGCGGAAGCAGGCCGAAGTGCTGGAAGACCATGGCGGCCCGGTGCCTGCGCAGTTCGCGCAGTTGGGCCTTGTCCATGGCCCGGACGTCCTCGCCGTCCATGCCGAGGCTGCCGCTGGTGGGCTCGATGAGCCGGGTCAGGCAGCGGACCAGGGTGGACTTGCCGGAGCCGGAGAGCCCCATCACCACGAAGACCTCGCCCTCGTGGACGTCGAAGGAGACATCGCGGACGGCCGCGGTGCATCCGGTGCGCTCGCGCAGTTCCTCGGCGGACAGTCCGGTGAGCGAGGCGTCGCCGGGGATCCGGTCGGCCCTGGGTCCGAAGACCTTCCACAGGTTACGGACGGAGAAGACGAGTGCGCGGGGGTCCGTCGCGGGCTCGGGGGCGGGGGCGGGTGCGGTGGTCGCCATCAGACGTCACCTCCCGGTTTCGGGGCCGCGGCCAGCAGTTCGGCGCACTTCTCGCCCACCATAAGGACGCCGATCATCGGGTTGACCGCGGGCATCGTCGGGAAGACCGACGCGTCGGCGATGCGGATGCCCGACAGGCCGCGGACCCGCAGTTCGGGGTCGACCACGGCCAGGGCGTCGTCGGCCGCGCCGATGCGGCAGGTGCCCGCCGGGTGGTAGACGGTGTGGGCGACCTTGCGGGCGTACTCGCTGAGGTCCTCGTCGGAGGTGACCTCGGGGCCGGGGCAGACCTCGCGCTTCAGCCAGTGGGCCAGCGGTTCGGTCTTCGCGATCTCGCGGGCGAGGCGGATGCCGTCGACCAGTGTCCGGCCGTCGTAGTCGTCCTCGTCGGTGAAGTACCGGAAGTCGAGGGCCGGTTTGGCCTCGGGGTCGGAGCTGGTGAGGTAGAGCCGTCCGCGGCTGCGCGGCTTGGGGATGTTGGGTGTCATCGACACTCCGTGCTCGGGCTTCTCGTAGCCGAGACGTTCGGGGTTGTCGGTGAACGGGATCTGGTAGAAGTGGAACATCAGGTCGGGCCCGCGGGATCCGGGGTCACGCCGTACGAAGAGTCCTGCGTCGGAGTCCATCGCGGAGTTCTCCGGGATGGGTCCGTCGGTCTCCCAGACGATGACCGACTCGGGGTGGTCGAGGAGGTTCTCGCCGACGCCCGGCAGGTCGTGCACGACGGGTATGCCCAGGGCTTCCAGGTCCTGCTGTGGGCCTATGCCGGACAGCATCAGCAGCCGCGGCGTGTCCACCGCGCCCGCGCAGACGAGCACTTCGCGCCCGGCCCGCAGGAGGATCTCCTCACCGTCCTTGGTACGGACGTGCACGCCGGTGACCCGGTTGTCCGCCAGTTCCAGCTTGTGGGCCCAGGTCTCCAGCATGATGCGGAGGTTGGGGCGGTCCCCGGCCTCGATGTGCGGGTGGAGATAGGCCACCGACGCGGAGGACCGCTTGTTGTTCTCCGGGTGGTAGGCGAGGTCGAAGAAGCCGACGCCCTCGTGGAAGGGCTCTTTGTTGAACCCCTCGACCCGCGGGACGTCCGCGGCCTGCTGGGCCGCCGCCACGAAGTCCCGGGCGATGGCGTTCCGGTCCTCCTCGTCCACGGCGACGATGTTGTTGCGGAGCCTGTCGAAGTAGGGGTCCATGGACTTCGCGTCCCAGCCGGCGGCGCCCCGCTCGGACCACTCGTCCCAGTCGCCGGGCAGCGGCTTGAAGGAGATCAGCGTGTTGTGCGACGAGCAGCCGCCGAGCACCCGGGCGCGGCTGTGCAGGATGTGCGAATTGCCGCGCGGCTGCTCGGTGGTGGGGTACGCGTAGTCGAGGTCGCCGCCCAGCAGGCCGAGCCAGCGCCGGAGGGTGAGGACGTCGTCGCGGTCGATGTCGGTCGGGCCGCCTTCGACGACGACGACGCTGACACCGGGGTCCTCGGTGAGCCGGGAGGCGATCACCGAACCCGCGGTGCCGCCGCCGACGACGACGTAGTCGGCGGTGAGCGTGGATATCTCGGAGGGCATGAGGCGTGGCTCCTTCTGCTTCTGCGAAGTGCTGGCGCGCTGAAGACGTGACGCGGTGAACAGAGAGGGGCTCAGCCCGCGAACCAGCGGACCGGTGCGGGCCGCAGGTTCTCGTAGATGTGCTTCGACTCGCGGTACTCGTCGAGGCCCGAGGGGCCCAGTTCCCGGCCGATGCCCGACTTGCCGAAGCCGCCCCACTCCGCCTGCGGGAGGTAGGGGTGGTAGTCGTTGATCCAGACGGTGCCGTGCCGCAGCCGGGCGGCGACGCGCCGGGCGCGGGCGGTGTCGCCCGACCAGACGGCGCCCGCCAGTCCGTACTCGGTGTCGTTGGCGAGGGCCACGGCCTCCTCCTCGTCGCGGAAGGACTCCACGGTCAGGATGGGGCCGAAGGTCTCCTCACGGACGACCTTCATCTCGCGGTGGCAGCCGTCCAGGACGGTGGGCAGGTAGAAGTAGCCGGTGGCGGGCCGCAGTTCGGACGGTTCCGGGCGCTGTCCGCCGCAGCGCAGCTTCGCGCCCTCGGCCAGCGCGGAGGCGACGTACGCCTCGACCTTGTCGAGTTGCTGCTGGGAGACGAGCGGTCCGCACTCGACGCCGTCGGCGGTGCCCCGGCCGAGCCTGATCTTCTCGGCGCGGTGGGCGAGTTCGGTGACGAAGCGGTCCTTGACGGACTCCTCGACGATGAGCCGGGCGCCTGCCGAGCAGACCTGGCCGCTGTGGATGAAGGCGGCGTTCAGGGCCTGGTCGACGGCGGTGTCGAAGCCGTCCTCGGTGGCGCAGGCGTCGGCGAAGACCACATTGGGGTTCTTGCCGCCCAGTTCCAGTGCGATCCGCTTCGCCCCGGCGACCGCGGACTGTGCGGCCCTGGTGCCGCTGGCCAGTCCGCCGGTGAAGGAGAACAGGTCGACCTGCGGGTGTTCGGCCAGCCGGGCGCCGACGGGGACGCCCGGTCCGGTGACGATGTTCGCCACTCCGGCGGGCAGACCGGCCTCCACCAGCAGCTTCACCAGGTGCACGGTGGACAGCGGGGTGACCTCGCTGGGCTTGACGACGAAGGTGTTGCCCGCCGCGAGGGCCGGTGCGATCTTCCAGCTGGCCTGCAGCAGGGGGTAGTTCCAGGGCGTGATGAGGGCGCAGACGCCGACCGGCTCGTGCACGACCACGCTGTGCACATCGGGCGATCCGGCGTCCACGACCCGGCCGCCGCTCTCGTTCGTCACCAGATCGGCGAAGTAACCGAAGGCGTTCGTGACGTCGTCGACGTCCACCCGGCCCTCTTCCAGGGTCTTGCCGGTGTCGCGGCTCTCGATGAGCGCGAGCTCCTCACGGTCCCGCTGCAGCAGTCCGGCGACCCGGCGGAGCAGGGCGGCGCGTTCGGCCACCGGGGTGCGCGGCCAGGTGCCCTGTCCGCCGTCGAAGGCGCGGTGCGCTGCCAGGACCGCGGCGTCGGCGTCCGCCGCGCCGCCCTCCGCCACGGTACGGAACGGCCGGGCATCGGCGGGGTCGAGAACCTCCCGTACGGCGCCGGATGCGGCGGCTCGCCACACCCCGTCTACATGAATGGTCTCTGCTGCCGACACGTTGTTCTGCCTTTCCTTACCCAGCACTTGCCACTGGTTCCGACCAGCGACTTGGTCACCTCCCCGATTGCTCTTTACCTATGCCTGAACTTCACCGGAAAGTGATCCGGCTCACCGAATGGACGTACGGAACCGGTCCGGCCCGCCCCGGCGAACGCACTGGTGCGTGGTCGGCGGGCCTGACCTGCTCCGTCGTCAGGCCGTGTGCAGCGGCCCGTTGTCGAGCCCCGTGGGGCCGTCCGACCGCAGTGCCCGCAGGAACCGCAGCTGCTCCAGGTCCTGGAAGTAGCCCCCTCCTTCGTGCCGGTTCCAGGGCCACACCCGGATGCTGCGCGGCCCCGCCCAGTGGTTGTACGCGGCGAAGACCGTCGACGGCGGGCAGATGTCGTCCATCAGCGCCACCGAGAACAGCGCGGGAACGTGCGCCCGCGCGGCGAAGTTGACCCCGTCGAAGTAGGACAGGGTCCGGAAGACCTGTTCCGCGGAGTCGCGGTGGGTCCGCAGATACGTCCAGATCTCGCGGTAGGCGTTGCCTTCCACCACGTCGAGTGCCCGTCGGAAGTGGCACAGCGACGGCTGGTCGACCAGGGCGGCGGTCACCCCGTCGGCCAGTGCCGATGCGGCGAGCGCGATGCCGCCGCCCTGGCTGCCGCCGGCGATGACGATGCGCTCGGGGTCGACCGACGGGTGGCTGCGGGCGGCGTCCACGGCGCGTACCGCGTCGGTGAAGACCCGGCGGTAGTAGTAGTCGGCCGGGTCCTGGATCCCGCGGGTGACCATGCCGGGCGACGACGAACCGGCGCTGCCGTGCGGGTCGCCGGTGGCACCGGGCTGCAGTGAGCCGCCCTGGCCGCGGGTGTCCATCAGCAGATGGGCGTACCCGGCGGACGGCCAGGTCAGCCACTCGTACGGGAAGCCGCGCCCGCCGCCGTAGCCGAGGAAGCCGACCACGCAGGGCAGTGGTCCGGTGGCGGAGGCGGGGACCAGCAGCCAGCCGGCCACCGGGTCGCCCCCGAAGCCGGGGAAGCTCACGTCGAAGACGTTCACCTCGGTCAGGCAGGCGTCGTACGGGGTGAAGACCGCAGGCCGGTCGTGACGGCGGGCCTCGGCGAGGGTTTCGTTCCAGAACGCGTCGAAGTCCTCGGGTTCCTCCCGGTCCGGGAGGTAACTCCGCAGCTCCTCCAGGGGTTTGTCCATCAGCGGCACGGGGGCAGCTCCCCGGTTCCGGGGGTGGTGTGTTCCGGACGGGCCGGGCCGTGCGGGGGCGGATTCGGGTGCGCCCCGCGCTCGGCGCCCCGGACGGTGAGCTGGTCCGGTGCGTCCACCCGGGCCCGGCCCGCCGCGTCGAGCGATACGGACAGGGGGGCGCCGGCGACCTGGAAGCCGCTCAGGTCCAGCGGGCCCAGGCCGTCCGAGGCGTGCGGGGCCAGGCGCAGCGTGCCGCCGGGCACGTCCGCCTCCAGGCCGAGGGCCGCTTGGAGCAGCAGTACGACCGAGGCCGCCGACCAGGCCTGCGGGCGGCAGGACGCCGGGTAGGGCGCGGGGGAACTGTCGACGGCGGATCCGTGGCCCGCGAACAGTTCGGGGAGCCGGGCGTCGAAGGCCGCGGAGGCCTCGACCAGTCCGGCGGCCAACGAGGCGGCCTCGCGCGGGAATCCGGCCCTGACCAGGCCGTGCACCGCGATGGCGGTGTCGTGCGGCCAGATGGAACCGATGTGGTAGCCGAAGGGGTTGAACCCGGTGGAGTCGGTGCTGAGGGTCCGCAGTCCGAAGCCGGAGTCCAGCTCGGGTCCAGCGAGGCGGGCGGCGAGCAGGGCGCTCTCCTCCGGGTCGAGCAGCCCGGTGCCCAGGAGATGGCCGAAGCCCGAAGTGACCGCGTCCACCGGGCGCTTGTCGGCGTCCAGCGCCACCGCCGGGTAGCGACCCGACGCGTCCTCGACCCAGAAGCTCTCCCGGAAGCGGACCCGCAGCCGGGCGGCCCACTCCTCCCAGCGTTCGGCGCCCGGCCGGTCGAAGGCACGGAGCAGCGCGGCCCCGGCGAGCGCGGCCTCGTAGCCGTACGCCTGCACCTCGCACAGCGCGATGGGGGCCTCGGCGAGGCGGCCGTCCCGCCAGCGGATGGAGTCGCCGGAGTCCTTCCAGCCCTGGTTGGCGAGGCCGTGGCCGGTGGTGTCGATGTATTCGAGCAGACCGTCCCCGTCGGCGTCGCCGTGGGTGGCGAGCCATTCCAGGGCGGCCTCCATGTGCGGCAGCAAGTCCCGTACCTGCTCGGGATCCAGACCCCAGCGCCAGGCGTCGTGCAGCAGGATCACCCACAGGGGGGTGGCGTCCACGGTTCCGTAGTAGACCGGCGGCAGAACGGGTCCCTCTGCCAAGTCGCGTTCGTCGCGGCGGACTTCGTGCAGGATCTTGCCGGGCTGTTCCTCGGTGTCCGGGTCGGTGACCGCGCCCTGCCGCCGGGCGAGGGTGCGCAGGGTGCCCGCGGCCAGTTCGGTGCCGAGCGGCAGCAGCATCCGCGCGGCCCAGAGGGAGTCCCGCCCGAAGAGCGTGAGGAACCACGGGGAGCCGGCCGCGAGGAAGCGGTCACCCGGGTCGAGCGGGTCGGACAGCAGCAGCCGCCCCAGATCGTCCACGGACCGGGCGAGCAGCCGGTCCAGGCGCCGGTCGGCGCTGCGCAGTTCGACGGGCGACCACGGTACGGCGTCACGGGCCACGGCCGGGAACTGGTCCGGCTCCGCGTCGACGACGGTGCACTCGACGGACGTCCGCCAGGTACCGCCGGAAGGAATCGTCACCTGGTAGTGCAGCGCGCCGTCGGCGGGCTCGATCCGCGGGGACCCGGAAGCGGGGCGCAGCCGGACGGTGACCTCTCCGTCGCTCCAGGCCAGGCCGTCGCCCTCGGCACGGGCGGGCAGCGCGGGACGGGGCCGGCCTGCCTTGACGTCGGCCATCCGCGCCAGATCGGTCCCCGCGGTGAGGGTCATCGCGAACCGGACCTCCTGGAGCCCGGCGTTGGTGATCTCCACGTCCTCGCGCAGGGTGCCCGGGTCGACCGAGCGGCGGCGCAGGAGGGTGACCGCGGGGTCGGCGGTGTGCTCACCCACACCGCGCAGGACTGCCCGGAAGACGGTCTGCTCGGCGGATATCAGCACGGTGCCGACCGGTGCCAGCGGGATGTTCCGGACCTGGAGGGACAGCGTCGCGAGCATCCGGCGATCGCCGTGGAAGAACCCGTCGGCTCCGCCCGCGAAGTCCCCGTGCGACCTGGAGAGCACCAGGCTGGGGGCGTAGAGCGTGGTGCAGGTGTCATGCAGGAAGGGCTGCAGACCCTCGGTGACGACGTCCGTGGGCGGAGGGCCCCCGGCGGGGTGTCCCTGGACGGCCATGTTCACTGGGTGGCGCCTCTCGTTCATGGGATCGCGGTTGCGGACCGCGGATTTTGGATCGATCAAAATTCACCCTAGCCCTTGCCAAGCTGGTGTTGAAGAGAGTTTTATCGATCCATCGCAGATGCAGCGCCGCATTTCGAGTGGGCGGCGTACGGATGACGGAGGCTGTTGGTGGCACGTACAACCCCTGGTGGCGGGCGCGGAAACGCGCCGGTCACGCTGGCTCTGGTAGCCCAGCGCGCGGGAGTGTCCACGCAGACGGTCTCCAACGCGCTCAACTCCCCCGAGCTGCTGGCACCGAGGACACTGGAGCGGGTCCGGGCCGCGATCACCGAGCTGGACTACCGTCCGCACCAGGCCGCCCGCTCGCTGCGCACCCGTTCGAGCCGGCTGATCGGATACGGCATCCAGCCGACGCCACCGGGTCTGTCGACGCCCGTGCACGATCACTTCCTGCACGCACTGTCGGACTCGGCGGACAAGGCCGGGTACCGCATGCTGCTGTTCGCCGCCCCCATCGGCGGGGACGACGAGACCGAGCGTTACGACGATCTGCTGCGGGAACACTCGGTCGACGCCTTTGTGCTCAGCAACACCTACCGCGGCGACCGCCGGCACGCCTGGTTGCACAAACACGGCGTTCCCTTCGTCGCGTTCGGCCGGACCTGGGCCGCTCGCGACATCAGTGACTGGGTGGACGTCGACGGCGCCCACGGCACCGGGGCCGCGGTCGATCATCTGGTGGCCGCCGGTCACCGCAAGATCGCCTTCCTCGGCTGGCCGCGCGGTTCCGGTGTCGGCGACGACCGGGCCCGCGGCTGGCGGGAGGCGATGCGGCAGCACGGTCTGCCCGTACGCGAACTACGGGTGTCCTCGGTGGACGACGTGGACGCCGCACGGGACGCGGTGGGACCTGTCCTGACGCGTGCCACGGCGGTCGTCGCGGCCAGCGACACCCTGGCGCTGGGCTGCTACCGGGCGCTGCGCGACAGCGGCCGGAGTCCGGGCAGGGACGTGGCGGTGGTCGGCTTCGACGACTCCCCCGCCGCCGGTCTGCTCTCCCCGAGCCTCAGCAGCGTCCGCCAGCCGCTGGAGGAGGTCGGCCGGGCGTGCACCCGGCTGCTCATGTCCCGTATCAACGACCGGCGGGTCGAGCCGGAGCAGATCCTGCTGGCACCGGAACTGGTGGTCCGGGAGAGCTCTGCGACCACGCTCCGCCCGTAACGGCCCTTTGCCCCGCCCCCTTTCACTTTCACCCTCACCACCTTCACCTTCACCCTGCACGCCTCAGCTCCGCCTTCGGCGTCTCTCCGTCCCGTACAGAAAGCCCTGGAGAAAACGATGACAGTACGCAGAGCCGCGACCGCCACCGCTGTGTGCGGCGCGTTCCTGCTCACCGGGTGTTCGTCCAACTTCGGCAGCAACAGCAGCGCCGAACAGGACACCAAGAGCAAACAGAGCCTCAACGTGATGATCGGCTCCTCGGGCGACGCCGAGACGAAGGCCGTCAGGACAGCGGCTGCGGCCTGGGCGAAGAAGACCGGCAACACCGTCACGGTGGTGCCCGCCCAGAATCTGGACCAGCAGCTCGGCCAGGCGCTGGCGGGAGGCAAGCCGCCGGACGTCTTCTACGTGGGCTCGTCGGTCTTCGCCAACTACGCCAAGGGCAACTCGCTGTACGCCTACGGGGACCAGCTCGCGGACAAGGACGACTTCTCGGCGTCGCTGCGCAAGTCCTTCAGCTACGGCGGCAAGTTCATGTGCGCGCCCAAGGACAGCTCCACCCTGGCGCTGGCGGTCAACACCACGATGTGGAAGAAGGCCGGTCTCACCGAGGCCGACTACCCGAAGACCTGGGAGGACCTGGAGAAGACCGCCAGGAGGCTGACCACGAAGAAGGTCACCGGTCTGGTCGTGGACGGCTCGTACAACGAGCTCGGCGGCTTCCTCAAGCAGTCCGGCGGATGGATAACCGACGCCGGGCAGACCAAGGTGACCGCTGACAGCGCCGCCAACGTCAAGGCGCTGACGTACCTCAAGAAGCTGCTGGGCGAAGGCGTGCTGAAGTACCCCAAGCAGGTCGACACCGGCTGGGGCGGCGAGGCGCTCGGTACGCAGAAGGCCGCGATGACCATCGAGGGCAACTGGCTGACCGGGGCGATGAAGACGGACTACCCGTCCGTGGGCTACAAGGTCGTCGCCCTGCCCGAGGGGCCGTCCGGCAAGGGCACGCTGTCCTTCAGCACCTGCTGGGGCATCGCCAACAAGAGCTCCCACCACGCCGCCGCCGTGTCGCTGGTCAAGGCGCTCACCACCGCGGAGCAGCAGCTGTCCTTCGCCGATGCCTTCGGGGTCATGCCGTCGCGGGACAGCGCACTGGCCACCTTCAAGGAGAAGCACCCGCAGGACAAGGCGTTCAGCGACGGGGCGGCGTACGCGCAGGGCCCGGTCACCGTTCCCGGGTTCACCAAGGTGCTGACCCAGTTCGACACCGATCTGGCCGGGCTGGCGACCGCCGATCCCAAGAAGATCCTTTCCGACCTGCAGACCAATGGTGAGCAGGTACTCAAGGGCGGCAACTGACCCGTCTGCAGCACCTGGTTCCACTTGATGTCGCACGACGCCCGCCGGGCCCCACCGGCGGGCGCAGGAGGAGAGAACAATGAGCCAGCACGGCAACGGCGCCGTCGCGGTGCCGGTGGGGGCCGGAGGTGCCGGCGCGGGACCGGCCGGCCGCGCCCGCGGCGCCGGAACGCAGCGCGGACGCCGCGGCCCCGGGGGTCGCCGAGGCACCGGTATCAAGGGCCGCCAGGGAATGTGGGGGTGGCTGTTCGTCAGCCCCATGGTGATCGTCCTCGGGCTGTTCCTGCTGCTGCCCATCGGGATGGCCCTGTGGGTGAGCATGCTGCACTGGGACGGGCAGTCGAACCCGTTCAGCGGCGCCGCCGACTTCGTAGGAGTGCACAACTACACCGATCTGCTGACCCGCGAGGGGCAGGACCGGAAACTGTTCATGACGTCGGTACGCAACAACCTGTACTACGTCCTGCTGGTGGTGCCGTTGCAGACGGCCCTCTCGCTGGGGCTGGCCATCGCCGTCAACAGCCGCCGGATCAAGGGGAAAGGGTTGTTCCGGACCGTCTTCTACTTCCCCTCGGTGACCAGTTCCATCGCCATCTCGACCGTCTTCCTCTTCCTGTTCCAGGGCAGCGGCGCGGTGAACGCGCTGCTGAAGTGGGTCGGCATCACCGGACCGAAGTGGTTCACCGACGCCCACGGCCTGGTGTGGAGCCTGCTCGGCATGCTCGGCATCGTCGACCCCGACAGGCCGGTGCCCGCGCTCGCGGCCCACGGATTCCTGGGACTGTCCTGGTGGGACTGGCTGTCCGGGCCGTCCATCGCGATGTGCACCATCATCGTGCTGGCGGTGTGGACCACCTCGGGCACCTACATGCTGATCTTCCTCGCCGCGCTCCAGGACGTCCCCGCCGAGTTGGAGGAGGCGGCGCTGCTGGACGGCGCCAGCCGCTGGCAGTCCTTCCGCAACGTCACGCTCCCGGCCCTCAGGCCGGTGCTGTTCCTGGTGGTCACCCTCGGACTGATCGGCTCCTGGCAGGTCTTCGACGCGGTCTACGTGATGAGCCAGGGCGCACCCGCCAACACCACGCTCACCCCCGCGTTCCTCTCGTACACCGCCGGATTCCAGGATGCCGACTACGGGCGCGCGGCAGCGATCGCCTTCATCCTGCTGGCGATCATCCTGGCGATGACCGTGGTGCAGCGCGTGCTGCTCCGCGACCGCGACGCGGCCGGCACCGGTACGCGTGGCCGGTTCCCCCGCAGGAGGACCTCATGAGCAGCCGGACCACCACCACGGCCCGTCGCCGTCCGACCGGCGGTACGGGGGACCGCACCGTGCGCACGGTCGTGTACCTGCTGCTCGCCGGTGTCGGGCTGATGTACCTGCTGCCGTTCGTCATCCAGGTCGTGACGTCCCTCAAGACCGATCCGGACGCTGCCGCGCATCCGCTGTCGCTCCTGCCGGACCCGTTCTCGCTGAATTCCTACCGGCGGCTGTTCGGGCTGGGCGGGACCGGCGACGCCGTGCCGTTCACCCGGTGGCTGGCGAACTCCGCACTGGTCACCCTCTTCATCACCGCCGGGCGGGTCTTCTTCGACTCGCTGGCCGGGTACGCGCTGGCCCGGCTGGACTTCCGCGGGCGCGCCCTGCTCTTCAACGGGCTGCTCGCGGTGATGTCGGTGCCCGGTGTGGTGCTGCTGATCCCCAAGTTCCTGGTCCTCAACCAGCTGGGCATCTTCGACAGTTACGCCGGCATGGTGATCCCGTTGCTGGTGGACGGGGCCGGCGTGTTCATCATGCGGCAGTTCTTCGTGTCGGTCCCCAGGGAGGTGGAGGAGGCGGCCAGGATCGACGGGGCGAGCATCTTCCGTACGTTCTGGTCGGTGGTCCTGCCGATGGCGAGGCCCGCGCTGATCACCCTGACGATCCTCTCGTTCCAGGGTTCGTGGAACGAGTTCACCCACTTCCTGGTGGCCACCCAGTCCCCGCAGTACGAGACGCTGACGACCGGTCTGGCACATCTCGTCTCGGGCAGCCTGAGCGCGGGCACCCAGTACCCGCTCAAGCTCACCGCGGCGCTGCTCGCGACCGTCCCGGTGGCCGTGCTGTTCTTCGCCTTCCAGCGGCACTTCGTGCGCAGCGCGAACTCCGGAGCGGTCAAACAGTGACAGTGGCCGGGAAGTAGCAGCGGTCAGGGAGGAGCAGCGGACCGGCGGTGACACCGGTCGGGGAGGAGCACCGGGCGCCCGGAGCGCCCCTCACTTCTCGGCGGACGCCCCCACCTGACGGGGGGCGTCCGCCGTTTCCGTATCCGCCGCCCGACCGGTCCGGTACGCCGCCCGTCCCCCCGAGACCGCTGCCCGCCCGCCGTTGTGGAGCTCGAAGCGCAGGTCCGGGGAGGCTGCTGCGTCGGTGGGCTCCCAGGTGTGTGCCGTGAGGAGGTCGCCCGGGAAGACGGGGGCGGCGAACCGCCCTTCCAGCCGGACCAGGTCGGCCGGATGGGCGCCGGCGTACCGGGCGAGCGGAAGTGTCGCCGCGGCGAGCGAGCACAGACCGTGCAGGAACGGCCGCGGCTGCCCGGCCGCGCGGGCCGCCTCCGGGTCGATGTGCATGGCGTGGCGGTCGCCGAGCAGACGGTAGAGCGCCGCCTGGTTCGGCGCCGTCGCCACCTCGGTCCGGTGGTCCGTCGGCCCCGGCGGGACGGCCGGCGCCGACGGTCCGCGTTCGCCGCCGAACCCGCCGCGGCCCGGCGCGAAGAGGGACCAGGTCGCTACGGAGAAGTCGCTGACCACCACGACGTCGAACACCGCGGCCGAGCCCTTGTCCCACACGTCCCCGACGTACGCCCGCATCGCCACCTTCCCGGCACGCGGCAGCGGAGCCAGCACCTCCAGCCGCTGGGCGCCGTGCACCGCGGTGCGGATGTCGAACGCGCCCAGCGCGCCCAGCGCGTCGGGGGCCCACTGGGCCAGGGTGAGGGCGAACGTCGGCAGCACCCTGAGGCGCTCCTCGAAGACCAGGTCCAGGTCGGTGGCGTCCGCGCCGATCGCCAGGGCGTAGAGGATCGCGTCGCTCTCCTCGTACGAGACGGTGCGCTCCCCCAGCGGACGGCCCCGCCAGGCACCCGCCCCGGTCCCTTCCGGCGCGCTCACCCGGCCGCGCCCAGGACGAGGCCGCTGGTGGGTACGCCGGTGCCCGCGGTCACCAGCACATGGCCCACGTCCGGTGGCTGGTTGACGGAGGTGCGGCGGATGAGGCGGACCGCCTCGGCGATGCCGTTCATCCCGTGCAGATAGGCCTCACCGAGCTGGCCGCCGTGGGTGTTGGTGGGCAGCAGGCCACCGATTTCCAGGTGCCCGTCGGCGATGAAGTCCTTCGCCTCGCCGGGCGCGCAGAACCCCAGTTCCTCCAGTTGCGGGAGGACCAGCGGGGTGAAGTGGTCGTAGAGGACGGCGGCGTCCATGTCGGCGGGGCCGAGGCCGCTCTGGGCGTAGAGCTGTTCGCCGACCAGACCCATCTCGGGGATGGCTGCGGCCCCGGTCCGGTAGTAGCTGGTCATCATGTGCTGGTCGCGTCCCGATCCCTGTGCCGCGCCGAGGACCTGGGCCGGGGGATGCGGCAGGTCGCGGGCGCGCTCGGCCGACACCAGGACGAGCGCCTGGCCGCCGTCGGTCTCCTGGCAGCAGTCGAGGAGCCGCAGCGGTTCGGCGATCCAGCGGGAGGCCTGGTGGTCCGCCAGGGTGATGGGCCGGCCGTGGAACCAGGCCGCCGGGTTCGTCGCCGCGTGCTTGCGGTCCACGACGGCGACCCGGCCGAAGTCCTCGCTGGTGGCGCCGTATTCGTACATGTAGCGGCGGGCGAACATCGCCACCCACTGGGCGGGGGTGCTCAGGCCGTGCGGTGTCATCCAGGAGTACGCGGCCCGGTCGGCGCCGGTGTCCATGGCCCGGTCGGCCTGGCCGAGCCCGTAGCGCTCGCCGGAGCGTTCGTTGAACGCCCGGTAACAGACCACGACTTCGGCCACCCCGGTGGCGATGGCCATGGCGGCCTGCTGCACCGTTCCGCACGCGGCGCCGCCGCCGTAGCCGACGCGGGAGAAGAACTTCAGCTCCCCCATGCCGGTGTTGCGGGCGATGTGGATCTCGGAACTGGTGTCGGAGGTGAAGGTCACGAGCCCGTCGACGTCGGACGGTGTGAGCCCCGCGTCCGCGACGGCGGCGAGCACGGCCTCGCAGGCGAGCCGCAGTTCGCTGCGCCCGGACTTCTTGGAGAACTCGGTCGCGCCGATACCGGCGATGGCGGCGGCGCCGGACAGGGCGTTCATCGGGATTCCTCCTGCGCGAACTGGACGACGACGGTGCCGGTGACATGGCTGCCCAGGCGGTTGTCACCGCGGACCCGGATCTCGGCCCGGCCCGCGTCCACGGCGGTCACGGTGCCGCTGAGGACCATCGTGTCGCCGGGGTGGTTGGGGACGCCCAGCCGGATGCGGATCGCTTTGACGACGGCGGACGGTCCGGCCCACGCGCTGACGAACCGGTCGACCAGGCCGTTGGTGGTCAGGATGTTCATGAAGATGTCCGCCGACCCTCGCTCGACGGCCGAATCCGGGTCGTGGTGCACGTCCTGGAAGTCGCGGCTCGCGAGGGCGGTGGCCACGATCATCGTCCGGGTGAGCGGAACCGACAGCTCGGGGAGGGTGTCGCCGACGGCCGGCCCGGTTCGGGCGCGGGCCGTCACGGCGTCACCGGTCCGCCGCCGGCGAGTTCGGCGCCGAGCTGCGCGAGGGTGGCCCCCGCGCCGCCGAGGGTGCCCGCGATCTGCCTGCCCCACAGGAAGTGCCGGTGCACCGGGTAGTCGGTGTCGACGCCGATCCCGCCGTGCACGTGCTGCACCCGGTGGACCACGTTCAGGCCCGCCTCGTTCGCCCACCACCGTGCCACCAGCACCGCCCGCGCGGCTTCCGCGCCCGCCTCCAGGTCGGAGACCGCCTGCCAGTGGGTCACCCGCATCGCGTCGATGTCGATGTAGCAGTCGGCGAGCTGGTGCTGCACGGCCTGGAAGGTCGCCAGCGGCCTGCCGAACTGCTCCCGCTCACTGAGATAGGCGGCGGCATGTGCCAACGCACCCTGTGCGACGCCCAGTTGGACGGCGGAGAGGGCGACGGACGCGCGGTCGAGCAGCCACTCCAGCACACCGGTTCCGGGGGTGCCCACGGCCTGCGCGGCGGCGTCGTCCAGGACGAGATGCCCGCTGAGGTCGTACGTCGTGGTCTCGGCGGCCTCCCAGCGGGCCCCCTCGGTGTCCGTCTCGACCAGGAAGAGCCCGGTGCCCTGCTCGGCGGTGGCCGCGACCAGGACGTGCCCGGCCCCGAACGGTGAGGGGACGGCGGCCTTCGTCCCGGTCAGCCGCCAGGCCGCCGGTCCGTCGCCGTCCACCGGGACGGCCCGCGCCCGGCACGCGGGGTGGGCCGCGTCCGCCGGACCGAACTCCTCCAGTGCGACGGTGAGCCGTCCGCTCCCGTCCACGGCCCCCGGCAACAGCGCGGCCCGCTGCCCGGGGGTGCCGTGCGCGGCGACCGCCAGGGCGCCGACCCCGGCCGACCACAGCGGTACGGGTGCGACACGGCGTCCCTGCTCCTCCAGGAGCACGCTGAACGCGCCGAGTCCGAGGCCCGCCCCGCCCGCGTCCACGGGCAGCACGATGCCCAGCAGCCCGGCCTTCGCCAGCTGCGCCCACAGCTCCGGGTCGGTACGGTCCGGCCCGCTCTCCACCTCACGCAGCCGGGCGGAGGTGGCCCGGTCGGTGAAGATCTCGGCCGCGAGGTCGCGGACCGCCAGCAGTTCCTCGTCGAGCGTGAAGTCCATCAGTGTGCTTCCTCCTGCGCGAGCGGCCGGAACACCGGCAGTGACAGCTCCGGATCGGGGTCGGTCCAGTCGAGTACGACGTCCATGCCGACGTGCACGCCGGACGGTTCGACACCCGTCAGGCCGGCGATCAGCCGGGTGCCCTCGGTGAGTTCGACGACCGCCACGACCAGGGGGAAGTCGAACGCGGGGTGGCGGGGGTGGTGGTTGACGGTGAAGCTGTGGACGGTTCCGCCGCCCGCGGCCCCGACGGTGTCCCAGTCGAAGGAGTGGCAGTCCGGGCAGCAGGGCCCGGTCGGATGGCGCAGGGCACCGCAGCCCGTGCAGCGCTGGATGACCAGCCGGTGTTCCCGGGCGGCAGCGAACCAGAAGGCGTTGTCGCTGTTGAGCGCGGGCCGCGGGCGCAGCGCGGGCGGCTCCTGGGCCTGCGTGTTCCGCGGCCGGAACCGCAGGGTGCGCCAGCGCTGGGTGGCGACGGTCCCGCCCTGCGCGTCGGTGTACGTCTTCAGGGTGGTGACGAACCGGCCCTCGCCCAGCGCGGTGGTCTTCTGCGGGGAGATCGCCTCGACGACCTCGGTCACGGAGATGTGGTCGCCCGGGACCAGTTCGCGGAAGAACTCCAGCTCGGAGTCGGTCGCCACCACCGAGGTGTATCCGCCTTCGGCGAGCAGCCCGGTCAGTTCACCGAAGGCTCCCTGGTCACCGGCGGCTGTGGCGGCGGCGTAGCCGGGCATGGTCCATGCCTGGATCATCGAGGCGGGGGCGACCACGCCGGGGCGGCCGGCGGCCCGCGCCGCTGCGTCGTCCAGATGCACGCGATTGCTGTCGCCCATCGCCTCGGCCCAGTGCCGGATCATCGGTACGTTGACCGGGTCGGGTCCGGGTGTCACCGGCCGCAGTTCGCGTCCGGTGAAGGCCTGGAGCCGCTTCTCGTACACGTCGCTCATGCGCTCCTCCTCCGCCGCGGCAGGCCCAGGCCGTTGGTGGCGACCAGGTCGCGGAGAATTTCGTTCACACCGCCGCCGAAGGTGTTCACGATGCCCTGCCGGGAGAGCTGTTCGACCTGTCCCGACAGTGCGGCGCCGGGTGACTCCGGGCGGATCCGGCCGGCCGCGCCGAGGATGCCGGTGAGGGTGCGCTGTACGTCGACGTGCGTCTCGGTGCCGTACGCCTTGGCCGCGCCCGCGTCGGCGCCGGACAGGGTGGAGCGGGCGACCTCGCCCGTCATCTTCCAGTTCATCAGGCGCATCGCCTCCAGCTTGGCGTAGCTGCGGGCGAAGTCCCGCTGGACCCAAGGGAGTTCGGCGAGGCCGTTCTCCTTGGCCCACTCCAGGGTCTGCTCCCACAGGTCGATGGTCCGGCCGCCGAGCGCGGCGAGTCCGATGCGCTCGTGGTTGAGCTGTGTGGTGATCAGCTGCCAGCCGCCGTTCACCTCGCCGACCACATGGCCCGCTGGGACCCGGACGCCGCTGTAGTAGGTGGCGGTCACCAGCAGGCCGCCGACCGTGCGGATCGGGCTCCAGGAGAACCCCGGGTCGGTGGTCGGGACGGTGAGGACGGAGATGCCCCGGTGCTTGGGCGCGCCGGGGTCGGTGCGGCAGGCGAGCCAGATGTGGTCGGCGGTGTTGGCGCCGCTGGTGAAGATCTTGCTGCCGTCGATGACGAAGTCGTCGCCGTCCCGTACGGCCCGGGTGGTCAGCGAGGCGAGGTCGGTCCCGGCGCCGGGTTCCGTGTAGCCGATGGCGAAGACGATGTCGCCGGAGAGGATGCCGGGCAGGAACTTCTTCTTCTGTTCGGGGGTGCCGTACGCCATCAGCGTCGGGCCGACCGTGTTGACGGTGACGAACGGGAACGGCAGCCCGGCCCGTTGCACCTCGTCGAAGAACACGTACTGCTCCGCCACGGAGCGGCCCTGACCGCCGTACTCCTCGGGCCAGCCGATGCCGAGCCAGCCGTCGGCGCCGAGCCTGGCAACCACCTCGCGGAAGCGGTCGCCGCCGACTCCCGCCTCGCCGGCCCGGCGTCGCTCGTCGGCCGGGAGCAGTCCGGCGAAGTACGTCCGCAGCTCCTCGCGGAGCCGGCGGTGCGCTGGTGTCTCGCGCAGGTCCATGGATGTGCTCTCAATCTGGTGCGGCCCCCAGGGGCCGGGAAGGGCGGGCTACGGAAGGAAGCGCCGGCGGCCGTACAGCAGGAACTCCTCGCGCAGCCGCTGCTTGTCCTCGCCGGTCATCAGGGCGTACGCGGGCCGGTCGCGGCCCGCCCAGCGGTGCACCGGGTCGTCGGTGTGCCAGCCGACGAGCTGCATCTCCTTCTTGCGGAGCTTGTTGGAGCCCGTCGTGGGCAGCTCGGTGGAGAGCCTGACGAAGCGCGGTGCGCTCTTCGTGCCGAGGTCGTCCTGCCGGTCCAGGAACTCCGGCAGCCGCAGGTCCTCGAAGGCGGTGCCTTCGGCGACTTCCAGCGCGGCCATCACCTGGTCGCCGGAGCGGGGGTCGGGGACGCCGAACACCGCTGCGGCGAGGACCTGGGGGTGGCGGCGCAGGATGCGTTCGACGAGCAGGGCGGAGGTGTTCTCCCCGTCGGCGCGTATCCAGTCGCCGGAGCGGCCCGCGAAGTACAGACAGCCGTCGGGGTCGAGGTAGCCGAGGTCTCCGGTCCAGTACCAGCCGTTGCGGACGCGTTCGGCGTTCGCCGCGTCGTTCTTGTAGTAGCCCTCGAACTTGGCCGCGCCGTGCCGGTCGACGATCTCGCCGATCGCCTCCTCGGCGTTGGTGACGCGGCCGTACGCGTCGAGCAGGGCCGGCGGGCGGACCTCGAAGGTCTCGGGGTTCACGACCGCCACCCCGTCGTGGGCGGGGCGGCCCAGTGCGCCCGGCGGGGCGTCGGGGTCGAGGCGGATCATGCCGCTGCCCTCGCTGGATCCGTACCCCTCGAAGAGCCGCGCCCCGAACCGGCGCCGGAAGGCCGCCTGGTCCTCCGGGGAGGCCTCGGTGCCGAAGCCGTGGGTCAGCGGGTTGTCGTGGTCGTCGGGGCTCTCCGGGGTGCCGAGCAGATAGCCGATCGCCTTGCCGACATAGGTGAAGTAGGTCGCGCCGTGGAAGCGTACGTCGGGCAGGAAACCCGATGCGGAGAACTTCGGTACGAGTGCGACGCACGCGCCCGCGGCCAGCGACGGCGCCCAGAGGGCCATCAGCGCGTTGCCGTGGAAGAGCGGCATGCAGCAGTAACTGATGTCGTCCCGGCCGATGTCGTACTTGGCGCTGTTGGAGTGGCCGAGGGCCGCGAGCCGCCCCTGGGAACAGCTCGCCGCCTTGGACGCCCCCGTGGTGCCCGAGGTGAAGAGCAGCAGCATCCGGGTGTCCGGTGCGATGTCCGGGGCCTTCCGCGGGACTGCCGGAGTGAGCGTCCGGGCGGTGTACGACGCGTCGTCGACCAGCAGGAAGCGGTCGGGCGGAACCCCGGTGTCCAGCCCGTCGAGGAGTTCCTGGCCGGCCCGGTCGGTGATCAGCAGCTGGCAGTCGGTGTGCCGGACCTCCTGTTCCAGATCGGGGCCGCGCCGGGTGGAGTTGATCCCGACGACGGTCGCGCCGCTCAGCGCCGCGCCGCCGAGCCAGAACAGGAACTCGGGGACGTTGGCCAGCAGGATCCCGATGTGGAAGGGGCCTTCGGTCCGCAGCTCCGTGGCGAGTGCGGCGCGGGCCGCGCTCTCCTTCACCACGTCGTCCCAGGTCCAGGTCCGTTCGCGGGTCCGCAGCCCGGGACGGTTGTCGCCGAGCCGGTCGAGCAGCAGGTCGGCGATCGTGTCGTGCTGCACCCTTCTGTCTCCTTCCTCTGCCTTCGCTGTCCGCCGTGGGGGCGGAGTGGTCGTGGAGCCGTTCACGAGACCGTGGTGCGGCCCCAGTTGTCACCGCGCGGGCTGCTCGTCTCCACCAGGACGCAGCGGGTTCCGTTGAAGGAGGCGGGCATGCACTTGTTGCAGTGGATGCACAGGGAGCGGGTCTTCTCGTCCGCGCGGATGCGGTTGATCAGGTCCGGCTCGCGGAGCAGGGCGCGGGCCATGGCGACGAACTCGAAGCCCTCGGCCATGGCGCGGTCCATGACGGGTTTGTCGGTGACTCCGCCGAGCAGCACCATCGGCGTCTTCACCGCGGCCCTGATCTGTTTGGCGTCCTCCAGGAGGTAGGCGTCCTGGTAGGGGTAGCTGCGCAGTTTCTGCTTCCCGAAGAGCTGCACGCCGAGTTTGACCGGCTGGGGCATGACGGCGGCGAACTCCTTGAGCGGCGCGTCGCCCTTGAAGAGGTACATCGGGTTCAACAGCGAGCTGCCCACGGTGAGTTCGAGTGCGTCGAGGCAGCCGTCCGCGTCCAGCCACTGGGCGACCGGGATCGCCTCGTCGAGCCAGATGCCGCCGGGGACGCCGTCGTCCATGTTCAGTTTGGCGAGGACCGCGATCCGGTCGCCGACCGCCTCCCGCACCGCCGTGGTGATCTCGCGGGCGAACCTGGCCCGGTTCTTCAGGCTGCCGCCGTAGCCGTCGGTCCGGTGGTTGATCTTCGGGCTGAGGAACGAACTGGCCAGGTAGTTGTGGCCGAGGTGGATCTCCACCGCGTCGAAACCGGTGTCGGCGGCCATCCGGGCGGCGTCCGCGTGGGCGCGGGTGATGCGGCTGATGTCGTCGCGGGTGGCTTCCTTCGCGAAGCTCAGCGAGGTGAGGTGGAACTGGCGGGACGGCGACAGCGCGGGCAGCCGGTTGCCCTTCGGGTTGGCGACGGGACCGCCGTGCCCGATCTGCGCCGAGACCGCGGCGCCCTCCGCGTGGACCGCTTCGGTGAGTTTGCGCAGGCCGGGCGCTGCCTCCGGTTCCCAGAGGAGCTGGTGGCGGTCGGTGCGTCCCTCGGGTGCGACCGCGCAGTACGCAACAGTGGTCATCCCGACACCGCCCGCGGCGTACCTGCGGTGGAACTCGATCAGTTCCTCGGTGACCCTGCTGCGGTAACTCAGGGCCTCGTAGGTGGCCGCTTTGATGATGCGGTTGCGCAGCTGCACCGGGCCGAGACGGGCGGGCGCCAGTACGTCGGGCACCGCGGGGCCGTCAGGGGTCGAGGGGGTCTCAGGGCTCATGAAGATTCCTCCGTCCACGCGCGGGGCGTGGGGCGTGTGGTCATCCGAAGTGGGCCTGGCCGCCGTCGAGCGGAACGGTGGCGCCGGTCAGGTAGCGGGCGTCGGGGCCCGCGAGCATCACGACCGCACGGCCGATGTCCTGCTCGCAGTCACCGATGTATCCCAGGGGAATGGTCCGGCGGAACGCCTCCGCCTCCTCCGGGTTGGTCTCCGTCCAGCTCTTCAGGCCGGGCGAGAGTGCGTGCGGGGCAATGGAGTTGGCCCTGATCCCGTCGGCGCCCCATTCGGCCGCCGCGGTGCGTGTCAGCGAGCGCAGGGCCTGTTTGGCAGCCGCGTAGGCTCCGTACGTCGTCGGATCCCAGCGCACCATCGCCGAGCTGACCAGGTTGATGACGCTGCCCCCTCCGTTCCTCCTGAGGTGCGGATGGCAGGCCTTCATGAACGCGAAGGCGGCGAACGGCCCGCTGTGGAAACCCCGTCGGAAGTCGTCCTCGGTCATGGACAGCAGGCGCCCGTAAGCTCCGTCGTAGGCGTTGTTGACGAGAATGTCCACACCTCCGAGGTCGGCGACCACGCTGTCGACGACTGCGGGGATCGTCTCGGTGCGGCTCACGTCGCACACGTACGCCTCTGCTCGCACACCGCGTTCCCGCAGCGTCAGGCAGGTGGTCTCCAAGCGGGCGCGGGTACGTCCGACGACAGCGATGTCCGCGCCTTCGGCCGCCAGCGCCAATGCGATTCCCTGGCCCACCCCCTGGCCTGCGCCGGTGACGAGTGCGACCTTCCCCGCGAGGGTTCCCATGGGTGTTCCTCCCGTGATCATCTCCTGGAGTGCCCCATCATCGGGGCGGCGTGGTGCGGGTGGTCGGGGCTGTCCCGCTCATCGGGACCGGCCGCCCGGCGGGTTCGGGTGTCGCGGCCACAATGTCGGCGCACGGGCTCGACGTCACCGAGGGAGAGATGTGCCATGGCCAGGCCGACGGATCAGCATGCGGTTCCTTCCGCCCCAGCAGCCGGTCCCACCGGACCGGGCGAACCGTTCGAACTCGTCGACGAGGAGGTTCTCGGCGCCCGGATGCCGGTGTTCAAGAACCGTCGCAGAGCGCTGCACGAACTGCTCGCCGACTCCTTGCGCCACGGTGAGAGCGACTACGTGGTCACCACGGACGAGCGGCTGACCTTCACGGGGCACGCCGCGCTGGTCTCGTCGCTGGCCGAGTCGCTGCGTACGGATCACGGAGTGCGCAAGGGCGACCGGGTGGCCATCGCGGCGGCCAACTCGCCCGAGTGGATCATGTCGTTCTGGGCCGCGGTGTCCATCGGGGCCGTCGCGGTGGGCTTCAACGCCTGGTGGTCGGGGCGTGAACTGGCCTACGGCATCGGGCATGTCCGGCCCACGGTGGTGATCGCGGACGCCAAGCGGGCCGCGCTGATCGACGATCCGCGGGTGCCCGTGCTGAGCGTCGAGACGGACGTGCCGCTCCTCGCCCGGAAATACCCGCAGGCCGCGCTGCCGTCCTGCGACGTGGCCGAGGACGACCCGGCCGTCATCCTCTACACCAGCGGCACCTCGGGCCTGCCGAAGGGCGCGGTGCACTCGCACCGCAATCTCCTGGCCGTGGTGGACTTCCACGCGTTCAGCAACTCGCGCGCGCAGGAGTACGGCGGACCGGCCGCCGCCGCGCGCCGCCATCTGCTGGCGCTGCCCCTCTTCCACATCGCCGGTCTGCACAATCTGGTGGTGCCCCAGCTCGCGGCCGGCGGCACGGTGGTGATGCACCGGGGTGCGTTCGACGTGGACAAGGTGCTCCGGCTCATCGAGCGGGAGCGGGTCACCAACTGGGGCGCCGTGCCCACCATGGCGCACCGGCTCGTCGAGCACGGCGATCTGTCCGGTTACGACCTGTCGTCACTGACCGCCTTCTCGCTCGCCTCCGCACCGTCGTCACCGGCGTTCAAGGACCGGCTGCGCGAGGCGCTGCCGGTGGCGCGGCAGGCGTTGGTGGACAGTTACGGACTCACCGAGACGTCCACCGGGGTGGCCGCGGCCACCCCGGCGGAGCTGGCCGAGTTCCCGGGCACGCTGGGCAGGCCGAACGTCACCGTCACGGTGGAGATCCGGGATCCCGCAGGGAACGCCCTTCCGGAGGGCGAGGAGGGCGAGGTGTGTGTGCGCAGCGCGTTCAACATGCTGGGCTACTGGGAGGATCCGGAAGCCACCGCGAAGACGGTCCGGGCCGGGCGCTGGCTGCACACCGGTGACATCGGCCGGATCGACGGGGGCCTGCTGCGGCTGACCAGCCGGCGTTCGGACCTGATTCTGCGCGGTGGCGAGAACGTCTATCCGGCCGAGATCGAGAACGTCCTGGCGGAGCACCCGGGGGTGCGGGAGTGCATCGTCCTGGGCGTGCCCCATCCGGACCTGGGGCAGGAGGTCGGCGCGGTGGTCGTGACGCAGGGCGAACCGGCGCCGACCGAGCGGGAGTTGACGGCGTACGCACGCGAGCGGCTGGCCCACTACAAGGTGCCGTCCCGGTGGCGGATCACCGGCGAGGAGCTGCCGCGCGGGGCCAGTGGGAAGGTCGTACGCCGGGACGTCCGGCTCTGACGGACAGCGGCGTACGGGGGGGCGGGGCGCCGGATGGATCCGGCGCCCCGCCCCCGTACGCCGGTCACGCCCGTGCGGCCGGTTCGTCACCGTCTCAGCGTGGCCGCTCCGGCTGGACGGCGATGAACAGCCCCTCCGCGCTGACGCAGACCTTTCCGGCGGCCGTGATGGCGCCGGCCGTACTGATCTTGCGTCCGTCGACCGATGTCTGACGGCCCGTCACGGTCAGCGGTTCGAACAGCGGGGTCGGCCGGTGGTAGCGCAGGGTCAGTTCGGCGGTCATGCCCGACGGGCCGCCCCAGTGGTTGGCCACGCCGAGTGTGTGGTCGAGCAGGAGCGCCGAGACGCCCCCGTGCACGTACCCGGGCGGCCCCTGGTACGGCAGGCCCAGCGTGGTGGTGGCGGTCACCGAACCGTCGTCCTTGCCCCGCAGCACGAGCGGCGGGGCGATGGCGTTCTCCGGGCCGGTGACCGGGTCGTGGCGGGTGACGCCCTCCCCGGCCCACATGGTGACGAGCCGTTCCTTCAACGGCGGGGCGTGCTCGTCGAGATGGTCGGCGACCTCGTGGAGCGTGCTCGCCACCCGGCCGAGGTCCGCGCCGGGCGCGTCGCCCGCGGCGAGCAGGGCGGCGATCACCCTGCGGGCGGCGGCCACCGCGGCGTCGACGCCGGTGTCCCGGGTGTCGGCGGTCAGGGCCGGACGGCTGTCCTGCGGCCGGGCGGTGTGCACTCCGGGGTCCGCGGTCATGACATCACCTCGGCGGTCGCCCGGCTGAGCACGGGCGCGCCGTCGCGTTCCGGGCAGGTCGATTCCAGGGTGAGCGCACCGTTCTCGCGCCAGACCGCCGTACGGAGCGTCTCGCCCGGCAGAAGCGGTCCCGCGAACCGGACCGACAGTCCGGTGAGTGCGTCGGTGTCGCCGTCGAGCACCCTGTCGACCAGGGTCTTGGCCAGCACTCCGTAGGACGCCAGCCCGTGCAGGACGGGCCGTTCGAAGCCCGCGGAGGCTGCGAACGCGGGGTCCGCGTGCAGCGGGTTGAGGTCTCCGTTGAGCCGGTAGAGCAGTGCCTGTCCCTGGGTGGTCGGTACGTCGACGACCTGGTCCGGCGCGCGATCGGGGGCCCGCCAGGGGGCCTCCGTCCCCGGGTCGCCGCCGAAGCCGCCCTCGCCGCGGGCCCAGATGTCCATGGTGGCGGTCCACAGCGGGGCGCCGTCCGGGTCGGCCGCGATCTGTTCGAGGGTGACCAGCGCGGCCTTCCCCTTGTCCCGGAGCCCGGCCACTCGGGTGGTGATGTCCGCGGTGCCCGAGGACGGGAGCGGCCGGTGCAGGGTCAGCGCCTGTCCGGCGTGCAGCATCCCGCGCGGGTCGAGGTCGAGGCCGGGCAGGTCGAGCGGCGCCGCCGCCCGCTCCCCGGCGGACGGTCCACGGCCGGCCACCATGGCGAAGGTGGGCAGTACGCGGAGCCCGCGTTCGTAGGTGTACGGGAGTTCGGGGTCGGTGGCGGCGTGCGTGCCCGCGCCCAGCGAGAGGTGGTACAGGAGGACGTCCCGCACGGTCCAGCTCACCCGCTCGGCCGGGGTGGTGGCCCCGAGCGCCTTGTCGGGATCGATCGGCATCGTCTGTATTCCTTCGTCTCTTCGCTTCTTCGTTCGCTGTCCGGCCGGTGCCGGACGGCGTCGGCCGCGCTCGTGGGGTCGACCGGTCAGCCGCGCGGTACCGGAGCGGGATCGCGGGCGAGTCCCAGCAGGCGCTCGCCGATGATGTTCAGCTGTACGTCGGTGGTGCCGCCCGCGATCGACAGGCACCGGGTGTTGAGGAACATCCAGGTGGCGGTGCGCGGCCGGTCCGCCCGCACCGGCGGACGCGGCTCGTCCGGGCCGGGGTCGCAGGCGGGTGCCACCGTCAGCGCGTCGGCGCCCTGCCAGTCCATCGCGGTCTCCCACACCTGCTGCATGTGTTCCACACCGAGGAGCTTGGCGACGCTGGACTCCGCCCCCGGCTGCCCGCCGGCCAGCGAGCGCAGGGTCTGGCGCAGGCCGAGCAGCCCGGTCGACTGGGCGTCGCAGAGGATCTGGCCGAGCACCGTGAGCCGTTCCTCGCCGGGGTCCCGGCCGGCGAGTGCGAGCAGTTCCTCGCCTCCGGAGCCGAGCGAGGAGTCGTTCGAGAGCGAGACGCGCTCGTTGGCCAGCGTCGTGCGGGCGAGTTTCCAGCCGTCTCCCGGACCTGCGACCAGCAGGGCGTCGGGGACGAAGACGTCGTCCAGGAAGACCTCGTTGAACAGGGACTCGCCGGTGAGTTCACGCAGCGGACGGATGTCGATGCCGGGGCTGCGCATGTCCACCAGGAAGTAGGAGATCCCCCGGTGCTTGGGCACACTCGCGTCGGTGCGGGCCAGGCAGATGCCCCAGTCCGCCTCGCGCGCCATGGACGTCCACACCTTCTGCCCGGTGAGCCGCCAGCCGCCTTCGGCCCGTTCCGCCCTGGTGCTGAGCCCGGCCAGGTCGGATCCGGCTCCCGGCTCGCTGAACAGCTGGCACCAGACGAGGTCGCCGCGGAGCGTCGGCGGCAGGAAGCGGCGTTGCTGTTCCTCGCTGCCGTGCTCGATGAGGGTCGGTACCACCCAGCCACCGATGATCATGTCGGCGGGTTCCAGCCCCGCCGCGCCCAACTCCTCGGCGATGACGAGCTGCGCCACCGCGTCGGCGCCCTTGCCCCAGGGGGCCGGCAGGTGCGGGGCGGTGTAGCCGTGCTCCGCCAGGTAGCTGGTGCGCTCCGCGCCGTCCAGCGCGATGGCGGGCGCGAGTTCGGCCCGGGTCCCGGCACGGACCGTCTCGGCCTCCGGCGGCAGGTCGACGGAGAACCTGCGACGGGTACCGGCGCGGGTGAGTGCGGCGACCCGGCGCTGCCAGCCGGTGGTCGGTCCGAGCAGGATGCGGAGCGTCTGGGCGCGGCGCAGGTACAGTCCCGCGTCGTGCTCCCAGGTGAAGCCGATGCCGCCGAGGGTCTGCACACAGTCCTTCGCGGTGGTGAAGCCCGCCTCGACACTCGTGGCGCCCGCGACCGCCACGGCGAGGGCGGCCTCCTCGGGGGTCCCGACGGCGCCGGGGTCCTGGGCGCGGGCCGCGTCCCAGGCGCACGCGCGGGCCTGTTCGGCGCGGGCCGCCATGCGGGCGCAGCGGTGCTTGACCCCCTGGAACTGTCCGATCGGCCGCCCGAACTGCTCGCGGACCTTCGCGTACTCGGCGGCGGTCGACGTGGCCCGGTCGGCCAGCCCGGAGGCCTCGGCGGCGAACAGCGTGGCGGCGAGGTCCAGGGGCAGCCGGGGGTCGATTCCGGAGAGCAGCCGCTCCGGGGAGAGTTCCAGGTCCCGCAGGGCTACGCGGACCAGTCGGCGTGTCGGGTCGTGGCTGTCGACGGCGGTGACCTCGGCGTCCGTACGAGCCACCACTGCCCAGCGGGTCCGGCCGCGGGACTCGACCGGCAGGACGAACACATCGGCGGGCCCGCCGCCGAGTACCGGCGCGGAGGTGCCGGAGACCCGCAGGGTGCCCGCCGCGTCCCGGGTCGCCGTCAGGGTGCCCGGGGCGAGGGCGGTGGCCCCGACCGTACTGCCGTCGGCCAGCCCCGCCAGCCGGTCCCGGTGGCCCGCCCGGTCCAGGACGGCGCTGGTGAGCACCGTGGACAGAAAGGGGCCGGGGACCAGGTTGCGGCCCAATTCCTCTGTCACCACGGCCAGTTCGAGCATGCCGTAGCCGGACCCGATGTCCTCGGGAAGATGCAGGGAGAGCAGCCCCTGTCCGGCCAGGGCCGCCCAGAACGGCGGGAGTTGCTCGGTCCCGGCGTCGGCGGCGGCGCGGACGACGGTGGTGGTGATGTGCCGTGCGGCGAAGGCACGGACGGAGTCCCGCAGGTCGCGGTGCTCCTCGGTCAGTCCCATGGTCATGGTGGTTCAGATCCGTTCGATGATGGTGCCCGTGGCGTGGGCACCGCCGGCGCACATGGTGACGAGAGCGGTCGACTTGTCGGACCGTTCGAGTTCGTGCAGGGCCTGGGTGAGCAGCCGGGCACCGGTGGAGCCCACGGCGTGTCCCAGCGCGATGGCGCCGCCGTTGACGTTGACCCGGTCCATGTCGGCCCGGTGGACCCGCGCCCAGGACAGGACCACGGAGGCGAACGCCTCGTTGATCTCGACCAGATCGATGTCGGAGAGTTTCATCCCCGCCCGGCGCAGTACGTGTTCGGTGGCCGCGACGGGCCCGTCGAGGTGGTAGTACGGGTCCGCGCCGACCATGCCGGAGGCGACGATCCGGGCGCGCGGGCGCAGCCCGAGTTCCCTGGCCCGTTCTGCGCTCATCAGCAGTACAGCAGCCGCCCCGTCGCTGATCTGCGAGGAGTTGCCCGCGGTGTGGATGCCGTCGGGCACTACGGGACGCAGCCCGGCCAGCCCCTCCGCGGTGGTCTCCCGCAGCCCCTGGTCCCGGGTGACGACGGCGGTCCGGCCGGTCGGCTCCCCGGACTCCAGGACAGGGGCCCGTACGGGAACGATCTGGCTGTCGAACCGGCCCGCCGCCCAGGCCTCGGCGGCCTTGCGCTGGGAGGCCAGACCGAAGGCGTCGACGTCCTGGCGGGTGATCCCGCGGTTGCGGGCGATCCGTTCGGCCGCGGTGAACTGATCGGGCAGGTCGAGTGCCCAGCTCTCCGGTACGGGTGATCCCGTTTCCGGCGTACTGGCCTGGCCGAGGAACACCCGGCTCATGGCTTCGACACCGCAGCCGATGCCGATGTCGACGGCGCCGGACGCGATCAGCCCGGCGATCAGGTGGACGGCCTGCTGGGACGAGCCACAGGCGCAGTCGACGGTGGTGCAGGCGGTGGTGTACGGCAGGCCGCTGTGCAGCCACGCGGTGCGGGTGACGTTGTTGGACTGCTCCCCCGCCTGCGTGACGCAGCCGCCTATCACCTGGCCCACCTGGTCCGGGGCGACGCCCGCGCGTGCCACGACCTCCTGCTGCACCGCGCCGAGCAGTTCCGCGGGGTGCAGCCCCGACAGGACGCCCCGGCGGCGTCCGACCGGGGTGCGTACGGCTTCGACGATGACGGCCTCAGGCATGGGTCCTCCTCGCAGTGGTGGCCGCGACACAGCGGCGGCCACCACAAAACTAGAATCAATTCTCGTTCAGTACAAGGGAAGGTCGCCCGTTTCTGTCGGGGCGTCAGACATGCTCCCCGGGTGTCAGAACTGCTCCGGTCCGCGGAGCGTGGCCTCGGCGCCGCCGTCGACGTACACCACCTGACCGGTGATGTGGGAGTTCTCCGGCGCGGTCAGCCAGGCCAGGGCGTGTGCCACGGTTTCGGGGTCCGCGTATCCGTTCAGCGGCATGGGGACGGCTTCCCGCATCACTTCACGCATCCGCTCGTCGGCGACGAGTTCCGCGGACATGGGCGTCAGGACCACGCCGGGGGCCACCGCGTTGAGCGGGATCCCGGCGTCGGCCCAGCCCGGTGAGACGCAGGTGCGCCGGAGCCACTGGGCGAGCGCCGCCTTGGACGAGGGGTAGAGCTGCCGCGCGTCGCCCCGGGCGACCGCCTCCTCCGCCCGCGCCGTGGCAAGGGACTCGTCACCGGACAGGCAGGCGGCCACGATCCGCGGATCGCCCTGCTGTGTACCGGAGATGGAGCCGACCACGCCGACCCGGGGCCGGTCGGCCGCGGCGAGGGCCGGGCGCAGGGCCGTCACTAGCTCGGTGGTCCCGAAGTAGTTGACGCTGATCATCAGCCGTCCGGGCGCCGCCACCCCGGCGCAGGTGATGAGCGCGTCGAGGACGCCGTCGCAGCGTTCCAGGACTCCGCCGACGGCGCTCGCGCGGCCGTCGGGCGTGGAGAGGTCCGCGCAGACCTCGGCGTCGGCCAGGTCGACGCCGATCACCTCGTCACCGCGCGCGGTGAGCAGGGCGGCCAGCGCGTGGCCGATACCGGAAGCGGCGCCGGTGACGGCGACATGACGTGTCATGGGTTCTCCTCGGTGGCAGTGCCGGCCGGTGAAGGGTGCCGGTGGGGTCCGGCCGGGCGGGCCGCGCAAGCAGGACGGGCGGCCGACGGCCGGACGCTAGCGGGCGGGCCGCACCCCGCGCGGGCTCCCTCCCGCTCACCGGGAGAGGAGATCCCGAACCGGCGCGACGTATGCCCCGCGCCGTGACCGCTCAGTGGGACCGGCGCCCCGGCACCGCCCGGGGAGCGGTTGGCTGGCTTTCGCAAGGAATTCCGGCCGGTTCCCGCCCCCGGGACGGGCAACGGGCCTCGCCGGATCAGTCGGCCCCTCGTATCAGGAGAGACACATGGGATCAGCTCTCAGGCCGCCGGGCGGCCGGATCACGGTCGTCACCGCGGTCGCGACCGTCGTCCTCGCGGGACTCACCCCGCTCGCGGCGCAGGCCCACGAACCGCATGCCCCGGCCCCGGTCTCGGACACGGCCGCCGGAACCCTCCCCGGTCAGCGCGGCTCGCTGCTCACCGAACGGACACTGACCGGAGTGGCGGCGCTGCCGAGCGCGGCCGAGAACCGCACGGTGACCTATCTGTCGGAGGACAGCCAGGGACGCCGGATCGTGGTGTCCGGCACGGTGTCCCTGCCGAAGACACCACCGCCGCCGGGCGGCTGGCCGGTCATCAGCTGGGCGCACGGCACCACGGGACTGGCCGACATCTGTGCCCCGTCGGCCGACACCCCGGACGGCCCGGAGCACGAACAGCTCGCCCAGCAGGTCCAGACCCTCGACCAGTGGGTGACACACGGCTACGCGGTCGTACGGACCGACTACGAGGGCCTGGGAACCCCGGGCGACCATCCCTATCTGAACGGCCGCAGCGCGGCGAACACGGTCGTGGACTTGGTCAGGGCGGCCCGCAGGGTCGACCCGCGGGTGGGCCGTCGCTGGCTCGCGGTGGGGCACAGCCAGGGCGGTCACGCGGCGCTGTTCTCGGCCGCCGCCGCTTCCACCGGCAAGGACGTGCAGCTGGTCGGCGCCGTCGCCATCGCCCCCGGTGGGTGGGAAGTGAGCCAGACCGTGCCGTACATCCGTGCCGGCGGTCCCGGCGCCCAGGCCTCCGTGGCCTTCCTGCCCCCGCTGCTGCTCGGCGCGGCGGCGGCGGATCCGGCGGTCGTCCCCGAGGACCTGCTGACCAAGAAGGCCCTGCCGCTGATCACCGCCGCCCGTACCGGCTGTCTGGAGAGCGTGCGTGAGGTGGCGGCGACGATCCCGCCCGAGGACGTCTTCAAGCCGGACGCCGATGTCGCGCCGCTCACCGACTACTTGAAGAAGCAGGAGACGGGCGGGCTGAAACTGCGGGTGCCCACGTTCGTGGCGCAGGGCGCGGACGACCAGCTCGTCGCGAGGTCCACCACCGACGACCTGGTGAAGAGTCTGCGCAAGACGTCACGCGACGTCAGTTACCGGGTGTATCCGGGTGCGGACCACCGCGGTTCCATCGCCGCCTCGTGGGGTGACGCCGAGAGGTTCGCCGACGCCCTGTTCTCGCAACACCGGCCAAACGCCTCGCGCTGAGCCGGGCACCGGGGCCTTCACGCGCGAGCGGCGCGGCCGGCTTCGCGCAGGCCCCGGTACTGGTTCAGAGCAGGTTGTCCTCGACGGTGAGACCGAACGCGCCCCGGCCGTACATGGCCAGGGTGCGCTCCACGTCGTTCGCCACGTGCACGCTCCCGGCGTGCGCGTCCCGCCAGGCGCGCTCGACGGGGTTCCCCCGCCGCAGGGAGTTCCCCCCTGCGGTCTTGAAGAGGATGTCGACGGCCTCCAGCGCCCGTTCGGTGCCGCGCACCTGGTCGCGGCGGGTCCGCAGCCGCAGTTCCATGGGGATCTCACCGCCGTTCGTGGCACAGGCGTACAGCTCACCGATGTTGCGGTCCGTCTGGAGGACGGCGGCATCGATCTCGGAGGCGGCGCGCCCCACCGCGACCTGGGCGAATCCGTCGTCGGCGAACCGCCCGCCGCCCAGGCTCCGCCGGGACCGCTCCCGCATGGCGTCGACGTAGGACCGGTAGCACCCGGCCACGGCGCCGACGACGGGTGCGGTGATCGCCGAGGTGAAGACGGCCCCGAACGGCATCCGGTAGAGCGGTCCCGGGTTCACCCGCTGCCCCGGCCCGCGCAGCCTGGAGTGCTCGTAGTTGCGCAGGGTCCGGTGCGCGGGGACGAAGACCCGGTCGGCGGCGATGTCGTTGCTGCCGGTGCCACGCAGCCCGATCACGTCCCAGACGTCCAGGATGCGGTAGTCCTCCCGTGGCACCAGGACCGTCATGAAGTCGACCGGCTTGCCCTCGGCGCCCACCAGCAGCGCGCCCAGCAGCGCCCACGAGGCGTGGTCGCAGCCCGAGGAGAAACTCCAGCGGCCACTGAGCTCGTACCCGCCGTCCACCGGGGTGAGCCGGCCGACGGGGGCGTACGACGACGAGATCAGCGTGTCCGGGCCGGGCCCCCACACCTCGTCCTGGGCGCGCTCGGGGAACAACCCCAGCTGCCAGGCGTGCACACCGAGCACGGAGGCCACCCAGCCGGTCGAGGCGCAGGCGCCGGAGACCTCCCTGACCACCTCGTAGAAGTGCACGGGGTCGCTCTCGGCCCCGCCGTACCGCTTCGGCTGGAGCATCCGGAAGAATCCGGCCGCACGCAGTTCGCGCACGCTCTCACCGGGCACCACCCGGTTCTCGTCCGTCGCTCCCGCGCGCTCCGCGATGGCGGGGAGCAGCGGGCGGACCGACTCCAGAACGCCGTTGCTCGCCATGTGTCCTCCCAGGTGTGTCGGAACTGCCGGGATCGATGGTGCGCCGTGTCACCGCCCGGCGCCCCGGGCGGTTCCGGTCAGTGGGACTCGGCGGTTGCCGCGCGTCACCGGCGCCTACGTTTCGGGAGGAGGAATCCGGGCTCTCAAGGGATGGGTGAGCATGACCGCAGTGGAGTCTCAGAACGACGGCGTCCGCAGTATCGAGGCAGCGGCGGCCCCGGCCCGCTTCGCCCGTGGCTGGCACTGTCTGGGCACGGCCGCGAGGTTCAAGGACGGTTCGCCGCACGCGATCCACGCCTTCGGGCAGAAGCTGGTCGTCTTCCGGAGCGGTGACGGCTCGCTGAACGTTCTGGATGCCTACTGCCGGCACATGGGCGGTGACCTGTCGCAGGGCACCGTCAAGGGCGATGCGCTGGCCTGCCCCTTCCACGACTGGCGGTGGGGAGGCGACGGACGCTGCCGGCAGATCCCGTACAGCCGCCGGGTCCCGCTCAGGGCGCGCACGGCCGCCTGGATCACCATGGAGCAGGACGGTCTGCTGTTCCTCTGGAACGATCCCGAGGGCAATCCGCCGCCGCCGGACGTGACGATCCCCCGTATGGCGGGAGCGAGCAGGGACGACTGGACCGACTGGCTCTGGAGCGAGATCACGGTCAGGAGCAACTGCCGCGAAGTGATCGACAACGTGGTGGACATGGCGCACTTCTTCTATGTGCACTTCTCCTTCCCGACGTACTTCAAGAACGTCTTCGAGGGGCACGTGGCGAGCCAGTTCCAGAAGGGTGTCGGCCGCGAGGACCGGCGCCCCGCCGCGACCGGCGACGAGCCGAAGCTCCTCGGGAACACCTCGGTGGCCGCCTACCACGGGCCGTCGTTCATGATCGACGAACTGACCTACCACTACGACCGGATGGACCTGAACTCCGTCCTGATCAACTGCCACTACCCGGTGGACGAGAACTCCTTCGTGCTCCAGTACGGCGTGATGGTGGAGCGCAGCGACGCGCTCGAAGGCGACGCCGCGGACGAAATGGCGGCGAAGATGGCCGACTTCATCAGGATCGGCTTCGAGCAGGACGTGGCCATCTGGCAGAACAAGACCCGCATCGACAACCCGCTGCTCTGCGAGGAGGACGGCCCGGTCTACCAACTGCGCCGCTGGTACGAGCAGTTCTACGTGGACGTCGCCGATGTCCGGCCGGAGATGGTGGAGCGGTACGAGTTCGAACTCGACACGGAGCGCCCCGTCGAGGCGTGGCGCAAGGAGGTCGAGGACAACCTCGCCCGCCAGGCGTCCGAGGGCGCCGCAAGTGGGCCGTCGCGGTGACGCCGCGGGACAACCGCCTGCTGGACGCGCCCATGCGACCGGTGGCGTGCCTGCGGTGCGAGGCCACCGTGCTGGTCCGCAAGAGCAGTTGGCACCAGACCAGCATCCAGTGGGACGGCGCCGCCATGTCCGCGTGCGCGGAGCGGCCGGCCGCCGCGACGGACGCCGGGCGGCTCGAGACCTGCCGGTCGCTGCGTGACAGCGTCCGGCAGGCGGCGCTGACCGGCGCCATCGAGGTACCGGACCCGCGGACGGAAGACGCAGCAGAGAACGACGCGGACGACCAGGCAGACGGCGAGAGGAGCACTCCGTGATCGACAGGGGCACGTACGGACCGTGGGCGGTCGTCGCGGGCGGATCCGAGGGGGTGGGATCCGCCTTCGCCCACCAGTTGGCCGACGCCGGTCTCAACCTGGTGCTGATCGCCAGGAAGCCCGGACCGCTCCATGACACCGCGGAGCAGGTACGCGCGAAGGGCGTCGAGGTCCGCACGCTGGAACTCGACCTCCTCGCCCCGGACGCACTCGGAGCGGTCCGCGCGGTCACCGACGGACTTGAGGTCGGGCTGCTGGTCTTCAACGCGGGCGCCAACAGTTACGGCCACGAGTTCGTCACCGGCGACCTCGACGGGGTACAGGGCGTCATCGACCTGAACATCACCGCGCAGCTCCGGCTCACCCACCATTTCGGCGCCCTGATGAAGGAGCGGCGCCGGGGTGGCATCCTGCTCGTCGGTTCGCTCGCCGGGTACATGGGCCAGGCGCACATGAGCATCTACTCCGCCGCGAAGGCGTTCGGAAGGATCTTCGCGGAAGGGCTGTGGCTGGAACTCAGGGAGTACGACGTCCAGGTGCTGGAGCTGGTGCTCGGCGTCACCCGGACCCCCGCCATGGTCCGTGCCGGACTGGACTTCGACCTTCCGGGGCTGCGGGTCGCCGACCCCGAGGACGTGGCGCGGGAAGGGCTCGACCATCTCCACGAGGGGCCGGTGCGGATCGCGGGCGGCAACGAGGCGACCGCCGCGCAGCGCGGCGGCCCGGACCGGGCCGCCCTGGTGGCGGGGGCGCACGAGGCGTCGAAGCGGCTGCTCCGCCGTACCTGAACCCGCCCCGCTGCGGCGGCGCTCGTACCTCCGCTCCGCGGACCTCCCGAACAAGCCTTCTCCGTAAGCCTTCTCCGTAAGTCATCTCCGTAACGAAAGGTGCGCCGATGCGCATCGGTATTGTCAGCCCCGTCGTGACCCGGGTCCCCGGCGCGCACGCGGAGTGGGAACGCTCCGCCGGCATCGAGGAACTCGCCCGGATCGCACGCACCGCCGACGGGCTCGGTTTCCATCACCTCACCTGCAGCGAACATGTCGCCGTCCCGGCCGATGTCGCCGAGCAACGGGGCGGCACCTACTGGGATCCGCTCGCGACCCTCGGCCATCTCGCCGCGCACACCGAGCGGATCCGGCTGGCCACCCAGGTCCTCGTCCTCGGCTACCACCACCCGCTGGAGATCGCCAAGCGGTACGGCACGCTCGACCGGGTCAGCGGCGGCAGGCTCGTACTCGGCCTCGGTGTCGGCAGTCTGGCGGAGGAATTCGCCCTGCTGGACGCCCCGTTCGAGGGGCGCGGGGCGCGCGCCGACGACGCGCTCGCCGCGCTGCGCGCTTCGCTGTCCCGGCGCGAACCCGAATACCACGGCGCGTTCTACGACTTCGAGGGCTTCGTCGTCGACCCGCACGCCGTCCAGCCCCAGGTGCCGTTGTGGATCGGCGGGCGCACCGCCCGGTCGCTGCGCCGGGCCGTGGAGTACGGCGACGGGTGGGTGCCCTTCGGGCTGCCGGTGGACCGGCTGGCCGAGATGCTGGCCGCCGCGGAACTCCCCGAGAACTTCGACGTGGTGCTCTCCGCGGGGCGGACCGACCCCTCCGGGGACCCGGAGGCCACCGGACGTGCCCTGCGGCGGGTACGGGAGGCCGGGGCCACCGTGGTGAGCACCGCCATCGACGCGCGCTCGGCCACCCACTACTGCGAACAGCTCGAAGCACTGTGGGCGCTGGCCGGGAAGACCGACTGACAGCCGGGAGGCCGAGATGACAGTGATGCACGGGAACGACGACACCGGTGCGCCTGGCCGGGACGGCGCAGCCGGTACGCAGGGCGCGGACGGGAGCGCGCGGCGCCTCGCCGCCGTCGAGGAACGCCTCGCGCAGTTGGAGGACGAACGGGAGATCACCCGGCTGATCGCCTCGTACGGGCCGCTGGCCGACAGCGCGGAGGCCGATTCGGTGGCCGCCCTCTGGGAGCCGGACGGCGTGTACGACGTCGAGGGGTGGCTGATGACGGGCCGCGCCGAGATCGCCGCGATGGTGGGTTCCGAACGGCACGGACAGTGGATCTCCGGCGGCTGCGCGCATGTCGTGGGGCCGCCCCGGGTGGCGGTGACCGGTGACGAGGCGGTGGCGGTCTGCCATTCGCTGATGGTCGTGCACGGCGAGAGCGGCTTCACGGTCCACCGGGCGACCGCCAACCACTGGCGGCTGCACAGGAGTTCGGCCGGGTGGCTGGTGACGTACCGGACCAACCGCGTGCTGGACGGGCGCCCCGAGTCGCCCCGGCTGCTCGCGTCGGGTTTCGAGTCCGGGACCTGACCTTCCAGAAGACGCGGCGGTGTGCCGGGAGGGAAGCGATTCCCTCCCGGCACACCGCTGTGCGTTCCGGTCCGCGCTGCCGGTCAGTGCACGGCCTGGCCCGCGGGGACGCTCCGCACGGCCGCCCCCGCGCCTTCCCGTGGACCGGCGAAGGTGGCCGCGATCGCGGCACACAGACCCACCGCGGCCATCGTCAGGAAGGCGGCGACGAAACCGGATTCGGGGTACATCGTGCTCCTCCCGGCCGTCACGACGCCCGGCGCCGCGAGTATGACCACGAGCATCTGCGTACCGAAGGCGCTGCCGAGGGAACCGGTCAGATTGAGCATGCCGCCCGCGATGCCCTGCACCTGGGCCGGCACGTGCTGCACCAGCAGGTTGGGCAGCGCGGACGAGGAAGTGCCCAGGCCGATCCCGAAGACGACCATCGCGATCATCATCTGGGGAACGGTGTCGTGCCGCAGGGCCAGCAGTACCGCTCCCCCGGCCACCGCGACACCGCCGAACATCAGGGCGGGCCGGGCACCGAACCGCCTGGACGCGTGGCCCGCCAGGGGACCCGAGATCATGGCCACGATGCCGAGCGGCAGCATGAAACGCGCCACCCCGAGCGCGCTGGAGCCGAATCCGTACCCGAGACCCGCGGACTCGGGCATCATCACCAGCATCGGGACGAGCATCGACTGTCCGACGAAGGCGATCTGTACGACGGCGCTGGCCGTCAGGGCCATCGCCACCGGTCGTTGCTTCAGCAGTGCGAGGTCGATCAGCGGCTCCGGCAGGCGGCGTTCGTGGGTCAGCCAGACGGCCAGGACGACGACACCGCCGATCACGCACACCAGGGTCCGGCCGGAGGTGAATCCCCAGTCCTTGGACTCGCTCAGCCCGAGCAGCAGCACGGTGGCGCCGAGCGACAGCAGTCCCGCGCCCGCCCAGTCGAGCCGGGCGCGGGCACGCAGAGCGCTCTCCGGCAGCAGCACGGCCACCAGGGTCAGGGCGATCAGCGCATGGACGACCTGGAACCAGAAGAGGCCGGTGTAGCCGAAGTGGTCGATGAGATATCCGCCGACCACCGGGCCGATGACCGCGCTGATTCCCATACCGGTGGAGACGAGGCCCAGCGCCACCGCGACGAGCTTGGGCCGGAAGATGTCCCGCACCAGCCCGTACGCGAGCACCATGACCGGCAGCCCGATCCCCTGGAGCGCCCGGCCCGTGAGCAGCAGGGGGAAGTCCGGGGCGAGCGCGGCGAGCAGCGAGCCGGCCACGAAGACCACCGCGACGGCCAGCAACACCCGCTTCTTGCCGTGGACGTCGCCGAGCTTGCCCACGACCGGTGTCGCGGCGGCGCCCACCAGCGTGGTGAGAGTGATCACCCAGGCGACCTGGGTGGTACTGAATTCCTCGGCGATCTGCGTCAGCGCCGGTGTCACCAGCGTGTAGGTGAGCGGGACGATCTCGACCAGCAGAACAATCACGAGGAGCAGAAGGACGGAACGTCCGCGGGAGAGCGGAGGCCGTTCGGCCTCGCCCGTCGGCATAGGTATCTGATTCATGGTGAGACTCCCGGCCTTGCGCATGAGGAGGAGTGAGATACGGCCAGGCCGAGGCCGGTTCATCGGAACCGTGACGTCTCGGTGAGCCGGAATCGAACGTCCGGCTGGCCTGTAATTGATTTCACCAGCGACCCATCAAGCGGTCAAGAGAATGGACCGATATCCCGGCAACACGAGGTGCAAAACGGGGTCAGATCGGTTATTCAGGAACACTCGACGTGCAGAACATAACTAGAATTCAATCTAGTTAATGCATTGCAGGCATGCCAGGGCCACGGAATTCCAGGAGCGGGGGAACGCCGGGTCAGCCGGATGCGTGGCCGCCGGGTGACACGCCCCGGAGCAGCAGGGTGCAGGCGAGCCGCAGATCCGCCTCGGCATCCGGCATGGAGATGCGGCCGTTCAGGCTGGACTGCAGGATGCCGAACCACACCTGGAGCAGCAGGCGGACGACCGCGAGGTCGTCGGCGGTGGGCCGGTCCACCCCGGCCGCGGCCAGCAGCACGTCACGGAAGGTCGCGTCGATCCGCGCGACGTCCGTCACGACGGCGGCGTTGGCCGCGTTCGAGGACTGGATCATGGCCTTCGCCAGGGCCGGCTTGCTCAGCAGCGACCGGTTGGCACGGACCAGTACGTCGAAGACGCGTTCCGCGGCGTCGGCCTTGCCGCGCGGACGCCTGGCGATGCCTTCGCTCATCCGGTCCACCTGGTGCGCCATCACACCGACGAACAGGTGGATCTTGGAGGGGAAGTAGCGGTAGAGCGTCCCGATCGCCACCCCGGCCCGCTTGGCCACCTCGTGCATCTGGACACGGTCGAGGTCCTTCTCGGTGGCGAGTTCCTCCGCGGCGTCCAGGATCCGGATGTGCCGGGCCCGCTGCTCGACCGAGCTCGGTTCGACCGCGGCTCTGCCCGCTGCGACTCTGGGCACCGTTCCTCCACCTGTCATGGTCCGACCGGCCCGAGGATACCCAGGCCGGCGGCGCCGGGCCCACACCCGCACCCCAGGGGTCCGCACACCGTCCGGACGCGAGCCCCGAACCCGGCCCCCGCACCCGATCCCGCGCGCGCCCTGCCCCCGGATCCGGTCAGCTCCGGTCGAGCGCGCTCTTGAGCACCTTGCCGACCGCGTTGCGCGGCAGCCGGTCCACGACCACCACGTCGCGCGGCACCTTGAAGTTGGCCAGCCGCCCCCGGCAGAAGGCGATCACCTCGCCGGGGTCGGGGCGCTCCCCCGGCCGGGCGGTGACATAGGCCCGGCCCACCTCGCCCAGCCGGGGGTCCGGTATCCCGACGACCGCGGCCTCGGAGATCTGCCGGTGCCTGGTGAGGAGTTGCTCGATCTCGGCGGGGTACACGTTGAACCCGCCGACCAGGAACATGTCCTTGAGCCGGTCGGTGATCGTCAGGTTGCCGTGCGCGTCGAGGTGCCCGACGTCTCCGGTGTGCAGCCGGCCCTGGGCGTCGACGGCCTCGGCGGTGGCCGCCGGGTCCTCGAAGTAGCCGCGCATCACGTTGTACCCGCCCACCACGATCTCACCGGTCCCGCCCGGCCCGAGCGGTGCTCCCGCCGGGTCGACGACCTGGAGTGCGACGCCGTCCACGGCGCGGCCGGAGGTCGTGGCGACGGTCCGGGTGTCGTCGGCGACCGTACACATGGAGACCATGCCGCAGGCCTCGGTGAGGCCGTACGCGGTCAGTACGGTCAGGTGCAGTTCGTCCCGCATGCGCTCGACGAGTGCGACCGGGACCACGGCGGCGCCGGTCACCGCGAGGCGCAGCGACGTGATGTCGTAGGCGTGCCGGTCGGGGTGGTCGAGGATCGACGTGTAGACGGCGGGCGGGCCCGGCAGCACGCTCACCTGCTCCTCGCTCACCAGCCGCAGCGTCTCCCGGACCTCGAACACCGGCTGGAGGACCATGGTGGCCGCCCTGAGCAGACAGGCGAGCACCCCCGCCTTGTAACCGAAGGTGTGGAACAGCGGGTTGACGATGAGATAGCGGTCGCCGTGGCGCAGTCCGGCCCGTTCGCTCCACGCCTGGTAGGCGCGGATGTTCTGCCCGTGCGCGGTGAGTGCGCCCTTGGGCCGGCCGGTGGTGCCCGAGGTGAAGAACATGTCGCAGACGTCCTCCTCACCGACCTCGGCGGCGCGGCGGTCGGCCGCCGCGTCGGGAATGTCCCCGCCCGCGGCGAGGAACTCCGGCCAGGTCCGCGCGCCGGTGACCTCGGCGCCGCCGATGAGTACGACGTCGAGCAGGTCCGGCAGCGCGGGGACCGGGCGTCCGGCGGCCGGCGTTCCGGGGGCGGACGCGCCACTGTCCCGCAGCATGTCCAGGTAGTCGTGGCCGAGGAACCCGTTGTCCACGAAGAGCGTCCGGGCCTTGCTCCTGGCCAGCAGCCAGGCGGCCTCCTCCCCCTTGTAGCGGGTGTTGACGGGTACCAGCACGGCGCCCGCGCCGAGCGCGCCGAGGGCGGCCACCACCCACCGGTGCCCGTTGGGCGCCCAGATCGCCACCCGGTCGCCCGGGGCGATGCCGGACGCCATGGCCGCCGCCGTGGCCCGCCGTACCTGCGCGGCGAGTTCGCGGTACGTCAGCCGGACCGCGCCGTCGACCAGCGCCTCCGTGTCGGGGTGTCGCTGCGCCGTGGCGGCGAGAACACGGGGAACGGTACGGACCGGGCCGTCCTGGGTCATGGGGACTCCTCATCCACTCATCGGCTCATCCACGCATACATCGGAATTCATTGCACTTCCGCATTCAGCGCACTCTAGTCCACCTACCAAACGCTTGGTAGGTTTGCTCGACACCCGGCCGCCTTCCGTGGCGTCCGGACCCGGACGCCACGGAAGGCAACGCATGAGCATCAGCAATCCGGTGGACTTCACCGGACGGGCGGTCGTCGTCACGGGAGGCACCAAGGGCATCGGCTTCGCCATCGCCGAGGCGTTCCTCGGAGCCGGGGCGGACGTCCTGGTCTGCGGTCGCGGCGAGCCCCTCGCCCTGCCCACGGCGGGCGGCCGGACCGCGCACTTCCTCGCCGCCGATGTCCGCGATCCCGCCGCGGCGAGCGGTCTCGTCGAGCATGCGGCGGCTAGCTTCGGCCGACTGGACGTGCTCGTCAACAACGCGGGCGGCTCGCCCGACGCCGACGCCGCCACGGTCTCGCCGCGGTTCGTCGAGAAGATCGTCGCCCTCAACCTGCTGGCCCCCTTCTACACGGCGCAGGCCGCCAACCGGGTCATGCAGCCGCAGGAGAGCGGCGGTTCGGTCATCAACATCGGCAGCGTCTCGGGGCACGACCCGCAGCCGGGCACGGCCGCGTACTCCGCGGCCAAGGCCGGACTGCTGGGCCTGACCCGCGCCCTGGCCCTGGAGTGGGCGCCCCGGGTCCGGGTCAACCACATCACCACCGGACTGATCCGCACCGAGAACGCGGCGGCCGTCTACGGAGACGACGGCGGAGCGGCCGTGGCCAGGACGATCCCGATGAGCCGGATGGCCGCCCCCGGGGACGTGGCGGGTGCGTGCCTCTACCTCGCGAGCGGCCTGGCGTCGTACGTGAACGGCGCGGATCTGGCGGTCCACGGGGGCGGCGAGTTCCCCGCGCGCTATCTCGCCGTGCAGGACGGAGCGCGGGCGCACGGACCGGAGTCCAGGACCGTGGAAGGTGCCACGACCCTGGACCGCTGAGCGTGGCGTCCCGCCACCCCCTGTCGCAGAATTAGAATTCATACTAGCTTGGTAGGTGTCCGGGTCCCCCGTGCCGGGACCGTCGTGCAACGAGGAGCGAAGCCATGCATGAAGCAGTCAGCCTGGACGGCCGGACGGCCGTCGTCACCGGCGCTGGTGCGGGCGTCGGCCGCGCCGAGGCGCTGGCCCTGGCCGCGGCCGGGGCCAGGGTCGTCGTCAACGACGTGGGCCCCGCCGCCCAGGCCGTGGTCGACGAGATCATCAGCGGGGGCGGACAGGCCACGGCCGTCGTCGGCGACGTGGGTGACTGGTCACTGGGCGAACGGCTGGTGGAGAAGGCAGTCACCCGGTACGGCAGCCTGGACATCCTCGTCAACAACGCAGGCGTACTGCGCGACATGATGCTCTTCAACCTGACCGAGACCGCCTGGGACGACGTCATCCGTGTCCACCTGAAGGGACACGCGTCGGTCTCACGGGCCGCCGCCGTCCACTGGCGCGCCCTCAGCAAGACCACCGGGGGTCCGGTCTACGGACGGGTCGTCAACACCTCGTCGGAAGCGTTCCTGTTCGGCGCCGCGGGCCAGCCCAACTACTCGGCCGCCAAAGCCGGCATCGTCGCGCTGACCCTCTCCACCGCCCAGGGGCTGAGCCGGTACGGCGTGCGGGCCAACGCCATCTGCCCGCGGGCCCGTACCGGCATGACCGAGCACGTCTTCGGCGAGGCGGCCGACGGCGCGGGTGAGCTGGACATCCTGGCCCCGGAGCGGATCGGCACGTTCGTCGGCTACCTGGCGTCACCTGCGGCGGCGGAGATCAACGGCCAGGTCTTCGTGGTCTACGGCGACATGGTGGCGCTGATGGCCGCACCCCAGGTGGAGCGGCAGTTCCGCACCACGGGCCCGGCGTTCACCCCCGACGAACTGGACCAGCAACTGACCCCGTACTTCAAGGGCCGCAGTCCTTACCAGTCGTACGCGGCATACAGCGTGGCCGACCTCGACACCACCGGTGTGCAGAGCGCCGCGAACTGAGACCTCTCCGGATTCCCCGCCGGCGGGCGGGGAATCCGGAGAATCACGGCGCGGGCGCGGGAGGCGACATCCCGGCGAGCAGCATCCGGCAGCCCAGCCGTAGATCCGACTCCACCTCCGGCATCGAGATCCGCCCCTGCAGGCCCGACTGAAGTACTCCGTACCAGAGTTGGAGCAGCAGCCGGACGCGGGTCAGGTCCTCGGGGGTGGGATGTTCCAGACCGATCACGTCCAGGATGACGGCACGGATGCCGCTGTCGATCGCGGCCACCCCGGGCACCTTCCCGGCATCGGCGTTGGTGGCCGAGGTGAGCATCGCGTTGGCCAGCTCGGGGCGGCGCAGCAGTGCACGGCTGGCCTGCTGGAGGACACCGAACGCGGCCTCGTGGGACGGCAGTCCGGCGACGGGCCGCCGCTGGGCGAAGGTGTCGCCGAGGCGTCCCACCTGATCGGCCATCACTCCGACGAACAAGTGCGTCTTGGACGGGAAATACCGGTAGAGGGTCCCGATGGCGACGCGGGCCTGCCGGGCCACCTCGTGCATCTGGACCCGCTCCAGTCCGTTCACGGCGGCCAGCTGGGCAGCCGCCTCCAGCAGACGCAGCCGCCGGGCCCGCTGGTCCGGCGAGCTGGGCTCCGCCGCCGGGCGGTTCTCCGCAACTCTGGGCACTGGCTTCCCCGTTCCTCGGATTCAGGACGGCCGGGACTTCTTCACCGTCCCGGCCGTCCTGGGTGAGCGGCATCAGCCGGTCACGAGCACACCGGCCCCGTGCCGATACGCCGTCACCTCGCGCACGGCACAGGCACACGGCGTCGTAGGGGCCTTCGGGTCAGCGCTCCTCTCCCGCGGGCAGCGGGGCGAAGGCGGCCAGCGGCTGGGTGCCGGACCAGTCGTGGCCCCAGTAGCTGTCGGCGGTGATCTCCTCGGCCGTGTAGTGGGTCTCGTCGACGAGCATCCCCTCACTGCCGTACTCGACGTCCCAGCCGCCGGGCGCCCGGACGTAGAAGGACACCATCTTGTCGTTGGTGTGCCGGCCGAGGGTCGAGGACAGCGGGAAGCCGTGCTGATGCACCCGGTCGAGGGCGATCCCGACGGCGTCGAGGCTGTCCGCCTCGACCATCAGGTGCACCAGGCCGGGCGCTTCGCCGTGCGGCGCGGGAACGACCGCCAGGCTGTGGTGGCGCTCGTTGACGCCCAGGAAACGCACCCGGCGCGGCGGGTCGGTGACCGGGCCGCCGAGCCGCATCGCGCCGCGCGGCAGGAAGTCCAGGACCTCGGTGTAGAAGGTGACCGTCTCGTCCATCCGGGTCGTGGGCAGTACGACATGTCCCATGCCGGCGCCCCCCGTGACGAACCGCTGGCCCGCGCCCGTGAGCAGGGGGCTGTGGTCGAGTACCGGCGCGTAGAAGACTTCGAGCGGGGTGCCCCCGGGGTCGGTGAAGGCAATGGCCTCCTCCACACCCCGCTCCGACGTCCGGTCCGGGGAGAGCTCCTTCACCGCTGTGCCGGAGGCCTCGACGGCGTGCCGTACCCGGGCGAGTGCGAACTGGTCGCGCACCTCCCAGCCCACGGCCTCCACCCGGTCGCTGTCGCCGGGGAGCAGGGTCAGCCGGGCCCTGCGCTCGTCCATGCGCAGGTACAGCCCTTCGGGGTCGGGCCCCTTCCCCTCGGCGAACCCGAGTGCGTCGACGGCCAGTTCACGCCAGCGGTCGAGGTGTCGGGTGCGGACCACGAGGTATCCCAGTGCGCGGATCTCAGCCATCTGTCGTCGGCTCCATCGTCAGGTCGGAACGGGTCCGGGCGGGTCGGGCCGGCCCGGTGCGGGCCCTTGCGGGCCCGGGGCACGGGTGTCAGATCATCGAGCGCATCGGCCCCTGCGGCGGCTCGATGCCCAGGTCGGTGAGCGCCGAGGCGTGGAACACCGAACCGGGTACGTGGATGGCGTGCGCGAGGCCGGTGTGCGCGTCGCGCCAGAAGCGCTGCAAGGGGTTGTCCATGCGCATGGCGTTGCCCCCGGAGCGGGCGACGATCTCGTCCATCGCACGGACCGCTCGCCAGGCCGCCCCGACCTGGATGCGCCGGCCCGCCGCCCGGTCCCCGAAGGTCACTTCCCGTCCGGCCTCGACGGTGTCGTACATCCGGGAGACGTTGTCGAGCAGGGCGGTGCGGGCCGCGCCGATCTCGGCGGTGGCCTCGCTGAGCGCGTACAGGGCGTGCGGGTCGTCCTTGATCCTGGTGCCGGTCACCGTGGTGCGGTGGCGCTGGTACTCCACGTGGTGGGCGAGTGCGCCCTCGGCGATGCCGATGACCGCGGAGGTGATGCCCAGCGGGAAGGCGCAGGAGAACGGCAGATGGTAGGCGGGGTTGGTCAGGCCCGCTTCCTTGGCGGCGGTGCCGTCGACCACCTTGTTGTACGGGATGACCCGGTGGTCGGGGACGAACGCGTCCGTGACGACGACGTCCTTGCTGCCGGTGCCGCGCAGCCCGACGACGTCCCACGAGTCCTCGATGATCTCGTAGTCGGAGCGGGGCAGGATCAGGTGCAGCGACTGCGGGGGCGATACGGGGGTGCCGTCGGCGTCCCCCAGGAAGCCGCCCAGAAAGATCCACCGGCAGTGGTCGGTCCCGGAGGAGAACTGCCAGTGCCCGCTGAAGAGATAGCCGCCGTCGACCGGCCTGGCCACACCCATCGGGGCGTACGGGGAGGCGATCCAGGTGTCCTGGTCCTCGCCCCAGACCTCCTCCTGGACCTTCGGGTCGGCGAAGGCCATCTCCCACGGGTGCACCCCCACCACGCCGCTGACCCAGCCGGTGGCGCCGTCCAGTGCGGCGACCGCCATCACGGTCTCGGCGAACTCACGCGGGTGTGCCTCCAGGCCTCCGTGCGTCTTCGGCTGGAGCATCCGCATGGTTCCGGCCTCGCGGAGCAGTTCGGCCGTCCGGTCGGTGAGCCTGCCCCGGGCCTCGTTGCGCGGGCCGAGTTCGCGGAGCTCGTCCGCCCTGGCCATGATCCTGTCGAGTGCGGTGTCGGCCATCTCTTCCTCAATTCCTCTGCTGCGCTGCGGCCCTGTCGGACCGGGGGGACTGCTCAGGCGCCGACGGCTGCCTTGTTCTTCGCCGCCAGACCGACGGCGATCTCGATCAGCTGGTCCTCCTGGCCGCCGACGAGTTCGCGCCGTCCGGCCTCGATGAGGATCTCCGCGCCGGACACCCCGTAGCGCCGGGCCTGCCGGTCCGCGTGCTTGAGGAAGCTGGAGTACACCCCCGCGTAGCCCATGGTCAGGGAGAGCCGGTCGAGCAGGCACTCGCCGTCCATCACGGGACGGACCACGTCCTCCGCCGCGTCGATGATCTTCAGGGTGTCGATGCCGGTCCGGATGCCGAGCTTCTCCGCGACGGCCGCGAAGGCCTCGACCGGGGTGTTGCCCGCACCGGCCCCGAACCGCCGGGTCGAGCCGTCGATCTGGAGGGCGCCGGCCCGTACGGCGAGTACGGAGTTGGCCACTCCCAGCCCGAGGTTCTCGTGTCCGTGGAATCCCACCTGGGCGTCCGCGCCGAGCTCGGCGACCAGGGCCGCCACCCGGTCACTGGTCTGCTCCAGCACCAGTGCCCCGGCCGAGTCCACGATGTAGACGCACTGGCAGCCCGCGTCGGCCATGATGCGGGCCTGCGTCGCCAGGGCCTCCGGCGGACTGCTGTGCGACATCATCAGGAAACCCACGGTCTCCAGGCCGAGTTCGCGGGCCAGTCCGAAGTGCTGGACGGAGATGTCCGCCTCGGTGCAGTGGGTGGCGATGCGGCAGATGGCCGCGCCGTTGTCGGCCGCGCTCCGGATGTCGTCCTGTACGCCCAGTCCGGGCAGCATGAGGAAGGCGATCCGGGCCCGGGTGGCGGTCTCCACCGCGGCCTTGATCAGTTCCTGCTCGGGGGTGTGGCTGAAGCCGTAGTTGAAGGACGATCCGCCGAGTCCGTCGCCGTGGGTGACCTCGATGACGGGCACTCCCGCGTCGTCGAGAGCCGCCACGATCGAGCGGACGTGCTCGACGGTGAACTGGTGCTGCTTGGCGTGCGAGCCGTCCCGCAGCGAGGAGTCGGTGACCCGGATGTCGAGGTCTGCGCTGTAGGGCATGTGAAGGTGTCTCCCTCGAAGAGGTGGGGGCCCGGGGCCGGTCAGGCCCGGCCCGTGGTGATCTGCCGGGCGAAGCCCTCGCCGACCCTGGTGGCGGCGGCGGTCATGATGTCGAGGTTCCCGGAGTACGGCGGCAGGAAGTCACCGGCGCCCTCGACCTCCAGGAAGACCGCGACACGGGCGAACCCGCCGCTGCCGGGGCCGGGATCGTCGAACTGCGGCTCGGCGCGCAGCCGGTAGCCGGGGACGTACGCGGCCACGTCGGCCACCATCCGGTGGACGGAGGCGGAGACGGCCGAGCGGTCCGCGTCGGCCGGGAGCGAGCAGAACACCGTGTCCCGCATGAGCATGGGCGGTTCGGCCGGGTTGAGGATGATGATGGCTTTGCCCTTGCGGGCGCCGCCGATCCGCTCGATGCCCCGGCTGGTGGCGTGGGTGAACTCGTCGATGTTCTGCCGGGTGCCCGGCCCCGCCGACGGCGACGCGACGCTCGCCACGATCTCGGCGTACGCCACCTCGGTCACCCGGGACACGGCGTGCACGATCGGGATGGTCGCCTGGCCCCCGCAGGTGATGAGGCTGACGTTCGGGGCCTCCAGGTGCTCGCCCTGGTTGACGGCCGGCACCACGGCCGGACCGATGGCCGCGGGCGTCAGATCGACGGCCTGGATGCCCAGTTCGGCGTAGCGCGGGGCGTTGGCCCGGTGGACGTGGGCGGAGGTCGCCTCGAAGACGATGTCGGGGAGTTCGTCCTGTTCCAGCAGCGGGCCGACCCCCGTGGAGCCGGTGGTCAGGCCGTGGTCGGCCGCACGTTTCAGTCCGGGGCTGTCCGCGTCGACGCCGATCATCCAGCGGGGCTCGATGGCGTCCGAGCGGAGCAACTTGTACATCAGATCGGTGCCGATGTTCCCGGAACCGACAATGGCTGCACTGGCCTTGGTCACTGCTCTCGCCTCACTGGAAGATGACGGACACGGAGCCGAGTCCGCCGAACTCGGCATGGAAGTCGTCCCCGGGGCGGACGTCGACCGCCCGGGTGCACGAACCGGGCAGGACGAGGTGACCGGCCTCCAGCCGCACGCCGAACGCGGCGACCTTGCGGGCCAGCCAGGCGACGGCGGTGGTGGGGTCGCCCAGGACCGCGCCGGTGTTGCCGCGGGCGGCCTCCTGGCCGCGGCGGTGCAGTACGGCGGGTATGTCGGCGAGGTCCAGGTCCGACGGCCGGACCCGCGCGGCGCCGAGCACCACCCCGGCGGAGGAGGCGTTGTCGGCGACCGTGTCCGGGAGTCCGATCCGCCAGTCCTTGATCCGGCTGTCGATCAGCTCGATGCTCGGTACGACGTACTCCGTGGCGGCGAGTACGTCCGCCGTCGTACAGCCCTCACCGGGCAGGGCGGCGCCCAGCAGGAACCCGACCTCCACCTCGACCCGGGGGTAGCAGTAGTCGCCGGTCTCCACCGGCACGTCCTCGGACAGCACCATGCCGGAGAGCAGATGGCCGTAGTCCGGTTCGTCCACCCCCATCATCTGCTGCATGACCTCCGAGGAGAGCCCGACCTTGTGACCGCGCACCGTGGCGCCGTCGGCGAGTTGGCGGCGGATGTTGGCCAGTTGGATCTCGTAGGCGTCGACCACGTCGATGCCGGGGTAGCTGTCGGTCAGCGGGGAGACCGGGGAGCGGTCCCGCTGTGCCGCCCACAACAGGTCTGCGGCTTCGGCACGTTGCGCCGCATCGAGCATCGGGACCTCCTGGAACCGAATCGGGAAGGGAAGAGCGAGGACCGGGGTACGTGGGTACGGGCCGTGGGGACACGGGAAAGGTTGCAGTCCCCGTGCGGTCGCAGGAGCCCGCTCCCGCTGAGTGGGAATCGCGCCGGGGCCCGGAGCCTGTCGTCCGGATCAGGCGCTACGCGTCATAGCTGACCGAGAGCCGTTCGGTGAGCGCGGTGGACTGGCAGGCGAGGATGTAGCCCTCGTCGAGGTCGGCCTGTTCCAGTACCTCGTTGCGTTCCATGGCGACCTCACCGGCCAGGAGCCGGCAGGCGCAGGCACTGCACGAGCCCTCCCGGCAGGAGAACGGCGCGTCCAGACCGGCCGCCAGCAGGGCGTCCAGCAGTCTGGTTCCCGGAGGCAGGGGTACCGTGCGGGTCTCGCCGTCGAGCCGGACCTCGGCGGTGCCCGCGGGGCCCGCCGGATCCTCGGACGCCGCCGGACCGGTGGGCTCCGGTCCTGCGAACGGGTCTCCCGCCAGGGAGGAGAACCGTTCGACGTGCACCCGCTCCGCCGGCATGCCGAGCCCGGTGAGCACCGCCACCACGGCGTCCATGAAGGGGCCGGGGCCGCAGACGAAGGCCTCCCCGGCCGTGCGGGACAGGGCGAGTTGGCGCAGTCCGGCTTCGGTGGGCAGGCCCTGGACCGACTCCAGCCAGTGCACGACGTGCAGCCGCCGGGGGTACTCGCGGGCGAGCGCGATGAGCTCGTCGCGGTAGATCACCGAGCCCTCGTCCCGGTTGGCGTAGACGAGCGTCACGGTGCCCGAACCGGCGTGCAGCGCCGATTTGAGGATCGACATGACCGGCGTGATGCCGCTGCCCCCGGCGAACAGGACGAAGTCGGTGTCCAGCGATGCCGGGGTGAACGTACCGGCGGGGCGCAGGACTTCCAGCGTGCAGCCCTCCCGGACGGTGTCGCAGATCCAGTTGGATCCGTGGCCGCCGCGGGTGCGCTTGACGGTGATCCTCGGCTTCTCGCCGAGGACGGGAGAGCTGGCGAGCGAGTAGCAGCGCGCCACGCTGCCGGTCCCGCCACCGGCCTCCGGTATCCGGACGGTGAGGAACTGGCCGGGGCGGTAGGCGAACCGTCCGGCGTCGCCGGGGGCCGGTTCGAGAACGAGTGAGTACGCGTCCGGGGTCTCGGCGAGCATCTCGACGACCCGGACACGGAGCGGGCGGGGATGTGACATCGGTCGGTCTCCTGGAGTCCTACGCCGGATGCGTCGGCGTGGCGCGGGCCGCGTGCCGCGCGGCGATGTGGCCGAACACCATGGCCGGGCCGATCGTCGCGCCCGCCCCCGCGTACTCACGGCCCATGACGGAGGCGGAGGTGTTCCCGGTGGCGTACAGACCGGGGATCGCGCTGTGGTCGGCGCGCAGCACCCGGCTGTGCTCGTCACAGACGAGACCGCCCTTGGTGCCGAGGTCGCCGACCTCGATACGGACGGCGTAGAAGGGGCCCCGGTCGATCTCGTCGAGATTGGGGTTCTTCAGGGTGGGGTCGCCGTAGTAGCGGTCGTACGCGCTGTCCCCCCGGCCGAAGTCCTCGTCCCGGCCCGCGCGGGCGAAGCCGTTGAACCGCTGGACGGTACGGGTCAGGGCGTCGGCCGGTACGCCGATGCGCTCCGCCAGCCCGGCCAGGGTGTCGGCCCGGTGGACGACTCCGCTGTCGTAGAAACCCTGCGGGAAGGGGACGCCTGGCAGGACCTGTGCGAAGGGGTAGCGGGATCGGGCCTTGGCGTCCATGACGAACCAGGCGGGGACGTGGCCGCCGTCGAGCTGATCGTGCACGAAGTTGACATAGGGCGCCGATTCGTTGGTGAACCGCTCCCCCGCCCCGGACACGATGACGGACGGCGGTATGCAGCGCTCCGAGACCAGCGGGATCACCACGCCGGACGGGTGCTTGACCGACGGCATCCACCACGCGTCGTCCATCAGGTCCACGGCAGCTCCGGCCTGCTGGCCCGCGATGATGCCGTCCCCGACGTTCTCCTGGGCGCCGGCGCTGACGTCCTCCCGGCCGCCCGCGGGCAGGTGGCGTTCGCGCAGGCCCGTGTGGTGGTCGAACCCGCCGGTGGCGAGCAGGACACCCCGGCGGGCGCGGATCCGTACGGTCCGGCCCTGGTGTTCCACGACCGCGCCGGTGACCGTACCGTCGGCATCGGTCACCAGGGAGCGCATCGGGGACCGCAGCCACAGCGGGATGTCGTGGTCCTTCAGCGCCATGCGCAGCCGGGCCACCAGGGCGCGCCCTCCGGTGGCCATGTGCCGTCGGCGGACCACGTTGGAGGAGACCCGCCAGGCCGCGACCAGGGAGGCGCGGCGGCCCTTCCAGGTCCGCTTGACCATGGCGAGGTCGTGGTAGTCCTTCGACGTCACCCAGAGGCCGAGCGGCCCCTTGAGGCTGTTGGGCCGCTGGTACTCCTCGTCCGCGCCGAGCCTGCGGGTGTCGAAGGGCAGCGCCTCGATGGTGCGGCCCAGCGGACGTCCGCCGCTCTTCTCCGGGTGGTAGTCGGAGTAGCCCTTGACCCAGAAGAAGCGCAGGTGCGGGCTGCGGTCGAGCAGGTCCATCAGCGGGGCGCCCTGGTCGACATAGGCGTCGAGCCGCGCCTGCGGCACCTCGCCCTCGGTGAGGGCGCCGAGGTAGCGCAGGATGGATTCCCGGTCGTCGACGACTCCCTTGCGGCGCAGGGTCGGGTTGTTGGGGATCCAGATACCGCCGCCGGAGATGGCGGTGGAGCCGCCGAACGTACGGCCCTTCTCGACGATCAGGGTGTCCAGGCCGGCGTCGGCCGCGCTCAGCGCGGCGGCCATGCCACCGCCTCCGCTGCCGACGATCAGGAAGTCGACCTGCTGGTCCCAGCCGTCGGATCCGGCGGCCGGGTTCGTGGCGCGCGTGGCGTCCGCGGTCATCGTGCGCTCCCTTCGCGCGTGAGGAACGCGAGCACCGCGCTCTCGAACGCGGCTTTCTGTTCGATCATCACCCAGTGGCCGCAGTCCGGGAAGACGTGCAGTTCGCCACGCGGCAGGGTGCGCATCGGCAGCAGCGCCATGTCGACGGGGCTGACCCGGTCGTCGCGCCCCCAGGTCAGCAGGGTGGGTGCCTGCACCTTGTGCAACTGGGCCCAGTACGGGGCGGTGTCCGAGGCCGCGGCTGCGGCAGCCTGTCCGGCGAACGCGGCCCTGCCGTACATCTGCCGGGCGCTCGCCAGCGTGACCGGGTCGGTGGCCTGCGTCCAGCGTTCCTCGATGAGTTCCTCGGTGACCAGCGCCGGGTCGTGCACCATCGAGAGGAGCCACCGCACCAGGGCCTCCCGGGTGGGGTTCTCGGTGAAGTCCATGAGCAGCCTGATGCCTTCGCCCGGCCCCGGGCTGAAGATGTTCTTGCCGACGCCGCCGATGGTGACGAGCTTCTCGACCCGCTCGGGGTGGGCGATCGCGAACCGGGTGGCGACGATCCCGCCCATCGAGTTGCCGACGATGTGTACGCGGTCCAGCCCGAGCCCGTCCAGGAAGCGTTCCACGCTCCGCTGCGCGGTCACCATGGGAGGCCCGTCGGCGGGGTCGCTGACCCCGAAGCCGGGGAATTCCAGGATCAGGCAGCGGAAGTGCTCCGCGAAGAAGCCGAGGTTGCCACGGTAGTTGCGCCAGCCGGTCACCCCGGGCCCCGACCCGTGCAACAGCAGCAGTGGCGGGCCCTCCCCGGCCTCGTGGTAGCGCAGGACGCCGCCGTCGGTGGCCAGTTCGCGCAGGGTGGCCCGGTAACTCGTATCAGTGGTCATCGTCCGCCTCGGTCGGGGTGGTTCGGGTGAATGAGGATCGGCTGGGGTGGGGTTCGGGTGCGGTGGGTGCCCGTCGCCAGGACCGTAGGCCGCCGGGCCCGGCGCCGCGGGTCACGTCCCGATCAGCGGGATCCCGGGCACCGGCCCCGGCGCCGTTCCACTGAGCGGGATCCCTCCCTGCGCTCCCGGGGCCCGGTCCTACGGTCGTCGCCGATGTCACCGGTGTCCGGCCGGTGGCCCGCTCACGATCGGAGGTGTCCCGTATGCCGGCCGAGGCGCTCTCCCGCACGGCTCCCGCGGACGTCCGTACGCCGAGCCCCGCCGAACTGCGCACGGCCATGGGCCGGTTCGCCAGCGGTGTCACGGTGGTCACGGGCCACGACGAGGAAGGACCGGCCGGTTTCGCCTGCCAGTCCTTCGCGTCGGTTTCCCTTGAGCCGCCGCTCGTTCTCTTCTGCGCGGACCACCGCGGCCGGGCCTGGCCGCGGATCCGCGCCACGGGCCGGTTCTGTGTGAATGTGCTGGCCGCACACCAGACCGAGGTGTGCGCACGCTTCGGCTCCAGCCGGGGCAGGAAGTTCGACGGCCTGGACTGGCAGTTGTCGCGCTGGGGGGCGCCCGCCCTGCCCGGCGTGCTGTTGCGGGTGCACGCGTCGGTCGACTCGGTCCGGGCGGCCGGTGACCACGACGTGGTGCTCGGCCGGGTGCTGGAACTGGACACGCCGGGCGAGGAACCGCCGATGATCTTCTACCGCGGAGGGTTCGACCTCGGCCGGGACGCCGCGCCGCAGGGCGCGGGGACCGGCCCGGCGCTGCCGCCGGTCTGGGGGCCGGGCGACCGCTGGGGCTGAGAGGCCGGCGGGTGGCCCGCGACCGGGCGGCCACCCGACAGCCGCTGGGCCCGGGGCGGCCCGGCCCCGCGGCTCCACGGTCCCGGGCCGGTGTACGGTGCGGCGCCGCCGTGCTCGGACGCGCCGGTCCGGACCGGTCGGCGCCACCGGGAACGGTGTCAGATCCATTCCCCGTCCCGGCCCGCGCTGATCAGCCGGTCCATGACCTCCGGCGACCAGGTGCGCTCCGGGATCTGCGGCCCGCGGCTGCTGCGGCGTACGGTCTCCCGCTCCGGGAACAGACTGCGTGAGACCTCTCGGGCGGCGTTGACCACGAGGGGGGCCACCCGTTCCAGCCGGGCGGTCCGCTCGTCACCGCTGAGGGAGATGGCCGCGACGGGCCCCTCCGGTCCGCGCAGCGGCGCCGCGGCACACGACACGCCGGGGATCGCCTCTCCCCGGTCGAAGGCGAGACCGTGCCGCCGCCTGATCCGGTCGAGCTCCTGCCGGAGCGCCGGAAGGCCGGTGATGGTGCGTTCGGTACTCCGGGGCAGCGCCTCGGGCAGGAGGGTGTCCACCTGCTCGGGTTCGAGCCAGGCGAGCATGGCCTTGCCCACCCCCGTGGCGTGGGCGGGCGCGTGTCCGCCGACCCGCGAGGGCAGGCCGCTGGCGAACCGGCCGCCGATCTTGTCGAGGTACACGATCTCGGCACCTTCGAGTACGGCGAGATGCACCACCATGCCGGTGCGCAGGTGGAGTTCGTGGAGCAGGGGGGCGGCGGCCTCACGGATCTCGCCCCGGCTGCCGTCCTGGCCGCCGAGTCCGAGGGCGCGCGGGCCGAGCCGGTAGCCGTACGAGGTGTGTTCCAACCACTGGCAGCCGACGAGTTGGTCCAGGATGCGGTGCGCGGTCGACCGTGGCAGCCGGGTGCGGTACGCGACCTCTTCGAGAGTCAGCCGCGAGGAACGGTTTTCGAACGCGTCGATGATCAGGGTCATCCGCCCGATCATCGACGGAGGGAGTTCACAGGGTCGAGGTGTTGCCCACACGGGGTGGGGTGAATCGACGAGGGGCATCGAAGCCTCCGAGTCCTTCGCCAGGGCGACGGAAGTTCACAGAACTGAAATGAATTCTTGAAAAACGTAGCAGGACACTTCCGTCCGGGGAAGACACCGGACGCTCCGGCTCGTGGATCACCCCCGCTCACGGGCCGTGCGGGCACCCCGGCAGGACCAGGGCCGGGGTGCCCGCACGGCGGGCCGGTCACTGCGCGCCGTATACCGGCTGGGGCAGTTCGGCGGCGCCCAGCAGGACCAGGGCGGCCTCGCCCGCCTCGGCCGGGGTCCAGCGCGCCCCCTTGTCGGCGCTCGGGCCGGGCCGCCAGCCCTCCATGACGGTGATCCGCCCGGCCTCCGCCTCGAAGACGCGGCCGGTGACGCCCGCGGCGGCCTCCGACGCCAGCCAGACCACGAGCGGCGAGACGTTCTCCGGCGCCATCGCGTCGAAGCCGCCCTCACCGGACGCGGTCATGGCCTCGGCGAAGACCTCTTCGGTCATCCGGGTCCGGGCGGCGGGCGCGATGGCGTTGACCTGGACCCCGTACCGCCCCAGTTCGGCGGCGGCCACCAGGGTCAGCCCCAGGATCCCGGCCTTGGCGGCCGAGTAGTTGCCCTGCCCCACGCTCCCCAGCAGTCCCGCGCCGGAGCTGGTGTTGATCACCCGCGCCTGCGGCGCGCGCCCCGCCTTGGCCTCCGCACGCCAGTGCGCCCCGGCGTACTTGAGCGCCAGGAAGTGGCCCTTGAGATGGACGCGCATCACCGCGTCCCAGGCGTCCTCGTCGAGGTTGACGAGCATCTTGTCGCGCAGGAACCCGGCGTTGTTGACCAGGATGTCGAGCCGGCCGAAGGTCTCCACGGCGGTGGCGACCAGGGAGGCCGCGCCGACCGTGGTGGCGATGTCGCCGCCATGGGCGACCGCCTCACCGCCCGCCGCGACGATCTCGTCGACCACGTCCTGCGCAGGTCCCGCCGAGCCGCCCGCCCCGTCGAGTCCGACACCCAGGTCGTTGACGACGACCCGCGCGCCCTCCGCCGCCAGGGCGTGCGCATGGGCGCGGCCCAGGCCGCGGCCTGCGCCGGTGACGACGGCGACGCGTCCGGCGCAGAGCCCGGAGCCGTTTCCTGTGGCGTTTCCTGTGGCGTTTCCTGTGCCGCTTCCGGTGGTGCTCGAAGTCATCTCACTTCTCCTTCTCGGCAGTTGCGGGAGCCGGGACGCCGGGCGCCCCCTCCCGCGGTACGCGAAGCACTGCTACCTTCTCACCTAACAAATGTTTGGTGGAAAGGTAGCTGATCTGCTCATGGGTGTCTCCACCTCAAGCCCGCACGACGGCGTCAGTGTGGTCACCGTCGACTTCCCTCCCGTCAACGCCCTGCCCGTACAGGGCTGGTTCGCCCTGGCCCAAGCGGTGCGCGCCGCAGGGGCCGACCCCACCGTCCGCTGCGTGGTGCTGACCGCCGCCGGACGTGGCTTCAACGCCGGCGTCGACATCAAGGAGATGCAGCGCTCCGAAGGCCACGGAGCGCTGGTCGGCGCCAACCACGGCTGCGCCGAGGCCTTCGCCGCCGTATACGAGTGCGAGGTGCCCGTCGTCGCCGCGGTGGGCGGGTACTGCCTGGGCGGCGGTATCGGCCTCGTCGGCAACGCCGACGCGATCGTGGCGAGCGACGACGCCACCTTCGGCCTCCCCGAGCTGGACCGCGGCGCGCTCGGCGCCGCCACGCACCTCGCCCGGCTGGTCCCCCAGCACCTGATGCGCACCTTGTACTACACCTCCCGTACCGCCACGGCGCAGGAACTCCACCGGCACGGCTCGGTGTGGCAGGTCGTTCCCCGCGACGGGCTGCTGGACGCGGCGGTGGCTCTGGCCGTCGAGATCGCCGCCAAGGACGGCACGCTGATCCGCCTCGCCAAGGCCGCGATCAACGGCATCGACCCGGTCGACGTCCGCCGCAGTTACCGCTTCGAACAGGGCTTCACCTTCGAGGCGAACCTCGTGGGGATCGCCGACCAGGTCCGTAACACCTTCGGAAACAAGGAGGAGAAGTCGTGAGCAGCGACACCCCTGAGAGGACCGGCAAGGTCATGTCCGCGGAGGACGTCGTCGGACGGCTGCGCAGCGGTATGACGCTGGGCATCGGCGGCTGGGGTTCCCGGCGCAAGCCCATGGCGCTCGTCCGCGCCCTGCTGCGGTCGGACGTCACCGATCTGACCGTCATCTCCTACGGCGGCCCCGACGTGGGCCTGCTGGCCGCCGCCGGAAAGATCCGCAAGCTGGTCGCCGCCTTCGCCACGCTCGACTCCATCCCGCTGGAGCCGCACTTCCGGGCGGCCCGCCAGCGCGGTGACTTCGAGCTGACGGAACTGGACGAGGCGATGTTCATGTGGGGGCTGACCGCCGCTGCCCACCGACTGCCGTTCATGCCGATCCGGGCCGGTCTCGGATCGGACGTGATGACGGTCAACCCGGAGCTGCGGACGGTCACTTCACCGTACGCGGACGGTGAGGAGCTGGTGGCCGTACCGGCGCTGCGGATGGACGCGGCCCTCGTCCACGTCAACCGCGCGGACGCCCGCGGCAACGGCCAGTACCTGGGCCCCGACCCGTACTTCGACGACCTCTTCTGCGAAGCGGCCACCGACGCCTACGTCTCCTGCGAACGGATCGTGCCGAGCTCGGAGTTCGCCGCCGCCGGCCCTCCGCAGACCCTGCTCGTGGGGCGCCACTCGGTCACCGGGGTCGTCGAGACCCCGAACGGCGCGCACTTCACCTCGTGCATCCCCGACTACGGGCGCGACGAGGCGTTCCAGACGGCGTACGCCAAGGCAGCCGCGGACCCGGACGCCTGGCGCGAGTTCACCGACCGCTTCCTGTCCGGGGACGAGGACACCTACCAGGCCGCGGTCGCGGCCTTCGCCAAGGAGGGCGCATGAGTACGCAGGAGACCGCTCAGGGCGCGGAGACCGGCGTCACCCGCGCCGAGTACTGCGTCATCGCCTGCGCCGAGGCGTGGCGGGGTGACGGCGAGGTGCTGGCCAGCCCGATGGGCACCGTGCCGTCGGTCGGCGCCCGGCTCGCCAAGCTGACCTTCTCGCCCGATCTGCTGCTCACCGACGGTGAGGCCCTGGTGATCGGTGATGTACCGGCGATCGGCGCGCAGCCGGAGACCGTCGAGGGATGGCTGCCCTACCGCAGGCATCTGGCCATGGTCGCCGGCGGCAAGCGGCACGTCATGATGGGCGCCAGCCAGCTGGACCGGCACGGCAACCAGAACATCAGCTGCATCGGCGACTGGAAGCAGCCGGCCCGCCAGCTGCTGGGCGTGCGCGGCGCGCCGGTCAACACCATCAACAACCCGACGAGTTACTGGATCCCCCGGCATTCTCCCCGGGTGTTCGTCGAGAAGGTCGACATGGTCAGCGGCGTCGGGCACGACCGCGCCGCCGCGGCCGGTCCGTCCGCGACCCGGTTCCACCAGCTCCGCCGGGTCGTCACGGACCTGGCGGTGCTGGACTTCGAGACCCCCGGACGGACCCTGCGCGTCAGGTCCCTGCACCCGGGGGTGAGCGCCGCGCAGGTGCGGGAGGCCACCGGCTTCGAGCTCCCGGTCCCGGACGACGTCCCCCGTACCCGCGAGCCGAGCGCGGAGGAGCTCCGGCTGATCCGTACGGTCATCGACCCGCGGGGCCTGCGCAACCGCGAGGTGCGGACGTGAGCGGGAGCGGATTCACGCTGTCCACCCGGCTCACCGAGCTGGTCGGCGTCCGCCATCCGATCGTCCAGACGGGCATGGGGTGGGTGGCGGGCCCCCGGCTGGTGTCGGCGACGGCCGATGCGGGGGCGCTGGGCATCCTCGCCTCCGCGACCATGACCCTGGAGCAGCTGCGCTCCGCGGTACGCGAGGTGAAGTCCCGGACCGACCGTCCTTTCGGCGTCAACCTCCGGGCGGACGCGGGCGATGCGGCGGAGCGGGTGGGCGTCATCATCGACGAGGGTGTGCGGGTCGCGTCCTTCGCGCTGGCGCCGTCCGAGGCGCTGATCGGGCGGCTGAAGGACGCGGGTGTCGTCGTGATCCCGTCGATCGGCGCGCGCCGCCATGCGGAGAAGGTCGCGGCGTGGGGCGCCGACGCGGTCATCGTGCAGGGCGGCGAGGGCGGCGGGCACACCGGCGAGGTGGCCACCACCGTGCTGCTGCCGCAGGTCGTCGACGCGGTCGGGATTCCGGTGATCGCCGCGGGCGGCTTCCGGGACGGGCGGGGTCTCGTCGCTGCGCTGGCGCACGGGGCGGCGGGGGTCGCCATGGGCACCCGCTTCCTGCTCACCTCGGACAGCACGGTGCCGGACGCCGTGAAGGCGGAGTACCTCGCGGCGGGCGTCAAGGACATCACCGTCACCACCAAGGTCGACGGCCTTCCGCACCGGATGCTGCGGACACCCCTGGTCGCGGCGCTGGAGCGCTCGGGCCGCCCGGCCGCGCTGGTGCGGGCGCTGCGGCACGCCGCCGGCTTCAAGGCGCACTCCGGGCTGAGCTGGGCCGGAATGGTCCGTGACGGCCTCGCCATGAAGCACGGCAAGGATCTGACGTGGAGTCAGGTACTGCTGGCGGCCAACACCCCGATGATGCTGAAGGCCTCGATGGTGGACGGCCGCCCGGATCTGGGGGTGATGGCCTCGGGCCAGGTCGCCGGCCTGATCGACGACCTGCCCTCCTGCGCCGAACTCGTCGACCGGATCATGGCCGAGGCCCAGGACACGCTGAGCTCCCTCGCCGCGCTGGGCGCGCCCTCGGCGTCCCGGGCAGGCTGAGCCCCCTCCGGGCGAACCGCCCGCGCCCTTCCCGGTACCGTCGAGTGCCGGGAAGGGCGCGGGCGTTGGTGTGCATCAGGTCCTGTCCGGCGGCCTGCGCCGTCAGAGGCGTTCGATGATGGTGACGTTGGCCTGACCGCCGCCCTCGCACATCGTCTGCAGCCCGTACCGGCCGCCGGTGCGCTCCAGTTCGTGCAGCAGGGTCGTCATCAGTTTGGTGCCGGTCGCGCCCAGCGGGTGGCCGAGCGCGATGGCGCCGCCGTTGACATTGACCTTCTCCGGGTCGGCGCCGGTCTCCTTCAGCCAGGCCAGCGCCACGGAGGCGAAGGCCTCGTTGATCTCGACCAGATCGATGTCGGCGATCGTCAGACCGGTCTTCTTCAGCGCGTGGGCGGTGGCCGCTATGGGCGCGGAGAGCATCCGGATCGGGTCCTCGGCGCGTACGGAGAGATGGTGGATGCGCGCCCGCGGCGTCAGCCCGTGGTCGCGGACGGCCTGTTCGGAGGCGATCAGCATGGCCGAGGCGCCGTCCGAGACCTGCGAGGAGACAGCCGCGGTCAGCCTGCCGCCGTCCACGACGGGCTTGAGCCCGGCCATCTTCTCCAGTGAGGTGTCCCGGCGCGGGCCCTCGTCCACGGTGACGTCCCCGTACGCGACGGTCTCCCGGGCGAAGCGGCCCTCGTCGATGGCGCGCGCGGCGCGCTGGTGCGAGCGGAGCGCGAACTCCTCCATGTCCCGGCGGGAGATGTTCCACTGCTCGGCGATCATCTCGGCGCCGTGGAACTGGTTGACCGGCTGGTCGCCGTAGCGCGCCCGCCACCCGACGGACCCGGCGTACGGGCCTTCGGTGAGCCCGAGCGGCTCGGCCGCCTGCCGGCTGGCGAAGGCGATCGGGATCATCGACATGTTCTGCGTGCCGCCCGCGACGACCAGGTCCTGGGTGCCGGAGAGCACGCCCTGGGCGGCGAAGTGGACGGCCTGCTGGGAGGAGCCGCACTGCCGGTCGACGGTCACACCCGGCACCTCTTCGGGCAGGCCGGCGGCCAGCCAGCAGGTCCGCGCGATGTCACCCGCCTGCGGGCCCACCGTGTCGAGGCAGCCGAACACGACGTCCTCCACGGCGGACGGGTCGATGCCGGTGCGCTCCACGAGCGCACCGAGCACATGCGCGCCGAGGTCGGCCGGGTGAACGGCGCTGAGCCCGCCCTTGCGCCGGCCGACCGGGGTACGTACCGCTTCGACGATGTAGGCCTCAGCCATGACTGCTCCTCCATGCGGAACCTGGTAGGGGTAGGGCCTCCCGTCCGGGCCGGGCTCGCGGGGTCCGGCCCGGACGGAAGACGCTATGTGTCCTGCGGGGGCCCGGAGGCGATGCCGTCCAGCACCATCGCCAGGTACTGGCGGGCGATCTCCTCGGGGCTGTGCTGTCCGCCCGGCCGGTACCAGCTCGCGGCGACCCAGACGGTGTCGCGGACGAAGCGGTAGGTGAGGCGGATGTCGAGATCTGAGCGGAAGGCCCCGTCGGCCACGCCGCGTTCGAGCGTGCCGAGCCATGCCTTCTCGAACTTCTCCTGCGAGTCGGCGAGATAGCCGAAACGGGGCTGGATCGAAAGGTACTTGGACTCCTTCTGGTAGATGGCGACGGCGGCGCGGTGCCGGTCGATCTCCCGGAAGGACTCGGTGACCAGGTCTTCGATGGTCTGCCTGGGGCTCTGCCCGGCGGCGAGGACTGCGTCGTAACGGGCCCACAGCTCGTCCAGGAAGGTGCTCAGGATCTCGTCGAGCATCGACTCCTTGGAGTCGAAGTGGTAGTAGAGGCTGCCGGCCAGGATCCCGGCCTCGTCCGCGATCTTCCGCACCGTGGTGGCGTTGTAGCCCTGCGCGGCGAACACCTCGGCGGCGGTGGACAGCAGCTCCCGGCGCCGCGCGGGCGACGGGCTCATCGTGGTCTTCTTCTTGGCTGTAGGCACACGTCCATTGTCGTTCCCCGCTCAGGCGTGCTGGCTGCTGACCGACACCGTCTCGCCGGTCATGTACGACGAGTAGCCGCTGGCCAGGAAGACGATGACGTTGGCGATCTCCCACGGCTCGGCGTACCGGCCGAAGGCCTCGGCCTCGGTCAGCCGCTCCAGCAGTTCGGGCGTGGTGACCTTCACCAGGTGCGGATGCATGGCGAGGCTCGGCGAGACGGCGTTGACGCGTACGCCGTACTCCGCGGCCTCGACGGCGGCGCACCGCGTCAGCGCCATCACGCCGGCCTTGGCCGCCGCGTAGTGGGCCTGTCCGCGCTGGGCGCGCCAGCCCACCACCGAGGCGTTGTTGACGATGACGCCGCCCGCGCCGGACTGCTTCATCCGGCGCAGCGCGGCGCGGGTGCAGCGGAAGGTGCCGTTCAGGGTGACGTCGATGACCTTGTCCCACTGGGCGTCGGTCATCTCGACCAGGTCCGCGGTGCCGCCGAGACCCGCGTTGTTGACGACGAGGTCGAGCCGCCCGTGTCGTTCCTCCGCGAGGTCGAGGAGGGCGGCGACCTGTTCCTCGTCGGTGACGTCGCAGGGCACCCCGGCGACCCGGTCCGCACCGAACTCCTCGGCCAGCGCCTGCACCGTCTCCGCCAGCCGGCGTGCGTGGCTGTCGCCGAGGACGACGCGGGCCTCCTCCTCCAGGAATCTGCGCGCGGTCGCGCCGCCGATCCCGGCGCCCGCGGCGGCGGTGATCACGGCGGTACGGCCGGCGAGCAGCTGGTGCCCGGGGAGGTACTTCGGGGGCTGGTTCACGGCTGCCCACCTGGGACAGGTCCTGCTGATGCGGTCCGCGGCCGGGCGGGGTTCCCGGTGCCGTATTCCTCGACGCTGCTCATGGCCGTAGGTTAACCTACCAAACACTTGTTAGGGAAGGAGTCGCCGATGACCGCCGATCACCAGCCGTCCGTGGTGCGTTACGAGCGGCAGGGCCCGGTCGCCCTCGTCACCATGAACCGCCCGGACTACCGCAACGCCCAGAACTCCGCGATGACCTACGCCCTCGACCGCGCCTTCTACCGCGCGGCCGACGACAGCGAGGTCAAGGCCGTCGTGCTGGCCGGCGCGGGCGAGCACTTCTCCGCGGGCCACGACATCGGCACGCCGGAGCGCGACGCCCACCTGCCCTTCGACCGCACAGCGGGTCTCTGGTGGGACCACTCGGACAAGACCGGGGCCGAGAGCCGTTTCGCCCGGGAGTCCGAGGTCTACCTGGGCATGTGCCGACGGTGGCGCGAGCTGCCGAAGCCGATGATCGCCTCCGTACAGGGGGCCTGCGTGGCCGGCGGTCTGATGCTCGCCTGGATCTGCGACCTGATCGTCGCCTCCGAGGACGCCTTCTTCGCGGACCCGGTCGTGCGGATGGGCATCCCGGGTGTCGAGTACTTCGCCCACCCGTGGGTGATGCCGCCACGCATCGCGAAGGAGTTCCTCTTCACCGGGGAGCGGATGAGCGCCCGCCGTGCCTACGAGCTCGGCATGGTCAACCGCGTCGTGCCCGGCACCGAACTCACCGCCCGCACCCATGAACTGGCCTCCCGGGTCGCAGAGATGCCGCGGATGGGCCTGGCCCTGGCCAAGCGCGCGGTCAACCAGGCCGAGGACCTCCAGGGCCTGCACACCGGCCTGGACTCGGTCTTCGGTCTCCACCACCTGGCCCACGCGCACAACGCCGAGACCGCGGCCGACTCCCTCGGCGGTATGGACATCGGCGCGATGAAGAAGGCGGGACGCTGATGGACCTCGACTTCACCACCGAGGACGACGCCTTCCGGGCCGAGGCCCGCGACTGGCTCGCCGCGCACGTCCCGGCCCGCCCGCTGCCCTCCCTGGAAACGGCCGAGGGCTTCGCCGCCCACCGCGCCTGGGAACGCACCCTGTCGACGGGCCGCTGGTCGGCGGTCTCCTGGCCCGTGGAGCAGGGCGGCCGGGGCGCGTCGATCCTGCACTGGCTGATCTTCGAGGAGGAGTACTACGCGGCGGGGGCACCGGGCCGCGTCAGCCAGAACGGCATCAACCTCCTCGCCCCCACCCTCTTCGAGCACGGCAGCCCCGAGCAGCGGGCCAGGATCCTGCCCGCGATGGCGAGCGGTGAGGTGATCTGGGCGCAGGCCTGGTCCGAGCCGGAGTCCGGGTCGGACCTGGCGTCGTTGCGTTCCACCGCCGTGCGGGTGGCAGGCGGCTGGCTGCTCAACGGCCAGAAGGCCTGGTCGTCGCGGGCCGCCTTCGCCGACCGCGCCTTCGGGCTCTTCCGCAGCGATCCCGGGGCGGACCGGCCGCACCGGGGCCTCACCTATCTGATGTTCCCGCTCGACGCGAAGGGCGTGACCGTACGACCCGTCGGCCGCCTCGACGGGAAGCCCGCCTTCGCCGAACTCTTCCTCGACGACGTCTTCGTCCCCGACGAGGACGTCATCGGCGAGCCCGGCCGCGGCTGGCAGGTGGCGATGAGCACCGCGGGGAACGAACGCGGTCTGACCCTGCGCAGCCCCGGCCGGTTCACCGCCGCGGCCGAGAAGCTCACCGCCCTCTGGCGGGACGAGGCCGACCCCGCGGACACCGCGCTGCGCGACCGGGTGGCCGACGCCGTGATCCGCTCCCGCGCCTATCGGCTCTTCACCTACGCCAACGCCTCGCGCATCGCCGCGGGCGGCTCCATCGGCGCCGAGTCCAGCCTGAACAAGGTCTTCTGGTCGGAGCTGGACATCAGCCTGCACGAGACGGCGCTCGATCTGCTGGGCCCGCGCGGCGAGCTGTCCGACGAGGCCGGGGAGGCCCCCGCCGACGGCAGTTGGGCCGACGGATACACCTTCTCGCTGGCCGGGCCCATCTACGCGGGCACCAATGAGATCCAGCGCGACATCATCGCCGAGCGGCTGCTGGGCCTGCCGAAAGGACGCCGGTCATGAAGTTCCTGCTGGACGACGAGCAGGCCGAGTTCGGGCGGACCCTGGACCGCATGCTGACGGCCGCCGACACCCCCGCGGCCGTACGCGCCTGGGGCGACGGCGACACCGGCCGGGGGCGCGCCCTGTGGGCCCGGATCGCCGAGGCGGGAGTGTTCGCCCTGGCCGTACCCGAAGCGCAGGACGGCATGGGGCTGCTGCCCGTCGAACTCGCCGTGTCCTTCGTCGAACTGGGGCGGCACGCGGTGCCGGGGCCGCTCGTGGAGAGCGTCGCGGCCGGTGTGCTCCTCGGCGGTCTGGCCGAGCGCGGAGACACCGCCGCGGCAGACGCGTGGTTGCCCCGGATCGCCTCCGGGCAGGCCATGGTGTCCCTGGCGCTGGCGGAGGGCGGGCCGTACGCCCTGGACGCGGACGCGGCCGACGTCACCTTCGTGGTGACCGGCGCCGACGCGCCCGGAACCGCCGAACTGCGAACGACCGCCGGACACGGGCCTGTTCAGCCTTCGCTCGACCCGGCGCGGCGCCTCGCCCGCCCGCTGCCCGGCACCGGTGCGACGCTCGCCATCAGCCCGGCCGTCGAGGCGGCGGCCACGGCCGCCGCCGACTGGGCCGCGTTCGCCACCGCCGCCCAGACGCTGGGGGTCGGCCTCGCCCTGGTCGAGAGGACCGTCGCCTACGCCAAGCAGCGCACCCAGTTCTCCACCACCATCGGCGCCTTCCAGGCCGTCAAGCACCGGCTCGCGGACGCCCTCATCGGCCTGGAGTTCGCCCGTCCGCTGGTGCACGGCGCCGCGGTGGCCCTGTCCGGGAAGTCGGCCGACGCCGGGGCGGAGATCGCCGCCGCGAAGGTGGCGGCGGGCGAAGCGGCGTACGCGGCGGCCCGTACCGCCCTGCAACTGCACGGCGCCATCGGCTACACCGCCGAGTACGACCTGTCGCTGTGGATCCGCAAGGCCCGCGCGCTGCGCTCGGCCTGGGGCACACCGTCCGCCTGCCGGGCCCGGGTGCTCGCCGGTCCGGTCGCCCCCTCTCCGGGAGTCTCCCCCGCGACCGGCCCCGCGCAGGTGCCGTAACCCTCCCTCCGGACACCGGACTTGAGGCGACGAACGACGGGGGCCGGATGCCCGCCGACCGGGACGGCACCGGCCCCCGTCGCCAGCGGACCGGGCGGCTTTCGCGCGCCTTCGTCCCGTTTCGTGCGGGTTCCTGGCATGATCCGACTCTTCGTCGGTGGCCACGGACGGAACCACCCCGGGCAGCAGGGAGCAGCAGGTGAAGGGACTCTCACCCACTTCGGTGAAGGTGCCGTGGGCACTGGCGGCGCTCTCCCTGATCGCTGGAGCACTGCTCGATCTCACCGCGCCCCAGCCCTACATGGGCCTCCCGTTGCTGGCCGCATCGCCGATGATCGCGGGAGCGATGCTGTCGCTCCGCGCGACCGTCGTCTTCGGGGGTCTGGCCTGCGTGGCCTCGGTGACGCTGGACTACCACCACGCCCGTCCACTCTCGGCGAACTTCGTCGATCTGGCGGTCGTCGCGCTCATCGGGGTGCTGGCCGTCCTGGTCAACCGGCTCATGGAACGCCAGGGGCGCGATCTCGCGGTGGCCAGAGACGTCGCCGAGGCCCTGCAACGGGCCGTACTTCCGGATCCTCCGACGCACGCCGGTCACCTGGCAGTGGCCGCGGGGTACACGGCCGCCGAGACAGAGGCCCGGATCGGCGGCGATCTCTTCGCTGTACAGGACACCCCGTTCGGCGTGCGCATGATGATCGGCGACGTACGGGGCAAGGGACTCCAGGCCATCTCGTCGGTCTCGGTCACCGTCGGGGCGTTCCGCCAGGAGGCCGAGCGTGCCTCCAGCCTCGCGGAGCTGGCGCACCAGCTGGACGAGGCGCTGTCCAGGGAGGCGGAGCGCAGCAGCCGGGAGATCGCCGGTGAGGATTTCACCACCGTGGTGCTGGCCGAGGTCTCACCCGACGGCGGCGTGCTGCGGCTGGTGAACCGGGGGCACCCCGCCCCGTACCTGCTCGACGGGGGGCGGCTGCTCCGGCTGGACCCGACCGTCCCGCAACTACCGCTCGGTATGCGGCTGGCGGGCCCGGCGACTCCGGAGGACGACGCGCAGGTCGATGTCCTGCGGCTGCCGCCGACTGCGATGCTCCTGATGATCACCGACGGAGTGACCGAGGCGCGGAACCGCGACGGCGTCTTCTACGACCCGTGCACCTCCCGGCTCGCGGGTCACCGGTTCACGGATCCCGCTTCGCTGATCGACGCGCTGACCGCGGATGTCACACGCTGGACGGGCGGCACCCGCCAGGACGACATGGCCATCCTGGCGATCGCCGGACGGAACGCGGAGGACACGGCCGCCTGACGGAGGCCGGTGGGCCGAAGCCGGAGCGCCGAAGCCGGAGCGCGATGCGGGGGCGCGTGGTGCGCGGCGGGGAAAGGGCGGTGTCTCCGTGACCGCGTGGGCGACAGCGGTCACGGAGACACTTCGGGTGCCCATCGGGATCCCGGTCCTCGCCGGACCGGATCCGGGACTACTTCTCGACGGTCCCGGAAGCCGAGACGGCGATCTTCGAGCTGGTCGCGCCGGAGCGGGAGCCCAGCGCCTCGATCTTCCTGACCAGGTCCTGGCCCTCGACGACCTCGCCGAACACGACGTGCTTGCCGTCCAGCCACGACGTCACCACCGTGGTGATGAAGAACTGGGAGCCGTTGGTGTTGGCCCCGGCGTTCGCCATGGACAGCAGGAACGGACGGTCGTGCTTCAGCGTGAAGTTCTCGTCGGCGAACTTCTCGCCGTAGATGCTCTTGCCGCCCGTGCCGTTGCCCCGGGTGAAGTCGCCACCCTGGAGCATGAAGTCGGGGATCACGCGGTGGAAGGGCGAGCCCGCGTAGCCGAAGCCGTGCTCGCCGGTGGCCAGCTCGCGGAAGTTCTGGGCGGTCTTGGGGACGATGTCGTCGAACAGCTCGAAGACGATCCGTCCGGCGGGCTGCTCATCGATGGTGACGTCGAAGAATACGTTGGTAGACATAGGGACATCCTGTCACGTTCGCCTCAGGGACCCCATCCACCACACGTGCCCGGGTCTCCGACGGGTGTGGTATCCGTACCCCCGTTCACGCCCCGCATCAGTTCGGCCGAGGCGTCACACACCGTCTGGAGCTGCGACGACGAAGGCTGCGCCTCCAACGACCTGGCGAGCGTCGCACCCGTGACGGGCACGGCGGGGGTGTCCTGCTGGCCCTGATGTCCCGCCGCTATCTGCACCGGGCCTCGGCGGGTGTCCCGGTGGTGCTGGCGGGTCTGGCGTTCGCCACGGGCCGGCGGGACGCCGTCGACTCGGGCGATGTCGTGCCGGGCGAACCGGCCGGGTGGATCGTGGGCCGTCTGACGACGTCGCAGTGGTCCGCCGTCGGCCACTGCGTCGCCCGGGGCGGGTCTGGTCATCGCACTGTGGAGCGCCGTCGTGGTCCCGGTGGTCGTCGAGCGGTACGCGCTCGGCCGCCCGGTCGTCGCGCTGTACGAACGGGAACGCCCGGACGATCCGGCGACCACCCGTGTCTGCGTCCCGCGAAAGCGGCAGCTGTGAACCCGCGTGCGGTCCTCGCGGCCGTCCTCGGGGCCGTCGAACACCGGCGCCGTGCCCGGCGGCCGGGACGGGCCGGAACCCGGAGGTCAACGCCGTGCGGCCACGGCCGAGTTGCTGTGGCAGACTTCGCCGACAAGGCGCTGGTCGGTCGGGTTGCGGTGGGATGTGAGTGAGCTGTTCGAGTCTCCGCGGTGGGGGAACGGCGGCGGCAGTGCCCGCCCGGCCGCGGGACCCGGTACGGCAGTCGCTCGCCCGGCACCCCCTCCCCCGGCCTGTTCCCGCCTCTCTCATCCACTCCTCGCGCAACGGAGTCCGTCATGACGGCAGCCACACCCACGCCCCGGATCGACACGAGCAAGCCTCATCCCGCGCGGGTGTACGACTGGCTCCTGGGCGGCAAGGACAACTACCCCGTCGACCAGGAGGTGGGGGAACAACTCCCCACCGAGGCGAAGGATGCCGCCCGGCAGAACCGTGAGTTCATGCACCGCGCCGCCGCCTGGCTGGCGGGCAGTGGCATCGATCAGTTCCTCGACATAGGCACCGGCATCCCGACCCGGCCGAACCTGCACCAGATCGTCCAGCGGACCACCCCTTCGGCCCGGATCGTCTACACGGACAACGACCCCATCGTGCTGCGTCACGCCGAGGCCCTGCTGATCAGCCGGCCGGAGGGCGCCACCGACTACATCCAGGCCGATGTGCGCGAACCGCAGTCGATCATCGACCACGCCAGGGGCTTCCTCGACTTCGACCGGCCGATCGCGCTCTCCCTCATCGCGCTCATGCACTTCGTCCCGGACGACCAGGATCCGTACGGCATCGTCCGCACCCTGGTCGACACCCTGCCGTCCGGCAGTTACCTGGTGATGTCCCATGCCGCGTCCGATCTGTACTCGGAACTGGCGGCGATGGTCACCGCGGAGTACGCGAAGGGCGGCATGCGGCTGGGATTCCGCACCCGTGACGAGGTCGCCCGGTTCTTCGACGGGCTCGACCTGGTCGGGCCGGGACTGGTGACGGCCCCGGAATGGTTCAAGGACGGCTCCGCCCCGCAGCCGGAAGGCAGCGGCATCTACTCCGCCGTCGCCCGGATCCGCTAGGACCTGGCCGGACCGGGCCGCCCCCTCGCGTACGGGGTGGCCCGGTCCGGCAGTGGCGGAGCACACTGGTGGAAGAGGACCGGAAGGCTCCGGCCGCGCCCCTCAACGGGAGAGGCCGCTGCCAGGAAGGGGACTCATGTCTCACCGTGCTGCGCTGGGCGGCCGGAACACCGTTCCGACCCACCACCACCATCCTGTACTCCTCGGCCCGGGACGGGTCCGGACCGGAACCGAGCCGCTGACCGCGTACAGCGCGCTGGGGCTGCGCCTGGTGCTCTCGGTCACCGCGCTTCCCGTATTCGCCGCAGGGGCCGCCGGGTTCTCCCTGTGGGCCGTCTCCGCACCGGCCGGATCGCCCGGCCCGGGGTTCCTGGTGACCCTGGCCGTCATCTGCGGTGTCCTGGCGATCGTGGCGGCGATCGACATCGTCGTCATCCGGCGCCGACGCTCCGAGGGTCAGGGCTGAGCGTCGGCGCCGTCGCCGGACTCGTGCCGCACCGCGCGGATGTAACCCTCCCGGAGACGCTGGTACTCCGCGCTCTCGTGGGTGGAGAGCGCCTGCCCCTGCCGCGTCCTGAGGAACTCACGGACCGCCTCGTTCCACACCGCGGACGGGCGTACGGAATCGGGTTCCACGGGATTCAGGCGCATGGGACGAGATTATGAGGCAGGCACGCGGCCGGAGGGTATCTCCCGGCCCGCCTTTTCCGGCCCGCACACCATATCGGCGGAGATACCCGTGACAGCAGCGGGAACACGGACCCGGTGGGGCCACCGTGCATCGCCCGCACCCGCGGAGGGCATGGACCTCATGTCCCACGCGGGGGCACAAGGTGTCATTAGAGTCGCTTTGCGGAGAATTCCGCAGACACTGGAGGCGGAGAGACTGTGAACCGTGACGTCATGCTTGCCCTGGTCCCTGATGAACAGGGTGTCCTGCACGTGGCAGCGGCCGACGTGAGCCACATGCTGCGGACGCTGGGCGCCGGCTGGCTCCAGGCGGTACGCGACGACGCGTCGAACGCCGACGAGAACACCGTGGCCGCCCTGACCATCGAACTGGCCAAACTCGCCGACCAGATCGACGTCGAATGCATCGCCCACACGTCCAAGGACGGCAACGAGGGCGCGCGAGGTGCGGGCCGGTAACCTCCGCGAGGAGACCGGCCCGCCCCAGCCGTGATCACCGGACGGCGTCCGTGATCACCAGATGGCGTCGACCCATTCGGGGTGGTCGATGAACGGGTTGCGGTTGTGCTGGTAGTCGTTGTAGATCACGTCGTTGCGGTTCTTCTCGAAGGCGTCCGGCGGGTCCTGGTCGCTCCACTGCTTCAGTACGCTGATGCGTCCGATGGCGGGCGCAGAGCCGTTGTTCACCTTGTCGTTGGGCTCCAGGTCGGGGAAGCCGTCACCGCCGTCGTACCGCACCGCCATGTAGAGGATCATGCGTGCGACATCGCCCTTGACCGCGTCCCTCGGCTCGAAGGAGTCGGAATCGGTGTAGTTGCCGGGAGCACCGGCGACCGCCGTGCCGCCGTTGTCGAAGTCCTTGTTCCCCCGGATGCCGTTCACCGCGACATCCGCGGGCCGCAGATGGTGCAGGTCGGTACCCGGGCCGGTGGCGGTGCCGAAGTCGCCGTGCGACTTGGCCCAGACGTGCTCCCGGTTCCAGTCGCCCGTGCTGCCGCCCTGGCTGGTCTTGGGTATGGACCGGCCGGTGTACAGCTCGATCACGTCGGACGCGTTGGCGGGATCCTGGTCCGTGTGGTCCAGGGCGTCCCAGACCTGGGCGTAGGTGACCTTCGACTGCACGCTGATGATGGTGTGCAGCGCGCTCTTGAGCGCCGGGCCGGTCTTGCCCTCGGCGCCCGCGTAGTACGAGTCGTCCAGCACCGTGGAGGCGGCTGCCGCCGGGGTGGCACGCGCCGGGGTCGCGGCCGGCGTGGGGGGTGCGGCGCTCAGGACCGCGGCCGCCGCGAAGGCGGTCGCGGTGGCGGTGATCCATCTCGTCGTCATAAGACGGGACATGTGGGGTGTCCTCTCCAACTGCCGCGCTGTAGCGCGCTGTTGACGTCGGTTGCGGTTCCCGGGACATTGCCACAGCCGTCGATCCGGCGGGTGAAGAACGCGGAACAAGCATGTGCCGATCTCCCCACGGGACCGGGGCCGGGCCGGGCCGCACCGAAGGGCCGGACGCCACGGATGCTCTACTGGGAGTTGGGGCAACTGATGCCATCGGGCCGATCCCGGCCCCTCGGTCCGGGAGAACAGGGCACGCAATGAAGATCTGCATCGAGGCGACCGCCCTCCCGGGCCGCACCAGCGCCGCCTTCGCCGACGCCGTGGACATCCAGGTGGGAGTTCAGGCCAAGGACCGGCCGCAGGACGTAGTGGAACTGCACGCGGGTGACAGCCCGTCCGCCTCGTGGACCCTGGACTGCACGACGACCGTCACCCCGGATTCCATCACCCTCGCCGGTCCGTACATCCAGCACCGCTTCGGCGGGCGGTTCATCTATCTGTCCTGGACCACCACGGACGGGACCGGTACCGCCACCATGTTCCGCCGGGCCAAACTGATGCTCGACGCGGTCCCGACCGAGGTGCTGGACGCCGCGGTCCTGGCCGGTCGGCTCACCGCGGAACTGCGCCTCACGGACGCCGCGGGGGCGCCGCTCTGCGGTTCCGTCCGGCCCCCGCTGATCATCTGGTCGGCCGGACCGAACACCCCGTGAAGGCCTGACCAGGGAGTAGGGCCCACACAGGAGGCGCTACGCCTCGGCGCCGCTCGCCGTACGGCACTCCGGATGACCCCAGCCGTCCGTGTTCTTGGCGATGGACTCGCCCGTGGCGTACGAGCGACCGCACCGGCAGCGGCCGGGGAACTTGGCCTGGAGCGTACGCGTCGACGTGCGCTGCCGCGGCGCTGCCGACTTCGCCGCCCCACCGGAGGAGCGACGGGACGCGCCGCCCGTCCGTACGGTGTCGGGTGAGGCCGGCGGCTCGGGAGAACCCTGATCGCTGCCCGCGGGCTGCTGCACGATCGCCGTCCGACTGGCGGCCCGGTCGGCGAAGTCGTTGAGCGGATCGCCGTTCACCTGGTGCGCGGGCACGTAGCGGAACTCGACGGAGCGCCCCGTGAGCAGCGTGTCGATGCGGACGACGAGTTCCTGGTTGGCGACCGGCTTGCCGGAAGAGGTCTTCCAGCCCTTGCGCTTCCAGCCGGGCAGCCAGGTCGTGACCGCTTTCATCGCGTACTGGGAGTCCATCCGGATCTCCATCGGAACCGTCGGATCGACAGCCGCCAACAGCCGCTCCAGGGCTGTCAGTTCGGCGACGTTGTTGGTCGCGGTGCCCAGCGGACCCGCCTCCCAGCGGACGGGCGTCCCCGCACTGTCGGCAATGACCCAGGCCCAGCCCGCGGGCCCCGGATTTCCTTTCGACGCCCCGTCACACGCGGCGATAACGCGTTCAGTCATGCCCTCGATCATTCCAGTACCGGCGGCAGGTCCGCGCCACACCCCCCATATCGTCCGAATCTACGCACACAATCCGCCTTGTTTACCATTACTTGACCTGCGCTAGAGTATTCGCAGGGCCAAGGGCCGTTCCTGCGAACCGGCCGAAGGCTCGTGTGATCCGGAGGGCGCCGGCCGGGACAGCGTCCACGCCGCACCCCCGGGCCCGCCGACCATTCCCGCACCTGTGCCCGCACACCGCCCCTGCATGCCCGTATGGAGCCTCCTATGGAACCCGCCGCGCACGTCCGGAAGACCAGCCTGCCGGGAGTCGGCACCCGGTACGACCTCAACACCGAGGCCGGACAGCACATTTCGGTCGTGGTGCACCAGGACGGACGCCGCATCGTCGCCTTCCACGACCCCGAGGACGACGACAACTGCCGCAACGCGACCCCGCTGGCCTCGCACGAAGCGACCGCGCTGTCCAGGCTGCTCACCCCGGACCCGGTGGCCCATCTCCGGGAGTACCTGGAGATCGATCTGGTGACCGAGCACGTCCTGATCACCAAGAGGTCGCCGTACGCGGGCCGCACCCTCGGCGCCACTCAGGCGCGTACCAGGACCGGTGCCTCCGTCGTCGCCGTGCTGCGACGCACCGCAGCGTTCCCCTCGCCCGCCCCGGACTTCCGCTTCGCCAGCGGCGACACCCTCGTTGTCGTCGGCACCCGCGAGGGCGTGGACGCCGTCGCCGAACTGATCACCGGAGGATAGACGCCTGTGCACAACACGTCCGCGCTGCTCATCGAACTCGGGGCGGTCATCCTCGCCCTCGGCCTCCTCGGCCGCTTCGCAGGGCGCATCGGGTTCTCACCGATCCCCCTGTATCTGCTGGCCGGTCTCGCCTTCGGCCACGGCGGACTCATCCCCCTGGACGCCAGTGAGGAATTCACCGCCACCGGCGCCGAAATAGGCGTCATCCTGCTGCTGCTCCTGCTGGGACTCGAGTACAGCGCATCGGAACTCGTCACCAACCTCAAGACCCAGTACCCGTCCGGCATCGTCGACTTCGTACTCAACGCGACTCCCGGCGCCGCCGCCGCGCTCCTGCTCGGCTGGGGACCGGTCGCGGCCGTCGCCCTCGCCGGGGTCACCTGGATCTCCTCCTCCGGCGTCATCGCCAAAGTCCTGGGAGACCTCGGCCGCCTCGGCAACCGCGAGACGCCCGTCATCCTGGGTGTCCTGGTCATCGAAGACCTCGCCATGGCCGTCTACCTGCCACTGCTGACCGCGATGCTCGCCGGGCTGAGCCTGGCCGGGGGAAGTCTCACCCTGCTGATCTCGCTGGGCACCGTCGGCGCCGTTCTCTATGTGGCCCTGCGCCACGGCCGGTTCATCAGCCGGGCTGTCTCCTCCGACAACCCCGAGATGCTGCTCCTCGTCGTCCTCGGACTGACCCTGTTCGTCGCGGGTATCGCCCAGCAACTGCAGGTTTCCGCCGCGGTGGGTGCGTTCCTCGTCGGTATCGCGCTCTCCGGTGAAGTCGCCGAAGGCGCCCACAACCTGCTCACCCCGCTGCGCGACCTGTTCGCCGCGGTCTTCTTCGTCTTCTTCGGCCTGAGCACCAACCCCGCCGACATCCCGCCCGTCCTGCTGCCCGCACTGCTGCTCGCGGTCGTGACGGTCCTCACGAAGATCGGCACCGGCTGGTACGCGGCCCGGCGGGCCGGAATCAGAACAGCGGGACGCTGGCGCGCGGGCGGCACGCTGGTCGCCCGCGGCGAGTTCTCCATCGTGATCGCGGGCCTCGCGGTCGGCGTCGAGCCCCGCATCGGGCCGCTGGCGACCGCGTACGTACTCATCCTGGTCATCGTCGGCCCGCTCACCGCACGCTGGACCGAGCCGCTGGCCCGTCGCCTCTCCGGTCGCCTCGCCGGGAGCAGGACCGCGCCCGCCGCACCTGCCGCGCCGCAGCCGGCCGACACCACCGGCACTGCCGACACCGCCGGAACGCGCGGCTGAGCGCCGGCGTCGCGCACCGGGCGTACGGGCCGGGGCGCCTCGTTACCACCTCGCTCAGCTCGCCTCGTTCAGCTCGCCTCGTTCACCTCGCCGCGTCGGACGGCAGGCAGGCGAGGTAGGTGGCGCGGTGCACGGCGCGGGCCATCCGGGCGCCCCACCGCGACCGGGGTCCCGCGAAGGACTCCACGGCACCGGGCGGGCCGAGCGACGGATCCCGGGCCGCGACGCACACGGCGTCGGTGGGCGTTCCCGAGGCGTCGACGCCCGCGTCACGCAGCGCCTGGACCTTGGCCTCGGTGGCGGTGGCGACCGCGTTCACCAGCGCCGCATCCGTCAGCGGCACCGGAACGGCCACAATGATGTTGATCGTCCCCGCGGGCAGGGGCGCCGCGCTGCCGATGCCCGGGGCGGCGGCCCAGCCGTGCACCCCGATGCCCGCGGTGACCAGGGCCTGCGCCTCCCCGTCCACGGCTGAACGGGCGTTCCGTACGGAAGCAGCGGTCATCAGGCCGACTCCGGGGCCCGTGGCGCCGGCCTGCGCGGCGAGTTCGGACAGGTGGCGTTCGCTGTCCGTCCGTGCGTAGCCTGGACGGACCTGGGCGTTGAGCACCCAGTGCCGCTCACCCAGACCACCACCCAGCACGGCGCTGGAGATCATGCGATTGCCGGGGCCCGGCGTCCAGAGGAGCAGCGGCCAGGACCCACCCTCTTCTTCGCGGTCCAGCACCCGTACGTCATCGAGGGAACGCGGCCCCGCAGCTCTCGTCAGCACCCCGTACCCTAACGCGCGACAACCGCGCGCCGGGATGCGGGCTGCGGCCCTAACCCTCGGGGCGGTCCGTGGCTGATTCTTCCGTGGCCAGGCTCTGCGCGGCGAGAGCGGTGGCACCTCCGCCGGCCTGAATCGCCTCGACCACCATCTGGTGCAGTTCGCGGCTGAGCGCTTCGGAGCCACAGGGCACAGGACTGCCGGTGAGCGTGAACCAGTCCGAGGAGCCGCTGTACTGCACGGCGAACTGCACCTGATCGTCCGACCACGTGGTGTGCACCGTGACGTCGCCGGTCAGCACGCCGATCTCCTCCGTACGGACCCCGCCGGGTCCTGCGAAGATTCCGCTGGTTGTCCACGATGCCCAGGTCATGGCGGGTCGCCTTTCAGCCTTTCGAGCGCATTTCGATTATGGCACCGCAGCTCGTGACATGCACGGCAGCTACCGGACGACCTGGCACTTGTCCGGCCGGCCGGTAGCGTGGTGTGAACCGGTGACTGCGTACGCGAACGAAGGGGCACGGAGATGGGGCGTACCGCACAGGACCTGCTCAGGGCCGGCAAGGCCGAACTGGCACCGGCCGCAGCGGCCAACCCCCTCGTTCCGCTGATCGCGGCGGGTACGGCCCGCCTCGGCGCGCTCCGTGCGCTCGCTCTGGAGCAGCGGCACATCATCGCGAGCGACCGCAGCTCCTTCCACCACCTCGCCGTGCGGTGCACGGAGCGCCGGGAGAGCGCCGCCGCGGCCTTCTTCACGAGTCTCGAAGAGGGTGAGGAAGCCGCTCTGGAGCAGTTGGCCGCACTGATCGCCGCGTGCGGACTCGACGAGGCCGACGTCACCGGGTACGAGCCGACGGCCGGCTGCCAGGCCTACCCGTCGTACGTGGCCAGGCTGGCCCTCACCGGCAGACCGGCCGAGGCCGCCCTCGCGCTCACCGCCAACTTCGCTGCCTGGGGCGGCTACTGCGCCACGATCGCGCAGGGCCTGCGCACCCATTACGGCTTCGACGACAAGGCCTGCGGATTCTTCGACTTCTTCGCACAACCGGCCCCCGGTCTCGACGCACAGGCAACGGCCGCGGTACAGGCAGGACTTGACGCCGGACCAGGCAGCACCTTCGACATCACGGTCGCCCGCAGGCACGGACGGCTGCTGCAGAGTTACGAGTCGATGTTCTGGGACTCCCTGGCCCGGCTCGCCTGACTCTCCTGACCTCGGACAGAGGGTTCCCCGTCGCAGCGGGTCAGGTCGCGACGGGCACACCCGTGGACGGACTCGCTCCGGCGGCGACCAGACCGGCGAAGCGGCGGGTGAACTCGCCCCAGACGTCGGCGGACAACGGCGCGTCCGCCTCCGCCGCGGCGATCAGTGTGGGTGGATCGAATCCGAGGGCGCGGAGCCCCTGCTCGTCCCACGCCGCGATGTGCGCGGCTTCTGCCTCCGGGTGGAACTGCACACCCCAGGCCCGGTCGCCGACCCGGAACGCCTGGTGGGGGCAGGCGTCGCTCTCCGCGAGCCAGGTGCTGCCCGGTGGCAGCCCGGTGATGGTGTCCACATGACGTTCGATGGCCGGAACCACGCCCGGCAGCCCCTGGAACAGGGGATCGCCGGCCGCTTCGGCGCGCAGCCGGATCGGCGTACTGCCGCATTCCGGGGTCCCCGTCCCGCCCTGGACCGTGCCTCCGGCCACCTGGGCGAGGAGCTGTCCGCCCAGGCAGATTCCCAGCATCGGGATGCCTGCGTCGAGAGCTTCGCGCACCAGGGCGCGGGTTCCCGGGAGCCAGGGTGCGCGTTGGTCGTCGTCGGGAAGATAGCCGCCGCCGAGTACGACCAGGGCACGGCGCCCGAGCCGTTCGGGGAGCGGGTCGCCGTTCCAGGGGTGCACGACATCCAGGTACAACCCGGCGTCCCGCAGCCAGGATCCGACCCGGCGGGGGCCGCCGTCCGGAGTGTTCTGCACCACGAGGACCCGGGGCGCGGATACCTGTCGTTCGCTCATCCCGCCATTCGACCACGCGGGTTCAGTGCTCGGACTCCCGGTCGTCGAACTCCTCCGGGAACGGACTGTCCGTACCCTGCGGGGGCTCGGGCCCGTACTCCGTCATGATGACGGTCTGCTCGACACGGACGATGCGGTAGACGCGCTCGCCGATGATGATCTGGTCCGCCCCGTTCTCGACGGCCTCGGCGGCCTGGGCGTAGCGGGCGCCTGCCGGGGCGTGCGCCGTCAGCTGGCGCAGGACCGCGGCCAGATCGAGGCGGGCCTCGTCCTCGCTCGGCTGGGCGGGGAACATCTGCCGCCAGCCGGCACCTTCGAGGACCATGGCCGCGTATGCGGTGTAGGGCGCCATCCGGGTCCGCTCGAATGACGTCGACTCGATCGGGTAGCGGCGGCGCAGCTTCTCCTCGCGGGCGCCGACCGCGAGTACCTGTCGCGCTTCCTCGTCGAAAGCGTTCTGGCTGCCCGCGGTCTCGTCGTGATCGCTCATGAGGCCATCATCACGCCCCCGGCCGCGTCGTCGGAAGGTTTGAGCGTGGTGTCCGGCCCCGGCATCCGCGACGTGCGCCGGGGCCGGACACGGCGCGGATCGTCCCAGGGGTCCGCGCGCGACCGCGCCCACGGACCCCTGGGACAGCGCTGCTACTTCAGGCCGGCCCGGTCCAGGATCCCGGCGATCGCCCTGGTCTCCTGCTCGTCCAGGCGGCGCATGGGCGGGCTGACGGTGTTGTGGGCGATGATGCCGCGCACCTGGAGCGCGGTCTTGAACGCGCCGAGGCCGGCGGAGGTCCCGGACGAGGTGGCCGGGTCGGCGACGAAGACGATGTCGAACAGCTCGGCCAGCCGGTCCTGTTCGGCCTTGGCGGCCACCCAGTCGCCGCGGTCGGCCGCGTCGTGCAGACGCCGGTAGCCGTGCGGGTCGACGTTGCCGAGACCCGGTACGGATCCGTCGGCGCCGCCGAGCAGCATGGCGTCGACCACGACCTCGTGCCCGGTCAGCAGGGCGAATTCGGGCATCTCCTTCAGGTCGATGGCCAGCCGGCGGAACGCCACGTCGTCGCCGCTGGAGTCCTTGACGCCGGCCAGCACGCCGTCCTTGGCCAGCGACAGGATCAGTGAGCGGTCCAGCTTGTTGTTGACGCAGACGGGGATGTCGTACGCGAAGAGGGGCAGGTCCACGGCCGCGGAGATCAGCCGGAAGTGCCGGTCGATCTCGGTGGCGTGGGTGCGGGTGTAGAAGGGGGCGGTGGCGACCAGGGCGTCGACGCCCTGGCGGGCCGCGGCCTCGGCGCGTTCGACGACCTTGTTGGTGGTGGTCTCGATGACTCCGGCGAGGACGGGCACCTGACCGCCGGCCGCGCCGACGATCACGTCGAGGACAGTGGCCTGCTGCTGGTCGGTGAGGTAGGCGACCTCGCCGGAACTGCCGAGAGCGAACAGGCCGTTCACTCCCCCGTCGATCAGGAAGGCGACCAGCTTTTCCAGGGAGTCGGTGTCGACCTGCCCGTCGGGCAGGAGCGGGGTGACGACGGGGGGAACGACTCCGTGGATGCGGGGCGTGCGGGGGGTCAAGACGTGCTCCTTGCGGTGGTGTCGGGGAGTGCGGCGGCCGTGTTCGCCACGGCCGGCTGGGGGTGGACGCAGTGCCAGCGGTGCTCGTCGGGGCCGGTGGCCACGGGGAAGACCGTGGCGCAGTCGTCCTCCGCCTTCCAGCAGCGCGTACGGAAAGGGCAGCCGGTCGGCGGGTTGGTCGCCGAGGGCACCGGCCCGGTCAGGACGATGCGCTCGGTGGTCGTCAGCAGGCTGGGGGTCGCTGACAGCAGCGCCTCGGTGTACGGATGTGCGGGTGCCGAGGCGACGGCCGACGCGGTGCCCTGTTCGACGATCCGGCCGAGGTAGAGCACGGCGAGACGGTCGGAGAGATAGCGCACCGTCTGGATGTCGTGGGAGATGAACACCATGCCGAGGCCGAGGCGGGCCCGCAGGTCCATGAGCAGGTTGAGCACCTGGGCACGGACCGACACGTCGAGCGCGCTGGTGGGTTCGTCGGCGACGATCAGCTCCGGTTCCAGGGCGAGTGCGCGCGCGATGGCGACACGCTGCCGCTGGCCCCCGGAGAGCTGGCTGGGCAGTGCCCGCAGGGTGTGCCCCGGCAGGCCGACCAGATCGAGGAGTTCCTCGACCCGCTCCTCGCGTTCCTGGACCGTGCCGCGCTGATGCACGTCCAGCGGGTCGCGCAGGATCCGGCCCACGGACATCCGGGGGTTGAGCGCGGTGGCGGGGTCCTGGAAGACGACGCCCACGGCCGAGCCGAATTCGCGCCGCCGCCGTGCCGCGGGGATCTCCCAGAGGTCCTCGCCACGGAAGAGCATGCGCCCTTCGGTGGGCTTCTGCAGTCCGGTGAGGACCCGGGCCAGCGTGGACTTCCCGCAGCCGGACTCACCCACCAGGCCGACGATCTCGCCGCGTTCGACCTGCAGGGTGGCGTCGGTCAGGGCGTGGACGGAGTCGCGGTGGAACAGGCCGCCGCTGCGGGCGCGGTGGCGGACGTGTACGCCTTCGAGCTGGATCATCGGGCACTCTTCTCCAGCAGCGCGGGGACCGCCGGGTGGTGACAGGCGAAGCCGTGGTCGTCCGCGCTGCGGTCGGTCAGGGCAGGGGGCGTGGTGCGGCAGAGCTCGGTGGCCGCCGGGCACCTGGAGGCGAAGCGGCAGCCGGTCCCGAAGTACTTCGGGGCGGGGACCACTCCCTTGATCTGGTGCAGGCGTTCCGCGCCGGTCTCCAGTGAGGTCACCGAGCCCAGCAGTCCGCGGCTGTAGTGGTGCGCGGGATCGGTCAGCAGCGGCCGGGTGGCGCCCACTTCGGCGATCTGGCCCGCGTACATCACCGCGATGCGGTGCGCGAGGTCGCCGACCAGTGCCAGGTCGTGGGAGACCAGGACCATGGCGAAGCCGAGTTCGTCGCGCAGCTGGACCAGGAGTTCGACGACCTGGGCCTGCACGGTGACGTCGAGCGCGGTGGTCGGTTCGTCGGCGATCAGCAGCCGGGGGCTACGGGAGAGCGCCATGGCGATCAGCACGCGCTGGCGCTGGCCGCCGGAGAGCTCGTGCGGGTAGCTGCGGAGGGTGCGTTCCGGTGCGAGACCGACCAGTTCGAGCAGTTCCGCGGGGGTCTTGGTGCCGCCGCGTGAGGTGAGCTGCTTGAGCTGGGTCCCGACCAGTACGGACGGGTTGAGCGAGGAGAGCGCGTCCTGGTAGACCATCGCGATCTCGGGTCCCGCCAGGGAGCGGCGCTCCTTGGGGTTCATCGTGAGCAGGTCCCGGCCGCGGTACTCGATGGCCCCGCTGACCTCGGCGTTGCGCGCCAGCAGGCCCATGACGGCGAGGCTGGTGATGCTCTTGCCGCACCCGGACTCGCCGACCAGTCCAAGGGTTTCGCCCTCGTGGACGGTGAAGGAGATGCCGTCCACGACCTTGACGTCGCCGTAGCGGTCCGGGAAGCGGATGGCCAGATCCTTCACGGCCAGCAGCTCGGCCGCGGTGTCCGGTACGGGGGTGATCCGCGACGGGGTACGCAGCACCTGGGCGGCGAGCGCCGCCAAGGCCTCGTTCACGGTGTCCTGGTCCACGGCCTGTTGCGCGAGGCCGTCGGCCGCGGCACCCGATACGGCCTGTCCGTCCGGGTCTTCGACCGTCTCCTGCCCGGCCGGCGTGGGCGCGGGGGCGGCGCCGACCGCGGCGGTGGCTGCGGGATCGACCTGGTCGGCCCTGGCCCCGCCGGGCGCGGCTGAGGCGTCGGTGAGGCCCTCGGAGAGGATGTTGAGGGCCAGTACGGTGATCAGCAGGACGAGCCCGGGGAAGAGGGTGGCCCACCAGCCGCCGGACAGCAGGATCTGCCGGCCGTAGGAGAGGACGTTGCCCCAGCTGGGTTCGGGGTCCTGCACACCGGCGCCGATGAAGGACAGGCTGGCCTCGAAGATGATGGCTTCGGCGACGAGCACGGTGGCGAACACCATGACGGGCGCGGCGCAGTTGACCGCCACGTGGCGTCGCACGATGTAGCTGCGGCGGGCGCCGATGACCTTCTCGGCGGCGACGTAGTCCTCGCCGTACTGGGAGAGCACGTTGGCGCGGACCACGCGGGCCAGCGACGGGACGTACACGAAGGCGATGGTGAAGATCAGGACGGGCACGCTGGAGCCGAAGACCGTGACGAGCACGGCGGCCAGCGCGATCGGCGGGAAGGACATGACGATGTCCAGGGTCCGCATCACCGATTCGTCGCCCCACTTGCGCGACGTGGCGGCGAACGAGCCGATGACCGCGCCGAGTACGACGGCGACGGCTGTGGCGCCGAGTCCGATCATCAGTGAGTACCGGGCGCCGTAGACGACGCGTGCGAAGATGTCGCGGCCCACCCGGTCGGTGCCGAACCAGTGGTCACCGCTGGGTGACTGAGCAGGCATCCCGGTGGCGAGCGGGTCGGAGGCGACCAGGGGTGCGAAGATCGCGGCGAGCACGACAACGACGAGCAGGCCGAGGGCGATGCGTGAAGTGACCGGCAGGGAGCGGAAGCGGATGCCGGGGCGGGACAGCCTCTTGGCGAGGCCGATGCGGCCAGTGAACATGTCACACCGTCCTGATACGCGGGTTGACCAGCAGGTAGAGCAGGTCGACGATGACGTTGACGACAAGGAACGCGATGGCGATCGTGAGGACAGTGCCCTGCACCAGCGCCACGTCCCCGCCGGTGACGCCTTCGAGGATCAGCTTGCCCATGCCCGGAAGGTCGAAGATCGCCTCGATGACGACCGCGCCGCTGAGCAGATATCCGACCTTGATGCCGAGCACGGTCAGCGGGGTGACGAGCGCGTTGCGCAGGACACCGCGGATGACGAGCAGGCGCGGCAGGCCGTTGCCGGTGGCGGTGCGTACGTAGTCACGGTCCAGTTCGGTGACCATCGAGGTACGGATCAGCCGGGCCAGCGAGGCTGCCACCGGGACGGCGAGGGAGATCGCGGGCAGCGTCATGCACTTCAGCCACCCGCTGAAGGAGTCCGCTGGACTGATGTACCCCCCGGTGGGAAAGATCGGGGAGCGCAGGGCGAACTGCTGGATCAGCAGGACCCCGAGCCAGAACGAAGGCACCGCGACACCCGCCATGGACAGCACGCGGATCAGCTGGTCGGGCCACCGGTCACGGAAGACGGCGCCGGTCACACCCAGGAGCACCGCGAGGACGACGGCCAGCACGAGGCCCAGCAGGGTGAGTTGGAGGGTGAGCGGGAAGGCCACCGAGATGCGGTCGGCCACCTGCTGGCTGGGCGGCACGGTCACGCCGAGATTGCCGTGGACCAGGTCTTTCAGAAAGTCGAAGTAGCGTACCGGCAGCGGGTCGTTGAGGCCGTTGGCCTCGGCGAACGCGGCGCGGGCGGCAGCAGTCGAGCTCTCTCCGAGGGCGTTGTAGGCCGGATCGGCCGGGGAGAACTGAAGCACCACGAAGACCAGGAGCGTGATGCCGAGAATCATCACCGGCATCATCGCGATACGGCGCAACGCGAGCCGGAGAAAAGCAACCATCGTGAGGTTCCTTGCGGTTTGGGAGGGTACGGCCGGCGCCGGGTGCACCCGGCGCCGGCGATCCGGTCAGGCGCGGGCGACGTCCAGGAAGGACAGACCGGTGGTGGGAACCGGCTTGAAGCCGGAGAGCGCGCTGTCGTCCCAGGCGGTGGGCAGCTTGCGGTGCAGGATCGGGTAGAGCGGGGCCTGCTCGGCGACGATGTCCGTGACCTGCCCCCACAGGTCCTTGCGCTTCGCCTCGTCGGTGGCCTGCGCCGCCTCGTCGAGCAGCTTGACGACCTTCTTGGCCTCGGCGGTGCCGGACCAGTGGAACCGGGACTCGGGCCAGGTGCCCACGTAGAACCAGCGCATCAGCAGGTCCACGTCGTTGCCGAACACCGAGGGGTCGCCGGGCGCGACGAGCACCTCGAAGTCGCCCTGGTCGACCTTGGCGTACTGCGCGGAGGACTGGCCGATGTCCAGGGTGGTCTGGACGCCCACGGCGTCCCAGCACTCCTTGACCAGCGGGGCGATGTCCTGGACCCAGGAGGTGTCGGTCAGGAGCAGCTTCACCTTGAGGCCCTTGACGCCGGCGTCCTTCAGCAGCTGCTGGGCCTTGGCCTTGTCGTACGTGTAGACCGTGGAGGCCTTGCGGTAGTCGGGGTGCGTGGTCTGCAGGTACCCGGAGGCCGCCGTCGCGCCGCCGCCCATCGCGGTGGTGATGATCTTCTGGGTGTCCAGGGCGTAGTGCAGGGCCTGCCGGACCCGCTTGTCGGTGTACGGCGCCTTGGTGCAGTTGAACATCAGGAAGAGCTGGCCGAAGGACTGCGCCGACTCGACCTTGGACTTCTTCTCCAGCCCGGCCATGTCGATGTAGGGAACGTCCTCGATCGCCTGGACGCGGCCGGACTGCATGGCGCTGACCCGGGCGGAGGCGTCGGAGACCAGGTTCCACACCATGTTCTCGGCCTTGGCCGGGTAATGGCCGTTGTAGGCCGCGTGCTTCTTGAAGACGATCTTGTCCTCGCGCGTCGCGGAGACGAGCTTGTAGGGACCGGACCCGACCGGCTTGGCGTCGAAGCCCTTCTGGTCGGCCTGGACGATCTTCTTCGGGACGATCTTGGCGACCGATATGCGCGAGGGGAAGAGCGCGAACGCGTACTTGAGCTTGAACTCGACGGTCTTGGCGTCCACCGCCTTGACGCTCTTCAGGAACGGCAGGAACTGCGCCATCAGCGAGGCGTTCTTGACGTCCAGGATGCGCTCGAAGCTGAAGACGACGTCCTCGGGCGTGACGGCCGAGCCGTCGTGGAAGGTGGCGCCGTCACGCAGTGTGGCGTGGTACGTCGTGGCGTCGATCTTCGTCGGCATCTTGGTGGAGAGCGCGGGCCGGGCGACCAGTGTGACCGGGTCGAGGTCGACCAGGCCTTCGAAGACATGCCAGTTGGCCGCCACCGGGGTGGCACCGGAGGAGGTCATCGGGTCGAAGCCGGTGGACAGCGCGTACGAGATGCCGGCTTCGATCGTGGTCTTGTCACCCGACGAGGCGGAGGTGCCCTTCGTCGAGGCGGGGCCGCCACAGGCGGCGAGAGTGCCCGTGAATGCGGCGGCGGCACCCACCGCCCCGGCGAAGCGCAGGAAGCTACGGCGGTCGACTCTGGCAGGTGTCTTCTGAGACACGGGGCCCTCCTTGGTGCGGGGGAACGAAACAGCGTCGGCATCGGGCGAGCTTACTTGTCCGATGTCTGATGTCTGATGGCTGATAACGTGTGAACGTAGCTGGGACAAGGAGAGGGGTCAAGGGGTGGAGAGCAGGCAAATCCTGGAAGGACGTCAGGGGCGTTCCCTGCTGAGGAAGGAGGTCAGCGAGGGAATCAAGCGTTACATCCTGGACAACAAGCTCCGTCCGGGAGACCCGCTGCCCACCGAGAGCGAGTTGAGCGCGACACTCGGGGCGAGCCGGTCGAGCGTGCGCGAGGCCGTCAAGACGCTGGACGCGCTCGATATCGTCGAGGTCAGGCACGGACACGGCACCTACGTCGGACGGCTGAGCCTGTCCGCACTGGTGGAGGGACTCACCTTCCGCGGCCTGCTCAGCCGCGACGACGATTTCAAGGTCATGTCGGACCTGGTGGACGTGCGCGAGCTCTTCGAACGTGGCATGGCCGAGCGGATCGTCGCCTCCCTGGACACCGAGCACGTGGACACGCTGTACCGGATCGTCGACGACATGGAACGGTCCGGCAGCGGCGACGGCACCGGCTTCGTCGAGGCCGACCGCTCCTTCCACGCCCTACTGGTCGCCCCGCTGGGCAACGAACTCATCGGGCAGTTGTCGCTGGCGTTCTGGGACGTCTACACGATCGTGGTGCCCCACCTCGGGGTGATCACCAGCAAGGACGAGGCCGAGACCGTGGCCAATCACCGCAGGATCGTCGACGCCGCCCGCGCCGGTGACGTCGACGCCTTCGCGCGCGCCATCGCCGAGCACTACGCGCCGGTGCGGCGACGGGTCGAGGAGGCGCGGGCGGCGGTTCCGGCCGCCGACTGACCCCTTCCCCTGCCCCTGCGGGCCCGGCCCCTCGTCCTGATCTTGACGAGGGGCCGGGCCCGTCTTATCGTCACAACCCTCAAGACGTCTGACGTCATATGTCATGGTTGTGGAGGAGTGCCGAATGCCACTGACGGATCTCACACTTGCCGAGTGTCTCGCCTACCGCTCGGAAGCGACCGCTCCAGCGGCCTTCGACACCTTCTGGGCCGGCACACTCGCCGATTCCAGGCCCGTCGAGCCGGTCTTCACACCGGTGGACAGCGGCCTCAGCCAGATACGCGTCTACGACGTGACCTTCCCGGGCTTCGACGGCGCCCCGGTCCGCGGCTGGCTCCGCCTTCCCGCCGGGCCGCCGCGCCGACTGGGCTGCGTGGTCGAGTTCCTGGGGTACGGGCGCGGCCGGGGACTGGCCCACGAGAACCTGCTCTGGCCCGCGGCCGGATTCGCACACCTGGTGATGGACACCCGCGGTCAGGGCTGGTCGTCGGCCCCGGGCTGCACCCCCGACGAGGGCCCCTCGGGCGTCGGCCCGGTGCCGGGCTTCCTCACCCGGGGCGTGCAGTCACCCGAAACGCACTACTACCGGCGGCTGTACACGGACGCGGTCCGGTGCGTGGAGGCCGCCCGCAGCCACCCCGAGATCGACCCCGACCGTATCGTCGTCGCCGGGGTCAGCCAGGGCGGCGGCATCACTCTCGCGGTGTCCGGGCTGGTACCCGGGCTGGCCGGGGTGATGCCCGACGTCCCGTTCCTGTGCGACATGCGCCGCGGGGTGGAGCGTGCCGCGATGCCCCCGTACACCGAGATCGCCGAGTACCTCCAGCTCAACCGGGACCGCACGCAGAGCGTCTTCGAGACGCTCTCGTACTTCGACGGGGTGCACTTCGCAGCGCGCGCCACCGCCCCCGCGTTCTTCTCCATCGCGCTGATGGACCCGATCTGCCCGCCGTCGACCTGCTTCGGCGCCTACCACGCGTACGCGGGTCCCAAGCAGGTCGAGGTCTACGGCTTCAACGGGCACGAGGGCGGCGGTGAACACCACCGGGCGCTGCAACTCGCCTGGGTGCGGGAGCTGATCGGCTGATCACGCCTCCTTCCCGGCGCCGCCGGTGTCAGCCCAGAGCGGCCAGTACGTCAGTGACCCGGCCGCTGAACACGGGCGCATTGGCGGCGCCGTTGCACTGGGTCCCCACCACGCGTACCGGCGCGGTTCCGGTGCAGGTGACCGTCAGGTTCGACAGGGTGCAGCCGGACAGCAGCCAGCCGGTGCCCGCGAGGTCGGTGGCCCGGATGTCGGTGTACCAGAGCGTGTTGCCGGTGAAGGTCGGCGGCAGCAGTCCGTTCACGACGATGCCGGAGCCCGGATCCAGCGCCGAACCGCCCACCGGGAAGGCCGCGTTGGCGCTCCACAGGGCTTTCGCCCCGCCGTTGGAGTGGTTGAACGTGTTGCCGCTCAGGGTTCCGTGGTTCCAGTTGTCCGAGGTCAGGGACCCGTACGGGCTGGTGCGGGCGAACGAGTAGTAGGCGCCGTAACAGCCCATCACCGAGTTGTCGTTGATCGTCCAGTTGCCCGACGAGTTCCAGATGGCGAGCCGGCAGTAGGTGAAGGTGTTGTCGCTGAGGACCGAGTACTCGCAGCGGTCGGCGATCGAGACGCCGAAGTAGCAGCGGTCGAAGGTGTTGCCCCGCAGTTTGGACCGGTAGGCGAAGTAGTCGTCGCTCGCCGACCCGGTGACCGCGATCCCCGCTCCACGCCAGTGGGTGAAGTCGCAGTCGAGGACGCGGGTGTTGGTGCAGCGGTCCAGCCGGAGGCCGACGTGGCCGAAGGAGGCCGCCGAGCCCAGCGGGTCGGCGGTCCTGCCGAGGAAGGTGATGCCGGTGAGTGTGATGTTGCTCCGGCCGGTGGCCTTCAGCGCACCGATCGTGTCCCCGGTGACGGTGACGGTTGCCCCGTTGCCCACGATCCGGCAGCCGTCGGGCAGTTCGACCGTGGCGGACAGGGTGTAGGTGGCGCCGGGTACCAGCTGGACCTGCGGGGTCGCGGCCAGTACGGACGCCCAGTCGGCGCCCACGGCCAGCACCGGGAGGCCCGTCGCCGCTGTCGCGGCGCTCGCGGGGGTGGCCGGTGCCAGCGCGGTCACGGTACCTGCTGCCGCGACGGCGGCCAGCGCCCTGCGAGTGAGCGACGGACCGCCCGATGCCGGATTCATGTCTGCTGCAACTCCTCTGTTTCGTGCGGTGGCGTGGTGCGGGGACGGGGTCAGGACTGCTGGGCCCAGTCGAGTGTGAAGCTGCTGAACACGATGCCGCCGGTGGCGCCGATCTCGTACAGGTCACCGATCGACCCGTTGCCGAGTACCGCCGTGGTCGAGTAGCCGGCCTCGCCGGACTTGATCAGCACCTGGTGCGGCCAGGTCACCCCGTCGTCCTTGCTCACCCGTACGGTCAGCTCGCTGCGGCCGGTGGACGCGTTGTTGCTCTGCAGGGCGACAGCGGTCCTGGTGGGGTAACCGCTCGCTGAGACGTCGGTGGGCTTGAGGTAGGAGAGCTCGTCGGAGTTGCAGCCCGGGTCGATCAGACCGGAGTTCCAGGCCGTGCCGAAGGCGCCCGCGACGTCGGTACCCGCGGCGGTGTCGGCGGCCGTGGCGTACCAGCGGTTGCCGCCGCTGTTGGAGCGCAGGTTCTGTACGACCTGACCGGTGCTGCGCTGGATCGCCTTGTTCTCGTTCACTCCGGTCCCGGCCGAGGCACCCGCGTGCCAGGTGACGCCGTGGTCGTCGGAGTAGATGTTGCCGGCGTGGTCGACGCCCGCCTCGTTGTAGACGATCGGCTGCACCAGCCGGCCGCTCGACAGTTGGATGCCGTGTCCGGACGAGGCGAACATACCTGCCCACGAGACGCTCTTGACCTGCGGGTTCAGGTCGACCGGGGCGCTCCAGGTGGCGCCGTTGTCGGTGGAGCTGATGTAGCGGATGTGCATCGCGGTCTTGTCGGTCGCGGAGTTGGAGCCCGCCTTGGATCCGTAGTAGCCGACGCCGGGCGCGGGTGCGTAGTTGATGAAGGCGTACACCTTGCCGTTGGGACCGGCCGAGCGGTCGACCAGCAGGCTGCTGTCCCCGTACCCCTCGGTGGTGGTGTCCGTGTGGGCGACGGTGGACGCGGGGGTCCAGCTGGCGCCGCCGTCGGTGCTGCGCCGCATCGCCACCTGGATGTTGTTGCTGGCGCCGCCGAGGTCGGCGGCGGAGTCGACCCGGGCGTCGGTCATGGCGATGATCGTGCCGTTGTTGGTGACGGCCATCGACGGGATACGGACCGACACCGCGGTGCCGGTGTAGCTCTCGTACCCGGTACCGGCCGCGTTCCGGCGGTTCATCCCGGAGATCGGCGTTCCGGCGGAGGTGCTGGTCCGGGCCTCGAACAGGGTCTGTGTGTTCATCCCCGGGGTACCCACGCCCAGGCCGCAGGTCGCGGTGCCGCTCTCGGTGCGGTCGAAGCCGGTGGCCGTCGTGTGGAGGCTGTAGGCGGCGCCGTTGGCCACCGTCCAGTAGAGCGAGTCGTCCGAACTGTGCGCCGCGACGGTACGGGTCCAGGGCGAACCGGAGCGTCCCGGCCACGCGACGGTGAACGTCTTCGCCGCGTCCGACCTGTTGACCAGGGTGAGCTTGAGCCGGTGGGTCGCGGGCAGCGAGCCGTCCGTGTTGCGCGGGCACTCGGTGCTCACCTGTGCGGCCATGGACGTGCTGCAGTTCAGCGTGCCCGCGGTGGTGTTGTCCAGCCCCTGGGGGGTGGTGGTGTGGAACGAGTAGTCCGTACCACTGGGCTTCGTGAAGTACAGGTCGCTGCGGTCACCGGCAGCCACCGCGCTGGTCCAGGTACCGGCGCCCGGCCAGGTGACGGTGAAGGTCGTCGCGGCCGAGGTGGGGTTGAGCAGGACCACCCGGATCCGGCTGCTCGTGCAGTCCTGGCTGACCACGACCGACTGACTGCCGGTCGCGGCGGAAGCGGGGGCCGTCGTCACCAGCGAGGTACCGGCCACCGCAGTCAGTCCCAGCAGACCAACAGCCCAGCGGCGCATGGGTGTTGCCGCTCTCCACGTCAATGCCATCAGCTCGAACACTCCTTGGTGCGAGAGGGGGGATTGGCAGAACACCTGACGAAGGACGTCAGACGTCATGCATCAAGTGGTCGAGACCTTAGGAGTGGTCGCACAGAGGCGTCAATAGCCTGTACGCAGCTGCCATTTGCCCCGGACACGGGGAGCGGCCCCGCGGACGAGGCCGCGAGGCCGCAGGAAAAGCTCGGGCGGGCCTTCCCGCGACAGCCCTGAGGGCCGCGCCGGAAGCGCCGGGTCAGCCGAGTGAGAAGACCGATGCCAGCGTGCGCCACCCGTCGCGCGGCAGGTCCGTAGCGCGGTCGCCCTCCAGCACCTGGAGGGCGACATGGTCCGCGCCCGCAGACCGGTACTCTTCCACCCGGGCCCGCACGGTTTCCGGACCGCCCAGCGCGAACAGCGCGTCCAGGAGCCGGTTGCTGCCGCCGTCGGTGAAGTCGCTCGCGTCGAAGCCGAGCCGGACCAGGTTGTCGGTGTAGTTGGGCAGTTGCAGATACATGGCGAGCGTGCCCCTGGCGACGGTTCGCGCCCGGTCCAGGTCCGGGTCGAGTACGACCTTGAGCTCCGGCGCGAGGAGCGCGTCCGGGCCGAGCGCCGAGCGGGCCTGTGCCGTGTGCTCCGCGGTGACCAGATAGGGGTGCGCGCCGGCGGCCCGCCCGGCGGACAGCTTCAGCATCTTCGGGCCGAGCGCCGCCAGTACCCGGCGCTCCGCAGGGACCGGGTGGGCCGCGGCGTCCAGCGCGTCGAGGTAGGAGACCATCGCGGAATACGGCCGCGCGTACTGCGGGGCGAGCGCGTCGTGACTGACCCCCAGCCCCAGGACGAACTGGCCCGGGTGGCTCTTCTCGATCCGCTCGAACCGGTCCGCGACATCGGCCGCCCGGTGCTGCCAGATGCTCAGGATCCCGGTCGCCACCGTGATCCGCCGGGTCGCTCCGACGACCTGCGCCGCCTGGTCGACGGACGGGCTGCCACCGATCCAGATCGTGCCGTAACCGAGCTCGTCCAACTCGGCCACGGCGTCGTCCACTTCGCCGCGGCGGCCGGGATCCGTGGGGTGCAGGGCCGAACTCCAGATACCGATACTGCCGAAACGGGCGTGCGCGTCAGAGGTCATGGAGGCCCCAACGCGCCCCGTCCCGCGGGTTATTCCAGTACGTCCTGCCTGTCACCCGGCCGGCCCAGGACCGTTCCGGATCCGGCGCTCGCGGGCCGGTCGGCGCGCAGGCCTGCCAGCTGCTGCGCGAACGGCAGCATGCTCTCGTACGCGTCCTCGGCGCCGCCGACCGCGGCCCGGCCCGCCATCAGGGCGGCCAGTTCCCGCCCGGCCCGCGCGATGCGCCCCGGCAGGTGTTCGGTCTGCGCGTCACCGTCCGAGCCCCAGTCCTCCGAAGCCGCGTAGACGGCCGTGGGGACGACCACCGCCCGCAGATAGGAGAAGAGCGGGCGCAGCGCGTGTTCCAGTACCAGCGAGTGACGTGCGGTACCGCCGGTCGCCGCCACGAGGACGGGCTTCCCGGTGAGCGCGGTGTTGTCGATCAGGTCGAAGAACGACTTGAACAGCCCGCTGTACGAGGCGGTGAAGACCGGCGTCACCGCGATCAGGCCGTCGGCCTCCGTCACCGCGTCGATGGCGTCGCGCAGGGCCGGGTTCGGGAAGCCGGTCACCAGATGGTTGGCGATGGCGGTCGCCAGATCGCGCACCTCGACGACCCGCACCTCGACCTCCGCGTCGGGGAGCTGCGCCGTGGTGGCCTCGGCCAGCCGGTCGGCCAGCAGCCTGGTCGACGACGGCCGGCTGAGGCCGGCGGACACGGCTACGAGCTTCAGGGGCGTCATGCCGTCACCTCCGTGTTCTTCCCGCCGGACGCTCCCGCGCCCGGCCTGCTCGATTCGGACGCGCTCGCGTCACGTGCGGCGACGAGCGCCGCGTGGGTGGGACCGTCCGGCACCTCGGCCGGGCGGCCCTTGGCGAATTCCTCGCGCAGGACGGGGACGACCTCCTCGCCGAGGATGTCGAGCTGTTCGAGCACGGTCTTCAGCGGCAGGCCGGCGTGGTCCATCAGGAACAGCTGACGCTGGTAGTCGCCGAAGGAGTCACGGAAGGCCAGCGTCTTCTCGATGACCTCCTGCGGGCTGCCCACGGTCAGCGGCGTCTCCTCGGTGAACTCCTCCAGCGAGGGGCCGTGCCCGTACACCGGCGCGTTGTCGAAGTACGGACGGAACTCACGTACGGCGTCCTGCGAGTTCTTCCGCATGAACACCTGCCCGCCGAGCCCCACGGTCGCCTCCTGCGGCGTCCCGTGCCCGTAGAAGGCGAAGCGCTCGCGGTAGAACTTGATCAGCCGCTTGAAGTGGTCCTTGGGCCAGAAGATGTTGTTCGCGAAGAAGCCGTCTCCGTAGTAGGCGGCCTGCTCGGCGATCTCCGGGCTGCGGATCGAGCCGTGCCAGACGAAGGGCGGCACACCGTCGAGCGGCCGGGGTGTGGCGGTGAAACTCTGGAGCGGCGTACGGAACTTGCCCTCCCAGTTCACGACGTCCTTGCGCCACAGCTCGTGCAGCAGCGCGTAGTTCTCCACGGCGAGCGGGATGCCCTGCCGGATGTCCTGCCCGAACCACGGGTACACCGGTCCGGTGTTGCCGCGCCCCATCATCAGGTCGACGCGGCCGTCGGCCAGGTGCTGGAGCATCGCGTAGTCCTCGGCGATCTTCACCGGGTCGTTCGTCGTGATGAGGGTGGTCGAGGTAGAGAGGATGATGTTCTCGGTCCGGGCCGCGATGTGGCCCAGCATGGTCGTGGGGGACGACGGGACGAACGGCGGGTTGTGGTGCTCGCCGGTCGCGAAGACGTCCAGCCCGACCTCCTCCGCCTTGAGCGCGATGGCGACCATCGCCTTGATCCGCTCGTGCTCGGACGGCGTCTTCCCCGTGGTCGGGTCGGTCGTGACGTCTCCGACGGTGAAGATCCCGAACTGCATCGCACTCACCTCTCGAAGCCCTGAAGTCATTAGTTGAATGTTGAACTGAATCGTACAACGGTGGACCCTCCACCTGTATTCCGGCCCCGTATTCCGGCCCCCGCGATCAGCCACTGTTCATCCGGGTGACCCTCCGTACCCTCCGCCCGTCCGGCGCCGTTGGCACGCCGACAGTCCGGGCGGCGCCCGGGAGACAGTCCACGGGAGAGGGAGTCACTGATGCACTGGAGAGGGATGCGACGCGGCGGGAGGCTCGCCCTCGCGGCGCTGGCCGCCACGGTGGCGGCGACGGCCCCGGCGCTGGCGGACGACGGCGTCCCCCGCGAGGCCTGGCACACCTGGAGTCCCGCGGGACCGCAGCGCGACGAGGAGCTGCGCGGGGTGGCGGCCCGGGGCCCGGCGGACGCGTGGGCCGTGGGCTATCGGGAGAACACCGCGGGGGTGGACGTCCCCGTCGCCGAGCGTTTCGACGGGCGGGCCTGGCGGGCGACGTCCGTGACCGGCCACTCCGGTGCCGGTCAGCTGGACGCCGTGCTGCCGCTCTCGGGCCGCGACGTCTGGGCCGTCGGGACCTGGAACGACGCCCCCGCCGCCCAGGACCGCTCGCTCGCCGAACACTTCGACGGCCGGGTCTGGCGCTCGGTCCCGCTGCCGCAGGAGCCCGCCGACAGGTCGGCGTATCCGTCGGCGCTCGCCGCCGTACGGGCCGACGACGTCTGGGCGGTCGGGGTCACCGCGGAGGACCGGGTCGGCACGCCGCGCCCGCTGGCCTACCACTGGGACGGCCACAGCTGGACGTCCGTCCCCACCCCCGGCACCGGCGGCGACGCCATGCTCCAGGGTGCGACCGCCGACGGGGCGGGCGGGGTGTGGGCGGTCGGGGTGGCGTACGACGCCCAGGGGGCCGGACGCCCGCTGACCGAGCACTGGAACGGCCGGTCCTGGCGGATCGTCGACGCCCCGCACACCGCGGGGCAGGGCGAGTCGCTGACCGCGGTCACCGCTGTGGCACCGGACGACGTCTGGGCGGTCGGCGGCGGCGGTCCGGCCGACGGGACCTCGCACCCGCTCTCCCTGCACTGGGACGGACGCAGCTGGACGCCCGTCGCCGTGCCGAAGGCCGACGCGAATCTGCACGCGGTGTCCGCGGACAGCCGCGGTGGGCTGTGGGCCGTCGGTGAACAACAGGGCGTGGACACACCGGCGTTCACCATGCGCTGGAACGGCCGGGCCTGGCGCATCGTGCCCGCCGCCACCGGACCGGGCGGCAAGGGAGCCTCACTCTTCGGCGTGACCACCGTCCCGCACGCCCGGCCGGGCGGCCCCAGCGCCTGGGCGGTCGGCTCCACGCTGCCTCGGCTGCAGCCGACCTGGCACCCGGTGATCGAGGGGTTCGGCGCGGCTCCGGCCCCGACGAGCTGACGGGGTCCGGCACCGCTCCGGCCTCGCCGGGCCGACGGGATGACGGGATGACGGGGGTGACGTCGCGCACCGCGGGCGGAATCCGGCGGCGCGCGACGTGCACCGGGCCGTCCGACCTGCTCACGAGTGCTCATGCCAGGCCGTGCGAGATGCTCACACCGGGCGGTGCGAGGCGGACTCCAGCTCCGTCAGTGCCAGAACGAGCTGTGGTCCCACGTGATCCCGGCTCCACTCCCGCTCCTGCGGCCCGGCCTCCCGCGGCACCACCTCCACGAGCATGATCAGGTAGAGGTAGCAGCGGTAGAGCGCCAGCCGGGTGCGTACCGAGACGCCGAAGTGCACGGGGCCGCCGGACTCCGCGTACCCGGCCAGGAAGTCCTTGTCGTCCTCGATGTTCCCGAAGAGCGCCGGAGAGACGAAATCGGCGACCGGATCGCCCCAGAACATCCGCTCGCCGTCGATGACACCGCTGAGGCTCCGCTCCCCCGCCGCCCCTTCGAGCAGCAGATTGCCCTGCCAGAGATCGAAATGGACCAGGGCGGGCCGGGTGACGTCGTCGAGTACGTCCGACGCGCCCGCGAGGACCCGGCGGATCTCCGGCACCGGACGCGGCAGCCGGGCCCCGTACCGCTCCGCGTCGGCGAGCAGCGCGTCCGTCATCGAGGTGAAGGCCTCGCGCCAGGTGGCCGCCAACGGACCCAGGGGCTCGGCGGGATATCCGTAACCGGGCCCGGTGACCGTGTGGAGACGCCCGGTCAGCCGTCCCAGCCGGCGCCGGAGGCGGCTGCGTTCTCCGTCCGGCATCCCGGCGTCGCACTCGTGCCAGGGGGCGCCGGGGCGCGCGGTCATGATCACGTACCGGCCCGCGGCGGCCTCCGGATCGGGTTCGCTGTGCACGACCTCGGGGACCGCCGGGTCCAGTCCGGCCGCCGCGGTGTAGAAGGCGATCTCACCCTTCAGCAGATCCCGCTCGTAGCTGAGCCCGGCCGACCCGGCGGGCGGTATCTTCACCACCCAGTCACGGCTGTCGTCGAGCGTGACGCGGAAGACGGTGTTGTACGTGCCGCCGGCGAGCGGCTCGCAGCGTACCGTCCGGTCCTCCGCCACCCCGGCCGCCCCGAGAGCGGCGACGACCCTCGTGAGCGCATCCGCACGGTGTCCGGTCAATTCTGTTCCCCCTCGATCCATGACGGCGGTTCCGGCGTACGCCGCCGTCCGTCCTCGCCGTCCCCCGCGCCCGGCCGGAGCCGCAGCCCGTACTCCTCGACCGCAACTGCCCGGCGCACGGCCGCAGTCGGCTCCCGCTCGCGCATCATCGTAGACAGTCCGGTCACGACCGGCCGGGGGATGCCCGCACAGACCATCCAGCAGACGTCCGGCAGCCGGGTCACCGCGGGGCGGCCTCCCCGTCCGGGAGGTCCGGCGCGGTCACCGCAGCGACCGCCGGCGCGTCCTGGCGGCGCCACGCCGTCCGGCGCACATGACGGAAGGCCCCTGCCCGGGGCGCGCCGGACGGCACACTGTGCTTCAGCCAACGGGAAGGAGCACGGTGATGAACCACCCCACCGACAGCGGCGAGGACGGTAACAGCGGATACGGGAAGAAGCCGTTCAAGCGGTCCAGGAGCCACTTCGCGGACCGCATCACGGCGGACGGACGGGACGGCTGGCCGGTCGAGGCGGGCCGCTACCGGCTGGTCGTCAGCCTGGCCTGTCCGTGGGCGAGCCGTGCTCTCGTCTCACGGCGGCTGCTCGGCCTGGAGGACGCGCTCTCCCTCGGCGTCACCGACCCGATCCAGGACGACCGGAGCTGGCGCTTCACCCTGGACCCGGACGACCGGGACCCCGTGCTCGGCATCCGCTTCCTCAGCGAGGCCTACGACGCGCGGGAGGCGGACTACCCGGGCGGGGTGAGTGTGCCCGCGATCGTGGACGTACCCAGCGGGAAGCTGGTCACCAACGACTTCCAGCAGATCACGCTGGACCTCGCCACCGAGTGGACGGCGCTGCACCGGCCCGGCGCGCCCGACCTCTACCCGGAGCGGCTGCGCGGTGAGATCGACGAGGTCGTCGAGGGCATCTACCGCGATGTCAACAACGGGGTGTACCGGGCGGGTTTCGCGGCCGGGCAGAGCGAGTACGAGGACGCCTACCGTGCCGTGTTCCGGCGGCTGGACCTGACCTCCGAGAGGCTGGCCGACCGTCGCTACCTGGTGGGTGACACGCTCACCGAGGCGGACATCCGGCTGTTCACCACGCTGGTGCGGTTCGACGCGGTGTACCACGGCCACTTCAAGTGCAACCGGTCGAAACTGACCGAGGACCCGGTCCTCTGGGCGTATGCGAGGGATCTCTACCAGACGCCCGGCTTCGGCGACACCGTCGACTTCGACCACATCAAGCGGCACTACTACGAGGTGCACAAGGGCATCAACCCGACCGGCATCGTGCCGGTCGGCCCGGACCTGTCGGGCTGGCTGACCCCGCACCACCGGGAGCAGCTGGGTGGCCGCCCGTTCGGGGACGGCACCCCGCCGGGGCCGGTGCCACCGGGCGAGGAGATCGGCGTGGCCGGGCGTCCCCCGCGGCGCTGACCCGCGCGGCCGGTCCGGCCACCGGAAGGGCGAGGAGTGACGGGTCCCGGCACCGGGTGAGGTGCTGCCGGAACCCGTCACTCTTCGCGCGCTCCCAGCGAGCGTCCGGCGGACCGTGCGGTGAGAATCGAGCAGTGACGAATTCCCAGAAACTCGATCATCTCGCTCAGGTGACGACGGGCTGGGTCGCGCGCGACCTGAGCTCTCCGCACGGCCGGCTCAGGGATGCGCTGATCAACTGGCGCCAGGCCTTTCCGCCTTCCTTCACCACCGACTCGGCCGGTGCCAGCACCGCGAGGATGGTGATCGCACCGCCGGGCCCCGCACGTCCCGAGGACGCGATGCTGCTCCATCTGACGCGTGCCGAGGCGGACCGCCTCATCGGCCTGCTGCACCAGGACACCACGCACCAGTTGGACGGGCGCACCGGGGTGTCCGTCCAACTGGGCGTGCGCGGCTGAACATCCGGGCGGTCGGGCACGGTTCCCGAGTGCGGGCGTACGGGATTGCCGGGTTACGGAAGCTTGGGCTGCCGCGTGCGGGCGGGCGTTAACATCCCATGTCAGCCCGCAGCCCGTCCGCAGGAGGAAACGTTGTCCTCGCCCTTCGCCCCCGGTGTCGTCGCCGATACGGCCCGCCTCGTCCGCGACGCGGCCGACGGGCAGCGCGGTGCGTTGTGGCGGCTCACCGACCCGGCGCGCCAGCTGGACTCCAATACGATCCGCCTCGCGCCGGGCACCGGGGTCGCCGGACATGTCGAGCCCGATCTGGACGTACTGCTGTGTGTGCTCGACGGCGACGGACAGCTGGAAACGGCAGAAGGGCAGCAGGAGTTGCGGCCCGGGACACTCGCCTGGCTGCCGCGTGGCGTCCGGCGCGCCCTGACCGCCGGCCCCGGGGGGCTCGTCTACCTCACCGTGCACCGCCGACGCGCCGGTCTCTCCATCGCGTCGCCCGCAGGGGAACGTGCGGGCGGCGAGGCACCGTGTCTGCTCCACCGGGTCTGTCCCGGCTGCGGCCGGCTGACCGGGGAGTCCGAGGCGCGCTTCTGCAGCCGGTGCGGTGACGAACTTCCCACCGGTTAAACCCCTTTCGGGAAATCCCACTTCAGCCGGTTTCCGGTCCTGACAGAAGCATTCCCGTTTATGTTGCTTGACATGTCTCCGTCGATTCATCGCAGGCTGCGAGGGTCCGGCGGAGAGTCATCCCCATAGGAGGACATATGTCAGGTCAACGGTTCAGACGCCTTCCGCTCCGCCTGCGCGCCGCACTGCTCGGCATCACCGCCGCGGGCCTCGCGCTCACCGCGGCGGGCGGTACCGGCAACGCCGCCGCGGCCGGTTCCGATTCGCTGCCGCTCTCCGGCGCCACCGGGTCGGGCCTTCACAACACCTACGATCCCGCCACCTTCCCCTATCTCGCCCAGGCCCTGGACACCGGCACCTCGATGATCGAACTGGACGTCTGGGACGACATCGTCACCAAGGAGTGGAAAGTCAGCCACTCCAACCCGCTGGGCAACAGCAACAACTGCGTGAACGCCACCACGCCCGACCAGCTCTACAGCGGTGGCGCGAACAAGGACCTGGAGAGCTGCCTGGACGATGTGCGGGTCTGGCTGGCGGCCCACCCCGGGCACGCGCCGCTGATGATCAAGCTGGAGATGAAGGCGGGTTTCCAGAACAACCTCGGCCTCGGGCCTGCCCAGTTGGACCAGGCCATCAGCGCCCACCTCGGCTCCGCCGTCTTCCGCCCGGCAGATCTGCTCGCCAAGCCGGACGGCGGGGAGTACGCCACCCTGGACGAAGCGGCCACCGCGGGCAACTGGCCCACGCGCGCACAGCTCGCGGGCAAGGTGATCCTGGAGGTCATTCCCGGCACGGTCGAGGAGAACAACCCCACCGACTCGCTGTGGACGGACCGCGAGTACGCGGGGTACCTGCGCGACCTGCACGCCGCCGGGCGGACCGCCCAGGCGCAGGTCTTCCCCGCGGTCCACAACGCCCAGGCCGGGGACCCCCGGTCGCGGTACACGGACGCCTCGCTCCGTCCCTGGTTCGTCCTCTTCGACGGTGACGCCGCCTCCTACGGCTCCATCGACACCGCCTGGTACGACACGCATCACTACCTGCTGATGATGACCGACGCACAGAACGTCGCACCCGCACTGGACGACAAGAACCCGGCCGAGGCCGACGCGCGGGCCCGCGTGGCGCAGCTCGCCAAGGCCCACGCGAGCATCGTCTCCAACGACTGGACCCTGCTCCCCCAGGTCCAGTCGTCGGCCCTGCCACGCGGCTGACCACCGGTCCGCGCCTCCACGAGGGGCGCGGACCACGGGGCACCCCGTCGCCCGGCCCGTTCCGGTTCGGCCCGTTCCGGTTCGACCCGATCCCCTCCGGTTCGACCTCCAAGGATTGGCAATGGTCTAGTCCAAGTCGTTGACGCGCACCCGACAGCACTCGATTCTGGCGGCCCCTCCCTCACTCAGGAGACCGTCGAATGAAACGCATCCGTGCCCTGCTCTGCGGAGTGGCGACCGCCGCACTGGCCGCCGCCGGCCTGACCGCGCTCACCACCGCCCAGGCTTCCGGCGCCACCACCGGGACCACCGCGCTCAGCAACCGGTGGTACGCCGCCGCGCCCTACCTCATGCCCACGGACAACAACCCGCCGGACGCAGGCGCGATCATGGACGCGACCGGCCTGAAGGCGTTCCAGCTCGCCTTCGTCCTGGCCCCCAACGGCGGCGGCTGCAGCCCCACTTGGGGCGGCACTTCGCCCGTCTCCTCGGACACGGCGGTGGGCTCCGTCATCAGCGCGATCCGGGCCAAGGGCGGTGACGTGTCCGTCTCCATCGGCGGCTACGGCGGCACCAAACTCGGCCAGGCCTGCTCCGACGCGGCCTCGACCGCCGCCGCCTACCAGCAGGTCATCACCAAGTACCAGCTGAAGGCCATCGACTTCGACCTGGAGGAGCCGGAGTACGAGAACACGGCCGCCGTCGCCCACGAGATCGGCGCGGCAAAGATCCTCCAGCAGAACAACCCGGGCCTCTACGTCTCGGTCACCACCGCGGGCACGGCCGACGGCACCGGCTGGTTCGGCAAGCAGATGCTGAACGAGGCCAAGGCGCAGGGGTTCACGCCCAACAACTTCTCGATCATGCCCTTCGACGGCGGCTTCAGCGGAGCCGCCGCCCAGACCAGCGCCCTGACCAACTTCAACGCCATCCTCCAGTCGACCTTCGGCTGGAGCGCCGATACCGCCTACGCCCACGAGGGCTTCTCCGGCATGAACGGCCGCAGCGACACCGGCGAGTACTTCCGGCAGGCGGACTTCCAGACCGTCCTGGACTACGCCACCAGCCACCACATGGACCGCTTCACCTTCTGGTCGCTCAACCGCGACCGGGAGTGCAGCCCGCCGGACAACGGCACCACGTCCGGCACCTGCAGCAGCGTGCCGCAGTCGGCGTGGGAGTTCGCCAAGTACGCGGTGACGTTCGCCGGGGCCACACCCCCCACCACACCGCCGACGACCCCACCGGTCTCGACCTCCCCCACCCCTCCGGGCGGCTCGTGCAGCGCCGCCGCCTGGAGTGGCGCCACCGCCTACACGGGCGGCAACCTGGTCTCGTACAACGGACATACCTGGCAGGCGCAGTGGTGGACCCAGAACGAGGAACCCGGCGCCACCGGCGGTTCGGGCGTCTGGCGGGACCAGGGAGCCTGCTGACACCGCACAGCTGAAAGCATCGAACCATCCGGGAAATGTCCCGCCGGGTCACTTGTCCCAGTGGGACATTCTCAGGTGTACGGTGAAGACATGAACGATGAGGGACCCGGCCAGGACCGGCGCGGCCGCAAGGCCCGCCGGACCCGGGAAGCGCTCGCGGAGGCCGCCTGCACCCTCGTGTGCGACCGTGGACTCAAGGCCGTCACCGTCGAGGACATCGCCGACCGCGCCGACGTCACCCGCCGGACGTTCAGCCGCTACTTCTCCAGCAAGGAGGACGCGGTACTGGACTCCGTACGGGCCGACGGCGACCGGATCAACGACGCCCTGCGGTCCCGGCCGGCCGATGAGCCGCCGCTGGTCGCCTACCGCAACGCGGTCGACGACTGGCTGAGCGACGACGCGCACCCGGCCTGGCACCGGCGGCCCCGGATCTTCGAACTCATGCGGATCGCGGACCGTGAGCCCACGCTCTACGCGGCTTTCCAGCACATCCGCGTCGAGGCCCAGGCGGATTCCATCCGCATCCTCGCCGCCCGTATGGGTGTCGACCACGAGCGCGATCTGCGCCCAGCCGTTCTGGTGGGTGCCGGGGCAGGTGCTCTGGTGGCCGCCCAGGCGGCCTGGGTCCGGAGCTCCCGCGAGGACGCCCTTCCCGGCATCGTTCATGCCGCGTTCGCCGCTCTCGCCGGCGAACTGCCGCAGGGGTGACCCCGCTGCGGCGCACTGTACGAAAGGAACACACGCACCATGAGCAACACCACCCCCACAGCTGAGTTCACCGGCCGGACCGCACTGGTCACGGGCGCCGCGTCCGGCATCGGCCTCGCCGTAGCCCGCCGGCTCGCCGACGGCGGCGCCGCCGTCGTCGTGGCCGACTACAACGAGGAAGGTGCCCGCGAGGCCGCCGCCCAGCTGGAGAAGTCGGGTGCCCGCGCCACCGCGGTCACCGTCGACGTCACCGACCCCGCCTCGGTGGAGCGCGCGGTCCAGCACGCCGTCGACACCTTCGGCGCACTGCACCTGGCCGTGAACAACGCCGGGATCGGCGGCCCCAGCGTGCCCACCGGCGCCTACGAGGTGGCCGACTGGCAGCGCGTCATCGACACCAACCTCAACGGAGTCTTCTACTCGCTGAAGTACGAGCTGCCCGCGATCCTGGCCGCCGGTGGTGGCGCGATCGTCAACATGGCCTCGATCCTCGGCACCAACGGCTTCGCGGGATCGCCCGCCTACGTCGCGGCGAAGCACGGCGTCGTGGGACTCACCAAGACCGCCGCCCTCGAATACGCGGCGCAGAACATCCGTGTGAACGCCGTGGGGCCGGGCTTCATCGACACCCCGCTGCTGCACCACACCGACAACCCGATGCGCGAGCAGCTGATCTCGCTGCACCCCGCGGGCCGGCTGGGAACAGCTGAGGAAGTGGCCGAACTGACGGTGTTCCTGCTGTCGGACCGCGCCTCGTTCATCCACGGCAGCTACCACCTCGTCGACGGCGGCTACGCCGCACGCTGACCGGATTCACCGCAGGGTCCGGGTACGGGGACCGGCGCCTGCCGCACAGTTGAGGAGCACACGATGAAAGCAGTTCAGTACCGCACGGTCGGCGCCGCACCCGAGGTCGTCACCATCCCCGATCCGGAGCCGGGCCCTGGCCAGGTGCTGCTGAAGGTCACCGCCGCGGGCGTCTGTCACTCGGACTTCGCCGTGATGAGCCGGCCCGCGGACAGCTTGCCGTACGACCTTCCCCTCACCCTCGGGCACGAGGGCGCCGGCACGGTCGCCGCGCTCGGCGCCGGGGTCACCGGCCTCACCATCGGCGACCCGGTCGCCGTCTACGGTCCGTGGGGCTGCGGCAACTGCGTCAAGTGCGCCGAGGGCAAGGAGAATTACTGCCTGCGCGCCGATGAGCTGGGCATCCGTCCGCCCGGACTCGGCGCTCCCGGCGCGATGGCCGAGTACATGATCGTGGACAGTGCCCGCCATCTCGTACCGCTCGGTGGCCTCGACCCGGTCAAGGCCGTCCCGCTCACCGATGCCGGTCTGACGCCGTACCACGCGATCAAGCGCTCGCTGCCGAAGCTCACGCCCGGGACCACCGCGGTGGTCATCGGCACCGGCGGGCTCGGGCACGTGGCCATCCAGCTGCTGCGCGCGATGACCGCCGCGCGGGTCATCGCCCTGGACGTCACCGAGGACAAGCTCGCGCTCGCGAAGACGGTCGGCGCCCACGAAGCGGTGCTCTCGGACGACAAGGCCGCGGCGGCGGTCCGCGCGCTGACCGGCGGGCTCGGCGCCCAGGCGGTCTTCGACTTCGTCGGTGTCCCGCCCACCGTGGCGATGGCCGGCGCGATGGCCGGTGTGGAGGCCGATGTCACGCTGGTCGGGATCGGCGGCGGCACGCTGCCCGTCGGATTCGGGGCACTCCCCTTCGAGGTCTCGGTCACCGCGCCCTACTGGGGCTCGCGTTCAGAGCTCACGGAGGTGCTCGACCTCGCACGCGCCGGAGCGGTGGACGTCCACGTGGAGACGTACTCCATCGACGAGGCGCCGCTCGCCTACGAAAGGCTGCACGCCGGAAAGATCAATGGCCGGGCGGTCATCCTGCCGCAGAGCTGAACACCACGGTGGAGCTGCTCAGCATGGCCAGCAGGGCAGCTCCCGAGGGGAGACCCTCCCATTGAGCGGAACGGAAATCACCGTGGCTCCCGCCCTGCGTATGCATCACCAGGGGGCCGCGGTGGTCCGCTTCCGATTCGGCCACCGACGGTGCGAGTGAGGGAACGGCGCGCTGCATCCGCAGCGCGTCGACCGACTCGGCGAGCAGTTCGTACTCCGTCGTGTCGTCGTGGATCGCGAACCGCATGAGGCCGCCGCCGGCCAGCACTTCGGCGGCCTTTCGCTGCGGTCCCGCACCGTCCCGCCAGGCACGGAACGCCCCTGGCACGTCGGGCGCGTCCGCCGGCAGCTCGAACAGGGCCCGCGCCGGGAGACCGGCGCTGTCCGGACGGGGATCCAGCCGCTCCGAGATCCAGGTGGCGCGGTCCCGCAGCCACCACAGGGCCAGCGGCAGGGTGGGTGCCCGGTACGTTCCCAGTGGCACACCGACACGCCGACCACCGCAGACACCGTACGCGGTGACGTGGCACAGGAATTCGTCGTGCACAGCCACTCCCCCAGGGCAGTTTGCGGCTAGGCAGTGAACGCGGTTCATTGGCTGATCAGGAATGAATCGCACAGAATTCAACCTTCTCAGTCAACGAGTATCTTCTCTCCCAGCCCATTGTCACCATGTGGTTCTGGCCATATCCCCGGCATATCCAGCGCCCGGCATGGCCGAAAAACAGTGACCCCTCGGATGCCGTCCGGCGCACGGACAGAAGTGCCCCGACTGGTCGGGGGAGGCCAGCCGGGGCGGTTTCGGGGCGGATACGGACGGCGTCGCCGTCGTACCCACATAGGGATAAACGGTGAACAGTGCCGGAACGTTCCGGCTTCCGGCACATTTCCGGATGTGAGCTGCGGCACTCTGCCGGACGAGGTCACCGGAGCGGCCGGACGGCCCCGCCGTAGCGGCGCTCGAAGCGCTCCACCCGGCCCGCGGTGTCCAGCACCCTGGCCCTGCCGGTGTAGAAGGGATGACTCTCCGACGAGATCTCCACGTCGACGACGGGGTACGTGTTCCCGTCCTCCCATTCCGTGAACTTCGCGGAATCGACCGTGGAACGCGTCAGGAATGCGGAGTCCGCGGCACGGTCACGGAAGACGACCGGACGGGAGACGGGGTGAATACGAGACTTCATGCGAGATCCTTCCTTGGTGCGAGCCAGTCCTGAGCACTAATGATTGTCGTTTCCATTAGTGGATCCACCCGTACAACACAGCGGACCACGCCCGAATTCCCCGCCCCTCCGGTCGGCCTGGGGCATATGCCAGAAGCACCACCACATCGAGTGTCGCCAATTCCCTTACAGGCTGTCGCGGGCTGTGCAACAGTCGTAACGGTCCATCCCGCAGCCCTGGCCGCGCCGCGCCCGTATCGGAGTACGTCATGCCGTCCCATGTGTTCGCGGACCGTCCCGCCCCGCAGCCACCCGAGCGGGGCGCGGTCGACGCGCTCATCACCCGGACCCGCCGACTGCGCGGTGACATGGACGCCGTGCGGCGCGACGCCGTGGCGGACGACGACAACGTCCAGGGCCGCTGGCAGCGGGCCCTGTGCGACCTGGCCGTCCACCATCTCGACGATCTGGGCACGCATCTGGGCCAGCTCAAGGAAGGCCTCCCGGCGGACGGGATGGACGGACTGGCCGACGAGATCTCCGGGAGTGGCGCCTTCGCCCACCCGGTGACCGACCAGCCGCCCGGTTCGCTGCTCAGCCGCGTCGGCAGCGCCGACTGGGACCTCCTCACCGACGAGGTCAGCTGGACCGACGAGCTGTACCAGATCTTCGGGCGCCCGCCGGAGAGCGGACCGCTCTCACTGGACGAGCTCCCCTCCGTACTGACGGCCGAGGACCAGCCGCGGCTCATGGCGATGGTCACCGACTGCCTCGTCGACGGAAAGCCGATCGACGGGGAGTTCCGGATCGTGCGGCCCGACGGGACGCCCCGCACCCTGCACATGATGGGCGAGCCGGTGCTCGACGGCGACGGCTGCACCGCTTCCATGTGGGCGGTCCTGCGGGACGTGAGCGACCTCCGGCGCAGCCAGCTCGCGGTACGTGAGACGGAGGACTCCCTCCAGCGCCGGCAGCACATCGCCCGGACGGAACGCCAGGTCGCCGTCGAGCTCCAGGAAGCCGTACTGCCGCCCTGGCGCGGCTCGGTCCAGCTCCCGCAGGACGGACCCGCGACGCTCGACCTGGCGGCGCACTACCTGCCGTCCGCCGCCCACACCCTGATCGGCGGCGACTGGTACGACGCGATGGAACTCCCCGACGGGCGCTCGCTGCTCACCGTGGGCGACCTCACCGGCCACGGGGTGAGTGCCACCTCCGGGATGGCGATGATGCTCGGTGCGCTGCGCGGTCTGGCCGTGGCCGGCATCGACCCCGGCCCCCTCATGGGCCACCTCAACCAGCTGCTGGAAACGTCCGCGCAGCCCGCACTGGGCAGCGCCCTCTGCTGCCGGTACGACCCGGCCGCACGGACCCTGGTCTGGTCGCAGTCGGGACACCCCGCTCCCCTGCTGTTCCGCGGGGGAGCGGGGTGCGCGCTGACACCTCCGAGCGGCGTGCTGCTCGGAGCCATGCCGGGGACCACGTACGGACAGGCCGTCGAGCAGCTCCACGCCGGGGACGTGCTGGTCCTGCACACCACCGGACTGACGCCGCACGGCGCCCCGGACGAGCCGGTCCCGGACGGGCTGCTCGCACTCGCGCCCCGGTTCGCCGACGCCGGTACCGCACAGGAGTGCATGCGGCTGGTCATCGAGGAGTGCGGCCACACCGACCGTCGTCAGGACGACGCGTGTGTGCTGGTCGCCCGGGTCGGCGACCACTGACCGGTCAGCCTCTTCGGCCGGTCACCCGTGCTGTTCCTGGTCGCTCTGCTCCATGGGCTACGCTTCCGCGCTCCTGGGGCGCTTCGCCTGCCTGGGCAGCGCGAGTTCGATCTCCTCCCGAAGGTCCTGGATGGTCCGGTGGTTCGCGTACTGCCCGGTCAGCCGGTACATCTCGCGCAGCCGGTCCCAGGTGCGGTGCGAGGAGGTCTCCCCCATCGACACCAGGGCGAGCCGGGCGTACCGGTCGGCCTGTTCCGGGTCGTCGGAGATGAAGCACGCCGAGGCCAGGGAGATGTAGTCGAAGATCTTCGAACGCTGGCGCCCGTTGATCCGCAGCTCCAGCGCCCGCTTGGCGTGGCGCTGCGCGGTCGTGGCGGCGGAGGGTTCGTGCTCGGCGAGCGTACGGAAGGCCAGGGCCTGCATGCCGTGCAGATCCGCCTCGTCGAACATCTGCATCCAGCTCGGCGCCTCGTCGCCCGGATCCGACACGAACAGTTCCTCGGCCTCGCCGAGGGTGCGGCGCATGGCCTGGCCGCGGCCCATCGAAGCCTGCGCCCAGGCCTCGATGGTGTGCAGCATGGCGCGGGTGCGCGGCAGGGTCTGCTCGCCGGAACCGTCGTGCGCGAGCTTCATCAGGTCCAGTGCGTCGTCCGGCCGGCCGAGGTGGACCATCTGACGGGCGGCCCGGGAGAGGGCCTCGCCCGCGCGCGGCCGGTCGCCGCCCTCGCGGGCCGCGTGCGCGGCGATGACGAAGTACTTCTGGGCCGTGGGTTCGAGACCGACGTCGTGGGACATCCAGCCCGCGAGGACGGCGAGGTTGGCGGCGACACCCCACAGGCGCCGCTGGAGGTTGTCGGGGTGGCGGTAGGAGAGCATGCCTCCCACCTCGTTGAGCTGTCCCACGACCGCCTTGCGCTGGAGTCCCCCGCCGCGTGAGGCGTCCCAGGCCCGGAAGATCTCGACGGAGTGTTCCAGCGCCTCGATCTCCTGCGACCCGATGGGGGCGGCCTCGTAACGGTCGAACCCGGCAGGCTCGGCGTGCAGGGGATTGCCGACACGTGGGGCGTCGGAGGAGAGAGCCGGATCGGTGTGGAGCCAGTCGTGCATGGCGCTGCTGAGTGCGGATCCTGCGGTCAGCGCAGCGCCTGCGCCCACCAAGCCGCGTCGGTTGAGCATGAGGTCCATTCCCGTGAATTCGGTGAGGACCGCTGCCGTCCGTTCTGGCGCCCAAGGGAGGCCGTCCGGATTCGCTGTCTGTTCCGCGCTCCCGACGGCCTGCCGTTTCCCCGCGCGCCCAGGCCGTACGAACCCGAGGTCCTCGATGGTCACGACACGACCGAGCCGCTCGGTGAACAGGGCTGCCAGCACCTTCGGTACAGGATCACGCGGGCTCTCACCCATGTCGATCCAGCGCCTCACCCGCGAGGTGTCGGTCGCCAGCTGCTGGTGGCCCATCACGGCCGCCTGCCGGTTCACGAGTCTCGCGAGTTCGCCCTTGGACCAGCCGGCCAGGCCGAACAGGTCTGCCAGGCGGGTGTTGGGTTCTCCGGTCACGTCAAGCCCCCAGGTTCTCGGCTGTTCCGACAGTAACCGCCTGTCAGATGCGTTGCGACTATTCGCCAGGGTTCGCCAGGGTCCGCCACATGGTGTGCCACCCACGCGCCGGTGTCAGGTAGGAACGCGCCACCCCGACCCGGCGGCCGACCGTACTCCCCAGGGTATGTACCGGCCGCCGGGGCGGGCAGCACACGTAACTCGTCGGCACACGAAGGGATCTGTATCCCCATGTACACAGCATCGTCCTCCGTGTCCGCCCCACCTCGGCCGCACCGCACCCTCCCGGCCGGTGGCGGACCGTACCTCGACCCTTCCCAGGCCGCAGCGGCGCTCGGCACCGGCAGGGTCCGGCGGGCAGCGGGACCGGGTACCCAACCGCTCAGCGGGAGACTCGACTTGTCCGGTCCCCAGGGCGCGCAGCTGCGTATGGCGATCGCGTCGGTGCAACGCATCTGTCCGGAGTTCAACCCGGTGCAGATACTGCGCCGAAGCGGGCGTTCGGTACTGCTCGTCGGAACAACCGGGCGTGCTACCGCAGTTGCCAAGTGTCTACTGGACCACTCCCCCGCCTGGTCGGAAAGCTTCCGCCACGAAATAGCTACGTATCGCACTTTCGTCCGGCACCGTCCGCCGGTCCGGGTGCCGAGGCTCATCGCCGCCGACCCCGAGAACTGCACGCTGGTGATCGAGCGAATGGCCGGACGGGCGGCGGGGCTTCAGCGCCACCCGGTGGAGGCTCCGCCCCGCGCGGACATCCGGGCGGTGCTGACCGCGATCACCCGGGTCAACGCCTGGCGACCGCCGAGCGGGCTGTTCGGTCAGCCGCTCGACTACGCCTCACGGATCTCCCGATACCACGAGCTCGGTCTCTTCACGGACCGGGACCTGGGGGATCTGCAGAAGCTGCTGCACGGTCTCGCGCACTCGGGCGGGCGGCAGGGGACCGGGGAGTTCTGCCACGGTGACGCGCTGCTCTCCAACATCCTGCTGTCGCCGACGGGTCCCGTCCTGGTCGACTGGGAGCACGCGGGCTGGTACCTGCCCGGGTACGACCTGGCGACGCTGTGGTCCGTGCTCGGCGAGGCCCCGGTGGCGCGGCGGCAGATCAGTCAGCTGGCGCAGTCCCGGGGACCGGCGTCCAGGGACGCGTTCCTGGTGAATCTGATGCTGGTGCTGACCCGCGAGATCCGGACGTACGAAACGGCCGTCCAGCGCACCATGCGCGAGGCCGCCCCGACCGGCGCGGGCCACCACAGCCAGTCAGGGCTCCTGTCCCACGGCGAGGAGCAGCGTCTGCTCCTGCGCCGTCTGCACGACGACTGCGCCCTGGCCCGGCGGGCCGTGCGCGCGGCTGTCGGCACCCGCTGAGCCGCGGGGGGCGCGGCCGGATCCAGCCGGATCGCGAGGGGGACGCGTGGTGCGCGCCCGGTGCCGACACACCGGGCGCGCACCACGCTGTTCCGCGCCCTCCGCCCGCAGGAGCAAAACCCCAGTTCAGTGCGTACGCACGATGTCGACGTCGGACGCATTGACGAAGGCCACCCGGTGACCGATCTGCACGGTCACGTACTTCGTCCCGCCGGGGAAGTACGTGTGGTCGTAGGGGTAGGACGAGTCGATGGTCGGGGCGTAGTAGTAGCCCGTCGGGGCCTCGCCACCGCCCGGGTACGCCTGGCCCTGCTTGATCGTGTACTGCAGGGGGGTGCCCAGGTGCGCCGCGGTGAAGTCCGCCGGGTACTCGCTCTTCTCCGGGTAGGCCACGCCGTACACCGGCACATCGGTCCTTCCCGCCTTCGGCCGGACCACGTAGCCGCCGGTCGGTGTGGTGGTCCTGGTGTGCTCCGGGCTCCGGAACCAGGCCTTCTGTCCGTACCACCAGATCGCGGTCCAGCCCGGCTTGCGCTCGGCCACGACGGCCTGCTGCGACGCGCTGATCTTGCTTCCCCAGTCGGCGATGCAGTTGGTGCCGGCCGAGCCGTCGGTGTGCAGCCCGGGGTCGGAGAAGAGCGGGGCCTTGGTGGAGGGCTCGGTGTACAGGGGCACGGCGCTGGAGGGCTGGGCCGGGAGGTCGATGTTCTTCTCGCAGTCGCGGAAGGACTGGATGTTCTGCTTGAACACCGGGCTGACGGTGACCAGTTGGCTCGTGGATCCGGCGGTCGGGACGGTGGGTCTGCCCACGAGGGACATGAAGTAGTCCCAGTCCCAGAACGTCCCGGGGTCCCAGTGCATGGCCGCGGCGCCCGCGGCGCTGGTGGGCGGAACGTTGTCGTGACCGATGATGTGCTGGCGGTCCAGCGGGATGTCGTACTTGGCCGCGAGGTACCGCACGAGCTGCGCCGTCGACCGGTACATCGCCGGGGTGAACCACTTGGCGCCCTCGGTGGCGATGCCCTCCTGCTCGATGCCGATGGACTGCTGGTTGATGTACCAGTTACCGGCCTGCCAGGCGACGTCCTTGTCCTTGACCATCTGCGCCACATGACCGTCGGCGGAGCGGACCACGTAGTGGGCCGACGTCTGGTTGTGCGGGTCCTGGAAGATCTGCAGCGTCCTGTCGAAGGTTTCCTCGGTGTCGTGCAGGACGATGTACTTGATCTTCCCGGTGTGCGGACGGTCGGCGGTGTCGTAGCTGCCGTACGTCTCCTTGTCCGCGGGATCGCCCGTCTGCTGGTAGGCGGCGGGGACCCACTCGCAGTCGAGGGTACGGGGACACTCCGGCCGGGTGTCCTGCGTGCGGGCCTCTGCGGCAGGGCTGAGGAGGGCGAGGCTGAAGGCGCTCGCGGCGGTCAGCGCGAGCGCGAGTCTGATCCTCTGCTGGGACGTCATGACAGCCCTTCTTGCCGGGAGTTGCGCCGTGGTGATCTCTCGAACGGTATGGGCGCACTCTCGGACCTGAGGTGAAGGCGCGTCAAGAGCGCCGCACAAGAAGGCTGTTGAAACAGTTGTCCAGACCACTGGCATGGCCATTGACCTGCGAAGAAAGAGGAACAACCAGGCTCTGACGGAGGCGGGTCCGGCCGGTTCCGGCGGACTTCCGGGTACCGGGAGCGGGGCCGGTCAGCCCTGCTGGAACATCTCGGCGGGCAGCGGCTTCAGCAGCGCGTACAGGTCGTCGGTGATCGGCCGGTCCCAACTGGCGATCGTGACAAGGACGTTGTCGCTGCGGTCGAACTGGACGCAGGAGATGCGGCTTTCGGAGAGCTTCAGGCGTCGCACGATGAGGAGGTTGTCACCCTGCATCACCGGGGTGTCCTCGGTGTCGAGCACCTCGATGGGCTCGTCGTTCTCCAGCGCCGCCAGCAGCTGCGCCACCTCGAAGGGCACCTGCCCGTCGGTGAGCTCCCGGGCCGGGGAGCCCTCCGGCAGATTGCCGATGATCATCGCGGGTCCACGGCCGCCGAAGAGGTCGTACCGCAGGAAGACGCCCTGGCAGCTGCCGTCGGGAGCGGGAAGCAGTCCGGCGCCGAGATTGCCGGGCCAGTCACCCGGGTCCATGGCCAGGACATCGAAATCCGGGCCCGCGGGAGTGGCGGCGCTGCGGCGGCGGAGGAAGGACATGCAGCCATGGTACGTGCCCCGGGCGGTCCGCCGAAGCCGGGGCACCCGGGGCCGCACCCGGTGGATTCACTGCCCGCGCCGCCCCCGGTACTCCCTGTCGACGACGGTGCCCCTCGGGTGGCCGCTACCGGTTCGCCGACTTCTGCCGTTCGTGGTGACGGGCCACCCTGGCGCGGTTCCCGCAGGACGGTTTGCACCACTCCTGACGCGGGTGCTCCTTGAGGAAGTAACGCACGCAGCGCGGGGCGTGGCAGGCGCGCAGCCGCTCGGCGTCCGGTCCGGCCAGAAAGGCCACGGCGGCGCGGGCGAGCGCGGCGGTCAGCGCCTGGCGCTCCTCGCTGACGGCACAGGACGGCCGCAGTACGGCGACCGGTTCCCCGTCCTGCGGCCAGCGCAGGACGGGCACGGTGGGGACGGCCGCCGCCGCGGCGTTGATCCTGGCGAGCGCCTCCTCCGGGGGCAGCAGACGCCGGGCGTCGGCGGGGCTCGGCGCTGCCGGAGCGACCGCGCGGGCGAACAGCGCCCGGACGGCCGCGCGCAGCTCCCGGACCGCCGTGAGCGTCTCGGCGTCCGCGACGACGGCACCGGCGCCGGGCACCTCGGCCAGGGCTTCGGCATGATCACGCACCCAGCGGCTCAGCCCCTCGGGGTGCTCCAGGTCATCGGCCACTCCCCCGTGTCCGTCGTGCCGGACGGTGAGGGCGAGATCGAGTACGAGAGTGCCGTCGGCCATGACCGTAATGCTAGCTCTGCCGATGACCATTAGGAACGGGCCCTGGGCCCCGCCCGACAGCGCCGACCGACAGCTCCGCCCGACAGCCCCGTCCGACAGCCTCAGGTCAGATCGAAGTCGCCGTCGCGCGCACCCAGCACGAAGGCCCGCCATTCGCCGGGGTCGAAGATCAGCGACGGGCTGTCCGGCCTGCCGCCGTTGCGCATCGCGATGAACCCCTCGACGAAGGCGATCTGAACGTCGCCCCGCCCCTGGCTCCCCGACTGCCAGTCGGCGTCGGTGAGATCGAGATCCGGCTTGTCCCAGCCCACAAGGGGTCGCTGAGGGGTGGTGCTGTCGGCCACGTCCGTGCTCCTCCCGGTTCGTCGTCCGAGGCCACACTAGCGAGCGGCGCGCCCGCCGGACAGGCCACGGCCGGCCGCAGTGACCGTGGCCGCCGCGGTCAGCCGGTGGGCGGTTCCGAGCCCACCAGCCACATGGAGAAGAACTGCGAGCCACCGCCGTAGGCGTGCCCGAGCGCCTTGCGGGCACCGTCCACCTGGTGCTCCCCGGCCTGTCCGCGCACCTGCAGAGCCGCCTCGGCGAACCTGATCATGCCGGAGGCGCCGATGGGGTTGGTGGAGAGAACACCCCCCGAGGGGTTCACCGGAAGGTCTCCGTCGAGTTCGGTGACGCCGGACTCGGTGAGTTTCCAGCCCTCGCCCTCGGCGGCGAATCCCAGGTTCTCCAGCCACATCGGCTCGTACCAGGAGAACGGCACGTACATCTCCACGGCGTCGATCTCCCGGCGCGGGTCGGTGATACCGGCCTGCCGGTACACATCGGCCGCGCAGTCCTTGCCCGCCTGCGGTGACACGAAGTCCTTGCCCGCGAACAGCGTCGGCTCGCTGCGCATGGCACCGCCGTGCACCCAGGCGGGCGGCTGCGGTGAACGGGCCGCGCCCGCACGGTCGGTGAGGACCATCGCGCAGGCGCCGTCCGACGAGGGGCAGGTCTCGGAGTACCGGATCGGGTCCCAGAGCATCGGCGACGCCTGGACCTTCTCCAGGGTGATGTCCTTCTCGTGGAGATGCGCGTAGGGGTTCTTCAGCGCGTTGCGGCGGTCCTTGTACGCGACGAGCGAGCCCACGGTGTCGGGGGCTCCGGCCCGGCGCATGTACGCCCGCACGTGCGGGGCGAAGAATCCGCCCGCACCGGCGAGCAGGGGCTGCTGGAAGGGAACGGGCAGGGAGAGCCCCCACATGGCGTTGGACTCGGACTGCTTCTCGAAGGCGAGGGTGAGGACGGTCCGGTGCACCCGGGCCGCGACCAGGTTGGACGCGACGAGCGCGGTGGATCCGCCCACCGAGCCCGCCGTGTGCACCCGCATCATCGGCTTGCCGACGGCGCCCAGCGCGTCGGCGAGGTAGAGCTCGGGCATCATCACGCCCTCGAAGAAGTCCGGCGCCTTGCCGATGACGACCGCGTCGATGTCCGACCACGTCAACTGGGCGTCGTCGAGCGCCCGTCGGGCGGCCTCGCGGACCAGCCCGGCGATGGACACGTCGTGCCGGGCCGCGACATGGTGGGTCTGGCCGATACCGACGACCGCGACGGGTTCCTTGTGCGCCGCGCTCCGGGACCCGGCCGCGCCCTGCGGACCCGCTGCACCCCGCGGACCCGCTGCACCTTGCCGACTCACTGCGCCTTGCGGACTCGCTGCACCTTGCGGACTCACTGCGCCTTGTGGACTCACTGGGCCTCTCCTTCGAGGACGGCGACCAGGTTCTGTTGCAGACAGGGGCCGGACGTGGCGTGGGCCAGGGCGCGGTCGGACTCGCCCCGGTGGATCCGGGCCGCTGCCTCGCCGAGCCGGATGAGCCCGGCCGCCATGACGGGGTTGGCGGCGAGCGCGCCGCCCGACGGGTTGACGCGGACGTCGTCGCCGAGGTCCAGCGCCTTGCGCAGCACGACTTCCTGGGAGGAGAACGGGGCGTGCAGTTCGGCGGTGTCCACCGGGCGTTCGAAGGCCCCGGCGCGCTCGGCGGCGAGCCGGGCGGACGGCGAGTCGGTGAGGTCGCGCACGCCCAGGCTGTGCGCCTCGATGCGGTGGTCCATCCCGCGGATCCAGGCGGGCCGTCCGCACAGCTCGCGGGCCCGGTCCCCCGCGGCGAGGACGACGGCCGCCGCGCCGTCCCCGACGGGCGGGCAGTCGCCGGTGCGCAGCGGCTGTACGACATAGCCGCCCTGCGGCCGGGCGCCGCGCAGTTGGGCATGCGGGTTGTCCGCGGCGGCGCCCCGGCTGCGGGCCGCGATCTCGGCGAGCGCCGGTTCCCCGGTGTCCCCCGCGTCGATCAGTGCCTGTGCCTGGAGCGCGGCGAGCGCCACCGAGTCGGGCCAGAGCGGCGCGACGTAGTACGGGTCGAGCTGCCGGGTCAGTACGTCCCTGACCACGCCGGGCGAGGACTTGCCGTACGAGTAGACGAGCGCGGTGTCCGCCTCGCCGGTGAGCAGTTTGACCCAGGCCTCGTACAGCGCCCAGGCCCCGTCCATCTCCACATGGGACTCCGAGATGGGCGGCCAGGCGCCGACCCCGTCGAGCGTCATGGTGAAGGAGAAGGCCCGTCCGGCGAGGTAGTCGCTCGACCCGGAGCAGGTGAAGTCGATGTCGCTCGCCTTCAGCCCGGTCTGCGCGAGGACTCCGTGCAGGACGGGCATCACCATCTCGACCTCGGAGAGGTCGTCTGTGCTCCGCCGGTGGTCGGTCTGCGCGAAGGCGACGATCGCGACCTCTCGCATCAGATCAGCTCCTTGTAGGTGTCGTAGTCGGCGTCGGGCTCGCCGGTGGGCCGGTAGTGGTCGGGGAAGCGCCCGCCCTCGGTCCACACCGGTTCGACGCGCAGCCCCATCCGCACCTGGTCGTACGGGATGCCGCCGATGCGGCCGTGCAGCGGGAGGCCGGCTCCGTCCAGCGCGATATGCCCGTAGACGTAGGGCACTTCGATGTCGAGACCGCGGGCCTTGATGTTGACGATGCAGTACGTCGTGAGGGTGCCCGCGGGGCCGACCTCGACCTGCTCGTCCGTCGCGACTCCGCAGGTGGGGCAGGCGCCGCGCGGAGGTACGTACACCTTGCGGCAGGACGGGCAGCGCTCGCCGACGGTCTTGCGTCCGGCGAGGGCGTTGATGTAGTCGCTCTGGGCGCGGCCGGGGCTGTAGACGTAGTCGAGGCGGGCCTGCGCGATGATGCCGGTGACCGTGTCCGCGAACTCGCCGGTGTGCGGGGTCGCGGCGCCGGGCTCGCCCTCGTACGGCTCGAAGCAGGCGATGTCCGTGATGGCGCCGGTGCGTTCACCGGCCCAGCGGATGCGGACCCGCTGCCCGGTGCGGACGGCGTCGTGGCCCGTCGCGTCGAGGACGTGGAGCAGCGCGGTGTCGGCTCCGTCGAGTTTCACCAGCACCCAGGCGAACGGGGTGGCCAGCGGCTGGTCGCGCCGCGGGTCCGGATTCCAGGCCCAGGTGGTGACCGTCCCGGTCGGGGCCACCTCGACGAGGTCGCGTATCTCGTCGGCGGTGACCGGGTCGTACTCGACCGGGGGTACCAGGACCTTGCCGTCGCTGGTCCGCACCCCCAGGACGGTGCGCTCGCGCAGTCCGGTCAGGAAGGCGCTCTGCACGGGCCCGAGGGAGCGGGTGAAGGGGAACTCGACGACGAGGGGGGCGCGGAGCACCTCCGGTGAGGGAGCGGCTGTCATGGGTGGGCTCCAATTTCTCCGCGGCGGGCGGGGGTAGCTCCGGCGGCGCCGGAGGGGAGGGCGGGGCATGAGGAAGGGGGGCGAGGACGTCCCGGGGTCAGGCCCGGCGGTAGACCGGCGGGCGCTTCTCGGCGAAGGCCCGGGAGCCCTCCTTGGCGTCGGCCGTGTCGAACACCGGCCATCCACGGGCCAGTTCGGCCTTCAGCCCCTCGGTCTCGGTCAGCTCGGCGGTCTCGTACACCGACGCCTTGACGGCCTCGACGGCGAGCGGCCCGCAGTCGTTGATCTGTCCGGCGATCTCCAGGGCCTTCTCCAGTGCGGTGCCGTCGGGGACGACATGCCCGATGAGTCCGACGGCGGCGGCTTCGGCGGCGGTGTACGGGCGCCCGGTGAGCAGCATTTCCAGTGCGTGGGTACGGGGGATCTGGCGCTGGAGCCGGACGGTCGAACCGCCGATCGGGAACAGCCCCCGCTTGACCTCGAAGAGGCCGAAGGTGGCGCTCTCGCCACCGACCCGGATGTCGGTGCCCTGAAGGATTTCCGTGCCGCCCGCGACGCAGTACCCCTCGACCGCGGCGATCACCGGTTTCCGCGGGCGGTGGTGGCGGAGCATCGCCTTCCAGTGCAGATCGGGGTCGGCCTTCAACCGGTCCCGGTACTGGTCGCCCTCCATTCCGCGGCCCGCGAGGGCCTTGAGGTCCATGCCCGCGCAGAACGCGCCGCCCGCTCCGGTGAGTACCACCGAGCGGACCGTGTCGTCCTCGTCGGCCTCCAGCCAGCCGTCGTACAGGCCGACCAGCATCGGCAGCGAGAGCGCGTTCTTCGCCTCGGGCCTGTTCAGAGTGAGCACAAGTGTGGCGCCTTCACGCCGCACGGTGAGGTGTTCGGTACCACCCATGACCGTCCTCCCGTCTCAAGACGTAGAACAGGTTGCAGGAGGTGGGGTTCCAGTTCAATAGTTTTCTGACACTCAGTCAGATTTCTTCGCGGGGCCTCTTCCCACTTTCCGTGCGCGGCGCTGTAATGACCGGCGGGTCACTGGACGCCGGCGTCAGGAGAAGTGGTGGAGTACAACCTTGCCGACCTGTTCGAGTCCGTCGTCGACGCGGTCCCGGACCGCGAGGCACTCGTCTTCATCGACCACCCCGGCACGGGGGCGGAGCGCAGACTCACCTATGCCGAACTGGACACAGCGGCCAACCGCATCGCGCACCATCTGATCGACAGCGGCATCGGCCCCGGCGAGCATCTGGGGCTCCACCTCTACAACGGGGTGGAGTACCTGCAGACGGTGCTCGGCTGCCTCAAGGCGCGCATCGTGCCGGTCAACGTCAACTACCGTTACGTGGAAGACGAGTTGGTCTACCTCTACCGCGACGCCGATCTCGCGGCGCTGGTCTTCGACGCGGAGTTCACCGAGCGGGTGGCGGCTGCCCTGCCGCAGACGGAGAAGCTGCGCCATCTCGTACGGGTCGGGGCGCCTCCCGAGGGGGCGCCGGAGCCCGGGATCGCGCCGGTGGCGTATGCGGAGGCCGAGGCGGCGGGAGCGCCCGGACGCGGCTTCGGACCCCGGTCCGCGGACGACCAGTTCATCATCTACACCGGGGGCACCACGGGGATGCCCAAGGGGGTGATGTGGCGTGCGGAGGACCTGTTCTTCTCCGGGCTCGGCGGCGGCGCCCCGACGGGTGAGCCGGTCGGCACGCCGGAGGAGCTGGCCGAGCGGGTGGCCGCGGGCGGCGACGGGATCACCTTCTTCCCCACGCCCCCGCTGATGCACGGCACCTCCACCCTCACCGCCTTCATCGCCCTGAACTTCGGTCAGCGCATCGTCATCCACCGGAAGTTCGTGCCCGACGAGGTGCTCCGTACGATCGAGAAGGAGAAGGTCACCAGCGTGTCGCTGGTCGGCGACGCGATGCTGCGCCCGCTGGTCGACGCCCTCCGGGGGCCGCTCGAAGGCACGGACTGCTCGGCGCTGTTCAGCGTCTCCAGCTCGGGCGCGATCATGTCGGACACGGTGCGCGCGCAGTTCCAGGAACTCGTGCCGAACGCCATGCTGCTCAACAACTTCGGTTCGTCGGAGTCCGGGTTCAACGGCACCGCGACACCCGACTCGGGCCCGGACAAGGGGTTCAGGCTGCGGATGAACTCCCGTACGGCGGTGGTCGATCCGGCCACGTACCGCCGGGTCGCCGTCGGGGAGGTGGGCCGGATCGCCCAGCGCGGGCATGTCCCGCTCGGCTACTACAACGACCCGAAGAAGACCGCGGAGACCTTCTTCGAGGCCGACGGGGAGCGCTGGGTGCTGCTCGGTGACATGGCAACCGTCGACGAGGAGGGCATCGTCACCGTCCTGGGGCGTGGCTCGCAGTGCATCAACACCGGCGGCGAGAAGGTGTATCCGGAAGAGGTCGAGCAGGCGCTCAAGTCCCACCCCGATGTGTACGACGCCCTGGTGGCCGGGGTACCGGACGCCAAGTGGGGCAACCATGTGGCGGCCGTGGTGCAGGTGCGCTCCGGGGCGGACGAGCCCAGCCTCGACGAGATCCAGGCCCACTGCCGCACCAGGATCGCCGGATACAAGGTCCCCCGCCAGCTGGTGATCGCGCCGGAGATCCAGCGGTCGCCGAGCGGCAAGGCCGACTACCGCTGGGCGCGCGGGGTGGCGGTGGCGGCCGAATAGGGTCTGCCCGGCCGGCCCTTGCCGGGCCCGCGGAACGTCGCACGGCAGGCGCTCGGGGACACCCCGAGCGCCTCGTGCAGATGGACACGAAACACCTTCGGCTCGTACGCGCCGCTCCGGGTCGCTGTCGGAGCTGCGTGCGGGGCGGCCACCTGCTGTCGCTGCTGATCGCGCGACCGGCCGCGGCCTCGCGTCCCTCAGCCGCAGACCGACCGCAGTGAGCGGGCCAGCGCCACCGTGTGCAGGGTGTCCAGCCGCTCGGTGCGACGCGCGTGCAGGGCCGAGAGCGCCAGTCCGGCGCCGCAGAACGGTGCGGCGCGGTCGGCCGACGCGTCGGCGACCGCCCGGACGAGCGCGCCGTTGACACGGTTGATCTCGGCGCGCACCACGGCCAGGTCCGGCCGCCGGGCCGGGGCCTTCGACGGCTCGGCGTCCCAGGCACGGATGAGTGCGCGCTGCACGTCCTTGTTCGCCTCGATCTGGTCCCGGAAGATCCGCCGGGTCGCTCCGGGGTCCACCCCCAGCCCGCGCACCTGCCGCGCCGCCGCGTCGAGGACCGACCGCTCCCGGGCCGGGTCGTCGACGGGGCTGCCCGTTCCGTACTTGGCTGCGGCCACCAGGTCGGCGGTGCGCAGCCGCTGGGCGGAGAGTGCGGCGACCGGATCGAGCCGGGCAACGGTTCCCGCGGGAGTACCGGGGCCCGGCGCCGCGGCAGCCGGTCCGGCCCCGGCGCTCAGCACGGCTGCCACGGCGCCCGCGGCCAGCACGGCGACAAGTGGTGTGGTCAGCTGCACGGTTCGCCCCTTGATCGGCCGGTTCGGCCTCGATCGTAGGGGCGTTGCCCACCACTCCCCCGGGAGGACGCGCGCCGCCGGGAGTCCCCGCACATCCCTTGACGCCCCACCCCGCTCCTGAATTACTGATCACGAACAGATCGACCGAATGATCGGTCGTCCGGTTGGGACGGGAGTGACCCCATGGCAGCTCTGCTGGACGCGGCGGAACGGCTCAGTCGTGAAGAGCTCGAAGCACTGCAGACCGAGCGCCTGCGCGCCTCGCTGCGGCACGCGTACGAGAACGTCGCCTTCTACCGCGAGTCCTTCGACCGGGCGGGGTTGCGCCCCGACGACTGCCGCACGCTCGCCGATCTCGCCCGTTTCCCGTTCACCGTCAAGGCCGATCTGCGCGACCACTACCCCTTCGGGATGTTCGCCGTACCGCAGGCCGACGTCCGCCGTATCCATGCCTCCAGCGGCACGACCGGCCGCCCGACGGTCGTCGGCTACACCGAAGGCGACCTGTCCACCTGGGCGGACCTGGTGGCCCGTTCGATCCGTGCGGCCGGTGGCCGGCCCGGTGACAAGGTGCATGTGGCGTACGGATACGGGCTGTTCACCGGCGGCCTCGGGGCGCATTACGGCGCCGAGCGGCTCGGCTGCACCGTGATCCCCGCGTCCGGCGGGATGACTTCACGTCAGGTTCAGCTGATCCAGGACTTCCGCCCCGAGATCATCATGGTGACGCCGACCTACCTGCTCACCCTGCTGGACGAGTTCGAACGTCAGGGCATCGACGCGCGGACCACCTCGCTCAAGGCCGGCATCCTGGGGGCCGAGCCGTGGACCGAGGAGATGCGGCGCGAGATCGAGGAGCGGTTCGCCATCGACGCCGTCGACATCTACGGGCTCTCGGAGGTCATGGGGCCCGGTGTCGCATCGGAGTGCGTCGAGGCCAAGGACGGGCTCCACATCTGGGAGGACCACTTCTACCCCGAGGTCGTCGACCCGGTCACCGGTGAGGTCCTGCCGGACGGGGAGCAGGGGGAGCTGGTGTTCACCTCGCTCACCAAGGAGGCCATGCCGGTGATCCGCTACCGGACGCGCGACCTGACCCGGCTGCTGCCCGGCACGGCCAGGGTGTTCCGGCGAATGGAGCGGATCACCGGGCGCAGCGACGACCTGATCATCGTGCGGGGAGTGAACCTCTTCCCCACGCAGGTCGAGGAGATCCTGCTCCGTACGCCCGGTCTCGCCCCGCACTTCCAGCTGCGGCTGACCCGGGAGGGCCGGCTGGACGCGCTGACCGTACGGGTGGAGGCGCGGCCGGACGCCGCGCCCGGGATCCGGGCCGCGGCGGCCCGTAGCGTCGCCGCGGCCGTGAAGGAGTCCATCGGGGTCTCGGCCGGGGTGGAGGTCGTCGACCCCGAGGTGCTCGAACGGTCCGTCGGCAAGATCAGGCGGATCGTGGATCTGCGAAACGGTCCCGCAGCTCGCGCTTGAGGATCTTCCCGCTGGCGTTGCGCGGCAGACCATCGACGAAGAGCACCCGTTTCGGGGCCTTGAAGTGCGGAAGCTTCTCCCGGGTGTGGGCGAGCAGTTCGGCCTCGGTGACGTCGCCGCGCGCCACGACCACGGCGGTGACGGCCTCGATCCAGCGCTCGTCGGGCAGCCCGACGACCGCCGCCTCGGCGACGCCGGGGTGGGTGTAGAGCGCGTCCTCGACCTGGCGCGAAGCGACCAGTACGCCACCGGAGTTGATGACGTCCTTCACCCGGTCGACGACCGTGAAGTACCCCTGTGCGTCGCGTACCGCCAGGTCACCGGAGTGGAACCAGCCGTCGCGGAAGGCGTCCGCCGTCTCCTGCGGCTGGTCCCAGTAGCCTTCGCACAGCTGCGGGGAGCGGTAGACGACTTCGCCCGAGGTCCCGTCCGGCACCTCGGCGCCCTGCTCGTCGACCACCCTGGCCTCGACGAAGAGGACGGGCCTGCCGCAGGCGTCCATCCGGCCCTCGTGCTCGTCGGGGCCCAGGACCATGGCGAGCGGGCCGATCTCGCTCTGCCCGAAGCAGTTGGAGAAGCCCAGTCCCGGCAGGCGGGCGCGCAGCCGTCCCAGGACGGGCACCGGCATGATCGAGGCGCCGTAGAACGCCTTGCGGAGTCCGGTCAGATCACGGGACCCGAAGTCGGGGTGGTTCGCGAGGGCGATCCACACGGTGGGCGGGGCGAAGAGGCTGTCCGCGCGTCCCGACTCGACCAGGTCGAAGATCCGCGTGGCGTCGGGGGCGTCCAGGATCGTGTTCTCGGCGCCCACCGCGAGGTACGGCAGCAGGAAGACGTGCAGTTGGGCCGAGTGGTAGAGCGGCAGGGAGTGCAGCGGCCGGTCCGTCTCGTGCAGGCCCAGCGCGGTGATGGCGCTGACGTACTCGTGCACGAGTGCCCGGTGCGTCATCATCGCGCCCTTGGCGAGTGCGGTGGTGCCCGACGTGTAGAGCAGTTGGACCAGGTCCTCGGCCTCGGGCTCCCGGTCCGGGGTGAAGGGCCGGGGCGTGGCCAGCTCGGCGAGCAGCGAGTCGTCGCTGTCGCGCAGCAGCCGTACCGCTACGCCTTCGGGGATCCGCGCCGCGAGGGCCGGATCGGTGAGGACCAGGGCGCTGCCCGACTGACCGAGGATGTACGCGAGGTCGTCACCGGTGAGGTTCTGGTTCACCGGGACGTGGATCAGGCCCGCGCGGGCGCAGGCGAGGAAGCCGATGAGGTAGGCGTCCGAGTTGTGGCCGTAGGAGGCGACCCGGTCGCCGGGGCGCAGGCCGTGCTCCGCCAGTACGGCGGCTGCGGTGGTGACCGCCTCGTCGAGCCGGGCGTAGGTCCACGAGCGGTCCCCGTAGTGGACCGCGGTGCGCTCGGGCACCCGCCTCGCGCTGCGGCGCAGGATTCCGTCGACTGTGCTGCTGCGTACACCTGTCATGGCGTGATCCTGCGGTTTGCCGGGGCGGGGGTCAAGGGAGAGGAAGGGGTCGGGTCGAGGGACGGACGGTGCGCGGGTGGGCCGAGGGGGCGCGCAGGCTCAGGGGCTGACGGCCAGGAAGACGAAGGCCGCGAAGAGTACGAGATGGATTCCGCCCTGCATCAGGGTCGCCCTGCCGGGGAGGATGGTGAGGGCGCTCACCACGACGGTGAGCGTGAGCAGCACCATGTGGGTGGCTCCCAGGCCGAGCAGCAGCGGTCCGGGGAGCCAGATCGATGCCAGGGCGATGGCGGGGACCGTCAGCCCGATGCTCGCCATCGCGGAGCCCAGTCCCAGGTTGAGGCTGGTCTGCACGCGGTCCCGGCGGGCCGCCCGTACGGCCGCGAGCGTTTCGGGCAGGAGCACGAGCAGCGCGATGACCACGCCGACGACCGCGTGCGGCAGCCCCGCCGCCTCGACGCCCGACTCCAGTGTCGGCGAGATCGCTTTGGCGTTGCCGACCACGGCGACGAGTGCGACCAGCAGCAGCCCCAGGCTCTGCAGGGCCACCCGTCTGCTCGGCGGTGGCGCGTGGCCGTCCGTGTCCTGGATCTCGCCCTGCTGGGTGAGCGGCAGGAAGTAGTCACGGTGGCGCACGGTCTGCACGGCGACGAAGAGGCCGTACAGACAGAGCGAGGAGATCGCGGCGAAGGCCAGCTGCGGTCCGGAGAATTCCGGGCCGGGCTTGCTCGTGGTGAAGGTCGGCAGGACCAGGGTGAGGGTGGCCAGGGCGGCGACGGAGGACAGCGCGGTACCCGATCCCTCGGCGTTGAAGACGGCGAGGCCGCGGCGTAACGCCCCGACGAGCAGGGAGAGGCCGATGATGCCGTTGCACGTGATCATCACGGCGGCGAAGACGGTGTCCCGGGCGAGCGAGGAGTACTTGGTGCCCCCGTCGGCCATCAGGGTGACGATCAGCGCGACCTCGATGACGGTGACGGCCACGGCGAGCACCAGTGACCCGAAGGGCTCCCCCACCCGGTGGGCGATCACCTCCGCGTGGTGCACGGCGGCCAGCACCGCTCCGGCCAGGCACAGCGCCACCAGGACCACGGCGAACACCGGCAGGTGGCGGCCCCAGCTGAAGATCAGGGCCACCACCGCGACCACGGGGACCACTACGGTCCACTGTTCCGCCAGTGTCCGGCTCGGCGCTCTCATGAGGCCACGCTGACAGAGGTGATCAGCTGTCGCCCGGTGAGCGTCCCCGCCGGGCCCGGCGGTTCACAGCGCGCGCTGGTGGCCCTCCCAGTACGGGTCGCGCAGACGCCTCTTGTAGAGCTTGCCGTTGGGGTCGCGCGGCATCGCCTCGGTGAAGTCGACGCTCTTCGGGCGTTTGTATCCGGCGAGCAGGGTCTCGCAGTGCGTGAGGATCTCGGCGGCGAGGGCCGCTCCGGGCTCGTGTCCCTCGGCGGGTTCGACGACGGCCTTCACCTCCTCGCCCCAGTCGGCGTGCGGTATGCCGAAGGCCGCGGCGTCGGCGACCGCCGGGTGGGTGAGCAGCGCGGACTCGATCTCGGCCGGGTAGATGTTGACGCCACCGGAGATGATCATGTCGATCTTGCGGTCGCGGAGGAAGAGATAGCCGTCCTCGTCGAGGATGCCGAGGTCGCCGACGGTGAAGAAGTCACCGATGCGGTTCTTCTTCGTCTTGGATTCGTCCTTGTGGTAGCTGAACCCGCCGGTGGACATCTTCATGTACACGGTGCCGAGTTCGCCGGGCGGCAGCCGGTTCCCGTCGTCGTCGAAGACGGCCAGTTCACTGATGGGCCAGGCCTTGCCGACCGTGCCGGGCTTCTTCAGCCAGTCGTCGGCGGTGGCGAAGGCGCCGCCGCCCTCGCTGGCCGCGTAGTACTCCTCGACGCACCGCCCCCACCAGTCGATCATCGCCCGCTTGACGTGGTCGGGGCACGGCGCCGCCCCGTGGATGGCGTGGCGCATCGCCGTCACGTCGTAGCGCTGCTTGACCTCGTCGGGCAGCGCCAGGAGGCGGTGGAACTGGGTCGGCACCATGTGGGTGTGCGTGCACCGGTAGGCGTCCATCTGGCGCAGCATGTCCTCCGGGGTCCATTTGTCCATCAGGACCAGCGGGTGGCCGATGTGCAGGGCCGCTCCCGCGAACTGGAGTACGGCGGTGTGGTAGAGCGGCGAGCAGACCAGATGGACGTTGCCGTCGAAGGGCCGGATGCCGAAGATCCCGAGGAATCCACCGAGGTAGGTCTCCTCGGGCAGCTTGCCGGGCAGCGGGCGGCGGATGCCGCGGGGCCGCCCCGTGGTGCCCGAGGTGTAGTTCATGACCCAGCCGAGGGTGCGGTCCTCGGGTACGGATTCGGGCTGCCCGCCCGGGAGTTGGGCGTAGGGGCGGAATCCGGGGATGTCACCGACGGCGTAGCGGTGGTCGGCGGGCAGTCCGGCTTCCTCCGCGGCGGCCACGGCGGCCTCCGCGAACCGCTCGTGGGCGATGAGGACCTTCGCCCCCGAGTCGGAGACGATCCAGGCGATTTCCAGGCCGACGAAGTGGTGGTTGACGGGGACCAGGTAGAAACCGGCCTGGGAGGCGGCGAGGTACGCGGTGAGGAACTCGACGCCGTTCGGCAGTACGACCGCGAAGGCGTCACCGCGTTCGAGACCGGCGGCGCGCAGCCCGTGCACCAGCTGGTTGGCGGACGCGTGCAGTTGTCCGGCGCTCCACTGCGCGCCGTCGGGCGCGGTCAGTACCGTACGGCCGGGGTCGGCTGCGGCCTGGGCCCAGAAGCCGTTGGGGTTCTCGTTCTGCGACGCCATCACTGACTCCGTCCGGCGATGCGGTTGATGCGGTCGACGGCCCGCTCGAAGCCGCGGGTCAGATCGTCGAAGACCGCCTGCACACTGCGCTCGGAGTTCATCCGGCCGACGATCTGGCCGACGGGGGTGCCGAGCAGCGGGTCGGTCTCGTACTTCTGGATTCGGGAGATGGCGTCGGCGACGAGCAGCCCCTGGAGCGGCATGGGCAGGGTGCCGGGGCCGCTGGGGTCGTCCCAGGCATCGGTCCATTCGGTACGCAGCTGGCGGGCGGGCTTGCCGGTGAGGGCGCGGGAGCGCACGGTGTCGCCGGAGCCCGCGTCGAGGAGTTTCCGGGTGAGGGCGCGGGAGTGCATCTCGGCCTCGGTGGTGGTGAGCCAGAGCGAGCCGAGCCACACCCCCTGGGCGCCCAGCGCGATGCCCGCCGCGATCTGTTCCCCGCTGCCGATGCCTCCGGCTGCCAGGACGGGCAACGGGGACACGGCGTCGACCACTTCGGGTGTGAGCACCATGGAAGCGATGTCGCCGGTGTGGCCGCCCGCCTCGTACCCCTGCGCGACGACGACGTCGATGCCCGCTTCGGCGTGCCGCCGGGCGTGCTTGGCGCTGCCTGCCAGGGCTGCGACCAGGACGTCGTGCCGGTGGGCGCGCTCGATGACGTCGGCGGGCGGGGAGCCGAGGGCGTTGGCGAGGAGTCTGACGGGGTAGTCGAACGCGACGTCGAGCTGGTTGCGGGCGACCTGCTCCATCCAGCCGGTGATGCGCCAGCCGGAGACGTCGCCCTCGGCCAGTTCGGGGACGCCGTACTTGGCGAGGGTGTCCCGGACGAACTGGCGGTGTCCCTCCGGGATCATCGCCTCGACCTCGGCCTCGGTCACCCCCTCCACCTTCTTGGCCGGCATCACGACGTCGAGGCCGTACGGCAGCCCGTCGGTGTGTTCCTGCATCCAGTCGAGATCACGCGCCAGATCGTCGGGGGCGGTGTAGCGGACCGCTCCGAGTACGCCGAATCCGCCGGCCCTGGTGATGGCGGCGGCCACGGCGGGGAAGGGCGTGAAGCCGAAGATGGCGTGCTCGATCCCCAGTTTCTTACTCAGCTCCGTCTCCATGGGGCGCAGGATGCCCCAGCGGAGCGACCGAGGGAAGAGATTTTCTGATGCTGTGTCAGATTCTTTGGCGCACCGGCCCCTTGAGACCCCGGGAACAACGGAGCACCGGGGACACGCGGGGTGAGGGTTGACAGCCTCGCACTGATGGCAGAAAGTTTCCGCAGTTGATCGAGGCGCCGAAAGATACTTTCAAGGAGTGCTGTGATGAGCGGGAACGCAAAGGGCGGGGACCTCAGCAGACGTCGGCTCGGTGGCGGAATGCTGGCCCTGGGCGGCGCACTCGCTCTCGCGTCACTGCCCGCGGGACCGGCCGCCGCGGTCACCGGAGCCGCCACGGGCGCCGGAGCCCCTGGCAGATCCGGCCGTCCGACGCTGCGGCGCGGCACCGCGGAGCAGGCCGGGCTGCTGTCCCACCACCTGGAACTGCTCGTGAAGGACGCCGTGACGTTCCTCGGCCCCTCCCCCAAGCACCCGTGGTACGCGAGCGCCGTACTGCTGGCCGGACGCGGGGGCACGGTCGCGCTGCACCAGCCGATCGGGCAGGCGGTGCGGTACTCGGCGTACGACGAGAAGTCCGACACCGGCGTCGAGTTCCCGGCGGACCAGCAGATCCCGGCGGCCGACGACACCCTCTACGACCTGGCGTCCGTCTCCAAGCTGTTCACCTCGCTCCTGGCGGTGCAGCAGATCGAGCGCGGCGCGCTGGAACTGACGGCGAAGGTGGCCTCGTACCTCCCGGAGTTCGGAGCCGCGGGCAAGCAGGACGTGACGGTGCGCCAACTGCTCACGCACACCTCGGGGTTCCGCGCGACGCTGGCCCTCTACAAGGAGCCGACGCGGGAGGGGAAGCTGCGGCTGCTGTGGAACGAGGCGCCGATCAGTGCCCCCGGCACCGCGTACCTCTACTCCGACCTCAATCTCATCTCCGTGCAACTGGTCCTGGAGAAGATCACCGGCCGGACCCTGGACGTGCTGCTCCACGACGAGATCACCGCTCCGCTCGGAATGCACCGCACCCGTTACAACCCGCCCGCCGCCTGGAAGCCGAAGATCGCCGCCACCGAGGACGCCCGGCTGCCCTGGTCGGGACTCGACCGCGGGCTCGTGTGGGGCGAGGTGCACGACGAGAACGCCTACAGTCTCGGCGGCGTCGCCGGTCATGCCGGAGTCTTCTCCTGCGCCTGGGACCTGGCGGTCCTCGCCCGCACCCTGCTGAACGGCGGCGCGTACGGAAAGGCCCGCATCCTCGGCGCGGAGTCGGTCGATCTGCTGTTCACCGACTTCAACACCGACTTCCCCGGCGACAACCACGGCCTGGGATTCGAGCTCTACCAGCACTGGTACATGGGGGCGCTGGCCACCCCGCGCACCGCGGGCCACACCGGATTCACCGGCACCAGCCTGGTACTCGACCCGTCCACCGATTCCTTCCTGATCGTGCTGGGCAACTCGGTCCATCCGGTGCGCAACTGGCGTACCGGAAGCGCGCCCCGGGTCGCCGCGGGCAACCATCTGGCCCGAGCCGTGCCCGTGCGGCCCCCGCACGGGCGCACCGCGTGGTTCTCCGGGATGGAGAGCGCCACGACCGCCACGCTCACACTGCCCGGCCTCGGTCCGGTGTCGGAGCGGGCGCACCTCAGCGCCTCCGTCTGGTGGGACACCGAGCCGCACTCCGACTTCCTGCGCCTGGAGGCTTCCGCGGACGCCGGAGCGACCTGGCAGCCGGTGCCGTTCTCCACCACCCGCAAGGGCCAGGGCCCCGAGTCGCATCCGACGGGCTCGGTGGACGGGTGGTCCGGACGTGTCTGGCACCGGTTGGACGCGGACCTGACGGCGTGGCACGGCAAGGAGATCCGGCTGCGCTGGCGGTACACCACCGATCCGCTGTACGTCGGCCGCGGCACGTACGTCGACGCGATCCTGGTCGAGGACGGCCGGCGTACGGTCTTCGACGGGACGCGGACCCGCGACGCCTCCCTGATCGAGGCGGTGGGCTGGACCCGGTCCGCCGACTGACACCGTCCGGTGACCTCCGGTGACGGCCGGTCAGGAGGGCTTTCCCGCAAGGGTTGTTCTCCTGACCGGACGAGACCTATGTCACACCCATCAGTTCGGTCTTACTGCAACCGCCCCGGGGATCCGGGCGTGATGACGGACGTAGATCATCTGCTGCCCACACCGGAGGCCCCACACCCATGAACACACAGCTCAGCCGCCTTCCCCGCCGCGTCGCCGCGCTGCTCGCCGTCACGGCTCTGAGCCTGGGTGCCGCCGCCTGTTCGTCCTCCTCCGACAGCAAGGGATCGAGCGCGAAGGACAGTTCCGCCTCCGCCTCGGACTCCTCGGGCTCGTCCTCGTCCGACAGCACCAAGGACGGCAGCGGCAATCCCCCCGAGGCCGCGGGCACCGGGTCCACCGGTGGTGCGAAGCCCGCCGCCGCCCCCAACTCCTCCAGCGGCAAGGGCGCCCCGGCCGCTGCCTCTGCGTCGTCCCGCTGCCACACGTCCGAGCTGAAGGCCGGCTTCGCCATGGGCGGTGACGCCGCCCCGGACATGAAGTCCGACAACCAGACGCAGGCTTCGGTCGCGCTGACCAACATCAGCAAGCGCACCTGCACGCTGAGCGGGTTCCCGGGCGTCGACATCGTCGGCAACCAGGCAAGTGACGGCACCTGGTCGCTGGCCCGGTCGTCGAAGCCGGTCACCACGATCTCGCTGTCGCCCGGTGACACCACCGACTTCAGCATCACCCTCGGTGCCACCCTGGAGAAGGGCTCAGGCACGTTCGAGCCCGGTCTGGTGCGTATCACCCCGCCCAACGAGAAGACGCAGTTCGCGCTCCAGTGGCCGTTCGGTGGTGCCATCACCAAGCAGGACGGCGCCACGCACCCGGCGACCTACGTGAACCCGATCGGTTCCTGACCTGCCGGACAGGTCCTGGTGCCGGTCGCGGCACTAGTTTCCGAGGACCGCCATGGCGGCGTTGTGGCCGGGGATGCCACTGACACCGCCACCCCGGACGGCGCCCGCGCCACAGAGCAGGACATTCGCGTGCGCCGTCTCCACACCCCACCGGCCGGGGTGCTCGCCGTCCGGGTCCGCGTACGGGAAGGCGAGCGCCCGGTGGAAGATGTTGCCGCCGGGCAGCCGGAGTTCACGTTCCAGGTCCAGTGGCGTCTTCGCCTCGATACACGGACGGCCGTCCGCGTCGAGCGCGAGGCAGTCGGTGACCGGCTCCTCCAGATGCGCGTCGAGCTGGGCGAGCGTCGCCTTCAACAGGGCATCGCGCGCCGCGTCGTTGTCGTGGGCGAAGAGCCGGGCCGGGGTGTGCAGACCGAAGAGGGTGAGTGTCTGGTACCCCTCCGCGGCAAGGCCGGGACCGAGGATCGACGGGTCGCTCAGCGAGTGGCAGTAGATCTCGGACGGCGGCGCGGCCGGGAGCCCGCCGGCCGCCGCCTGCGCGTGGGCCGTGGCCAGTTGCCCGTACCCCTCGGCGATGTGGAAGGTACCCGCGAAGGCCTCGCACGGGTCGACGGTACGGTCGCGCAGCCTGGGCAGCCTGCGCAGCAGCATGTTGACCTTGAGCTGAGCACCCTCGGCAGGCGGGGGCCGCTCCTCCCCGAGGAGTGTCGCGAGGACCTCGGGCGACGCGTTCACCAGCACATGACCCGCGGCGACGCTCGCCTCACGGTCCTCCGTACGGAACGTCACCTCGGCCCGGACACCGTCCGTCTCGATACGGGTCGCCTCGTGCCCGGTGACGATCTCGGCGCCCGCGTCACGGGCGGCCGTCGCGAGGGCGTCGGTGAGCGCGCCCATGCCGCCCACCGGGACGTCCCAGTCGCCCGTGCCGTTGCCGATGACGTGGTAAAGGAAGCAGCGGTTCTGTTCCAGTGACGGATCGTGCGCGTCGGCGAACGTGCCGATGAGCGCGTCGGTGAGCACCACCCCGCGGACCAGGTCGTCGTCGAACCGCTCCTCGATCGTGGCGCCGATGGGCTCCTCGAAGAGCATCCGCCAGGCCTGGTCGTCGGCGATCCGCTCCCGCAGCTCCGCGCGGCCGGGCAGCGGTTCGGTGAGTGTCGGGAACACCCGCTCGGCGACCTGCCGGGTCGTCCCGTAGAACGAGCGCCACGCCTCGTACTCCGCGTCCCCGCCGGTCAGCGCCGCGAAGGACGCGCGGGTACGGTCCGCTCCCCCGCCGACGAGCAGCCCGGTGGGCCGGCCGCCCCGCACCGCCGGGGTGTACGAGGAGACCGTGCGCCCGCGGACCTCGAACCGGAGCCCCAGCTCCCGCACGATCATCCGCGGCAACAGGCTGACCAGGTACGAGTAGCGCGAGAGCCGTACGTCGACACCGTCGAAGGGCCGGGTGGACACGGCGGCCCCGCCGGTGTGCCCCAGCCGTTCGACGACCAGGACGGAGCGTCCGGCGCGGGCGAGGTAGGCGGCGGCGACGAGTCCGTTGTGGCCGCCGCCGACGATCACGATGTCGTACGAGTCCTGTGCGGGCATGCCCCTTCGTAGCACGTGCCGATCACCGGCCGCCGGAGTCAGTGGCCCTGCGCGCTCCGCTGCTGCCGCCGCGCGGCGACCTGCCGGTAGAGCTCGGCGGCCTCGCTGCCGCGGCCGAGCTGTTCCAGGCAGTGCGCCTCGTCGTTGCGGCTGGCCAGTGCGTCGGGGTGGTCGACGCCGAGCACCCGCTCACGGTCCGCGGCGACCTGCCGGTAGACTAGGAGGGCATCCGCCCAGCGGCCCAGCCAGCCCAGCCCCACCGCGATCTCGCGGCGGCTGACGAGCGTGTCGGGGTGATCGGCGCCGAGCACCTGCGCACGGAGCGCGCCGACCTCGCGCGCCTCGGCGAGCGCCTCCTCCCAGCGGGTGAGGCGGCCGAGGTTCACCCCCAGGCCGTGGCGGGCGCGCAGCGTCTCCGGGTCGGCGGGGCCGTGGACCCGGGTGCGATCGGCGACCAGGGTGCGGAAGAGTTCGAGCGCTTCGGCGCTGCGGCCCAGCCTGCCGAGGCTGATCCCGACCTCGTAGCGGGCCGCGAGGGTGTCGGGGTGGTCGGCGCCGAGCGCCTGCGCACGGGCCGCCGCCACTTCCTGGTAGGTCGCCAGCGCCTCCGGCCACCGCCCCAACTGGCCCAGCGTGTACGCCACTTCGTACCGGGTGACCAACGTGTCCGGGTGACCCGCACCGAGCAACCGGGCCCGCACCGCGGCGACGTCGCACGCCATCCGGTAGGAGTCCTCCAGCCGTCCGAGCCTGCTGAGGTTGAACGCGAGGTTGTGGCGACAGCGCAGCGTGTCCGGGTGATCGGGGCCGACGGTGCGCTGCCGTGCGGCGAGCACCGACGCGTACACCTGGTGCGCCTCGAAGTGCCTGCCCAACTGCCCGAGGACGTACGCCATCTCCTGGCGGGCGGCGAGGGTCTCCGGGTGGTCGGCGCCCAGGGCCCGTTCACGGCCGTCGGCGACCCGGGTGAACTCGCGCAGCGCGTCCGCCGCCCGCCCGGTGCGGCTGAGCGTGAACCCGACCTCGTAGTGGCTGGCCAGGGTGTCCGGGTGGCCGGGGCCCAGTACATGTTCCCGCTCGGCCGCCACCGCGCGGTGCACCTCACCCGCCTCCGCCCAACGGCCCAGCCTGCTCAGGCTGAGGCCCGCGTTGTGGCGGCCGGTGAGCGTGGCCACGAGCCCCGGGTCCGGGGTGGGGCGCTGCCCGGTGGACGACAGCGGGACCGGGCCGGTACCGCGCGGCGCCGCCGTGGTCCATTCGCCGGTCAGCGCCGTGGCCCGGTCGGTCGGGGTGGAGGTCACCGTCCAGGTGCCGGTCGCCTTGTGGCCGGTGGTCATCCCGCGGGTCCAGGACGGCAGCGCCGGGGCGGCGGACGGCAGTTGCTCCGGGGGCCGCGGCGCGGGGACCGCGGGCAGCTCCGGGGCGGGAGCACCGGCGGCGAGACGCCGGCCGAGTTCCCTGGCGTCCCTGGGCCGGTCGTCCGGGCTCTTGGCGAGCAGTTCCAGGACGACCCGGTCGAAGAACGCGGGCAGTTCGGCCCGGTGGCTGCGCGGCGGCTCGGGCACGGTGTCCCGGTGGCTCACCAGGATCGCCCAGGCGTCGTCGAGGTCGAAGGGCGGCTGCCCGGTGGCGATCTCGTAGAGCACGCAGCCCAGCGAGTAGAGATCGCTGCGGTGGTCGACCTCGCCCCCGCCGCCGATCTGTTCCGGCGACATGTAGTGCGGGGTTCCCATGGCGATGCCGGTTCCGGTGAGCCGGGAGGTGAAGCCGATGTCGTGGCCCAGCCGGGCGATCCCGAAGTCGCAGATCTTCACGGTGCCGTCGGCGAGCCGCATGATGTTGGCGGGCTTCAGGTCCCGGTGGACGATGCCCTGATCATGGGTGTACGCGAGGGCCGAGGCCACCTGACGCGCGATGTCGACGACCACGGGCACCGGCAGCTGATGCTGTTCGTCGGCCTCCAGGAGCTGGCTGAGGTTACGGCCGTCCAGCAGTTCCATGACGAGGTAGAGGACACCCTCGTACTCCCCGAAGTCATGGACGACGGTGACACCGCGGTGCTGGAGTGCGGCTGCCACCCGGGCCTCCCGCCGGAAGCGTTCGCGCAGCACCCTGGTGAAGGACTGGTCGTGCTGGGGTCCCAGCGGCTTGAGGCACTTGACCGCGACGAGGCGGCCCAGTGACTCGTCACGTGCCCGCCACACCTCGCCCATGCCCCCGCGCCCGATCAGATCGAGCAGCCGGTACCGGCCGTGGATCAGCCTGGTGTCCGCCATCTCGTGCTGTCGCCCCCGTCGCGTAGCTGCACCCTCTCCGGCCCGTCCAGTATGGCGTCCGGTGTCCGGAGTTTGTACGGTGCCGGGCGGCTGCCGGGGCCCAGGCGTGCCATGGCTTTCAGAATATGGCCTGGTGGCAGCTGCCAGCGAAGCCGGGCAGGGATGCAGCGCAGGGCGTTGCCCGCGACGGTGAGCCGACGGGTGACGGTCTCCTCGGCGGGCGCCGGTCTGCCGTAGAGCTCGTGGGCGTACGGAGGCAGGGAGGCGTAAGCGAGCGCGGCCACCTGTCGCCAGAGCACTTCGCGCGCCGGCGTGAGCAGGGCGGGAACGGGCGGCCTGCGCAGGAAGTCGTCGACCTCGCGTGATTCCGCGGTGGCGGCGAGTTCGGGGCGCACGGCCGCGAAGTACCCGTCGAGTGCGGCCCGGTCGGCGGGCACCGCGGCCGGGTCGAGACCGACCAGCCGGGCGCTCTCCCGGTTCTCGTCGATGTAGCGGTCGGCCCGGTCGTCGCCGGTCAGCGCCCCCGAACGGCGCAGGACGCTCACGTACGAGTCGACCTCCGCGCAGTGCACCCAGAGCAGCAGTGCGGGCTCGTCGACCCCGTACCGCTCCCCGGTGTCCGGATCGGTGGCCCCGAGGTGGCGGTGAATCCTCCGGACCCGGGCCCCCGCCTGCTCGGCGGCCTCCGTCGTCCCGTAGGTGACCGTCCCGACGAAACCCGCGGTACGCATCAGCCGGCCCCAGGCGTCCCGGCGGAAGTCCGAGTTCTGCATGACGCCGCGCACCGCCCGGGGGTGCAGCGCCTGGAGGTAGAGGGCGCGGATCCCGGCCACCCACATGATCGGGTCGGAGTGCAGCTGCCAGGTCACCGAGGCGGGGCCGAAGAGGCCGGGATCCGCTCCGTACGTCGTCCGGGGTGCATCGCTCATGCTCCGCAGTATGACCGCAGCCTCCTTGGGGGCGTTGACGGCCTTCGGCGTTCCTCTGTGCAATGCGGGAGCCAACCGGCTGTGCGGCTTCGGCGACCCGCGTGATGCCGCGCCCGGCCGTGGTCCCGGTACGCCTCGGACGGGTACCGCCCCCTGCTGGTCGCACTTCCGCGAACAGCAGACGGCGGTACCCGTGTGGTGCCGTCGGCTACGCCTGGGGGCGAACCTCGGCCCGCAGTGCCGCGACGGCGGCCGAGGACCCGACCTGGACGTCGAAGGTTCCCGGTTCGACCTGCCAGGCGTGGGCCTCGACGTCCCAGTGGGCGAACACCCGGGCCGGCAGGGCGATACGCACCCGGACGGACTCGCCGGGCTGCGCGGTGGCGGCGGCGAAGCCCGCGAACCACTGCACCGGCCGCTCGACGGCGGACTCCGGGCGGCCGAGATACGCCTGGACGACCTCCCGGCCGGGCCGCGTCCCGGTGTTGGTCACCTCGACGAGCAACTCGCAGCTGCCGTCGGCGCCCTGGTGAACGGCGAGGGAGTCGTAGGACCAGGTGGTGTAGCCGAGGCCGTGGCCGAACCAGAACGCCGGCTCCGCGCCGCTGCGCAGCCACGCCCGGTGGCCGATGTGCAGTCCCTCGCCGTAGCGCAGCACCCCGTCGGCGGGGGTGACATCGATGACCGGGACGTCCTCCTGGCGGGCGGCCCAGGTGGTGGGCAGCCGGCCGCCGGGCTCGCGGTGGCCGAGCAGAACGTCTGCCAGGGCGTTGCCGTACTCCTGGCCGGGGAACCAGTTGAGCAGTACGGCCGGGGCCCGGTCGGCCCAGGGCATCAGGACCGGACCGCCGGAGTTGATGGCGACCACGGTGGTCGGGGCGACGGCCAGGATGCGGGCCGCGAGCTCGTCCTGCCCCTCGGGGAGGGCGAGAGTGGTGCGGTCGTAGCCCTCGCTCTCGACCTGCTCGTTGGTGCCGAGCACCAGGACCACGGCGTCGGCGGAGGCTGCCAGCTCGACGGCGTGGTCGAGTTCGGCCGCGCTGTCCCGGCGCGGGGTGCGCAGCGCGGCGGTCAGGATGACCGCGCCGAGAGCGTTGCTGACCACGGTGTGGACCAGCCGGTAGACCACCTCCTGCCCGGCTTCCAGATGCATCTCGGTGTAGCGCTGCGGGGGGTTGAGGAAGGCCTCGACCGGGTCACCGCTCTCCAGGGTGACGGTCTCGTCGATGCGGACCTCTCCGTCGATCTCCAGCCGCATCGAGCCGGCGCCGGCCAGGCCGATGCGGTGCACGCCGGCCTCCTCGGCGCGCAGGCGTGCGGTGACCTCGACCGTCGCCGTGTGCTCCAGGGCAGGGACGCCCAGGTAGACGAGGCGGCCACTGGTGCGGTGCTCGCTGAGGAGTTCCGCGCCGTCGGCGTCCAGCAGGCGGGCCCGTACGCCGGGGAGTCCGCTGACCGGGTCGACGACCTGGTCGGCGGTGAAGGGGGCCATGGTGGTGGTCGCGTAGGCGCCGGGAGTGTGGACGACCTCGACGCCGTGGGCGGACAGCGCGTCGGTGAGGCCCTGGAGCGGGGAGATCGCGTAGGGGGCGTTGACGGTGGCACTGCCGCCGCCCTGGATACGGGCGTGGGCGGCGTTGGGGCCGATCACGGCGACCCGGCGCAGGGCGCCGGGGTTCAGCGGGAGGGTACCGGCGTCGTTGCGCAGCAGGACGGTACCGGCGGCTGCGGCTTCGCGGAGCAGGGCGGCGATGTCCTGGTCGGCCACGGGTGCGGGGGCCGGGGCAGCCGGTGCGAAGCCGTCCAGCGCACCGACCCGGGCGGCGAGGCGGAGCAGGCGGCGTACCTTCTCGTCGATCGCCGACTGCGGGACCCGTCCCTCGCGCACGGCGGTCACCAGGGCGTCGCCCCACGGCCCGGCGGGTCCGGGCATCGCCAGGTCGTTGCCCGCGGCCCCCGCCGCGTCGGTGGAGCGCACCGCGGTCCAGTCGGAGACGACCGCGCCGTCGAAGCCCCACTCCGCCTTGAGGACGTCGTCGATCAGCGGGTTCTCGGTCATGGTGGGTCCGTTGACCGCGTTGTAGGAGGCCATCACCAGCCAGGGACCGGCGTCGGCGACGATCTGCTCGAACGGGGCCAGGTAGAGCTCGCGCAGGGTGCGCTCGTCGACCTGGACATCGACGGTCATCCGTTCGGTCTCGGAGTCGTTGCCGACGAAGTGCTTGGGCGTGGCGGCCACACCGTGCTCCTGCACGCCGTTGACGTAGGCCGCGCCGATGCGGGCGGTGAGCAGCGGGTCCTCGGAGAAGCACTCGAAGTGGCGGCCGCCCAGCGGGCTGCGGTGCAGGTTGACGGTGGGGCCGAGCAGGACGTCCACGCCCTTGCGGCGGGCCTCGGCCGCCAGCAGCGCGCCGAGCCGGTGGACCAGTTCCTCGTCCCAGGTCGCCGCGACAGCGGTGGGAGAGGGGAGGTTGGCCGAGGTGTCCCGCTCGTCCCACGCCTCACCGCGGACGCCGGCCGGGCCGTCGGACAGCACCATGCGGCGCAGACCGACCGCTGCTTCGGGATGGGTGCTCCACATCCCTTCGCCGGTCAGCAGGCGGACCTTGCCTTCGAGATCGAGTCCGGTGAGCAGTTCTTCGATACGGGCCTCGACGGCCTCGTTGTGCTGCATGAGATCTCCTTGCGGGGTGCGGTGCCCGCCGTCGACCGGTGTCAGGTCCGGCCGACGGCGGATCCTCGGGAAAGAGCGGCGGTCACGGTGTCACCCCGTGTCCACTGCTGTTCCGTTTTTTGGGGGGTGGTCAGGGGTCAGCGGACCGAGCGGATCGGCTGCACGCTCAGCGCCGCGGCCACGACCAGGACGATCGCGACGGCGAACAGCGGGCGGTACCCGCCGAGCAGGCCGATGACGGCGGCAGCCACGGCCGGGGCCAGGGCCTGGGGTGCGGAGTTGGCGATGTTGAGGACGCCCATGTCCTTGGCGGCGTCGCCCTGGTTCGGCAGGACCTGGGTCATCAGGGCGGTGTCCACGGCCATGTAGGTGCCGAAGGCGAATCCCGCGATCACGGCGAAGGCGAACATGGCCCCCTCCGAGCGGACGATGAACGGCACGACCAGCGCGACCGCCATGCCCAGGGAGGAGGCGACGACGAAGGGCTTGCGGCGGCCGACGCGGTCCGACAGCGGTCCCATCACCAAGATCATGACGATCATGCCGGGCAGCATCGCGAGGCTCAGCAGCGGCACCAGGTCGTTGGCGCGGCTGTGACTCAGGCCGATGTAGTCCTCCAGGATGTAGAGCTGGTAGGACGAGACGCTGTAGTAGCCCAGGATCATCAGGAAGCGGCCCAGGAAGGCCCAGGCGAAGTCCGGGTGGCGACGCGGGCTGACCCAGAAGCCGGCCAGGAACGCCTTCAGGTGGAAGGGGGCGACCTCGGCGCCGGCGGTGGAGGGTTCCCTGTTGAGCAGGAGGAACACGGCCGTACCGGCGATGACCAGCAGGCCGAAGACGGCGAATCCGAGGCCCAGCGCGTTGGCGAAACCGGCGGCGAGTGCGGTACCGAGAGTCGCGCCGAGCATCTGCGCCAGGCCGGCCGCCGAGGAGAAGACGCCTCGCCGGTGCACGGGGGTGCGGTCGGGGACGACCGCGGTCAGCGGCGCCTGCAGGCCGTTGAAACATATCTGCGCGAGGGTCCAGGCGACGGCGATCCACAGGAGGCTGTTGCCCGACCCGACCGCGATCAGCGACAGTCCGCCCAGCAGGGCTCCGCCCGCCATCCACGGCGCGCGCCGCCCGAAGCGGCTGCGGGTGCGGTCGGACAGCGCCCCGGCGATCGGGTTGGCCAGCATCGCGGCGATCGCGCCGATGGCGCTGATGACTCCCAGCGCGGTGGACTTGTTCTCGGGGTCCACCTGGCCGACCAGGTCGGCCAGCAGCACGGCCGGTACCGCGCCGTAGACGGCGTACAGCGCGACGCTGTTGGCCATGAGGCCGCCCAGCAGGCGGCGCTCGCCGGGCTGCCGTCCGGGGCTGGTGCCCGGCTCGTCCACGAGCGCGGTACCGGAGTCGGCGCGGTGCCCGGATCTCGAAGTGATCATGGTGACCTCGTTGTCAGTCATGCGGAGGGCGTCGGCGTCCTGGCACGGTTCGCGCGGCTCGTACGGCTCCGGGGAAGGCATTGCTCACACGTGTGAGCATCTCCATGATGTTCACACGTGTGAGCAGATTTGTGAAGCCCCACCGGAGGCCCGGCTAGGATTCGGGACCGAAGCCACAGATTCGCAGGAGACGCCGTGAACTCAGCCGCCGGACGGGCACCCACCAGCGCGGACGTCGCGCGGCTGGCACGCGTGTCGCGCTCCACGGTCTCGCTCGTCGTCAACGACGTCCCCAACTCCCGCATCGCGCCATCCACACGTGAACGCGTCCTGGCCGCCGTGCGGGAGCTCGGCTACGCCCCCAATGTGTCGGCGCGCCAACTACGCGCGGGAACCAGCCGGCTGGTGGTGATGCCGCTGCCCGAGCTCCCGCTCGGTCCCATCATCGACGCCACCATCGAGCACCTCTCCGACAAGCTCCGGGCCGACGGCCTGACCCTGCTGGTGCACGGGGATCGCGGGACCACCGGCATGGCGGCGGCACGCATGTGGGCGGAACTGCACCCCGCGGCGGTCCTGGTGACGGCCGACCGGTGTACGAAATCCTCCGTCGCCCTGCTGCGCCGCGCCGGGACCGAGGTTCTGATGATCTCCAGCGGCCCCACGCCCTGGGCCGACACGCTGGAGTTCGACCAGGGACGGATCGGCGCCGAAGCAGCAGCGCACCTGCTCGCCGTCGGGCACCGGCGCCTCGCGGCCATCATCCCCGCCGGGCCGTTGGAGGGCCTGGGCCGTGCCCGCGCCGAAGGGCTGGAGAACGCGGCTCGCGCGGCCGGCGCGCGCGGTGAGGAGATCACCATGGAGGCCACCCACGAATCAGCGGCCTCCGCAGCCGCCACCGTGCGGCGGCCCGGCGGTCCGACCGCCGTATTCACCTACAACGACGAGTACGGGGCGCTGCTGCACCGCGCCCTGAACGACCAGGGCGCGACGATACCGGGCGATGTCGCCCTGGTGGGCGCCGACAACCTGGCCATCGCCACATTCCTGCGGCCGATGCTCTCCTCGGTCGCCCTCGATCCCGTGGAGATCGCCGACCATCTGTGCGTTGCGGTGCGTTCCGTGCTGGAACGGCCCGCACGCACGGAATCGGTAGTGGCCGGCGTGCTGGCCACCCCCTTCCTGGTCCGCCGCGAGACGTCCTGAGCCGCGCGTCCCCCGCCCACGAGCGGTCGGCGCGGGGGCGGCCACTCGTGGGCGAGGGCGTCGGAGCCGGTCCGGGTTCGACCGGGGTTCGGTCAGCGCCACGTCGCGGTTCGGGGCGCTCCTGCGGGAGCCCTGGCCACCGAGCCGGCGGCGGGCCAGGCCCGGCCGTCCGTACTCCTCCGGTGCGAGCGCGACGGCCGGCGCTCCGCCCAGGACGATTCCGCGAGGCTCGGCACGTCGGCGCGCGGCGGTTCCTCCACAGGTGCGAAGGCCGGGTGAGCGGCCTGGTCAACGGGACAGTACGCAGTCCCCGCACAGAGCCCCTGAGGCACCGGGCGCGGCGCGGTAGATCAGGCAGCAGCTGCGCCGCCGGAACGCTCCGTCGGGCCCCGTACAGCTCGCGTCGCGCAGTGGGGGCCGTTCCAGGAGACGTGAGGTGATGGCACGGGTCCGTGCGGTGAGGTCCGGGCGGGTAGTCGTGATCATGGACGCGGCTCCGTTGACGGCCGAGGCGGTGTTGCCCCACAGGATGCGCCGGGAGACCGTGAACTCCGCCATCGCATCGGCGAGTTCACGCAGTGGGCCGTCCAGCAGACGACTGCTCAGCTCGTCGGCGAGCCGGGTCGGCGCAACCGTGGATCCGCCGGTGCAGGCACCGGCGGGCAGCGACAGGTCGGTGAAGGCATCGCTGGGCAGCGACAGGGGGATCTGGCCGCCGATCACGGGCTGCCACCGGAGATCCGCGAGGCCGGGGGCGGGTACCAGGCCGTGCAGGACGGCGGCGGCCAGTGCGGGTGAGATCAGCCGGGCGGCCAGTCCCAGGTGGGCGACGGATGCCGCGACCCGGATCTCGACCGCGTCGGGCGACTGCCCGCCGGCCGCGGCCAGCCATTCCCGTACACCCGTCACACGGGCTTCGAGCAGCGAGCGGGTGATCCGCTGCCAGGGCTCGGGCGGCTCCACACCGGGTGGGTGGGCCTGCACGGCGAAGAACGGACCGAGCTCGGCGATCTCCCCGATCACCGCGCTCGCCGCAGGAGGGCTGCTCATGCCGGAACAGGGTCCGGCTGCTGCGAGGTGGCGGTCCCGATCGCGCCCGGTGCGGCCACCGGACGGAATGTGGAAACGGTGCTCAAGGTGAGCCCTCCCTCTGGGATCGTGCGTCCCTTGCGTGTACGGGCAGAGTGAGGGCTCGGTGTCCGACTCGCCGGCCACCTTCCGGTGGCGTGGCTCACAGTGGCGCGACCGTGCTGGAATCTCACCAGCTTCCTTGTGCCATCACTACGCGGGGAGCGTAGGGCCCGTTTCTCCGGCGGGTCAATCAAGGCCTACGCAGCGTCTTCAGGATCCTCGTGGAGAGGCCCCGATCGGGCGCTTTCCAGCATCGATCGAGACAGCTCCATGCCGTAGGGATGTTGGTGGTTCAGTAGGCGCATGAGCCCACCGGGGGCATGGTTCCAGTGGTCATTGAGACTGACCTTCGTGCCGAGGCTGTCGAGTAGTTGAGAGATGACCCAGGCGGCTTCGGTGGGCCGGTCGCCCCAGCCGTCACCCCACCAGAGATGATCGCTTGGAGTGCAGGGACCAGGATAGATACCCCCGTCCGTGGTCGTGATCCAGACGATGTCGTCGAGGATCACCGAGCGCAGCCGAGCGCCGGAATCGGGCAGGCGCAGCGGGCTGAGGAAGACCCAGGTGCTCTGCCGATGTGCGCGTCTGCGGACGGCGGGGATCCCGGTTGCCTCATCGGTGTAGAAGGTCGCATCCTCCGCGTCGCCGGCGAGAACCGCGTGCAGGGCTGTGGGCGCACATGCGGTGAGCTGCTGGGCCCAGCGGCGGGACGTAGCAAGGTTGGTGGGAACTTCCGTCTGCGGCCCGTACGGCAGGAGCCTACTGTCGTGAATCCTGCCAATGCGCAAAGGCTCGTAGGCTTCGAAGAGTTGGCTGGCGGCAATGGTCCGCCACCCTTCGGCCAGCAGTTCTTGGTCATCGATGCGCGGCAAGGGGTATCCCTCGGTTCGGTGCTGTGCAGCGATGAGGAGGCGTTCGCCCTTAAGGCGAGAGCTGTGGCGGCCGAAGATTCGAATATCGGAGTTGACGCTTTCGGCCCGCTGGTTGCGCAGCGCGTTGGCCAGGTCGGTGAGCGCGGTGCGCTCCACGTGGTCGAACGCCCCGCTCTCTGCGGCGCGGCGCAGAGTCGTCTCCTGTTTGCCGGGCAGAACCTCCGCGACGGTGATCGGCGCGCCCGGGGACCACTGGCTGATGACGTCGGCCCGACGCAGCAGGCGGGGCCACCAGGGCAGTGCATGTCCGGCGAGCTTCATCACGAGATTCCACTGGGCCTCGTATTCCAGCTGCGGCTGCGCGGTGTCAGCCGCGAGAAGGGCGGGTCCGGACCATCCGATGTCTCCGATCAAGGCACACACTGTGACCACTCCGTGTGCTCCGCCGCCCTCCTTCGCCAGTTCCTCGGCCATGGCCGAGGCCGCGCCGTGTTTCGTGGTGTGGATGACGCGGATGGCGCCGAGCTCAGTCTGCCAGTCCATCGCCGGCCCATGCGGGGTGGATTGATAGCCAATCCATCGCCCGGCCTCGGAGGTCTGCACGCGCAGATCGGGGTTCAGGAGCAAGGCGCCGCGGTCACGGAACCGTGTGGAGAGTGCGGCCCACCGATATACACCACCGCCGTCCCATCCCCAGTCGGGTTCCTCACCAGCCGCATACTGGAAAGGGCTCGGCTCGTCTTGCTGGGTGGCGGGGAAGTGCTCATCGGAATCGATCAGTTCGGTCAGCTCCTCTGCGGTAACGCCCAGGAGCTTCTCCACCTCGGGTCTGCGGAGAAAATGATCTGTCTGTCTCAAGATGGCGCCCCCTCAGTGCCGTTGAGCAGTCGAACCGATGCGGTGGAGAGTCGGCTGGCACGACGGAGCCGAGGTCGCCAGGCCACAGCCTCTGCAGCCTAACGGTTCAAGGCGACACGCGAACGTCCGCTTACCTCCTGGAGCCCGCCGGTCCTGCAGGCCTCCGCATCGTTAGCGCCTGACGCGAGCGGCGCGAGGCCATCCAGCCTGGACGCGCGAACGCCCGTCTCACCCTCGATGGCCTGGCCTTTCCAGTAACGTATCTCCACACTCATGGCATCAGCACCCAGTCCGGCAGGCGAACACACGACTATCTGCGCGGAGTTGAACGCCCCCGCGTGCAGGCTGCCGGGGTGGGGTACGGCTGCACAACGGAGGCTGCGCCGATGGCAGGCGTTCACCTCGCAGTGTCTGGCGGCCCAGCCTCCCCTGGCCCTCTAAAGGAAGGTGCGGATGCCCAGCGGAATTTGGCACCTGGAGCCCCGGCGGATCCGCCTCTGTTACGAGCGCGGTGTCACGCTCACCTTGCACCACCCGACTATCAGGACATACCTGTCCCTGAATCGCGACGAGGTCACGGAAGAACGCCTGCGTCAGGCCTTCGATGAACCCCCGCTCATCACCGAGGTCCTGAGGTCCTGAGGTCCAGCAGCGAGTACCGCGAACTCCGCGAGCGGGCCGCCCGACGCGACGCCCACCGCCAGCGACTCACTGAGACACGCGACCTGTGTTGGGCCACTCCATTTCTTGCCCTGCTCCTGAGCGTTGGCTTGCTGCGCTGGCTGCTGGACTCGATCATTGGGCTTCCCTTGTGGGTGTCGGTGCTCCTGCTGATCTGGCCAATTGGCTACTTCGGGGTGGTCGAATTCCGGAGTGAAGAGAACCGCGCCAATTTCATATCCCAGATGCAGACGGCCGCATACTTCATCGTCTGGGTCCCGAGTGCGGCCGACACCGAGATACGACTTTGGTGGTGGGGCAGCAACAAACTGCCGCGCACCATAGCCCCGATCATGCGGCGCGAGATCGCTGCACTACTCGGGCCCGATCACGAGTCCCTGTTGGTCGCCCGAAGTCACGACGGCCTCATCGACGCCGCCAACCCCCAGTACTGGGTGTCGACAGACGTGGAACGCACACTGAAACGGAAGCTCGACCAGATGGGCGGCGGGGCCATCGCGATCTGCGGCCCGCGCGGCGTCGGCAAGAGCACTCTGCTCAAGAAGGCGTGCCAGGGCCGGCTCGGCCATGTCCGGCAGTTCCATTTCGACGTCGTCGTTCAGACGCCCGCCAACTACCGCCCCGAAGAGTTCCTACTCTCCCTCTTCCAATCAGTCTGCCGCAGTTACCTCAAATTGTACGGTCGCCGACCACGCACTCCGTTCCTGTTCCGCTCGCGTTCACGCGCCACCAACAGGACGCGACGGCTCTATTACTCCGCACGCCGCTGGGCACAGCTCCTCCTCGGCCTGCTCCTCGTCGCTTTGGCAGTCCAGGATGGAGTGCGGAGCCTCGCGGTCGGGATCTATCAATCCAGTTATCCCGCCAGCACCAACTGGGCTCTGGAAGCATGGACGTGGGCCCTGAGAGCGTGGCACGAGCATCCCATGGTCACGCACCTCGTTCTCGCCGCGGCCGGATCTGCTCTGGTCGTGTGGACCGATCCCAGGGGGTGGATCAAGGGGCGTCCATCCCGTCGCCTCGTCCAGGATTGCCACAACTACCTGAACCTGCTGCAGCACATCCAGACCATCAGCTCTACGACATCGCTCGGCGGGACCGCTCGCGCGTTCAGCTTGAGCCTCGGCCGAACCAGCGGAAGCACGTCGCGCACCTTCACCTACCCCGAGCTCGTGTCGGAGTTCCGCGACCTTCTGTCGCGGATCAGCGAAGTCGAGCGCGAAGACAACTGGAAGGTCTTCATAGGCATCGACGAGCTCGATCGGCTGGGTTCAACAGAGCAGGCGCGAGCCTTCCTCTCCGAGATCAAGGCCATCTTCGACATCCCCCGTGTCTACTTCATCCTCTCCGTCTCGGAAGACATCGGTGCCGCGTTCATCCGAAGGGGCCTTCCCACCCGCGACGTCACCGACAGCTCCCTGGAAGATGTCCTCCCCATTGAGGCAAGGACACTGAATGAGTCCGGAGTCCTGCTCCAGACCCGGGTCCCTGGATTCACCGACCCATTCGTCGCCCTCGTCCACGCATTGTCGGGAGGAATTCCTCGCGACCTGATCCGGTACACCCGCAAGGTGACAGAAACCCATCGACGGACCGATCAACACAGCCTGTCGGCTCTGGCGAGGGACTTGTTGTGGGAAGAGGCCGCGCAGGCCCTGTCCGGATTTCGTGTACTGCTGGCCAACCACAGCGACTCCGGACGCTGGGCGGAGACCGTTCACTCTTTACACAACACCATCACCATGATTCGCGGCGCGGATCCCAGAGGGCCAAACCACGATGTCGAACAGCGTCTGCTGGCGCTGGCCCAGCAAGGCGAGCCTGCTGCGTCCAACAGCAGCGAGCCTGCTGCGGAACTCAGCCACCGGTGGGAGGAACTCTCCTGTTACGCCCTGTTCATCCTCACGCTTCTGGAAGTCTTCGCCCGCAGGGACTTCGCGGTGCGGCGGGCGGCCTACACCAGACCGGAGAAACCGCAGGCGGACCTCCAGCGGCTCGCCGACGCCCGATTGGAGATGGGCGTCTCGCCGCACAGTGCCCGGAAGATCATCGACACGTTCCGTGGGCACTGGGCGCTGCGTTCCGCCACACGTACCGTTATCCCCCAGCAGCCGGGCCCCAACGGACAGAGCAGCCGCACTCGAGTGCGCGACGGCAGTTGAGGGGCTCAGTCCCGCTCCCGGCTCCGATGTGAAGGCCCCCGAGGGGGGTATATGCGGACCCGCCGCCCAGCATGCCACCCAAGGACGCCGGAGGAGCCGCGTTGGCCCTGGGTACGGGCCGCGGCGTGGCCCGCATGCCGATCAGTCGAACGCTGTGCCCAGGGCCTCCACCGCCGCGAGGAACATGTCTGACTCGGCGTAGTGGGCCGAGACGATGTGCGGAGCGACGATCCCGCACGCTGCGAGAGCCTTCGCCTTTCGGAGCGCCTGCGGTCGGACGGCGGCCGTCAGCCAGTTGCTGGTCCCGTGGCCGGGTGAGCGGAACATGCCCCATTGCTTCTGCGGGTCGGGCCGCTTCTCCGGGTCCTTCTCCAAGAACGCGGCCAGTGTGTCGGTCATGCTGTTGGGTACGGCGCTCAGGTCCGGTTCGGCGGTGGCGATGCGGTGCATGAGCTCGGCAGAGCTCTCTCCGGTGAAGGCGGGGCTGCGTCCAGCGGAGGCGAGCCAGACCAGGGTTGAAGCTGTCGAGAACAAATCCGAGGCAGGTGAGATGTCTACTCCTTGGACCTGTTCCGGTGACATGAACGGGGGAGTGCCTGGATGCATGGCACCGGCCGTGGTCAGTTTGCTCCCCAACTCGAAGTGGGAAATGCCGAGATCCAGCAGCGCAAGTTCTGGTCCGGGAGCAGACCGGCCCAGGGCAAGGTTGGACGGCTTGACGTCCCGATGGGCCACCCCGCGCTCCTGCAGGGGTGTCAGCGCCCGGAGCAGCCGACGGGCGAGGAACAGCAGAGCGTCCTCATCGGGCGGGCCGAACACGCGCACGCTGTCCTCAAGGGTCGCGTAGGGCAGGTACTGCATCGCGTACCAGAGGTTCCCTGGCTCCAGACTGGCTGCGAGCGGGGCGGGGACCGGCGATGGTTTCGGCTCTGCATACCAGTCGGGCAACAGCAGATCGGTGGGCTCTGCCGGCCGGTCGGGCTGCGGGATCTTGCGGGCGACCGGGATCTGTGCTGCCACCTGCTTGCCCAGGTGGGTCCAGTCGTAGATGTGTTCCGCCGTGTCGATCTCGTTGCGGAACCTTGCCACGATCCTGCTGTCGGCCGAGATGTCGCGATGGATGACTTTCAAGGCGACCGGGCCGCGGCTGAGGGCATCCCACGGGGTTGGGATGTTCAAGTTCTTGGTTTGCGGGAGTACCTGGCTGGAGTAGGTACCGGTCGACTTGACCTTGGTGAAGGGCAGAGCATGCCCAGACATCTCCACCGGGTCGTGAGGTGCCGCGAGATAGACGGCGCCCATGCCGCCTTCGCCCAGGCGGGCTATGAGGCGCCAGCCGCCTATGTGCGCGGGGTCTGTGGGTTCCAAAGGTCGCATGAGTGTGTAACTGCCCCTGTCGGTATCCCAGTTATGCATCGCAGCCTTCTCCGGCTTTACCCGCCGGCGCTCGGCTACGTGGACTTCCTCGGCCTCTTCCTTGTGGCGGCGTGTCAGCAGAGGGGCTCATGGAGCCGGGGGCAATGGCACCGTTCAGGTATAGGGGGACCCGCGTGACCTTCGCCTGATGTGGGCATAGATCAACGGAGGAACCTGCGGGGCGGCTGGGCGCGGGATTTGTACGCGGACACCACCCGGCATCACCGTCCCGCCCCCAAGCTCAGTGTCAACAATCCTCGGCATGTGACAACTACCGTCTGCGATCACACCGCAGGGCCTACCGCCGCACGCGGGGCATCCCCAGCCCGATCCAGGAGATGATTTCCCGCTGGATCTCGTTGTTGCCGCCACCGAAGGTGAAGATGACGGCCGACCGGTAGCCGCGCTCCAGTTCACCGTGGAGCACCGCGCCCGTGGATCCCTCCTTGAGAGATCCTGCCGCGCCGACGACCTCCATGAGCCAGGCGTAGGCGTCCCGGCGGGCCTCCGATCCGTACACCTTGACCGCCGAGGCGTCCTGCGGGGTGAGCGTCCCGTTCTGCACGGCGTTGACCATCTGCCAGTTCAGGAGCTTCATCGCGTCGAGCCTGGTGTGGGTCCTCGCGAGGCGCCCGCGCACCCAGCCCAGGTCGATGACCCGGCGCCCGTCGGCGAGCTCGGTGTCGGCCGCCCAGCGCTGCACGTTGTGCAGGGCGCGGATGGCCATGGTGCCGTGGGCGGCCAGGGTGACGCGCTCGTGGTTGAGCTGGTTGGTGATCAGCCGCCAGCCCTTGTTCTCCTCACCGACGCGGCGGGAGGCGGGGACCGTGATGTTCTCGTAGTAGCTGGCGGTGGTGTCGTGCGAGGCGAGGGTGTTGATGAGGGTGCAGGAGTACCCGGGGTCGTCGGTCGGCACCAGCAGCATCGTGATGCCCTTGTGCGCGGGGGCGGCCGGGTCCGTACGGACAGCGAGCCAGACCCAGTCGGCGGTGTCGCCGTTGGTGGTCCAGATCTTCTGCCCGTTCACCGTGTAGTGCCCGGTGGTCACGTCGCCCTCGCGTACGGCCCGGGTCTTGAGCGCGGCGAGATCGGTGCCCGCGTCGGGCTCGCTGTAGCCGATCGCGAAGTCGATCTCGCCCTTGAGGATCTTCGGCAGGAAGTACGCCTTCTGCTCGTCGGTGCCGAACCGCATGAGGGTCGGACCCACGGTGTTGAGCGCCATGAGCGGCAGCGGTACGCCCGCCTGCGCGGCCTCGTCGAAGAAGATGAACTGCTCCATCGGGGAGAGTCCGCGACCGCCGAACTCCTCGGGCCAGCCGACGCCCAGCCAGCCGTCGGTGCCCAGTCTGCGCACCGTCTCGCGGTAGAAGCGTTTCTGGGCTCCCGCGTCCGCGTAGCGCGCGTAGGCGTTGTCCGGCACCAGTTCGGCGAAGTAGGTGCGCAGTTCGGCGCGCAGCCGCTGCTGCTCGGGGGTGTATTCGAGGTGCACGGCCCCTCCTCGGTAACGGCATCGGATCGAGGGGCACAGTAGAACGCGTTCCAGTCTTTTGGAATGGCGATGACCGGTCTTCTTCGGATCTCCGGAATCGGCCGGGCCGTACGAAGGACCGCCGTCCGGGCAGCCGATGCGACAGGGGCCCTGGGCCGTTGCACTCTGGATCCAGTGGGTCGGCGCGGGCCGCCCCTGCCCGAGGCATCATCCGGACGAGGCAAGGAATGATCGTGAACGCGGTTCCCACCATCACCCTGAACAACGGCGTCCAGATCCCCCAGCTGGGCTTCGGCACCTTCCAGATCGAGCCGGCCGACACGAAGGCGGCGACGCTGGCCGCGCTGGAGATCGGCTACCGGCACATCGACACCGCCGAGATGTACGGCAACGAGAAGGAAGTCGGTCAGGCGGTCGTCGCGTCCGGACTCCCCCGTACGGACGTCTTCGTCACCAGCAAGTTGAACAACGGCTTCCACGCGCACGACGACGCGCTCAAGGCCTTCGACCGGACCCTCTCCGAGCTGGGCTTCGACTACCTCGACCTGTTCCTGATCCACTGGCCGCTGCCCGAGGTCGGTGACTTCGTCGAGACCTGGAAGGCCATGGAGGAGATCTACCGCTCCGGACGGGCCAAGGCCATCGGGGTGTCCAATTTCCAGCCGCACCATCTGCGGCGGCTCCTCCAGGAGACCGAGATCGTGCCCGCGGTGAACCAGATCGAGGTGCACCCCTATCTGACGCAGGACGAGGTCCGCGCTTTCGGCGCCGGGCACCGGATCGCCACCGAGGCCTGGTCCCCGATCGCCCAGGGCAAGGTCCTCGACGACCCGACGATCACCGGCATCGCCCGGCGGCTGGGGCGTTCCACGGCCCAGGTCACGCTGCGCTGGCACCTCCAGCGGGACGACATCGTGTTCCCGAAGTCCGTCACGCGCTCCCGCGTCGAGGAGAACTTCGCGCTCTTCGACTTCGAGCTGACCGAGGCCGACATGGCGGCGATCACCGCCCTGGACCGCGGGGAGCGCACCGGTCCCGACCCGGACACCTTCAACTACGTGCCGTAGGGCGGTGGACCCGTGGGGTACTGGCGGGCGGTGGACCCGTGGTACCGGCGGGCGTGACCGGTCCGCCCGGCCGGACAGCCGGGCCGGACCGGTACGTGGGGGTCAGCCCACGACGGTGGGAGCGAGGGAGCCGAGCTTGTCGACGGCCTGGTAGTACGTCCAGGCCAGCCCGGTGCAAGCGGCCCCGCTCGCACCCGAGTACCCGGCGCACACCCGCTTGAGGTCTGCGTACAGCGCGCTGTCGATACGCGCCTTGTTGGCGGCGAAGGTGCCCGCGGCCTTGTAGTTGCGGTAGCCGAAGTCGTGGCGCGCGCAGGCGGTCTTGAACGGGAACCCGAAGGGGTTGTCGGGCGAGCTGGAGCAGTAGTCGGTGGACCAGTCGAAGCCGTACGCGCTCCAGGCGCCCTGGTTCTGGTGGGCGGCGTTCCAGGAGTTGTAACTGGCCGCGCTGGTCTGGGTCCAGCTGCTGAGCACCTGGCCCTTGTCCGCCGGGGCGGCGACCGCGGGAGAGGCGGCCAGTACGGCGGCGCAGAGGGAAAGGGCGAGAGCGGCGAGCCGCCCTGCGGATCGGGTACGCATGAGGAAGTCCTCCGTGGGGGGGATACGTGCGGTGCGGGGGATGCGGGGGATGCGGGGGATGCGTGGGGGCATACCAGCAGGAACGGTCCCGGGTGATGGCGCCCGGGACACTTCCATGATGGCGCCCGTCATCCTCAACGGAACAGATGCAAAAGGGTGTTGCCGGGAGGTGTAGGGGCTTGCTCAGTCCTCTGCACCGGGCGGTTCGAATTCGCACCAGACGGCCTTGCCGTCGCCGCGCGGCTCCACGCCCCACCGCGCCGATACGGCGTCGATGAGCATCAGGCCACGTCCCGAGGTCGCCGCTTCGCCGGGCGTCCGCCGTCGCGGCCAGGCGCTCGACCGGTCCTTGACCCAGAGCCTGATCCGCCGCACCGGCTCGGGCAGCACCTCCAGGGTGAGCACGGCGCCGCCCTCCGTATGGAGCAGGACGTTCACCAGCAGTTCGCCCGCGGCGAGTTCCACGTCGTCGACGAGTTCCGCCATCCCCCACGCCTCAAGGGCGTTGCGCAGTACGGTGCGTGCCTCCGCCAGACCTTCCGGGTCCGCCTGGTGGATGTACTGATGGATACGGGGAGCCTGCGGCGTCCCGGGGTCGGGCGCCCTGCGCAGTACCAGCAGCGCGACGTCGTCGCCGGTGCCCCAGCGTTCCCACAGCCGGTCCGCCAGGTGATCGGCGAGCTGCTCCGCCCCCACCGGCCCGCCGCCCACCGCGTCGGCGAGGGCCTCCATACCGACGCCGATGTCGGCCCCGGGTTCCTCGACCAGGCCGTCGGTGCACAGCACGAGTGTCTCCCCGGGCACCAGGTCCAGCCGGGTTTCGGGGTACTCCTCCCGCCCGAAGTCAGTGGCGAGGCCGAGTGGCAGGCCACCGCGGAGATTCGGCCAGCCGACTCGTCCGTCGGTATGCCGGATGAGCGGACCGAGGTGCCCGGCCCGAACCGCCCTGATCCCGCCGGACGTCAGGTCGATCTGGGCGTAGGTGCAGGTGGCGAACCGTTCGGTGTCGAGCTCCGCCAGGAAGCGGGAGGCCCGTGCGAGCACGGTCGCCGGGGAGTGTCCCTCGCCCGCGTACGCCCGCAGGGCGATGCGCAGTTGGCCCATGATGGCGGCGGCGTGGGTGTCGTGTCCCTGTACGTCGCCGACGACGATGCCGACCCTGCCGCGCGGCAGCGGGACGACGTCGTACCAGTCGCCGCCCACCTCCCGGCCGCTCCAGGCCGCGTGGTAGCGCACCGCGATCTCGGCGCCCGGGACCTCCGGAATGCGCCGGGGCAGCATGAACGACTGGAGTCCGGTCGCGAACTCCCGCTCCTGGTCGAAGAGCATGGCGCGCTGCAAGGACTGGGCGACGATGCCCGCCAGGCCCAGACAGAGGTTGCGGTCCTCGGAGGAGAAGCTGTTACGGCCCCGGTAGAAGAGCGCCAGCGCACCGATGGAACGGGCCTGGGCGATCAGCGGGAGGAACGCCGCCGCGTCGGCCTCCAGCCGCCGGGCATACGGACGCAGCCGGGGGAACCGCTGCGACAGCTCCGCCGGTGAGGTCACGAATCGGGGCCGCTGGGTGAGGACCACCTCGGCGAGCGGAAGCGAATCGTCCAGCCGGTGGCGTCGCAGATCCTCCAGGACGTTCATCGAGTCGCCGGAGAGCGCCACCAGATCGAGCGCTCCGCCCACGACCAGTCCCAGGGCGAGTCCGTCGGCACCGAAGCGTTCAAGACCGCCCTCGCCGGTCAGCACCGCGGTGACGTCGTCGACGGTGACGGCCCTCGACAGGGCGTCCGTGGTGCCCTGGAGCATCGTGGTCAGCCGTCGGCGGCCCGCCTCGACGGGGCTGATCGTGGTGAATTCGGTGAGTTCGGCCGTGGCATTGCGGACGATGCCGACGACCCGGTACGGGACGCCCTGCTCGTCGCGCAGGACCCGCCCCCGTACGTGGGTCCACTGCCGGACCCCGGTACGGCGGCGGAGCTGGAAGTACACCCCGTAGGAGGACCGGCCGTCGCGGATCGCCTGCATCAGGGCGGCGTCGAGACGGCTCCCCTCCTCGGACGGTATCCGGCTGACGAGGGACTCCGGTCTGCCGTCGTACTCACCGGGACGCAGATCGAACACGGCCAGGCCCGGCTCGTCGAACTCCAGCGTGCCGCCGCGCAGATCCCAGTCGAAGCTGCCCATGCGGTTCAGGGCCAGTCGCTCGCCCGGCCCGATCAGCGGAAGATCTCGTCCTGCCATACGGTCGCTCCGAGGAGGGCTGAGGGGGCCAAAGCGTAACTTTCCGCCGTTCTGCTCGCACTGCGGCTGCCGCCTATCGGGGACTGGAGTCCCGCCGCGCCCGCCGTACGGCCGCACCCGGCGGGACTGGAGTCCCGCCGCGCCCGCCGTACGGCCGCACCCGGCGGGCACCGGCCCCGCAGGTTCGCGGGAAGGCCGGGAACCTGCTCCCCGGGTGCAGTGGCTAACGGCGGGCCAGGGCCCCCCGGACGAAGGCCGCCTGGCCGGCATGCTGCAGGTCGTCGGCGATGACACTGACCAGCCGGACCCCGAGGGTGACCGGCGGCGACCACGTCTCGTCGACCACCCGGTCGAGCGCGGCGTCGTCGAGCCCGCGGACGAACCCGGCCGTCTGCTCGTGCACCGCGTCGAAGTAGCCGAGCAGCAGATCGGCGCCCACCCGCACCTGCGTCACCTGCTTGCTGTTCTGGCCGTATCCGGTCTCGCCCTCCGGGAAGGGCAGACCGAAGCGGTCCGCCCAGCCCCCGGTGAGCCACACCTGTTCCAGACCGGCGGCTCCGGCCACATGGTCGTCCTGGATCCGCGACAGATGCCATACGAGCCAGGCGATCGAATTCGCCCCGCCGTCCAGTCTGGTGGAGAGGGCTTCCTCCGACAGCCCTTCGACCGCGCCGTGCACGGACTCCTGAATGCGCTCGAATGCGTCTGCCAGGACCTCTGCGGTGTTCATCGGCTGCTCCCCGGCCGGAAGAGTGGGCCGCCCCGGTCGGCCGCGCCCGGAGTGGTCGTCTGCGGAACCACCTTGGCCGCTCGCCCGCTCCGGCTGTGTGTTCGACACGCGCCGGACCGCACAACCCTGCCGGACGTCTCACGCGCTCCCTGCCTCGCCCTTCACCCGTCGTTCACCGGATGGGCCTCAGGGGTCATTTCCCGTACCGCACAAGCGACTTAAGATCTCCGACGCCCCCCGCTTCCGCTTCGCTTCACGGAAGGCTCCGCTCCATGCTCTTCAGACCGTCCCGCGCCCCCGGCAGAACCGCGGCGTCAGCGACCGCCGTCGGGCTGGCCGCCGCACTGGCCGCCACCCTGCTCGCACCGGCGGCCGAGGCCGCACCGGCCGTGGCACACCCGACCGCCTATGTCGATCCGCTGATCGGCACGGCGAACGGCGGCAACACCTATCCGGGGGCCGACGCGCCGTACGGAATGATCGGCTGGTCCCCGACCAGCACGGCCGGCGACCAGACGAACACCGCCGCCGCCAACGGCTACTCGTACGACACGACCCGGATGCGGGGCCTGAGCCTCACCCATGTCAACGGCGCCGGATGCGCGCCCGGCGCCGCGGGAGACATCCCGATCATGCCGTTCGTGGGGGACGTCACCACCTCGCCCTCGGCGGACACCAAGGACGCCGTCTACGCCGCCGACTTCACCCACGCGGACGAGAGCGCCACTCCGGGCCGCTACCAGGTCGGCCTCGCCTCCGGGGCCTCCGCCGATCTCGCCGTGAGCGAGCGGGCCGGGGTGGGCGATTTCGCCTTTCCCGCGGGCAAGCCCGCGAATCTGCTCTTCCGCGTCTCCAACTCGCTCAACGGCAGCGAGGACGCACATGTCGACATCGACACCGTGCACCGCAAGGTGACCGGCTGGGTGCTCACCGGAGCCTTCTGCGGCCGACGCGCCAACGGGGGTACCAACAACCGTAAGAGCTACTACAAGCTCTACTTCAGCGCCTCCTTCGACCGGGCCTTCTCCACCACGGGCACCTGGAAGGACGGAACGCTCTCCCCCGGATCGGTCACGGGTTCGGGCGGCGAGGGATACGCGACGGGGGCGGACCGCGCGGGCCGCGGTTCGGGCGGCTGGGTCGGCTTCGACACCTCGTCCGACAACGATGTCAGGATGCGTCTCGGCATCTCGTACGTCAGCCTCGCGGGCGCCGAGACCAACCTCCGCAAGGAGATCGTGCCGCGTGCGAGCGCCGCCGACGTCGCGAAGCGCACCCGCGCGGCCTGGGACCGCGAACTGCGCGCCGTGCGGATCAGCGGCGGCAGCACCGCACAGCGCACCGCCTTCTACACCGCGCTGTACCACGCGCTGATGCAGCCGAGCCTGATCAGTGACACCGACGGCCGCTACCCCGGCATGGACGGCGTGCCGCACCGGATCGGCCGGGGCCAGCAGGCGCAGTACAGCAACTTCTCGGGCTGGGACCAGTACCGTGCGCAGATCCAGCTGCTGGCCGCGCTGAAGCCGGAGGTGGCCGGCGACTTCGCGCAGTCGCTGTACAACTTCTCCCGCCAGAACGGCGGTGTGTGGGACCGCTGGGTGCACATCAACGGCGCCACGCACGTCATGACGGGTGATCCCACGGCGGCGACGCTGGCCACCTTCTACGCCATGGGCGTCCGCAACTTCGACTACCGCGGCGCCTTCGACTCGCTGGTGCGCCAGGCCACCGTTCCGGTGCCGGACGATCTGTCGGACGCCGGGTGTCCCGGACAGTGCACCGGACAACGCCCCAACCTGGCACAGTACTTGACCTCGCACTACGCGCCCCAGGACACCTGCCACTGCTGGGGCGGCGCGGCCGAGACCCTGGAGGACGCGGTCGCCGACTCCGCACTCGCGAAGTGGGCCCAGCTGCTCGGCCGTACGAAGGAGGCCGCCGACTTCACCGAACGCGGCGGCTGGTGGCGCAATGTCTTCAACCCGGAGGCCACCGCGGACGGCGGTTACATCCAGGCCCGCAACACCGACGGTTCCTGGGTGACGCCCTTCAGCCCCGGCAGCGAGCTCGGCTTCGCGCAGGGCACCAGCGCGACCTACAGCTGGATGGTCCCGCAGGATGTCCAGGGCCTGGCCGGCGCGATGGGCGGGCGGGAGACCGCGGCGCAGCGGCTGGACGGATTCTTCCACCGGGCGGACGGCTCCTGGTCGGTCAAGGGCGGTGACGCCCTGCGCTACGACCCGACCAACGAGCCCGGTATCCACGCCCCGTGGCTCTACAACGGGCTCGGCCAGCCGTGGAAGACCCAGGCCACGGTCCGGGAGATCCTCGACACCGTCTACGGCACCGGTCCGGCCGGCCTGCCGGGCAACGACGACCTGGGCACGATGTCCGCCTGGTACGTGTTCTCGGCGCTCGGCCTGTATCCGCAGACCCCGGGCAGCGCCACCATGCTCGTGGGCGCACCGCTGTTCCCGAAGGCGGTGATCAGCCGCGCGGGCCGGGGTGACATCACGGTCAGCGCTCCTGGCGCCGATTCCGCGCACCGCTACATCGGCGGCCTGTCGGTCAACGGCCGTGGCAGCGACCGTTCCTGGACCGACGCGTCCCTGATCACCTCGGGCGGCAGCCTCACCTACCGGCTGACGGACCGGCCCGACACCACCTGGGCCACCGCGCCGGGCAGCCTTCCGCACTGATCCTGTGTGGGGGCCGGGTCACGTACCCCGGCCCCCACCGGTGACCGGCCGTCAGCGCTCCTCGTCCTGCGCCGCCGCACCGTCGGCGACCTCTTGCAGGGTGCGTCCGGTACGGACCGAGCGGGCCCGGCGCGGATCCGTCGGACCCGCACTCCCGCCGGTCCGTTCCTTGCCCGTCCCGTGCGACGTGGAGCCGTCCCGGGCCTCGGCCGGGGCACCCCTCTCCTTGCCGGTTTTCTCCCTCGCCTTGACCAGGAGCCACGCCTCGGGGTCGGTGCTGTCGGCGCCACCGTGGAAGCGGGTGAGCGCGTACTCACCGTGCAGCTTGGTCCCGTCGAGCCAGAAGGTGGCGTGACCGCGCTCCAGGGACTCCGCGAACGGGATGCCACGGCCCCGGCGGTCGTGGCTGAGCGGGCGGTAGGTGCCCTCGTCCCACACGATGACGGTGCCGCCGCCGTACTCGCCGCGCGGGATCACCCCCTCGAACTCCCGGTACTCCAGCGGGTGGTCCTCGGTCGGTACGGCGAGCCGCTTGTCCCGCGGGTCGGCCGACGGGCCCTTCGGCACGGCCCAGGACTTCAGTACGCCTGCCACCTCCAGCCGGAAGTCGAAGTGCATCCGGCGCGCGTCATGGATCTGCACCACGAAACAGGGGGCGTCACCGGACCCGCCGGTCTCACCGCGGGGCTCCGACGTCGTATCGAAATGCCGTTTGCCACGGTAGGTCCGCAGCGCCTCTTCATCGCTCATGTCCGGCGCCTCCCTGGGGGCTGTCATCGGGGTACCGCCCGGCCGCGACGGTCGGGCCTCTCGGCGGTCATACGGCCTGCGAGTCCGGCGGACCGGCCTGCGCGGGCGGCCGTTCGGAGAGTGGTCCGGCGATGTCCTCCAGCGACCTGCCCTCGGCGTCCACGGCGAACACCACGGCGACCAGGCCCGCCGCGACCATCAGTGCGGCGCCGATGCAGAACGCGAGGACCGCGTCGCCGACCACACCGCTCGACGTGAGACCGGAGAAGACCAGCGGCCCCGAGATCCCGCCCGCCGCGGTGCCGAGTGCGTAGAACAGCGCGATCGCCATGGCGCGGGTCTCCATCGGGAAGATCTCACTCACCGTCAGGTAGGCCGAACTGGCACCGGCCGACGCGAAGAACAGCACACCGCACCAGCACACCGTCATCGTGGTGGCGTCGAGCCAGCCCTGGTCGAACACCCAAGCGGTGACGAAGAGCAGCAACCCGGAGAGGATGTACGTCCCCGAGATCATCTTCTTGCGCCCGACGGTGTCGAAGAGCCTGCCGAGCAGCAGGGGTCCGAGGAAGTTCCCGAATGCGATGACAGCGAAGAAATAGCCGGTCGTACCGCTGGACACACCGAAGAACTTCACCAGGATCGAACTGAACCCGAAGGTGATGGCGTTGTAGAGGAACGCCTGTCCGATGAAGAGGGAGAAGCCGAGTGTGGCGCGCTTGGGATACGAGCGGAAGAGGGTCCTGCCGATCTCCACGAAGCTGACGCTCGTCCGCTGTTCGATGGTGATGGACCGCCCCGCTTCCGGCAGTTCGATGCCCTTCTCCTGCTCGATCTCCCGCTCCACGCCGTCCACGATCGCGTTCGCGCCGTCGGACCTGCCGTGGATGAACATCCACCGCGGGCTCTCCGGCACGTGCCGGCGGACCAGCAGGATCACCAGGCCGAGGACGACGCCGAGTGCGAAGGTGAGCCGCCAGCCGATGTTCTCGGGGAAGATGCCGGTGTCGAGCGCCAGGACGGAGAGCAGCGCACCGCCCATCGCACCGAGCCAGTAACTGCCGTTGATGATCAGGTCGACCCGGCCGCGGTACTTACCGGGGATCAGTTCGTCGATGGCCGAGTTGATGGCCGCGTACTCGCCACCGATCCCGAAACCGGTGAGGAACCGGAAGAGGAAGAACCACCACGCCGAGAAGGACAGGGCTGTCATCGCGGTCGCCGCGAGGTAGACGGCGAGCGTGACGAGGAAGAGTTTCTTGCGGCCGAAGCGGTCGGTGAGCCAGCCGAAGACCAGTGCGCCGGAACACGCGCCCGCCACGTAGAGGGCGGCGCCGAGGCCCGTCACCTGGGAGTCGGTGATGGAGAGCCCGCTGCCGCTCTCGGAGAGCCTGCTGGCGATGTTGCCCACGACGGTGACTTCGAGGCCGTCCAGGATCCAGACGGTCCCGAGACCGATCACGATCATCCAGTGCCAGCGGGACCAGGGCAGCCGGTCCAGCCGTGCGGGAACCTCGGTGGTGATGATGTGCGTCCCGGAGGTAGCGGCGTGGCTCATCGGGCTCCTCCTGGGTGCGGTGACTCCGGTGGCTCCGCAGCAGCACGAACTGCGGGCATCCAGCAGATCATCCACACAAAAAGGACAGCGCGCCCGCCGGGCGCACCCGCGCGGCCCATTCCCCGGAACGGCTCGTGGCGACGGGGTGGGAGCGGGGTGGCGGCGGGGTTCGTTCCGCCCCGGTACGGCTTCGGCGTACGAACACCGCGTGAAGATCCTGAAACGACAGCGCCCGCCCCCGGCCGGAAGCCGGGGGCGGGCGCGAACCGCCGGATCAGGCCGCGGTGATGTTCTCCGCCTGCGGGCCCTTCTGACCCTGCGTGATGTCGAAGTTCACCTTCTGACCCTCCTGCAGCTCGCGGAAACCCTGAGCGTTGATGTTGGAGTAGTGGGCGAAGACGTCCGGGCCCCCACCATCCTGCTCAATGAAGCCGAAACCCTTTTCCGCGTTGAACCACTTAACGGTGCCACTGGCCATGATTGCCCTCCAAGGGGACTCGAAGTCGGTTCCCGCACCGCGCGGGAGCCGGAGGTGATCGCCCTGGTCCTCGGAGACGCCGAACAGCAGACCCGCCCGTGCATGTACGCACGGGCGAGAGGTACTTCGGAACCACGACAGCTGAGTGAGACGCTACACGGCCGAACGTGCGACGACCCCGTCGGCCGGTCCGTTGCACCCCTCCTGGCGGACATCCGACCCTCGCATTGCGTTCGATATGGCGAGCAATGCCCCCACTCGCCCCTGCCTGGGCGCTCACGAAAACCGGGACGAAAGAAATCGGGCGCCCGTCGGCTCGCGAATTCGGCCGGATCCCGACGGCGGGACAGTCATTGGCATGGACCTGCCCAACCGGTGTGGGCTACGCTCCGCTGCGGCACACTCTGAGAGCGCTCTCACTCGAAAGCGTTCACGGACGCCTGCTGTTCCACCCCCACGATGCTGGAACAACAGAAGGGCCAGACCCTTGAGACGCAGCACGCTCACCCGCACCGCCCTGTCCGCACTCCTCGTTCTGGGAACCTGGGCGACCGTCGGACTCGCCCCGGCCTCCGCAGCCGATCACTCCGCCCCCTCCGCCGCGAGGCCGGCCTCCGACGGTCTGCTCTCGGCCATGCAGCACGATCTGGGCCTGACGAAGAGCCAGGCCCTGACCCGCCTGACCGCAGAGAAGACCGCAACCTCCGTCCAGCCGAAGGCGCGTCGCGCCGCAGGCTCCTCGTACGGCGGCTCCTGGTTCGACGCGGCCACCGGGAAACTGACGGTCGCCCTCACCGACTCCACGAAGGCGGACGCCGTACGGGCGACCGGCGCGGCCGTCGAACAGGTGGCGCACAGCGCCCGCCAACTCGACGCGACCAAGAAGCAGATGGACAGAGGCACCGCGCCGGCGGGCGTCAACAGCTGGCACGTGGACCCCGAGGCCAGCCGGGTCGTCGTGGACATCGTCGCTTCAGCAAAGAATGACAACGATGTCCAAGCTTTTGTCGCACGCGCCAGGAAGACCGGACCCGTCTCGGTGGAGCTCGCCCCCGAGGCGGCGAAGACCCTGTCCGCGGGCACGGTGGGCGGAGATCCGTACTACACGGGCAACGTCCGCTGCTCCATCGGCTTCTCCGTCAACGGCGGTTTCGTCACCGCGGGCCACTGCGCGCAGCCGGGCGCGGCGGTCAGCGGCTGGGACGGCTCGGCCATAGGTACGTTCCAGGGTTCGTCGTTCCCAGGAGACGACTACGCCTGGGTCGGCGTCGGCAACGGCTGGTGGACGGTTCCGGTGGTCCTCGGCTGGGGCACGGTCTCCGACCAGCTGGTCCGCGGCTCCGCGGAGGCGCCCATCGGGGCCTCGATCTGCCGCTCCGGCTCCACGTCGCACTGGCACTGCGGGAACGTCCTGGCCACCGACGAGACCGTGAACTACAGCCAGGGCGCGGTCAGTCAGCTGACCAGGACCAACGTCTGCGCCGAGCCGGGCGACTCGGGCGGCTCCTTCATCAGTGGTGACCAGGCCCAGGGTGTCACCTCGGGCGGCTGGGGCGACTGCACCGGCGGGGGCGAGACCTGGTTCCAGCCGGTCAACGAGATCCTGAGCAGGTACGGCCTCACCCTCACCACGGCCTGACCCGCCGCCGCACCCGGACCGGCCCACCGCACGGGCCGGAACGGCAGCGCGCCCCGGCGATCGGATCGCCGGGGCCGTTGTCACAAGACGCTGCCATGTCGTTGTCACGAGGCGTTGCCATGCCGTTGTCACGAGGGACGGCCCGGCCCCGCGCTTCCGGCCGCCCTGACGCGTCCTGCACAAAGCGCGCCCCGGAAATAAGATGGTTCTTATCTCTTCCACACGGTGCGGGCCGTGGTCGCCGGAGAGGAAGGACCCGATCGACTGCCCGCACAGCCTGCTCCGCGGCGGGCAGGCCCTGTCCGCCGCAGCCCGGGCACGAACGCACCGCGGAGCGGCACATGAACCGGCGTCGTCCCTCCAGCGCAGCAAGCGCCGACGAGCTCCTCACCACGCTGCAGCAGCTCACCGCCCAGGCGCGGCGGGAGGTGGAACTGCACCAGGCACGGGTCGAGCTGGCCGAGGCCCTGCAGCGCGGCATGCTCACGCGTACCCTCCCCTCGCCCCCCGGCCTCCGGGCGGCGGCTCGCTACAGCCCCGCGCGCAGCGGTCTGGACATCGGCGGTGACTGGTACGACGGGTTCCCGCTGCCGGACGGATCCTTCGGCTACGCCATCGGGGACGTACAGGGCCATGACGTCGAGGCCGCCGCGTTCATGGGGCAGATCCGTATCGGTATGCGTGCCGTGGCCACCACCACGGCGGATCCGGGCAAGATCATGGGCCGGACCAACAACCTGCTGCTGTCCGCGGACTCCGCGCTCTTCGCCACCTGTACCTTTCTGCGTTTCGACCCGGTCACCTGGGAACTGGACTCCGCCCGAGCCGGACACGTCCCCTCGGTCTGGGCCTCGGTCGACGGACGGGCGGTCGTCGCGGAGGACGCCGGGGGTCTGCCGCTCGGTATCCAGGCGGACCAGTCGTACCCCGTCACCCGGCGGAAGCTGAGGCAGGCGGGCGCGTTCGTGCTCTTCACCGACGGGGTGATCGAGGGGCCGTCCTTCTCGATCGAGGACGGTCTGGAGAACGTGATGCGCAAGGTGGCCTCGCACGCCGCCGACGAGGCCGACGAACTGGCAGACGCGGTCATCCTGACCGCGGCGCTCACCGGGCATCAGGACGACGCCGCCGTTCTCGTCCTGCGCCACGACGCCGCGCCCGGCGGCGGGTGACGGCCTTCGCCCGCCCGCGCGTGTCATGTCCGGCCCGGACCTCGGGCGCGGTGTCTGATGAGCTGCGTGATCCGGAGCGAGACAACCAGACGTACGACCGTGACCGTACTGCGGGTCCTGGCCGTCGCCGCCGTGTACTACGGGTCCGGGCGGCTCGGCCTGCTGAGCCGGGTCACCGTGCGCGGCGCGACCGTCACACCGCTGTGGCCTCCCACCGGAATCGCGCTGGGCAGCCTATTGCTCTGGGGCACCCGGATGTGGCCGGGGATCGCGCTCGGCGCCCTGCTCGTGATCACCGCGACCGGAGACGTCTTCGACCGCGGCGACCTCACCATCATCGCGGGCAACACCCTGGCTCCGGTCCTCGCCTTCGTCATGCTCCGCCGGGTCGGCTTCCGTACGGACCTGGCCCATCTGCGGGACGGCACCGTCCTGGTCTTCGTAGGGGCGCTCGGCGGGATGCTCATCAGCGCGACGACCGGGACCACCGTGCTGCTGTTCGAGGACAAGCTCCCGGAGGGCGGCTACTGGCCGGTCTGGTTCGCCTGGTGGGTGGGGGACGCCATGGGCGTGCTCGTCGTCACCCCGCTGCTCCTGGTACTGCGCAGGGTGCGGTGGCCCCGGGCTTCCGACCGGTGGGCCGAGGCCATCGCGCTGACCCTTGCGGTCGCGGTCGTCGCTCCGCTGGCGACCCGGAGTCACCTCACCTTGCTCTTCACGGTCTTTCCGCTGCTGATCTGGGCGGCCCTGCGCTTCCAGCTCGCCGGAAGCGCTCCCAGTGCGCTGCTGGTCACCGTGCTGGCGGTCGTGTCCGCCACCCACCGGCTGGGGCCCTTCGACAACCTCACCCTGTTCGAGGCGATGATCAACGTCGCGGTGCTCAACGGATCGGTGGCACTGACCTCGCTGCTCCTGGCCGCCGTCGTCACCGAGCAGCGGAACATCCGCCTCAGGATCGAGCGGGCCTGCGAGGAACTGGCCGATGTGGTCGACCACCTCGCGCCGGGCAAGTCCGCGCAGACCTGGCTTCCCCCTGAGGACGGGTCGCGCTGGGGTCTCTGACGGGACTCGATCGGCGGCCACGGCCAGGGGCGTCTTCACCTGCCGGACGGGTCACGGATCCGGCAGGCGGTCTCACTTCCCGGCAGCACGCACCCATGCGTCGGCGGTGAGGACATCCGCCTGCCGGGGGAACACCTTCCCGGTGAGCACCCGGTGCACCTCGGGGTCGGCGTCCAGACAGCAGTCCTCCAGCACCGTGAGAACGAAGTCGAGGTCAGCGGCCTGGCGCAGCGTGGAGAGCACCACACCGCTGGTGGCGATGCCGGTGAGGACGAGGCTGTCGATGCCGCCCGCCCTCAGCACCATGTCGAGGTCGCTGCCCGCGAACGCGCTGACGCGTTTCTTCGTGACGACGACGTCCCCCGGCTGCGGTGCCACATCGGGATGGATCCGGGCGGCCGGATCGCCTTCGGCGAAGCCCCCGCCGTGCAGGGCGCTCTGGCTGCCCGGGAGTGCGCCGAAGTTCTTGTTGCGGGAGGTGATCTCGGGGTGTCCGGTACGGAATCCGACAACCACGTAGACCACGGGGAGGCCACCCGTCCGCGCCGCGTCGATCACCTCCCGCAGCCGCGACAGATACGCGGGGTCCTCGCCGAACCGTTCCACGATGCCCTGCTGGACGTCCATCACGAGGAGTGCGCTCTTCGTGATGTTCTCTTCCTGGTCACTGGAGCCGCCGGGGCTGCTGACGTCGGGCCGGCTGCTCGCACCGGTCGGGTCGCTGGAGTTGGTGGGGCCGACGGGGCTGGTGGGACGACGGCCGCGCAGCGCCGAGGCGAGCGCGGCCACCACCGCCATGGCCGCGGCAGCGCTGAAGACGGTGACGAGGCCGTGGTGGAACGGGCCCGAGACCAGTTCGGGGAAGAACCGGGTCCCGGTCAGGGTGCGCGCCGCGGACTCGGGGAGTCTGTCCAACACGCCGCTGGGACCGAGCAGTTGACTGATCGGGTTCTTACCGAGGAACGTCGCGAACAGCGTGCTCACCGGAGGCAGCCCCGCCACCTTTTCAGCCGTACCTGCGGGTACCCCCTGTCCCTGCAGACCACTGCTCAGCGTGTGCGGAAGCGTTCCGGCGAGACCGGAGATCATCAGCGAGAACGACAGGCCGATCGACAGCGCCGTACCCGAGTTCTGGAACGTCGCGCGCATGCCGGACGCCACCCCGCGCTGTTCCGGCGGGACACTGCCCATGATCGCGGAGGTGTTCGGGGCGGAGAACATTCCCTGCCCGATCCCGCTGAGCAGCAGCAGCGCCGCGAAGTAGAGGTACGAGAAGTTCACCGGCAGGATCAGCAGACCGACGAAAGCGGCGGCCACCAGCGCGAGCCCGGTGGTGGAGAACAGCCGCGCGCCGTAACGGTCCGACAGGATGCCGGACATCGGCCCGGCGATGAGAAATCCGACGGTCAGCGGCAGCATGAAGATGCCGGCCCACAGCGGCGTCTGTTCGAAGTCGTATCCGCGCAGGGGCAGCCAGATCCCCTGCAACCAGATGATCAGCATGAACTGGAGCCCGCCACGGGCAATCGCGGTGAGCAGCGCGGCCAGGTTCCCGGCGGCGAAGGCGCGGATGCGGAACAGGCCGAGCTGGAACATCGGTTCGGCGACCCGGGTCTCGACGAGACAGAAGGCCACGAGCAGCAGCACTCCCCCACCGAGCCCGCCGAGCACCCAGGGGTTGGTCCAGCCCGTCGGATGGCCGCCGTAGGGCTGGATCCCGTACGTGATGGCGGCGAGCAGGATGCCCGCGCCCGCGGTGAAGGTGAGGTTGCCCGCCCAGTCGATGCGCCCCGGCTTGCGGGAACCGGTCTCGCGCAGACTGCGGTACGACCAGATCGTGCCGAACACCCCGATCGGCACGCTGATCCAGAACACCGCACGCCAGTCGATGGTGGCCAGCAGCCCACCCGCGAGCAGCCCGAGGAACTGTCCGGCCAGCGCGGTGATCTGGTTGACGCCCAGGGCCATGCCGCGCTGCTCGGCGGGGAAGGCGTCGGTGAGGATGGCTGCGGAGTTCGCGGTCAGCATCGACCCGCCGACGGCCTGCACGATGCGGAAGCCGATCAGCCACAGCGCGCCGGGGCCGCCTTTCAGCGGGTCGAGCGAGAGGGCGAGCGAGGCGCAGGCGAAGATCGCGAAGCCCATGTTGTACATCCGGACCCGGCCGAACATGTCGCCGAGCCGGCCGAGCACGACCACCAGCACCGCGGAGACCAGCAGATAGCCCAGGATCATCCAGAGCAGGTAGCCGATGTTGCCCGGGGCGAGCGGGTCGAGACCGATCCCGCGGAAGATGGCCGGGAGGGAGATGATCACGATCGACGCGTCCATGGTCGCGATCAGCACACCGAGCGTGGTGTTGGAGAGCGCGACCCATTTGTAACGCTCACCGACCGCGGCGTCGCCGCTCCGCCGGGCAGCGTTCCCGCGGCGTCGCGCGGCCATCACAGCCGCTCCGCCAGGCGTTCGAGCAGCGGTACGACCGCGAGCAGTCGTCGCCGCTCGGCGGGGGTGAACTCCTCGTCGAGGACTTCGGTGAGGCGCTGGACGGATTCCGAGCGCCGTTCCCGCAGCACGCTGCGGCCCGCGTCGGTGACCGTCATCACCGCGCGTCTGCGGTCGGCGGGATCCTGCCGGCGGCTCACCAGGCCGCGCTCCTCAAGTGCGGCCAGAGTGGACGCCATGGCCTGTGGGCGCACCCGTTCCAGTTCGGCGAGCGAGCCGGGGGAATCCGCGCCGTCGCGGCTCAGCCTGGCCAGTACGGACACCTCCGAAAGGGTCACGTCGCCCACGGCGTGGGTCTGTCGCAGCCTCCGTGCGATGCGGGCCACGGCCAGCCGGACCGCCGCTCCGGTGCGGGCGGCGTCGTCCGCTGCTTCCGACTCCTCAACCCCATCCACAATTACTAACGATAGGCTTATCAAGCAGTCGTAACTAGTGGGGCGGTTCTCGGCCGGTGCAGAGATCCACCGTCCGGCGGTATGCCGCGACGACACGGCCGTCTGCCGGGCGGGCTTGGCCGCCCGCCCGCAGACCTCGGCCATAGCCTTCCGAGCACGAGACCTCACGGCAGCCACGTCTGTCCACGCGATGGCGTTAGTTACTTTCCGGGTCGGGTTCACCAAGAAGGAAGCTGCATGGACGACTCCCTGCCCACCCGTCCCAGGCGTACCGGAACCCGTCGGCTCGTCACCGTGCCGGTCCGGGCGGAGCAGCGCGATCGGCTGCCCGACGCCGCGCCACCGCAGTGGCACCGGGGCCTGACCCTGATCGCCGTCACCAGCCTGTTCATCGGTACCCGCGCCCTCTGGACGCAGGCGACCGCGTCCCACCCGCCGCTCGCCGCGATCGTCACCGTCTGCTACGCCGGGATCCTGGTGTGCGGTGTCCTGGCCCTGGCCGTACGCGGACGCCGCGCCCTGGCCGGAGTGGACCTGGGCGTGCTGGTCCTGGCGATCGTGCTGGTGCTCGGCCACTACTGGCTGGACCACGCGGGCTCGGACGAAGGCGTACTCACCGCGCAGGCCGCGAAGGCGATCCTGCACGGTCAGCCCGTCTACGGTCAGCCCTGGCCGTGGCTCTTCGGCACATCGAGCGTCGGCGTCACCAAGACGATGTCCGGTGGCGTCGACTACACGTACGCCTATCCGCCACTGACCGCCCTGCTCACCGCGCCGGTGCATGCCTTCGTGCACACCACGGCTGCCGCGACCCTGGTGACCACCGCCGCGCTGCTCGTCGGGACGGTCACACTGTGGTGGCTGCTCCCGGCGCCGTGGCGGTCGTCGGCCACCGCGGTCTGTCTCGGATTCGGTCTGCTGCCCGGTTACGCGCGCTCCGGCTACCCGGCCGTCCTCGCGCTCGCCTTCCTCGTCCCGACAGTGGTCCGCTGGCCCGACACGGGGGCGGGCGGACGCCTCGGGCGGTACGGAGTGCTGCGCGCCGTCTGCCTCGGCGCGGCCTGCGCAAGCCAGCAACTCGCCTGGTTCCTGGTCCCGTTCCTGCTGGTCGGCATCCACGCCGTGCGCCGGGGGGAGCTGGGCGGGCGCGCCGCGCTCGCCCTGATCGCCCGCTATGCCGGCATCGCCGCCCTGGTCTGGCTGCTGGTCAACGCGTACTTCGCCGCTCAGGACTTCCACGACTGGCTGGAGGGGTCCTTCCTGCCCATCACGCAGGGGGCGATCCTGCACGGCCAGGGCGCCATGGGCCTGACGTACTACTTCACCGACGGCAGTCGCCATCTGGACTTCTACTCGTACGCGAGCCTGCTGCTGTTCCTCGGGCTGCTCACCGCCACGGTTCTCTTCGTCCGGCGGCTGGGTCCCGCCCTCACCGTCATGCCGTGGCTGTCCTTCTATCTCGCCACGCGTTCGCAGGACGGCTACTTCCTGTTGATGACACCGCTGTGGCTGGCGGCAGCCGCCACCGTGCCCGCCACCGCACTGGCCACCGCCTGGCAGCCGCGGATTCCCCGGCTGCGCAGCCGCCGGGTCAAAGCCACCCTGGCTGTCGGGCTGCTGGTTCCGTCCCTGCTGTGCTTCACGGTGGCGGCGGCGAGCGCGCCGCCGCTGCGGATGACCGTCACTCCCCGGCTCACCGACCGGCCCCACCGGGGAATCACCTCGGTGCTCGTCCGGGCCGTGAACACCACCGGGACCGCGCTCCGTCCCCACTTCGCCAGCCGGACCGGCCAGGGCGCCTCCAGTTGGTGGAGCATCCGCTCGGGCCCGGCCACGCTCGGCCCGCATGCCTCCGCCACGTACGTCGTGCGGCCACCGGGCGGCTTCCGTGCACTGCCCCGCTCCCGCTTCTATCTGATCGCGGTGACCGACAAACCGATGACCATCACCACCGTCGGGCTGCCCTCCGCGCCGTCCGCGGCACCGGTCCCGTCGGGAGGCTCCTCGCGCGAACACCCGGCGTACGCCCCGGGGTTGTTCAGTACGTACGTCAACTCCGGTGGTGATCAGCGTTCCTGCCCGTGTGCCGCCGGGGCAGGTGACACGGGTGGCCGGGCCGTCCGAAGGGTTTCGCAGTCGTGAACGGAAAAAAAGGCGAAAACCCAGCGGGCCGGAGCAGCCGGAACGGTCAGAACGGCCCGGACACCGCCTCCAGCTCGATCGTCTCCGTACCGAAGCTCAGCGAGGAACAGTCCAGGCTGCTGCGGGTGGTCGGGTACGAGTGGGGGCGGGTGTCCGCGGCGCCCGACGCCTGGCGCCGCGCCCTGCCCGTCGACCCCGATGTCGGCAGCTACCCGGAGCCCGCGCAGGTCGTACCGGCCCGCTTCGGCCGTATCGTCCCCGTGGCGCCGCTCCTCGGGCAGCCTTCCGGTGCGCAACCCCGTGAACTGGAGGTGAGCTGGGAGGACTCGGGCCGGAAGGCCGGCATCGGGGCTCGCGTCCGACGTGCGGTGCTGGGGGCGCCACTGCGGAGCACGGCCCTCGCGCGGGAGCGGATGCGCAAACTGGTGGCGCTGCCGGTCCTCTCGGCGGACGCGTTGTCGTCGGTGGCGTACGGTCCCGAGGCGCTGCTGGCGGTGCTGGTGCTGGGCGGCAGCGCGGGGCTCTCCTACTCGCTGCCGGTGTCCCTGGCGATCGTGTTCCTGATGCTGGCCGTCGGGGTGTCGTACCGCCAGACGATCCGTGCGTACCCGAAGGGCGGTGGTTCCTACATCGTCGCCACCGACAACCTCGGGCGGATCCCCGGGCTGGTGGCCGCGGCCGGTCTGATGACCGACTACATCCTGACCGTCGCCGTCTCCATCTCGTCCGGGACCGCGGCCGTCACCTCGGCGCTCCCGCAGCTCTCCGGGGACATCGTCCCGATCGGCGTGCTGGTCATCGCCGTCCTGCTCGCCGGGAACCTGCGCGGGGTCCGGCAGGCAGGCGCGTTGTTCGCCGCGCCGACGTACGCCTTCATCATCGCCGTCCTGGCGATGATGGCCGTCGGCCTGCACCAGGCGGCCGGGCGCGGCTTCACTTCACTTCCGACCCCACCCTCGCACGCGGTCGAAGGAGCCGGTCTGCTGCTGGTCATGCGGGCCTTCGCCTCCGGGTCGACCGCCATGACCGGTATCGAGGCGATCTCCAACGCTGTACCCGTGTTCCAGCCCGTCACCTGGCGCAACGCGCGCACCACCCTGACCTGGATGATCGGGCTCCTGATCGCGCTGTTCGCCGGAACCGTCGCCATCGCCCATCTGAACGGGGTCCTCCCGGAGTCGAAGGAGACCGTGCTGTCGCAGCTCGCCCACCACAGCTTCGGATCGGGCGGGATGTACGTGTTCACCCAGACGGCGACCGCGCTGGTGCTCCTGCTCGCGGCGAACACCGCGTACAACGACTTTCCGCGGGTGCTCTTCCTGCTGGCGCGCGACAACCACGCGCCCCGGGTCTTCCTGCGGCTCGGTGACCGGCTGGCGTTCAGCAACGGGGTCATCGTGCTGTCGCTGGCGGCGGCCGTGGTCTACATCGCGTTCAGCGGTCTGACGGCTTCGCTGATTCCGCTGTACGCCGTCGGGGTCTTCCTCGCGTTCACGCTGTCCCAGAGCGGCATGGTCGTGCACTGGTGGCGCAGCCGCGCCAAGCACTGGCGCAAGAGTCTGTGCTTCAACGCCACCGGCGCCCTGCTCTCCGCCATCGTCTTCGTCACCGCCGGGATCACCAAGTTCACCGCCGGGGCATGGCTCGCCCTTGTCGCCGTGGGGCTGTTCCTGCTGGTGACGACGAGGATCCGGCGTCACTACGACATGGTGACCGCGGCGCTGCGGCTGCACACGCAGACGATCGAGATCCCGAGCCGTTCGATCTCGCCGCGCTCCTGTGACGCGCCTCCGGCCGCTCCGCCCGTACCCCCACCTGCGACAGGCCCGTCCGGGTCCGGGGAGGAGAACGGTGAGTCCGAGGACTCGCCGGAGGAGATCAGCCATCTGTCCGTCGTACTGATCGACGCACTGCACCAGGCGAGCATGCGTGCGCTCGCCTACGCCGCCTCCCTCCAGCAGCCGGTCCTCGCTCTGCACGTCAGCGCCAGCGACGAGGACGCCGAGCGCTTCCGTGAGGCCTGGCATCTCTGGGGGGACCATCTGCCCCTGCGGATCGTCATCTCCCCGTACCGCGCGACCGTGGCCCCGCTGATCGGCTACATCGGGTCGCTGCACCACCAGCGTCCGGACCTGACCATCACGGTCATCCTCCCGGAGATCGTGGTGCGCCACTGGCGGCACCGCCTGCTGCACAGCCCGCTCGGCGGGCGGCTGCGGCGCGCGCTGCGTCCCCTGCCGAAGATCGTGGTGACGACCGTCCCCTTCCACGTCTGAATCCGGCGGTACTGCCGCCCCCGCTCCGCTGAGCGCGGCAATACCGCACGAGGAATACAGTGGAACCAAGGACGGGAATCACCTGTCGGCCGAGGCCGCTTCCCTTGCGGGAATCGCGGCACAGGGAGGCCGTATCGCCCATGAATTCGGAACGTGCCACTCGTCTGGTATCGGCACTGCGCGCCCGTGGGGTGATGGCTCATGTGGCCGAGGTGGGTGTCTATCAATTCGGTGTGCGTGTCGTGATCGACTGGAACATCGAGGCGGTCTGGGACACCGATGGTGCTGCGGGGCTCGATGCGCAGGTACTCAGCGACGGAATGCTCGTGGGTTTCGTGCCGCATATCGAAGGCTCGGAGGATTTCACCGAACAGCAATTGGTGGACGCCATTGCGACCACCGGCTATTCCACCGAAGGTCTCCGTCCGCCGACCGACACGGAACGGCGTGGTGACGCGGCCCCGTCGGCGCCTGCCGAACCGCCATCGGCCCCGGCTCCGGCTCCGGCTCCGGCTCCGGCGCCGTCGTCGGCGCCCCGGCACCGTAAGCCCCGCAAGGACCGCTGGTGGCGCAGCTGACGCGTACCGAAAACCCGGAGGCCTCGGCAACGGGTTGACTGCTACAGGCCGGGTGCCCCCCATACGGGGAACCACCGCGCGAGGTCGGGTTCGATCCGGAGATCGTCACCCAGTACCGCTCTGACCTGGAGTTCTCGCTGGCTGTCCCGCTTCTCGCCGCCGCCCGGTACAGGTGCGAACGGGAAGAACGTGCCTCGTTTGTAGAGGTAGACAAGGGCCAGGGGCCGCTCGTCGGCGTCCTTGAAGGCGAGCAGCGAGCAGAGGAGCTGCGGGCCGAATCCGCCGTCCTCCAGGAGCGTGTTGACCGCGTGCAGGTCGTTGACGAGAGCTGCCGTGTCGTCGGGATCCTGCTGGGCGAGCAGCCAGGTGTAGCCGTACGAGTCGTTACTGAACCGCACCGGGGAGCCGCCCCGCCCGGTGTCGGCGTCGAGCAGTTCCTCCACGTCCTGTTTGATCCGGGCGAAGCCCCCGCCCTCGACGCCCGCGAAGCAGACCGAACCCAGCCCGGTGGGTGTGAATCCGGCACCCGCTTGCAGGGTGAGCGCGGCGGACGGCAGGGCGAAGAGCTGATCCAGATCGGGGCGGACCGGCTTGCTCCGGCCGAGGATGCTGTCGAGAAGGCCCACGAGTCGTACTCCTACGGTCCAGGCGGTTCAGGTTCAGGGGGCCGCGGTCAGCGGCACGGCACGGAGCGGGTCGTCACCGCGGTGCGCCGTCACCCCCGCGGGAGAGTTCGGTGGAGATGCGGGCGAGCTGGTCCAGGCGCTGTTCGAGCGTCGGGTGCGAGGAGAACAGGCGGCCCAGGCTCTCCTTCGAGGAGAAGGCCGGCATGAAGTAGAAGGCGTTGTACGGCTCGGCCTGCCGCAGGTCCTCCGTCGGGATCCGCGCCATCTGGCCGTTCACCTTGGTGAGCGCCGACGCGAGCGCCGAGGGGCGGCCGGTGAGCAGTGCGGCGGCCCGGTCGGCGGAGAGTTCCCGGTAGCGGGAGAGCAGCCGGGTCAGCAGGAAGCTGAGCGCGTACACCACGGCGCTGGCCAGCGGGACCAGCAGGATCGCGATACCGAGCGGACCGGCGTTGCGGCTGCCCCGGGCGAGGCCGCTCCACAGGGTGATCCTGGTGATCAGACCGGCGAGCACACCGAGGAACGAGGCGATGGTCATGACCGCGGCGTCACGGTGGGCGACGTGCGACATCTCGTGGGCCAGCACGCCTTCCAGCTCTTCGGGCTCCAGTCTGCGCATCAGTCCGGTGGTGGCGCAGACGAGTGCCGTGCGTTCGCTGCGGCCGGTCGCGAAAGCGTTCGGAATGTCACTCCGGGCGATCGCCACCCGTGGTTTCTCCATATCGGCCAGCGCGCAGATACGGTCGACCGCGCCGTGCAGTTCCGGCGCCTCCTCGGCGGTGACTTCCCGCGCCCCCATGCTCAGAGCCGCGATCTTGTCGCTGAACCAGAATTGCGCGACGAAGAGCACACCCGCGATGATCAGAATGGCCGGCCAGGCACCACGCAACAGAACCAGCAGCACGCCGACCAGTACGACGTACAGCAGGCCGATGAGAAACATGGTGGTCACCATGCGCGTGGTGAGACCACGATCAAGGGTGTAGCGGCTTCGCTTCATCGTTGTCTCCTGTCGCGTTTCTCCCCGTACCCAATTCTCCTCCTTCCGCATAAGGAGAGGGTATGCAGTGACGCGTCAGGATGTGCGGCAAGCCGGTGCCGCGGTCCCCCGGTGGCGGGCGATCCGCGGCACCGGGCGGTTCACCAGACGACTGGCAGCTCGTGGACGCCGTACACGGCCATGTCGGTACGGAAGGAAATCTCTTCCAGCGGGCGGGCCAGCCGGAGTCCGGGCAGCCGCCGCAGGAGTGCGGGGTAGGCGAGCTGGAGCTCGATCCGGGCGAGGTTCTGGCCCAGGCACTGGTGCGGACCGGAGCCGAAGGCGAGGTGGCGGCGGGCCTGCCGGTCGATGTTCAGCCTGTCCGGCTCGTCGAAGACCTCCGGGTCCCGGTTGGCGATGTCGTTGGCGCAGATGACCGCGTCGCCCGCCTTGATGGTCTGTCCGCCGATCTCGATGTCCTGAGCGGCGACCCGCCGCCGTCCCATGTGGGTGATGGACAGGTATCGCAGCAGTTCCTCGACCGCGCCCGCGACGCGCTCGGGGCTGCCGTCGCGAACGGCTGCCAGCTGCTCGGGGTTCTGGAGCAGCGCGCAGGTACCGAGGGCGATCATGTTGGCCGTCGTCTCGTGTCCGGCCACCAGCAGCAGCCGGGCCTGCTTGGCGCACTCGTCGCGGGTGCTCTGCCCGGTCACCAGATACTGCGCGGCCAGTCGGCTGAGCAGGTCGTCCCCGGGATTCTTGGCTTTCGACTCGACCAGGTCGCCCAGGTACTCGACCAGTTCCTGGGAGGCGGCGAGGGCGTCCGGCACGGAGCTGCGCGTGTCGATGATGACGGAGCTGGCCCGCTGGAAGAACCCGTGGTCCTCGTACGGGACACCGAGCAGTTCGCAGATCACCAGCGAGGGAAGCGGCAGGGCGAAGGAGGTGACCAGATCGGCCGGGGGGCCCGCCTTCTCCATGGCGTCGAGCAGGTCGTCGATGATGCGCTCGACGCGTACCCGCAGTGCTTGGGTGCGCTTGATGGTGAAGTCGCCGGTGAACCGTTTGCGCTGCTCGTTGTGTTCCGGCTCGTCCATCGTGATGAACGTGCGGTTGTGCGCGCGGGTGGCCTCGTTGCCCGCGCTCACGCTCGGATAGTTCGGCCGCTGGTTGTCCGCGCTGATGCGCTCGTCCCGCAGCAGCGCGACCTGATCGGCGTGACGTGTCACGAACCAGGCCTGCTCCCCGTTCCACAGGGTGACGCGGGACAAAGGCTCCGCTTCCTGCAGCCGGGACATCTCGGGAGGCGGGTCGAACGGACACCCGGAGGCGCGACGGGTGGTGAAGGCGGGTGCTGCGGTGGGGACCTCGGTCATCGTTGTCCTTCCACGGTGGGTCACGGTGGGGGGTGCGGGGCCGGATCAGGTGAGGGTGATCGCAGCGGCCGGACAGATCTGCGCGGCCTCTTCCACTGCCGCGTGCTGGTCGGCGGGCGGCGTGGCGTTCAGCACCACCACGATCCCGTCCTCGTCACGCTGATCGAATACTTCGGGGGCGGCGAGTACGCACTGGCCGGCAGCACAGCACTTGTCGGTGTCCACGGCGATCTGCACGTCGTTCCTCCAGGGGACTGGGGCTGGCAGGACTTGAGCAGGTGCGTTACTTAACTAAAGTAACTTCCTGTCGCGGACGGTAGTACTCCGTTCACGCACGGGGGAACCCCAAGTTCATGCATAGGGCATCTTTTTGGCCACGCCCCTTGAACCGTGCCGTGGCCCTCCCGGCCACGCCGGCCGCGCACGGCGGGACCGGCGGCCTCATCGGCCGTGACCCGTCGGCGCGTAAATTGGCCCGAACGGATCCGCCCGGCGGGCCCGCGGAACGCAGTACGCCCCCGGCGTCCGTGACGTCGGGGGCGTACGCGTATGCGGTGACCGGTGCCGGTCGCTTGGGCAGTGCCGTCAGGCGCTCTGCCAGAGCCGGGTCATGACGCGGACACCGAACCGCAGCCCCTCCAGCGGCACGCGCTCGTCCACTCCGTGGAAGAGCCGGCCGTAGTCCAGGTCGTGCGGGAGCTTGAGCCCCTTGAAACCGAAGCACCGGATGCCCAGGTGCGTGAAGGCCTTGGCGTCCGTGCCGCCCGGGTTGCAGTACGGCACGGGGTGCCCGTCCGGGTCCTCCGCGCGTACCGCCGCACACATCGCGTCGACCAGCGGGCCGTCGAACGTGGTCTCCATGGCGATGTCGTGGTTGACCCACTCCCGGCTGACCGAAGGCAGCAGCAGGGCGTCGATGGCGTCGATCAGTTCCTGCTCGTGGCCGGGCAGGAAGCGGCCGTCGACACGGGCGGTGGCCCGGCCGGGGATGACGTTCGTCTGGTATCCGGCCTGGAACATGGTGGGGTTCGCCGAGTTGCGGAGCACCACCTGCATGAAGTCCGAGACCGGGCCGAGCCGGGCGAGGCTGCCCTCGATGTCGTTCTCGTCGAACTCGACACCGTACAGCCGGGCGGCCTCGACGAGCAGGGCCCGCACCGGCTCGATGAGACGGATGGGGAACGTGTGACGACCGATGCGGTTGATCGACTCGGCCAGGTCGGTGACCGCGTTCTCGTCGTTGGGCGACGAGCCGTGACCCGCCCGGCCGGTGGCCGTCAGCTCCATCCACGCCATGCCGCGCTGGGCGTTCTCGATCGGGTAGAGCCTGCGGTCGTCGTCGATCGCGAAGGAGAATCCGCCGCCCTCGCCGATCGCCTCGGTGACTCCGGCGAAGAGTTCGGGACGGTGCTCGACCAGCCAGTGGCCGCCGAACTTGCCGCCCGCCTCCTCGTCGGCGAGGAAGGCCAGCACCAGGTCCCTGGACGGGCGGATACCGGTCCGCGCGAAGTGCCGGGCGGTGGCCAGCATCACGGCCACCGTGTCCTTCATGTCGATGGCTCCGCGGCCCCACAGGTAGCCGTCGCGGATCTCCCCGGAGAACGGCGGCACCTGCCACTCGGCGGCGTCCGCCGGGACGACGTCGAGGTGGCCGTGGACCAGCAGCGCGCCGCGCTCACGGTCCGCGCCCTCGATCCGGGCGATGACGCTGGCCCGGCCGGGCGCGCTCTCGATCAGTTCCGAGTCGATGCCGACCTCCGCCAGCCGGGCCACGACCCAGTCGGCGCAGGCCCGCTCGTTGCTGATGGGGTTGGAGGTGTCGAAGCGGATCAGCTCGGCGCAGAGTTCGACGACCTCGCGCTGTGCCTCTTCGGAAGCGGGGATCGGCTCCGTGCTGATCGGGTCGGGGTCAGGGGTGTTCATGCCGCTCCCACGGGGGTGTTGGTGTCGTGAACGGGGAGTTCCGGGGTGGTCTCCACGGCGGAGGTGCCGTACGGCTTGATCCAGCCCAGCAGGCCGAGTCCCGCGTACAGCACGAAGGCGGTGATCAGCGAGTTGAGCGCCGGGATGCCGCCGTCGTAGAACTTGCCGACGCAGAACGCCGCCACCCAGATGACCAGGGACATCGGGACCCAGGTGGGCGAGCTGGTGGGCAGGGTCTGCGCCTCGCGGGTCTCGTCCAGCGGCTTGCGCATCCGCCGGACGATCCAGTACTCGGCCACGATGATGCCGCCGATGGGCGGAATGGCGACGCCCAGCAGGGACAGGAAGTCCGTGAAGTGCGTCATGATGCCGACCGCCGACAGCAGGGTGCCCGCCAGGCCCAGCACGATGGTGACCGCGCCGCGGTGCAGACGCTTGCCGAAGACGACCTGGAAGAAGTTGACGACGCCGAGCGAGGAGCCGTACAGGTTCCAGTCGTTGACCTTGGCGGTCGACATCAGCACGACGATCACGCCGATCGCGCCCGAGGTGCTCAGCACGATGTGCGAGACCTGGTTGCTCTTGACGAGGTGGCCCAGGAGCACGCCGGTCATGCCGACGATGTACTCCGAGAGGATCATCGACGAAGCGCTCTGCAGGAAGACGTGCGAGCCCTTCTTGTTGAAACGGGTCATCTCGGGGGCGACGATCGCACCGGTCATGAACCCGCCCGCGATGGCGGTGGCCGCCACTGCCAGCGAGATCGGCTCGCCGGGCGGCGGCGAGTGGACCAGGTCCGTGAAGGAGTGCTTGGTCAGGGTGGAGATGACCGACCAGGCGACCAGCGCGAAGAAGAGCGGCGTGACGATCTTGGCGAAGACGGCCATGTACTTGAAGCCGAAGATCACCAGCACCGTGACGGCCAGTCCGGCCACCACGCACCACATCCAGGACGGGCCTCCCACCAGGGAGGAGACGCTGTCACCGAAGATCGTGTTCTGTACGCCGAACCAGCCCACCAGGCTGACCGCGATGACGAAGCTGACCAGGGCGGAGCCGTTGCGGCCGAAGCCGACCCAGCGGGTGAGCAGCGGGGTCGCCAGTCCTTCGCGCATTCCGGCCAGGCCGATCGCGAAGATCACGATCTCCAGCGTCACCGCGCCCAGGGTGAAGGCGAGGAAGGCGTTACCGAAGGTCATCCCCACGCCGATGGTGGCGCCGAGCGTGAACTGCGAGATCGAGCCGGACTGGGCCAGCCACTGGAGCAGCATGCTCCCGAAGCCGAAGCGCTTGTCACGCGGAACGCGGGAGAGCGCGTAGTCGTCGCTTCCGATACCTGTGGTGTCCTCGGCAGCGGGTGGTGAAGTTGCCATTTATGACTCCCGTGACGGGTGGCCGAGGGTCTGCAGATGCGTCAGTGACCCGTAGCGGTTGACGAGGTTGTCGAACTCCCCCACGTCGTGGAAGTCCAGTTGGCCACCGCCGAAGACCTTGGCGGTCTCGACGGCGAACCGTGCGGCGGACGCGATGTCCGTCTCGTGGCTGGCGCCCGTCTGGCAGCCGGGAACCGCGGCGGCCGACGTGATCGCGAGTCCGACGACCGGGGCGGCGGTTGCCGTCGCGGGCTGGAGGATCGAATTGATGTGGTGTGCACCATTACCGTACGGAGTGATGTCCTGTGTCGTCACGGGGTAAGTGACCAACGGCTCACCCGTCACGACGGCCAGCAGCTCACCGAGCTGCTCGCTCACCCGCAGGACCCAGCCCTCCTTGACCGTGGGAGAGAGGGCGAGTCCCTTGTGGTTGATGATCCGGTTGCCCTTGGTGGTGTCGATGGAGAGCACGGCCTCCATGTCATCGGTCACCTCGTGGCGGTTCATCGTGGCGATGTCCACGGGCGAGCCCATGAACGGCACCGGGTCGTGCGGCTCGGTGGGCGCGCTGGGGCAGACGTGCGTGGCGACGATCACGTCACCGGGCAGGACGTCGCCCCGGCGGCGCATGTCGAGCAGTTTGGCGGCGGTGGCCAGCGCGGCGGCGGCGCCGTCCGCGTCCGAGACCAGTCCGGTCACCTCGGGCCGGGCGCCGACTCCACCGAGGCGGCCGACCACACCGAGGGTGCGGGCCGTGCCGCCCGAGGTGCGGCCCCGGCTGCCGTGGATGCGGATCTGTACGAAGTCGGTGGAGCCCCGCTCACCGGCCACCGTGGTGACCCGGGCCCCCGAGCCCTCGGAACCGGCTACGGCGTCGAGGTACTCGACGACGCGCTTGCCGTCGGCCGCGGGATCGTCCAGCAGATCCACGATGTCCAGGACGTACTTCAACATGGGGGGCCTTTCTCGCTACGTCAGCACCCGCTGAGTTCCGGTAGGTGCTTCCGGGGGGTGCTGACAGCAGATTCGGGATCCGATAGCGTTGAGCGCAACTGTTTCCCTCTATTTGCAATTCGGGTCTGGATGGTGAGATGACGTTGGCCGAGATCGATCTGGACCGGCGCAAGCCCGCAGGGGCACTGCAGACCGTCGACCGGGCACTGCTCGTCCTGCTGGCCTTCGAGCGGACCCGACCCGACTGGGGCGTCACCGAGGTGGCGAGCGAGTTCGGCTGGGACACCTCCGTCGCGCAGCGGCTGCTGTCGACGCTGGCGGGCCGCGGTTTCCTGGTCTCCGACCCCGCGACCCGGCGCTACCGGATCGGTCCGGCCGTGCTGCGGCTGAGCCGGCAGTGGGAGCGCTCGGGCTCGCTGGAGCTGCTGGCCGGCCCGGTGCTGGAGGAGCTGTGCCGCACCACCGGCGACACCGTGCTGTTCTGTCTGCCGGACAGCTACCACATGCGCTGCGTGGCGGCGGAGGAGGGCGAGGCCGGGCCGCTGCGGTACTACCCGCTGGTCGGTGAGCTGTATCCGGCGCACGCGGGCGCCACCAGCAAGTCGTACTACGCGTTCCTCCCCGACGAGCAGCGGCACCGCCTCTTCCGCGCCCGCCCGATGGCCCGCTTCACCGACCGCACGGTCACCGACGCCGATGAGTTGGAGCGGGAGTTCCTGCGTATCCGCGCCCAGGGGTACGCGTGGACGGTCGGCGAGTACGACCGCGGAATCGCCACCGTCGCCGTCCCGGTGTTCCTCGGCCGGGAGCCGTACGGCAGCCTCAGCCTGGGCGGGGCCGAACAACTCTTCGCGCAGGGACCCGAGTCCCGGCTCGACAGCCTCCGGCAGGCGGCCCAGCTCCTGGAGAAGCGGCTCACCCACCCGCCCCAGCGCACCCGCCGCCCGCGCACCTGACCCCCTTTTTTCCTCCCGCTACAACACCTGTCCCCTCGCTGAGAAAGCACCACCGTGAATCTGCTGCTTCTTTCCAACTCCACCCAGCACGGCCGTGGTTACCTGGAACACGCCCTGGACACCGTCACCGGGTTCCTGCCCCGGGGCGCCCGACTGGCCTTCGTCCCCTACGCCCTGGCCGACCACGACACGTACACGGCGCGGGTGCGCGGCGCCCTCGAACCGGTCGGCATCACGGTGCGCGGTGTCCACGAGAACGCCGACCCGGTGGCCGAACTGGCCGCCGCGGACGCCGTGTTCATCGGTGGCGGCAACTCCTTCCGGCTGTTGAGCGCGCTGTACCGTACGGGACTGCGCGAGGCGGTGCGCGACGCCGTGCGCGGCGGGCTTCCCTACATGGGCGCCAGCGCGGGCACGAACATGGCCGCGCCCACGCTCCGCACCTCCAACGACATGCCCATCGTCCAGCCGCCGTCCTTCGAGACGCTGGGCCTGGTCCCGTTCCAGATCAACCCGCACTACCTCGACCCGGATCCGGGCAGCACGCACAAGGGCGAGACCCGCGCGGAGCGCCTGACGGAGTTCCTGGAGGACAACGACGTCCCGGTACTCGGACTGCGCGAGGGAAGCTGGCTCCGGGTGACCGGGGCCGAGGCCCGGCTGGCCGGGGAGCGTCCGGCGCGCCTGTTCACGCGGGGCGAGCCCGCCCGGGAGCTCCCGGTGGGCTCCGACGTGTCCGCGCTGCTCGGCACGGAACCGCACTTCGACTCACCGGTGGCGTAACCACGGCCGCCGGGGCCGGGCCGCCGTCCGGGCGGCCCGGCCCCGGGGCCGTTCCGTCTCAGCCCGCGGTGTGCACCACTTCCCCGCCCACCACCACGATCTGGGCGACGGTTCCCGGGGTCCGCTCGATGGGCAGGCCGAGGATGTCCCGGGAGAACACGGCGAAGTCGGCCAGCTTGCCGACCGTCAGCGAACCCCGCTCGTGCTCCAGGAAGTTGGCGTAGGCGGAGCCCATCGTGTAGCCGTGCACCGCGGTCCGTACGTCCACCGTCTCCTCGGGTATCCACGCCGGGCCGCCGGACAACGGCCGCCGGGTGACGGCGGTGTAGATGCCGACCATGGGGTCCATCTCCGCGACGTTCCAGTCGCTGGAGAAGGCCAGCACGGTACCGGCCTCGTGCAGGGAGCGCATGGGCCATGCCTTGTGCCAGCGTTCCTCGCCGACGTTCTCCGCCCAGTCCTGGCCGGGGCCGGCGATCTCCGGCGCGCAGTGCCGGGGCTGCATGCAGGCCACGACGTCGAGCGCCGCGAAGCGCGGGAGGTCCTCGGGGTCCAGGCATTCGACATGGACGACCTGGTGGCGGGCGTCCCGGGGGCCGTTGACGGCGCGGGCCTGCTCGATGGCGTCCAGTACGGTGCGGATGCCACGGTCGCCGGTGGCGTGCACGAAGCACTGGAAGCCACGGGCGTCGAGCGCGGTGAGCAGGTCCGCGAACTCCTCGGGCGGGTAGAAGGTGTCGCCCCGGTGGTGGGCGCACCCTGCGTAGGGCTGGAGCATGGCGGCGGTGCGCGGCTCCACCACGTCGTCGATGTAGAGCTTGAGCGGTCCCAGCCGCAGCCGGTCGTCGGCGTGTTCGCGCGCCGCCGCCGCGAAGTCGTCGAGGTCCGCGCCGGTGGTGCCACGCGGGTGGAAGAGGGCGGCGACGATCCTCGAACGCAGCCGCCCCTCGGCGCGGGCGCGCTCGAACAGGGGCAGGTCGTCGAGGGAGTTCTGCGGTTCGACGACGGTGGTGATACCGAAGCTGATGGCGTCGTCGAGCGAGGCGGCGAGGCGCTGGTACTGGCGGTCCGGGGAGGCCCAGGGCACCCCGAGGGCGTGCAGGGCGCGGTATCCGTCGCGCGAGAGCCCCTTGACCGCGAAGTCGGTGAAGAAGCCGGTCGGTTCGCCGGTCGCGGGGTCCGTCCTCGCGGTGCCGAACGGCAGGTCCGGCTGGGCCGCGGTGACACCGAGCAGCCGCAGGGCGGCGGTGTTGAGCCAGACGGTGTGGACGTCGTAGCTGAGGACGAACGCGGGGGTGTCCCCGGTGGCCGGGTCGAGATCGCGGGCGGTGGGCATCCTGCCGTCCGGGACGGCGGAGTAGTCGAAGGCTTCGGCCTCGATCCACGTGGCGTCGGGATTCGCTGCGCGCCAGCGGAGGATGCGGGCGTGGATCTCCTCCAGTGACTGCGCTCCGGCCAACTGGACGCAGGCGTCGTCCGAGCCCAGCCGGACATGGTTGTGGGCGTCGATGAACCCGGGCAGCACCAGGCGCCCTTCTCCTTCGATGACCTGGGTGTCCGGCCCGATCCACGCCGCGGCCCCCTCGTCGTCACCGATCCAGGCGATGCGCCCGTCGCGCACGGCGAGCGCCTCGGCCCGGGGCAGGCCGGGGTCGACGGTGTGGATCCGGGCTCCGCGCAGAACGAGTGTCGCGGCCGGGGCGGAGGGGGTGCGAGGTGTCATCTGTGGTGCTCCTGCGTGGTTCTTGTCGGTGGGGCATCGGAGTGCGGTGCGGGCTCGACTGCCCGCGTTCCGCAGGGAGTTCAGGCCTGTTTCCGGTACGGCTTCGTCGTGCGGCGGGCGAGCGCCCAGTAGAGGAGGCCGGAGACGGGCGCGCCGAGGGCAGTGAGGTCCATTCCGCCCAGCGGCGCCACCCACGGGCCGGTCCACAGGGCGCTGTCACAGGTGAGCGCGGCGAAGGCCATCCCGCCGAGGAGGGCGACGATTCCCGGGGCGTGCCAGCCCGCGCGGTACCAGTACGCGCCGTCGCGCCCGCCGTGCAGGGCGTCGCTGTCGTAGTGGCAGCGCCGCAGCAGCATGTCGGCGAGGAAGACGCCGCCCCACGGGGCGAACACGATGACCAGCAGGGAGAGGAACGAGAGCAGCGATTCGGTGAAGTCGAGTACGAACAGCGCGGCCAGCGAACCCAGCGCAGTGACGGCGGCACTGATGAGGATGGCCTTGGCGCGGCTCCAGGGGATGCCGAGCACTTGCAGGTTGAGGCTGGAGGAGTACAGCGTGATGATCGAGTTGGTGACCGATCCGCCGAGTACCAGCACGAGGAACACCGGCTGGAACCACACCGGGAGAAGCTTCTGGGTTCCGGCGACGGCGTCGCCCAGGTCCGCCTGGGTGGCTGCCGCGGCCCCGGCGATGCCGAGGACCACGGAGGAGACGAAGCCGCCCGCCGCGCCGTTGAGGGTGAGGGAGCGCAGCGTGGTGGTGCGCGGCAGGTAGCGGGTGTAGTCGGCGGGCATGGGCACATAGCTGAACGGCCCGGCCAGCGTCACCACGAAGGCCAGGGACCAGCCGGTGGCGCCGCCGGGAAGGCTGGGCGCCGAGGTGTCGGTACCCGGCAGCAGGAAGACCAGCAGGGCGGCGAAGCCGATGGCCAGCACGTAGGCCATCCACCGCTCCGCCCACTGCACCGTGGCATGACCCCACAGGGCCACCACGAACGTCAGCAGAAGGGTGAGCAGCAGGGCGACGGCGCGAGCGGCGTTGCCGTGCCAGCCCAGTGAGGCGCAGCAGGCCGCCAGGGCGAGGGCTCCGACGACGGTGTTGACGATGGTGTAGCCGATGCTGACGATCCAGTTCAGCAGTCCGGCCGGCCAGTTGCCGCGTACGCCGAAGGCCGCGCGTGAGATCACCAGCGTGGCGGTGCCGGTACGGACGCCGCTCAGGCCCGCGGCGCTGATGGCGAGGAACGTCAGGCCGCCGGCGACCACGACCAGGACGGCCTGCCAGAAGGAGAGGCCGAAGGAGACCGCGAGGGCTCCGTTGATGACGTAGGTGAACGTCAGGTTGGAGCCGAACCACAGCCAGAACAGGTCCCGGGCGCCTCCGTGCCGCTCGGCGTCCGGGATCGGGTCGATGCCGTGTTCCTCCACCTGGAAGACGTCGTCGGCGGCCGGGGCGCCGCCGACCGCGGGCGGGTGCTCCCCCACTCCTTCGCGCCGCGCTGTGCTCGTCCCGCCGGCCATACGCCGCCGCCTGTCCCGCGACCCGTGTCGCGCATTTGAATGGTGTTCTAAACTCTTGAACGTCATTCAAGATGGAGGCAGCTCCCCTCGGCCGTCAACCCCTTGACGGCAATTCACAGAGATAGGCTCGGCTCCGCAGGCGCCGGGGCACGGGGCGCCGGGGCAAGCAGCCGGGGCGGCGGGAACAGAAGGAGCGGGGACCAGGTGGCAGGGGCGGCGGCACAGCGGCACTCGGCACGCGGCGGCGAGGAGTTGCGCGTACGCATCGTGCGGGAGGCCACGACGGTCATCGCCGAGGAAGGGCTGGCCACGCTCACCATGTCCGCCCTCGCCAAGCGCCTGAACACCAGCGGCGGCCATCTGCTGTACTACTTCGACAGCAAGGACCGGCTCCTCCTGGAGGCGCTGCGCTACAGCGAGAACGCCCTCACCGAGGAGCGCCGGGCCCTACTCAGGAAGCGGGTCACGCCACGACGGCGCCTCGACCTGTTCCTCCAGCTCTATCTGCCCACCGGTCCGCGCGATCCGCGCTGGATGCTCTGGATCGAGCTCTGGGCGCGCACCGGCTCCGACGAAGCCCTGCGCCCCGCCCAGGAGGAGATGGACGAGGCCTGGCAGCAGGATCTCCGGTCCATCCTGCTCAAGGGAGTGGAGCGCGCGGAGTTCGCCCCGGCCGATGTCACCGAGCAGGCGTCCCAACTGCTCGCCCTGCTGGACGGCCTGAGCACCCGTGTCGTCCTGGGGCAGGGCGGGACGGACAGCCGTCAGGCCCTCGCCACGGCCCGCGCCGCCGCCGTACTGCTGGTACCGGGCGCTGGTCCGCGGCACGGCGAGTGACAGGATGAGCAGCCTACCGACGGGAAAGGTGCCATGACATGGCGGTCATCCACAGGACCACACTGACCCCTACGAAGCTGGAGCTCCTCGCCTCCTGGCTCCCTGAGCAGTCCTGGTACCGCGGCAGCGGGCACCAGCCGGAACTGACCAAGGCCGGCGGTTTCCGGCTCGACGATCCGCAGGGCGAGGTCGGGATCGAGTTCATGGCGGTCACCGACGATTCCGGCGACGGGCCGGTGACGTACCAGGTACCGCTCACGTACCGCGGCGCGCCCCTGGACGGGGCCGACCACGCTCTCATCGGCACCTCGGAGCACGGGGTGCTGGGACAGCGGTGGGTGTACGACGGAGCCCACGACCCGGTTCTCGCCGCCCAGTTGTTCGCTCTCGTCGTGGGCGCGGCCGAGCCGCAGGCACAGAACGCGAGCAACAGCCCCGACCCGACCGTCACCAGTCGGCGCGCCGGGTCCTGCCCCACCTCGGCGACCGGGCCCACGGCGGTGGCCGACGGGCCGGACGCCACCGAGATCGGCATGCGCACCCCTGCCGGACCGGGTCGGCTGACCCTCCGCGTGAACCGCGTCCTCCGGCCGGAGCAGCCGGGACGGCCGGGACAGGACGGCTCGTCCGACAGCGCGGCCGGGTCGCTGGGACAGGTCAGCGCCGAGTGGCTGCTGCCGGACGGCACCAGGGCACGCGGGCTGTTCGCCGTCGTCCAGGACTGATCAGGTCGGTCCTCAAGCCGTGAAGCCCACGTGCACGTGGTCGTGGTGGGTGTTGTCGGTGAAGAACTGACCGGCCGTCGCACCCCCGGAGAGCTGGACCGGGCCGCCGACGTTGTACGAGCCGGCCGCCGCCGCGTCCCGCATGAAGGACTCGATCAGCCGGCGTGACGTGGCCGGGTCGACGACCATGTGCCCGTCGATCTGCCATACGTCGAAGGCCCGGCCCAGCGGATGGTCGCTGGGCCGGTTCGTGCCGAACACGTCCAGCGGGTGGCCGGAGCGGATCACGCTGACGTACATCCGATAGGTGCCGGCCAGCCGCAGCAGCGCCTGCAGGACGGTCGGGTGGATGTGCCCGCTGCGGATGTCGGCCTCGGCCGCGGGGGGCAACGTGATCCGCGGGTTCGCCAGCACACGCTGTGCGGCCGAGGGCAGCGACGCCACCGCCGCGCCGGGTCGCGCCGGGTGGAGCGCGGTCACCTTCCAGTGGGGCTGCGCCCGGCTCAGCCGTACGTCGACGGTCGTGCCACCGGCATGACCGGGTGTCCACTGGCGGCAGACCACCAGCACGCTGGCCGAGTCGCTGAGGATGCCGCCGTACTGCGCGTCGATCACCTGGAGTGCGGCCTCGTTCGCGCCCGGCAGCAGCGGTCCCGCCTGGTCCACCAGGGACGGCGCCGCTCCCAGCGCGGCCACCCGCTTCTTCGCCGCGGTCGCGCCGCCCTCTCCGGCGCCCCAGGCGCCGATCGCCTCCACGACCTGTACGGCGCGCAGCTTCACCGCGGGGTCCACGTCGGCGCGGTCCGGGCGCCAGGGCGTGGTCGCGGGCAAGGAGGAACGAGAGGACGGGGACGGGGACGAAGCGCGGCCGGGGCCCGCAGCCGTCCGGGGGTCTCCGGAGCATCCGGCCGCGCCCAGTCCCACGGCTCCCGTGACCAGACCTCCGGCGCCGAGCAGCACCGCGCGTCGGCCGAGTGGTTGTCCCATGCGATGCCCCGATCTCGTTCCGGCCTGTCCGGCACCAGCCTGCGGGACCACCGGGCGCGGCGCATGCGGGGCGCGGCGGACGTGGTGTCCGCCCCGGGAACCGGCTCGGATCGGATCGGCCCTACTCGGATCGGGTCAGAACGGGACGGTGAGCTGGGCCCGGACGTGCGCGCGCAGCACGCCCGCCATGTCCGTCGTGCATCCGCTGAGGAGCCACTGCACCTGGAGTCCGTCCATCAGCGCGATCAGTTGCTGCGCCGCCACTTCGGGCGCGATGCCGGGCCGCAGCGCGCCCGCGTCGTGCGCCTGCCCGTACGCGAGTACCGCTCCCTCCACCGAGGTCCGGTAACGCCGCACGAAGTACGCGTGGGCGGGGTGGTCGGCGGCCGTCGCCTCCGCGGCGAGCACCGAGAACAACTCGACGATCCCGCGGCGCCCCGCGTTCAGCTCGGCCAGATCGGCCATCCTGCGCAGCCGGTCGACGCCGGTCGGGCTGCCGAGCGACATCCACTCGCCGTCGACCTCGTCGCGGTGTTCCAGGACCGCGAGCAGGAGCGATTCCTTGGTCGGGAAGTGGTGCAGCAGCCCGGGGTGGGAGATACCGCAGCGGGTCGCGATCGTGCGCAGTGACGCTCCCCGGTAACCCGCCTCGCCGAACATGGCCATGGCGTGGTCGAGGATCTCGCGCCGTTTCGCACGGCCCTTCGCGTAGCCGCGCCGCTCTTCAGCGGTCACTCGTCACTTCCCGGGTCTCGTCGGACTGCGTCGCCGAACAGATTCGCACACCGGAATACTTACCACTTGGTCGGTATGGTGCGTACCGTGGACCGTCGCGGCCAGCGGGAGCCGTGCCCCGCCCCCTGGGCCGCGTCTCCCGTTGTCCCGCCCGACGAGCAGGACAACGACGTTGCGAAAGGAATCCCTGTGGCCCCCTCCCTGCCCTACCTCGACCCCGCGCTGCCCGTCGCCGAGCGGGTCGACGACCTCCTCGGCCGTATGACGCTGCCGGAGAAGACCGGACAGATGCTCCAGTTGAACGCCAAGGACGGGGTGCGGCACCTCATCGAGGACCTGCACGTGGGGTCGATCCTGCATGCCCCGCCGGACCGCGTTCTGGAAGCCGCCGAGCTGACCGGCCGGACCCGTCTGCGTATCCCGCTGCTTGTCGCGGAGGACTGCATCCACGGGCACTCCTTCTGGGAGGGCGCCACGATCTACCCCACCCAGCTCGGTATGGCCGCGACCTGGGACCCGGCGCTCGTCGAGCGCATCGCGAGGGCGACGGCCGTCGAGGTCGCGTCGACCGGTGTGCACTGGACGTTCTCCCCGGTGCTGTGCATCACGCGCGACCTGCGCTGGGGCCGGGTGAGCGAGACCTTCGGCGAGGACCCGTACCTCATCGGGGAGTTCGCCTCGGCCATGGTGCGCGGCTACCAGGGCGACGGGCTCGCCGACCCGACCGCGATCCTGGCGTGCGCCAAGCACTTCGCGGGCTACTCCGAGACCCAGGGCGGCCGGGACGCCAGCGAGGCCGACCTCTCACGGCGCAAGCTCCGTTCCTGGTTCCTGCCTCCGTTCGAGCGGGTCGCCCGGGAGGGCTGCCGTACGTTCATGCTCGGGTACCAGTCGATGGACGGCGTCCCGATCACGGTGAACAACTGGCTGCTGAACGACGTGCTGCGCGGCGAGTGGGGCTACACCGGGACCCTGGTGACCGACTGGGACAACGTCGGCCGCATGGTGTGGGAGCAGCGGGTGTACGCCGACTACCCGCAAGCAGCCGCGGCAGCGGTCCGCGCGGGCAACGACATGGTGATGACGACGCCGAAGTTCTTCGCCGGGGCGCAGGAGGCGGTCGCCCGGGGCGCGCTCGACGAAGCGGCGATCGACGCGGCGGTCCGCCGCATCCTGACCCTGAAGTTCGAGCTGGGTCTCTTCGAGGACCCGCGCCGCCCCGACCCCGCCCGGCAGGCCGAGGTCATCGGCAGCGCCGAACACACCGCGCTGAACCTGGAGGCGGCCCGCCGCTCACTGGTCCTGCTGACCAACGACGGCACGCTGCCCCTGGCCGGAGGGTCCGGTTCCGGAGGGGTGGTCGCCGGGGCCGGCTCCGGGCCGCGGACGATCGCCGTCGTCGGGCCGAACGCCGACGACCCGCACACCCAACTCGGCGACTGGGCGGGCGCGTCGGGCCAGGCGGACTGGCTGCCGGACGGTCACCCGCGCGCGATGATCAGGACCGTGCTCGACGGATTCCGTGCCCACTCCCCCGCGGGCTGGACCGTCTCGCACGCGCGGGGCGCCGACATCCTCACGGTGGGCCCGGATCCGGAGGGCGCGTTCTTCCCCGACGGCCAGCCCCGGCCGGACGTCGTCGTCCCCGCGGAACCGGACGAGACCCTGATCGGTGAGGCCGTCGCCGCGGCGCGGGCCGCCGATTACACCGTCGCCGTCGTCGGCGACCGTATCGAGCTGGTCGGCGAGGGCCGGTCCACCGCGACCCTGGAACTCGTCGGCGGGCAGGTCGCGCTGCTGGACGCGCTGGCCGCGACGGGCACACCGCTCGTCGTCGTGGTCATCAGCTCCAAGCCGCTGGTGCTCCCGCCCTCCGCGCTGGGCGCGGCGGCGATCGTGTACGCCTTCAACCCGGGCATGCAGGGCGGTCGGGCGGTGGCCGAACTGATCCTCGGCCTCGTCGAACCGTCGGGGCGTCTGCCCGTCTCCTTCGCACGGCACGCGGGGCAGCAGCCGACGTACTACAACCAGGTGCGCGGACAGCACGGCACCCGGTACGCCGATCTCACGCAGCATCCGGCGTTCGTGTTCGGAGAAGGGCTGAGCTACACGACCGTCACCTACACCGGTCTCGAAGTCCGGACGCCCACCCTCGGGGCGGACGACACGCTGCACGCCCGTGTCACGGTCCACAACACGGGCGAACGGCCCGCACGGGAGACCGTGCAGGTCTACGTGAGCGACACCGTCACCTCGGTGACCTGGGCCGAGAAGGAGCTGAAGGCCTATCAGCAGGTGACACTCGCCCCCGGTGAGTCACGCGAGGTCGTCATCGAACTGCCGGTCTCCTCGTGCTCGCTGGTGGACTCCGAGGGCCGTCGCGTCGTCGAGCCCGGCGCCTTCGAGCTGCTCGTCGGCCCCTCGTCACGCGACGAGTCCCTGCTGCGGGCGGGCTTCACCGTGAAGGGCTGAGACCTGCGGACGGGTCAGGAGAACAGCGGACGCCACGCGATCCGCCAGTGCGGACCGATACCGGGGGCGAACAGCTCACCCGTCGGGGAGATGCGTCTGGCGTCCGGAGAGAGGACGAACGGCAGGGGGAGATAGGACCTCCCGTTCTTCGGCTGGCGTACCCGGGTCTCCACCGTGTACGCGGCCGAGTCCTCCGGGTGGACGTAGACGGCGTCGTACGGCTCGCCCTCCCCCCGGCCTGCGGCGGCTTCCTCTTCCCGGGTCGGGATCCGCGGTGCGTGGCCGCCGAGCATCGCGACGGCGCGTGCCTCGTACCCGTCGGCCAGGATGTTCGCCACCGGACACAGGCCGTCGGCGCCGTGGTCCACCGCGGCCCGAGCGGCGTCGACGGCGTCCCTGGCGGTGGCGGCGAACTCGTCGCGCAGCGGTGAGGTGTTGTCGACCGCGGCGCCGAGGGCCAGCCGGGCGGTGTCGAGGGCGAGGAGCGCCGCGCGGCCGGGGGCGGCGCCGACCGCGGCCTCCGCCGCGATGTCGGCGGCCGTTCGCCCCGCCGCGTCCCTGACCTCGGCGCCCCCGTAGGCGACAGCGCGAGTGGCAGCGCTTGCGGCGCGCGCGAGGTGGCGGGCCCTCGCCTGCTCGTCGGGTTCGGCGGGCCCGTCCACCGGTCCGTCCCCGAACTCGTCGGGACCCGTGGGGAGAAGCGTGCTCATCGGTGTACCTCCGGCGTCCGCGGGGCGCGGCCCGTGCGCCGTACCCCATCCGGCCACGGTCTGCCGACGCGGACCGGCCACAGGTATTCGGAGCTGATGCGGTGCCGGATTGGCCGCATCCGCAGCCGGTTCGCGGAGCGCCGGGGCGAGCGCCGCTACGGCGTCGGTGCCGCCTCGGCCACCAGGTGTCGCAGGTTCGATTTCGGCCGCGCGCGGAGTGCGCAATTCCCCCTGGCCCCGCCCGTAATGGAGTATTGACAATACTCGGACAGCGATACCCACTCCGTGCGAGATCGGCTCGGCTACAGTCGGCTCACCGCCCTGCAGCGTAAGAGTCGAATGTCCACTCCGCAGCGGGACCGTCTCCCGGATCAGCGCATTCGCCCCCGGTTCAGGCAACACGTTCCGGGGCCCGGCCGGCTTGTCACAGTGAACGTGCCGTACGCGGCGCGGACGACAGGGGGAACCCATGAGCCCGGACAGCACCATCACGCACCTGGTCGGAGCCGCCGCGATCATCCTGGTCGTGGCCAACGGAGCGGGCCTGCTGGCCCGCAGACTCGGACAGCCGTCCATCGTGGGCCAGTTGACAGCCGGGATAGCCATCGGTCCCAGTCTGCTGTCCCAACTCCCTTCCTCCGTCGGCCGGATGCTGTTCCCCGCGGAGATCACCCCCATGCTCACCGCCCTGAGCCAGGTCGCCCTCGTGCTGTTCCTGTACTTCGTCGGGTACGAACTGGACCTCCGTCTGCTGCGCGGCCGGTCCCGCACCACGCTGACGGTGGCGTTCGCGGCGTTCGCCGTGCCCATTGCGGTGGGTGGGGGCGCCGCGCTGCTGTTCCACGGCACGCTGGAGAAACTCGGCCTCCCGCACGACGTGCCGGTGCGTTCGACACTCTTCCTGGCAATCGCGTTGTCGATCACGGCCGTTCCGGTGCTGGTCGTCGTGGTGCGCGAGTCCGGGCTGGCCGGCACGGTGCCCGGCGTCATCGCCGTCTCGGCTGCCGGGCTGATCGACATCCTGGGGTGGACGGTCCTGGTCGGCATCCTCCTGGGAACCGGCGACCGGTCCGGAATGGCGATGCCGGTGCGTCTGGCCCTGCTGCTGGTGACGGCCGTGGTGATGGTCTGGCCCGCGCGCCTGCTGCTGCGCTGGTTCATGCGGCGTCCCGGCGTCAGCCAGGGGCCGCGGCTGGCGGTACTGATCGGTTTCGCCTTCACCGGCGCCTGGGCGACCAGCGCGCTCGGCCTGCACGTGATCTTCGGGGCACTGCTCGCCGGAGTGGTCACGCCGCGCGAGCAGGACGGCACCCCCGACCCGGAGTTGGTGCGCTCGCTGGAGGGTGTCGGGTCGCTGCTGCTGCCGTTCTTCTTCGTGGTCTCCGGCCGGAGCGTGAGTGTCGGCGCCCTGACCGGTACCGCAGTGGCCGCCTTCGTGGTCGTCACGGTGCTCGCGGTGGTCGCCAAGGTGGGCTCGGGCGCACTGGCGGCGCGCGCGTGCCGTCTGGACAAGCGGACCTCGGTGACGGTCGGGATCCTGCTCAGCACCCGGGGTCTGACCGAGTTGATCGCCCTCAACGCCGGTCTCCAGGCGGGCCTGTTGAGCGGTCCTCTCTACACCGTTCTCGTCCTCATGGCCATCGCCACCACGCTGCTCACCCAGCCACTGCTGATCCTTTCCCGCCGCATCCGAGCGGCCGACACCGACCCGCACACCTCGGCGGACCCGGTATCGGCGGGCGTCCGCTGACGCCCGGGAGGCATTCGGTCGTCAGCGTGTTGCGGGCAAGCCTCAGGTCAGGACCATCCACCGTCGGCCGTCGATGAGTTCCCGTGCGGCATCGAGGTGGCCCGCGTGGCACGCGGTCTCGGTGATGACGTGCAGCAGGACGTCCCTGAGGGTGTGCAGGTGCGGCTCGCCGAAGAGATGCCGGGGCCACCAGACCAGGGGCGTGTCCGCGTTCGCAGCGGTGACGACGGTGTCCGCGAGGTGTGCCTCCGCGCGGTACCGGTCGAGGACGTCGACGGCCCGGACGTCCGGCTCCACCTGCCAGGCGTTGTCGATCTCGTCCAGCGCCCCGATGACCTCCTGGTCGCCGAAGGCCACCGCACGGAACCAGAATCGCTCGACGTCGAGGGCGAGGTGCTGGACGAGGCCCAGGCAGCTCCACCCGGAAGGCAGTACCGGTCGGCGCAGGCCGTCCGCGTCGAGTCCGTCGAGGATGCCGAGGACATGGCGCCGCTGCCCGTCCAGGACCGAGAGCAGTGTCCGGATCTCCGGATCCGGTGCCGAGGTCAGGTGGGCCGTGTCGGATGCGTCGGTGTGCTTCACCGTACAGAGGATCTACGAACGGGCCCGGCCCTGTACAGAGGCCGCCCGGATCTTCTGCCGACGACGGCGCCCGGCCCGGTGAGGACGGGATCGTACGGGCGCGCGCACGGGCGCGGCATGACGGAGGCCGACGGCTCCTCGCACACGAGCGCTCACGCCGGTGCGAGGGCGGCCGGCTTCAGCGCAGGTGCACGGGGAGCGATTCGATGCCGTACACGATCGACAGCTTGCGGAAGGTCAGGTCCTGCGGCGGGACGGCGAGGCGCAGGTGAGGGAACCTGCGCACCAGGGCCGGGTAGGCGGCGCGCAGTTCCATCCGGGCGAGTTCGGCGCCGATGCAGCGGTGGATTCCGTAACCGAAGGCGAGGTGCCCGGTGGTGTCGCGGTGCGGGTCGAAGCGTCCGCCGTCCGCGGTGTACGACGGATCACGGTTGGCGCCGCTGAGCGAGCAGAGCACCATGTCGCCGCGCGGGATGACCTGTCCGGCTATCTCGATGTCCTGCCGGGCGAACCGGGGGAAGGCGATCTGTACCGCGGTGAGATAGCGCAGCACCTCCTCGACGAACGGCGCGGTCAGCGCGCCGTCGGTCCGTATTCGCCGGAAGAGGTCCTCGTCCCGCAGCAGGACGAGCGAGCCGAGAGCGAGGGTGCTGGCGGTGGTCTCGAACCCGCCGGTGAGCACACCGTCGGCGAGGCCGGCGAGTTCCTCGTCGTCGACGTTGTCGCCGTGCTCGCGCACGATCATGCCGAGCAGACCGTCGCCCGGCTCGGCGCGCTGCTTCTTGACGACGTCCCGGAAGTAGGCGAGCGAGGCCGACATGGCGCCGAAGGGCGCACGCGATCCGGCGGCGAGGTCGAAGCGGTCCATGGCCAGCTGCTGGAAGTCGTGGCGGTCCTCGTACGCCACGCCGAGCAGTTCACAGATCGTCAGGGACGGGATCGGCAGCGCGAATTCCTGCACCAGGTCGACGGGCCCCTGCCGGGCGTCCATCGCGTCGAGGCGCTCCTCCACGATGGCGTCGATCCGGGGGGCGAGGCGCCGCAGCCGGCGCATCGTGAACTCGGGGGTGAGGATGCGGCGCAGCCTGGTGTGTACGGGGGGATCGCTGAACCCGAGTCCGCCGGGCGTCTGTTCCGCCGTCACGCGGGCATTCGCGGCGAGGTGGGCGAAGTCCGTGCTGAAGGCGTCGGCCGCGCCGAGGACGGCTCTCGACTCCTCGTAACCGGTGACGATCCAGGCGTCCATGCCGAACGGCAGCGAGACCTTGGACACCGGCGTCGTCGCCTGTACCTCGGCCATCCGGTCCACGGGGTCCATGCCGTCACGGCGCATCAGCATCAGCAGGTCCGCGGGCAGCAGTCGCATGGTTGAGGGGCCGAGCCCGCGCTGCTGAATCCTGGACAGGTAGGCGCGCCCGATGCGGGCGGTCATACGAGAACGGAACGTCGTCCTCAACGTGCACTCCAAGGGCTGGGCAGAAAGCGCGGAAATGAAGTGGGCGGGTGTCGACACGGCTGGCGGCACGTGGCGTTGTGGTGCGTCTCAGGGCAGGGCCAGGAGACCGCCGACGCTACACACAGTGGTGTGGGCACGCACATCCGCGGCCCCCCGCAGGTCGCGGTGAGAACGGAGAGAGGACTTCGTCCCCCTCGCGCAGGAAGTCGTGACCGCTGTGTTCGCCCCGGGCCCCGAGGAGCGCGCCGGCCATGCCGTGGGCCTGGCAATACCCTCAGTTGCACGTACAACAAACCGACGGATTCGGGACCCGGCCAAGGCTTTTCAGCCGTTTTCCGTGATCACAGTTGCGGCAGAAGTGGTTCTGATTACGTTAGGGGCTGTTTTGACAGTACGAGCCCGGGAAGGGTGTGGTTCGCTGTGTCCACGCTGCCGACGACGGCCGAGGAACATCCGGAGAATCCCCGCGCCAGCCTCACTTTCGAAGGCAACACACTACTCTCGGCGCAGCAATTTACGGATTCGGGGTACATCGTATTGCCCGGCCTCATTCCCGAATCGCTGCAGGACCGGCTCAGGCCCGAAGTGGACCGCTGGGTGGACGACGGACTGCGTTCACGTTCCATAGCCGCCTGTGCCGACCACGGCGCCGAAACCCCGCCGCCGCTCATGGAACTGGAAATGCCCGCACACGGTGAACTTCTCACTTACGAGCCGTTGTTACGGGTGATCGCGGATCTCATGGGCGCGCCGTTCGTCTTTCACCATCTGCACAGCGACCGGCACGGTCCCGGAGTTCCCGGAAAGCCGTGGCACCACGACCGTGAGCCCAACGACCGTGGCGATCCGGAGCTGTTGATGGTGCACGCGCTGCATTATCTCGGTGGTCTCGACGGGACGATAGGAAGCCTCGCGATGGTGCCCGGGTCCCATCGTCGGCCCCGGAGCAAGTCCGCGTTCGCCCACCTCGGCAGCGCCGAGCTGCCCGGCGAGGTGGTGATCGACACGCTGCCGCCCGGCTCGACCGTACTGATCAACTCCGCTCTGCTGCACGCCCGCAGGCCCGCGCCGAGCCCGGCCGGTGCCGCTCCCCGCTATTTCGTCGACGCGTGCTACTGCCAGACGGGGGCACGCTGGCGTCCCGCGAAGCCGTACTGGCGGCAGATGCTCGCCACGGCCCGGACCCTCGGTCTCGACGGCGGGCGGTGGCCGGAACTCTTCGCCGAACGGCATTTCACCGAGTACGCCCGGTCGGCGTGAGAAGGAGTGGCATCGATGCAGATCATCGGTCCGGTCACATTCGACGAGGTGCTCACCGCCTTCCATCAGGACCATCCCGTGGCGCGTGACCACGGGAACAACACCAACCAGGACGCGGAGAATGTTCTCCTCCTGGCCGACAAGATGTTCGGCACCTGGTCGAAGGTACGGCTGACCCGTGCCGAATTCCGCGAAGTGATACTGCCCTGGCACCTCAGCGAGGGCGGTGGGTTCGAGCTCGTACCCCGCACCGGGCGGACGGTCGGCGAGGCCGCGGACCTGCTCAGCTCGCGTGCGGCGGAGCTGGCGGCGGCCAACCCCGTCTGCACGGCGAAGATCGCCCGGTTCCGTGACGCCCCCTTCTCCTCCATCTATCTGAGCACCCGCCCGGTGACCCACGACCACTACGCGGACCTCCCCACCGGCGAGGGCATCGTCCACCTCGACGGCCTGCACCGTCTGCTCGCCTGGGAACTGTCCGGGCGGCTGTCGCTCCCGGAGAGCCCGACCGTGTACATCGCCGGTGATCTCGCCCCGGGCGCCCCGGGTTCCGTGAGCGGCAGCACACCCGATGCCACAGCCGGAGGTCCACGAACATGACGGATGCGGACCGCTCCCGCACTTCGCTGCCCGAACTCCTCATACGCAACGCCCTGTCCCATCCGGACCGGCCCGCGCTCAGCGACGGCGCACGCGCCTTCGACCACCGACGGCTCGACACCGTGGCCGGCCACGTCGCGGCCCGCCTCGCCGAGCTCGGGACCGGCCGCGGCGACCGGGTGGCGCTGCTCGGGGCCCGGGACGCCCGGGTGTGCGCGCTGTTGCACGGCATCCTGCGCTCGGGAGCCGCCGCCGTACTGGTCGATCCGGGGTGGAGTCCGGACGATGTACGCCGGAGGCTGGACGCCGTCGGGGTGCGCCAGGTTTTCACCACGACCCCGCGGATGCGGGCCCCCGAGCCGTACCGCACCGAGTTCGTCGATGTCGACACGCTCGCCAAGACCGATCCCGTCGACCCGCCCGCGGTCTTCCCCTGGGCGCCCGCCGACCTCGCCTACCTGTCGTTCACCTCGGGGTCGAGCGGGGAGCCGAAGGCGGTCGCGGTCACCCACGCCAACGCCGTGCACTACGCGCGGTCCCTGCGCGACCGGCTGGGGTTCACTGCCGCCGACGCGCCCTGCGTCGCCCACGTCACCACGCTTGCCGCGGACCTCGGTCACACCTCGTGGCTGCTCGCGCTGGCGACCGCCGGATCGGTGCATGTCGTCCCCGACGACCGGACGCGCGACCCGGAGGCGTTCTGGGCCTCGCTGCACGACGCCGGGGTGTCGGTGCTCAAGACCACGCCCTCGCATCTGACGGCGCTGCTGGCAGGCCGTCCTTCGCACGGGCCCGTCCTGGACACCTTGATCCTCGGCGGCGAGGCACTGCCCCGTTCGCTCGCCGCGAGCCTCCTCCGGGACGGCGTCACCGCGCGGGTCGCCAACCACTACGGACCGACCGAGACCACCGTCGGGGCCACCTGCTTCCTCGCGTCCAGCGAGGCCGAACTGCCCGCGGACGAAGTCACCGTGCCGATCGGCACGGCCATCGGCGAGGTCGAACTGCGGCTGGAGCGCGACACGGTGGCGGGCGACGCGGTCGACAGCGACGTGCTCAAGGGCGACACGGTCGAGGGCGGCGTGATCGAGGGCGACGTGGTCGAGGGCGAGCTCCACATCGGCGGAGCAGGGGTGAGCGCCGGGTACTTCGGGCGGCCGGAGGAGACCGCGCGCCGGTTCGTCACGCGCGAGGGGCGGCGGGAGTACCGGACGGGTGATGTGTGCCGCCGCCGGCCGGACGGGAACCTCGTCTTCGTCGGCCGGTCCGACCGCCAGGCGAAGGTCCGGGGCTTCCGCGTCGATCCCGTCGAGATCGAGCACGCCATCGGGGAGTTCCCGGATGTCCGCCAGTGCGCGGTGATCGTGCGCGCCACCCCCGCGGGCAGTCATCTGGTGGCCGCCGTACGGCTGTCCGACCGGTGTGCCGAGGGCGAGGCGCTCGCCGCACTCCGCTCGCACCTGCGTGACCGGCTGCCGGACTACTCCGTCCCCCAGCCGATCCTCGCGCTGCCGGACTTCCCGTTCGGAGCGAACGGAAAGCTCGACCGCGAACGTCTGAGCAGCGCCGTGTCCGGCCTCATCGAGTCCCGGGCCCGCACGGCACGCCTCGAACCGTCCGCCCCGGCAGAGGGCGCCGACCGGGCCACCGCGTCGCTGGCACACACCATCGCCGAGCTGTGGGCGGACGCACTGGGCCTGCCCGTGGTGGATCAGCACGCCAACGTGCTGGACCTGGGCGGCGACTCGATCCTCGCGATGCGCACCATCGCGTCACTGCGCCGACGCGGCCACCGCGTCGCCTTCCAGGACTTCTACGAGCACCCGACACCCACCCTGCTGGCAGCGGCAGCGACTGCTTCCGCGCACCGTCCTCCGCAGCCGCGCTCCGACACCGCCACCGAACCGGGCCGGCTCGCTCCCGCGCAGCGCTGGTTGTTCCGACAGCCCATCGACGAGCCACGGCACTGGAACCAGTCCGTTCTGCTGCGGTGCGGGCAGCGCGTGGACACGAGCGCCCTGTCGGCGGCGGTCCGGGCCGTCCTGCACCGCCATGCGGCGCTGCGCCGGCCGCTCGGCCCCGGCGGTCCCGGGCGTACCCGGCCCGAGGCCGACCTGGACACGGTGAGCCACACCCGGCTGCGGGCTGCCGACGCCTTGTCCGAGACGGTCGGCACGGTCTGCACCGAGCTGCACCGCAGTCTCGACCCGGAAGCCGGACGCCTGCTGAGGGTGCATCTGTTCTCCGGCGGGCCCGGTGTGGACGACCGGCTCGCGCTGATCGCCCACCACCTCGTCGTCGACGGACTGTCGTGGCGCATCCTGCTCGACGACCTCGCCACCGCCTACCGGGCCGCGCTGTCCGGCCGGCAGGCCGACCTCCCGCCGACCGCCGACTTCTACGCGTGGGCCGCTGCCGTGCCCCCGACCACCGCCGTGCACCCGGCCGCCGCACCCCGGCTCCCCGAGGACGACGCCACCGGTGGTGCCGAACCGGCAGCCCTCACCTGGTGTCTCGACGAGGAGGCGACGGACCGCCTCGTCGCGCGCCACGGGCGTGCCCAGCGCCTCGAAGCGGTGCTGCTCTCGGCGTTCGCCGACGCCGTGCCGGCCTGGAGCGGCCAGCGGAGTCTCGCGGTGGAGGTGGAGACCCACGGCCGGGAGACCGGCAGTGACGACGGGCAGTACCTGGACACGGTGGGCTGGTTCACCGCCGCCAAGTGGCTGACCATCGACGCGGCGGACGGCACACGGCGGGTGTCCGAGGTCGAGGATCTCGTCCGGCGGGCACCCCAGATACCGATGGACGCCGAAGGGGCGCGCCCCGAGGCCGGGTTCAACTTCCTGGGCACGTTCCGGCTGCCCGAGGATCCGGCCCTGGGCTGGTCGGTGGCGGACGAGCAGGCCGGGGCGGCCCGCTGTCCCAGCGGCGACACGCTGTACCGGCTCCGCCTCACCGCCCGGATCGTCGACGGCAGGCTGGTGACCGATCTGGTGTACGCATGGCCACAGCTCTCCCACGACCACGCGGAACAGATCTTCACCGCCTTCTCCCACGCGGTGGCCGGTGCGGCGGACACCAACGCTCCTCCCCACGTCAGGGCAGGGGTGTCCACCTCCGGTCAGCTGCTGCACCGGGGTGCTGAACCGTTTCGGGGCGGCTGGCGAGTCGTGCGCGAGCCGGCACACGTACTCCTGACCGGGGCGACCGGCTATCTGGGCCGGCACGTACTCACCGAGCTGGCCGACCAGGGCGCACGGGTGACCTGTCTGGTGCGCGGGAGGAGCGACGCCGAGGCGGCCCGGCGGCTCGGCGGCGCCGAAGTGATCGCCGGTGACATCACCCGGGAGGGCCTCGGCCTCTCTCCCGCCGGGCTCGCACGGGCCCGTACGGCCCGTGTCGTCGTACACGCCGCCGCAGACGTCCGGTTGGTGGCCTCACCCGCCGAACTGGAGCGGACCAATATCGCCGGGGTGCGGCAACTGCTCGACTGGATCGACGCGCACGCCCCCGGTGCCCGGCTGCACCACATCTCCACGCTGGCCGTCGCGGGCGGTGTGGCCGGTCCCGCACGCCGGTTCAGCGAGGCGGATCTCCGCATCGGCCAGAGCTTCCGGACCCCGTACGAGAAGGTGAAGTTCGGGGCGGAGGAGACCGTCCGTGCCTGGGCCGCCTCCGGCGGTCAGGCCTACATCCACCGCAGCGGCCACATCGCGGCACACAGCAGGACCGGGGCGTTCCAGGACAACATCGCGGACAACCGGGTCTATCAGACCGTCCGCGGCTACGTACTGGCCGGCGCGGCGCCGAGCCGGCCGTCGGCGACGTTCGAGTTCTCCCACGTGGACACGGTGGCGGCGGGGATCGCGGCGATCGCGAGCTATCCGTACGCGGCGCCGGGCGTCTACCACGTCGAGTCGCCGCACACCGTCCCGCACGACGAGCTGGTGACGTGGATGACCCGCCACGGCTATCCCGTCCGGCTGACGGACGACGCCACGTTCGCCGCGGCGCTGGCCCGCGCCGAGGAGCACCATCCGGACATGGCCCGAATCGCCTCGGCCTGGTCCCAGCTCGGCGACCGCAACGTCGTCTTCGACAGCTCGTGGACCCAGGTGGTGCTCGGCCGGCTCGGGGTGCGTTTCGCCGAGCCGACCGCGCAGTGGTGGTCGGCCGCGCTGTCCTGGGCGGCCGGTACCGGCTTCCTCCCGGCGGCCGTCGCCTGTCCCGACAGGCCTGGGCCGCATGCCGGTTCACCTTGCCCCTCCCCCAGCCGGCCCTGACCGCCGGCCCGCACCACCCTGCCCACCGCCCCACCTCAGGAGTGAAGCCATGACCCAGCTCTCCCCGGTCCTGAAGCAGGCCACGCCCGTGATCGCCACCCGAGGGGAGGGGATGTACCTCTACGACGCCGACGACCGGCGCTATCTCGACTTCACCGCCGGGGTCGGCGTGACCAGTACCGGTCACTGCCACCCCCGGGTCGTCGAAGCCGTACAACGGCAGGCGGGCCGGCTGATCCACGGGCAGTACACGACCGTGCTGCACGACCAGTTGCTCACACTGACGGAACGCCTGGGCGAGGTGCTGCCCACCGGTCTGGACTCGGTGTTCTACCTGAACTCGGGCAGCGAGGCGGTGGAGGCGGCACTGCGGCTCGCCCGGCAGGCCACCGGCCGGCAGAACGTGATCGTGTTCGACGGCTCGTTCCACGGGCGCACGATGGGTGCGGCGGCGATGAGTACCGCGGGCACCCGCTTCCGCGCCGGAATCGGGCCGCTGATGCCCGGGGTCGCGGTGGCGCCCTTCCCGTACGCCTTCCGGCTCGGAATGAGCGACGAGGAAGCGGCCGAGCACGCGCTGCGCGGCCTCGACCGTGTGCTGGCCACCGTCAGCGCACCCGCCGAGACCGCCGCGATGTTCGTCGAACCGATCCTGGGCGAGGGCGGTTTCGTGCCTGCCCCACCGAGCTTCCTGGCGGGGCTCCGGGAGCGTGCGGACCGGCACGGGATCCTGCTGGTGGTCGATGAGATCCAGTCCGGCTTCGGCCGGACCGGCGCGTTCTGGGCCCACCAGCACGCCCCGGGGCTCGTACCGGATGTGGTGATCACCGCCAAGGGCCTGGCCAGCGGTTTCCCGTTGTCCGCGATCGCCGCGTCCACGGAGCTGATGAGCCGGGCCTGGCCGGGATCGCAGGGCGGTACCTACGGCGGCAATGCCGTGGCCTGCGCCGCCGCGCTCGCCACTCTCGACGTGATCCGCGACGAGGGCCTGGTGGCGAACGCCGCCGAACAGGGACGTCTGCTGGTGGACGGCCTGCGCAAGACCGCCGCCGATGCCCCGGCCGTCGCCGATGTCCGCGGGACGGGCCTGATGGTGGGCAGCGAGTTCTGCCGGCCCGACGGCTCCCCCGACGCCGGGACCGCCCAGCGCGTCCAGCGCGCCGCCGCCGATCTCGGTCTGCTGCTGCTCACCTGCGGGGTCCACAGCAATGTCGTACGGATGCTCCCGGCGCTGGTCGTCACGGGCGAGCAGATCGGCGAGGCGCTCGGGCTGTGGGCCGACGCCGTCGCCACGGCAACCCGGTGAACTCCCGTACGGCTCCCGAAAGGACTGATCACCCCATGACCGGAACCACGATCGGTGGCATCGGCTGGACCAGCGAGTACCTGGAGTCCGCACCCGACGTGTGGTCGTTGTCGATGACCGACGAGGACCGGCGGCTGCTGTGGACCGACTCGCTGGCGCAGCGCTGGGACGAGGGCGAGGCGGCGTACGCGGCCGTACGCTCGTCCGTCCGGCGCAGCCTGGACGCCGTGGGCTTCGCACGCGTCCGCAACCTCATCTCCCCGGACGCGTCCGACGCCGACCTCATCACCAGCCTGTCGTTCATCCTGGACGAGGTGGGCAGGGCCGTACCGCAGAACGCCCAGGGCGACCTGTGGACCATCCTGCGTGACCGCGACGGCGACGGCGCCACCGAGCTCGGCTTCCACTGCGACACCTGCGACCTGCTCGTCCTGCTCTGCCTCCAGCCTGCCGCGGACGGCGGCGGCAACACGAAGCTGGCCAGTGCACGACACGTCCACGACATCATCGAACGTGAGAGGCCGGACCTGCTCGCCCTGCTCGAGGAGGAGTGGACGTTCGACCGGACCGGCCGTGCGGGCCGGCAGATCCTCGTCACCCCCATCCTGTTCACACAGGACGACGGGACCATCGGCTGCTACTACCAGACCCGGACGGTACGGGCGTCCGCGGACCTGGACGCCCGGCAGCTGGAAGCCCTCGACTACCTGGACGAGGTGCTCTACCGCCCGGAGATCGCCTTCGGGCTCCGACTGATCGCGGGAGATCTGCTGATGATCCGCAACAGCCGTGTGCTGCACGGCCGTTCACCCTACGTCGATGTCCCCGGTCCGGAGGCCCGCCGGATCCTGCGCGCGTGGATGAACGAGCGGTGACCGGCCACGGAAGGATCGGTGTCGTCACCGGCGGCGGAAGCGGCCTCGGACGGGCCGCCGCGCTGGCCCTGCTGGACCAGGGGTGGTCGCTCGCGCTGGCCGGCCGGCGCAAGGAAACGCTCGAAGAGACCGTCGCGTTGTCGGGCGCCGGTCCGGAGCGCGTGATCGCCGTGCCCACCGACATCAGCAGCCCGACCGAGGTCGCGGCGCTCTTCGGGACCGTACGCGACCACTTCGGCCGGCTGGACCTGCTGTTCAACAACGCGGGCGCAGCCGTACCGCGCAGGCCGGTGGCGGAGGTGACGTTCGAGGACTGGAGCCGGGTGATGGACACCACCGTCACCGGAACGTTCCTGTGCGCGCAGGAGGCGTTCCGCGTCATGCGCGACCAGACCCCGCAGGGCGGGCGAATCATCAACAACGGTGCGCCGTCCGCCCATTCACCCCGCCCGAACGCCATCGCCTACACCACGGCGAAGCACGCGGTGCTCGGTCTGACCAGGGCCCTGTCGCTGGACGGCCGCCCGTACACCATCTCCTGCGGGCAGATCGACGTGGGCAACGTGACCCCGGTGGACGGCAGCCCGCAGCCGCCCGCCATGCAGGCCGACGGAACGATGGCGGTGGAGGAGACCATTCCCGTGGAGCGCTTCACCGAGGCCCTGCTGCTGATGGCGTCGATGCCACCGGACGCCAACGTGCAGTTCCTCACGGTCCTGCCCACGACGATGCCGTACATCGGGCGGGGGTGACGCGATGCTGATCAGCGCACGTTCCTTCGACGAGTACCGGGCAATGTTCGCGCTCTCGGAGGACGACCTCGGCCTGCGCATCCTCGACTGCCCCGGCGGGGCCGCGAGCTTCGCGGCGGAGGCCGGGGCCCGGGGCACCGATGTCGTCGCGGTCGATCCGCAGTACGGTCCGCAACGTCATCTGCTGGGGAAACTGGCGCAGCAGGAGATCGAGCACAAGCATCGGTACGTGGCGGACCACGCGTCGAGTTTCGTGTGGAACTGGTTCGGTGACGCCGAGCGGTACACGCGGCTGCGGGCCCGGTCCGCGCGCGCCTTCGCCACCGACATCGCGGCCCGTCCGGACCGTTACGTCGAAGCCACCCTGCCTCAACTCCCCTTCCCCGACCGTTCCTTCGACCTCGTACTCAGTTCTCACCTCCTCTTCTCCTACGGGGCGCAGCTGAGCGAGGAGTTCCACCTGAGCGCGCTGCTCGAACTGGTCCGGGTGGCCCGCCGTGAGGTGCGGCTCTTCCCGGTCGTGCTGCACACCAGCGACCTGCGGTACGCCGCGCTGGACCGGCTGCGCGACACCCTCGACGGCCTGGGGGTGCCGTCGCGGCTGGACCGGGTCGGGTACGAGTTCCAGCCGGGCGGCAACGAAACCCTCGTCCTCGACTGCGCCGATCACGGCCCGTTGCCCACGGCCAGGCCCGGCGGCGATGCCCGCGATCCGGTGCGCTGGCGGCACCTGGAGGCGGCGGACTGACCACACACCGCGCCACACTCCCGGGTCAGGGCCTGCCTCGCTCCCCCGACCCGGCGTCCCCCGGCGCCGCCCGCCGCTGACCCACCTCGCGGGTGCCGCACGGCCGGGCGACACCGCGGTCGTGCGGTACCTCGGCCGTGCGGCACCTCGGCCGTGCGGCACCGGAGAACTACACCCAACGGCTGTGCCCGGGTCCGCCGTAGTCCCTGCGGCGGACCCGCCGGGTCGTCAGCGCAGGGGACGACCCCGATCCCGCCCGCCGCCTAACGTGCTGCACGTGATCGGGATCGTCCGGCTGCTGTTCGGCATTCCCCTCACACCGCCCTGGTCTCGCCCGAGGAATTCACCGGGATCAGAGATCTGGTGCTGGTCCGCGGCCCGCTGGAGTCCGGCACCATGAACGGAGTGGAGGGCACCCCGGAACAGATAACGGCCGCCATGCTGGCCGTGCACCGGATCGTCGTCGTCAGCGACGCGAGCGCGCCGTCCGCCCTCACCGATCGCGACCGGGCCAAACAGCGCGTCCTGCGGGCGCACTTCGTCCGCTGCTCCGAAACCGAGGCGCGTGGCCGCCGGGTCACCGTGTACCAGCGCCGCCGCAGTCGGAGCGAGTGAGAGGAGAACGCACAGGACGCGGTCGGGCCGGCCGGAAGGGGCACGCGTTTCCCGGCCGACCGCCGCGCCCTTCCCGATACGGAACTACCTTGGGGTGTCATGACGGACAACGAGAGCACCCGGCCCCTGCTCTTCCTGGATGTCGACGGACCGCTCAACCCCTACGGGGCCGCGCCGCACGAGCGCCCGCAGGGGTACGTCACACACCGCATGCGGCCGACAGGGTGGGAGGATCCGTCCACCAAGCCGCTGCGGGTCTGGCTCGACCACCGCCATGGCGAGCAACTCCTCGCGCTGCCTTACCAGTTGGTTTGGGCCACCACCTGGATGAACGAGGCGAACGAATGGATCGGCCCGCAGCTGGGCCTGCCGGAGCTCCCGTTCGTCGACTGGCCGGGCGCGAGCCTGCAGACCGACACCCGACTGCACTGGAAGACGCAGGCCCTGGTCGCGTACGCCGCCGGTCGTCCCTTCGCCTGGGTCGACGACGAGCTGGGACCGGTGGACCGCGATTGGGTGGCTGCTCATGGCGACAGCCCCGCGCTCCTGCACTGGGTCAGTCCCCGACTCGGGCTGCTCCCGGACGACTTCGCGACGCTCGCACGATGGGCGGCAGGACTGCGCGGGGAGGTGTGACCGAGCCACAGCGCAGAACGTCCCTGGTGGGCGGGGCGTCGTCGTGCGGTCGCTACTTCCGCGGCCAGCCCGCGTCGCCAGAGCGGTGACCGAAGCCTGCCGGACCGGGAGGTGCTGTGGCAGGTGTGCGCCCACCTCGACTTCCGGAGCGGACAGCCTCATCGGGTTCTCCTGCCGGGTGTCTCATCCGGCCGGGTGGTCCCGGACCGGGCAGTCCTCCCCCGGGTGCTGGAATGCCGGAGCAGGAGCACGCTGGAAGCATGCCAGTGCCTGTCATCGTGTATCCGCCTGATCCGTCCGGGGGCCGCCGCGTGCGCGCCGGCACCGAAGTCCTCGGCGTCGCCCGCAGCCGGAAGGATGTCGCCGACGCCCTGCGCAGGGCCGGTTTGGAAGGCATCGACGAGGAGCTCGTCGCGACGACGTCGCTGATCGAATGGCACGGCGGCGGACCGGATGCCTGGCCACCGCCCCAGTGACCGGCAGCCGGGCCGGCCGGCTCCGATGCTGGCGAGCGACGGGCCCGCGCCCGCCGATCTGCGCGGGTGGGCGGCGGAGGTGAAGTGGGACGGTATGCGGGTGCTCGCCGCCGTTGACACGCACGGCGTGGTGACCGCGTACGGCCGCTCCGGGACGAACGCCACCGCCCGGTACCCGGAGCTGGGAGCGGTGACCGCTCTGGTGGCCGAGGCGCCCCTTGTCCTGGACGGCGAAGTCGTGGCCCTCGACTCGACAGGGTTACCGTCCTTCGGCCGTCTCCAGCTGCGAATGGGGCTCGCCGGACCCGCCCGGATCCGGACCGCACAAGCACGAACCCCCGTGACATTCATGATCTTCGACATCCTGATGCATCGCGGTACGCCGGTGACCGGACGGCCGTACCTGGAACGGCGCCGCTTGCTGGAGCGCCTCGACCTCCCCGACGACGGCCAGGTCGCCGTACCGCCCGTATGGGTCGAGGACGTGCAGGCCGGCATCGAGTGGACCCGTGAACGCCGGATGGAAGGCGTGATCGTCAAGCGCCTGGCCTCCCGCTACCAGCCCGGTCGCCGGTCCCCGGACTGGGTGAAGATCAAGTTCCGCCCCTCGGCCGATGTCGTGATCGGCGGCTGGTCCGCCGACCTCCGCGGTGAGCCGCGGTCCCTGCTCGTCGGCATCCCCGAAGCCGACGGCCTTCGCTACGTCGGCGCCGTCGGTTCCGGTTTGTCGGCCGCCGCGCGCGGTCTCCTGCTTCCGCTCCTCAGGACGGCCGCCACTGACGCTTCCCCCTTCATGGCCGGTGCGCCACGGCCCCCACCCGGCATCCACTGGGTGCTGCCCCTCCTGCAGGGGGAGGTCCACTACGCCGAACGCACGCGCGACGGGATTCTGCGTCAGCCTGCCTGGAAGGGCCTGCGTGGGCTCGCCGGGGAGTAGCCGCCCCTCTCCCGGATCACCGTCAACCGACAGCGAGCCGCCGCCGGCGGCTGGGCCGCCACGCCGCCGAAGTCAGCCGGCGGCCGGCGGCCGGCCAGGACAGATCGACACCCGTCATCGCATACATGAACCTGTCCCGGCGCTCCTCACCCACCTGCTGCCAGCTGCGGAGCAGCCCCTCACGCCGGAAACCCACACGCTCAGCCGTTCATGCCGAGGCGGTGTTCCACGGCTCGACATACAACTCAAGACGGGGAATCTGCAGGTCACCGAAGGCCCAGTGGACAACGGCGGCGAGGCCTCGGCCGCATTCCGAGCGGGCGCCCGTCCTCGATCCGCACGATGACAAAGGGGAAGCCGCTGCCAGTAGACGCTCGCTCCCACTGGCGTCGGACGAAGGCTCCGCCCGCCTCCTGCGAGTACACCGCAGGAACGGTCGTGATCAACGGGATGTAGTCATCGCTCGATGCCTCCCGCACGAGAGGCAGATCGTCGAGCTGCCAAGGACGGAGCAGGAACTTGTCGCCCGCGGTCAAGCGCGGAACCTCCAAAGGCTCGCCCCCCCGTCAACCGACCTTGTTCACGGTGGTGTCGTCGGCGTCGAGTCGCCGCCCGTCCGCGGAGTGGACCTCCAACGTACGCAGGGGACGCCCCTGTCGGCGGTCAATCATCTCCGAGTGCAACTCGTCGGGGGCGAAGAGGTTTTGCTCGCCCCACTGGCGCAGCGCGACGATGACGGGGAAAAGGCCCTTGCCCTTGGTCGTCAGTACGTACTCGTGGTAGGCGCTGCCGTCCGACGCAGGCGCCGTGTCAAGGACTCCGACGGCGATCAGGTAGCGCAGACGCGTGGCAAGGATGTTCTTCGCCACGCCGAGGCTGCGCTGGAACTCCCCGAAGCGGCGGCTGCCGTCAAAGGCGTCCCGCACGATCAGCAAGGACCACCAGTCGCCGATCGTGTCGACCGATCGCGCGACGGGGCAGTCGCTGTCGTCGAAGCGCGTTCGCTCCACCATGTCACTCTCCACCTCAAGCTGGTTGCAACATGCTACCAGATCGGACTACGGTCCATCTGGTAGCAAGATGAAACCAGTCACGAGGGAGCTTCACGTGGAAAGAGATCGCGGGGTCATGACGACAGAGGCCGCGGGACCGAGCACAGGGACGTCCAGGTTCAGGCTGTCCAGAGGAGTCACCCTCCTCTTCGCCGTGGCCTGTGGAACAGCTGTGGCCAACGTCTACTTCGCGCAGCCGCTCCTGGTAACGCTGGGCCACGACTTCTCGATCAGTACGGCGACGGTCGGCGCAGTCGTGACCTTGACTCAAATCGGATACGGGCTGGGACTCTTCTTCCTCGTGCCACTGGGAGACCTGCTCGACAGCAGACGTCTCATCGCGGTGCAACTCCTCCTCCTGGCAACGGCGTTGACGGCGGTCGGCACCGCCGGCACCGCGACGCTCCTGCTGGTGGGCCTCGCCACCGTGGGGCTGCTCGCGGTGGTCACCCAGACGCTGGTGGCCTTCGCCGCTTCCCTCGCTGCGCCCGAGGAGCGAGGACGGGTCGTCGGCCTGGTGACCAGCGGCGTGGTCACCGGCATCCTGCTCGCCCGCACCGTGTCCGGCCTCTTGGCCGACCTCGCGGGCTGGCGCTCCGTCTACCTCGCTTCGGCGGTTCTCACCTGCGTGATCGCCCTGGCCCTGTACCGCCTGCTGCCGTCCCGCAACAGTGCCCCGTCGGCACCCGAGGGATACGGGCAACTCCTGCGCTCCACCCTCACGTTGTTCGCACGCGAGCGCCTCCTTCGTGTGCGGGCCCTGCTCGCCCTCCTGATCTTCGCCGCCTTCAGCGCACTGTGGAGCAGTGTCGCGCTGCCGCTCAGCGCGCCCCCGCTCTCCTTGTCCCACACCGAAATCGGAGCATTCGGGCTGGCCGGAGCCGCGGGCGCCCTCGCCGCCACCGCGGCCGGCCGGCTGAATGACCGCGGCTTCGCCCAGCGGACCACCGGCCTCGGCCTGGCCCTGCTCACCGTCTCCTGGCTGCCCCTGGCGTTCACCCGGCACTCGCTCTGGGCACTGGCCGTCGGCGTGATCGTCCTCGATCTCGCCGTGCAGGCGGTCCACGTCACCAACCAGACGTTGATCTACGCACTGCACCCGGAGGCGGGGAGCCGACTGATCGGCGGCTACATGGTCTTCTATTCGATCGGCAGCGCCTCCGGCGCGGTCGCCTCGACAACTCTCTACGCAGTGGCAGGCTGGACAGCCGTGTGCGCCCTCGGCGCTGGGATCAGCCTTCTCGCACTCTTCCTGTGGGCAGTCACACGGCGCGGTACCGCGAACCCAGCCGCCCCAGCCACCGGCTGAATCGTCACCGCCGTACGACGTCGGATGAGGTTGAAACGACCTCATCCGATGAGTTTCCGCACATCGGGCGGTCTCCACTGAACCGGGGCGGCAGGCGTCTCGGAACCGAGAAAGGGCAGTGCACTGTGAAGTTGGTTCTGCAGGAGTTCCTGTCGCTGGACGGAGTAGCGCAGGGTCCGGGGTCTCCGGAGGAGGACACCAGCGACGGGTTCACCCGGGGAGGATGGCTCGTTCCGCACCTCGACGACGCGTTCATGCGGATCGTCACGGGCTGGATCGGCGGCGTGGACGCGTTCCTGTTCGGACGCCGTACCTATGACAACTTCGCGCGCGACTGGCCGGCGATGAACGACCCGGACGACCCGATCGCCGCGAAGCTCAACGGCTTGCCGAAGTACGTGGCCTCACACAGCCTGACCGAGGCCGGCTGGGAGCCGACCACGATCCTCTCCGGGGACGTACCGGCCCGGGTCGCGGAGTTGAAACGGCAGCCCGGAGGTGAGCTGCAGATCCACGGCAGTGCCCGCCTCGGCGCATCCCTGCTGGCCGCGGGTCTGATCGACGAGGTACGCCTGATGGTGGCGCCGGTGCTCGTGGGCAGTGGCCGGCGGCTGTTCCCGGACCACGGCGTGCAGGCCGGGCTGCACCTGTTGAGCACCGAGACGACCCCGAGCGGAGTGGTGGCCCAGGTGTACGAGCCGACCGGACTGCCTCGGTACGGGACCTACGAGGCCGGCGCACCCTCCTGAGCGGGAGGCCGGCCCTACGGCGGCGCCGTCCTGGACCGCTCCGGCACCCCCCGCCCCGGCACCTTCGTCCATCCGGTCGGTCTGGGCTGAACTGCACCGCGCGCCACGGTGTGCCGACGCGGTGCAGTGTGCGCAACGCAACGCAGCGTGGGGCCTGGGGCCGCAGCGTCACTCCTCGTCGCGCAGCCGGGCCGCCAGGGAGGTCAGCGGCCGGGTCTCCTCGGTGTGGCCCAGGGCGGTCAGGCGGGAGACCGCCGCGTCGAGGCGGGTGAGGGCGGGGGCGGGGCGTTCCAGGTAGATGCCCTCCACGGCACCCGCGAGACGGACGCACTCGGCCCACTCGCCTGCGCGGTCCTCCTCGGGCCCCGGCTCACCGAGCAGGGCGAGGGCCTTCTCCAGGGCGGAAAGGGCGTCCTCGTACTCACCGGCGTAGGCATTGACCCGCCCGTGCTCGTAGGCCAGGGCGGTGTCCAGGGAACGACCGGGGGCCTCGTACGCGGCGCCGCGGGCCTCGTCGGCGATCCGGCCTGCGTCGTCGAGGTGGGCGAGGGCGTCGGCCAGGCCGTCGGGGCCCTGCCTCTCGGCCTGGAGGCGGGCGAGTTCGCGCAGGCAGTTGCTGAGCACCTCGAAGCGCGGGACCCGCGCATGGGCGGCGAGTGCCTGGTCCGCGGCCTCGCGGGCCCGGCCGAACTCGCCGGACTCGGCGAGGAGTACGGCCGTCTCCGCGGCGATCATGGCGTGGCTCCCCGGGTCGTCGTCCCAGTCGGCCGACTCGGCCGCGAGGGCGACGAACTCCGCCACGGCGACCTTGAGGTCCTCCCCCGCGCGCAGCGCGCGGGCGCGGGTCAGGCGCAGTTGGGCGACGAGCCGGTCGTCCAACTCTCCGGCGTCGACGTCCGGTTCGGTGAGGAGGGAGTCGAGCAGGGCGATGCAGTCCTCGACGCGGCCCAGGTCGAGGCAGAGCTGAGCCGCGTTGCTGTAGGCGCAGAACGCCTCCGTCCGGCTGCCGCGGCGCAGGTACACCTCCGCCGAGCGCGTCAGGTGCCGCACGGCCTCGTCGGGGCGACCGAGATGCATGCAGGTCTCGGCCAGGTCACCGTGGAGGCGGGTGGAGTCGACCACACCGGCCGGCCAGTCGGCGGCCAGTCGCAGGCCTTCGGCCAGGTCCGTGTGCGCGGCCTGCGCGTCCCGGAGGCCGAGCTGGATCCGGCCACGCAGTCCGAGCGTGCGGGGCAGGTGCCAGGCGGGGCCGTGCGCCTTCAGCCGGTCGAGGACGCCGTCGATCTCGGTGACCGCGGCGGGCAGGTCGCCGGAGATGGCGTGCGCGCTGGTCCGCAGCAGCAGGGCGCCGGAGATCTGCGCGCCGATGTCGTGCCGGGTGGCGAACGCGTGCAGCAGGTCCGCCTCGGCGAAGACCGGCGCGGCGTGCTCCTCGCTCCCCGACGTCTGCAGGCGCATGCCGAGCGCGGTCGCCCGCAGCCGCAGCAGGCGGGCCTCCTGGTGAGGGGCGAGGCCGGGCGTCTCCTCGTGCAGGCGGACCATGGACGCGTGGGCGGCGGTCAGCGCGGCGGCCTTCGCCTCGGCTCCGTCGCCGCCCTCCGCCGGGATCCCGGCGGGGATCTCGGCGGAAGCAAGCAGGGCGTAGGCGCGGGCGAGGGCCGCGTCGCCCGGCGCACCGGCGTCGTCGTACAGGCCCGCGGCCTCCTCGTGGAGTGCGGCGGCGACGGCGAAGTCGTCCTTCTCGTCCGCCCGGCTCGCCTCGTCGGTCAGCAGGTCCGCGCGCAGCTGTACCAGCGGGCCCACGGCCGGGTCGTCGGGGTGGGTGTAGTCGCCGGCGGAGACGAGCGTGCGCAGTTGCGCCCAGCAGGCCTCTGCGCCCGGGTGCCCCTGCTCGTTCAATTCCCGCGCCTGGCGGATGAGTTCGGGCAGCGACTGCGGTACGGCGGCCGTAGGGGCTGCGGGTGCGGCCACCGGGGCGGCCGGGGTCACGTCGTCGAGGCTGCGCGGGCGCAGGGTCAGTTCCAGCGCGTCCAGGAGCGGGGCGCGGTCGAGGCGGGCCCTGCGGCGGTCGGTGTGCGCCGTGGTTGCGTTGCGGGCGTCGAAGCGGGCGGCGAGGTCGTCGGCGCGGTCCCGTACCTCGGCGCGCAGGCGGGCCACCGTCCAGGTGCGGCCCCCGTATCCGGCGGTGGGCAGTTCGCCGTGGCCGAGGTGTTCGACGCGCTGGAGGAGGACTTCCACGCCGGTGACGAAGTCGAACATGTCCAGCGGGGAGTCCACCTCGTCGAACAGGCTCCGGTTCTCGGCGAGCAGTTCCAGGCCGCGTGCCTCGTTGCCGGTCAGCGCGCAGAACTCCAGGTGCCGGCCGACCTCCCCGGACATGGAGGGGTTGCGCCGACAGCCGCGGTACCCGGCGAGGTGCAGTTCGCGGGCCCGGTCGATCCGGCCGGAGCGCAGCAGGGGCAGCAGCGCGTACGAGATGGAGCGGGCCGGTTCCTCCTGGCAGGACTCCTTCCCGGCCAGGACGGGCTCCCAGGCGCCCAGCGCCCGCTCGTCGTTCCCCGCCGCGAGGTGGTGCAGGGCCAGCTCGCAGATCTCGCAGGCCTCGCAGTCGCTGAGCGGTGTCCGGGGCCGGCCCGCCCACAGCTCGTAGGCGAGGGCGGTGTCCTCACCCGCATGGGCGGCGAGCTGGTACGCCTGTCCGTAGTACGGCTGGAGGCCCAGGTCGGCCTTCTCGTACCGGTCGCGCATCTCCGTCAGCCACTGGCGCAGGCTGGCCAGCGGTATCTCGGGCAGCGCGCGCAGAGCGTTGGCCACCCACTTGAACCGCCAGAGCAGCGTGCGGCGCCGACGCTCGTCGAAGACGTCGGGCTGCTCGTCGAACAAGGTGAGGAGGCGGGCGAAGACGACGGGCGACTTCCGGGGTTCGGAGCCGTAGGTGTACGCCTCCTGGAGTTCGAGGAGCGCGTCGACGAGTGGGACGGGATCCCCGAACTGCTCGGCGGCTTCCACGAGTTCCTCGGCGGTGACGGTGCGGGTGCGGCCGTAGGGGCGCCGGTCGTTCTCCTGGAGCGCCTGGTACAGCTCGTCCGTGCTCTGGGGATGGGGTGCGGTCGGCATCGTCAGCTGTCCTTGCGGAGGGCGTGGGCGAGAAGGTCGAGGAAGGAGCGGTTGATGAGGCTCGATTCGGCGGGCCTGAGCGGGCGCCGGGACAGCAGCGCGGCCTGCCCGTAGAGGGCTTCGGCGCTGGTGCGGGCCAGCTCGGGCTCGTCGATGGCGACGGCGGTGCGAACCAGGGGGTTGAGCTGGTTGAGGATCAGCTGGGCCCGCGGTGCCTCCTGGCGCAGAGCGCCCAGGATGTCGCCCCACAGGCCGCCCTCCTGCTCACGGGCGAGCTGGGAGCGGGTGCGCTCGTGCCGGGCCTCGCGGCTGTCGACGAGGAGGGCCGGCGCGGACGCCGGCTGGAAGGTGCGCAGTGCGACGTCGCAGTCGAAGACGGCCAGGGCGTCGCGAGCCAGGGCGAGGTAGGCCACGGCGGCCAGTTCCGTCTCCCGGTCGACGGGGTCGAGGTGGGCGGTGAGGGTCGCCGGGTCGAGGTCGGCGACGCTGACCTCGGGCCTGATCTCGGGCAGCCGGTGGACCAGTTCACGGTCGTACGTGTAGCCGCCGTTGACGACGCCGAGCCCGGCGGCCGAGGCGATCGCCGCGACCTGCCGGAACTCCTCCACGCTCGACGTCACGAGCACGGTGCGGTGGGTGCGCGCGAACTCGTCGAGGGTGGTGTGCCCGTCGGTCGTATCGAACGGCAGCCAGGGCAGCAGCATCCGCAGGATCTCGTCGTCGTGCACCGCGAGCGACTTCACGGCCAGGTGGTGGGCCTGGAGGAAGCGGGCGAGCAGGTCCGGGTCGCTGGCGGCGGCGCGGGCGATCCACGCGCGCAGCCGCTCGGCGAGGGCGTCGCGGACGGCGGCGAGCGTGTCGTCCTCGTACAGGGACTCGCGGGACGCCGTCGGGCGCAGGCTCTCGGCGTCGACGACACAGCGGACGAAGAACGCCCACTCGGGCAGGATCTCCTCGGCCTGCGCGGACAGCAGCATGCCCTTGACGTGCACGCGATGGCCGTGACGGCGCCCGGCCGGCACCGTCTCGGGCAGCACACACGCGATGCCCTTGAGGCCCACGGCCGGCAGGTCCAGCTCGATGGTGTCCAGCGGTGTGAACCCGAAGACCTCCTCGCCGTACGCGGCCAGTGCGCGCGAACGGGCTCCGGGAGTGGGGTACGTACGTGCCCACGGTGCGGGCTCAGGGTTCACGGGCGCACCCGCACCGCCCGTGCCGTCGTCGAAGGCCACCGGGTGGCGCAGCAGGGAACCGAAGTGCCGGGCCAGCGCCTGTACCTGCACCGGCCCGGTCCACTCGCCCGCGTCGGCGCGCGGCGTCAGCGTGACGGTGGTACCGGGCCGGGGGCAGGCGGATGCGGGCAGGGTACGGACGGTGTAGCTGCCGTCGCCACGCCCCCGCCACTCCACGGCGTGTGCGTCGGGGGCGCGGGCGGAGCGGCTCAGTACGTGGATCTCGTCCGCGACCAGGAAGCAGGAGAGCAGGCCGATCCCGAACTGGCCGATGAAGTCGCCACGTTGCTCGGCCAGCCGCTCCGCGCGTTTGCTGCTGCGCCCGATCGTGGCGAGGAAGGTGTGCACGTCGGCCTCGGTGAGACCGACGCCGTCGTCCTCGACGCGTACCACCGAACCGTCGGCGTACAGGCGGATACCGAAGGCGTCGGCGGGTGCGTCCGGCTCGATGCCGTGCCGGGCGGTCAGCGCGTCCGCCGCGTTCTGCAGGAGTTCACGCAGGTAGACGCGGGGGCTGGAGTAGAGGTGGTGGGAGAGGAGGTCGACGAGGCCGCGCAGATCCACCTGGAAGGTGCGGTCGGCGGCGGGCGGGTTCGGGGCGGTGTCGGGCAGAGTCATCAGGAAGTCCGGAAGTGGGAGGGGCGGCAGGTGGCGGTGGGGATCGGCGCGGCGGGCGCCGCTCAAGCGGCGGCGATGGCGGCGGGCGCTCAGGCGCGGCGGCGGCGGGCGAACTGCTCCTCGGGTTCCGCGAAATAGGTCCAGGGCCGCCCTCCGGTGTACGCGCCGTCGAGCGCCTTGAAGACGCGCCGGACCGTGTGGCGTTCACCGGCCAGCGACAGCGCCATGGCGAACATGCTGAAGTCGTGCTGCCATCCGGGGCGCCGTACGTAAGCGGGGTGCAGGATGCTGTGGTCGGCCGCGGCCCGCAACTCCGTCTGGATCCTGGGTGTTTCGAGGACGTCCTCGGTGTCCGACTCGACCCAGTCCTCGATGTGCGCCACGGCGATCACACAGCCGAGCCGGTGCCCCTGCGGTGCGCGGGCGAGCGCATCACGGGCGAAGGCCAGGGCCTGGCCCGGCTCGCCGCCCCAGCGGGGCTGCAACTGCGACAGCCATTCGACGCGGGTCTCCAGATCCAGCGGGTCGCGGCGCAGCGCGGCGTCGAGCCGGGTCTCGTTGACGAGGCGACCCAACGACATGCCACGGCCGGAGGTGAGGAGGCGGCGCCACGGGGCGACCCACTCCGGCCGCAACTCGGCGGCCTCGAACAACTGCTCCTCGGCGATGTGGAGCCGCTCGTGGAAGACTCGCCACTGCTCCCGAGAGACGTTCACGGCCTGCGCGGCGGTCCGCGCCTCCCAGCCCCAGCTGATGTGACGGGCCCCGGATATCAGCAGGGCCGTCGCCCGGTGTTCCTTGTCCTCCTCGGCGGCCCGGCCGATCCAGTCCTGCACACCGTCCAAGTCGGCCAGCTCACTGAGAACTTGGTGGTCGCGGCCGAGGTCGAAGGGGGCCAGCGCCGTCTTGACCGCCTCCCAGTCACCCGCGTCGGCCGCCTCCACCAGGGCGAGCACCCGCGCGTCCCCGAGCGCGCGCACCTTGTACGTGCCGCCCTTCTGCCTGCGTGTGACGGGAAGGGCGTGCGGATCCGCCGCCGGTCTCTCGCCACTCCTACCGAACAGCTTGCCGAACATGCCGCGCCCTCCCCTGGTCCCGCGTGATCGTCGGGGTGCAGCATAAGGGGACCCACTGACATCACTTCCACAGGGTATTCACGGGTGCTCCACGAGTTCGGTCCCGATTTCGTCCCTCTCGCACGTTCCCGATTCGGAAGCCGACTGCATCAAATCTGCTTGTTCATGCTTATTTTGACGCTCTTTCAATCACCTATTGACACCCAGTTATGGGTGCGATGCACTTGCCCTGCCCCGGCCGCCTGCACAGCACCGATCAGCCCCCCACCTGTCGGAGCGGCTGACCGCATCGCGCCTGCCGCCGGAGGCTCTCACGTTCCCCCTCAACGGGAGGTTCTCATGCGCGTCCGTTCCCTTCTCCTCGCCGGCGCCCTCTGTGGTTCGCTGTTCGGCGTCGTTCTCCCGGCAGGGCCCGCCGCTGCCGCCGGCCGTACCTACTACCTCGACTGCTCGGGCGGCAGCGACACAGGCGCGGGCACCTCGCCCAGGACAGCCTGGAAGTCCCTGGACAAGGTCGATGCGACCGTGTTCGCGCCGGGCGACCGCATCCTGCTCAACCGCGGCACCACCTGTGCCGGAACCCTGGCACCGCAGGGCTCCGGGGCCGCTCGCAGACCGATCACCGTGAATACCTACGGCACCGGAGCCGACCCACTGGTGGCCGGTGACGGTGCAGCCGCCGCGGTACGGCTGCACAACCAGCAGTGGTGGGAGATCCGCAATCTGGAGATCACCAACAAAGCGGCGACGCAGGGCAACCGTCGCGGAGTGTCGGTCGAACTCTCGGACTACGGCACCGCCCACCACATCGTGCTGGAGAACCTGAACATCCACGATGTCAACGGCGACGACACCAAGGGCCTGTCCGGTAGTGGCGGCATCTACTTCACCGTCAGCGGAACCACCACGCCGTCCTCCTTCGACACGGTCGCCATCAGGAACAACACCATCCGCACGGTGGACCGCGAGGGCGTCTTCTTCGTCTCGTCCTGGAACCGGTCCGGCTTCGAGGGACCCAGCGCCGGTACCTTCATCCCCTGGCCGAACGTCACCATCAGCGGCAACCACCTCTCCGACATCGGCGGCGACGGCATCGTGCCCGGCAACACCACCGGCGCGCTGATCGACCACAACACCCTGACCGGCTTCCACAAGCGCTCCAGCGGCTACAACGCCGGAATGTGGCCCTACGACTCGGACAACGCGGTCTTCCAGTACAACGACACGAGCGGCGGCACCACCACCCTGGACGGGATGGCCTACGACATCGACCAGGGCACCGTGGGGACCGTCTTCCAGTACAACTACAGCCACGACAACGCCGGCGGATTCTTCCTGCTGTGCAACGCGACGGGCATCCTGCGCACGGCCGTGGTCCGGTACAACATCAGCCAGAACGACTCCTACCGAGGGTTCGAGAACTGCAGCGGGACCATCGAGTCGGCCGACGTCTACAACAACACCATCTACATCGGCCCCGGTGTCAGCCAGTCCGTGATCCAGGAGAACAACACCACCCTGCGCAACGTCACATTCCGCAACAACACAGTCGTCAAGACCGGCAGCGGTTCCGCCTCCGTCAACCTGCACGGCGGCGGCTACTCGCTGGACCACAACGACCTGTCGAACGTGACCGGCGCACCGGCCGGCGCCGGGATCACCACCGACCCGCTGCTGCAGGCACCGGGCACCGCCGCCGACCGCGCCCACGCCACCGGCTACCGGCTCTGCTCCGGATCCCAGGCACTGAAGACCGGAGCCGCGATCACCGGCAACGGCGGGCGCGACTACTACGGCAACACCGTACCGGCCACCGGCGCCCCGAACATCGGCGCCTACGCGGGCAGGGCCGTCTCCTGCGGTACCGGTCCCGTCAGCTCCGGGTCCTGAGGCAGACGGCAAACAGGGGGGGCGGCGCCACCGCCGACCAGCGCCGTCCCCCGGCCGCCGACGCCGACAGCCGCTCCTCGGTACGACTCGGGCCTGAACACATGGCCGGAGCGGTGCACGTGGCGAACGTGGCGACCAAACTCATCCGTGGGATGGGCAGCTTCTTCAAGACCTGCAGCTGTAAACGGCAGGGCGGATGCGCACACCCCTACGCCATCCGGTTCCGCAACGGAGCGGGGCGACAGTGCGAAGAGTCGGGTTGCCCGACGCAGGACGACGCGCTCGACCGCACCAGCCTGTCGACCCGATCCGGATCCCGATCGCGGTCACTTCGGACTCGCGTCCGCCCTGGGTACCGCGGCTCCCACCCGGCAGTGGGGCCACGCCCCACCGTCCTTACCGTCTTCACTGTCCTTACCGTCCTCACTGTCCTTGACGCGGCTGGTGGCGAACACCTCGTAGCGCCACCTGAGCGAACATCAGCATCCGGTGGCAAGGGGTCCCGCACACGCCGGGGCCCGGTCCAACCCGTCGGTAACTTAATCAACTCGTGATCAACACAGGCCGGTTGGCGCGCCCGACGGTGTCATACGATCGCCCGATGCCCCGTGCCAGGTACCAGGACCACACCGTGGCGGCAGCCACCGCCGTCTCGTTCACCGCACTGTGCCTCGTCGCCGCGTACGCGGATCCGACCGGCCTGTTCGCCCCGGTGGGCGCTCAGACGCTGCGCGCGGGGGCCGTGCACGGACTGTGGTCGCTGGCCGGATGGCTGGTGTTCCTGCCGGTCCTGGCCGCGGTGGCGTACGCGGGAACGCTGGCGACGGTACGCACCGCCGGGCCGGGCACCGGGCGCGGCCGGGTACTCCTCCGGGTCTGGGGGGTATGTGTCCTCGCGGGCGCCCTGGCCCGGTTCGGGCAGGCCGTTGCGGACACCGTGGGGGTCGCCGTGCACAGCGGCAGCACGGACTTCCTGCCGGTCGCCCTCTGGTCGGCGGGACTGGTGGCCGAGCGGACGGCGCTGCTCGGCTGGCTGCCGGCCCTGGTCGCGGTACTGGTGCTCCGGCGTGCGGCGCCGCCAGGAGAGCCGGCGGCCGGGCAGGACCTCCGGCCGATCGTCGCCCGGACCCTGCTGACCGCCCTGCCTGCCGGACTGCTGCTGCTCGGCGCCCTGGCCTCCTCCTCACCCGCCGCCTCGATATCCACGGGCCTGACCGCCCAGCTGCCGGCGATATCAGCCGTGTTGGTGACGGCGGTGGCGATCGCGCTGCAAGTGCGCAGCGAGCGGCGCTTCGCCCAGGCGCGGGGGACCGGACTCCTGGTCGGCGGCTGGGTCTGCGCGCTCGGTGCGGGCGCACTGGTCGGCGCGGTCGACGGACTCGTCGCAGCCGTGTCCGGCAGCGGCGACCTTGCGGCGATACCCATGGCAGGCCAGGCGGTCGGTGCGGGGCTCGCGCTCGGCCTGGCCTTCGGGTGGGCCCTCGCCCCGGCCGAGTTGCTCCTGCGCCGCCTGCCACAGATACGTACGAACCCACGAACAGGCCTGCCGCTGGTGGCGGTCCTGGTGCTGCTCGCCGTCGTCGCAGGGAATCTGCTGACCGCGGCGCCGGACCGCACCGCGACGGTGAGCGCCGCCGCACGGGCCACCGGGTCGCAGGAGTTGCCCGCACTGACGGTGCGGAGCCGGACGATCGTCGACACGAACGGCCGTCAGGTGCTGCTGCGCGGCGTGAACGTCAACCAGCTCAACGATTACGGCACGAACGGCCGGTCCGGAGCCAAGAGGGTGCTCCCGCTGACCGAGAACGACTTCCATCAGATGGCCGCCGCGGGCTTCGACGTCGTACGCCTCAACGTCAACTGGTCACGCCTGGAACCGACCCGTGGGCACTGGTCGCAGTCCTACCTCGCCCGCATCGAGCGGGCCGTCGCCTGGGCCGCCGAGTACGGCATGTACACCGACATCGACATGCACCAGGACGCCTACTCCCGCTACACGGCGGGCACAAAGAGCAGCGCGTGCGCGACACCACTGCCGGGCTTCGACGGCGCGCCCGCCTGGGCGACGCTCACCGACGGGCTCTCCCGCTGCCAGGGTCTCGACCGGGACACCACGTCCGCCGTCCAGCGCGCGGCGAGCAACTTCTACCACGACACCAACGGCATCCAGGGCCACCTCGTGGACACCCTCGCCCTGCTCGCGCGCACCTTCGCCGACAATCCGGCGGTGGCCGGATACGGCCTCTACAACGAGCCGGGGTTCGGTGACGACGCGAGCACCGACAGCTCGGTGCTGCTCGGCGCGTACTACGACCGGGCGCTGAAGGCGATCCGCGCGGCGGAGAACGCGACGCCGGGCGGCTTCCACCACCTGGCCTTCCTCGAACCCAGCGTGCTGTGGTCCGGGCTCGGCTTCGCCGCGACGCCGCTGCCGGGCTTCACCGACGACCCGTGGACGGTGTTCGCCCCGCACCTGTACAACGAGTCGATCACCATGGACCAGTCCCTCGGCATCACCCTCGTCTCCGTCGAACGGGGCTTCGCGCTGGCGGAGCGGCAGGCAAAGGCGTACGGGATGCCGATGTGGAGCGGCGAGTGGGGCTGGTTCCCGTTCACGGGCAAGCGCGCGCAGTCCCTGGCCGAGCGGTTCCAGGACGAGGCGGACGCGTACCGGATGGGTGGCGCCTTCTGGGTGTGGAAGCAGGCCTGCGGCAGCCCCGAGTCGAGCACCACGTCCCCGGCGGCCGGTAACTACGTCCAGCAGGACTGCGCCACCGGCGACACCCTGCCGCCCGCCGCCGGGGTCAAGGACCTGGTGGTACGGCCCTATCCGCGGGCCGTACCGGGGACCCTGGACGCGCTCTCCAGCTCGCGGCACACGCTGAAGTTCAGCGGCACGGCGGCGAAGGGCGCACGCTCGTGCACCCTCGACGTGTGGTTCCCCGGCTCGGCCGCGCCGAAGCTGTCCGTGCACGGCGTGACTGATGTGAAGTCGGCGCGCGAGCAAGGCGGTTGGCGGATCACGGGCTGCGCGAGAGGTTCGTACCGTGTCCAGGCACGAACCGGTGCACCCTAGTGACCTGAGTCAGAGACTCGTCGTCAGTCGGGCATGAGTCGTCCGGGTCCGAAGATTCCGCCGTTGTCGGTAACTGATGCCCAGCGGGCTGTGTTGGAGGGCTGGTTACGTCGCCGGACGACGGCCCAGGCTCTGGCCCAGCGGTCACGGATCGTGCTGGAGTGCGCTGAAGGCCACTCCATCATGGAGGTGTCCCCGCCGGCTGCGGATCACCCCGGACACGGTCCGCACCTGGCGACGCAGGTTCCTCGGGCGCGGCCTGGACGGCTTGTGCGACGACCCGCGGCCCGGCGTTCCCCCGGAAAATCACCGATGCCGCAATCACCATCTCGTTTGCCATGCAACGCTCTCCCCTGGCCGGTGCACCAACCCTGTCCAGTCGCATGAGGATCCCCGAGGGCCGTGCTATGCGATATCTGTCCCTCGGGCCTCTGTCGCAATGCACTGCCACTCGTTGCGGAGCCTGGCGGTGACACCTGAAACTCCGCCATCTTGAAGTAGCTGGTCAGCGGGGTGCCGTGACCTCGTTTCGAGGTGCTCGTGCTGGTCGTGGGCGGCAGTCCGTGCTGTCGATCGTCCGGCGCGGTGGTTTTTGCCGATGAGTTCACCGTCCTCCTACGGTCTACCCAGCGACACGACCGTTCTCGACAGGAGTGCCATGTCCACCATCCAGCCCGTGATCCTGACTGCCGACCAGGACGTTCTGCTCGGCTTCTACACGAAATTGTTCGGCGCCAAGGAGATCTTCCGGGTACCGGAGGAAGGCCCGTCCTTCTACCTCGGCCTGCGCATCGGCGACACCGACCTCGGGCTGGTGGCCAAGGCGGACCCCGAGACCGGGGCGGCGCCGCGGATCCTGCTCAGCATCGGTGTCGACGACGTCGACGAGACGCTCGCCCGGGTGGAGGCGCTCGGCGGCTCGGTCAGCGGAGGCCCCAACGACATGCCGTGGGGACAGCGCGTCGCCCACATCCAGGACCCCGACGGCAACCCGGTGAACCTCACTCAGCCGATCCCGGCCCGGTGACGCTTTTCCGGGGGCATGTGCTGATCGTGGGCTACCTGCGGCAGACATCAATTGCCGGTAGCGGCCTCGATGTTCGTCAGGACGAGCAGCGCGCGGAACAGGTGGGTGGCGAGGGCGGGGTCACTACGGAGCTGGGTGAGGATCCGCCAGTTCTTCAGGTGGGCAAAGCCGCGTTCGACGGGGACGCGTCCGGCGGCCAGGACCCAGTTGGCCTCCTTCTCGGCAGATGTGAGCCTGCGGGCGCGGGTGGCCTTGAAGCCAGTGACGACCACGGGATCGTCCCCGTCGTCGTCCAGGCCGAGGAAGCCCAGGTGGGCGGCCGGGGCGCCGAGGCCGGCAGCGCGCGGGTGGGCCCGCTTCCTCGTTGAGCCTGCCCGCGTGGAGGGCATTGGCCCAGATGCTGGCAGCGGTGGCCGTGCCGAAGAGGGTCCAAACGTAGAGCCGGGCGCGCAGGGGCGCGTCGCGGAGGACCAGGAGTGCCCGGATGCCGTAGGCGATGAACCCGTCGATCGGCGTTGTCACGCTGTTGGGTGTGTGGGTGTTTGACTGTGTGTCGAGGTGCGGTGGGGCCGGGCAGTGTGGCTGATGATGACGGAACAAGTCCTCGCATTCATCAGTTTCTCCTCTTCGCTTCCTCAACTGAACAGATGCGTCCGTTGATCCACCCGGAGCCAGGGATCCTTCCTTTACCCGGCTGAGCTCACGGCCGCATTCCGCCGTCTGGCCACGCCGCCCCGCCCGGCCAGCTGACTCGCTGCCCCGCCCACCTCGGTGGGATCACCTGCATCCGACCGATGGCACACTGGCGCGCGCCCGCACCCTGGCGTCGATAATTACGCCATGATGCACATCCGCAAAGGGCGCCACCCGCCAATCCCACTTGACGCTCCATCAGGAACCCGGCAAGGAGTCAGCATCAATACCGCGCGGAACCGCTTCGAGACGCCGTGAACCGCCCAGATCAATAATCTGCCCCACCCATCCTGACCTGTGAAAATCGTGCTCAACAACTTGCCTGCAAAGCTCACCAGGAGGTACCCGTGAGGATGCTCATCAACGTCCCGGAAACCGTCGTCGCGGATGCCCTGCGCGGCATGGCCGCCGCACACCCGGACCTCTCCGTCGATGTCGAGAACCGGTTGATCGTACGGCGCGACGCGCCCGTCGCCGGAAAAGTGGGGCTGGTCTCGGGGGGCGGATCCGGGCACGAGCCGTTGCACGGCGGGTTCGTCGGCCCCGGCATGCTTGCCGCCGCCTGTCCCGGTGAGGTGTTCACGTCGCCGGTTCCGGACCAGATGGTCCGGGCCGCCGCCGCGGTCGACAGCGGTGAGGGGGTGCTGTTCGTCGTGAAGAACTACACCGGCGATGTACTCAACTTCGACATGGCGGCCGAGCTGGCCGAGGACGAAGGCGTACGCATCGCGAAGGTGCTGGTCAACGACGACGTGGCGGTGGATGACAGCACGTTCACCGCCGGACGGCGCGGCACCGGTGCGACGCTCTTCGTGGAGAAGCTCGCGGGGGCCGCGGCGGAGGAGGGCGCGCCGCTGGAGCGGGTCGAGGCGATCGCCCGGCAGGTGAACGGCAGTGCGCGGTCCTTCGGTGTGGCCCTGAGTGCCTGCTCGACGCCCGCCAAGGGCGGTCCGACCTTCGATCTGCCGTCCGGCGAGCTGGAGTTGGGTGTCGGGATCCACGGCGAGCCCGGCCGCGAGCGGCGCCCGATGATGACATCGCGGGAGATCGCGGACTTCGCGGTGGACGCGGTTCTGGAGGATCTGCGGCCGAACGGCCCCGTGCTGGCCCTGGTGAACGGTATGGGGGCGACTCCCCTGCTGGAGCTGTACGGCTTCAATGCCGAGGTGCAGCGCGTGCTGACCGAGCGTGGTGTGGCCGTGGCTCGTACCCTCGTGGGGAACTACGTCACATCGCTCGACATGGCAGGCTGCTCGGTGACGCTCTGCCAGGTGGACGAGGAACTGCTGCGGTTGTGGGACGCGCCGGTGAGGACCGCCGCTCTGCGCTGGGGCTGCTGACCGTCCCGTCCACCGAACTCGTCCCGTCCACCGAACCGGACCCATCAGGGAGGCCCTGTGCTCGACGCCGAATTCTTCCGCCGCTGGATGTACACGACGGCCGAGGCGGTCGAAAGGGAGGCGGACCGGCTGACCGAACTGGACTCGGCCATCGGTGACGCCGACCACGGCAGCAATCTGCGGCGCGGCTTCACCGCGGTGACCGCCGTGCTGGAGAAGGAGGCCCCGGACACTCCGGGCGCGGTCCTGACCCTGGCCGGGCGGCAGCTGATCTCCACGGTCGGCGGTGCGTCGGGGCCGTTGTACGGCACGCTGCTGCGCCGTACGGGAAAGGCACTGGGCGACGACGCCACCGTCTCCCGGGAGCAGTTGGCCGAGGCCCTGGGTGCCGGTGTCGCGGCGGTGGGCCAGCTCGGTGGGTCCGCCGCCGGTGACAAGACGATGCTGGACGCACTCCTGCCGGCCGCCGAGGCTCTCGGGGAGTCGTTCGCGGCTGCCGGGGAAGCCGCCGACGCCGGGGCGCTCGCGACCGTACCGCTGCTGGCGCGCAAGGGGCGGGCGAGCTATCTGGGCGAGCGCAGCATCGGGCACCAGGATCCGGGGGCGACCTCGTCCGCGCTGCTGATCGGCGCGCTCGTGGCGGTGGCCGCATGAGTGCGCTCGTGGGAATCGTCCTCGTGTCGCACAGCGCGCCGGTCGCGGCTGCGGTCGCCGAGCTGGCGACGGGGCTGACCGGCGGGGCGACCACCGCTCCGGTGGCCGCGGCGGGTGGCACCCCGGACGGCGGGCTCGGTACCAGCTCGGAGCTGATCAGCACTGCCGCCGCGGCGGTCGACCGGGGGGCCGGTGTCGCGATCCTCGTCGACCTGGGCAGCGCGGTACTGACAGTGAAGGCGTTGCTGGCCGAGGGCGATGAACTCCCCGACGGCACCCGGCTGGTGGACGCACCGTTCCTGGAGGGCGCGGTGGCGGCCCTGGTCACCGCTTCGGCGGGTGGCGATCTCGACGCGGTGGAGGCCGCGGCGTCCGAGGCGTACGCGTACCACAAGGTCTGACCGACGTATCACGGAAGCTGCCGACGCCTCAGGCAGAGGCGTCGGCAGCTCACGGGGGATCAGCTCTGCGTGCTGCGGCGCTTGCGCGCGGCGAACATGATGCCGCCACCGGCGACGATCACCACAGCAGCCGCGCCCGCGATGAGCGGCGTGGAGCTGGAGGAACCGGTCTCGGCCAGGTCGGTCGGCTTACTCGCGCTCGGCGAGGGCACCGGCACCGCAGCCGACTCACTGGGGCTGGCGCTTGGGGTCACCGACTCGCTCGGAGTGGGGGCCGGCTTGCTCGGGGTGTCCGACGGGGTCGGGGTGACGGGCGGCTTCGGCGTGTCGCACACCGGCGCCGTCTTCGTCTCGTCCAGCGAGAACTGCTGGCTGTCGCCGGCCTTCACGACGAGGTGCACAGAGAGCTTCTCGGTGTGCTCGGCGAGCGGCAGCGTCTTGCTGAACGACGAGCCGAACTCCTGCGTGGGGAGAATGTCCTTCCCGTCCACGCTGACGGTCACCGTGTTGGTGACCTTGGCGTTGTACGCCTTCAGGTCGACAGTGACCTCGGAGCACGAGACAGACCACGCCGGAGCATGCGCCTGCGCCGGGACAGCACACAGACCGAGGCCGATCACACTGGTTGCCGCGGCTATGAAGGCCCCCCGGCGCCGCCACGATCTCTTGGATACGGTCACAAAAATCCTCCACACTTGCGGCACCGCCCGTTTGGCGGTGCGCGCGCAGGGTATCGCCCCGACACCCGCAGGTACATCGGCGCCCCACCCTTCACTCCGGTCTCCAACGCGCCCGCTCACCCGTCGGTTTGACGCCCCCTCCGCGCACGACCGGGGGCCGCTCCCCGGGCCATGTCCCGCCGGTGAATTCGCGTCCTCGCCCCGGGGCCCGGCAGATGACACCTACAGGTCGACACGGACGTCCCATTTCAAGTCCTGAACACACGACCATGACACAACACCCTTTTCGTTTTGGTCCGTTCAGACATGAATTCAGCTTTCCGGTGGGTGGTACAGACCAAGGCCTTGACAGCAAGTTGGTTCACTTCTTAAATCTCGAAGTGAAGTACGGCGCACCCCCCACCCCGGTCGTCGCACATGGGCGACCCCGCTGCGCATGTCTGTCATACCTGTGTCAAACATGCCCGTTCAGTGCACGGCATCCGTGCACCGGAAGGGAGAGTCATGGACTCCCCACGACTGGCACGGCGACTTCTTGTCGCCACCGCCTCAGCCCTGCTCCTCGCCCCGGTCCTCACCGCCACGGCGAGCGCGGACCAGACACCCGCGGCGAAGGCCGCCACGACGACGTTCTCCGACACCTTCGACGGGTCCGCGGGCTCCGCGGTCGACTCCGGAAAGTGGCAGATCGAGACCGGCGACAACGTCGACAACCACGAGCGCGAGTACTACACACCCGGCAGCGACAACGCCGCCCTCGACGGGCAGGGCCATCTCGTCATCACGGCCCGCAAGGAGAACCCGCACAACTACCAGTGCTGGTACGGAACATGTGAGTACACCTCGGCCCGGCTGAACACCTCGGGCAAGTTCTCGTCCACGTACGGACATGTCGAGGCCCGGATGAAGATCCCGAAGGGACAGGGCATGTGGCCCGCGTTCTGGATGCTCGGGAGCGACATCGGGCAGGTCGGCTGGCCCAACTGCGGTGAGATCGACGTCATGGAGAACGTCGGCTTCGAGCCGTCGACCGTGCACGGCACCATCCACGGCCCCGGCTACTCCGGATCGAACGGCATCGGCGCCCCCTACACGCTCCCCGGCGGGCAGGTGTTCTCCAACGACTTCCACACCTTCGCCGTCGACTGGGCCCCCGATTCCATCACCTGGTCCGTGGACGGCAACGTCTACCAGAAACGCACACCGGCCGATGTCAGTGGCAAGCAGTGGGTGTTCAACAAGCCCTTCTACCTGATCCTCAACCTCGCGGTCGGTGGATACTGGCCGGGCGACCCCGACGGCAGCACCGCCTTCCCGCAGCAGCTGGTCGTCGACGAGGTCAAGGTCACCACCGGCAACAGCGCACTGCCGACCGGGCAGGCCGCCAAGAAGGTTGCCCCGCACGGCGGTTGAACCGGCGCACCGGGCGGTACGGCAGTTCCGGGATCCCGCCGGGCGGGGCCGCGCGACCACGCGGCCCCGCCCGGCGGGCCGGCGTCATCCGTAAGGCCGGACCCGGGCCGTCACCCGCACCGCTCATGTACGCCCGGTCCCGCCCACACCGGCGCTCCCGTTCTCGCACCAGTCGACGGCCTCCTCGCGGGACGGGAACCTCCGCCAGGGCGTCAGCGCCGCGCCGGCGGTCGCGCGCGGCTCGACCACGACGGCGACCCGGTGCCCTTCCTCCTCCAGCCGGGCGAGCGCGGTCGCCACCATCGTCGCGCCCGAGGTGTCCATGCTCGTGACGTCCAGCAGATCGAGGACCACCCAGCCACCGTCCTGCGGGGTGACGTCCGACAGACCGTGCAGGAGCCGTTCGGCGGCGGTGAAGTCCAGCGCTCCCTGCGCGGCCACCAGGCCCTGCCGCACGCCCCGGTCGGCTTCCGTGACGGTGGGGGCGCTGCGCGTCGGATGACGCATCATGTGGAGGCCGAACCGCTCGGACAGCTCCCGCAGCGCCGCGACACCGCGTACCGGGGTGCCGCTGGCGTCGAGCGGCGGGCTGTGCACCGCGACGCCGAACCGGGCGGGGCTCACCGCGATCAGGCCGCCGGACACCCCGCTCTTCGCGGGCAGCCCGACCCGCAGCAGCCATGCGCCGGAGGCGTCGTACATCCCGCACGACGCCATCACCGCGAGTACCTGGCAGGCCACCGTCTCGGACACCACCGTCTCTCCGGTCACCGGGTTGACACCGCCGTTGGCCAGGGTCGCCGCCATCACGGCGAGGTCTCCGGTGGTGACCCGTACCGCGCACTGCCGGAAGTAGGTGTCCACGACGGAGGGCGCGCCGGGCAGTGCGCCGGCGCTGCTCATCAGATAGGCCAGCGCGCGGTTGCGGTCGCCGGTCTCCGCCTCGGAGCGGTGGACGGCCTCGTCGACGTCGAGGCCGCGTCCCGCGAAGCGGCTCAGGCAGTCCAGGATGCGCTCGAACCGCTCCTCGCAGGTGGCACCCGGCACCAATGCCGTAGTGGCGATGGCCCCGGCGTTGATCATCGCGTTGTCCGGCCGTCCCGTGTCCGGCTCCAGGCTGATGGCGTTGTACCCCTCGCCGCTCGGTTCGGTGCCCACCCAGCGGGTCACTTCCTCCAGGCCGAACTCCGAGAGGACCAGCGCGTAGACGAACGGCTTGGACACCGACTGGACGGTGAACGGCATCTCCGCGTCGCCCGCCTGGTACCGGTGTCCGTCCATGCTCACCAGGGAGAGCCCGAAGGTGTCCGGGTCCGCCAGGGCCAGCTGCGGGATGTAGTCGGCGACCGCTCCGTCGTCCAGTGCGCCGAGCCGCTCGTACAGCTCCACCAGGGATTCGGTCACCACATCGAGCACGGGCCCGTCCGTCGCCATTCCTCATGCTAAGCACGGATCGGAGCGGGTCGCGTCCGGATGCAGCCGTGCGGCGGCTGATGGATTGTGAAGGAGGACAAAGACCAGAAAGGGAGTCATGGAAACCAACGCTCTGACGCCTGCGCTGTTGCAGACCCTGCGCAAGAAGCAGCCCCATCCGGTGGTGTCCGTGAGTATGCCCACCCACCGGCGCGAACCCGACAACGCCCAGGACTCGGTGCGTCTGCGCAATCTCATGACGGAGGCCGGGCGCCGGATCGACGCCGACGAATCCGTGTCGCGGCAGGTGCGCGTGGGGCTGAAGGCCCAGTTGGACCGGGCGCTCGCCGAAGTCGACCTGCGGTACTCCCTGGACGGTCTGGTGATCTTCGCCGGTACGGACGAGTACCAGATCTGGGTGCTGGAAAGGGCGGTGCCCGAGCGGGTGGTGGTGAGCGACAGCTATCTGACCAGGAACCTGGTCGCCGCCAGGGCGCAGGCCAGGCCCTACTGGGTGCTCGCCGTCGCGGCGACCCGCGCCACGCTCTGGCACGGGTCGGGCGAGACCGTGCGCGAGCACACCGGCAACACCTTCCCCGTCACCCCGGACGAACTGCAGAACGACCCTCAGCGCGAGGAGCGGGTGGGCGATGTGGCCAGTACGTTCCAGGACGAGGAGACCCGGCGGTTCCTGCGTGAGGTGGACACCGCGCTCGGCGCGATCCTCACCGCGGTGCCCCGGCCGCTCTACGTGGTGGGTCTGGCGCCCGCACTGAGCCTGCTGGAGGACGTGGGGACCGCCACCCGCAACGCCGCGGGCAAGGTGCTCACCGGCGGCATGGTGAACGGTCCGGCCTACGAACTCCACAAGGAACTCGAACCCAGCCTGGCGGAATTCCAGCGGCGGACCGCGGAAAGGACCGCTGACCGGCTCGACGCCGCACGCGGCAGGCGGACCTTCGCCGCGGGTCTCGACGAGGTGTGGGAGGCGGTACGGGAGGGGCGCGCCGCCTTCGTGGCCGTAGAGGAGGGCTTCCAGCAGACCGTCCGGGTGAAGGAGGGGCACCTCGCCCCCGCGGACCCGGCGGAACACGAGTCACAGGCACCCGACGACGGGATCGTCCGGGAGGACATCGTCGACGAACTCGTCGAACTGGCCCTGGACAGCGGCGCCGAAGTCGCTTTCGTCCCTGACGGCACACTCGCCGACCACCAGCACATCGCGGCCGAACTCCGTTACTGAGCAGCAGTTCCGGGCTACCGGCGCGGGCTGCCCGCCTGCTCGCGGTGCGCGAGGCCGCCGTCCGCGTCGGGAACGACGTGTACGGCGGCCTCCTCGGCCGAGGCGGCACCGCCGTCGATGCCGACGTCCTCCGCCAGCATGTCCTTCTCCGCTTCCTCGTGCGCCCCTTCGTCGGGGGCGACCAGACGGCCCGCACGGCCGGCGCCGACCTCGTCGTCCAGCGCCTCGCCGTCGCTGTCCGACGAGTCACCGATGCCGTCGCCGTGCGGAGCCCGCAGCATCGCCGGGTCGGGCAGCTCCTCCGCGAGACGCTCGTCCAGCGTCTCGCCCTCGTGCTGCTCCTCCGCCGTGGTACCCACGTGATCGACACCCAGTGGCCGCTCCGGCGGCGACCAGCCCTCGTCGTACGGGTCCGACGCGCGACCGGTCAGCGTGTCCTCACGGTCGAGGATGCCCGTGTCCTCGGTGACTTCGCTGCCGTCCGGCTGGTAGACGTCGTCCCCCCTGGCGTCATGTGCTCGCATCGCCACGGTGTCCTCCTTCGTACGGCTCGTGGTGCGCCTGCTCGCAGATCGAGGCGGGGACACCCCACACCTCCCAGTATGCCGAGCCCACGCCACAGCCGCCCTCGGCGTGCACCGCACCCGATGTGTGGTACGGTGCCATCAGCACTTGTGTACGCCGCATTCTCGTACATCACATTCATGTACACCACGTTCCCAGCAGTCCGTGGTCGGCGCCGGTGCAGTTTCTCCTCTCCCGCTGTTGCGCCTGTCTCTTCGTGAGCGGCGATCCAGCCTCCGAGTACCACACTTCCCTTCCCGGCCCCGGGCTCCTCCGCCCGGCACGGGGCGTGATCACACCGCCCCGCCAGGCCCCCTGTTCGCCATGTCCGCGAAAGGACCCCTCATGACCAGCACACTCGAACGCCCCCCTGTACCCCAGCACTTGGCCGTCCCGGCCGCCGGCGTTCTCGACCTCACCGACCGCAGGCACGGCCTGTTGCGCACCCAGCGGACAGCGGGCTCCCGCCCCTCCCCCGACGACGTACAGGTGTCCGCCGCGCAGATCCGCCAATTCGGCCTGCGTGCGGGCGACTTCGTCGAAGGAAGCTGCGAGCGTCCCGGTTCGCCCGCCCGCGTGGAGCGGGTCAACGGCCGGCCGCCCGAGGCCCTGCGCGGCCGGCCGCACTTCCGCGACCTGACCCCGCTCCATCCCCGGGAGCGGCTGCGTCTCGAAACCGCGGGCGGCAGCGCCACGACCCGCCTCGTCGATCTGATCACGCCGGTCGGCAAGGGGCAGCGCGGGCTGATCGTCGCGCCGCCCAGGACCGGCAAGACCGTGCTGCTCCAGCAGCTCGCCGCCGCCGTCGCGGCCAACCACCCCGAGTGCCATCTGATGGTGGTCCTGCTCGACGAACGCCCCGAGGAGGTCACCGACATGCGCCGCTCCGTACGGGGCGAGGTGCTCGCCTCGACCTTCGACCGGCCGCCGAAGGAGCACATCGCGCTCGCCGAACTCGCGGTGGAGCGGGCCAAGCGCCTGGTCGAGCAGGGCAAGGACGTCGTCATCCTGCTGGACTCCCTCACCCGGCTCTGCCGGGCGCACAACAACGCGGCCCCCGCCGGCGGCCGTACGCTCTCGGGCGGTGTCGATGCCTCCGCCGTACAGGGCCCCAAGCGCCTCTTCGGAGCGGCGCGTCTCGCCGAGGAGGGCGGCTCGCTCACCATCCTCGCGACCGCGCTGGTCGACACGGGATCGCGCGCCGACGACTACTTCTTCGAGGAGCTCAAGAGCACCGGCAACATGGAGCTCAAGCTGGACCGCGCACTGGCCGACAGCAGGATCTTCCCGGCCGTCGACATCTCCCCGTCCGGCACCCGGCGCGAGGAACTGCTCGTCCCCGACGCCGAGTTGACGGCGGTACGGGGGCTGCGCAGGGCGCTCCGGTCCAGGGACGGCCGGTCGGCGCTGGAGGCGCTGCTGGACAGGATCCGGAAGACGCCGGACAACGCGGCCTTCCTGCGGCAGATCCAGCAGACCGTCCCCGGCGCCTGACGGCCGCCCCGACGGGAGTACGGGCAGGGCCCGTTCGCCGTCAGCCCGCGAGCGCCGCCGAGACGACCGCCTTGGCCTCCTCCTGGACCCGGCCGAGATGGTCCGCCCCCAGGAATGACTCGCCGTAGATCTTGTACACGTCCTCGGTGCCGGAGGGACGGGCCGCGAACCAGGCGTTCTCGGTGGTCACCTTGATGCCGCCGATGGGCGCACCGTTGCCGGGTGCCTCGGTGAGTACAGCGGTCACCGGCTCCCCGGCGAGTGTGTCCGCGGTGATCTGTTCGGGCGAGAGCCTGGCCAGCACCGCCTTCTCCGCGCGTGTCGCGGGGGCGTCGATCCGGGCGTAGGCGGGCGCCCCGAAACGGTCGGTGAGCGCGGTGTAGTGCTCGGACGGGGTCTTCCCGGTGACCGCGAGGATCTCGGAGGCGAGCAGCGCCAGGATGATGCCGTCCTTGTCGGTGGTCCACACCGAGCCGTCCCGGCGCAGGAACGAGGCCCCTGCCGACTCCTCGCCACCGAAGCCCAGCGAGCCGTCGACCAGACCGTCCACGAACCACTTGAAACCGACCGGCACTTCGACCAGTTCACGTCCCAGGTCGGCGGCGACCCGGTCGATCATCCCCGACGACACCAGCGTCTTGCCGACGCCGGCGGCGGCAGGCCACTGCTCGCGATGGGTGTAGAGGTAGGAAATGGCCGCGGCCAGATAGTGGTTGGGGTTCATCAGTCCGGCGTCCGGGGTGACGATGCCGTGCCGGTCGGCGTCGGCGTCGTTGCCGGTGGCGATCCCGTACTCGTGGCGCCGCTCGATCAGGGAGGCCATCGCCCAGGGCGACGAGCAGTCCATCCGGATCCTGCCGTCCCAGTCCAGCGTCATGAACCGCCAGGTGGGATCGGCCAGCGGGTTGACCACCGTCAGATCGATCCGGTGCTGCTCGGCGATCCGGCCCCAGTACGCGACCGAGGCACCGCCCAGCGGATCGGCGCCGATCCTGATCCCCGCGGCCCGTACCGCGTCCAGGTCGAGCACCGCGGGGAGGTCCCCCACGTAGCTGCCGAGGAAGTCGTACCGCCCGGTGGTGGGCGCGGCCAGCGCGCGGGTGTACGGGATCCGGTGCACGTCCTTGAGGCCGGCGGCGATGATCTCGTTGGCCCGGTCCTGGATCCAGCCGGTCGCGTCGGAGCCCGCCGGTCCGCCGCTGGGCGGGTTGTACTTGAACCCGCCGTCGCCGGGCGGGTTGTGCGAGGGCGTGACCACCACGCCGTCGGCGAGTGCCGAGGTGCGGCCACGGTTGTACGTGAGGATGGCGTGCGACACGGCCGGGGTCGGGGTGTACCCGTCGGCGGTGTCGATGAGCACGGTCACCCCGTTGGCGGCGAACACCTCGATGGCGGTCACCCGGGCGGGCTCGGAGAGCGCATGGGTGTCGGCGCCGAGGAAGAGCGGACCGTCGGTGCCCTGGCCGGCCCGGTACTCACAGATCGCCTGGCTGGTCGCGGCGATGTGGTCCTCGTTGAACGCGGTGGCGAAGGAGGAACCCCGGTGTCCCGACGTTCCGAACGCCACGCGTTGCGCCGGCTCGTCCGGGTCCGGGTGCAGCGCGTAGTACGCGGTCACCAGCCGGGCGACATCGGTGAGATCCTCCGGCCGCGCCTGCTGTCCCGCTCTTTCGTGCGGCATCTGCCCACTCCTCCACATCGGTCGTCGGTCTCAGTTTGTCAGCTCATCCTCCAGGCTCGCCGACGTGTTCGACGGGTGCCCCGCCGCTGGGGTGGCCCGACCGGTGCCGGGGCGTCGCACGCGCGCGACGTCGCGGCACCGGTCGGGCCGGTTGCCGGCTCAGTTCGGGGCGGGCCCCGGGTCGCGGCTCACGACACCGAGAGGTCGTCGCCGTAGACGGAACCCTGTCCGTACCAGCCGTGCAGATACACGGTGACCGAACCCGACGCGTCCGTGGTGAACGGGACCGACAGCTTCGACCAGCCGCTGGAGCTGGTCCAGGCACTGCCGGTCGCCCCGCCCCGTACGCCCAGGTAGGCGTAGTCGCCCTGGACCCAACCGCTCAGCGTGTAGGCCTTGTTGGGTGCGAGGGTGAGGGTCTGCGCGCACTCGCCGAGCTGGGAGGCGGAGGGGGCCGTCTTCACCGCGTGGGTGCCGCCGTGCGCCGGGGTGGCGACCACCGAGGCGCCGCTCTCACAGGTCCACGGTGACAGCGAACCGCTCTCGAAGTCGCCGTTCACCAGCGATCCGGTGCTGCCGCCGGGCCCGGACACGGTCAGCGTGAAGGTGCTGGAGTGGCTGACCGAGCCCGCGGTGCCGGTGATCGTGATCGGGTACGTACCGGGTGCGGCCGTCGCCGAGGCACTGACCGTGAGCTTCGACGTGCCGCCCGCGGTGACCGATGCGGGGCTGAGCGCCGCCGTCACCCCGGCAGGTGCGCCGGTGGCCTTCAGCGTCACGGACTGCGCGGCGCCGGAGGTGACCGCGGTGCTCACGGTCGAGGTGGTCGTCCCGCCCGGGTCCACGGACGCCGAGCCGGGCGCCGCGGAGAGCGAGAAGTCGTCGGTCGCCGGAGCGCCGCCGCCGGTGAAGGGCTCGAAGGTGTGGCTGAAGTACCACGGGTCCTGCGCGATGCCCGAGCAGGTGTCCGAGCCGCCCGTGCCGGGACAGCCGCCGTTGTCACGCTGGAGCGCCCAGAAGGACAGGGTGTTGATCCCCTTGGACGTGGCCCAGTTGTAGACGGAGGTGGCGTCGGCCGTGGTGAAGGTCTCGGCGGCGCCGAAGTCGTCGATGCCCGGCATCTCGATGACGCCGATCATCCCCCAGAGCTGTGCCGCGGTCTTCGTCGGGTAGAGCGAGGCCAGCTGCCCCTCCAGTCCGGTGGTCGCGGTCTGGGTGTCGGTCGCCATGTTGTGCGAAGCGTTGTCGTAGTAGTCGAACGTCATGAGGTTGACGACATCGACCTTGGCGCCGTAGGTGTTCGCGCTCTTCAGTACGGCGAGTCCGCTGCTCGCGAGCCCGCTCGTGGTGGTGGGCAGGGTGTAGGAGATCTGGACCGTACGGCCGTTGGCGGCGGCCCAGTCCTGCACCTTCTTGATCGCCTGGTTACGGCGGTCGATGCCCGCCTTGTTGGTCAGCGAGTTGTCCTCGATGTCCATGTCCAGGCGGGACACGTCGTAGGTGGTGATGACCTTCTCGTACGCCGCGGCGATGGAATCCACATCGGTGCAGCTGTCGGCTATCTCGGTGCTGCCGTTGTCCGCCGCGTAGCCGCCGAAGGACGGGATCACATCGCCGCCGCGCGACCGCATGGTGGTGATGTCCGAGCCGTACACCGAGGAGGAGACGGGCTGGCCGGTGTCGCCGTTCCAGTACGGGGTGCAGGAGCCGCGCGCCTCGGTCTGGAGGAAGGCCATGGTCAGGTACTTGGCGCCGGACTGCTGTGACAGGTCCGCGAGGCTGTCGCCGTTGTACGCCTCGAAGTACGGGGCGAAGACGTGGGCGGGCAGGGGGGTCGCGGCAGCGTGCGCCGCGCCGCCGCCCAGCACGACCATGCCCGCGGATGCCACGGCGGTCGCCAGGGTGGTCAGCAGGGCGCGTGCAGATCTCTTACGTCTCATGGGGGCTCCCAGTAGGTGGGACAACGGACGGATCGGGCCCATGATTGGTCTGGACCATAAGCGCGTCAAGGGTCCAGGCCACTTCATTTCGGAGTGTTTGCCTTGCGACACCGTTCGCCACGCGCTCGATTGACGGTCCATCAGGTTCGAGGAAAGGCCCCGCTCGGCCTCCCCCGCGTCACCATTCCCGGACCCGGGGTGCCCGGAGTATTGACAACCCTATTGGTCTGGACCACCTTTTAGCTCCAGCGGTGGCCACCGTCCGAGCAGCTCCACTTCCGACACCCGACCTCACCCCCGGAGGCCCCTCGTGGACCGTGCACCACTCGCCCGAAGATCCTGGCTCGGCGGCGCGCTGGCCGTCATCGCAGCCGCCGCCCTGTCGGTCGCCGGTCTGACCGGCACCGCGCAGGCCGCTGACATCGACGTCGCCAAGAACGGGGGTTTCGAGTCCGGCCTGTCCAACTGGACCTGTTCCGCAGGGAGCGGGGCCGTCGTTTCCTCGCCCGTGCACAGCGGGAGCGCGGCACTCCAGGCCACTCCGTCCGGGCAGGACACCGCGCAGTGCACGCAGACCGTGGCCGTGCAGCCCAATTCGACGTACACACTGAGCAGTTGGGTGCAGGGCAGCTACGTCTACCTCGGCGCGAGCGGTACCGGTACCACCGACGTCTCCACCTGGACGCCCGGCGCGTCCTCGTGGAGCCAGCTGTCCACCAGCTTCAGGACCGGCGCGTCGACCACGTCCGTCACGGTCTACACCCACGGCTGGTACGGACAGCCGGCCTACTACGCGGACGACCTCACCGTGCTCGGTCCGGACGGCGGCGGGGGCGGCGATCCCACACCGACGGTCCCGGCCGCGCCCGGCGGGCTGCAGGTCGGGTCCGTCACCAAGTCCTCGGTGGATCTCTCCTGGAGCCCGTCGTCCGGTGCGACCGGCTACAACGTCTACCGGGACGGGTCCAAGATCCAGTCGTCGACCGGCGCCTCGGCCACGGTGTCCGGGCTGTCGGCCAGCACCTCGTACCAGTTCCAGGTCACGGCGACCAACTCCGCGGGCGAGTCCGCGAAGTCCGCGGCCGTCACCGGGCAGACCTCCGCGGACAGCGGCGGCGGGACCGGCGGGGGTTCCGTACCCAAGCACGCGGTGACGGGCTACTGGCAGAACTTCAACAACGGCGCGGCCGTCCAGAAGCTCAGCGACGTACCCGCCGACTACGACATCATCGCGGTCGCCTTCGCCGACGCGACCTCCACACCCGGCGCCGTCTCCTTCACCCTGGACTCGGCCGGACTCGGCGGCTACACCACCGACCAGTTCAAAGCCGACATCAAGGCAAAACAGGCCGCGGGCAAATCCGTCATCATCTCCATCGGCGGCCAGAACGGCACCATCTCGGTCGCCGACTCCACCTCGGCCACCAACTTCGCCAACTCCGTGTACACACTGATGCAGGAGTACGGCTTCAACGGCGTCGACATCGACCTGGAGAACGGCGTCAACTCCACCTACATGTCACAGGCGCTGAAGTCCCTCTCGGCAAAGGCC